>NZ_JACHWE010000002.1:0-1111417 GCF_014191175.1 Cupriavidus alkaliphilus | reverse complement strand
AAGACCGCCGGCCGGCCGCTGGTGCTGCATTCGGACAACGGCAGCGTCATGAAAGGAGGGACGATGCTGGCGATGATGGGTTACCTGGGCGTGCAACCCTCATACAGTCGTCCGCGTGTGAGCAATGACAACGCTTACGCGGAAGCGCTGTTCCGCACAGCCAAGTACTGCCCGCTGTGGCCGGATCGGCCGTTCGATACGCTGCAGCAGGCGCGCGATTGGGTACAACGGTTTGTGTGCTGGTACAACGAGGAGCATCGCCACAGCGGCCTAAAGTACGTCACGCCGAACCAGCGGCACCGCGGGGAAGCGCCGCCCCTACTGGCGCGACGCACGATGCTATATCAGGCAGCCCGCGCCCGACATCCGCAGCGCTGGTCGCGAGGGATCCGGAATTGGAAGCTGGATTCAGTGGTCTTCTTGAACCCCGAACGAACTGAGCAGGAAGCTAGCGAGCACCGGAAAGCAGCATAACGGCGGACGCGACAACTACCTTGACACACACCGTTCCAAGGAACGTGAGGCGCGGCGGGGGAGTTTCGCGTGCCCATGACGATCTACTTTCAGCGGAACGGAGATTCAGCTTGCGCCTGCTGTAACGGTCGCTGTCCGACCCTTGAGCCATGCGCGTGCAAATCTCCCAATGGTCCAAGTATGACCATAGCGAACGTCTGCGTCAGGTTGTTGTTTTGCTGGAGCGCTTGAAGAGGTGAAGGACTTGGTTTTGCTCGTTCCCGACAACAACTGTCCAGTCCAGCAACAGCGCCTTGTTACACACGGCCATTAGTTGGGGGGCGCGCATTCCAGCCGAGCCGAGTTTTGCAAGCATCTTCAGATTCTCCCATCGTCCTCTTGGTCGCTGGGATTCATATCTCAAGAAGAGGTCGGCCGCCTTTCTGCATTTGGCTACAGATTCCTCCGTGCAGATGATAGTGAATTCTTGATTGCGCGCGAAAAGGCCGTCACACGCTTCTAGGAAGGCAGCATCCTCAAAATGCACGCTGAACTCGGCACTGGATTTCATGTTAGCTCCTAGAACTAGGTGCTTCTAATTGTCATGATGTCAAAGAAGCCACTATGACGAGAACGGTGAAGAGCAATACAACTCTCATAACAATGGTGCTCAAGGTCCTTGTTTTTGTGCTCATTCGACTGGATAGACACTAAGTTCAACCCTCGCTCCCAGCATGCAGACCCGGTCCATATCTTCGACAAGGATGGTAATGGTGGCGTTTGGGTTAAAGGCTGCTATTCTCAGAACAGGGTCACACTTGCGAATCAGCGCCTCGTTGCCAGTGAACAGGGTCAAGAAATGCCGCGTCTGTTCAGCAAGTGAGCCAGTTCGGGGATTGCTTTGACGGATGACTGTTCCCCACCCTTGTTCCTGGCGGTCCTCAAACACGCAGGTATCACCCAGGCGCCTCTGCAAGTTTTTCCACTCACTGCCTGGGTTCAACAATGCCAGCTCTATATCGAAAGTTGCCTGACGCATCTTGACGAGTGGTTGCGGAGGTCCTGGGAGGCTGATCGGATATGCAGCGTGCAGAAAGTCTTCATGTGTGAAACTCCGACACTGGACTGGTTATTCTTGCCGAAGATCTGGGCAAGTCAGTGCGGAACCACACACTTCGTCAATGGGACCCTTCTACTAGAGCCAGAAGACGCCTTCGTGAGGCACAACGGACATCCGAACGTCCTGTTTCTGACCGACCCAAAGCGGCCCTCTGGATGCGCCAGAAGCAAACATAAAAGCCCAGTAGTTAAGTCATGCACTACGCTGGATGCGCATCCTTTGAAACTCAATATGGAAGTCGTTCTCTTGTTCAGAATAGCCGAGTAGCGAGCCCTGCATTCGCTCAAATCCTTCGTTCCACCCGGAGTGCTTCGATGTTTCCAAGAGAAGAATATAGGCCCTGATTCGCCACGCCTCCTCAGGCAGCGCGTAGAACACCCATCTAAGTCGATGCAGGCCGTTGTCTACCGCATCAGCATATTCATCCTTCACGAACCGACCCATTCCTACATGTGCATCAAACTTGATTTCTGGAAAAAGCGGAGGGATGCCATTCGTTGATGGCTCCTCGTCAGTAAAAACACTAAGTGGCTTGCGCCCTTGGAGCATAAGCAACAGTTCGCGGTTCGTGTGCAGCAAGTAGGGATACTCGTCAACCGCGCTGCGCATCCTCAGCGTCACGCGTCCGTCATGATGTATTCCAAGACCATAGCCACTGTTTAGCGTTTCAATGTCCAACTTATCCAACTCATAGCTCGCCCAGGACTCGAAGGTTTCAATCTTGAGAGCGCGGAAAAGGCCCGAAATGTCATGAGCGTGAAAGTTGTAGGTCCGGATAATGCTGTCAGTTTCTCGATCGTAGGACTCTGCGACTAGCGTTGTTTGGCCGTCGCTTGCCGCTGCGCTGCACCGGTTTTCGGTTGTCATGATGTCGGCCCTTCTTGGGATCAACCTCCGCCCCTAACTTCCTCTCTCCAAGCCACCAATACATCGGCGACCTTCTTGGTATGAGCAAGCTCTTGGCCCATTCCTATTCGAGCTCGAACAACTCGGATCAAGTACTCCGTGATCACCGCTGCGCTTGCACCTTCTTTCAACAGCTCGAACACATGCGGCACGTAGGCATTGTATTCGTTGCGCGCCGATGGAACTGTCGAGATGCCGATGGGATCCCAGCGGTAATGCAGAACCTCGTCGACCCTTCGATAGAGTTCTTTGCCGGGATCGGACAACCTTGTATCCATTGCAATTCCCCGGTCCAAGCGCCGGAATACGACGTCCGAAATTCTAGGGCGCCAGGCCATCTAAGGCGACTCATAGCGGAAATTCGCCTTGTCACAAAGCTACCGTTCAACGAGCAAGCTCAGCCGCGCCGACGTACCGGCGTCGGCTGCAGCGGTTCGTTAGGCATCACGCTGCAGCGAAGGACGAGCAAGCTTTGAGCAGGGTGGCCACCACTTACAAAGGTCGAGGATGACCGCTTACTGACTGAAGTCCATGCCAATGAAAAAGGGACTCGCGGGAGAGTGTCCTTGATCGCCGACCCTGCCCGTCAACTCTCGGGGTCATCCCCGAACTCGCGGAGTTCCTGCGAGCAGCGGCACGCTTTGGCAATCTTCGCAGCCCACAGGATGGCGTCTTCGCGCGATGGGAGCTGGAGGATACAGAAGCCGCCGTCGAACTCCTTGGTCTGGGGATAAGTTTCGTTTGTGACCGTGCCGTCTGAGGCGACCATGAGCGGTGCGACATCCGCGTTGATACCACCACCGAACACGTACACGCCTGCAGCCTTCGCCTCGCGTATGACCTGGCGCGCAGCTTCGCCCACGGCGTCAAGCGACTCGGCGGGAACTTTCATCGCCGTTGCAGGAAAGGAGATAAGGTATTTCGTCATCGTGCTGTCCTCCGGTTGAGGTCGGTGATGTTTGTGAGGCCTGACGGGTGATGGGGCGATGTGGGGCGCACCTGATACGGATGATCGCACGCTCCTGTGAAGGCATGACGATCACCGCCCCACGCGCTTCCACGGCAACAACCGCTAAATTCCTTCCCAAAGACTTCCGCCGTGTGCTCCACAAGATTAAGCCAGACAGCTCTCCCCGCAGGACTGCGACCGGCGCCCGGAGCCAGCTAGCCGATTGGTGTCCATAAACACCGTTTCTATGGCACATGCTTTCCCTACATAGCGCCCCCGGCCAGCCGCCTTTGCTGCAATCTAATGTGCTCGCCCCGACCGCCTGCCGATGAAACGCACCACCACCATTCCCACGCCGCCGCCCGATGCCGCGCACCTCCTGGTGCCGGCTGACGCGCCGGCGGGCAATGGCTGCGCCGATGACCGCAACTTCGTCACGGCGCTGGCGCGCGGCATGGAGCTGTTGCGCGCGTTCGGGCCGCAGGACGATTACCTGGGCAATGCCGAGCTGTCGCGGCGCACGGGCATTCCGCGCCCCACGGTGTCGCGGCTGACCTATACGCTGGCCACGCTTGGCTACCTCACTTATATCGAAGCCACCGAGAAATACCGGCTGGGGCAGGGCGCGATGGTGCTGGGGCACCGCTATGTCGGTGGCGCCGGCATCCGCGAGATCGCGCAGCCGCTGATGCAGTCGCTGGCGTTTGCGACCGATTGCACGGTGGCGCTGGCCATGCCGGACCGCCACGCCATGGTCTACCTGGAAAGCTGCCAGCCGCGCGGTGCGCTGGTGATCCGGCTGGCGCCGGGCGCGCGCCTGCCGATGGCCACCTCGGCGATCGGACGGGCGTGGCTGGCGGGATTGGATGGCGACCACCGGGAGGCCGCGCTGGCGGAGCTGGCGCGCCACTACGGTGCGCGCTGGCCGGCGGTGCGCGTGGGGGTGGAGCGCGCGCTGCGCGACCATGCGCGGCGCGGCTTCTGCGTGGCGCATGCGGAATGGGACCGCACCGTCAGCGGCGCGGCGGCGCCGCTGCGGCTGGCGCGCAGCAGCGAGGTGCTGGCGCTGAACATCGGCGGCGCCGCGGCGCGGCTGTCGCCGGAAATCCTGGAAGCCAACCTGGGCCCGCGCGTGCGCGAACTGGCGCAGACCCTGCAGGCGCGGCTGTGGCAGCCTGGCGGCGCGCGCGCGACTGCGCGCTTTGCTTCGGCGCAGCCGGAACCCGGACCCGAGCCCGGCGCGGCGAAGCGGGCCTGACGTATCCGGCGCGATGCACCGTCCGCAGACGCCGGCATTCGAATTCAACGAGGAGACCACCCATGGAAGTACGCAACAAGACCGTCGTGGTGACCGGCGCCGCTACCGGCATCGGCCGCGCGCTGGCGCTGGCCTTTGCGCAGGCCGGCGCGCGCGGCGTGGCCGTGGCTGACCTGAACGCAGCCGGCGCCGACACGGTGGCGGCCGAGGTCCAGGCCGCCGTGCCCGCATGCCAGGTGTTTGCCCAGCCGGTCGACGTGGCCGACGCGGCCGCGGTGCAGGGGCTGGCCGACATGGCCACGCAGCGCTTCGGCCAGGTCGACATTTTCTGCTCCAACGCCGGCATCATCCTGCGCAAGGGCCTGGACGCCAGCGCCGGCGAGTGGCAGCGCATCTGGGACATCAACGTGATGGCGCACATCCATGCGGCAAAGGCGGTGCTGCCGCAGATGCTGGAGCGCGGCGACGGCTACTTCGTCAACACGGTGTCGGCGGCAGGCCTGTTGTCGCAGATCGGCTCGGCGCCTTACGCGGTGACCAAGCATGCTGCCATCGGCTTTGCCGAGTGGCTGTCGATCACCTACGGCGACCGCGGCATCAAGGTCAGCTGCATCTGCCCGCAGGGCGTGCAGACCAATATGCTGTTCGGCGAGAACGGCGAGCGCAAGGGCTTCCTGCAGGAAGGCTCGGTCACCGCCGAGCATGTCGCCGCGGTGACGCTGGAGGGCGTGGCCGACGAGCGCTTCCTGATCTTGCCGCACCCCGAAGTGCTTGAGTACTATCGCCGCAAGGGCCAGGACTACGACCGCTGGCTGCGCGGCATGCGCCGCCTGCACGACAAGGTGATGCAGGAGTTCGGCGGCATCGCGGTCTGAGGCAGCAGGCAGCCTGGCAGGTTCCGGCGGCGGCATTGCCGCCGCCTTCACAATGCGCGCGGCCACGCAGCCGCGCGCGACCGGAGGAGCATCCCATGCGTTTCGGTACCGTTGCCGCGGCGGCAGTGCTTGCCGCATCCATCCTGGCCAGCCCCGCCACCGCGCAGGCACAGGGCTATCCCGCCAAGCCCATCCGCATCGTGGTCGGCTTTCCCACCGGGGGCGCGCCCGACACGCTGGCGCGCATCGTCTCGGAGAAGATCTCGCCTGCCTGGGGCCAGCCCGTGGTGGTCGACAACAAGCCCGGCGCGGGCGGCAATATCGGCGCCGAGGCCGTGGCCCACGCTCCGGCCGACGGGCATACGCTGGCGCTCGGCACCGTCGGCACGCATTCGATCAACGGCGCGCTGTACAGCAAGATGCCGTACGACATGGTCAAGGACTTCACGCCGGTGATCCTGATCGCCTCGACGCCCAACGTGCTGGTGGTCAATCCCGGCGTGCCGGCAAAGAATGTGGCGGAGCTGATCGCGCTGGCGAAGGCAAAACCGGGCGGCCTGACCTTCGGCACGCCGGGCATCGGCACCTCGCCGCATGTGGCCGGGGAAATGTTCAATGCGATGGCGGGCGTCAGGATCACGCATGTCCCCTACAAGGGCCGCGCCATGGCCATTCCCGACCTGCTCGGCGGCCATATCACCATGATGTTCGACAACCTGCCGTCGGCCCTGCCGGTGGTGCGCGAGGGCAAGCTGCGCGCGCTGGGCATCACCAGCGCGAAGCGCTCGGCCTCGGCACCGGATATCCCGACGCTGGCCGAGCAGGGCTTGCCGGGCTTCGAGGCGGATTCGTGGTTCGCGGTGTTCGCGCCGGCGAACACGCCGAAGGAGGTGGTGGCCAAACTGAATGCCGAGCTCAACCGCATCTTCACGCTGCCCGAGGTGCAGGCAAAGCTGAAGACGCTGGGGCTGGACCCGGTGCTGGGCACGCCGGAAAAACTGGCGGCGTACCAGCGCCAGGAAATCGCCAAGTGGGCGAGGGTGGTGAAGGAGTCAGGGGCCAAGGCGGAGTAGATTCGTTGCCTCCGGCGCCTTTCAAATCCGGATTGTGCAAGCCCGCGGCGGCATCATTGCCTCGATCTTTCCAACTCCCGTTGTGTACTCCCTCTCCCGCTTGCGGGAGAGGGGAGCAAGCAAGCGGTATCGGTACAGTCGGTGGTGCAGGTTCCCCATCACCCCGCACCCCGAATGATCACGCATCCGGCTCCACCGCCTCCCGCCCCACCGTCTCGCCACTGGCATCGCGCAACCGGCTCAAACTGATCATCGCTCCCACCGCCGCCACGGCCGCCGCTACGTACAGCGCCATGCGCGCCGCGCCCGCCGGCGACAGGCTGAACATCAGCGCCACCAGTGCCGTGCCGGTGGTCTGCCCCAGCAGCCGCGTGGTCGCCTGCGCGCCACTGGCGCCGCCGCTGCGTTCCGCCGGCGTGGCGCCGATCATGGCGCGATTGTTGGGGGACTGGAAGAAGCCGAAGCCGGTGCCGCACATGGCCATGCGCCAGGCGATGTCGAAGCTGCCGGCGTCGGGGCCCAGCGTGGCCAGGCCGACCAGTCCGCCGCCGAGCATGGCCAGCCCGATGCCGGCGAGGATGCTGGCCGGATAGCGGTCCGACAGCCGGCCCGAAACCGCGGCCATTACCGCCACCATCAGCGGCCACGGCGTGATCAGCAGCCCGGTCTCCTGCAGCGAGCGTCCGAGCTGGTACTCGAGAAAGAACGGCAGCGCGATAAAGGACAGCATCTGCGTCATGAACGAGCAGAACGAAGTCCCCACCGCCAGCGTAAAGGCGCGGCTGGCGAACAGATCGACCGGCACCAGCGGCGCGGCGCGGCCGCGCTGGCGCCGCACCAGCAGCCAGCCCAGCCCCACCGCCAGCGCCACGCCCGCGCAGCCGGCCAGGCGCCAGCCGGGGTGGCCGAGGCCGTCGACGCTCAGGATAAACATGCCGAACACCAGCGCCGACAGCAGTGCGCTGGGGTAGTCGAAACCGCGCGGCTGCGGCGGCGTATCTGGCAGCGCGGTGCGGCTCAGCGCCAGCGCGGCGATGGCCACCGGCACATTGACCGCGAACAGCCAGGGCCAGCTGGCCGCCGCCAGGATCAGTGCACCCAGCGACGGCCCCACGGCGATGGTCACGCCCACCACCAGCGCATTGAGACCGATGCCGCGGCCCAGCCGCGTCGGCGGGTAGATAAAGCGCACCAGCGCGGTGTTGACACTCATGATGCCGGCGCCGCCGATGCCCTGCAGCACGCGCGCGGCCACCAGCATCGGCAGGTTGACCGACAGCGCGCACAGCAGCGACCCTGCCAGGAAGGTCGCAAGCCCGGCGCGGTAGACCCGCTTGTAGCCCAGGATGTCTCCCAGCGACGACAGCGGCAGCAGGCATACGGTCACCGTCAGCTGGTAGGCGTTGACGACCCAGATGGTGCTGGCGGGATCGGCCTGCAGTTCGCGCGAGATCGACGGCAGCGCGATATTGGCGATCGAGCCGTCGAGCACGGCCATGATCAGGCCGAAGAAAACGGTGAGGATGGCCCAGGTGCGCTGGGGCTGGGGCAGGCCTTGTTCTGGCGGCATGGGGGAGACATTGGAGACAATGCCGCGCCCGGATCGGATCGGCCAGGCGGGCCACGGCGCGGCGTTGCCATTATGGTCGCGCGTGGGGCTGCTCGCAAATCCGCCAATTGTGGTAATGCGGTGCTGTCAGCGGTCACGGACTCGCCGCGGCGCCCAGCGCATAGCGCTGCAGCCGCTTGTACAAGATGTCTGCCGCTTCGGCCATGGCCGGGCCCCAGCCGGGTGCCGCCTCGCACAGTGCCTCGAGGTCCCGGCATTCCCTGACGATGGACTGGCGCCGCACGATCATGAAGGCGCCCGCCGCGGCATGCACCCAGTGGCGCAGGCCGGCCGGGTCCTGCTGCGCCAGGATGCGGGCCAGCGCCGGCAGGTCTTGCTGCAGCTGCCGGCGCAGCATGTCTTCGTAGCGGCGGCGCGGGGCTTCCACTGCGCTGGCCGGGTCGTGCGGTTGCGCGCAGGCGCCGGCATCGGCGGCGGCGCGAGGCAGGCCGCGCAGGCACGCGTCCAGGTCCTGCAGCGAGGCGGGCTTGGCCAGGTAACCGGAGAAGCCGCGCAGGCGCCAGTCGTGCTCGGGGTCGCTGCATGCCACGGCGCTGAAGGCGATGACCGGCAGTCCCGGATACTTCGCCTGCACGGCGTGCAGCAATGCGTGGCCGTCCATTTCCGGCATGTGCAGGTCGGTCAGCAGCGCGTCGACGCGCGTGCGCGCCAGCACCGCCAGTGCCTGCCTGCCATCGCCCGTGACGATGGGGTGGCAGCCGATTGCCTGTAGTTGCTCTGCCACCAGCGACTGGTTCAGCGGATTGTCTTCGGCGACAAGGATGGTCAAGGGCGCCGCCGCGGGCGCGGGCAGCGCAGGCGGTGCGGGGGCGGGCATGGGCGGCGTCGCTTGCTGCGTTGCGCCGGTGGCGGCCGCCACGGCGTCGAGCAGTGCGCGATGGCTGAACGCCGAGGCCTCCAGCATGCCAGGGCTGTGCTGCCGCGGGCGGTGCGGGCCGTCGGCCGTCAGCCACACCAGCGGCGCGGACTGGCGCAGCGCATCCAGCGCCGCTGGCGCAAAGTCTTCGCTCGCGACCACGGCAGCGGGCGCGTTACGCTGCACGCTTTCCTGCGCCGTGGCGATGGAGGCCGCCGCCTCGGTGTGCCACCCCGCGGCCTTGAGCCATGCTTCGATCGACGCGCCGGTGCGTGGGTCCTGCGACAGCACCAGCACATGGCCCCTGTGCGTCACGCTGGCCGCCGCTGGCGCGTGCGGCTCGGCATCGGCCGGCGCCAGCGGCACCGACACCGTGAACGCGCTGCCTACGTCCGCCACGCTGTTGACGACGATGCTGCCGCCCATCAGCTCGCACAGCCTGGCGCAGATCGACAACCCCAGCCCGGTGCCGCCATAGCGGCTGTCGGCGGCGGCATCGCCCTGCACGAACGGCTGGAACACGCGCGCCGCCAGTGCCGGTGTCATGCCGATGCCGGAATCGCTGACGCGGCAGGACAGCCGCTGCGTCCCATGCGCATCAGCCTGCAGTTCGCCGCTCAGCGTGATGCGGCCGCTGGCGGTGAACTTGAAGGCGTTGTTCAGCAGGTTGTTGAAGACCTGCACCAGCCGCGTGCGGTCGCCCACGACTTCCGTGTCCAGCGTCGGCGACAGCTGCAGGCAGAAGCGCAGCGGGCGGCCCGCGACCATGGGCGCATAGGCCAGCGCCAGGCTCTCCAGGGCCTCGACGGGACGGAACGGCGCATTGACCAGCGCCAGCTGCCCCGCGTCGATCTTGGAGAAGTCCAGCACATCGTTGACGATGCGGCGCAGCGAGCCGGCGGCGGTCTCCAGCGCGCGCAGCCGTGCCGCGTGCGGCTCCATGCCGCCGCTGCGCGCCAGCAGTTCGAGGTTGCCGAGCAGCGCGTTCAGCGGCGTGCGGATCTCGTGGCTCATCGCGGCAAAGAAGGTCGAGCGCACCCGCAGCATCGCCTCGGTGGCCTGCTGGGCGGAGCGCAGCTGCTGCTGCAGGGCCTCTTGCGCGGTGCAGTCCTGGACCGCGCAGAACAGCACGGCTTCATCGCGGTAGCGCGCCGGGGCATAGGTGACCTGCAGGAAGCGCGGTGCCGCTTCGGCAGGGCCGGGCGCTTGCGCGGCCGCGACGGTGATGCTGCAGACCGATGCGGGGCCGCCGCCGGCGCCGCATGGCTGCCGCGACAGCGCCCCGGCTACCGCGGCGGGCAGCGGTTGGTGCGGTCGCGCTGGCAGCAGCGATGCCGCCAGCGGATTGCAGGCCAGCACGGCGTAGTCGTGCTGGCGCACGATGCACAGGCCGACCGGCGTGGCACTGACCAGCACCTGGTTCATCAGCTCGCTTTCCAGCGCGCGCCGGGCTTCGGCATGCGAACGCCGCAGCAGGTGCCGGCTCCAGTAGTGCGCCGCGAGCACGATGGCGCCGGTCAGCAGCAGCATGGCGGCGCCGATCACCGCCAGTTCGGCCGCCAGCGCGTTGAACAGCAGCCGGTATGGCAGGTGGTAGACCAGCAGGCCGAAGCCGGGCTGCAACGGCTGCACCAGCGCCACGCCCGAGCGCGTCAGGCGCAACGCGTTGTGCGGCAGGCCGCGGACCCGCGCAGCGATGTCGCGGGCGCTGGCCGAGGTCAGCGTGCCGGCATGCGGCCACACGTCGATCAGGCGGTCCGCGTCATCGAGCAGCGCCAGGCCGGCGTGGTCCTGGGGCGGCGGCAAGCCGGCCAGGAACGCCTGCACCGGCACGCAGGAGGCCACCAGCATGGTGGGTGCGTCGCCGGCATAGGCGGCGCCGGCCAGGACCATGATGGGGCTGTCGTCCACGGGGTCGCGCAGCGGCCCCAGCCAGACGGGGTGGTCGCGCGCCGGCACGGCATGGCCGGTGCGGTCCAGCAGCGCGCGGGTCAGCTGCGCGCGCAGGCGCGGAATCAGCGCCGGATCCAGCGCCAGCGGCGCGCGCGCCTCGGGCTGGCGGATCACGACCGCGCTGTCCTCGTCCAGCGAGACCGCGTAGGCGCCATGGTCCAGGTCGAAGGCCTGCTGCGTGGCCACCGCGGCCAGCGCGACCTGCCGCAGCCGCGCGAACTCGGTCGGCAGGCGCGCGCCCCAGGCCTGGCGCGTGGCGTCGGCGGCCAGCAGATGGTAGTCCTTGCGCACGGCCTCGACATGAACGGCGGCCGCGCCGGTGCGGCGCAAGGCCTCGACGTCGGGGTCGCGCGACGGAGCTGCGACGGCGGCGCGGCGATGGTAGCGGATGCTGAGCGCGGTGCGGCGCACGAACGAGGCTTCGTTTTGCAGCCGGTGCGACACCGTGCCGACATAATGCGCGACCTGGCTGCGCCGATAGTCCAGGTGCTGGTCCGCCGCCAGCCCGGCCAGCAGCGTGCCCGAGCACAGCACGATGGCGATCAGCGCCGCGATGGTCACCGAGTACAGGTGCTGCTGCCGGCGGGCGTGGTCGGCAAGCGCATCGAAGGTGCTGGCCAGGGTGTCGCGGGTGCGGTCGGGGTCTTGCTGTATGGCCATGGACGGTCAGATCAACCCGCTTTCATAGGCGTAGCGGATCAGGCCGGTATTGGTCTGCACGCCGAGCTTGCGCATGGCCACGGTCTTCTGGCTGGAAATGGTGCTGACCGAGCGGCCCAGCTTGGCGGCGATCTCGGTCAGCTGCGCGCCTTGCGCATAGAGCCGGATGACTTCGAGCTCGCGCTGGGTCGGCTCCCGCGCGGGCGTGCCGGGCAGCGCCGCGCGCTGCAGCACCGCGTGCACCGCGGGCGAGCAGAAGCAGCCCCTGCCGAACGCAGCGTGGGCGCAGGCGCGCACCACTTCCTCCAGCGGATCCTCCTTGCTGACGAAGCCGCGCACGCCCAGCTTGATCGCGCGGCGGACGATGGCGGCATTGGAGCGGGCGCTGATCACCACCACCCGCGTCGCCGGATGGCGCCGCGCCAGCCGGCTGAGCAGGTTGAAGCCGTCCAGCGAGGCATCGCCGTGGCCCATGCAGAAATCGGTGATGGCGATATCGGCGGGATGCCGCGCCAGCGTGCCGAGCAGCTCGGTGCCGTTGCGGCATTCGGCGCTGATCTGGACGCGCGCGCTGCGCTGCAGGCAGTCGCGCAGCGCGGCCACCACCAGCGGGTGGTCGTCGGCCAGGGCAACGCGCAGGACTTGGTCGTTCATGGGCAATCTCCGGGTGGGACGGCAACCGGCTTCCGGCTGGTGTCGCCGTGCGGTGGCGTCATCACAAGACTCGGATTCTGGCCAGTTTCCGCGCCTCGCTGAATCGGAATTCGGCTAGTTCGCGGATGCTGCTGGATCGCGCGGAGGACCGGATCCGGCCGATGCAATGACATCTCTGGAAGATAAGCGGCAGGCCCTGCCGGCTTGACTTGGGTTTGCGCAGGGTTGCGGCGCTTGTCTTGCGATACAGCCATTGCGGGAGATCAATGCACGGCAAAGTGCCGCTGTGGTGACATCGCCGGCCACACGCGCCAGCCACATGCCGGCGGCGCGGCATTTTGGCGCTTGGCGGCGCGGACCGCTGTCCTAGAATGAAGCTGACACGCGCCCCGCGGCGTGTGCACCGCGTGGGGGAACGCCATGCCCGTCTATCAATACCGCTGCGAGAAGTGCGGCCATGTGTTCGAAAAAACCGAACATCTCGCGGAACATGCCTCTGCCCATCCACCATGCCCGAATTGCGGCAGCCAGTCCGTGCAGCACGCACCGGCGCCGTTCGTGGCGGTGACCCAGCGCAAGAGCTGAGTCTCGAACAACAAGATCCCAGGAGGGTGCGGACGCGTCGCCGGCCGGATGCCGGCGCGCGTGCCGCTTCATGCGTGGCGCCTGCGGTGCCACGCGCGTTCGCGCTGCGCGCAAGCGGCGATCTCAACCTTGACGGAGGATGCCATGGCAACGAGACCGTTCACTGAATTTCCCGCCGACGAGCAGCAGCAGGTTGTGGACGCGTGCAGGCATGTCGGGCTGGCGGCGGAGATGTTCGACATTACCGACGAGGGCGAGGGCGAGGGCGACGCCGCGCGGCGCGTCAGCGTACGCCGGGTCGGCACCGACAAGACCAGCGTCTATGAAGCCGGCGCCGGGACTGCCTGGATGGAAGAGTTCGAGAGCGACCTGGAGTGCGGCCTGTACGGGCCGGTCACGGTCTAGCGGTGCGCGGGCGCGGCTCAGTGCCGTCCGCGCTCGCCGGTGCGCGACACCACCGACGCGCCGGCGATCAGCTCCTTGAGCAGCGCCAGCGAGGCCGCGCCGCCGGTGCGGTAGGGATCGAGTTCGGCGCGCGCGGAGAACTTGAGCAGGGTGGCGGTATTGAGCCGCGCCGCATTGACCTGCCCCATCGCCCAGCCGGCAAAGTCGCGCGTGCAGGTTTCCTCGAAATGCAGCAGGGTCACGTCGTGGTGGCGCGGATCGCGCGCGATCGACTGGAACAGCTGCGAAACCTCCTGCCGGTCGCCCTCCAGCGCCTGCAGGAAGATGCCGTTGCCATGGCACAGCACGCCGGTGATGCCGTGGCGCGGATTACGTTCCAGGCTGGCGGCCAGGATGGCATCGAGCAGGGCGGCATCGATGGCCTGGCGGGCACGGCTGGCATAGAGCAGGCGGACTAGCATGGTCGTGGCGCTCCGGTAATGGCGCTCCGTGTGGCGGCCGGCGCGCTGCCCGCTAGCCGCGGTTATTGTTCAGCAGCGTGAGGAATTCGCGGCGCAGGCTGTCGTCCTTCAGGAACGAGCCGCGCATCACGCTGTTGGTCATCTTGGCGTCGGTGTCGCGCACGCCGCGCCAGTGCATGCAGAAGTGCTCGGCCTCCATCACGATGGCGAGACCGTCGGGACTCATCTTTTCCTGCAGCAGGTCGGCCACCTGCGCCACCGCCTCTTCCTGGATCTGCGGACGGCACATGATCCATTCGGCCAGCCGCGCGTACTTGGACAGGCCGATCAGGTTGGAATGCTGGTTCGGCATCACCCCGATCCACAGCTTGCCGATGATGGGGCACAAGTGATGCGAGCAGGCGCTGCGCACGCGCAGCGGGCCCACGATCATCAGTTCGTTGAGCTGGCCGACGTTGGGGAATTCCGTTACCGGCGGGGCCTTGGCATAGCGGCCGGCAAAGATTTCCTTCAAATACATCTTGGCCACCCGGCGCGCGGTTTCCTGCGTGTTGTGGTCGTTGTCGACGTCGATCACCAGCGCCCGCAGCACGTCCTGCAGCCGGGCCTGGACTTCGGCCTGCAGCTGTTCCATTTCACCGGGCTCGATATAGCGGGCGATATTGTCGTTGGCGTGGAAGCGCTCCTGCGCGGCCTCCAGCCGCGCGCGGATGCGGGCCGAGACGCTGCCGGCGGGATGGCCGGCCCTTTCGCCGCCGGTGTCGCCGGCGTTGCTGTCCTTTGCGCGGTGCGCTGCGTCCTTGCTGTTCATGGATGGGGGTTGTGATGGCGTGAATGGCTGCGCAGCGGGTGTGTGCCGGATTCACTATATGGCAGATGCCGTGGCCTCACAACCCGCGCAGTGGCTGGGAAAGGACGTTGCGGTGGGCCGGATACGCCACAACCGATGCGCTTTCCATGAAGAGTTCGTGACATCGCTCAAGCCCGCCACGCAGGGCGCCGACAAGCCCACATAATGTCTGCACAACACCAGGCAGCCCGTTGCAGGCTGCCGGCACCCGGCCGCGGCCAAGCGCGGCCTGACGCTTTGTCGGGATCCACCTCATCATGCCGATCGCCTTTCCGTGCAGCAGCCTGATGTTGCTCCATGTGGTGACAGTGCCGGTACCGGCCACGCCGGTGGAAACCGGTGTCGCGGAACACCATGCCAGCGCCGTGCGCCACGGCGCGGGCGGGCTGCGCCGGCCATTGTCGCCGGCGCCGCGCAGCCCCGCGGCGCAGCTCCCCGCCAACGGCTGACGAGCCGACGGCCTAGAGCAACAGCAGCGCCAGTGCCGGCAGCATTGCCGCCGGCATCACCACGGCGCCCACGCGCAGGAACTGGCCGGCGCTGACCTGCAGCCCTTCGCGACGCAGCGCCGTCAGCCACAGCAGCGTGGCGAGCGAGCCGGTGACGGACAGGTTGGGGCCCAGGTCGATGCCGACCAGCACCGCGCCGCTGACCGCGTGCGAGGCGTGTCCGGCGTCGAGCGCAGACGCCGCGATCAGACCGGCCGGCAGGTTGTTGGCCACGTTGCCCGCCAGTGCCACCACCGCGCCCACGCCCAGCAGCGCCAGCGCGCCGCCGTCGCGCGAGGCCGCCGCGACCGCGTCGGCAAGATGGCGGATCACCGCGGTCTGCTCCAGCGCCGCCACCAGCACGAACAGGCCGGCCACCATCGGCAGCACGCCCCACGACACCTCGCGCAGCGTCGGCCACAGCAGCTCGCGCCGGGTGGCGCAAACCAGCAGCAGCGTGGCCACGCCCGCGGCGCAGGTGGGCCAGCCCAGCGCGTAGCCGCGCAGCGAGGCCACCAGCAGCCCCAGCCCGGTCAGCACGATGCCCAGCGCGCTCATCCACGCCTGCCGCGACAGCGGCGGCACCGGCACGTCATCGGCAATGGGCTCGGCCAGCGCCGCGCGCTGGGTCCACCACAGCGCCGCCAGCGTGGCCGCGATCGCGGCCAGCGACGGCAGCGCGAAGCTCGCCAGCCATCCGGCCAGCGGCGGCATGCGCTCGCCGAAGATCACCAGGTTGGCCGGGTTGGAAATCGGCAGCACGAAGCTGGCCGCGTTGGCGATAAAGGCGCAGGCGTACAGGTAGGGCAGCGGCTGGCGCACGCGCGCGGCGCGGGTCGCGGCCAGCACGGCGGGCGTCAGCACCACGGCGGTGGCGTCGTTGGACATGAACGCCGTCACCAGCGTGCCGAAGCCGTACACCAGCAGAAACAGCCGCGGCGCCGAGCCGCGCGCCTGGCGCACGGCGAGCGCGGCAACGTGGTCGAACAGCCCGGTCTTGCGGGCCAGTTCCGCGATCAGCATCATGCCGGCCAGGAACAGGTACACGTCGTAGCCGCGCAGCACCGCGGCGAAGGCCTCGGGCAGCGCCATCAGGCCGGTGGCGCACAGCAGCAGGGCGCCGCCGGCAGCCCAGAAGGCTTCGGGCAGGCGGAAGGGGCGGAACAGGACGCCAGCGGTGGTCAGCGCGGCGACCGACCAGATCAGCAGCGGGCTGTGGCTGGACATCGGGTTCGGGACGGAAATCGGGAAAGCCGCAAGTCTACAGCGGGTTTGCGGCCGGCGCTGCCGGCGTGGCGGCGCCTGGCACCGCGCTGGTGACGGGGGTGGGCGCGGCCGGAACCGCGGGGGACGCCCGGGAGGGGCTGCCGAGGTTGCTCGCGACCGGATCCGCGAGCGGCTGGCTGGCCGGCGCCGTGGCGGGCGCCGGCGGCGGGAAGCCGATCGCGGCGATGCCCTGGCTGCCGTCGGCATTCTCCGCGTACATCCAGTCGCCGCCCGCCTGCACGAGGCCGGCGGGCGCCTGCACGCCGGCCTCCGGCACGCCGGCCAGGCGGCCTTCCATGTAGGTGGCCCACACCGGCAGCGCGGTGGTCGCGCCGAACTCATGCTCGCCCAGGCTGCGGTTGTCGTCATAGCCCATCCACGCCACCGTGACCACGCCGCCGCCATAGCCGGCGAACCAGCCGTCGACCGAGTCGTTGGTGGTGCCGGTCTTGCCGGCCACGTCGTCGCGGCGCAGGTAGCGGCGCACGCCGGTGCCGGTGCCGGTGTCGACCACGCTGCGCAGCAGGCTGTCCATCACGAAGGCGTTGCGCGCGCTGATCACGGGCGGCGGCGCGGGGCGTTGCTGCGCGTCCTGCGCGGCGCTGAACAGCACGTTGCCGTCGCTGTCGGTGATGCGCTCGATCAGGTAGGGCTCGACGCGGTGGCCGCCGTTGGCGAATACGCCATAGGCCGCGGCCAGGCGCAGCGGCGAGGTGGTGCCGGTGCCCAGCGCCAGTGGCAGGTAGCGCGGCAGCCGCCTGGGCGAGAAGCCGAAGCGGCTGGCGAACTCCACCGCATAGGGGATGCCGATCGCCTGCAGCGTGCGGATCGCGGGCAGGTTGCGCGATTCGGCCAGCGCCTGGCGCACGCTGACGGGGCCGACAAAGCGCCCGTCGTCATTGGACGGCTGCCAGCGCGAACCCGTCGGCAGTGGCGCGTCGTTGATCAGCGTGCCGGGCGACACGCCACGCTCCAGCGCCGCGGCATAGACGAAGGGCTTGAAGGTCGAGCCCGGCTGGCGCAGCGCCTGGGTGGCATGGTTGAAGCGGCTGGCGGCGAAATCGGCGCCGCCGACCATGGCCTCGATCGCGCCGGTGCTGGTGTCGAGCGACACCAGCGCGGCCTGCGGCCCTTGCGACAAGTCCTTGACGAACTTGCGGTGGCGGCGCGCGTAGCGCTCCAGCCCGCCGTGCACGGCATCGTAGGCCAGGGTCTGGCGCACCGACGACACCGTGGTGTAGACGTTCAGGCCGCGCGTGTAGGCCTCGTCGCCAAAGCGCTCGCGCGCGAGCTGGCGCGCCAGCTCGGCCACGTACTCCGCATGGCCGGCAAAGCGGCCGGGGGTGTCGTCGCTGATGACCAGGCGCGCGGCGCGGGCTTCGCGGTAATCGTCCTGGCTGATCATGCCGAGCGCCAGCATGCGCCCCAGCACATACTCCTGGCGCCGCTTGGCGCGCGCGAAATTGACCACCGGGTTCACCGCCGAAGGCGCCTTCGGCAGGCCCGCCAGCATCGCGGTCTCGGCCAGCGACAGCGACGCCAGCGGCTTGCCGAAGTAGGCGTGCGCGGCGCTGCCGAAGCCATAGGCATGCTCGCCCAGGTAGACCTGGTTCATGTACAGCTCGAGGATGCGGTCCTTGGGCAGCGCATGGTCGATGCGCCAGGCCAGCAGCATCTCGTACCACTTGCGCGCCAGCGTCTTCTCGCGCGACAGGTAGAAGGCGCGCGCCACCTGCATGGTGATGGTGGAAGCGCCCTGGGCGTAGCCCTGGCCGAGGTTGGCCAGCGCGGCGCGCAACACGCCGGGAAGGTCGATGCCCTGGTGCTCGTAGAACTGGTCGTCCTCGGCTGCGAGCAGCGCCTGCACCATTTGTCGCGGGATCTGCTCGAAGGGGATGAACTCGCGGTGCTCGCTGCCGAACTCGCCGATCTGGACGTTGTCGCTGGTGTAGATGCGCAGCGGCACATCGGGCCGGTAGTCGCGCAGCGCATCGACGGGGGGAAGCTGCCGCAGGCTGACCACGGCGGCAAAACCGGCCAGCAAGGCACCGGCGGCAGCCAGCGCCAGTGCGGCGCCGCCTGCCTTGACTGCGAACTTTTTCATGGGCCGCATTTTACCCGCTGGCACCGGTCGGACCACCGGCCGGCTCAGCGGTTCGCCGCCAGCGGCAGCGGATTGCCCAGCTCGTCATGGTCGACCGGCTGCGGCGCTGGCGCACTCGGAGGTGCCGGCCGCGGCACTGGCTGTGCCGGGGGTGGCTCCGGCTGGACCGCGGCAACGCGCAGGCGCGCCTGGCTGTGCTGGCGCGCGAATTCGCACAGCGCGAGCCAGGTTTGCTCGCGTTCGATGATGGTGAAGTGATCGGTATCCGGCACGGTCTGCAGCGCCACCGGGCCGGGCCAGGCTGCCATCAGCCGTTCCGAGCAGGCATGCGGCACCACTTCGTCAGTGGCGGCCAGCAGCACCTTGGTGCTCTGTACGACCTTTTTGCAGTGCGAGATCGAGTCGAAGTGGTGGCGCATCAGCTGGCGCAGCGGCACCAGCGGAAAGCGCTTGCGCACCAGTTCGAGCAGCGAGTCGTAGGGGGTGATCAGCTGCAGGCTCTCGAAATCCTGCAGGTCGGCCAGCTGGATCGCCACGCCGGTGCCCAGGCTGCGCCCCACCACGTGCACGCGGGCGTCGGGGAACACGCGCCGCACATGCAACAGGAACTGGCTGGCGTCGGCCACCGCCGCGCCCTCGGACGGGCGCCCGTCGGAGTGGCCCAGTCCGCGGTAATCGTAGGTGGCGAAGCCCATGCCGGCAGGCAGCCAGCGCGCGTATTGCAGCGTTTCCAGCACATCTTCGCCGCGGCCCGGCAGGTAGAACAGCAGGTCGCGCACGGTGTCGCCGGGCGCGTGGTAGATGTAGCCTCGCACCACGCCGCCGGGGATCAGGTGCGAATAGCCGATGATGCCGTCGGGCAGGTCGCGCGGGGGGCGCCGGCGCGCGTCGAACAGCAGCCGGTCCTGGTTCAGCGTCAGGTAGGTCCAGTAGCAGGCGAAGCCGCTGGCGGTCATCAGCGCGGCCGCCAGCGCGCGGCGGGTGGTCAATGGCATGGCATTCGTCAGTGGCCGCGGCCAGGCGTGGCGCGTATGCGCCGGCCTTGCCGCCCAGCCGCGCAGCCTACCTTATTTTTGCCGGCGGCGTGGCCGCGGCGCAAGCCGGCCGGCGCAGTTCTTGTACGATATGCCTCATTCGGGCGCGCGCACCCCACCGAGACGACGCGCCTTCAGGGAGCCAACCGGCATGAGCGAACAGAAACACGAGCAATACCGCGCCGAAGAGGCGCAGGCGATGGAACGCGTGGTTGCGGCCACGCGGCAGGTGCAGGTCGCCTTCACGGCGCTGCAGGCCCACTATCCGCCGCAGGGCAGCGGCAAGCCGTCGAAACTGGCGCTGCAGACCTTCGACGCGGCACTGCAGGCGCTGGAGGACGCGCAGGCGACCTTCGACGAGATCCTGAACGACCTGCTCGACGAGAAACGCTGAGCCGCCGGGCCTCTTCTGACCGCACTTCGCTTCCAGGCGCTACGCAGTACGTGGCGGCTGCGCGGAGAAGAATTCCAGCGCTTGGTCGCCGGATAAGGCAACGCGGTCGAAGATTGCGGTGGCCGGGCCCCTCGCTCGTTCGAGCTTCAGCGGTTCCATATCCGCCGCAGCGGATCAAAGCGAGTTGGCGATGGCTGGCCGGTGAGCGTGCCATCGTCGTAGCGCTTGATCATGGCTCCGGAGCGGCCGCCCAACGGACGAAATGCGAGGTTTGCAGGTTCCAGCGCGGGAAAGGATCGGCCGCGCTGGCATCAGTCCGCATTGTGTTCCCCAACCCCGGCCACAAAATCGTCCCCCTCCGGCAACCCTAACGAAAACTTCACCGGAAAACTCACCGCAATCCCACCCTCAACCCGCCGCACCACCTCCCGCGCCCGCACATGCGCATCCTCGAACAACTCGCCAGCCCCCAGCACCGGCGAGAACGGAATATCGAGCGGCGCAAAGAAGTCCTCCCATTCCGCCAGGTCCCGCGTGCGAAACACCGCCGCCAGCAGGTCATTGACCTCCACCTTGTGCGCACCGCGCCCGGCGCGCGTGGCGAAGCGCGGATCGCGCAGGGCCGGGAACGCGTCGCCAAGCGCCGCGCACAGGTGGTCCCAGAACTTGTTTTCCAGGATGCCCATCGCCAGGTGCCGCTGGTCGCGGGTTTCGAACAGGTCGTTTTCCGGCATCACGGTGGCTGAGGCCCGGGGTGAATCCTCGTGCGCACGCGCCGTCCAGGCACCATGGGCGGTCCACGACAGCACCGCATCGTGGATCGATACATCGAGATGCTGCCCCTGCCCGTTCTGCCGCGCGCTCATGATCGCGACGGCCAGCGATAACGCGGCGTAGCCCGACGCTGCGTAATCCGACACCCGTACGCGCGGGCGCGAGACCACATCGTGCACCTGCACCGGCGTGGCCCAGTACCCGGCCAGCGCCAGGTAGTTCAGGTCATGCCCGGCGTGGCTGGCGTAGGGCCCGGTCTGGCCGAAGCCGGAGACGGAACACAGCACGATGGCCGGATTGATCGCCGCCAGCGCGTCATAGTCCAAGCCCAGGCGCGCCATCACGCCGGGGCGGAAGCCTTCGACCACGGCGTCGGCATCGCGCACCAGGTCCAGGAAGGCGGCGCGGCCGGCGTCCGATTTCAGGTCCAGCGCCACCGAGCGCTTGCCGCGGTTGAACTGCGCATACACATGCGCGCCCAGTTGGCGCGCGGTGTCGCCGCTGCCGGGCTGCTCGACCTTGATCACCTCCGCGCCAAGCTGGCGCAGCAGGCTGCAGGCGTGCGGGCCGGGCAGCAACTGGCTGACGTCGATGATGGTGACGTCCTTCAGGCAAGACCATGCTGGCTTCATGCGCAGCCTCTGGCAGAAGGGAGAAAAACACAGGCGCCGCACGCGCGGGACGGCGTGCGGCGCAAGGGGGCGGGGCAGTTGTATCAGCCCAGGTCGCCGGTCATGCCGATCGACTTCATCAGGTCGCCATAGCGCGCGTTGTCGCTGGCCACCATGGTGCCGAATTGCGCCGGCGACGCGCTGCGGCGCAGCTCGCCGGCATTGGCCTTGAGCTGTGCGTCGAACACGCCGGCGGTCTGCAGCGCGCGCACCGCGGCGTGCAGCTTCTGCGCCAGCTCGGGCGGGAAGTTGGCCGGTGCGAACAGGCCGCTCCAGTTGTCGATGACAAAGCCGGGCGGCAGCGCTTCGGCCATGGTCGGCACGTCGGGAAAGTACGGGGAGCGCGCGGCGGCGGTGACGGCCAGCACCCTGACCTGGTTGTTGCGCACGTACTGCGTTGCGGTGCCCAGCACCGGCATGCCGAACTGAGTCTGCCCGGTCACCATCGAGGTGATGATTTCCGGCGCGCCCTTGTAGGGGATATGCACCGCGTCGCAGCCGGTCTGGTGCAGCATGGTTTCCACGGCCAGATGGGCGATGCTGCCCTTGCCGCCGGAGCCGTAGTTGAACTTGCCCGGCTCCTTCTTCATCGCCGCGACCAGTTCGGCCGCGCTCTTGTAGGGCGAGGAGACCGGCACCACCAGCGCCGACGGTCCGCCCGACAACGCCGTGATCGGCGTGAAGTCCTGGGTCGGGTCGTACGGCATCTTGCGGTACATGTGCACGTTGATGACGTGCGAGTTGGCCAGGATGCCCAGCGTGTAGCCATCGGGCGCGGCACGGCGCAGCGCGCTCGCGCCGATGATGCCGCCGGCGCCGGGCATGTTCTCGACCACCAGGGGCTGGCCGAGCTTCTTGCCAAGTTCCGCCGACAGCGTGCGGGCCGTGCTGTCGGGGGTGCTGCCGGCGATGAAGGGAACGATCAGCCGGATCGGGCGGCTGGGATAGGCGGATGAGGCGCTGGCGGCGCGGGCCGGCAGCAGCAGGCTGCCCAGCGCGGCGGCACCGGCGGTGGCAAGCCAGTTTCGGCGGTTCATGCTTGGTCTCCGTGGTCTTGTCGTATTGTGCTGTGGGCGAGGCCCGATGCCGGCGGCGACCGTGCCGCCGGCACGGTCAGCCTTGCTGCTGCTGCGGTTCCAGAATAGCCCGCGCGATGGTGTTGCGCTGGATCTCGCTGGTGCCGGTAAAGATGCGGAACATGCGCAGCTTGCGGAAGGTCTGCTCGACCGGATGGCCGCGCGTGACGCCGACATTGCCGTGGATCTGCACGGCCTTGTCCGCCACCTCAAAGCAGCGCTCCGAGACAAAGAGCTTGCACGCCGCGGCCTTCATGCGCAGGTCGGCGCCGGCGTCGGCGAGCGCGGCGGTGTGCGCGATCATGCTTTCGCAGGCCCACAGTGCCGCGGCCATGTCGGCCAGCATGTGCTGGATCGCCTGGAAGCGCGCGATCGGCCCGCCGAACTGGCGGCGCTGGCCGGCATATTCCACCGACGATTGATAGGCCCGCATGGCCAGCCCCAGCATGCTGGGGCAGTGCAGCAGGCGGTTCACGTTGATGCGCGACATGCCCAGCTTGAAGCCGTTGCCCTCGCCGCCGAAGATATTGGCGCGCGGCACGCGCACGTTGTCGAAGCGGATATCGCCATCGATATGCTGGCCCGACATCGGCACGTACTCGTCGGTCACGGTCACGCCGGGCAGGTCCAGGTCGACCAGCACCGCGGTGATGGCCGGCGGCGTGGCGGTGGCGTCGGTCACGCACATGACGATGGCGAAGTCGGCAAACGGCGCGCCGCTGATGTAGTGCTTGCCGCCGTTGATCACCAGCTCGTCGCCGTCGGCCACGGCCGAGGTCTTGATGCTTTGCGCATCGGAGCCGGAATGCGTTTCTGTCAGCGCGAAGCAGGTCGATTTCTCGCCGCGGATCACCGGCTTGAAATACCGCTCGAGCTGCCCGGGCGTGGCGTATTTCAGCATGTTGCCCACGCGCGGCGGGCCGCCCAGGTCGCCCAGCACGTGCGCGGCCAGCGTCGAGCCGCTCGCGGCCAGGTCGGCCTTGAGCGCGCACTGTTCCTGGATGTTCAGGCCCTTGCCGCCGAGCGCGGTGGGCAGGCAGGCGGCGTAGAAGCCCAGCTCGCTGGAGCGCCGCCAGACCTGGCGCAGGGTCTCGCGCGGCCACGGGTCCTCGGAACCCAGGCCGAGTTCCTGTTCGAGCGGGCGCAGCTCTTCGTCGATAAAGCGGCGGATGCCGGCGCGGGTTTCCAGCAGGACGGGGTTGGTCAGGTGATCGAACATGGCGGTTTCCTCGGTGCGGTTCCGGGTTCAGTTGACGCGGCGTCCGACGCCTTGCCAGTAGCGTTCGCGCACGATCTTGCGGGCCAGCTTGCCGCTGGCGTTCTTGGGCAGCTCGGCGACAAAGTCCACCGAGCGCGGCGACTTGTAGTCGGCAATGCGCTCGCGGCAGTGCGCGATCAGCTGCTGCGCGGTGGCCTCGCGCCCGGGGCGCAGCGTGACCACGGCCTTGACGCTTTCGCCCCAGGTGTCGTCCGGCACGCTGATGACGCAGGCCTCGAGCACGTCGGGATGCTGGTACAGCGTGGCCTCGACCTCGGTCGGGTAGACGTTGAAGCCGCCGGAGATGATCATGTCCTTCTTGCGGTCGACCAGGTACAGGTAGCCGGCCTCGTCCACGCGCGCCATGTCGCCGGTGTGCAGCCAGCCGTCGACCAGGGTCTCGCGCGTCAGCTCGGGTGCGTTCCAGTAGCCGTGGAACACGTCTTCGCCACGGATCACCAGTTCGCCGATCTCGCCCACGGCCACTTCCTTGCCGTGCTCGTCGACCACGCGCACTTCGGTCTCGCCCAGCGCGCGGCCACACGAGGCCAGGCGTTCCGGATGGCTGGCGATGGCCTCGGCATGGTCATGGGTGGACAGCCGCGTGACGCCCGAGGTCGATTCGCTGGCGCCATAGCCCTGCGACAGGATCGGGCCGATGCGCTCCCAGGCCTCGCGGATGCGTGCCGGCGCCATCGGCGCGGCGCCGTAGGCCAGCGTCTTCAGGCTCGACAGGTCGGCCTGCGCCAGCGTGGGCTCGGCCAGCAGCATGTTGATCATGGCCGGCACCATGAACACGTGCGTGATGCGCAGCCGCGCCACCTCGGCCAGGAAGTGCGCCGGCTCGAATTTCTCGAACAGCACCAGCGTCGCGCCCACGTACAGGTAAGGCTGCATCAGCATGCCGGAGGCGTGCGTGACCGGGCCGATCAGCGCCAGCCGGTCGCCGGGGCGGGCGGGACGGTCCATGCCCGACACCACCTTGCGCAGCGCCGCCAGGCGGTTGCCGTAGCTCTGCATGGCCGCCTTGATCTTGCCGGTGGAGCCCGATGAAAAGTGCAGCACCGCGAGATCGTCGGCGGCCGGGGTGATGTCGGGCGGCGTGGTGCCGGCGTTGGCCAGCAGCGCCTCGTATTCGACGTAGCCGGCGGGCGCCGCGCCGATGGCGATAAAGGTCTCGATGCTGCCGAAGCCCGCCGTGGTGCGCTCATAGCCGGTATAGCCGGGGCCCGCGATCAGCACGCGCGGGGTGCAGTTCTCGACCACGTCGCTGGCCTCGGCCGCGGTAAAGCGCGGGTTGAGCGCGGCCTTGACCAGGCCGGCCTTGTACAGCGCGCATTCCAGTTCGACCAGCTCGGGCCGGTTGCGCGACTGCACCGCGACGCGGTCGCCGGGACGCAGGCCCAGCGCCAGCAGCGCATTGGCCAGCCGCGTCGAGCGTTCGTCGAGCTGGCGATAGGTCACGACCTGGTCCTGGTAGAGGATGGCGGGCTGGTCGCCCCAGTAACGCGCGGCGCGGCGCAGGAAATACGCGAAACCCATGCTGTCTCCGTGTAGGCTGAGTGATGTTGCTGCACGCTCGGTGGTGTGCTCGTGCGCTGTAGTCTGTAAGATGGCGGGCATCACCACAATGACGCGATGGCTATAAAGCCATAACCGTTGGGAATGCGAGGCAATGGAGACGCGCGATATCGAATACATCCTCGCCGTGGCGGCACACGGCGGCATCGGCCGCGCCGCCGAGGCGCTGGGGATCAGCCAGCCGGCGCTGACCAAGGCGGTGCAACGGGTCGAGACGCAGGCGGGGCTGCCGCTGTTCGAGCGCACCGCCAACGGCATGGCCGCCACCTACGCCGGCACCCGCTTCCTCGAGCGCGCGCGGCGCATCCAGCTGGAGTATCAGGACGGCATTAAGGAGATGCTGGGCATCCGCACCGGCGAGCAGGGCATCCTGCGCGTGGGCTATTCACCGTCGATCCCGGGCGATGTGGTGCTCGGCGCTTGCCAGCAGTTGGTGCGCGAGCGCCCGGTGGCGCGGCTGCGGCTGCGCCGCCGGCTTGCGCGCGACCTGCTGGACCTGCTGGCGGCCGGGGAACTGGACATGGCGGTGGCGCCCACCCCGTCCGGCGCGCTGGCGGACACCTTCGCCGTGCAGCCGCTGTTCGACGACCGGCTGGTGGTGGTGGCGGACCAGGGCCACGCGCTGCTGCGGCGGCGCAAGCTGCGCCTGGCCGACCTCGCCGACCAGGAATGGCTGCTGCCGGAACGGCATATCACGCTGCGCCAGCAGGTCGACGCGGCGTTCCGCCAGCGCGGCCTGCCGGAGCCGCAGCCGCGCATCGAGATCGACTTCGGCAGCAGCTCGCTGTTCGCGCTGATGCAGGGCACGCAGATGCTGAGCATCGCCAATGCCAGCGGCGACGCCATGCAGCGCGGCCTGCGCGTGCTGCCGCTGGGCGTGGAAGAGCTGGACCTGCGCCGGCGCATCGGCGTGGTCACGCGCGAGGGCGCCTACCTGTCGCCGCTGGCGCAGCGCCTGACGGTGCTGCTGCGCGAGCATAGCGGCTAGCGGGGCGCGCTTACTGCAGCCCTTACTGCAGCGGGATCTTCGCCACTGCCGCGAGCCGCTTCCAGCGCTGGATCTCGTCCTTCTGGTACTGCCGCATCTCGGCCGGCGACGACAGGATCAGCCTGGTCGACTGGCGCGAGTAGTACTCGCGCACGTCCGCGGCATTGCCGGCCTGCGTGAACAGGTCCTGCAACCGCTTCACCACCGCCGGCGGCGTCCTGGCCGATACCGCCGCCGCGACCCAGTTGTAGGCCAGGAAGTCCGGCAGGCCGGCTTCGACGATGGACGGCACGTCCGGCAGCAGCGGCGAGCGCTGCGGCGCGGTGTAGGCCAGCGCGCGCACCTTGCCGCCGCGGGCCAGCTCGATCGCGCCGGTGGCGTCGACCACCGCGAAATCGACATTGGCCGCCATCACGCCATTGATGGCATCGCCGGCCCCCTTGTACGGTACCGCCGTGGTCTTGATGCGGGCCAGTTCGTTGAGCCATTCCGAATACAGCGTGTACGAGATCGAGCCGGTGCCGTAGTTCAGCGCGCCGGGACGCTTGCGCGCGTCGTCCAGCAGCTCGGACAGCGTGCGGTAGGGCGAGCCGGCCGGCACGATGATCACGCACGGCCCGCGCGACAGCAGCGTGATCGGCGCGAAGTCCGTCAACGGGTCATACGGCAGCTTGCGGAAGGTGGCGGCATTGGTCGACAGCGTGGAATTGCTGCCGATAAAGACGGTGTAGCCGTCGGCTGGCGCGTTCAGCGCGGTCTGCACCCCGATAAAGCCGTTGCCGCCGGGCTTGTTTTCCACCGCCACGCCCTGGCCCGTCAGTTCGCCGATCTTCTTGGCGAACATGCGCGCGGTGGTGTCCGTGCCGCTGCCCGAAGGGAAAGGCACGATGAAGCGCAGCGGCCGCGACGGAAAGGCGTCGGCCTCGGCGGCATGCGCCGCCGGCGTGGCGGCGCCCAGCAGCGCCAGTGCGGCCGGAAAGAGCCCGAGGAAGCGGCGACGGGAACGGAAAGCCTGTTGCATGGTGGTCTCCTGACGGTGGAATGCCCGGCGTGTTTCCGCCGGTGCAAGGGATCGATGCGGGCCTAACGGCGCAGGCCGAGCAGGTCGCGCGCAATGACCCAGCGGTGCACTTCGCTGGGGCCTTCGTAGATGCGCATCAGCCGGGTCTCGTTGGCCATCTGCTGCAGCGGCAGCTCCTTGGTCATGCCCATCGCGCCGAAGGTCTGCATGGCCTGGTCGATCACGTCCCAGGCCATTTCGGTGGCAAACACCTTGATCATCGACACCTGTGTGCGGGCTTCTTGCCCGGCGTCGATGCGGGTGGCGGCTTCGTAGGTCATCAGGCGGCAGGCGTGGATGCGCGTGGCGGCGTCGGCCACCCACCACTGGATTGCCTGGCGCTGCGCCAGCGGCGCGCCAAAGGTCTGGCGCTGCGGGGCGTACTCGCAGATCATGTCCAGCGCGCGCTGGGCCCGCCCGATGCACCAGGCGGCCATCTGCACCCGGCGCGTCGACAGCCGCGCCTGCATCGGCGCAAAGCCCTGTCCCTCGGCGCCGAGCAGCTGCGTGGCGGGGATGCGGCAGTCTTCCAGCACCACTTCATAGGTCGACGCGCCGCCGATCATCGGGATGCGCCGCTCGACCCGCAGCCCCGGCGTGCCGCGCTCGACGATAAAGGCCGAGATGCCGCCGCGCGCGCCGCGGGCCTTGTCGGTCACGGCCATGACGATGGTCCAGTCGGCGCGCGCCGCGCGGCTGATCCAGATCTTGCGCCCGTTCAGCACCCAGTGGTCGCCGTCGCGCTCGGCGCGCGTGGCCATCATGGCGGGATCGCCGCCGGCGCCGGGCTCGGAGATGGCGATGGCCGAGACCGTCTCTCCGCGCGCATACGGCGCCAGGTAGCGCTCGCGCTGGGCCTCGCTCGCGGTCAGCATCAGCATGCGCAGGTTGGGCGAATCCGGCGGCAGGTCATAGGGCGTGATGGTCTTGCCGAGTTCTTCGTTGACGCCCACCATCGCCACCGTGGGCAGGTCGGAGCCGCCCATTTCCGCCGGGGCATCCAGTCCCCACAGGCCCAGTTCCCGCGACATGGCGTCCAGGCGCGCATGCTCCTCGGGCAGCAGCGCCATCTGGCCGCCGGCGGCTTCGCGCGCCAGCACCGTCGGTTCCAGCGGGACCAGCTGCTCGCGCACGAAACGCGCGACCAGGTCCTTGAGCATCCGGTGTTCTTCGTCAAGTTCAAAATGCATGGCGGTGTTCTCGGCTGTTTATCGGGATTGGCGGGGATCCGGCGCGAAGGGCAGTTCGCGCAGGACCTCCTCGGTGTGCTCGCCCAGCGCCGGCGCATGGCGGCGCAGCGACAGCGGCGTGGCCGAGAAGCGCGCGGCCGGGCGCAGCTCGCGCACGGTGCCTTCGGTAGGGTGCTGCGTTTGCTGGAACAGGCCGACCGCGCGCAGGTGCGGGTGGTCGACCAGCGCATCGAGGCCGTAGATGGGGGTGGCGGGAATGTCGAGCGACTCGAACAGCTGCATCCATTCGACCGTAGTGCGCGCCGGCGTCAGTTCCGCCAGATGGCCGTACAGCGCACGGATGTTGGCGTTGCGCTGCGCGCGGTCGGCCACGTCATAGCGCTCGGCCAGGTCGTCGCGGCCCACCGCGCGGAAGAAGGCCTGCCAGTGGCGCTCGGTGTAGGGCAGCGCGCAGATCCAGCCGTCGCGGGTCGGCGCGGGGCGCCGCCCGCCTTGCAGCAGGCGGGCGTAACCGGCGCCGGCCGGTGGCGGGTCGAAGGTCAGGCCGCCCAGATGCTCGGTCATCACGAAGGCGGTCATGGTTTCCAGCATCGGCACCTCCACCATCTGGCCCACGCCGTGGCGCTCGCGGTACAGCAGCGCGGCCAGCACGGCGTTGGCCAGCGCCAGCCCGGTGGTCTTGTCGGCGAGCAGGCTGGGCACGTATTGCGGACGCTCGCCGTCGGCGGAGCCCAGCGCGACCAGGCCGCAGCCGGCCTGGATGATGTCGTCGAAGGCCGGCTTGTCGCGGTGCGGGCCGTCCTGGCCGAAGCCGGTGGCCATGCAGTAGACGATGCGCGGATTGATGCGCGCCACCTCGGCATAGCCGAAGCCCAGCCGCTCGATCGCGGCGACGCGCATGTTGTGCACCAGCACGTCGGCGCCGGCAATCAGGCCGCGCAGCGCCGCCGCGCCCTCGGCGGTCTTCAGGTCGAGCACGATCGAGCGCTTGTTGCGGTTCAGCGCCAGGTAGATCGAGCTCATGCCGGCATGCTGCGACACGCCATTGGCGCGCATCAGGTCGCCCTCCGGCCCTTCGACCTTGATCACGTCGGCGCCGAAGTCGGCCAGCACCTGCGTCGCCAGCGGGCCGAGCACGACCGCGGTCAGGTCGAGCACGCGGATGCCGTCGAGCGGGCCGGCCGGCGCCGCGCGCTTGTCTGCTTCGCTCATCGATGCCTCCTTCAACGGCGCTGGAACATGGGGGCGCGGCGCGCGGCCATGGCGGCGACGCCCTCGCGGAAATCCTCGCTGCGGAACTGGTCGCGCTGGATCGCCAGCTCGCGCCGGTTGACCTCGGCAATGCGGTCCGCCAGCCCGTCGCGCAGCGTGGCGCGCGTGGTTTCCACCGCCAGCGGGGCCGTGGCGGCGATCTCCTGCGCCAGCGCCATGGCACGGGCGTCGACCTCGTCCCTGGCGACCAGCTCGTCGGCCAGGCCGATGCCGGCTGCCTCGGTCCCGCTGATGCGCCGGCCGGTGTAGAACAGCAGCGCTGCCTGCTGCTGGCCCACCAGTTGCGGCAGCGTCAGGCTCAGGCCGAAGCCGGGGTGGAAGCCGAGCCGGTTGAAGTTGGCGCTGAAGCGGGCCTCGGCGCAGGTCACGCGGAAATCCGCCACCAGCGCCAGGCCGAGCCCCGCGCCGATGGCGGCGCCTGCCACCGCGGCGACGATGGGCTTGCGGTTGCGGTACAGCTTCATCGCATGCACGTAGAAGGCGGCGGGGTCGCTGGCGACTTCGCCCTGGCCGGCGCCGCTGAAGTCGGCACCGGCGCAGAACGCGCCGACGCCCGAGGCCAGCACGATGGCGCGGCAGTGGTGGTCGTCGTCGAGCGCCAGCAGGGTATCGGCCAGGCGCCGCATCACCTCGGCGTCGACAAAGTTGTGCGGCGGGCGGGACAGCACCACGCGGGCCACGTGGCCGTCGCGGGTGACATGGAGGTCGGCATCGGATGACATGCGGGGTGGCTCCTATGGGGGGCGGCCGGCTCGGGGCCGCGTGTCCACAGTATTCGCGCGGCGCCGCCGCGCCGCTATACTCGAATTTCACTTACTGAAATTGACTGCGATGCCTGACGCCATCCCGCCGCCGGACTCCACGCGCAGCGTGACCCATCGGACCGGCCGCTTTACCCGGGAGACCGCGGGCAGCCAGTCGCTGGAGCGCGGGCTGGTGCTGCTGCGCGCATTCCGCGTCGGCACCACCAGCCTGACCAACGCGGAACTGGCCGCGCGCACCGGCCTGCCGCGCCCGACCGTGAGCCGGCTGACGCGCTCGCTGGTCGATGCCGGCTTCCTGCGCTACGACGTCAACGAGCGCGCCTACCGGCTGGCGCCGGTGGTGCTGAGCCTGGCGGATGCCTTCCACCAGTCCAGCCGCGCGCCGGAGATAGCGCTGCCGCTGATGCGCAGGGTAGCCGAGGCCGGCAAGGTCAACGTGGGGCTGGCGGTGGGGGACCAGCTGGAGATGGTGTACCTGGCGTCGATCCGGCACAGCCGCGACAGCGTGTCGCGCACGCGGCGCGTGGTGCCGGGATCGCGCGTGCCGATGGAGCTGACGGCGATCGGCCTGTCATGGCTGGCGGCGCAGCCCGAGGAGGTGCGCAGGGACCTGCTGGCCGGCATCGCCGCCCGCCAGGGAGAGGCCTGGTCCGGCATGCGCGCGCGCGTGCTGCGCGGCATCGCGCAGGCTCAGCGGCACGGCCATTGCACCGCGGCCTACCAGCCGGGGCATCTGCTGGCCGTGGGCGCGGCCTTTTCAGGCCCGGACCAGCAGCTGTACGGGCTCAACATCAGCTACCCGTTCAACGACGCCGAACGCCGTCGCGACCACGCGCGCTATGCCGCGCAGCTGACGCGGCTGGTGGCCGAGATCCAGCAAGCCTGGCGGCGCGCCGCCGGCTAGCCGCGTCAGTACACCGACGGCATGCCTTCCGGGCGGTTCTTGAAGCGCCGGTGAATCCAGTAATACTGCTCCGGCATGGTGGCGATCTGGGTTTCGAGGAAGGCGTTCATGCGGCGCGAGTCCTCTTCGACGCTGCCAGAGGGAAAGCCCTCCAGCGGGTCGAACACGCGCAGCCGGTAGCCGCGATAGTCGGGCAGCACTTCAGTGGTGAACGGCACCACGCGCGCGCCGGTCATGCTGGCCAGGCGCGAGGCCGAGGTCAGCGTGCACGCCGGCACGCCGAAGAACGGCACGAACACCGAATCGTTGATGCCGAAGTCCATGTCCGCCGCCAGCATCACCGGGCAGCCGGCGCGCAGCGTGCGCACTACCTGCTTGCCGCTGCCGTTGCGCGGGATCATCTCGGCGCCGAAGCGCCCGCGCTGGGTACGCGAGATCTGCTCCAGCAGCGGGCTCGACATGCGCGTGTACAGCGATGCCACCGGGTGGCGCATCGAATAGAACATGCAGCCGGCCTCGATGCCGACGAAATGAAAGCCCATGAAGATGGTCGGATGCTCGGCGCACGAGGCCAGGTCGATGCGCGAATCCAGTTCGACCAGCTTGCCCAGCCGCTCGGCGTTGCCGAACCACTGCACGCCGCGCTCCAGGTAGCTGCGCAGCACATGGCCGAAGTGGTCGCGCGCCAGCCGCTCGCGCTCGCCGGGATCCATGTCCGGGAAGCACAGCGCCAGGTTGGTATGGACGATGCGCCGGCGGCGGCTGGGAATGCGGTACAGCAGCTTGCCGAGGGCGTCGCCCAGCCGGGCGGTCAGGCCGTACGGCAAGGCGGCAAAGAGCTTGAAGGCTGCGATGGTGAGCGCAGCCTGGAGCTGGTGCGTCATGAAGATCCTGGGGGCGGCAGCGACCTCCGGGGCGGCCCCGGGAGCAGGCGGCTGCGCGGCAATGGTTCGGCGCCACGCGGGTGGCGAGCGGCGGGCGCGGGGAAGGCGCGAAGAGCAAGGGCCGGCTCCCGGCACATGCCGGCGCCTGGTGCGCACCGTGTGCGCGTCGGGGCGACAAAGCGGGAAGCCACGCTGGCGCTCCATCCCGTGCGGCAGCTGTTGCGGGCCGCTGGAGTGCGCTATGCGTCGCTGCGCAGCTTTGTGCTGAGGGCGCACTGTAGCACGATGGCAGGGGGTCAGGAACGGCAGTTACGACCGGTATCAAACCGGCAACAGATGCCGGTTGCGCAACCCCATGGCGCAGGATAGCGAAGGGCTGGTGAGGGCCACGGCGCGGCCTGCAGCCAAGACCGCCCGAGGCAACGCGCAGGGCGCGGTGCCGTCAGCGTTGCTTCAGCTCGCCGAGGTAGTAATTGACCTCGGCCAGCAGCGCCGTGTGGAATTCGGCCGGCAGCACGTGGTCGTCGGTCAGCGACAGCAACTGGTCGATGCGCTGCCGGAACTGCCGCTGGGCGCTGGCGCGCGCATCGGGCGGCAGCGCCACGGCCATGGCGCACAGCATCTCGCGCATCACCAGCAGCCGGGCGCCGTACTGGATCATGGCGTCGCCCTGGGTCTTGAGGTTCTGCGCAAGCTGTTCGGGCATGCCCTTGCGCGGCGCACCGGTGCCGGACGGGGCGGGCGGCGGCTCGGCGCGGGCCTTGCCGCTGGCCTCGGGCGCGGGGGTGCCTAGCATCTTGCCGAGCATGGGGATCTTGAACATGGCGAGGCTCCGGATGCGCCCGGGGGCGGGGTGGTCTGGTGCATCCATCATGGAAGGGTGCGGATGGCCGGACTGTGCGGCAGCAGACAATGGAGCCGCCGCGGCCCCGGCGTTCATGCGCCGGCGGCCCGGGGTTTGCGACACTTGCCCGCGCGTGCCGGCGGCAGGCACAGGCCGCAGGTGTAGCGCTGGCGCGCATCGTCGGCGCCCACCACGAACTCGCCGCGGCAACCCTGGCAGCGCGCCAGCTGCAGCATGCCGCGCTCATAGAAGCGGACCAGCATCCAGGCGCGGGTAAAACTGAGCTGCGCGGCCTCGCCGGTGACGCTCAGGTGTTCGCGATACATGCGAAAGCCGGCCAGCGTGGCCCGGATGCCGTCCAGGTGGCCGGCACGGATCATGAAGCAGTAGGCGCCGAGCAGCATCGAGGCATGGGCGTTTGGGCGCCAGCCCAGGAACCAGTCGGTCGAGAACGGCAACATTCCCTTGGGCGGAGGCGCCCCGCAAAGCTCCTTGTACAGGCGGGCCAGCCGCTCGCGCGGCAGCGACACCTCAGCCTCCAGCACCTGCAGGCGCGCGCCCAGGCCGATCATCTCGATCGCGAGCCGGGTTTGTTCCAGGTCGTGCAGCACGCTCTTGCGGGCGGCGGCAGGTAAAGGGCGGGTAGCTGCCGCAGCGGGGTCGCCGAGGGCGGCGACAGGGTGTGGGTCCATGGTCTCCTCCTGCCCGGGGCGGGTCACAGTGCGGCGCTGTCCGCATGCGTCCCCGGTCCGGCTTTGCGTGATGGAGGACGATTCTTCGATCGCAGCCGGCTTATATCCGTGATTCTTGTCAACAATCGCAATTCCACGATCGACGGCATCAGCTTTGCCGGTCTGTTGTTGGCGCAATTTGTCGGTGTCCGGCACGCCATCCAGCACGACTGTAGGAGAAGCGCCCACACGCTATCGGACAGACGCCGATTTAACGGTTCTACCCATGGGCTACGCTGCAAGAACACCAACGACAGGGAGCAACCCATGGCTGCAAACTTCCTGATCAGGCAGACCGCGCAGGGCTGGGAACTGACGGTCGAAAGCGCGCGCAAGGGCCTGGTCCAATGCGACGACCGCGACGTCGCCGTCAACATCGGCATGGCCGCGGCCAAGCGGCGCGGTGTCGTGTTGATCGTGCATGAAGACGAGGACGATGCCCCGCACGGCCTCACTTCCCTGGCCGCCTGACGCGGCAACCCGGTTGCGTGACAACGGCGGGCGCCCTTTACCGGTGGCGCCCGCCTTTGCTTTGGTGCGGGGCGCGCGGCATGCGTGCCGCCCTCCATGCCCGCCAATGGTATGGAACTTGCGCCCCGGTGACTGGCTGCGCGGCCCGCCGGGCCGCGCCGGAAGCTCAACCCTTGGAGACAGCGATGCATCCATTCCGAAATGAAGGCGGCGGCTCCTGGTGGCGCGAGGACCGCGACGCCGATGAATCCCGCCGCAATCGCGGCGACAACCCGCGCGGCGACGACCCGCGCGGCTACGGCGAGGGGCGCTATGGCCAGCGCGGCGGCCCCGCGCGCGACTACGGCGAAGGCCGCTATGAAGGCCGCCAGCGGCACGACAGCGACGTGCGCGAGTCTGGTTACTACGGCGGCCGCTCCAGCCCGGCGCAACGGGTCTGGGAAACCTCCGCCCGGCGCCCGCCGTGGGAAGAGGATGAAGCCTGGCGCCGCGGCAGCGAGGTGCGCGACGAATGGGGCGACAGCCGCGGCAATGCATCGCGCGACATGCCGCGCGGGCGCGACCGCGTCGGCCCCAAGGGCTACCAGCGCAGCGACGAGCGCATCCGCGAGGACATCTGCGAACGGCTCGCGCACGCGCGCCATGTCGATGTGCGCGACGTGGAAGTCGAAGTGCAGGGTGGCGTGGTGCGCCTGACCGGCAACGTGCGCGACCGGCGCCAGAAATACTGCATCGAGGACATCGTCGACGATGTCTTCGGCGTGCAGGAAATCCATAACGCGGTGCGCCTGGGCGCGCCGGGCGCGTTCGGCGTATCGGGGATCACCGAAGGGGCGCAGTCTGGCGGGCAGTCGGGAGCGCAGTCCGGCAGCTCCGGCCAGGGACACATCAGCGGCGTCAGCAGTTCAGGCACTGCCACCGGTTCCAGCGCCAGCAGCTATGGGGGCGGCATGGAAACCGGCAGCGGTGGTCCCGGCCAGGGACGCGACAGCACCGGCGGCACCACGCGCATGGGCTGATGCGGAATTACGGCGCCGGCGGCTGGTCCGCCGGCGCTGCCGGGGCGCTCCCCAACGCGTCCTGCGGCTCGGCCATGCGGCGGTGCTGCTCGGCCAGCACGTCCGCCGGCGTCACCATGGCGATGGCGGCGCGCAGCTTGTTCTGCCAGCCCGGCACCACCTCGCCCTCGCCGCGCATCATGGCATCGAAGCCGATCCGCGCCACCTCGGCGGGATCGGCCTTTTTCTGCTGGCCGAGCCGGGTATCGAGCAGGTCCGCGCGTTCGAAGAAATCGGTTTCGGTGGCCCCCGGCATCAGGCAGGTGACGGACACGCCGGTGTGCTGCAGTTCATGCCGCAGCGCGTAGGAGAATGAATCCAGGAAGGCCTTGGTCGCGTTGTACACGGCCTGGCAGGTGCCGGGCACGAAGCCGGCGATCGATCCCGTGATCAGGATGCGCCCCTCGTGCTGCGCACGCATGATTTGCCCGACCCGGTGCAGCAGGTGCAGGGTACCGGTCACGTTGGTCTCCACCACCCGTTGGATGGCTGCGAAGTCCTGGTCCAGGAACGCGTGGCCCAGCCCGCGGCCGGCATTGGCGCACAGCACGTCGACGCGGCGGCTGCCGAGCGCGGCGCAGACCTGTTCGACACCGTCGGGCGTGGACAGGTCCGCCAGCAGCGCCGTCACTTCGGCGCCTTCGTCGCGCAGTTGCCTGGCGGCGATTTCGATCTGCGGCTCGTCCGCGGCAATCAGCAAGTCATAGCCGCGCCGCACGCAGCAGCGCGCCAGCTCGTAGCCGATGCCGGAGGACGCCCCGGTGACGACGGCAAGCAGGCCGGTACGGCGAAGCGAAGTGTCAGGCACCGAATCTCCTCGAGTCTGTGGCGAGTTTTTACTGTGGGGTTGTAAGGATTAGCGACGCATCACCCTACGCGCCGCCAGGTGCGCACGCCCATCCAGACCCCCAGCAGCGCCACCAGCGTGACCACCACCGCCAGCGTCACCGCGGTGCCGGGGCCGAGCCCGCCGAACCACGCATAGGCATCGGAACGGCGCCATAGCGCCCAGGCGAGGGTGGCGGTGGCGACCACCAGCGCCGTCTGCGTTAGCGCGTCGACCACGCGCATCACGCCGCGCGCGGTGCCGGCAAGCGGATCGCGCCGGGCTTCTGAAGCGGAAATTTCAGGGTCGTCCATGGCTGGCGCCGGCAAAAAGGGGGATGCGCTGGGACTTGCAAGTCCTGTTCCCGAGCCGTGCGTCGCGCCCGGCGTGCCACAATGATTCTTGGCGGCGCAATACTTCAAAATGGCCAGGCGAGGCCGATAACGGGCCGGGAGGAAGCCAAACGAAGGCGACAAGAGGGCGGTATGAACAGGTGCGTTAACACAAGCGTGGTGGCATCAGCGGTGCTTGCAGCGCTATGCGCCACGGCGGCCGGCGCAGCGACGGCAGAACGGTTCCGGGTGCGGCTGCAGGTGGTGGAGGTCTGCACGGTGGTCCAGACACCCACCCTGGAGGTGACTTGTGCATTACGCTCGCCCTATCGCATCCAAGCGGTGGGCGGCATGTTGAGAACGCCTGGGGGTGAGCCCGTCACGATGCTTGAAGTCTTTTTTTGATCTGTCTTAAATATGCCAAAAATGTAACATTTGTGAATCATGTTTGCAGCAATGCACTCGGCGTAACTAGACTTCGGCATAAGAAGAACACCGAGTACTCCACATGCGACACACCGCTATCCTGCGTGGCGTCGCGTGCGCCCTCAGTGCCATGCTTCCCCTGGGCCTGGGCGCCGCGACCAAGACCACCACGTTCCAGGTACGTCTGACGCTCGCCAATGACTGCGCGATCAGCGCGACCGACCTGGATTTCGGCTCTCAGGGCGTGCTGGCAGCGAACATCGACCAGTCCAGCAACCTGACCATCACCTGCACCAGCGGCGCCGCCTACACCGTTGGCCTGGACGCCGGCAGTGCTACCGGCTCGACCATCGCCAGCCGCCTGCTGATCGGACCGGCCGCCGCCACCGTGGGCTACCAGTTGTACCGGGACTCCGCGCGCGGGCAAGTGTGGGGCAACACGCCGGCCACCGATACGATCAGCGGCACTGGCAACGGCACCGCGCAGACCATCCCGGTATACGGCCGCGTGCCGCCGCAGGCCACGCCGGCGGCGGGCGCCTATACCTCCACCGTTACCGCCACCATCACTTTCTAGAATGGCGCCCCGCTTGCGAGCGCGGGCCTGGTGGCTTGCCGCGGCACTGGCCCTGGGAGTGATGCCTGACGCCGTGTTCGCGGCGTCGCTGCAGATCACCCCCATCCGCGCCGACCTGCCCGCCGGTCCCGGCGCCGCGGCACTGACGCTGCGCAACCGTGGCGATACCCCGATTCACGCCCAGGTGCGTGTGTTCCGCTGGCAGCAGCGCGACGGCGACGACGTGCTGGAACCTACCTCCGAAGCCGTGGCGAGCCCGCCGCTGGTACGCATCGCCGCGGGCGGTGAACAGCTGGTGCGGATCGTGCGGCCGGGCGCCACGGCGGCCGATGGCGAAACCACCTACCGGCTGCTGATCGACGAACTGCCCGCCGCGCCCGGCGAAGCCGACGCGCCTGCCACCACCGGTGTCCGGGTGCAATTGCGCTACTCCGTGCCGGTGTTCGCGGGCACGCCCGCCAATGCTCCACGCCCGCCGCTGCAATTTGCGCTGGCCCGCGAACACGACGCGTGGGTGCTGTCGGCCCGCAACACCGGGCGCATGCACGCGCAGATCAGCCAGGTTCAGCTCAGTGCCGCCGACGGCCAGGCCGTGACGCTGGCCCCCGGGTTGCTGGGCTATGCGCTGCGCAACAGCGGACGCTCGTGGCGGCTGGACAGCGCGCTGAGCGCGCAGATACAGCGGCTGGCCACGCGCGCGCCGGACCGGCCAGGTGCCATGACCGTGCGCGCCGTCGTCAATGGCGATCCGGTGCAAGTGCCGCTGGATACAGGTGGAGATGCGCGGCGCGGCGGTTCGTGAGGGAAACCTTGCGCACGGTTGGCGCACTCGTGCCGGCGACGGCGCTCGGCTGGCGCAGCGTCGCATGGCGGGGTGCCTGGCTGCTGCTGGTGTCGCCGCACGCGCTGGCGCAGCCGCCATCGCCCGATGCGCCGTCGCTGTCGTTGCCGGCGCCGCTTGCCGCGCCGCACCAGGTTCCGGGGCCGGGGCCCGACGTTGCCGTGGCGGGGCCCGGGGCACAGACGGTCTACCTTGCCGTGTCGCTCAACGGCGTGCCGCGCGGACTGGTGGCGCGTTTCGAACTGCGCGACGGCATGCTCGCCACCACGCCTGAAGAGCTGCGCCAGATCGGCCTGCGCGCGGAGGTGCTGCCCGTTGACGGCAATGGGCTGGTCTGGCTCGACGCCATTCCGGGGCTGCGCGTCAGCTACCGCCAGTCCAGCCAGGAAGCCGCGCTCGACGCCCCCGACGCGCTGCTGGTGCCGGCCATCGTCGGCACGCTGGCGCGGCCCGAGGCCCGGCTTTCCGGCGGCACCGGGCTGGTGCTCAGCTACGACCTCTACGGCGAGACCGGGCGCGGGCGCCATGTGGGGCTATACAGCGAACAGCGCGTGTTCCACGGCCAGGGCGTGCTCTCCAACAGCGGCGTGGCGACCTGGAGCGAGGCGCAGGACCGCTATGTCCGGCTGGACACCGCGTGGACCTACACCGATGCCGCGACGCTGTCTTCCGTGCAGGTGGGTGACGCCATCTCGGGCGCGCTGAACTGGTCGCGCGCGGTCCGGCTGGGCGGGCTGCAGTACCGTCGCAACTTCACGGTGCGCCCGGACCTGGTCACGTATCCCGTGCCGCTGCTGGGCGCATCGGCGGCGGTGCCCAGCGCGGTCGACCTCTACGTCAACAATGTGCGCCAGTTCAGCGGCGAGGTGCCGTCCGGCCCGTTCGTGCTGAACAATACGCCCGCCGTCAACGGTGCCGGCCAGGCCGTGATCGTGGTGCGCGACGCGCTCGGCCGCGATATCTCGACCACCATCCCGCTGTATATCGATACGCGCCTGCTCGCGGCCGGCCTGACCGACTTCTCGGTGGAGGCCGGATTCTTGCGCGAGGACTATGGCCTGCGCTCGGCGGGCTACGGGCGTCAGCCGGCCGGCAGCGCCTCGGTGCGCCACGGCCTGAGCGAGACTCTGACGCTGGAAGGCCATGCCGAAGCCATGCCCGGCACCTACACCGTCGGCGGGGGCGTGCTGGCCAGCGCCGGCGGATTCGGGGTGTTCAGCGCGGCAGCGTCGCTGGGCGCGGGGCGCGAACGCGGCGCGCTGTTCTCGCTCGGCTACCAGTTGCGCACGCCGGCCATCACCATAGACCTGCAGGGCATACGCACGGCGGCCACCTACCAGGACCTGGCGGCGCGCAGCGGCGCGCCGTATCCGGATGGCCTGTACCGCGCCACGCTGTCCTGGCCGATGGCGCGCAACGGCAGCCTGGCGCTCAGCTACGTGCAGCTCGATGATGCGCAGCCGGGCGGCTCGAAGATCGGTTCGGTGGCATACACCGCGCAGCTGGGCGGACGCTACTCGGTCAATCTCAGCGCCTACAAGGATTTCGGCGGCAACGGCGGATCCGGCGCACTGGTGACGCTGACGGCCGTGCTGGGGCACGATACCTCCGCCAGCGTCGCGGCGGGGGTGGACGGCGGCAAGGCCAGCCTGTACGCCAGCGCAGCGCAAAGCACGCCCTACGAGGGCGGTTGGGGCTGGCAGGCGCAGGCCAGCCAGACCGACGGCGTGCGCCGTTACCTGGCGCAGGCGCGCTATCGCGGCCGCTATGGCGAGATGTTCGCGGCGGCCCAGTCGAACGAGCGCGATGTCACCGGCGCCGTCGACGTGACCGGTTCGGTGGTGGTGATGGACGGTGCCGTGCTGCCCGCACGGCGCATCAACGAGAGCTTCGCGCTGGTGTCAACCGGCATGGCCGGCGTGCCGGTGCTGGTGGAAAGCCGCCGCATCGGCACCACCGATGGCAACGGCCACTATCTGGTGCCAGACCTGATGCCCTACCAGGCCAACAGGGTTGCCATCGACCCCCTGGTACTGCCTGCCGACGCCCGCCTGGACAAGCCCTCGCAGTACGTGGTGCCGTCATGGCACGCCGGCGCGCTGGCGCGCTTCCAGGTGGAACGCTTCCGCGGCGCGCAGCTGTCGCTGGTGACGCCAGCCGGCGAACCCGTCGCCGCGGGCACGCCGGTGGTGCACGTGGAATCGGGTGCCACCTCGGTGGTCGGTTACGACGGCATGGTGTTCTTCGACAACCTGGCGGCGCACAACCACCTGGTCGCCGGCGAGGCGCAGCAGCGCTGCACCGCGAGTTTTTCCTACCGCGCCGCGCCGGCGGGTTCGATACCGTCGCTGGGCCGCATCACGTGCCGCGGAGCGCAGCGAGGAGGGCCGCAATGAGGGCCGCGAGGAGGAGCGCGATGAGGGCGGCGTGGCTGGCGCTGCCGCCGATGCTTGCCTGTGCCGGCACCGCGCTCGCGCAAACCTGCACCGCCACCGCGGCGGCGCTCAACTTCGGCAATATCAGCCCGGTAGTTGCCGCGGAAGTCAATGCCAGCAGCACGATCTCGATCTCCTGCACCGGCTTCATCCTGTCCAACGCGCGGGTATGCCTGAGCATCGGTACCGGCGGCTCCGGCACCGGCTATGCGCCGCGTACGCTGGCCAACGGCTCTTCGCTGCTGAACTTCAATTTGTCGCCGTCCAGCAGCATGGCGCCGACATGGGGCACGCGTACGGCCACGTCGACCAGCATTGTTCAGGTCGATATCCCGATGCTTCTGGGCGCTGGCAGCGCCACGGTGAACGTCTACGGGCGCATCGTCGCCGGCCAGACCACGCTGCGTGCCGGGATTTACCAGTCCAGCTTCGGCGGGGCGCATACCGAGATGAACTACGCCGGCTATGCGCTTGTGGCGCCCAGCTGCACCACAGTCACGACGCCCGTGGCGCGGTTTCCGTTTACGGTCAGCGCGACAGTGATCCCGGATTGCGTGATCACGGCGACCGACCTGGACTTCGGCACCAGCGGCGCACTGACGGCGGCACGCACCGGCACGGGTACGCTGACTGCGCGCTGCACCAACGGCAGCAACTACACCATTGCGCTGGGCGCGGGCACCTCGCCGGGGGCCAGCGTGGCCAGCCGGCGGCTGCAGCGCACCGGCGGCACCGAGCAGGTGGCCTACCAGCTTTACCGGGACGCCGCCTATGCATTGCCGTGGGGCGACGGCACCGGCGGCAGCTCCACGCAGAGCGGCACCGGCACCGGGCTCAGCCAGGCCTACACCGTCTATGGCCGCGTGCCGGCGCAGGCGACGCCGGTAGCAGGCACCTATACCGATGTGATCACGGTCACAATCACTTACTGAGGCCGGCCTGAAGGCGCTGTGGGCTTCAGAACACTCCCAGCCCCAGCCCCGCGGCCAGCCCTTCGCCAAGCTCGGCGCACCGCGCCAGGTCGGCGGCTTCGATCTGCTTGGGGGCGAGGATGCGCTCCGGCGTCTGGGCATGCGTGCAGACGATCAGCCCGGGCGCGACGCGGTTCAGGCGCCAGCCGGTGGCGATGCGCTCGAGCTGGCGCAGCGCATTCTGGCCATCGCTGCCGGCGCAGATCATGGCGGCGTAGGGCCGGCCGTTGATGCGGTCCAGCGCGGGGTAATAGCAGCGGTCGAAGAAGTCCTTCATCATGCCCGCGAGCGCGGCCAGGTTCTCCGGGCTGGCAAACAGGTAGCCGTCGGCGGCCAGCACATCGTCGGGGCCGGCCTCGGCGGCGGTCTTGAGCACGACCGTGACGCCGGGCTGCCGGCGTGCTGCATCCGCGGCGGCCGCGGCCATCTGGCGCGTGCCGCCGGTCATGGTGTGGTAGACGATCAGCAGCGTTTTCATGCGTGCGGGGCGCTGGCGCGGCCGGATGCCGCGTGTTGGAGGACTGTAGCACGCGCTCCGCGTGCGGGGCCGGGCGCCGGCGAGGACGGCTATCGTAGAATCCGGGTTGGCAAACCTGCCATCCTTCCATGCCGAAAGCCAAGACCCCCGCCATCGACCGCTCCGCCACCGAGCAGGCGATCCAGCTGCTGGATGCTGCCACCGACCACGTGCTTGCCCACGGCCTGGGCGACCTGTCGCTGCGCGGCGTTGCCGAGGCGCTGGGCACCAGCCACCGCATGCTGATCTATTACTTCGGCTCCGGCGACGGCTTCTGGCAGGCGCTGCTGCACCGCATCCGCCATGCCGAGCAAGCCGCGCGCCAGCGCCCCGAGCCTTCTCCCGGCGATCCGCGGGCCGCGGTCGAGGCCGCATGGGAGCGCTATTCCGCGCCCGGGTACCTGCCCATCATGCAGCTGATGTTCGAGATCTACGGCCGTGCCATCCGCGACCGCGAGCGTTTCAGCGGATTCCTCGAGGATGTGGTCGGCAGCTGGACCACCATGCTGGCGGCGCGCCTGCAGCGCGACCTGGGCCTGGACGCGGCCGAGGCCAAGCTGCGCGCAAGGGTAGAGCTGGCTACCGTGCGCGGCTTGCTGCTGGACCTGGTCACCACGGGTGACCGCAAGGGCACGACGGCGGCGCTGAAATACTTTGCCGCCATGATGGCGGCTCCGCCACAAGCCGGCACGTAGCCGGACGCAACAGCCACCCAAGCCGGAATCTCAGCTGGAATTCGCGCCCCATCGGCGTTAACCCCGATTTTGCGTATGCATGTACCACATGGTACATTGCGCTCCACACCTGCACCGGCAGGTGCGTATCGTGGCAAACCAACGGGGTGCAAGATGGATCGGAGACAACTACTGGCCTGGCTGGCCGGAACCGCGGTGGCGATGGGGCTGCCGGCAACCGGGCAGGCGCAGGCCTTCCCCGCCCAGGCCGTGCGGCTGGTGGTGCCGCAGGCCGGCGGCACCGGCAACGACGTGCTGGCACGCGCGCTGGCAGACAAGCTCGCCCGCGCCTGGCACCAGTCGGTGGTGGTGGAGAACAAGCCCGGCGCCAACGGCGCACTGGCCATCAGCTACGTGCGCGGACAGCCAGCCGACGGCTACACGCTGTTCTTTGCCGGCGTCTCCAACCTCAGCTTCAACCCGTTCCTGTATCCGAAGCTGCCTTACAGCCCGGCGCGGGATCTGGCCGGCGTGGCGATGCTGGCCAATTCGCCGTTCGTTTTCGTCGCGGCGCCGTCGCTCAAGGCCGAGACCTTCCAGGACTTCGTGCGCATTGCCAGGGCGCGGCCCGGCGAGATCAGTTATGCGTCGGGGGGCATCGGCAACTCGACCCACCTGGCCATGGAACTGGTCGCGGAACGCACCGGGGTGCAGATGCAGCATGTTCCCTTCAACGGCGCCGGCGGTGCCACCAGCCTGATGACCGGGCAGACGCCGGTGATGATGAATGTGGTGGCCGGCGTGCACCCCATGATCGTGAGCAAGAAGCTGCTGCCGCTCGCGGTCACGGGTGACAAGCGCCTGGCGGCGCTGCCAACCGTGCCGACCTTCAAGGAGCTGGGCTATGACGTGCAGGTCCCGGGCTGGTATGCGATCGTCGCGCGCGCCGGCACCCCGGCCAGCGTGATCCGGAAAATCAATGCCGACATCAACCAGGTGCTGGACGATGCGGAGTTCAGGGACAAGCTCGACTCCCAGTTCCTGGATGCCATCAAGGGGCCGCCGTCCGAGGTAGAGCGCTACATGAAGCGCGACGCCGACACCTGGGGCCCCATCATCAAGCGCCTGAACATTTCCCTCTGAGAGCCAACCATGCCCCGTCTCACACAAGCCGTCCGTGACTACCGCCTGGCAGCCATGCGCAAGCTGATGGACAAGCTGCGCGTGGATGCGCTGGTGTTCGGCACGCCGGACTTTTTCCAGTACGCCACCAACTTCCAGCTCGACGTCTGGCCGTGGGAGCGGCCGGTGTTCGTGGTGGTGCCGCGCGATGGCGAGACCTTCGCGGTGATGAACGAACTGTCGACCAACCACATGCGTTTCGCCACGGAGAAGGGCACGGTGTGGCTGCGCGACGTGACCTACTATGCCGAGCATCCGCGCGTGTCGAACCGCCTGCCGCTGCCGGCGCAGCTGCCGGAGGTGGTTGCTGCATTGCTGAGCGCCAGGGGGCTCGGCATGTCGCGCCTTGCCATCGACGTGCAGCATCCCATCCTGGCGGGCGCCCAGCGCCATCTGCTGGAGCTGTCGTTGCGCCCGTCGCTGGCCGACCTGCGCAGCCTGCGCTGGGTCAAGCATGCCGAGGAACTCCAGACCATGCGCGAGCTCGGCGCACTGACCGATTGGGTGCAGGACCGCTACAAGGAGAACATCCGGCCTGGCCGCCTGGTGCAGGAACTGGACCATGCCATGGCCGCGCTGATGGTGGAGGAAGCGGCGAGGCGCTTCCCCGGCGAGGACTTCGACATTCTCAAGTGCTGGACGCTGACCGGTCCCGCGTCGGCCTCGCCGCACGGCGACGGTGCCGCATGCGGTTCGCGCATCGCCGCGGGCGACACCATCGTCAACCTGGTGCTGCCGCGGCTGAACGGGCTTTATGTCGAGAACGAGCGCACGTGGTTCTGCGGGCGTCCCAGCGACGAGCAGGCACGCTTCTATCAAATCGCCGCGCGGGCCACCGATGCCGCGGTTGCCGCGGCGGTGGTGGGCAAGCGCGTGTGCGACATGGATGCCGCCGCGCAGGCCGTGATCGAACAGGCCGGGTGCGGCGACTATGTGTTCCACCGCACCGGCCACGCGGTCGGGCTGATGCTGCACGAATACCCGGAAGACATGGCGTTCAACCCGCGCCCGCTGCTGGCCGGCGAGGTCTATTCAGCGGAGCCGGGGCTCTATGTCTACGGCCTCGGCGGCTTCCGGCTCGACGATACCGTGGTGGTCGGCGACCAGCCGGAAGTCATCGTCAAGACCCCCAAGACGCTGGAGTACGCAACCGTGGCCTAGCCCGGTGGCGGCTTCAGTCGAGCGTCACCCCCGTATCCGCGGTCAGCTTCAGCACCACCGGCAGGTAGGCCTTGTAGGCCGCCTCGGCCTGCGCCGGCGTGGTGCCCAGCGGTTCCGCGCCCATGTCCACGATGCGCCGCTGCATGTCGGCGCTGGCAATCAGGCTGGCGGTCTCGCGGCCGAGGCGGTCGATGATCTCCTGCGGGGTCTTTGCCGGCGCCATCAGCGTGATGGGCCCGGTCAGCCGGAACGGCTCGTCGGCGTAGCCGGCTTCGGTGAAGGTGGGCACGTCCGGCAGCGCCTGTGCGCGCCGCGTGCCGGTGACCGCCAGCGCACGCAGCTTGCCGGTGGCGAAATGCTGCTTGAGCGCGGTCACCGAGCCCACCGTCACGTTGACCTGGCCGGCCAGCAGGTCGGTCACCATCGGCCCTTCGCCGCGGTAGGGCACGTGCAGCATGTCGACCTGGTATTGCCGGGCGAAATAGGTCTGGATGGTATGCGGCTGCGTGCCCGCGCCCCATGAACCCATGCGCAGCTTGCCGGGCGAGGCCTTGGCATAGGCCAGCAACTCGGCGACGGTCTTGGCCGGCACGCTGCTGTTGACCGCCAGCACGGTGCGCGCGGTGGCAATGTCGGAGACCGGGCGCAGGTCGGTGCGGGGATCGTAGGGCAGCTTCTTGTACAGCGCCAGGTTGGAAGTGATCGGGCCCGGAATGGTCATCAGCAGGGTGTAGCCGTCCGGCGCCGCCTTGGCGACATAGTCGGTGCCGATGATGCCGCCGGCGCCGCCCTTGTTCTCGACCACCACGGTCTTGCCGAGCTGGCGCGACAGGCCGTCGCCCACGGCGCGCGCCAGCGTGTCGGTCAGGCCGCCCGGCGGATAGGCGACGATCAGGTGGATGGGCTTGGCCGGGTAGGCGCCCTGTGCCGGCGCGGCGACGGGTGCGACGGCGAGCGCCGCGACGCCGAGCCAGGGCAGAGTGGCCTGCAGCAGCGTGCCGCGCAGCCACGGCGAAAATCGGGCAACGGTCTTCATGATGGCGTGGTCTCCTGTTGATGCGATGTCACGGTTTGCCTTGCGCGGACGCCGTGCGCCCGTACGCTAGTCCAGCTTGATGCCGCGCGCCTGGATCAGCTTGCCCCACTTGCCGATCTCCTGGTCGATGAAGGCCGAGAACGCGCTGCCGCGCTCGGGATGCGGCTCCAGGCCCAGGCCAAGCAGCTTGCTGCGGGTTTGCGCATCGGCCAGCACGGCCGACGCCTCGCGGTTCAGCCGCTCGGTGACGGCGGGCGGCGTGCCGGCCGGCGCGACCAGCCCGAACCAGCCGTAGCCGACCATGCCCGGATAGCCCTGTTCGGCGAAGGTGGGCGCATCCGGATAGACCGGCGTGCGCTGTTCCGAGGCCACCGCCAGCACGCGCAGCTTGCCGGCCTTGATGAAGGGCAGCGCCGAGGTGATGGCGGTCAGCGTGGCATCGGCTCGGCCCGCCAGCAGTTCGGTGTAGGCGGTGGCGTCGCCGCGGTAGTGGACGCTCAGCAGCTTGAACTTGCCGACCTGCCCGAACAGCTCGGCGGTCAGGTGCGGACCGGAGCCCGCACCCGGCGAGGCCACCGTCACGCCGTCCGGCTTTTCCCTGGCCATGCGTACGAAGTCCGCCACCGTGCGCGCCGGCGAATTGGCATTGACGATCAGGAAGATCGGCCCGAGCACGCGCGGTCCCACCGCGACGAAATCCTTGTGCACATCGTAGCGCTGCGCAATGCCGGCGGCGGTATTGATGGCAAAGGGCGCGGCCGCCCACAGCAGTGTATAGCCGTCCGGCGCGGCATGCGCCACGTGCTCCGTGGCCAGGCGCGTACCGGCGCCGGGCTTGTTCTCGACCACCACCTGCTGGCCGAGCTTGCCGCCCAGCGCGTCGGCGAGAATACGCGCCGAGATATCGTTGGAGCCGCCCGCGCCGTAGGGCGACACCAGCTTGACCGGCCGCGAAGGATAGGTTTGCGCCTGCGCCTGGCCGCCCAGGCACAGCACGGCCACGCTGGCCGTCAGCACGGCCCGGGCGAAGACTGCGGTTCGGTTCATGACGCTTCCTTGATGCGGCGGATGGCGGGATAGCGGAAGGTGCGATCCAGGTGCGCGCTGCCGGGGACGTACAGGCGCAACGCCACGTAGAACGGTTCGGGCGGCGCAGGCAGCCAGTTGCCGCCGTCCGCGGGGTCCGCCGGGCCGCGCGCGCCCAGCACGATGCGCAGGCTGCCATCGGGCGCCGCGCGCAGGCCTGGCGAGCGGTCGCCCAGCGAATAGCGCTGCAGCGGGTTCTCCGCCAGCATGCAGTCCGCCTTTCGGTACAGGGTCAGCGACCAGAACGCGCCCACCTGCGGCAAACCGTGCGCGGGGAACACCAGCTCGTACTGGTGCGTGCCGTCCAGCGGCAGGCCGTCGGCGTCGCAATCGGCCATCAGGTACATGGCTTCCTCGATGCCCAGCGCGCCGATGTAGTTGCGCGCCACCTCGGCGCGCAGCGCGTAGTGCGAGCCGAACGAGGTGCCGATTTCCACCGGCAGGGACCAGCCGCCGCCCAGCGCGGCAGCCCTGGGCGCGGCCAGTTCTGCATCGACCTGCGCCAGTGCCGCAGCCAGCGCGGTGCGTTGCGCCTGCGTCAGCGGCGTTGCGCTGCCGATGCCGGCGGCGGCGAAGCTGCGCACCAGGTCCGCTTCGGCGGCGGGCGGCGGGTTCTCGGCCAGCATGCGCCGGACCATGGCGGCGTAGCGGTCGGGATCGCCCGGCCGCTCGCCGGCGTGCATGCCGGCGTCGATCACGCTGGCGGCGGCGGTGCCGTCGGGGCGGCGCAGGCGGATGCCGTCCTGCAAGGCATGCGCACCGGCCAGGTCGGCTTCGCCGTCGGCCAGGATGCGGCCGATGATCCAGACCGCATCGGTGGGGCAGGGCAGCGGCGTGGCGCCGGCGGGCACTTCGCCGCGCCAGGCCGGCCCGTGCAGCAGCCAGGTGCCGCCTTGGGTGCCGGTAGTGCGGGTGCCGATGTAGCCGAACGGGTTGGTATAGGCATCGAGCAGCCCCAGCACGTAGTAGCGACCGTGGCAGTCGGGCACGTCCAGCAGCAGCGGGCCGCGCGACAGGTCGAGCCAGGCGTTGGTGTAAAGCGTGTCGTTGTTCGGCGTGACGACCTGCCGGTGCTGCGGGCCGAGCAGCGCGCGCACGTGCGTGACGGTGTTGATCCAGCGCAGCGTGGAATCGGGGCCGTCCCCGGCAAAGGTGCCGGCGCTGTCGCGGCGCGGGCAGGTGGCGGCGCGCATGCGCGCCATTTCGTACAGCGGCAGCGTGTAGCGCACCGCGTCGCGGGCAAGCGCGTCGAGGGAAATGTCATGGGTTGCCATGGGCGGGGTCCTTCAGGCAATGCGCCGCAGCGGCGGGATTACGTAGTCGCCGGCGATGAAGCCGTCGGTGGGGTGGTACAGGCGCAGGATCAGGTAGAACGGGGCGTCCGGCGCCGGCAGCCAGTTGTCCTGTGCCTGCCCGGGGCGCTGGTGCGAGATAGTCAGCGTGAGCCCGCCATCGGCGTGGTATTGCAGTCCCGGGCTGCGGTCGCCCAGCGCATAGCGGCCGATCGCGTTGTCGGTGAAGAAGCGGTCGGCGCCGTAGAGCGAGACCGACCAGAACGCTTGCGCCGGCGGCAGGTGTCCGGCCGGGAAGTGCAGCGTGTAGGTGTGGCGGCCATGCAGCAGCTCGCCGTCGGCATCGTAGTCGGCGGCGGCGTAGACGGCTTCGTCGGCGCGCAGTGCGCCCAGGCCCTTCATCGCCGTCACGGCGCGCTGCATCCAGTCGTCGCCATAGCGGCCCAGCAGCAGGCTGTAGGTCCAGCTCTTACGCGCATGGCTGCGGGTATTGGCTTCGATCAGCGCCATGCCCTCGCGCCAGGCGCGCACCAGGCCCTGCTGCACCGCGGGCCGCAGCGCGCCCACGTCGACCGGCTCGCCCGCACGGATGCCGCACTTGCGCAGCAGCGACAGCAGGCCCGTCGTGGAAGGCTCGGCCGGATATTCACGCAGCGCGTTGAAGACGTTGGCGAAGAAGTCGAGCGCCGGCTCGCCGCTGTCCTGCCAGTCGCGCACGCAGGCGGGCTGCCGTGCATTGCCGCCGGACAGGCGGAAGCCCTGCTCGAAGGCGCTGGCGGCCGGCAGGTCGTCGGAGCCGGTCACCAGCACGCGGCCCAGCAGCCAGACCAGCGAGGTGGGGCAATGCACCACGTGCGCGCCGTCGGCGTGCTGGCCCGGGCCGGCCAGCACGATGTCGGCGCCCGCGGCGGGCACGTTGCGCGGGCCCAGGTTCTCGAAGTTGTTGGTCCAGGCGTCGAGCAGTTCCACCACGTAGTAGCGGCGCGCATCCGGCAGCGCGGGCACGCGCAGCGTGACGGGCCCGTCGGCCAGGTTGACCCAGGCGCAGAAGTAGAGCAGATCATTGGCGGGCGTGACGATGTCGCGGTCGCGGTGCGTCCACGGCTGCGTGCTGGCCGACAGCGTGTTGACCGGCGCGCGCCCGTAGCCGGTGGCCTGCGCCACCGAGGTCTGCAGCCGGCAGGTGCGCAAACTTTCAAACAGCGGATACGTGGCCAGCACCAACGGCACAGCCGCCGCGGCGGTCAGGGCTTCCTGCGGGGTGTCGACGGGAGCGCCGGCAAGGAAGGGCGCAGCGGGTTGGTTCATCGGGTGGTCTCCTGGTCTGGGCCGTTCTGGTGGCTGTCGGGGTCCGCCGCATGCAGGGTCACCACGGCATCGGCGGCGACCACGCCGCGCGCGGTGACGATCAGCGGGTTGATTTCGAGTGTGTCCAGCCGCGGCCCCAGCGCCGCCGCGGCCTGCGAGACGCGTACCAGCACCTCGGCCACGGCCTCGGCGTCGATCGCGGGATGGCCGCGGTGGCCCGACAGCAGTGCCTCGGCACGGCTTGCGCGCAGCATGGTGCGCGCACGGCCATGGCTCAGCGGCGCCAGGCCGAAGGCAGTCTGGCGGAAGATTTCCACCGCGGTGCCGCCGATGCCGGCCAGCGCCACCAGGCCGAACACCGGGTCGCGCCGCACGCCTACCATCAGTTCGCCCCAGCCGCGCACCATGCCGGCGACCAGCGCGCCGTCAAAGCGCGCGGAGGTGCCGTGGCTGGCCGCGGCGGCCTGCACCTGCGCAAAGGCCGCGCGTGCCGCCCGGGCGTCGGCCACGTTCAGCACCACGCCGCCGACATCGCTCTTGTGCAAGATGTCGGGCGAGCACAGCTTGATCGCGACCGGATAGCCGATGGCTTCGGCGATGCGCACGGCCTCGTCGGCATCGCGCGCCAGGCCGTGCGGCGCGGTGGGGATGCCGCACGCGGCCAGCCACTGCATGGCTTCGAACTCGGACAAGGCGGTGGTGCCGGGCGGGACATTGGGAACGGGCAGGCTGCCTGCGGCGGCCGATACGCAGATGGGCGTCTGTGCCGCCGCAGCTTGCGCCGCGGCACGGGCCAGCACGGCCACGGCCTGCACCGCGTGCGCCGGTTCGCGGAACACCAGTGCGCCGCGCGCTTCGAGCCAGCGGCGCTTGTCGTCATCGGCGAGGCCGCTGAACAGCAATGGCGCCGCGGTGCCGCTGCGGTACAGGGCGTCGACGGTGTCCTGCAGGCCGGGCCAGATCCGCGGCGAGCCCACGCCGCCGGCCAGGAAGGCCACCACGCTGCCGTAGTCCGGGCTTTGTGCCGCGGCGGCAATGGCGGCCAGCAAGACTTCGGGCTGCGCCACCACCTGGCCGGTGACGTCGATGGGATTGGCGGTGCTGGCGAACGGAATTGCGCTGCGCAGCGCCGCGGCCGGGGCTTCGGGCATCGGCGGCAGCGGCAGGTCCAGCGCCTCGGCCTGGTCGGCCATCATGATGCCGACGCCGCCGGAGACGGTGACCAGCGCGACCGGGGTGACGGCATTGGCCGGCTCCTTCGCCGAAGGCTGCCACCGCGTCGGCCGGCGCCCGCGCGACAGCACGTAGCCGAGCCGGAAGAATTCCTCCAGCGTATCGGCGCGGAACACGCCGTACTCGTCGAACACCGCCTGGTAGACCGCGTCTTCGCCCGCGAGGCTGGCGGTATGCGATTGCGCGGAGCGCGCGCCGGCTTCGGTGGTGCCGACCTTGGTCACCACCACCGGCTTGCCCGCTGCCCGCGCGGCCGCCAGCGCCCGGCGCAGGCGGGCGCCGTCGCGGCAGCCTTCCAGGTAGGCGAGGATCACGCGCGTGGCCTCGTCGCGGGCCAGCCATTCGATCACGTCCGCCACATGCAGGCCGGCTTCGTTGCCGGTGGTGACCCAGTGGCTCAGGCCCAGTGCGGCCTCGCGCGCCAGCGCGAAGGCATAGGCCCCGAACGCGCCGCTCTGGCTGACCAGCCCGACATCGCCGACCGGCGGCAGCCCGCTGAGCGGGATCGGCGAGAAGGTGGCGAACACGCGCTCGCGCAGGTTCATCGCGCCCAGGCAGTTGGGCCCCAGCAGCGTGATGCCATGGGCCTGCGCCAGCGCCGCCAGTTCGGCCTGCAGCGCGGTGCCAACGCCGCCGGTCTCGGCAAAGCCGGAGGTGAAGAACACCGCGGCGCGCGTGCCGTTGCGCGCCAGCTGGCGCATCGCGTCAAGGCTGGCGCTGACCGGCAGCGCCACGATGGCGAGGTCGGCCGGCGTATCCAGCGCATCCAGCGTCGGCACCGCCGCCAGCCCCTGCACTTCGCTGGCGCTTGCGTGGACCGGGACGATGCGGCCGGTGTAGCCCAGCTCGCTCAGCAGCCGCACCGGCATGCCGCCTACCTTGTCGGGCTGGGTGGATGCGCCGATCACGGCGATGGTGCGCGGTTGCAGCAATGCGCTCAGGTCTGGCATCGGTGTCTCCGTATGCGTGCGCCGTCACGTAGGGCCCTTGCGGGCGGGCGCCGCTGGTCTTGTCATGGATGATGCCGGCTGATGTTGTCATAACATGTTATGATGAGTCAACGTTGTTATGATAAGTAGATGCCCGCATGGGCTGTCCCCATGAATCCCGCGAATCTCGTGACAACCAGCTCCTTGCCCCGCTTCAAGCAGATCGAAGGCGCGCTGCGCCAGCGCATCGTCAACAACGAATGGACGCCGGGCATCAAGTTGCCATCGGAGGCCGAGCTGATGGCGGAGTTCGGCGTCAGCCGCATCACCGTGCGCCAGTCGCTGGCATCGCTGCTGGCGGAGGGGCTGATCGAGACGGTCCACGGCAAGGGCAGCTTTGTCAGCCGCCCCGCGGGGCAGGCCGACCTGGGACCGCTGACCGGCTTCTACGACTACATGCGCGCCCGTGGCCACGAAGCGCACGGCAAGCTGCTGTCGACGCGGCTGATCACCGCGCCGGCCATCGCCGCCGATGCGCTGCGCATGCCGCCCGGCAGCAAGCTGCTGAGCGTGACCACGCTCAAGTCCGTGGGCGGCACGCCGGTGGCGGTCGGCATGACCATGGCGCCCGAAGCGCTGATGCGCGCCATCCTCGAGCACGACCTGGAAAACAACGACGCGCTGACGATCGTGGAGGGCCGGCTCGGCTATCGCCTCAAGTACCTGCACACGGAAAGCGCGGCGATCCCCGCCACCGCGGAAAGCGCGCGCCGGCTCCAGGTCGCGCCGGGCGAGCCGCTGCTGCGCATCCGCTTCACGCCGCACGACATCGACGACCGGCCGCTGGCGTTTTCGGAATTCATGTTCCGCGGCGACAAGTTCACCTACAAGGCCTGCGTGCGGCGTTAGGGCCGCTGGCTGTGGCGGCAAGGGAACTTTCGCATGCACGCCGCGGCCTGATCTGCATCGGCGCCGGCGCCAGGTGGTGCGGTTCGGCGCCGCCCAGTCGCAGGAGTCCAGGATGTTCTCGCCGCTTTCCCCACGTTTGCTGTCTACCGCGCTCGCGGTAGCGTTGTCCGCGGGCGTGCCGGCCGCGCTGGCCGCGGCCCAGCAGGATGCATCGCGTCCATCGGCCAAGGAGGGCGCGCCCGAGGCCGCCTGCAAGCACGCGGTCAAGGCGGCGCTGCCCAATCCCGGCAGCTTCAAGTGGGTGGCCGCCACCGCGCGCCAGATCGACAAGGACAACTACAGCGTGGTGGCCGATGTCGAATACCTGGCCCAGGACGGCGCCGTGCGCGAGGCCAAGGTCCAGTGCGACGTACGCCGCGCCCAGGGCAACCGCTTCGCCGTGCCCAAGCTGCGGCTGCCGCATTAATCCCAGATGGCTGCCCAAGCCGGCTGTTGCAATTTAATGTGGACACTGTCCATTTGATTTGCTAGTCTATGTGTACAGCATCCACAAATGCTCGCGGCAATCGCCGCACCCCGGCCGTTACCCACTCACTGGAGACCGAAAATGCAAATCGAAGCACAAAAGGAACACCGCTGGCTGCAACGTCTGGTTGGCAACTGGATGGCGGAGGGCGAGGCCGTCATGGGACCGGACCAGCCGGTGCAGACCTGGCAGATTCCGGAGCGGGTCAGCGCGATCGGCGACGTCTGGGTGCAGTGCGTGGCCCAGGGCGACATGCCCGGCTGCGGCCAGGCCTCGACGGTCATGACGCTGGGCTACGACCCGGCGCGCAAGCACTTCGTCGGCACCTTCATCGGCTCGATGATGACCCACCTGTGGGTCTACGAGGGCGATCTCGACGCGGGCGGCCAGCAGCTGACGCTGCGCGCCGAAGGGCCGGACTGCTCGGGCAACGGCCGCATGGTGCAGTACCGCGACGTGATCACGTTCCGCGACGACAACCACCGCGAACTGACTTCGTACATGCAGGGCGAAAACGGCGAATGGACGCAGATCGTGAAGGCCACCTACCGTCGCCAGCCGTGAGCTTCAGGAACGCTCCCCGGCCATCCGCGCCAGCCGCGACAAGCGCGAGCCGGGGCCGGGCGGATCGTCGTGGCGGCCGCCGCGCGACCGCTGCGCATTGCGCCGGCGCCGGCGGCGCAACAACAGCAACAGCGAGGCGGGCACCAGCAGCACCAGTACCAGCAGCGCAAAGGTGACCAGACCCGGGTCGCGCGCCGCGGCGGCGACCCGGTCCACCAGCAAGGCACTGACCACGATGCCCGGCAACATCCCCAGCGCGGTGCCGATCAGGCAATCGCGCAGGCTGATGCGCGAGGCCCCCACCACCAGGTTGACCAGCGAGAACGGTGCGATCGGCACCAGCCTCAGCACCACCATGGCGACGATGCCGTGCTTGCCCAGCTGGTGGCTGACGCGGTTCAGGCGCCTGCCGCCGAAGCGGCGCACGGCGTGGCGCCCCAGCAGCCGGCCAGCCAGGTAGCCCGCGCCGGTGCTGAGCACCGTGCCGCACAGGGCCAGCACGGCGCCGTAGAGCGGGCCGAACACCACCACGGTGACCAGGATCAGCAGGGTTACCGGCAGCAGTGTTACCGCACCGGCCAGATAGACCCCCATCATGGCCAGCGGGGCCAGCGGCATCTCGTCCACCCGCTCGATGGCCCCCAGCAGGGCACGGAAGTCCGCCCACTCGCGCAGCGGCGTATAGCGCCACGCAAAGGCCAGCCCCGCCACCAGCAGCGCCAGCGCCACCATCACCCCCACCCGCCCGAGCACGCGCGGGCGCGCCTCGTGGCTGACGAACTCGGCCAGCACCTGGTCGCTGTCGATCGGCTCGATCGGGTCCAGCAGGTTGGCGGCCGGTGACGCGGCATCGACATCGTCGGGCAGCGGCGGCACATAGTCTTCCAGCGAGCGCCCGTCGCTGCGCTGCAGGTTGCGGATCGCGCCGAGCACGCTGCGCGTGGAGGCCACCTCGGCCTGGAACGCCTCGGGCGCCACCTCCAGGTGTTCGCCCAGCAGCCGCGCGCGCATGGCGGCGATCGCCGCCTGGATGCGCGGCTCGCCGCCCGAGACCACCACGATATTGCACTCGGTGTCGAGCCCCAGCGAACGATTGCTGAGGTTGGAGGAGCCGATGGTGAGGAAGTCGTCGTCGATCACCGTCACCTTGCTGTGGACGTTGACACATTCGGGCAGCAGGCCGGGAATCGTCGGGCAGTACAGGCGAAAGCGATCGAACCGGTCGGCCGCGCGCAACTGCCGGTACAGGCGTGCGCGCAGCACGCCCATGCTGTGTGCCTCGAGCCAGCCGCTTTCATTGCGGCGCGACACCAGCACGATATCCGGGCCGTCCTCGTGCCCCAGGCGCGCGGCCAGGGCCTTGGCGATCTCGCCCGAGCTGAAGTACTGGTTCTCCATGTAGATGCTGTGCCGGGCCGAGGCGATGGCATCTTGCAGCAGCATGCGGATCTCGCTGACGCCGGGCTCATCCTCGCATGTGGGCATGGTGCGGGCGATGCCCACGCGCACGTCGGTCAGTTCGGGCGCCAGGCTTGGCGGCCACGGATCCGACGAGGTCGGCGCCACCGGCCGCGGCTGGCTGCCGCTGGCGCGCAGCCAGCGTTGCGCGCACAGCTTGCCCAGCGCCGCGGCGGCGCTGCCGTCGACCACGCACTGCACGTCATGGAAGGGCGCGTAGGGCCGGCCTTCGGCCATGCGCAGCGGCGCGCCGGGCGCGTGCTGGTTGTCGTCCCAGCGGCGCAGCGTCAGGTCCAGCCCGCCGACGAAGGCGACCTTGTTGTCGAGCACCACCACTTTCTGGTGGTGCGAAGCGCCGGGAGGATGATTGCCGTCCAGCAGGAACGACAGATGCCGGTGCGCCTGCCAGTGCGCGCTGGCCGAGGGCAGCCATTCGCGCTCCATCGCCATCACCATGGCGTAGTCCCAGCTCAGGATGTAGATGCGCAGGCTGGGGCGGCGGTCGGCCAGCGCGCACAGGAAGTCGCGCAGCCCGGGCGGCAGGCCATCCTGCGCGCCGGCCGGGACCAGTTCCATGCGGCTGTCGATGTCCCAGCCCAGGATGAAGATGGTGTGCTCGGCCAGCGGCAGCGCCTCGCGCAGTGCGCGGAAATAGGCGTCGGCGTCGACCAGCATGGCAAAGCGCCGGCAAGCTTCGACGCGCCAGCAGTTGCGCCCGGGTTTGAGCTGGAAGCCGGGCGGCGAGGCGGGATCATGCGGTGGCGGCGACGCCGGGGGCGCTGGGGACGCCGTGGTGCCGGGCGGATTGTATTGCCTCATTGCGTACGCTCAGGGGAAGCGAAAGCCATAGCCTGAAGCGTCGCGCAAGTTCCGTACCCTGCGCAGGCGCCCGCTGCTGCCGCGCCGGGCCCGGCTTTTGCGTGTGCGCCTTACATGCCTTTGTAAGAACGGCACGCGCGAGCCGGCGTGCCGCAGGGCGTGGAGCGTGTCAGGAAGCGTGTCCGCGCCGCATCGTGGCGGGCCGGGCGATGCCCCAGACGTCCAGCAGCGGCTCGAAGTGCGGGGTGTTGTCGCGCGGCACGGGCGTGACGCGCCGTGGCGGCGGCAACGGCCGGCCGGTCAGCACCAGCGGAGTTTCGGCCTCGGGCGGTAGCTCGGGCTCGCCCTCGTAGGCGACGACGCCCATCTGGCGGGCGGATTTGAGCGCGCGGGTCAGTTCGGCGGCGCTCAGGCGGCTGGCGGTGGCGAGCCGGTGCCGGGGCATGGGCCCATTGGCACGCAGGCTGGAAATCAACGCCATCACGCATTCCCGGGTGGTTCGATTCATGTCGCTGCGTCAGAAAAATGGTGCGGCAGCGAACCCGCCGATCGGGTTCCTTGCCTGCGGATAACCATTCTTCAGCAGGGGTCATGGTCTTGCCAACCCGATATGACACTTGTTCACATTCCTGCAAGAGAAGGCAACGAAATCGCCAGGGTGCATCAGTGCCGCGTTTTCGGGTCGCCGGTGGGAAAGCTGGGCGGCGCGCCGTCATGCCGGGTCAGCATGGAGCCATGCCGGCGCCACTTGCGGGCGTGGCGATCCTGGATGTCTTCGGCAAGATCGTGCAGTTCCGCCACCCTGGCGTCGAGCGGGTCGGGATAAATGTCCAGCGGGCGGTATCGGAGAAGAAAACGCATGACGGGTCTCGGTGGTCCTGGTCGTCGGCCTGTGGCCTGACTCCAGTATTGGCGGTGGACCCGAGGTTTTCAGCAGAAGATGCGCGTCACTTTGATGCGACTCAATACATCTCGCGCAATGAACCGTTGCGGCCCGCTGTGTCAGCGGGCACGCGAGGCAATGATGGCGAGGTAGCCGGCGCCGCCGTGGGCGGGCCGGCCGAGACGGCGCTAGCGGCCGAGGCGGGCATTGCCGCGGGCATCGCGGCAATAGATCTTGCGTTCACGCACCAGGCCGTCGCGGCCATGGATGCACAGCGGCACGCCGTCCTCGCGGGCACGCATCCAGCCGGCGGCGATGGCGGCTTCCTGCGTCGGGAAGTGCAGTGCCGCGTCGTCGGGGCCGCTTTCCAGGCCCTCGATGGTAAGCGCCCATTGCTCCTCGCTGGCGTATTCGGAGTCGCCGGTCGAGGCGGGAAGCACGTGGATGCTGCGTGACGTCATGGTGTTCTCCGTGATGGCTGGCAGTGACATTGGGGTTTTAAAGGATCCCGCGGCCGCGGGCTATCGGTCGCAGTCCTACAAGCATTTTCGGGACCAGCCGGCACGCGGGGGCGCGGCACCGCCGTAGTGCGGCATGCCGCGTGGCATGTCGCGCGTTCTGCTGACATCGCGGTAGGACGAATGCCGACTTTTCGTACCGCCACGGATTGCTACGATCCAATTGCCGGTTGGGCAACAGGCTGCCCGGTCAAGCCATTCCGAGCTCTTCCATCCTGGCGGCGCATGCCGCATCCACACGAAGCAAGGAGATCATCATGAGAAAGCTATACGCACTGTTTGCCCTCGCTGGCATGCTGCTGGTCACGGGTTGCAACACCATGGCCGGTGCCGGCAAGGATATCGAGCGCGGCGGCGAGAAGGTGCAGGGCGCGGCGGAAACCACCAAGCAGAAGATGTGAGTTGCTGGCGGCCACGCTGTGGCCAGTCGCGATGGCCCGTGCCCCAGGCACGGGCCGTTTTCATTCATGCATGCGCCGCTTCGGTGCAGTTGTGGCGCCAGCGACCTCGCTGATGGAGCGGTTGCCGCTGCGCAGCTCAGCCGCGGCGGAGCGCAGGCGCCAATGAGCGAAGTACTGCATCCGTTGGCCACGGCCGCATGGCGCTGGCGCATTCAGCAAGCGCCGGTGGAGGGCCTGCCCGGGCTCGCCGCCGGTGTTCCATGGCGGCGGCTTTGCCGACGCGCGCGAACCCTGCGCCGGCTAGGCGCGCTCGGCCCGCTTGCCCAGGATCACCAGCGCGATGCCGCCCAGCACCGCCGCCGCGCTCAGCGCCAGGCGCAAGGTCAGGGCCTCGCCGAGCCACGCGGTGCCGCCTGCCGCGGCGATGACCGGCACGCTCAGCTGCACGGTGGCCGCGGTAGCCGCGCGCAGGCGCGGCACCGCGGCGTACCAGATCACATAGCCAAGCCCCGAGGTAATGGCGCCGGACACCACCGCATAGGCGAGCCCGGTGCCATCCAGGGAGCGCTGTGCCTGGATCGCGGCACCGAGCGCCAGCGCCATGGGCACGGCGCGCACGAAGTTGCCAGCGGTGGTCTCGACCGGATCCGCTGCCCGCTTGCCACGCAGCGAATAAACGCCCCAGGCGATGCCAGCCGCAATCATCAGCAGCGATGAGGCCAGCGGAGGCGTCGCCAGGCTCGGCAGCATCAGCCACACCAGCCCGGTCAGCGCCAGCGCCAGGCCCACCCACTGCTGCGCGCGCAGCGGCTCGCCGGTGTAGAGCCCGTAGCCGGTCATGGTCGCCTGCACCGCGGCGAACAGCAGCAGCGCGCCGGTGCCGGCGCTCAGGCGCTCATACGCGAACGAGAACGCCGCGGCATAGCAGAACAGCGCCAGCGCAGACAGCCAGTTGCCGCCCAGCGTCATGGCGCCGGCGCCGTGGCGTCCGGCCTGCCGCCGCGCCATCACGATCAGCCACAACACCGCCGCCGCGGCCGCGACGCGCGCCAGCGTGAAGGTGCCGGCGTCGATGGTGGTGCCTTTCAGCGCCAGCCGGCACAGCAGCGAATTGCCGGCGAAGGCCAGCATCGCCAGCGCGGTCAGCAACGCGGTGTTTGCGGGCGGCATGCGGGCCGGCCTTGCGCTTAGCCGGCGGGCCGCTCGTCGCCGGTGTCGCCGATGGCGTACGAGGACAAATGCTCGATCGCCCGGACCAGCCCGGAATGGTCCCAGGCCGCGCCGCCCAGCCCGTTGCAGACATTGAACAGTTGCTGGCACGACGCCGTATTGGGCAGGCCCACGCCAAGCTCGCGCGCGGTCGACAGCGCCAGCTCCAGGTCCTTCTGGTGCAGCGCGATGCGAAAGCCCGGCTCGAAGGTGCGGCGGATCATCCGTTCGCCATGCACTTCCAGGATGCGCGAACTGGCAAAGCCGCCCATCAACGCTTCGCGCACGCGGGCCGGGTCGGCGCCGGCGCGGGCCGCCAGCACCAGGGCCTCGCCGACCGCCTCGATGGTCAGCGCCACGATCACCTGGTTGGCCACCTTCGCCACCTGGCCGTCGCCGGCCGCACCCACGCGCGTGATGTTCTTGCCCATCAGCTGCAGGATGGGCAGCACGCGGTCGAACACCGCCTGCTTGCCGCCGGCCATGATCGACAAGGTGCCGGCCCTGGCGCCGACTTCGCCGCCCGACACCGGCGCGTCGACATAGTCCGCGCCAATGGCCTCGATGCAGCGCGCGAACTCCCGCGTGGCGATCGGCGAGATCGAGCTCATGTCGATCACCGTGACGCCGCCCGCGGTATCGGCCAGGCCATCGGCGACGCCGCGCTCGCCGAACAGCACCTTTTCCACGTCGGGCGTGTCGGGCAGCATCAGGATGATGGTTTCCGACTGCCGCGCCACCTCCTCGGCGCTGGCGCAGGCGTTCACGCCGGCATCCTGCAGGTCTTGCGGCACGCCGCTGCGGCTGTGGGCGAACACTGTATGCCCGCCGTCGACCAGGTGCCGCACCATGGGCTTGCCCATCACGCCAAGTCCGATAAAGCCGATCTTGCTCATGTCAGTGTCCGGTTGGGTGGTGCGCCGTGCCGGCGCCTATCCAGATGATAGACCGCATTGCCGGCATCCCCGCTTCTGCGCGGCCACGCCGCGCTCGCGGCGGGCGCGCGGCCAAAGGCGGGCCCGTCGCCAATATCTTTGCTTCGGCTGCAAAAGCATTAGGCAGTGCGAAGGTCTTATCGCCCGCCGCAGCGGCCCATATTATTGGATCGGCAAAAAGCGGCATCTCATCTTTGCTCAGAAAGCAATAGGTGAGATGTGTCCGCCAAAAACAAACCAATGCAAACCGAGGTGAAGCAAATGGAGACGGCATCTGTACGCAAGCAACGTTTCATGGTCCGCCGGGTGGCCCCGCTGGCGCCGGGCATCCGGTGGCTGGCCCCGGTGCTGGCTGCCTAGGCGCTGGCGCTGCCCGCCGCTGCGGCCGCGGCCGAAACCTGGCCGACCAGGCCGGTCACGCTGATCGTGCCGTTTCCCGCGGGCGGCGTGGTCGACAAGGTCGCGCGTCAGATGCAGGAGGGACTACGCAAGCGATTGGACCAGTCGGTGATCATCGACAACCGCCCCGGCGCCAGCGGCACCATTGGCACGGCTCAGATCGCGCGCAGCCAGCCGGACGGGTACACCATCGGCATGGTGTTCGACAGCTTTGCCACCGAGCGCCGCTTCTATCCGAAGCTGCCGTATGACGCGCATAAGGACCTGGCCGGCGTCTCGTACATGGTACGCGCGCCGATGGTGCTGGTCGTGCCCGCCGCTTCGCCCTACAAGACCGTGCAGGAATACGTGGCCGCGGCGCGCACGCCCGGCAAGGTGTCGTACGCGTCGGTCGGGTCCGGCAGCTCCAACCAGCTGGTGGCCGAGGCTTTCCACGAGGCGGCCCGCACCAGCGGCATCCATACGCCCTACAAGGGCGGCGGCCCGGCTATCAATGACCTGCTCGGCGGCCACGTCGATTCGATGATCGCGAGCCTGGCGCTGTGCCTGCCGTATGTGCAGGCTGGCAAGCTGCGCGCGCTGGCGATCACGTCGACGCAACGCGACGCCCGGCTGCCCGGCGTGCCGGCCGTGGCCGAGCTTTACAAGGGCTTCGAGGCGTACTCGTGGGTTGCCATGATCGCGCCGGCGAAGACGCCGCCCGCGGTCGTCGCCAGACTTGGGACGGCGGTGACCGCAACGCTGCGCGACCCGGCCGTGGCGAGACAACTGACCGATGGCGGCTTCGACATCGTGGCCGGCGACGGCGCTCAGGCAAACCAACTGGTCCAGCAGGAATCGGCGCGCTGGGGCCGGCTGATCAAGTCCCGCAATATCGTTGCCGAATAGTTCGTCGGCTTTAACCTGTCAACCATTCCAGCATGCAGAACAAGCTCTTTATCAACGGGCGCTTCGTCGACGCACTGAGCGGCGTCACCATCGAAGTACTGAACCCGCACGACGGCAGTGTCATCACCCACATCGCGGCAGCGGAAGCGGCCGATGTCGATCTCGCGGTGGAAGCCGCCGCGCGCGCTTTCCCGGCGTGGTCCCGCATGGCCGCCGCGCAGCGCGGGCGCCTGCTGCTCAGGCTGGCGGATGCCATCGAAGCCAACGCCGAAGAGCTGGCACGGCTCGAATCGCTGGACACCGGCCATCCGATCCGCGACTCCCGCGCCCTCGATGTGCCGCGCACGGCCGCCTGCTTCCGCTACTTCGGCGGCATGGCCGACAAGCTCGAAGGCGCGGTGGTGCCGGTGGAGCCGGGTTTCCTCAACTACGTGCAGCGGGCGCCGATCGGCGTGGTCGGCCAGATCGTGCCGTGGAACTTCCCGCTGATGTTCACCAGCTGGAAGATGGGCCCGGCGCTGGCGGCGGGCAATACGGTAGTGATCAAGCCGTCCGAGCTGACGCCGCTGTCGTCGCTGCGCATTGCGGAGCTGATGGCCGAGGTCGGCTTTCCGGACGGCGTGGTCAACGTGGTGCCGGGATACGGACATACGGCGGGCCAGCGCCTTGCCGAGCATCCGCGCGTCGGCAAGATCGCCTTTACGGGCTCGACCGCCACGGGGCGCAGGATCGTCGAGGCCTCGCAGGGCAACCTGAAACGCGTGCAGCTGGAGCTTGGCGGCAAAGGTGCCAACATCGTCTTTGACGATGCCGATCTGGATGCCGCGGTCAACGGCGCGGCCTGGGCCATTTTCCATAACCAGGGCCAGGCCTGCATCGCCGGATCGCGCCTTGTGCTGCACGAGCGCATTGCCGATGCGTTCCTGGACCGGTTCAGCGCGCTGGCGGCTTCGATCCGGCTCGGCAACCCGCTGGACCCTGAGACGGAGATGGGGCCTCTCACTTCGGCGCAGCATCGCGACCGGGTGCTGTCTTACGTGGATGTCGCGCGCGAGCAGGGCGGTCAGCTGCTGGCGGGGGGCAAGGCGCCCGCAGCCGCGTCGCTGGCGCAAGGCTACTACGTCGAGCCGACCATCGTGCAGGCGCGGCCCGATGACCGCGTGGCGCAGGAAGAGGTGTTCGGCCCGTTCGTCACCGTGCTGCGCTTTGGCAGCGACGAACAGGCGCTGGCCATTGCCAATGGCACGCCGTACGGGCTCGGCAGCGGCCTGTGGACCCGCGACCTGTCACGGGCGCACAAGCTGGCCGGGGCGATGCAGGCCGGGATGTGCTGGATCAACTGCTACAAGCGTGTCAGCCCCGGCAGCCCGTTTGGCGGCGTCGGACAGTCGGGCTACGGTCGCGAGATGGGCTTCGAGGCCATGCGCGACTACACCGAGGCACGCTCGGTGTGGGTGAATGTCGACGCGCAGATCGCGCCGCACTACCGCCGCTGAGGCGGCGGACGCCTCGCGCCCCGGCTGCATGTCAGGCGCGCGGCGGCCGCCCCGCGAAGGCATCCTCGAGCAGTTGCCGGATGCCTTCCGGTTCGAGCGGCCGCGGGTTCGGATACTGGTCGCGCAGCGCCAGCGCGCAGATCCGGTCGAGATCGGTCGCCGCCATGCCCAGTTGCCGCAGCGAGCTCGGCGCGCCCAGCCGAAGGGACAGGTCGAAGACGGCGCGCGCGCCGCAAGCCTGCGGAGCGCCCACGGCCTGCGCGATGGCCTGCATGGCTTGCGGCGCGGCAGCGGCATTGTAGGCCAGCGCATGCGGCAGCACCACCGTGTGCACTTCGGCGTGCGGCAGGTTCAGCGTGCCGCCCAGCGTGTGGCACAACTTGTGATGCAGCCCCACCGTGACGCTGCCGAGCACGGCGCCGCACAGCCAGGCCCCATACAGCGCATCTCCGCGCGCCACATGCAAGGCCTCGGTCGGCGACGCCGCGTCGGCAATGACCGGCAAGGCCCGGCTCATTGCCGCGATGCCTTCGCGCGACATCCAATCGCTGACCGGGTTGCGGTCCGCGGCATAGAGTCCCTCGGCCGCGTGCGCGATCGCATTGATGCCGCTGGTCACGCTGATCGCGGCGGGCAGCGCCTGCGACAACTCGGGGTCGTAGATGACCGTGCGCGGCAGCACGCGGGCATCGCGGCCGGTGCGCTTCAGGCCGGCATCGGTCAGGCCGTAGATCGGGGTCATTTCGGAGCCGGCGTAGGTCGATGGCACGGCAATCACCGGCAGATCCGATTCGAGCGCGATGGCCTTGCCCAGGCCGACGGTCGAGCCGCCGCCGATGGCGACCACCGCGCTGGCGCCGCTGCGCGCGGCGGCCTCGCGCGCGCGGCGCGCCTGTTCGATCGGGACGTGCATGACCGCGCCATCGAAGATGCCGGCGCTGCGTGGCCCCAGCAGCGCGGCGGCACTTTCGGCAAGCCCCCGCTGGCCGGGGGTGCACAGTACCAGCACGCGACCGGCGCCGAGTGCGTCGGCTTCATCGGGAAGCCGTGCCAGGGTGCCATGGCCGAACACGACACGCTGGGGCAAGGTCTGGTAGGAAAAGGGATGCATTGAAAGATTCGCGTCGGATAACGGGACCGGCCTTGATGCTTTGCATGCCGTGCAAAGACTTGTCGCCGGCCTGAATGACACCGATACTACGGTCAGCGTGATGGCTGCGAGAAGCCGTCGCCGCTGCGCAATGCCTTTGCGAAGGAAGCACAAATGGAATTTGTCCGCTTTGCCGAAAACCTGGCCACCTTTGTCGACGTCGCGCGTACCGGCAGCTTTTCCGCCGTGGCGCGCCAGCGCGGACAGGTGGCGTCGTCGGTGGCGCGCCAGATCGACGCGCTCGAACGCGAAATGGGCGTGGCGCTGTTCACGCGCTCGACCCGGGCGCTGGCGCGCACCGACGCGGGCGACCTCTTGTATGAGCGCGCCGCGCGCATCCTGCAGGACCTGAGCGAAACCCGCGATGCGGTAGCGGCGCTGGAGCAGGGCGTCGCCGGACGGCTGCGTGTCGCCTGCCTGCCGGCGTTCGCCCGCCGCCATGTGGTGCCTCACCTGGGCAGCCTCTACGCGCAGTACCCCGGCCTGTCGGTCGAACTGGAGCTGACCGAGCGCGTGGTCGACCCGGTGGTAGAGCGCTTTGACCTGGTGATCCGCGTGGGGCAGCAGGCCGACAGCAACCTGATCGCCCGTTCGATCGCCACGCAGCGCTATGTCGTTTGCGCAACGCCGGACTATCTGAGGATGCATGGGCGTCCAACCCATGTCGATGACCTGGTGCGGCATCGGCTGGTCGACCGTGCGCATAGCACCAGCATGCGCGGCTGGCGCGAGCTGCTGACACCGGCCCATGCCGCGCGCGTGGCATTCGCGGTCGAGTGCGACGATTGCGATGCTCGGCGCCTGTCGGTGCTGCAGGGACTGGGCATCGCGCTGATGCCGGACTGGTCCGTGGGCGAGGACATCGGCGCCGGGCGCCTCGAAGAACTGTTGCTGGAAGGCACCTTGCCGCAGCCGCAAAGCAATATCTACCTGCTGCGCGCGGCACCGCGCGCCACGGCGAAGGTCAAGGCGTTCTGCGCCCATCTTGCGCACGGCATTGGCTCGCCGCCGAGCTGGCAACTGGCAATGGTGCCGGCGCGCGAGCGCGCACGGCGCAACCCGGCCGCTCCGTTGCCGGAAGGCCCGCGGCGCGCGCCGGCGCCCAAGGCCGGAAGCAGGATGACCGCGCGGCAAGCGCGGGCATGACGACGCGGGGAAGAACAGGGGATGTCGCCGGGGCGGTCCAGCGCTGGCGCATCAGGATGATTCAGAACCGGCGCCAGGCGCCGCATCGAAGTGAACTGGGACGATACTCGAATTTTCCTCGCGCTCCAGCGCGAGCGCACGCTGCGCCAGGCTGCCCGTGTGGCCGGTGTCGACCAGGCGACGGTAGGGCGCCGGCTGGCGGCACTTGAGCATGCCCTTGGGGCGACGCTGTTCCTGCGGACTTCCGAAGGCTATGTGCTGACGCCCGCCGGCGAGAATGCACTGCGCTCGGCCGAAAAGATGGAGAAGTTCGCCCATGACCTGGTCAGGCAGGCACAGGGCGCGGACAGCCGGCTGGCCGGGGAGGTCAAGGTGACCACCACCGATTCGCTGGCGCTCGAGTTCGTGATCCCGGCCATCGCGCGCGTGCATGCCGAGCATCCGGATGTGCGCGTCATGCTGAATACTTCGACGCAGATGCTGAACCTCGCGCGCCGCGAGGCGGATATCGCGATACGCAACATGAAGCCCGAGAATCCGGACCTGGTGGCGCGCCGGCTCGCGCATTGGCCAGTCGGCCTGTTCGCGTCACCTGGATACCTCGCGCGGCGCGGCACGCCTGCGCAGGCCGATGCCTTCGCGGGCCATGACCTGGTGATGTACCAGCCGTTCCTGCACGGCAGTTCCGCGCCGACGCTCGTCGGCGAGCCGATCCACACGGGCAGGCTGGTGGCGGCGGCCAATTCCAGCCTGATGCTGCGTAGCATGATCCGGACCGGCATGGCCATCGGCGAGGTGCCCGTGCCGCTGGCCGAGCGCGACGGGCTGGTGCGGATCTGGCCTGAGCGCGAGCGTGCCGGCCGCTACGAGGTCTGGCTGGTCACGCACCAGGACCTGCGGCATACCGCGCGGGTCAGAGCGATGATCGACAGCATCGTCGACGCTTTCCAGCCTCGCGGCAGCTAGCGGCGGCCGCGGCCAGGGTGGTGCAGACCTGCACCGCTGACCGAGGCCCGTTGGTTCTCTGCTTCGAACGTGGTGTTGCTGGCATCGGATGCTGTTTGGCATCGCCGTGGCGGCGCTGGTGATTGCGATCGCTTCGGATCTCGCGAGCGCTGAAGTATGGCTGGCACGCGCGGACGTCGCACAGCGGTAACCCGGTGGGGCCGGCGGCATCTGGTGCCTGCCGGCCCTCGCTGCTACGCGGCGCCGTGGTGGTTCACGGCGAGCACGATCTTGCCAAGGTTCTGGTTGGACTCCATGCGCCGGTGGGCTTCGGCGGCACGTTCCAGCGGCACCACGCTGTCGACTACCGGCTTCAGTCCTCTGGCCTGGAACTCCGCCAGCCAATGCGCGCTGAAGCGGTTGACCATCGCGTGCTTCTCCGCTGGCGTGCGCGACTTCATCACCGTGCCGAGGATCCTGAGGTGGCCGTACAGAATGCGTTCCAGCGGCACGCTGGCGCCGGTGCCGCCGCCGAGGAGGCCGACCTGGACCAGGCGGCCGCCATTGGCGAGCGACAGAATATTGCGCTCGAAATACGGGGCGCCGATAAAGTCGACGATGACATCGACACCACGTCCCGCGGTGGTTTGCTCGACGACGGCCTGGAAGTCTTCGCGCTGGTAATCGATCAGCACGCTTGCGCCGAGTGCATTCAGTTGATCCAGCTTGTGGCCGCTGGCCGTCGCAAAGACCTGCGCCCCGCACGCTGCCGCCAGCTGCACCGCGGCGGAGCCCACGCCGCTTGCCGCGGCGTGAATCAGCACGCGCTCGCCGGGGCGGAGCTGGCCAAGGTGGAGCAGGGCCTCGTGCGCGGTGACGTAGGCTTCCGGGATGGCTGCGGCTTCCACGTAAGCCAGTCCCGCCGGAACCGGCATGGCCATGCGATAGTCGATCCGTGCCAGTTCCGCATAGGCACCCCCGCCGACGATGCCCATGACGCGGTCGCCCGGCGCGAAGCCTTGTACCGCGTCGCCAACGGCCAGGACCTCGCCGGCGATCTCGAGGCCCATGAGCGCGGAGTCGCCAAAGTCGGCGCGGCCATAGGCACCCCGCCGCTGGTTGACGTCGGCGCGGTTCACGCCGGCGGCGTGGTTGCGCACCAGCAGGTCGTGGGGGCGTAACACGGGATCGGGGACCTCGGCCAGTTGCAGGACATCGGCATCGCCGAAGGACGGGAGGGTGATGGCTTTCACTTGGGCTCCTGGAGTGGCCTGCGCGGCCGGGAGGGCGCGCAAGCCGAGAAGGGAGGCCCAGTATAGGTTGGCGGTTTCTCGGAAAATGCAGGGATTTTTCCCTTGGTGCCATGCAATTCTGCAGCGGTCCGCCAATAGCGGCGGGGCGCCCAGGTCTTCACGAAGTCCGTAGGTGAAGTCAACCTCCGGAAACCCGCGCACGCACGCATACTGGCCTGGCAAGGACGGTGGCGAGTCTTGCGCGAGCCCCCATTCAGTCGCACGCCAGCGCAGACAGCGGACCGGGCGCCGCATGGGTGCCGGCCCGCGCCGCCGCCACGCGCGCCGCAGCGTCGTCCAGCTGCGCCAGCGTGCCGGCATCGATCGGGATCCGCTGCGCGCGGGCGGCGCGGAATGCGCGCTCCGGTTCGCCGGGCAGCTGGATGCCGGTCTGCCCGGGCTGCAAGCGCGCGCTTTTCATCCAGTCGGCGAAGGCCGCGACTTCATGCCCGAACGAGGTACTGGTGCCGAGCCGCGCGGGATCGAACACGATCGCCAGCATGTTGTTCCAGACCGCGTGCTCGTGCCGCAGCGTTTCCGGGCGGATGGTATGGCCGCCCGTGACGGCGGCGCCGAGCAGTTCGCACATCACCGCCAGCACGTGGCCCTTGTGCTCGCCGAAGGGCCGCAAGGCGCCTTGCGGCGTGTCGGCGGGCGGGTACATCACGGCGGCATCGGTGGTGGGCTCGCCCTGCGCATCGAGCAGGCAGCCGGCCCCCACCGGCACGCCCTTGTTATGGGCCACGCGCACTTTGCCCAGCGCGATGGCGCTGGTGGCGAAGTCCAGTACCAGCGGCGGCGCGCCGGCCACCGGCACGCCGATGGTGAACGGATTGGTGCCGTAGCGCGCGTCGTAGCCGCCGTGGGGCGCCACGATCGGCTTGGACAGCACGTTGACGAAGTGGATCGAGATCATGCCGGCGGCCGTGGCCTGCTCGGCCCAGTGGCCGACCCGCCCGAGGTGGTGCGACTGGCGCAGGCCCATCACGCAGACGCCATGCTCGCGGGCGCGGGCGATGGCCATCTCCATGGCCTGCGCCGTTACCGCCTGCCCCATGCCGCGGTTGCCGTCCAGGCTGAGCAGGCTGCCGCCGTCCTGCAGCACGCTGACCTGGCGGTTCAGCTGCAGCTCGTCGGCCTGCCACGCCAGCACATAGCGCGGGATCATGCCGACACCGTGGGAGTCATGTCCGCTCAGGTTGGCGCCGACCAGGTGGTCGGCGGTCAGTTGCGCTTCGTGGGTGCCGCTGCCGGCGGCAAGCCAGAGATCGGTGACCCACTGGTGCAGCGCGCGGGTGGGAATGCGGAGTTCGCTCATGTCGGCCTTGGAGGGAGGAATACGTTGCGAAACACAAAGCCCCGTTGCCGTGTGACGGCAACGGGGCTTTCATGATACGTCCGGCGCGCGCGCGACGGTCCGCGCCTGGCCGGTGATCGGCAAATGCCTACTGGCGCGGGGCTTCGTGCGCCGGGGTTTTTGCCAGGATTTCCCTGATGCGGGCCAGGTAGCTGTCGCCCACCGCGCGGTGGATGCGCGCTGTCTCCGCGGCAAACTGGCGCCGGCTGGGCGGGCGGATGCCCAGGCTGCGGCAGATCGTGGACAGGTAGGGCTTGCGCGGGCCTGCCAGGCGATGCACCGCGCTCTGCAGCGCGGCGTCGCCGATGCGGCCGCGCAGCCACGCCAGCACCTGGCGGTCATAGTCGTTTTGCACGCGGATAAGGTGTTCCATGCCGGACCCCACTGTTCATCCATACAGTTACTGTAAATATATACAGTATCGGCGTGGAGGCAAGAAAAATCCGGCCCGCGCACGGCAAAAGGCTGCCTCGAAACTACGCGTGCGTCGCGTTCAGAAGATTCCTGGTGCCAGCGGCGTCGCCCGACACCAGCGGCAGCACCGCGTCGCGCTTCTCCAGCAAGTGGCGCTTCAGTACCGCGGCCAGGCGCTTGCCGTCGCGGGCTTCCAGCGCCTGGATCATCTCTTCATGGTCCTCGACCGCCTCGTCCCACTTGCCGCTTTGCTGGTTGGAGCGAAAACGCAGGGCCTGCAGGCGGCGATTGATCGACTGGTAGGTCTGCCGTAGCGCCCCGTTGCGCGCGGCCTCGTTGATGCGGTCGTGGATCTCCTGGTTGCGGCTGTAGTAGCCCGGCAGGTCGTTCTGGGCGCGGCAGGCCAGCATCGCGTAGTGCAGCGCCTTGATCTGCGCGAGTTCCGCCGCGGTGATGCGCTCGCAGGCCAGCTCCCCGGAAAACGCCTCCAGCCCGCTCATCAGCTCGAAGCTCTCCCTGACCTCGGCCTCGCTCATGCGCGAGATGCTGGCGCCGCGGTTGGGCAGAAGGTCGATCAGGCCTTCGGCCGCCAGCACCTTGAGCGCCTCGCGCAGCGGCGTCCGCGAGATGCCCAGGGTCTCGCACAGCTCGCGTTCATTGAGCTTGGTGCCCGGCGCGAATACGCCTTCGACGATGAACTGGCGCAGGTGCTCGACCACGGTGTCGTGCAGGCGCGGACGTGCCAGGCGCGGCAGCGAAGGCGGCGAAACGTGCTCGGCCACGCCTGCCGCTCGGTCATCGTTATATGAGTTTTGCATTCAATGTCCTCTATCCACTTGACGTGGATTCTACTGCATCCCGCTTCCTGACCTCAAATCGCGGGTTAACCACGACAAATCAGCGCAAATTTCACCTTGGGTCGCCTCGATGGCTCTGCTATAGTCGATTGCATTCAAAATTCATAAAACAACAAGGAGGCACGCTTTTCATGGTTCACCTCGATTTCCATCCTTCTGGGCGCCACTTCTTGCAGATCCCGGGCCCCAGCCCGGTGCCGGACCGGATCCTGCGCGCCATGAGCTATCCGACCATCGACCACCGTGGCCCGGAGTTCGGCGCACTCGGCCGCAAGGTGCTGGCGGGCATCAAGGAAATCTTCAAGACCAGGCACCCGGTGATCATCTATCCGGCGTCGGGCACCGGCGCCTGGGAAGCGGCGCTGACCAATACGCTCAGCCCGGGCGACCATGTGCTGATGTTCGAGACCGGGCATTTCGCCACCCTGTGGAAGAAGATGGCCGAGGCGCTCGGCCTGCGCCCGGAATTCCTGGGGCTGCCCGGCATCGAAGGCTGGCGCCGCGGGGTGCAGGCGGACATGATCGAGGCGCGCTTGCGCGAGGACAGCGGCCACACGATTCGCGCCGTCTGCGTGGTCCACAACGAGACCTCGACCGGCGTGACCTCCGATATCGCCGCGGTGCGCCGGGCCATCGATGCCGCCGGGCACCCGGCGCTGCTGCTGGTGGACACGATCTCGGGCCTGGGTTCGGCCGACTATCGCCATGACGAGTGGGGCGTCGACGTGACCGTGTCCGGCTCGCAGAAGGGCCTGATGCTGCCGCCGGGGATCAGCTTCAACGCGCTGTCGCCCAGGGCGATCGCCGCCAGCCAGAACGCTACGCTGCCGCGCGCGTTCTGGGGCTGGGCCGAGATCATCGAAGCCAACAAGAATGGCTACTGGCCGTACACGCCCAACACCAACCTGCTGTATGGCCTGTCCGAAGCGCTCGACATGATCCTGGGCGAGGGCCTGGAGCAGGTCTTCGCCCGCCACCAGCGGCTGGCGGAGGCGACACGCCAGGCCGTGCGCGCGTGGGGCCTGCAGATCCAGTGCGCAGACCCGGCGGTGTACAGCCCGGTGCTGACCGGCGTGATGATGCCCGACGGCGTCGACGCGGATGCGGTGCGCAAGCTGATCTATGAGCGCTTCGACATGTCGCTGGGGCAGGCGCTGGGCAAGATGCGCGGGCGCATGTTCCGCATCGGCCATCTCGGCGATTGCAATGACCTGACCCTGATGGCAACGCTGGCCGGTTGCGAGATGGGACTGAAGCTGGCAGGCGTGCCGCTTGCCGGCAGCGGCGTGGCCGCGGCCATGGCGTCGCTCGCCGCGCACGCCGACAAGCCGGTGCTCAAGGCCGCCGCCTGAGCACAGCCGACTGAGCGCAGCCGACCGAGCCGCGCAGGCCAGGGCGGGCGCGGCATGGTCCGCCGCCTGCCTGACCTTCCTGCCGGAGCATCACCACGACATGCGCCCACCGCAGGCGGCCGCATGCATCGCCGTGGGCGCGCAGCCCTTGTTTCTTGCATGCCATGAACATGACTTCGTCCTCCCTGCTGGTCAAGCCGATCCACCTGGTGCCAGCGCAGCACCGGGCCATCTCGCCGCTGTCGGCGCTGCTGCGCAAGGAACTGCGCGGCGACGTGCTGTTCGACCGCGCCGCCCGCGGCCGCTATGCCACCGACGCCTCCATCTACCAGATCATGCCGGTCGGCGTGGTGGTGCCGCGCGACCAGGCCGACCTGGTGCGCGCGCTCGACATCGCGCGCGACCAGCGCGTGCCGGTACTGGCCCGCGGCGCCGGCACCAGCCAGTGCGGCCAGACGGTGGGCGAGGCGCTGGTGATCGACACCAGCAAGTGGCTCAACAACGTGGTCGCGTTCGATGCCGACGCGCGCACGGTGACGGTGGAGCCCGGCATCGTGCTGGACCACCTGAACGCCTGGCTCAGGCCGCACGGGCTGTGGTTCCCGGTGGACGTTTCCACCGGGGCGCAATGCACCATCGGCGGCATGGCCGGCAACAACTCGTGCGGCTCGCGCTCGATCGCCTACGGCAACATGGTGCATAACGTGCTGGCCATCGATGCGGTGCTGGCGGACGGCAGCGATTGCCATTTCGGTTCGCTGGCGCAACCGGTGGCGGCAGGGCGCGCCGAGGGCATCCTTCATGGGCTGCAGCGCATCGCCACGCGCGAGCGCGGCGAGATCGCCGAGCGCATGCCCAAGGTGCTGCGCCGCGTGGCCGGCTACAACATCGACCTGTTCGACTGCCAGAATCCGCGCGCCTATACCGACGACGGCCATGCCAACCTGGCGCATATCCTGGTCGGTTCCGAAGGCACGCTGGCCTGCAGCCGCCAGCTCACGCTGAAGCTGGCGCCGCTGCCGGCGCACAAGGTGCTGGGCGTGGTCAACTTCCCCACCTTCTACCAGGCAATGGACCTGACGCAGCATATCGTCACGCTGCAACCGGTGGCGGTGGAACTGGTCGATCGCACCATGATCGACCTGTCGATGGAAAACCCCGCCTTCCGCCCGGTGGTCGAGCGCGCGCTGGCCGGCGATCCGCAGGCCATCCTGCTGGTGGAATTCGCCGGCGACGACCGCCAGGCGCTGCTGGCGCAACTGGACCGGCTTGCCGAACTGATGGCCGACCTGGGCCTGCCGGGCTCGGTGGTGAAGATGCCGGAGGAGAAGGCGCAGAAGGCCCTGTGGGACGTGCGCAAGGCCGGCCTGAACATCATGATGAGCATGAAGGGCGACGGCAAGCCGGTCTCGTTCATCGAGGATTGCGCGGTTCCGCTCGAGCACCTGGCCGAGTACACGCGCCGGCTCACCGAGGTCTTCCACAAGCACGAGACCGAGGGCACCTGGTACGCCCACGCCAGCGTCGGCACGCTGCACGTGCGGCCGATCCTTGACATGCGCCGCGACGGCGCGCTGCGCATGCGCGAGATCGCGCAAGAGGCGGCCGAGCTGGTGCGCGAATACAAGGGCGCCTATTCCGGCGAGCACGGCGACGGCCTGTGCCGCGGCGAATGGGTGGCCTGGCAATACGGCCCGCGCATCAACGCCGCGTTCAGCGAGATCAAGGCGCTGTTCGATCCGGACAACCGCTTCAACCCCGACAAGCTCGTGCGCCCGCCCCGCATGGATGCGCGCGAGAACTTCCGCTTCGCGCCCGGCTACGCCGCGCTGCCGCTGGCGCCGGCGCTGGACTGGTCGGCCTGGAACGTGCGGCGCGATCCGATGACGGGCGCCGAGACCGCGCCGGGTACGGGCAACGATACCGCCACGCATGGCCTCGCATCGGCCGTGGAGATGTGCAACAACAACGGCCACTGCCGCAAGTTCGACGCCGGCACCATGTGCCCCAGCTATCGCGTGACCAAGGACGAGCAGCACGTCACGCGCGGCCGCGCCAACACGCTGCGGCTGGCGCTGACCGGACAGCTCGGCAGCGACGGGCTGGCCAGCGCGGAAGTGAAGGAGGCGCTGGACCTGTGCGTCTCGTGCAAGGGCTGCAAGCGCGACTGCCCCACCGGCGTCGACATGGCGAAGTTCAAGATCGAGGCGCGCCACGCGTGGACCAGCCGGCACGGCATCAGCCTGCGCGAGCGCATGGTCGCATTCCTGCCGCGCTACGCACCGGCGGCCAGCCGCGTGCCGGGCCTGCTGGCGCTGGCCGACAGCCTGCCCGGGGTCTCCGGCTGGATCAAGCGCGCGCTCGGGTTTGCGCCGCAGCGGTCGCTGCCGCGCTTCGCCGCGCCGTTCCTGGCCGGCCGCCGCGGCACAGCCAGCGATGCCGGCAGCAACGCCGATGGCCGCGAAGTGCTGCTCTTCGTCGATACCTTCAGCAACTACATGGAGCCCGACAATGCGCGCGCCGCGCAGGCCGTGCTGGAAGCCGCAGGCTATACCGTGCACTTCAACACCCGCGCAGGCGAACGTCCGCTGTGCTGCGGCCGGACCTTCCTCGCCGCGGGCCTGGTGGACGAGGCGAAGGCCGAGGCGCGGCGCCTGCTCGACACACTGCGTCCCTTCGTCGAGCGCGGCGTGCCGGTGGTCGGCCTGGAACCGTCGTGCCTGCTGTCGCTGCGCGACGAGTTCCTGGGCTACGGCTATGGCGACGAGGCGCGCCAGCTGGCCAGCCTGTCGTTCCTGTTCGAGGAGTTCCTGGTGCGCGAGCGCCAGGCGGGCCGGCTGGCGTTGCCGCTGCGGCCGCTGCAGGTCTCCGAGGCCATTGTGCACGGGCACTGCCACCAGAAGGCGTTCGATGCCTTCACGCCGGTGCAGACCGTGCTGGGGTGGATTCCGGGCCTGAAGGTGGCACCGGTGGAGTCGTCGTGCTGCGGCATGGCCGGCAGCTTCGGCTATGAAGCCGAGCATTTCGAAGCATCGCAGGCGATGGCCGAACTGTCGCTGCTGCCGGCGGTGCGCCGGCGCGGCGCCGATGCCGTCGTGGTCGCGGACGGCACCAGTTGCCGCCACCAGATCCGCGACGGCGCGCAGGCCGAGGCGATGCATGTGGCAAGAGTGCTGGCGATGGCGCTGGAGGGTGGCCGCCATGACTGAGCCGATGCGCCATCCCGTCCACGACCGTGCCCGCCTGCAGCCGCCGGCGCCGGCAAAGATCGGCGATCGCATCGAGGACGTCGGCACGCCGGCGCTGCTGGTCGACCTCGATGCCTTTGACCAAAACGTGGCCCGGATGCAGTTGCTTGCCGATGCCGGCGGCGTGGCGCTGCGCCCGCATGCCAAGGCGCACAAGTCGGTCGCGATCGCGCAGCGGCAGATCGCCGCCGGCGCGGTGGGCATCTGCTGCCAGAAGCTCAGCGAGGCTTATCCGTTTGCCGCCGCCGGCATCGCCAGCATCCATATCAGCAACGAGTTCGTCGGCGCCGACAAGCTGGCGATGGCGGTGGAGCTGGCCCGGCATGTGGACCTGAGCGTTTGCGTGGACGACCTGCGCCAGGTATGCGCGATCGCCGCCGCCGCGACGGCCGGCGGCGTGCGCATCACCGTGCTGGCGGAAGCCGATGTCGGGCAGGGGCGATGCGGTGTCGACACCCCCGAAGCGCTGGGCCGGCTGGCCGATGCGATCGGCGAGGCGCCGTCGCTGCATTTCGGCGGGCTGCAGGCGTATCACGGCGGCGCCCAGCACCTGGCGCACTGGACGCAGCGCCGCGACGCGGCCCGGCGCGCCGCCGAACAGGCGGGCGCCTACGTGGCGCACCTGCGTGCCCGCGGCATCGCCTGCCCGGTCATCACCGGCGGCGGCAGCGGCACCGCGGAGTTCGATTGCGAAAGCGGCGTCTATACCGAGATCCAGCCCGGCAGCTACGTGTTCCTGGACGGCCACTATGGCGCCAGCGAATGGCCCGGGCGTTTCCAGCCGCGGCACGGCCTGTTCCTGGCGACCACGGTGATGAGCACCGCGCGCGCCGGCGTGGCGGTGTGCGATGCGGGCCTGAAGTCGCTCGCGGTGGATTCCGGCCTGCCGCGCCTGTGGTCCGGCCCGGGGAGCGAGTGGCTGCGCTATATCGCGGCCAACGACGAGCACGGCGTGCTGCAGGTGCTGGACGAAGACGGCCAGGCCCTGCTGGGCAGCAAGCTCTGGCTGGTGCCCGGCCATTGCGACCCCACCGCGAACCTGCACGCGCAATACGTGTGCTGCCGCGACGGGCACGTGGCCGAGCTGTGGGACATCGCGGCACGCGGCCTGAGCCGCTGACAGCCGCGCGGCAGCGCAGATAAAGAGAAGAGAGAAGAGCCGCAACAAGCGGCACCGGGTAGTCAAAGCCAAAGGAGACCAACGATGCAACGCAACACAGTCAGGAAGACCCTGGCGGCCGTGGTGGGTGCCACGGCCTGCCTGAGCGCATGGGCATGGGAGCCGGCCAAGCCGGTCGAGATCGTGGTGCCGTTCAGCGCCGGTGGCGCCTCGGACCAGATGGCACGGTCGATCCAGGGCATCATCGCCAGGCACAAGCTGATGAGCCAGCCGGTGATCGTGCTGAACAAGGCGGGCGCCAGCGGTGCCGAAGGGCTGATGGATACCAAGGCATCGCAAGGCAACCCGCACAAGCTGCTGGTGGCTTCGTCGGCGCTCTACACGGTGCCGATGGTGAGCCACCTGCCATTCAGCTGGCGCGACCTCACGCCGGTGGCGATGATTGCCCAGGACGAGTTCGTGTTGTGGACCAATGCCGCGGCACCGTACAAGTCCGTCGCGCAGTTCATCGACGCGTCCAAGGCCAGCGCGGGCAAGATCAAGGTCGGCGGCACCAGCTCCAAGCGCGAAGACCAGATCATCAGCGCGCTGGTGCAGAAGAAGACCGGCACCCGCTTCATCTATGTGCCGTACAAGGGCGGTGGCGAGGCCGCCACGCAGCTGTCGGGCCAGCATATCGACGCCAACGTGAACAACCCGTCCGAATCGATCGGCCAGTGGCGCGCCGGCGAGCATCGCGCGCTGTGCGTGTTCGCGCCGGAGCGCATGGCCTACAACGGCAAGGTCACGCAGACCCAGAGCTGGCATGACGTGCCGACCTGCAAGGAGCAGGGCCTCGACGTGCAATACCAGATGCTGCGCGTGTTCATGATGCCGGGCGGCGTGACCCCGGAACAGCAGAAGTATTACGTGGACCTGATGCAGAAGATCGTGGCCACTCCCGAGTGGAAGGAATACCTGGAGAAGAACGCGCTGAAGAACGAGTTCCTGACCGGCAAGGCGCTGACCGACTTCCTGGCGCGCGACGAAGCCGCGCACCGCGACATCATCAAGGAGGCGGGCTTCGTCGCCGCGCGCTGACGGCACGGATCACCAACGGGCTGCGCCGCGCGGCGCAGCCGATGACCTGAAGCAAGGCAGGGGACAACATGGATTCACAACAGGAAGCGGCGCATGCGGGCGCCGGCATCTCGGTCAAGGCGGTTGAACTGGCAGTGGCGCTGTGCCTGCTGGCCGGCGCGCTGGTGGTGATCTGGAGCAACCATGCCATCGGCGCCGGCTGGGCGCCGGACGGGCCCGAAGCGGGCTATTTCCCGATGCGGGTCGGGATCATCATCCTGGCCTGCAGCGTGCTGGTGGGCGTGCAGGCGCTGCGCGGGGACCGCGCCGCCGTGTTTGCGACGTGGCAGCAACTGCGGCAGGTCGGCGTGATCCTGGTGCCGCTGACCGTGTATGTCGGGTTGATCGGGCTGCTCGGCATCTACGTCGCGTCGGCGGCCTTCATCGCCGGCTTCATGGTGTGGGTGGGCAAGGCGGCGTGGTGGAAGGCCGCGCTGATCGGCGTCGGCGTCAATGCCTTGCTGTTCTGGATCTTCGAGATCCAGTTCCGCGTACCGCTGCCCAAGGGCCCGCTCGAAGCGGCGCTGGGCTACTAGGGAGGGGCCGGTCATGGATGAACTCAATGCGTTGATGGGTGGTTTCGCCGTGGCGCTGTCATGGCAGAACGTCGGCCTGATGTTCGTCGGCATCCTGCTTGGCATCGTGGTGGGCGTGCTGCCCGGCCTGGGCGGCCCCAATGGCGTGGCGATCCTGCTGCCGCTGACGTTTTCGATGGACCCGGTGTCGGCCATCATCATGCTGTCCTGCATCTATTGGGGCGCATTGTTCGGCGGGGCGATCACCTCGATCCTGTTCAATATTCCGGGCGAGGCCTGGTCGGTGGCCACCACCTTCGACGGCTACCCGATGGCGCAGCGCGGCGAGGCCGGCAAGGCTTTGACCTCGGCCTTCACCGGCTCGTGCCTGGGTGCGCTGGCCGGCGTGCTGCTGATCACCTTCCTGGCGCCGCTGGTGGCAAAGTTCGCGCTGCGCTTCGGCCCGCCCGAGTTCTTCGCGGTGTACCTGCTGACCTTCTGCAGCTTCGTCGGCATGGGCAAGGAGTCCAAGCCCAAGATCCTGATCGCGATGTGCCTGGGCTTCGTGCTGGCGGCGGTCGGCATGGATACGGTGTCGGGCACGCTGCGCATGACCTTCGGCTCGACCGAGCTGCTGCGCGGCTTCGACTTCCTGGTGGCGGTGATCGGCCTGTTCGGCATCAGCGAGATCCTGATGACGATGGAGGAGGGCGTGGCCTTCCGCGGCAAGCAGGCTCGCATCGACCTGAAGGTGGTGCTGAAGACCTGGGCCGAACTGCCGCGCTACTGGCTGACCGTGGTGCGCTCGTCGGTGATCGGCTGCTGGCTGGGCATCACCCCGGGCGGCGCCACCGCGGCGTCGTTCATGGGCTATGGCGTGGCCAAGCGCATGGCCAGGGATCCCGATTCGTTCGGGCAGGGCAACGTCGAAGGGGTGGTCGCACCCGAGACCGCCGCGCATGCGGCCGGCACCAGCGCGCTGCTGCCGATGCTGGCACTGGGCATTCCCGGGTCCGCCACCGCGGCGGTGCTGCTGGGCGGCCTGATGATCTGGGGCCTGCAGCCGGGGCCGCTGCTGTTCGCCGAGCAGGGGCCGTTCGTATGGGGGCTGATCGCCAGCATGTACCTGGGCAATATCGTCGGGCTGATCGTGGTGCTGTCGACGGTGCCGCTGTTCGCCGCGATCCTGCGCATTCCGTTCTCGATCATCGCGCCGCTGATCCTGGTGATCTGCGCGATCGGCGCGTACACCGTGAACGGCGCGTTGTTCGACGTCTGGCTGATGCTGGGCTTCGGCGTGGTGGGCTATGTGCTGAAGAAGCTGGATTACCCGTTGGCGCCGATGGTGCTGGCGCTGGTGCTGGGCGACCGGGCCGAGGACGCGTTCCGGCAAACGATGCTGGTGTCGTCCGGGGCGTTGGATGTGTTCTGGTCGAATGGGCTGGTGGGGACGATCATGGGGCTGGCCGTGTTTGTGCTGGTGTGGCCGGTGGTCAGTGATTTGAGGATGCGGGCGAAGCGGGCGGCGTGAGGAACGGGCGGTCGTGACTGGCCGCCTTCTTCAGCAGGGATCCCCCGCACGACCCCAGGGACACCGCCGGCGCGGCACACAACAATGCACTCATCTGCGACAACTCCCGCAGGATATCGAGATGCAACGCACTGGTCTCGACGCTCGCCGCAAGCCGCTGCGCCACTCGCGCAATATGGCGCGCGGTGAAGCGCTCGGCGCGTCCCTGGAACTCGGCAGCGCAATCGCGCAGCAATGCCGCGGCGGCGCGGTCGTTGGCAACGAACAGCGACAGCCTGGTGCGCAGGTGGGTCACCAGCAGGTCGCACAGGTCGAGCAGCTCGGCGCTGCCTGCGTCCGAGAAACGGAAGTTGCGGCTGAGCTTGCGCTGGTCCAGGTCCAGCAGCACCCGCTCGACGATGTCGCCGACATACTCGAGATTGATGTTGACCAGCATGATGTCATCCCAGCGCGCGGCGTCCTGTTCGCCAAGGCGCGTGGCCGCGACGTCGGTCAGGTACAGCTTGACCGACGAGTACAGCTCATCGATGCGGTCGTCGAGAGCGCGGCAGCGGGCATTCAGGGCGCGGTCGTTGCCGGCGATCGCCAGCTTCATGCCCTGCAGCATTTCTTCGATGACGTCGCCGATGCGCACCACCTCGCGCGCCGCATTGCCGAGCGCGACCGACGGGTGCTGCAAGTCGCCCTGGCTCAGGTAACGGGCCCCGGGGGGCTCGGCATCGTGCCGCGCATCGGGCAGCCAGCGCATGCACAGCGCCGCCACCGGGTTGACGAACCAGACCAGCGTCGCGGCCAGCGCCAGGTTGAAGGCCAGGTGGAAATCGATCGCCATGGTGCCGGCCTGGCTGCCAAGACGCGCCAGCAACGGTGGCACGGCATCGAGCAGCGGCAGGCAGGCCAATACGCCGATGATGCGGAACAGCAGGTTGGCCAGCGACACCCGGCGCGCGGCCGGTGCGCCGCCGGCGTTGGCCAGGCACGCAATCAGGCCGCTGCCCAGGTTGGCGCCGAGCACCAGCGGCAGCGCGGTGCCGGGTGCAATCACGCCGGCCATGGCCAGCGTGGCGGTGAGCAGCACTGCCGCCAGGCTGGAATAGGCGAGCAGGGTCACCAGCGCGCCCACCACCACCGCCAGCAGGGTGTCGCTGCCAAGGGCGTTGAACATGGCGCGCACGATGTCGGCATGCAGCAGCGGGGCGGTATAGAGCCGGATCAACTGCAGCGCCAGCGTGATCAGCCCGAGTCCGACCACGACTTCGCCGGCCTGCCCGCGCGCGCTGGCCTTGCCCGACAGGCGCAGGCCGATGCCGGCGACCAGCAGCAGCGGCGACAGCCACGCGATGTCGACCGCCAGCAGGCGCGCCATCACGCTGGTGCCGACATCGGCGCCCAGCACGATCGGCAGCGCCGCCGGCAGCGATACCAGCCCGCCGGCGACGAAGGCGCTGGTCATCAGCGCGGTCGCGCTGCTGCTCTGGATCAGCGCGGTGACACCCAGGCCCGCCAGGAAGCCGCGCAGCGGGCTGGCGGTGCCGGCGGCCAGCACCAGGCGCAGGCGCGGTCCCAGTACCTCCAGCATGCCGTGGCGCGTGACGTGCGTGCCCCAGATCAGCAGGGCGACACCGGACATCAGGGATAGCAGGATCTGCATGGCGCCTCGCGTGTGTGTGGCCGGTTGTGCCCGGTCGCGGCCGGCCTGGCCGGGCTTCAGTCGGCGTGGTTCAGCGCCAGCCGCAGGATGTCGAAGTTGCGCAGCCGCTGCCCGGGCGGCACGCTGACTTTGCGGTTGAACAGCAGCGGCACCTTCTGCTCGGACAGGCCGCCGTGCGAGCGCAGCGGCGCATCGAGGCCGCTCAGGTCGTGGCGCGCCGGCGTGGTGCCCAGCACCGTCAGGCGCTCGCTGACCACGACCAGGTCGCCGATGCGGTCGGGCGGAAGTTCGAAGCGCGCACTGGCGGCGCGCCGGTCCAGCACCAGCTCGATGCCGGGCAGCGCCGCGATCGCGTCATGCACCGCGCGCGGGTCGGTGCCGGCCGGCAGGTACACGGTGGCGTACGAACCCAGCGCGCCGTGATGGGCGACATAGGGGTCGGTGATCGGCAGCAGCACGCGGGTGGTATCGGTGCCGAAACGCTGGTCCAGCACCTGCTGCAGGAACACGATGTTCGGCGTGCCTAGCGCGTCGGTCTTGGCGTTCATGCCATGGTCCGCGGTGACGCCAATGACCGCGCCGAGCGCATCCAGCCGCTGCAGATAGCGATCGATCATCGCGTAGAAGGCGTTGGCCTGCGGCGTGCCCGGCGCGTGCTTGTGCTGGACATAGTCGGTGGTCGACAGGTACATCAGGTCCGGCCGCACGCTTTCCAGCAGCGCCACGCCGGCGGCGAACACGAACTCGGACAGCCCGGCGCTGTAGACCGACGGCAGCGGCATGCCGACCTTGCGCAGCACGTCGTCGATGCCGTTTTCCGCGAGGGTGGCCTGGTCGGCTTTCTCCGCCGAGAAGCAGATGCCCTGAAGGCCATGGCCCAGCAGCGCGCGCAGCTTGTCCTTGGCGGTGACCACGGCGACCCTGGCGCCGGCCTGTGCCGCGGCGGCCAGCACGGTGGGCGCTCGCAGGTAGCGGGCGTCGTTCATCAGCACCTCGGCGCCGGCTTCGGTGTCGTAGAAGAAGTTGCCGCAGATGCCGTGCACCGACGGCGGCACGCCGGTCACGATCGACAGGTTGTTGGGGTTGGTGAACGACGGCACCACGCAGTCGCCGCTCAGCACGGTGCCGCGCCGGGCCAGGCTGGCGAAGAACGGCGTGGCGCCCGCCTGCACCGCAAGGTTGATGTATTCCTGCTCGCAGCCGTCGATGCAGACGATGACGGTGGGACGGGCGGGAAACTGGTAACTGTGGCCGTTGGCCTGTATCGGGGTGCTCATGGAGTCTCTTGAGGCGGGATGTGAGAAGGGATTTGCCTGAGACCCATGCTAAGTTAGGCGATAAACTCTCACAAACGAGTTTATTTTCCAGGTTCTGTCAGGAAATCTCACAATGCCGCACAAGCTGCCCCCGCTCAACGCCCTGCGCATCTTCGAGGTAGCCGCCCGCGCCGGCAGCTATTCGGCCGCCGCGCGCGAGCTGCACCTGACCCATGGCGCGGTCAGCCGGCAGATCGAGATCCTGGAGCAATGGCTGGGGCAGCCGCTGTTTATCCGCCAGGGCCAGCGCATGGTGCCGACCGTGCACGCGCAGGCGTTCGCGCGCGAGATCAGCACGGCGTTCGACCAGATCGGCGCCGCGTCCGAGCGCTATGGCCGCATCGCCACGCGCAAGGTAGTGCGCGTCAACGCGCCGGCCACCTTTGCCATGCGCTGGCTGATCCCGCGGCTGGACGATTTCCGGCGCCTGCAGCCGGAGGTCGACGTGCGGGTCTCGACCGCCTTCAGCAACGAGGCGGGCTTCAACGGCACCTTCGACGTGGCGATACGGCGCACGCTGGAGCGCGGCGAGCAGTTCGAGTCGATGCCGGTCTTTGCCGAATACCAGACCGTGATCGCCAGCCCGGCGTTGCTGCGGCAGTTGCCGCTGCAAGAGGTGGAAGACCTGGTGGAGGGTGTGTTCCTCTATACGGAAACGCGGCCGGGCAGTTGGGAGTCATGGCTGCAGCAGGCCGGGCATGCGTCGCTGCTGCCGGTGCGCACGCTGCGCTTCGACCATTTCTTTGTCACGCTGCAGGCGGTGGCGGACAGCCTGGGCTTTGCCATCGGCACCTTTCCGACGCTGGAGGCTGACCGCGCCGGCGGGCGCATCGCCACGCCGTTCGGCGCGATCCGCGCGCCGGGCAACACCTACCATGCGCTGGTGCCGCGCGATGCCGACAAGCCGCTGCACTTGCGCGCCTTCCTGGAATGGCTGCAGCAACAGGGCGCGGCCGCCGGGGAAGAGTGAAGGGAGACGCGCCCGCGTGTTACGGGTGTCGGGATGAGGGGATGCATGGCGCGGCCCGCGCGCTGCGGGCCCGCGCCGGCCGGCGCTCAGGCGCCGTCGAGGAAGGTGCTGCGCTGGCCCACGCGCGTGCCGAGCGCATCGGGCGCCAGGCTCATGCTGGCGGGATCCACTGCCGACACCGTGCCGCCTGCCAGCGACGGATCGGCGGGCACCGGCGCCATGCCCGGCTGGGCTGGCGGCACGGGTGCCTGCGCATAGCTGCCAGCGGCGCCCGGGGCCACCGGAGCCACCTGGGCCGAGGCGGCCGACGGCGCCGCGGGCATCGCCTGCACCGGCTGCGCGGATTGCGTCGGCGGGGTGGACGGCATCGGCTGCATCGGCTGGGTCATCGGCATCGGCTGGCCTGGCTGCAGCGGCTGGGCCTGCTGCGCGAACAGCGGATAGGACGCGATCATCGCGCCGGCCATGACCAGGGATTTCGCCAGATGTTGCTTCATTCGTGTACCTCCTAGAAACGCCTACAGGCAGGGAATGACCACTGTAGCGCCGGGGCACCTGACATTCTGTTTGTTTTTGCAACGGTCGTTAACCAGTCTTGCCATCGCGGCCAAGGCAGGTTATTTGCGCACGCGGGTGGCCGTGCGCGGCGTCGTCATCGCCTGGCAAGGCGCTTCAGCGCGGCCGGGTCCAGCAGTTCGATCTGGCGGTAGGCGCGCCGGATCAGCCCGGCGTCCTGCCACGCCTGCAGTGTCTTGGCCACGGTCTGGCGCGAGCGGCTGACCATGTCGCCCAGCTCTTCGGCGCTGATGCGCACGATATGGTCGGTGCGGTCGGCCAGCTCCAGCAGGCGCGCCGCCATGCGCGCGTCGACCGGGGCCTGCGCCGCGCTTTGCGCATGGTCGAAGGCCACCCGCAGGCGCGCGCAGATCTGCTGCACGATCAGCTGCATGCCTTCCGGATGCGTGGCCAGGATGCGGTGGAAATCGCGCTGGCCGAGCACCAGCAGTTCGGTGTTGCCGACGGCGAAGGCGTCATGCGTGCGCGGCTTGCCGTCGAGCAGCGAGATCTCGCCGAACCAGCGCCCGCGCCCGATCACCGAGTACACCGACTCGCGCCCGCCGCTGCTGACCCGGCTCATGCGCACGCGCCCGGACACCACCATGCAGAAATACGTGGGCGGGTCGCCGCGCGCGAAGATCATCGCGCCGTCGCCGAAGCGCTGGCGGCGTGCGGCCTGCGCCACGGCGTCCAGCACGCGTGGCGGCGCGTTGCGCAGCCAGCCGCTGGCCAGCACGCTGCGCGGCAGCGCGCGCACCGGTTCGTCCGCATTCAACGCATGCTTCATCTTAGCCTTCACCTGACACCCCACATCGCCCCCCTTGCCGGAGCCGAGATTGTCTAACACTTAACAGACTTTGGCCTGGGGCGCCGGGACAATGCAGCGGGTCAACGACTCACTCAAATGCCCCCGGGAGGCCACGCATGGCGCAAGTCCAGCTTGTCGAAGCCGTAAAAGGCTCCGTAGAAGACTCCGTAAAAGACCGCGTCTCCGACGCCGAATGGCAGATGCGCGTCGACCTGGCGGCCGCGTACCGGCTGGTGGCCCACTTCGGCTGGGACGACCTGATCTTCACGCATATCTCGGCGCGCGTGCCGGACGCGCCGGACCAGTTCCTGATCAACCCGTACGGCATGATGTTCGACGAGATCACGGCCTCGAGCCTGGTGAAGGTGGACCACCACGGCGAGCCCGTGCTGGACACGCCGTATGACGTCAACCCGGCCGGCTTCATCATCCACAGCGCCGTGCACGAGGCGCGTCCGGAGGTCGGCTGCGTGATGCACACGCATACCGCGCACGGCGTCGCCGTGTCCGCGCAGCAGGACGGGCTGTTGCCGATCTCGCAGCAGGCGATGTTCGCGCTGACCGGGCTGGCTTATCACGATTATGAGGGCGTGGCGCTGCGCGAGGACGAGAAAACGCGGCTGGTGGCCGACCTGGGCCGCTGCAAGCAGATGATCCTGCGCAATCACGGCCTGCTTACCTGCGGGCGCACGGTGGCGGATGCGTTCCTGACCATGTACACGCTGGAGTCGGCGTGCCGCATCCAGATCCTGGCGCAAAGCGGCGGCACGGCGCTGACGCGGGTGCCGGACGCCGCCAGCACCAACATGGGCCAGCAGGCGCGCCAGGCCACCAAGGGCAAGGGCTCCAGCCTGGCCTGGCCCGGCCTGCTGCGCCGCCTCGACCGCATCGACCCCGACTACCGCAACTGACCATGGCCATCCTCGTCCACCTGCCGTCGTTCATGGCGGTGCCCATCACTGCGCTGCTGCGCGAGGCGGCGCCCGACATCACCGTGTGGAACGGCCGCGAGGCCGCCGTCGCGGAACAGGTCGAGGCCATCATCGCGTGGGGCCTGAAGCCCGGCGTGGTGCCGGCCTATCCCAACCTGCGGCTGGTATGCGCCGCCACCGCCGGCGTCGACAAGCTGCTGGCCGCGCCCGACCTGCCCGCGCACCTCCCGGTGACGCGCATCGTCGATCCCGGCCAGCAGGCCGGCATCGCCCGCTTCGTACTGGCGATGGCGCTGCGCCATACGCGTGCGCTGGGCCTCTACGCCGAGCAGCAGCGCCGCGGCGAATGGAAGCGCCATGCGGGGCGCGATGCCGCGCAGTGCCGCGTGGGCGTGCTGGGGCTGGGCGAAATCGGCAGCGAGGTGGCGCGCATGTTCGTCGCCATCGGCTACCCGGTCAGCGGCTGGAGCCGCGCCGCCAAGCACCTGCCAGGCGTCACCGACTTCACCGGCGACGACGGCCTCGACGCCATACTGGCGCAGAGCGATATCCTGGTCTGCACGCTGCCGCTGACACCGCGCACCGAGGGGCTGCTCGACCGGCGCACCTTGTCGCGCCTGCCGCGGGGCGCCTACCTGATCAACGTTGGCCGGGGCGAACATGTGGTCGAACCGGACCTGGTCGCGCTGATCGATGAAGGCCACCTCGCGGGCGCGGCGCTGGACGTGTTCGCCAAGGAACCGCCGGCGGCGGATGACCCGGTCTGGAACCATCCGCGCATCGAGGCCACGCCGCATATCGCGGCCGATCCGTCGTACCCGCTGGTGGCCCGGCAATGCCTCGACAACCTGCGGCGCGCGCGCGAGGGGCGCGCGCTGCTGAACCTGGTGGACCGGCAGGCCGGCTACTAACTCACGCTCACTAGGTCACGGTCACATCGGCCGTGCCTGCCGCCACTTCCAGCAAGCGCGTGCTGGCAGTGGCCGGCAGCGCCGGCGCCGCGCCGCCCGCGACCGGCTTCAGCGTGTGGAAGGTGCAGCTCAGCTTCTGCGGCGTCAGCGTGACCAGCGCGTAGCCCTCGGCATTGGTGTCGGCATGCCGCAGCCACGGATTGAAGGCGCGCAGCGTGGCATCGAAGGTATTGACGAGGGTGCCGCCCACGTTGCTGTAGATCAGCTCGCGCAGTGCGGCGAAGGCCGGGTCGGTATCGACCACGGTGCGGAAGGAACTGAGCAGCGTGTTGCTCGACAGCCCGGCCGTGACCAGATCCACCATTACGGGCGCCGGCGCCGCGGCATCGTAGTCGTCCATCACCTGTCCGCCGAAGAAGGCGTGGATATCCCCGCTCAGCGCCACCACGTTGCGGATGCCGTTGGTCTTCAGGAACGCCATCAGGTTCTTGCGTTCGGCGTTGAAGCCGTCCCACTGGTCCGCATTGAGGATAAAGCGTTCAAGCAGCGTGATCGCCGGCAGCCGGGCTTCGATCAGCGGCTTGATCGTGGCGTCGAAGTTGGCGCTGTCGATGCCGGCCTGCACCAGCACGTTGCGCAGCGCGGTATAGGCCAGGTTGACATAGGTGCCGGCGGCGCGCGCCGCGCGCAGGTCGTCGGCCAGCGCATTGGCGATCGCGGTCTCGAGCGAGGCCAGCGCGTTGTTGGCCACCACCAGCGCCCGTGCGATCAGCCGGGCCACCGCCAGCGGCACGTCGACCTGCATGCGCAGCAGCGACAGCTGGTTGCCCCACAGCTTCCAGGTGGTGGCATCGGCGCCGATGCGGTCCTGCCACCATGCGCGCTGGGTATCGCCCAGCATCGATACCGGCGTCAGGGCGTTGCCGGCGGCGGCGATTTTCTGCGCCTCGGCGGCGGCCAGCGTTGCCGTCGGCACGAAGTACAGGCTGCCGATCGAGCGCCCGACCGAGGCCTCGGGAATGATGTGGTCGGCGCGGTACAGGCGCTCGTCGGTCATCAGCAGCGTGGCGAGATTGCCGAAGGTGAAGGCGCGGTAGATCTGTATGTTCTGGAACGACGGGTTGTCCGGGTCCAGCGTCACGTCGGCCGGCATGAATTCGAACCACGCCTGGTTGGCTGCGCGGCGGCGCGCGGTGCGCGGGGTCTGGTCGTCGGTGATGTTGTAAGTCTGGCGGTCCTGCCAGCAGTTGTCCGAGAACTCGTGGTCGTCCCAGATCGCGATCATCGGGAATGCCGCATGCAGCGCCTGCAGGCGCGCGTCGCTGCGGTAGCTGCGGTACAGGTAGCGGTAGTCGTCCAGCGTGGTGGCGTAGATGCTGCCATCCGGCAGCGCGGTACCGTTGGGCAGCTGCAGCACGGTGTGGCGGTCCTCGACGTTGCCGGCGCGCGAGCCGCCCGGCACGGCTTCGTAGATGTAGTCGCCGACATGGACGATGAAGTCCAGGTCCTGCTGCACCAGCTCTTCCATGCCGGCCCAGTGGTTGGCATTCCAGTCCTGGCAGCTGACAAAGGCAAAGCGCAGCTGCGACAGCGGGGTGCCCGCGGCGGCGGCGGTGCGCGTGCGGCCGGTGGTGCTGGGGCGGTTGCCCAGCAGGAAGCGGTAGAAGTAGCGGGTGCCGGGGCTCAGGCCCGTGACCTTGTTGCGGATGGTGTAGTCCCAGTCCGGCAGGGCCATCAGGGGTTGATTCACCAACAGCGTGGGCGGGGCGAAATCCTGCTGCGTCGACACCTGCAGCCGCACCACCACCGGGCGCCTGCCGTTGCTGCCTTCCACGCGCGTCCACACGATCACGCTGTCGGGACGGGGGTCGCCCGACGCCACGCCATGCACGAAGTTGAAGTTCCCGGGGTTGCCGGTATCCGGTTCCGGCGCCGGGTCATCGTCGCCGCCGCCGCAGGCGCTGAGCCCGCCGGTGGCAACGGTGACAGTCAGGAAACTCCCCCACTTGAGAAACTGGCGGCGGTCCATGGTGCTCCTCCTGTTGTTGCTGTTGACCATGCAGCGCGCAGCCGCGCCCGGATGCCGCTTGCGGCACCAGGCTGTCGTGGGGCGTGCTGTTTTTCTGAATGGATACTAGTGGCTGGCCAGCGCACGCGCTGTCGGTGCGATTCCGACATCGATATAGGAGGAAGTCGACTGTTGGCGCCGCCGCCTCACGGCAGCGCGGCGCGCCAGCGCCACCATGGCGCTGCCAAGCCACGGTGCATAGGCGAGCGCGCCGCGGTCCAACAGCCACGGCGAGGCCGTGGCCAGCGGCAACACCGCCATCGAGAAGCAGAACGCCGCCGGGGTAATGCCGTTCAGTTGACCACCGTCGTTCCCGCGTAGGCGGGAATCCAGCGTCTTTCACGTCCTCTTCGGGGATAAGGTCAGGTTCATCGCCGAATTCCGGGGATGATGTGGGGGCGCATGGATGGATGCGGTTGACCTCGTGGATGCGCCGGCCCTCTCCCCCGCCCCTCTCCCGCAAGCGGGAGAGGGGAGCAAACCAGCGGGAGAGAAAGCCTTTGGGCTCGCGCGCGACAACGCTGTGCGAGCGCAGCGATGCACTCCGTGCCAGAGCCTAAGACCTGAGATTGGGAGCGCGCGCAGCGCAGCCGAAGGCGTCCCACCAATAACGTAGTCAGCAGGTTGCCACCGACCTAAAGTCGGGTTCGTCCATCCGACCTCGAACGCCAGGCACCTCCCGGTAGCGTCAGCAGGGTGGAACCACCGAACCCCTGACCGCAAGTCACCTCCACTGGAACCACCAACGCCGCCTTAGCCAGCCGCTTAGGCGACGCGCTCTTTGCCTCCTTTCTGTCGCTTGGACAGAAAGGAGGTCGCCGGCTAAGCCGGCGAAAGAGCCGCGCCCGCCAAGCACGACAAAGAAGCCAACCGCGGTACCCCGGCCGAACCAACATCCTGAACGGCATTACCCCCGAAGCGGGACCTTTAAGACACTGGATTCCGGCCTTCGCGGGAATGACAGTGGCATTTGATTCTTTGGCGGGAGCCAGGGCAGGCGTCGCGCGCCGGCATCAGTCGACGGTGATGTGGTTGGCCTGGATCAGCCTGCCCCACGTGCCCACGTCCGCGCGCACGGTCTGCGCGAACTGTTCGGGGGTCCTGGGCGGCGCCATGCCCATGTTCAGCTGCAGGAAGCGCTCGCGCATGGCAGCGTCCGCCAGCAGGCGGTTCACCTCGGCATTGAGCCGCTGCACGATCGCGGCGCCGGTGCCGGCCGGCGCGAACAGGCCATACCAGCTGTCGGTGTCGAACGGATAGCCTTGCTCGGTCATGGTCGGCACGTCGGGCGTGGCCGGGGCGCGGCGCGTGCCGCTGACGGCCAGCGCGCGCAGCTTGCCGGCGCGGATCAGCGGCAGCGACGACGAGGTGTCGACGAAGGCCGCCTTGATCACGCCGCCCTGCAGGTCGGCCAGGATCGGCGCCACGCCCTTGTATGGCACGTGGCGCAGCTTCATGCCGGTCTGCATCCTGAGCGCTTCCATGGTCAGGTGGCCACCCGAGCCGATGCCCCATGAGCCGTAGTCGTAGGCATCCGGGCGCTTGAGGACATGGGCGACGAATTCCCTGAGCGTGCGCGCGGGGACGTCCGACGTCACCACCAGGAAATTGCCGCCCGCGCCGATCTGGGCCACCGGCACCAGGTCGCGCAGGCCGTCATACGGCAGCTTCGGCTGCAGGGTCTGGTTGATCACCACGGCGGCGGCATAGGTGAACAGCAGCGTGTAGCCGTCGGGACTGGCCTTGGCCACGGCATCGTTGCCGATGATGCCGGTCGCGCCCGGCTTGTTGTCGACCACCATGGTCTGGCCCAGCGCCTTGCCCAGCGCTGCCGCCAGCGTGCGCGCGAACAGGTCGGTGCCGCCGCCTGGCGGCGCCGGCACCACCAGCCGGATCGGCCGCGCCGGCCAGTCGTTGCCGGCGTAAAGGCGGCCCGCCGTGGCGCCCAGGCCGAGCGCGGCGAGGCTGCGCAGCAGCGCGCGCCGGCGCGCATCCGTCAGCCGGGTGGGCGCGGCCGCAAGGGGGGTGCGTGGCACGGTGTCTTTCATGGTGTCTCCCTAGTGCAGGCCGAAGTTGTCCGCCGCTTCGCTCTCCAGCGCGTCGGCGGCCGCGCCATACAGGCTGCGCGACACATAGCTGCGCACCTGCGTGGCGCGCTGGCGCAGCCATGCCGCCTTGAGCCGGCGCGCCTCGCGCACGGTGGGGGTTTCATCCGGCGCCAGCGCCAGCACGTCGATCACGTGCAGGGCCAGCTGCGTATCGCCGCGCTCGGCCAGCGCCTGCGCGTGGCGCAGCAGCGCGCCGTGGTCGGCTACGGCGGCGGCAATCTCCGCTGCGGCCTGCTGCGGCGGCGCCGGGTGCAGCGTGGTCGCGTTGCGGTCCCACCAGCCGTTCTCCGAGCGGTAGATGTCGCGCGCGATGTAGCTGGGGTCGCCGTACGTGGGCCGCATCCAGGGCTGGTCGAACAGCGCCGCGGGCGGCTGCAGCGCGGCCAGCATCTGGCGTTCATTGCAGCCCGCGTTCATCAGCCGCACCACCTCGGCGCGCAGCCAGCGCAGGGCGCGCGCGGTTTCGCCCAGCACGCGCTGGCATTCGGCTTCGCCCTGCACGGTCGCGCCGAACTCGCGCACCACCGAGCGCGGCTGCAGCGCCGCCAGGCGTTCCAGCGTGTCGGCCCAGCGCACGGTGTCGCGCATGGTGCGGAACGGGGTGCCGATGTTGGGGATCGAGTCGATCACCGCCGGGCCGCCGTAGAGCAGGCGCCGGCCAGGCAGCCAGACCGCCACGGCGTCGTCGGTCTCGGACGGCGCCCACAGGATTTCCGCGCGGCGCTCGCCATGGCCCAGGGTCAGGCCGTCGGCAAAGGTTTCGGTGGGTTCGACATGGACCAGCTTGCCCGCCAGCGCGCCGGCCGGCTGGCGGAACTGGATCTCGGCCATGCGCTCCTGCATGCGCTGGGTCTCGCGGTAGCGCGCCTGGCGCGCCAGCACGTTGACGTGGGACAGCACGCGCGGCGCGGGCTCGCCGCGCGCGGCGGCGTGGTCCAGCCATTGCTGCAGGCCGGCGTTGTAGCCCATGTGGCCGTGGCTGTAGCAGATCGCCAGCACCGGCAAATCGGTCTGCGTGCGCAGTGCCTCGATCATGCCGCGCGTGATGCGCCCGCCGGGCCCGCTGTCGACCACCAGCAGGCCGTTGCCCACATCGGCGACAAGGCTCTGGCCTTGCCCGTGCAGCAGCCATACGCCGTCGCCGGCGCGTTCGATGCCGCTGCCCGTGACCAGCGCCGACGGCCGCTCTTCGATGTCCTGCATGCTTGCCTCCCTGTGTTCCGCTGAATGTCGGCATCACTGTCAGGCAAAAGGGCGCGGGGCAGCGATTGGGGAATATCCCGCCGCACTGCGGCATGCCGCCCGCAAACGCAGCGCCGGCGCGGCAACAGGGCGGTTCCGGAATTTCAGGTGTAAACCGCTGGTTAGCACCATGCCGCTGCTGGCAGTTCCCGCGCGCCGCGCGCTGCGGTACGCGCGCTCAGGCGGGGCGGCGCAGCGGGCTGTCGGGCAGGTGGGTCAGGTAGTGCACTTCGCGCCGCAGCTGCGTGGCAAATTGCGCGGCGACCGGCGTCATCGGCGAATCGGCGCGGTAGATCAGGCTGACCCGGTGGCTGGGCAGCCGGTCTTCGATCGGCAAGGGCACCAGCCCGGCGGCGGCGAGCTGCCCCGGCACCAGCTGGCGCGGCAGCATGCACAGCAGATGGCGGTCCTGCAACAGCGACTGGATCATGCCGATGGTGTCGCAGCGCACCGCCACGCGCGGCAGCGGCAGGTTGTGCTCGCGAAAGGCGTCGAGGATGGCCGCGCCCGGGCCCTGCATGCGCTGGCCGGTCAGCACCCAGTCCGAGCCCACCAGTTCGTGCAGACGGCGCGCATGCCGCAGCGGGTGCTCGCGGTGCGCCACCACCACCGAATCGTTGTTGTAGAGCGGCTCGCAGGTGAACTCGCGCTCGATGCCCTCGTCCGGAACCGGGCTGACCGCCATGTCCATCACGCCCGCGCGCAGGTCGTCCAGGTGCATCGGGTAGACGCCGCTGTCGATGCAGACCAGCACGTCCGGGTGCTGGGCCCGGAAGCGCGTCAGTACCGCCGGCAGCAGCAGGTGCGCCGGGCCGCCGGTGGCGCCCACACGCACCACGCCGTTGCGCGCGCCCAGCATCTGCGCCATTTCCTCGCTGGCCTTGCGGGCCTCGGTGGCGATCAGCCGCGCGCGCCGCAGGAAGGCTTCGCCGAAGCGCGACAGCACCACGCCGCGGGTGGTGCGGGTCAGCAGCGGCACATGCAGCTCCTCTTCCAGCTGGCGGATGCTCTTGGTCAGTGCCGGCGCCGACACATCGCGCGCACGGGCTCCGGCGCGGATGCTGCCGTGCTCGGCCACGGCGATGAAGTCCTGGACTTGGCTCAGACGCATGGATTTGTCTCCACTCAGACGACGCACTGGGCGCACAGCATAGCGGCAATCCGCGGGCTTCGGGATAACCCGAGGGTGCTAACCAACGGTTTGCATCGCAGCCGTTTTGGCATCTGCCGCGAGGCGCGGTGCTAACGCATGATCGCTCCACATCGACGCCAACCGCCGGCCGCGCCGGCTTCTTCGGGGAGTGAAACCGCATGGCAAACCGGCAAGACCTGCCGCTGGCAGGCATACGCGTGGCGGAGTTCGGGCAGTTCATCGCGGCGCCGGGCGCGGCCATGATGCTGGCCGACCTGGGCGCGGACGTGGTCAAGGTGGAAGCGCTGCGCGGCGACAGCGCGCGGCGCTTTGACGGCACCAGCCCGCAAAGCCCGATGTTCCTGGCCTACAACCGCGGCAAGCGCGGCATCGCGCTGGACCTGCGCACCCCCGGCGGGCTGGATGCGGCGCGGCGGCTGGCGCTGGCCAGCGACGTGGTGCTGCACAACACCCGCGCCGGCGTGATGGAAGCGCTGGGGCTGGACGCCGCCACGCTGCGCGCCGCGCGTCCCGGCCTGATCCACGCTTCCATCAGCGGCTTCGGCACGCGCGGGCCGTCGCGCACGCGGCCCGGGCTCGACATTGCGGCACAGGCGGAGAGCGGCATGATGTCGGTCACCGGCGAGGCCGGCGGCCAGCCGCTCAAGGCAGGCTTCGCGCTGATCGACGCGGCCACCGCGCTGGCGGCCGGCAACGCCATCCTGGCCGCGCTGTTCCGGCGCGAGCGCACCGGCGCCGGCGAGACCATCGAGACCTCGCTGCTGTCGGTGGGCGTGCAGCTGCAGGCCCAGCTATGGGCCGAGTACCAGTGCTCCGGCGCGTTGCCGGTGCGCAGCGGCAACAGCCAGCCCAAGGCCGCGCCGGCGGCCGACGTGATCGCGGTGGCCGACGGCCATATCGTGCTGTCGGCCTACCTGGACGAGCACTGGGCGCGGCTGTGCCAGGCCATCGGCCAGCCCGCGCTGGCGCACGACCCGCGCTTTGCCAGCAACGCGCTGCGGGTCCAGCACCGCGCCGCACTGCTGGCCATCCTGCACGACGCGCTGCGCCACCTGAGCGGCGATGCCGCGCGCGCGCTGCTGGAGCGCCACCAGGTGGTGGTGGGCGTGGTGCGCGACTACCACCAGGTCAAGGCCAGCGCCGACGTGCATGCCAGCGGCATCCTGCGGCCCGTCGACGACGGCGAGGGCGGCCGGCTGGAAGTGCCCGGGCTGCCGTTCACCATGGCCGGCCTGCCCGTGGGCGGCACGCCGGCGGTGCCGCGGCTCGGCCAGCATACCGCCGAAGTGCTGGCCGAACTGGGCTACAGCACGGCAGAGGTCGGCGCCATGGCTCATGCCGGCGCCATCGGCGTGGAAGTCGCGCAGCAGGAGGCAGCATGAACGCGCCCGCGTCCCCCGTGCTACTGCAGCGCCACGCCGGCTGGGCCGAGCTGGTGCTGAACCGCCCGGCGCGCCGCAATGCCATCGACATGGCGCTGGCGCGCGCGCTGGGCGACGCGATCGAAACCCTGGCCGCCGACGACAGCGTGCGCGCGGTGCTGCTGCGCGGTGCCGACGGCGGCTTCTGTTCCGGCCTGGACCTGCAGGCGCTGCAGGCCGAAGCCGGCGGGCTGGCGGCGTTTGCGCCGGTGTGGGAGCGCGTGCACCAGGGCCTGCGGCAAAGCCGCAAGGCCTGGGTGGTGGCGCTCGAGCGCCATGCCATCAATGGCGGCGCGGCGCTGGCGCTGGCCGGCGACCTGCTGGTGTGCGGCGCCGGCGCCTTCCTGCAGATCGGCGAGATCCGCCTGGGCATGGCCGCGCCGCGCAATGCCGAGTGGCTGGCGCTGCGCCATGCGGAAGCCGTGGCCGCGCGCCTGTGCCTGCTGGGCGACCGCGTGCCCGCGCCTGAGCTGCTGCGCCTGGGCATCGCCACCGAAATGGTCGACGACACCCAGGTGCTGGACCGCGCGCGCGGGCTGGCCGCCACCATTGGCGGCTTTCCGGCGGACGGCGTGGCCGCGATCAAGGGCGGCATGCGCGCGGCCTCCGTCGCGCGCGCCAGGAACGCTTGAAGGCAGACACCATGACCGAATCCCTAATCAACGATGACGAGGCCTCGCTGCAGGCCTTCCGCGGCGAGGTGCGCGAGTTCGTCGCGCGCGCGCTGCCCCATGCCGTGCGCGAGAAGGTCCGCCTCGGGCTGGAAGTCAGCAAGCAGGAACTGGTCGACTGGCAGCACCGGCTGGCCGAGCGTGGCTGGCTGGTGCCGCACTGGCCCGCCGCATGGCAGGGCTGCGACTGGAGCCCGGAGCGCCGCGCCGTGTTCCAGGAAGAACTGGTGCTGGCGCACGCGCCCGAGAGCGGCGGCATCACCTTCGAGATGATCGGGCCGATCCTGATCCGCTACGGCACGCCGGCGCAGCAGCAGTATTTCCTGCCGCGCATCCTGAACCAGGAACACTGGTGGTGCCAGGGCTATTCCGAGCCCAACGCCGGCTCGGACCTGGCCTCGCTGAAGACGCGCGCGGTGCGCAAGACCCGGCCCGACGGCAGCGAGGTCTACGTGGTCAGCGGCAGCAAGATCTGGACCTCGTATGCGCAGTACGCCGACTGGATCTTCTGCCTGGTGCGCACCGATACCGAAGCGCGCGCGCAGCAGGGCATCAGCTTCCTGCTGATCGACATGCGCAGCCCCGGCGTGAGCGTGCGGCCGCTGGTCGGCATCCATGGCTGGCACCTGTTCAACCAGGTGTTCTTCGACGAGGTGGAAGTGCCGGTGGAACACCGCGTCGGCGACGAGAACGCCGGCTGGGCCATCGCCAAGTCGCTCCTTGAGCACGAGCGGCTGAACCTGGCGCGCGTGGCCGAGAACCGCCGCCGCCTGGCCAAGGTGCGCGCCATCGGCGCTGAGCTGGAGGAGGCCGGCCAGCCGCTGCTGCAGCGCCCGTGGTTTGCGCGCCGGCTGCGCGCGCTGGAGGTACGGCTCGAGGCGCTGGCGGCCACCGTGCTGCGCTTTCGCCGGCAGGCGCGCGCGGGCCAGGCGCTGGGGCCCGAGACCGGCATGCTCAAGCTGCTGGGCAGCCGGCTGATCCAGGACATCGAGAACCTGGCGGTCGACGCGCTGGGCCCGGACACGCTGGCCTATGACCGCGCCGCGCATTTCGAGCCGGCGCTGCCGCCACCGGGCCAGTCCGCCTACGCCGCCGCGGCCTCGGCGCGCCGCTTTGTCACGCGCGGCTACACCATCGCCGGCGGCTCCAGCGAGATCCAGCACGAACTGCTGGCCAAGCAGGTGCTGGGCCTGTAGCACGGCCACGGTGGCTGCAACCTCTGCATAAGGACACGAACAGATGAGCGATGCAACGGACGATCGCCGCATGCTGCGCGACAGCGTGCGGCGCTATGTCGAACGCGGCTACGGCTTCGAGCAGCGCCGCGCCGCGCTGGCCGAGCCCGATGGGTTTTCGCGCACGCACTGGCGGGCGTTTGCCGACATGGGCTGGCTTGCGCTGGGTTTGCCGGAAGCCTGCGGCGGCCTGGGCGACGCCACGGACCAGGCGCTGCTGGCGGAAGAACTGGGCCGCGCCCAGCCGGCCGAGCCGTGGCTGGCCAATGCCGCGCTGTGCGCGCCGCTGCTGGCTGCCTGCGGCGATCCCGCGCACGTGGCCGCCGCGGCGGCGATGGCCGAAGGCGGCGCCATGCTGGCGCTGGCCGCCTGGGAAAGGCAGGGGCGCTATGACGCCTTCGATATCAGCACCACCGCGCAGGCCCACGCCCCGGGGCAATGGACGCTGGACGGCCGCAAGACGCTGGTGCTGGGCGGCGGCAGCGCCAGCCTGCTGCTGGTGCTGGCGCGCACCGGCGGCCAGCGCCGCGAGCGCCATGGCCTGACCCTGTTCGCGGTGCCGGCGGATACGCGCGGCGTCAGCGTCGAAGCGCTGCCGACCTACGACGGCCGCCAGACCGCCAGCGTGACGCTGCGCCGCGCCGTGGTGCCGGACAGCGCGCGCATCGGCGCGCGCGACGGTGCCTGGCCGCTGGTGGAGGCCGCCATCGACCGCGCCACCGTGATGGCCTGCGCCGAAGCCGTCGGCACCATGTCGCGCGCCTTCGACCTGACCCGCGACTACCTGGCGACGCGCGAGCAGTTCGGCCGGCCGCTGACCGCCAGCCAGGTGATCCGGCACCGGCTGGTGGACCTCTATGTCAGCGTCGAGCAGGCGCGCGCCATCACCGAAGCCGCGGCCGACGCGCTGCAGGGCGATGCGGTGACGCGCATGCGCGCGGTCTCGCATGCCAAGGCCTTTGTCTCGGATGCCGGGCGCGCGCTGGGCGAGGATGCGGTGCAGCTGCACGGCGCCGTCGGCATGACCGAGGAGGTCGAAGTCGGCCACTGCTACAAGCGCCTGGCGGCACACGCCAACCTGTTCGGCGATGCCGACTGGCACTACGAGCGGCTGGCGGCACTCGATCACGCGGCGCAGGCGCAGGCCTGAGCCGGTTCAGCGCGGGCGCCGGGCCAGCCGCGCGCCCGCTGACGACACGCCGGCAACGTACCGGCATGCGCGGCCAATGCGCCGCAACGGAGACAGCAATATGAGCAGCCAGCACACTGGCGCCCGCAGGACGCGCGCCACGCGCGCGGCCCTGGCCGCGGCGCTGATCCTGGCGGGCGCCGCCAGCGCGCACGCCGAGGCCACCTACCCCAGCAAGCCGATCCGCATGGTGCTGCCCTCGGGCGCGGGCACCGTGACCGACCAGACCGCGCGGCTGGTGGCCGAGCGCCTGACCGCGGGGCTGAAGCAGCCGGTGGTGGTCGACAACCGCCCCGGCGCCAACGGCATCATCGCCAGCGAGACCGTGGCGCGCGCCGCGCCCGACGGCTACACGCTGCTGTTCACCTATGCCGCGACCATGACGGTGAACCCGTGGACCACGCCGTCGCTGCCGTACGACCCGGTCAGAGACTTCACGCCGATCGCGCGGCCCAGCCAGCCCGGCGGCAACCTGCTGGCGGTCAGCGCCGACGTGCCGGTGCGCAGCCTGCAGGAACTGATCGCCTATGCCAAGGCCAGCAAGACGGAACTGGCCTATTGCTCGTGGGGCGTCGGCTCAGGCGGCCACCTGGCGATGGAATACCTGAAGGCCAAGGCCGGCATCCACCTGCGCCACATCCCGTACAAGACCGCGACCCAGTGCAGCAACGACCTGGCCGCGGGCCACGTCACCATCGGCATTACCGATGCCATCTCCTCGGTGCCGCACCTGAAGTCCGGCCGCATCCGCGGCATTGCGGTGTCCGGCCCGGAGCGCCTGCTGACCGCGCCCGACGTGCCGACCATGTCGCAGCAGGGCGTGCCGTTCCAGCAGGCCAGCTGGGTCGCGATCTTCGGGCCCAGGGGCATGCCCGCGCCCATCGTCGAGCGGCTCAATGCCGAGGTCAACCGCATCCTGCAGACCCCGGCCGACCGCGCCAGGTTTGCCGCGATGAACCTGCAGCCGGCCGCGCCGTCGAGCCCGGCCGACCTCGGCAAGCTGCTCAGCGCCGACCTGGCCGCATGGGGCGAAGTGGTGAAGGTGGCGGGGCTGCAGGCGAAGTAGGGCAGACACACAACAACGAGGACGGGAGACAGAGAGCGTGAAGGCTACACAGTGGATGGCGATGGGCGTGGCCCTGGCCGCAGGCAATGCCGCGGCCGGCACCATGCAGTTGTTCGGCGTGGTCGACGCATCGATCGAATACGCCAAGGGCTCGGACAGCGTGGTGCGCATGCGCGAAGGCCAGCAGGCCGCGTCGCGCTGGGGCATCCGCGGCATCGAAGACCTTGGCGGCGGACTCAAGGCCAACTTCCTGGTCGAGTCGGGCTTCAATATCGACACCGGCACGGAGTTCTTCGGCAACAACCGGCTGTTCGGGCGGCAGGCCTACCTGGGCCTGTCAGGCGGCTGGGGCGAGGTCCGCCTGGGGCGGCAGTACACGCCGTCGTTCTATGCGCTGCTGCGGCTGGACCCGTTCCTGCTAAACGGCGCGGTGTCGCCGTTCAACCTGCTGAGCGCGACCGCATCGCAGGGCACGGGGCATGTCGCCTACGGCGCGCGCTTCGACAACGCGGTGCAGTACTTCTCGCCCAAGTGGGGCGGGTTTGGCTTCGGCGCCGCGGTGGCGCCGGGCGAGGTGCCGGGGTCGGCGCGCTCGGGCCTGAACTTCGGCATGAATGCGACCTGGGAGGCGGGCAACGCCTATGCGTTCTACAGCTACCAGGGGATGTATTCGGGCGCCAACTTGCAGGTGGAGCCGACGCTGACGTCGAACCATTTCGTCGGCGGCTCGTACCGCTTCAAGCCGGTGGAGATCGGCCTGCTGTTCAGCGCGGCCAGCAGCGAGCGGCCCGAGACCCGGTCGGCGCGCCACTACGGCGTGACCTTCAGCTGGGCCGTGACCCAGCGCGACACCTTCAAGGCCGCCGCGCTCAAGCGCCAGATCCTCGGCGGCGGCCAGCGGCCGCTGGCAGTCACGCTGGGCTGGGACCACGACCTGAGCAAGCGCACCACGGCCTACGTGCGCGCGGTGCTGGTGCACAACAGCGCCGGCGGCAGCGTCAGCAACAACAGCATCGTGATCGATCCGGGCAGCGGGGATGATGCGAAGTCGGTGAGCGTGGGGTTGCGGCACCGGTTTTGAATGGCCGCGTGCCCACGCTGCTGAAAGACGCCGATTAGAACGTCACACCTTGCACGCGCTCCCCTCTCCCGCAAGCGGGAGAGGGGAGCACACCCGCGGCCTGCGGAAGCGCGCCTACTTCAACTGCTGCGCAAACTCCTCCAGCTGCGTAATGCAGATGCCCCAGCCCTCATAAAACCCCATCTCCTCATGCTGCTTGCGCGTGGCCTCGTCGGGATGCATCACGCGCGCGATGTAGCGGGTGCCGTCGCCCTCGTCGGCCATGGTGATGACCGCGGTCATCGACAGCCACGGCGTGCCGGGCCGATACCCGGCAACCAGCGCCGAGGTGGAGACGATCTTCTCCATCGGCACGATCTCGAGGAAGCAGCCGGGGTTGTCGCTGGTGCCGCCATCGGGGCCTTGCATGAAGGTATGGAAGGCGCCGCCGGGGCGCATGTCGAAGGCGCGGACCTCGGTGGTCCAGGGCTTGGGGCACCACCATTGCTTGAGCAGCTGCGGATCGCTCCAGGCGCGCCAGACCTTGGCGCGCGGAGCCTTGAGCAGGCGCGAGATAACCAGGTCCTGGCTTTCGGTGCCGGCGGCGTTTTCATTCGTCATTGGACTGTTCCTCTTGGTGAAGTGCTTCGACAAAAGCCGCCAGGCGGTCGGTACGGGCCTCCCACAGGGCGCGCTGGTCGGCCAGCCATTGCTGCGCGTCGGACAGCGGTTGCGGCACCAGTTCGCAGGTGCGCACGCGCCCCGTCTTGCGCGAACGGATCAGGCCGCTGCGCTCCAGCACCTGCAGGTGCTTCATGAACGAGGGCAGCGCCATCGCGAACGGTGCCGCCAGCGCCGAAACCGTTTCGGGCCCGCGCCCGAGCGTGCTGACGATGGCGCGGCGGGTCGGGTCCGCCAGCGCGTAGAACACGCCGGACAGCGGGGAAAGATCGACAGCCTGGGACACGTCTGCAAACTCGACACAATGGTTAGCCACGCGGCTAAGTATAGGGAGCCAGCCGGAACTTGCAAGCCCAACATGCAAGACGCCCCGGACCAGCCGGGGCGCCTTGCAGCCAGGGCAGTGCGTTCGTGCCTATTGCTGGCGGACGTAGGCCGCCAGGGCCTTCACTTCCTCCGGCTTCAGGCCGGCGAACGGCGGCATCGGCACCGCGCCCCACTTGCCGCTGCTGCCGCCGCGGATGCTGGCTTCCAGCTTGGCCTGCGCCTGCGCATCGCCCTTGTAGCGGGTGGCGACCTCGTGGTAGGCCGGTCCGACCAGCTTCTGCGTCACGCCATGGCAGCTCAGGCAGGCATTCTTTGCCAGCAGGCCCTGCACGTCCACTGTCGTGGCAGTGGCTTGCGAGGCCGCCGGCTTGCCGGCCTTCTGCGCGATCGCCACGATCTCGGGGTCCTTGATTTTTGCCGAGCCATAGGCCACCGCCAGGTAGGCGCCGAGCTGCTCGACCTCGCCATCGTCGATCGGCGCGCCGTAGGCCTGCTGCATCTTCTTCATCTCGGCGGTCCACTGCGCCAGCGTCAGCCCGGGCGGCTGGTAGGAGACGTAGTCGGCCGAATGGCAGATCGCGCATTTCTGCGTGGCGATGCCGTAGCCGGGAAGCTTTGCCGGCTTGAGCTTGACGTTCTCCGCCGGCAGCCTGATGTCCTGCGGCGCGGCGCCGGCATGGCCGGCACCGAGCAGGGCGAGCGCCAGCAGCGCGGGGGCGATGGTTGCTTTCATGGCGCTTTCCTCAGGCGATGGTGACCGGCGTGGCTTCGATGACATTGCGGCGATAGCCGGCGGGATTCCAGCTGGCCTTGGCCGGCTGGGTCTCGCCGTTGTTGCTGGTGGCGCGCACCATCAGCACCGCGGGGCCCTTGCGCGCGAACTTGACCGGCAAGTGCCAGGCGCGGAACGAGAACCGGCCCAGGTCTTCGCCAAGCCTGGCGGCCTGCCAGTTCTGCCCGCCATCGACGGACACCTCGACCGTGCGGATGCCGGAGCCGCCGTCGAAGGCAATGCCCTTCAGTTCGACGGCGCGGCCGGCCGGCAGCCTGCCGCCGCTCTCGACACTGGTGATGAAGCTGCGCACGGCCAGCGTCGAGATCGGCCGCGTCCTGGCCGCCGGCGTGCCCGGGGCGACGCACTGGCAATCGTTGTCCGGCACGCGGTAGCCCTTGGTCATGAAGAACGCATCATGGCCTTCGAACGGGTGGTCCAGTACCTCGATCTCGTGCAGGTGCTTGATCCAGTAGGTGCCGAAGTAGCCCGGCACCACCAGCTTGAGCGGGTAGCCGTTGAGCAGGGGCAGGTCTTCACCGTTCATGCCCCAGGCCAGCAGCGGCTCGCCGTTCATGGCGTGGGCGATATCGAGCGACTTGCGGAAGTCTGGCGTGCTCGGCAGCACCGGCGTGTCCATGCCGTTGAAGGTCACCACCTTGGCGCCGGCCTTGACGCCCGCATGCTCCAGCACCTTGCGCAGCGGCACGCCGGTCCAGCGCGCATTGCCCATGGCGCCGTTGGCCAGCTGCGCGCCGAACACGCGCGGCTCGGAGAAGCCGCGGCTGTTGCCCGAGCACTGGTTCACGGCGACGACATTCACTGGTTCGGCCAGCCTCTTCAGCTCATCGAGCGACAACTGCAGCGGCTTGCCGACGTGGCCGCCGACGCTCAGGCGATAGGTGGCGAGATCCACCGACAGCGGCATGTTGGCCAGGTGGTAGCGCACGAAGAAGGCGTCGTTGGCGGTGATCGGCCCTTCGTTGAACGCGGAAAAAGGCGTCTCCAGGTGCGGCGGACGGGTGTGGACACGCACCAGCGGGCGCTTGCCGGGATAGCGCACCAGTGGACGCGGGCCGTCGGCCAGCGTGACGCCGTCGGCCGCGCGCGCAGCCTGGGCGGCCAGCGCGCCGAGAGGCGAGGCGCCCAGCGCCAGCAGGCCGGCACCCTGCACCAGGCGGCGCCTGGCTGGTAGGGGCCGGTCGTGGTCGGCAGATTGCGCCGGACGGTTCTTGTCTCGCATGGGGGCGTCTCCTATGGGGCGTGTTGTGGCGCGCAAGGCGCTGTGGCGGGTACTTTGACGCCGCCTCTTCAAGTTGTGAAACGGGTTTTGCCACTAGTCGTTATCGATTTATTCGATATAAGGGAAGACCACGGCCGCAGTCCCTGCAAAACCGCTTGCATCGCAATTTGGGTTTCCCTACACTTACCAAAACGTTTTTGTTAGCGGAAATCGATAATATCTGCGGCGAACTGCGCACAGACGCAGCCAGTGGCCGATTGGCCACCGGCATAACGCCCGACACACCAAACGAGGAGCAAAAGCATGTCCCACCCCGCCCCCGCGCCGGTGGATGAACGGCTGCCATGGCGGCGCCTGTTCGTCTTCGGGCTTCAACACGTACTGGTCATGGCCGCGTCGCCGATCGCGTCCGTCTTCCTGATGAGCAAGGCGCTGAACTTCCCGCCCGCGCTGGCGGTGCAGTTGCTCAGCGCCACCTTTGTGATCTGCGGCCTGGGCACGCTGCTGCAGTCGCTGGGCAAGCGCGGCATCGGCGCGCGCCTGCCGTTCGTGATGCTGCCCGGCGGCGCGCCGATCGTGCTGTTTATCCTGATCGCGCAGCAGACCGACGTGCAGACCGCGGCCGGCGCGGTGATCCTGACCGGGGTGTTCTACTTCCTGGTGCTGCCGGTGTTCCGGCGCTGCCTGCGGTACTTCCCGCCGGTGGTGGTGGGCACCATGCTGCTGCTGGTGGCGATCAACCTGGCGCAGGTGTCGGGCAAGCTGGTGGCCGGCCACCCCGCCGCGGGCAGCGCGGTGGATCCGCTCAACCTGCTGCTGGCCTTTGCCACCATTGCCTGCACCGTGGCGGCGTCGCGCTGGCTGAGCGGCATGCTGGCGCAGCTGGCGATCCTGCTCGGACTGCTGGGCGGGGCGGTGGTGGCGGGACTGACCGGCGCGTTCCACCTCGGCCAGGTGTCGATGTCGCCGGTGCTGGCGTTGCCGACGCCGTTCCCGTTCGGCTGGCCGACCTTCGACGTGGTGGCCGCGATCCCGCTGATGGTGTTTGCCGTGATCTCGATGGTGGAGGCCACCGGGCAGACCCTGGCCATCAGCGATGCCGTGGGCCGGCCGGTGGACCAGCAGCGCGACGTGCCGCGCACCATCCGCGCCGATGCGCTGACCTCGCTGCTGGGCGGGATGTTCGGGACCTCGCTGATCATCACCAGCGGCGAGAACATCGGCATCGTGCGTGCCACCGGCGTGCGCTCGCGCTTCGTCACGGCGATGTCGGGCGCGATCCTGGTGGCGTTCGGCCTGCTGGTGCCGGTGTCGGCGCTGATCAGCGCGATCCCCGAAGCGGTGGTCGGCGGCACCGGCCTGGTGGTGTTCTGCATCGTCGGCACCATGGGCATCGACATGCTGCGCAAGGTAGACCTGCGCGACCACGCCAACATGTACGTGGTGGCCGTGGCACTGGCCGTGGGCCTGCTGCCGATCCTGGTGCCTGGCATCTATGGCGGCCTGCCGTCCAACCTGCGCATCCTGGTGGGCAATGGCGTGGCGATGGGCGCCATCACCGCGGCACTGCTCAACTTCCTGTTTTTCCATACGGGTCTGCGCACCGCGGCCGCAAGCGCCATCGCACGCGATGATGCCGCCGCCACGCACTGACCCCGCTTCCTGCATTGCAATGACTCAACCTTACGACTCGACGCCGGCCTGGCCCGGCGACATCAACCCGCCCCTGGCGCCGGACAGCTTCCAGCGCGCGCGCATCCTGCTGCCGGAATGGACGCTGCTGCGCCAGGGCGCGGTACGCGGCCACGCGGTGGTGGTGGAGGGCGGCCGCTTTACCGCCGTCGGCGCCGCCGCAGACGTCTGCGCGCGCTTCCCCGAACTGGAGACCCTGCCGCTGCCGCGCATGCTGCTGATGCCGGGCATGATCGACACCCACCACCACCTGACCCAATCGTTCGGCAAGTCGCTGGTGTTCGGCGAGCCGTCGGAGATCTTCCGGCGCGTGTGGGTGCCGCTCGAGGGCAGCCTGAAGGCCGAGCACCTGTACCTGTCGTCCAAGCTGGCGGCGCTGGAAGCGCTGCGCGGCGGCTTTACCACCGTGGTCGATGCCGGCACGCGCAGCGAGGCCGGGCTGGACGCGGTGGCGCGCGCGGTCAGCGATGCCGGCGTGCGCTGCGTGCTGGGGCTGATCTGCAACGACAAGCCCGGTGCCGAAACCCTCGACGCCGCGCCCATCCTGCGCCGTGCCGCCGCGCACCTGGACCGCTACGCCGGCAATGCGCTGGTGGCGCCGTCGCTGGCGATCTCGATCCCGGAGGTGGCCTCGGACGCGATGCTGCATCACGTCTACCAGTTGTGCGCCGAGTCCGGCCGCATCTTCCAGACCCATGCCAACGAGCACCTGGTGGCGGTGGAGCGCTCGCTCAACGCCTGCGGGCGCCGGCCGATCGAGCACCTCGCCGCGATTGGCGCGCTCGGCCCGGCGGCCTTGCTCGCGCATGCCACGCTGGTGACGCCGCAGGAAATCCGGCTGCTGGCCGACAGCGGCGCCGCGGTCGCCTACAACCCCGTGGCCAGCGCCTGGAAGGGCAACGCCGTGGCCCCGGCCGAGACCATGGCCACCTTCGGCGTGCGCCTGGGCCTGGGCACCGACGGCACCCGCAGCGACGGCTTCCGCCTGCTCGACTATGCCGAGGCCGCGCAGCGCTTCGCCTTCGGCATCGGCGTGGGCGATTCGTCCTGCGGCGCGGGCTGGCGCTGGGTCGACATGGCCACGCACGACGCGGCCGACGTCGCCGGCCTGGGCGCGCTCACCGGCGAGATCGCCGCCGGCAAGCGCGCCGACTTCCTGCTGGTCGACCTCGACGTGCCGGAACTGACGCCGTCGTGGGACCTGACCTGGGAGCTGGTGCGCCTGGCCAACCGCGACCAGATCCGCGCGGTCTTTGTCGACGGCAGCCTGCGCCTGTGGCAGGGCTGGCCCACCGACTGGGACGCGCGCGCGCTGATGCGCGACATCCATGCCATGGCCGAGCACACCGTCGCCGGCGCGCCGATCCGCAAGCTGCATGACGCCGCGGACGTGCACCGCGCCCGCCATGCCGGCACGGAGGCCGCATGAGCATGGACATGACCTTGTTCAGCGTGGGCGTGGCGGTCTTTACCGGCGCGCTGATCCAGGGCGCCACCGGCATGGGCTTTGCGCTGATCGTGGTGCCGGTGCTGGCGCTGGCCGCGCCGGCGATGCTGCCCGGCGCGCTGTTGCTGGCGATGCTGCCGCTCAACGCCTACGTGGCCTGGCGCGAGCGCCACGCCATCGACATGCGCGGCGCCGGCTGGATCAGCGCCGGACGGGTGGCCGGCACCTTCGGCGGCCTGTGGGTGCTGGTGGCGATGCCGATGGCGTGGCTCAACGCGCTGGTCGGCGGCAGCACCATCGCCGCGGCGGTGGTGTCGTTGCTGGCGCCGGCATTTACGCCGGGGCGGCTGACCTTTGCTTCCACCGGCCTGATCACCGGCGTCACCGAGACCGCCACCGGCGTCGGCGGCCCGCCGCTGGCGCTGGCCTACCAGCACGCGCCGGTGGCGACGCTGCGCGCCACCGTGGCGCTGTGCTTCCTGGTGGGCGAGGTGATCTCGCTGGTGGTGCTGGCGCTGGGCGGCCGGCTCGGCATGGAGCAGGTGTTCTATGCCGCGGGCCTGTTGCCGGTGCTGGGCGTCGGCATGGTCGCCAGCCACCTGGTGCACAAGCGCATCAACCAGCGCATGCTGCGCATCGGCGTGCTGGTGTTCGCGCTGGTGTCCGGCGCCGTGGTGCTGCTGCGCGGCTAGGCGTTCGGCGTCGACGAGGCCCGCACTACCAGCTCGGGCGCGGGGCCGGCAATCACGCCGCGGCTGCGCTCGCCCGACAGGTGCGCGAACAGCAGTTCCACCGCCAGCGACGCCACCCGCTCGAGGTGCAGGTTGACCGCGGTCAGCGGCGGCTGCGCGCTGCGCGCGCGGATGCCGTCGTAGCGCGTCACCACCAGCACGTCGTCGGGCACGCGCCTGCCCAGCCCTTGCAGGTGCGCCATCGCGCCGACCGCGAAGGCATCGACCGGCGCGCACAGCGCATCCAGCCCCGGCATCTTCGCCAGCAGCTGCGCGCAGGCGTCCGCGCCCGCGGCCTCGCCGTGTTCCTCGGCTGCCTTGACGACATGGCAGGGCAGCCCCAGCGCCTGCGTGAACTCGCGGTAGGCGCGTTCCGTTTCCACATACGACTGCCGCGGCGCCGCGCCGATCATCAGGCCGATCTGCCGCCGCCCGTGGCCGTGCAGGTGCGCCAGCAGCAGGCGCGCGGTCTCGGCCGATTGCAGGTCGACGCACGGCACCGGGGTTTCGGTCAGCGGTTCGCGCCCGATCGACACGATGCTGACGCCGCGCTCGCGCAGCCGCGCGATATGCGGGTCGCCGGCGATCGGCTCGATCACGATGGCGCCGTCGATATCGAGCGTATCGAGCAGGCCGCCGGCGCCTTCCAGCGGCGGCACCAGCACCACGCCCAGCCCGCGCCCCATGGCCGCCTCGGCCGCGATCGCCGCCACCTCCATCATGAAGCCCAGGCGCGAGGTGCCGCCCGCCACCGCGAACGGCATCGACGACAGCAGCGCGATGCAGTTTGCACGGCCCGACTGCAGGCGCTGCGCCCGCACGCTGGGCCGGTAGCCCAGCTCTGCGGCGACGCGCTTGACGCGCGCGCGCGTGGCCGGGTCCAGCACGCCGCGGTCGTTGAGCGCGTGCGACACCGTGGTCAGCGAGACCCCGGCGGCGCGGGCAACGTCGTGGATGGTGATGCGGCGGGGGCGGTCGGGTGTGGCTTCGGTCATGCGGAACAAGGGCAATGGCTCAGGGGGCAGCATACCGCAGCGGCTGCGAGCCTCAGGTATGAAATTCCTCCGCCCGGCCAGCGCGCCCCGGCAGCTTGTGCCAGGCGCCGCGCTCGAACTCCGCGATCACCTGCGCGCCGAGCAGCAGCAGCGTCGCCGCGATTTCCAGGCTGAGCAGCACCACGATCGCCGTGGTCAGCGAGCCATAGACCCGTCCGACCTGCGACAGGCTGGTGAAGTACCACACCAGCACATGGCGCGAGATCTCCCACAGCACCGCGGCGATCACCGCGCCGGTAAGCGCGTGGCGCAGCGAGAGCCGGCCGACCGGCATCACCAGGTAGATCGAGGTCAGCATCAGCACCTCGCCGATAAAGCCGAGCAGGTAGAGCAGGCCGGTGGAGAGGCGATCCAGCGACCAGTCGCGGCCCAGCACCTCGACGTGCCGCTCGCCGATCGCCAGCAGCGCGCCGGATACCACGGTGACCAGCAGCAGGCCGATGCTGAGCACGGCGATATAGCAATAGGGCAGCAGCGCCGAGACCAGGAAATGGCGGCGCCGGATCGCCACGCGGTGCTCGAAGATCACTGACATGGCGTTCTCCAGCACGGTGAAGGCGAGCGAGCTGAAGAACAGCATGGTGCCCAGCAGCACCCAGCCGATGGTGCCGCGGTTGCGCAGGAAGCCGGCCAGCTCGGTGACCAGGGCCCGCGCCTGGCCGGGCACGATCCACTCGAGATAGCGGGCCAGCGTCGAGAGCAGCAGATCGGGCTCGATCAGGTGCGACAGCGCGATCACCATCAGGATCAGCAGCGGCACGATCGACAGCAGCGCGTAGTAGGCGACCGCACCGGCCAGCAGCAGGCCCTGATTGGCGCGGAACTGGCGCAGCGTGTGCCAGGCAAAGCGCAGCGGATGGCGCAGCAGGTCGCTGACGCGGGCGTCGGGAAGCTGCATGGCGGGCATGTCGAGTGGCGGGTGACGACATTATGCGCGGGCTGCGCCGATCCATGCCGCGCTACCGCTTCCCCATGACATTCCAGCCGGTTATGGCTCTATTCCGGACAGATCATTGTGGCCGGCGCGCTCGGCCGGCAACATGGCGCCCGCAGCCTGCCCCGGCAGGCTTGCTTCTCATCACAGAAGGCGGCGCACCGCGGATGCAGCCGCCTCGACGGCCATGGAGACAGCATGCAGGCACAAGCGAAGTCGCGCGGGACGGGGTTCCGGCGCAGTCGGGGGTGGTGGCGGGTGGCGCCGCTGCTGGCGTTGATGGCGGTGCCGGCCGGCGTGGCGCTGGCGCAGGGCGCGGGCCAGCCCGCGGCGGTGGCCGAGAGCGAAGTCATGCAGGGTTTCCCGCCGTCGCCGGACCGACAGGTCAGTCGCGGCACCGGCCTGCGTCCGCCTTATATGCGATGGGCCTTCCGGCACGCGCGCGAGATGTCGCCCACCGTCGGTATCCGGCATGCGAGCCAGACGCTGGCGCTGCCGGGCCAGCCGGCCGCGGAGCTGGACGCGGTCAGCTTTACCGTCGCGGGCCAGACCGTGCGGGTGGCGAACTACCTGCGCGACACCCACACCGATGGCTTTATCGTTTTGCACCACGGCCGGATCGTGTACGAGCGCTACCTGGCCGGCTTCGGCCCGCACCAGCCGCATATCTGGGCGTCGATGACCAAGTCCGTGACCGGGCTGCTGGCGGCGATGCTGGTCGAAGAGGGCAAGCTCGATCCGCAGGCCAGGCTGGCGCAGTATGTGCCCGAACTGGCCGGCAATCCATTCGGCGAGGCCACGGTGCAGCAGAACCTGGACATGGAGGTGCCGGTAGGCTATCCGCAGGCACTGCCGCCTGACCTCGGGCTGTTCGGCGCGGTGGGCATCGTGCCGCGCAAGGCCGATGCGCCCGACACCATCTATGACTTCCTCAAGGTCGTGCACGCCACCGGCACCGCCGGCGAGGGCCCGGACGGCGGCGTCTGGTACTACCAGAACGGCTCGCCGGAAGCGGTGGCGTGGGCGCTGCGCCGCATCACCGGCAAGCGCTGGGCGGACCTCGTCACCGAGCGGCTGTGGTCGCGCTTTGCCGATGACGACGCCTACACCCAGGTGGACCGCCAGGGCACGGAAATGGCCAGCGGCGGCATGAACTCGACGCTGCGCGATGCCGCCCGCTTTGCCGAGACCGTACGCCGCGCCGCGGCCGGCGATGCCACGCTCGGCATTTCACCGCAGGCGGTGCGGATCGCGCTGCAGCCCGCAGGCAACCAGGCCCGCTTCGCGCGCGGCAACACCACCGCGGGCCGCGACGGCTACGGCTATCGCAACTACTGGTTCCAGCGCAACGACGGCGACGGCAGCATCGAGGCCAGCGGCCGCTTCGGCCAGAAGCTCTACATCAATCCCGCCAGGGGGCTGACCGTGGTGAAGTTCTCCGCCAGCCCCGACGGCGCCGCGCGCGCGACCAGCGCCGCCGCCGTGCGCAAGCGCGACGAGCCGGCGCGCGCGCTGGAATCCGCCGAGGCCATGGTGGCCGCGGCGCACGCCATCGTCGGCGCGGCCAGCCGCTGAAGCACGCGCCCTGCGGCGCGGGCCCCGGCCCGGTCAGGCCACCGGCAGCTTCAGCACCTGCTCGGTGGTCAGGATATCGCCGAAGGTGTCGTCGAGCGCGGCCAGCGCGGCGCGGTGCAGGTCCTGGTGCGACACCGTGCCGGCCGCGGTATCCAGGTCGCGCGTGGCGCAGGCGTCGGCCGCCACGATCACGCCGTATCCCAGCGGCACCGCGTCGCGCGCCGCGCCGGTGACGCAGGCGTGGGTCATCAGCCCGGTGATGATCAGGGTCTTGATGCCGGCCGCCTTGAGGCGCTGGTCCAGGTCGGTATTCGGGAAGGCGCTGACCGAGCTCTTTTGCACGACGGTGTGGTGCGGCGCCGGCTGCAGGTCGCCGTGGAATGCCACGGTGGCGCCGTGTTCGGCGAAGACCGGGCTGCCGGCCGGGGTGACATGCTGGATGTGGAACACGGGCATGCCGGCGGCATCCGCGTGGTCGACCAGGCGCCGCGCGTTGCCAAGTGCGGCCGGGCCGTCCGGGATCGGCAGCTTGCCGCTGAAATACTCGTTCTGGAAGTCGATGACCAGCACGGCGGTGCTGGCGGCGTCGATGGCGGTGCGGGCCGGTGCGCCGGCGATGCTGCGTAGGGTCGGATGGTGCATGATGGTCCTCGTCGACAGGGAAGTAGGTGGACGGCGCCGGTGGCGGCCGCTGCGTTCGCCGCAGGCGCGGCATGGAGCGTAGTTTCCGGCGCCGCCGGCAGCGCCGGAAGTGGCCCGATGGACAACATCCGATAGAATCGGGCCAAACCACGGCAATGTGGCCATGCCGTTTCAGCCGTCAAACCGCCCCCAACCCTGCGAGATTGCGATGCACACCGTCGCGGTGATTGCCTTCGAAGGCATCAGCCCCTTCCACCTGTCCGTGCCCTGCATTGTCTTTGGCGACGACCTCGACCGCCTCGGCGTGCCACGTTACCGCTTGCTGATCTGCGGGGAGACGCCGGGAATGATTGCCACCATGTCAGGTTTCCGCATCGAGGTGGAACACGACCTGTCCGTGCTGGCGCAGGCCGATACCGTGATCATGCCCGCGTGGCGGGATCCGGGCGAGCGCGCGCCGCAAGCGCTGCTCGATGCGCTGCGGGCCGCCAGCGCGCGCGGCGCGCGCATTGCCGGCCTGTGCCTGGGCACCTTCGTGGTGGCCGAGGCCGGCCTGCTGGACGGCCGCACCGCTGCTACCCACTGGGCCTGGGCTGACGATTTCGCGCAGCGCTACCCGCGGGTGCGGCTCGACCGCGATTCGCTCTATATCGACGATGGCGCGATCCTGACCTCGGCCGGCACCGCGGCCGCGCTGGATTGCTGCCTGCACCTGGTGCGGCGCGACCATGGCGCCGAGGTGGCCAACCGGATGGCGCGCCGCATGGTGGTGGCCCCGCACCGGCACGGCGGCCAGGCACAATACATCGAGCATCCGCTGCCGCAGGCGGAAGGCGCCGACCGGCTCAGCCTGACGCTGGACTGGGCCATCGCGCACCTGGCCGAGCCGCTGACGCTGGATACGCTGGCCGAGAAGGCCGGCATGAGCCGGCGCAATTTCACCCGGCGCTTCAAGGAGAAGACCGGCACCACCGTGACGCAGTGGCTGCTGAACCACCGCCTGACCGCGGCGCGGCGCCTGCTGGAGACCACCGACAAGGGCGTCGACCTCGTGGCCGGGCTGGTCGGCTTCGGCTCGGCGGTTTCGCTGCGCCAGCACTTCACCCAGGCGCTGGCGGTGTCGCCGTCGGCCTACCGCAAGCAGTTCGGCACCGCGGTGCCGCGCCGGCGCGCCGGCTGAGCCGCCAGTCTTCCCGGCGCGCCGGGGGCGCGCCAGCGCCGGCTCACATGTCGCGATGATGCCGGTGCGAACCGCCGAACAGCCGCGCGCCCAGCACCACGCCTATCCCCAGCGCCATCCCGAGCGCGCGCACGGGGTTGGCATGGACGAACGTTTCCGTGCGCTCCAGTCCGGTTTCCCACTCGCTCTTGACGCGTCCCTTCACGCGCCGGGCAACGTCCGCGGATTTCGCCGCGATTTCCGTCGCCGCGCTGCCCGACTTCGCGGCAAGTTCGACGAACTCCGCCTTGGCCTGCTCGAGGTTGTCGCCGGACAACGTCGGCAGGCGATCGATCAGGCGGTCGAGCTCGCGCGCCAGGTCTTGCGATGCCGATGATCGTTCCGGCGTATCCCGCCACGACGCGCCGCTGCGCGTCTCCGAACCTGGTGCCGAAGACATGCGCGTCTCCTGCTGCCGCAGGCCCGATGTGCTGGTGGGGGTGCTTGTCGTTTCCGTCTGTTCCATGGTGCGCCTCCGCATTGAAGTATCCGGGCGCACAGGGCCGGCCCCAGTGCGCCACGGGTGGCCGGTGCACCTTTCGTGCCCGGCGATGACTGTTCGCGCGACGCGCCGCGCGCCATGCCGGAGGTGGCGCCACCGCGGCGCACCGGCAGCGCGCCCGCGTGCCGCATTACAAAGTCAGGCAGATTTGCGCGCCGAGATTGCGCGGGGGTGCAGCCGGCGCATGGTGGCGCGGCCGGTGGGATCGCTCGCGCGCACAAAGCCGCGTGCCGCGGGTTGGCATGGCGGTTGCATCGTCAAGGGTGTCGCACTTTGCAAGCAGGAGGGCATCATGGCACATCAGATTCCACGACCGGATGAAGGGCCGAACGTACCAGAGGTGCCGCCGGCAAATCCCTCGCGTGAAAGCGAAGAGCAGCTGCCGCCCCGGCATGATGACGATCTCGGCAAGCCGCCGCGCCAGCCGGGCCAGGAAGACTTGCGCCGACGCCAGTCGTCGTGGTCGATGCAGCAATAGCGTCTATAGCCATAGCGTCTATGCTTGACCGGGTGTGCGGCGCGCCCTGCCTGAAGGAGCGTGGCGCGCGCCACCCGGCGCGCGCGTGTTGCCACACATGCACCTGAGGAGACATGTCGATGCGTGTAATGGTGATCGTCAAGGCAACCACCGATTCGGAAGCGGGCAAGATGCCCGGCACCGAGCTGCTGGCAGCGATGGGCAACTTCAACGAAGAACTGGTCAAGGCCGGCATCATGCTGGCGGGCGAGGGGCTGCAGCCCAGCGCAAAGGGCAAGCGCGTGCGCTTCGCGGGCAGCCAGCGCACCGTGACCGATGGGCCCTTCGCGCAGCCGGAAGAGCTCGTTGCCGGTTTCTGGCTGTGGCAGGTCAAGTCGATGGACGAGGCGGTGGAATGGGTCAAGCGTTGTCCCAATCCCATGGAAGGCGAATCCGACATCGAGATCCGGCCATTGTTCGAGCTTGAGGACTTTGGCGCGGAACTGACGCCGGAGCTCCGGGAGCAGGAGGAGCGGCTGCGCGAGCAGGCCGCGCGCGCGGCCCGGTCCCAGCAAGGCTGAATCAGCGTTACGCGGAACCAGACGGCGGATCACACGCGTGTGTGATCCGCCGTTTTGTGCTGGATGGAGCTCGCAGCGATGCAAACATTGCGGCCATCCGCCGGCACATCCGCTGGAACGATTCGCGCCGCGCGGGAACGAAACAGGACAGGCGTGTGTAGCGGTCATCGCCATATGGCGAGGGCCGCGACCCCGGCACGCGATTTTCCAGGAGGACTGACATGAACACCACGGCAAAGCTGGTTCCGTCGACCGAACTGGCCCGGCAGAATCCCGTCCATTTTCCCAATGAAAGCGCGGCGTACCGCGAGGCGCGCAACGCCTTGCTGGCGGAAGAAATCGAATTGCGGCGGCACATCGAACGCGTGGCCGCACAGCGCCGCGCCTTGCCACCCGGCGGCGAAGTGACGAAGCGTTATACGTTCCAGGGCGAGCACGGGCCGGTAACGCTCGAAGACCTGTTCGCCGGCAAGGATACGCTGGTGGTCTACAGCTATATGTTCGGGCCGCAACGGCAGCAGCCTTGTCCGATGTGCACTTCCATCATGGCCGGCTGGGACCACAAGGTTGCGGATATCGAGCAGCGCGCGGCACTGGCGATGGTGGCGCGCTCGCCGATCGATCGACTGGTCGCGGCCAAGCGGGCGCGGGGTTGGACGCAGCTAAAGGTGTATGCGGATATGGATGGCGATTTCACGCGCGACTACGTGAGTGCGGAGGATGCGGACGTGCCGGGATATACGGTCTTTTCGCGGCGTGACGGCAAGGTCCGGCATTTCTGGAGTAGCGAGATGTATGCGTTGACGTGCGATCCGGGGCAGGATCCGCGCGGGGCACCGGACCTGGATGCGTTGTGGACGTTGCTGGATACCACGCCGGAGGGAAGGGGAGATTGGTATCCGGAGCTGGAGTACGGGAAGTAAGTATTCGTCTTGCGGGCGCAACGAAGCGGCGCTGAACCACAGGGCGATGGCGTGCGGCACTGCCTGCGCCGCACGCCATCGCCGCAGGTCGCATTACGGTTCCGGCTGCGCCGCCAGCCACGCCGCCTCGGCGTCGCTGAACAGCTCGGAGCGCGTCAGGAACCGTTTGCCCGTGCGCCCCTCCAGCGAGAACATCCCGCCCGCGCCCGGCACCACGTCGATCACCAGCCGCGTGTGGCGCCAGTACTCGAACTGCGCGCGCGTCATGTAGAACGCGGCGCCGCCGATCTGGCCCAGGCAGACATCGCCCGGGCCCACCAGCAACTCGCCGGCGGGATAGCACATCGGCGCGCTGCCGTCGCAGCAGCCGCCCGACTGGTGGAACATCAGCGCGCCGTGCCGCGCGGCCAGCTCGGCAATCAGCGCCAGCGCGGCCGGCGTTGCCACCACGCGCTCGACCGGCAGTGCGGCCGGCGCGGTGCCCGGGGTTGCCATGGTCAGAAGAACCCGAGCGCGTTGGGGCTGTAGCTCACCAGCAGGTTCTTGGTCTGCTGGTAGTGGTCAAGCATCATGCGGTGATTCTCGCGGCCGATGCCGGACTGCTTGTAGCCGCCGAACGCGGCATGGGCCGGATAGGCGTGGTAGCAGTTGGTCCACACACGCCCGGCCTGGATGCCGCGGCCCATGCGGAACGCGCGAGCGCCGTCGCGCGTCCAGACCCCGGCGCCGAGGCCATAGAGCGTGTCGTTGGCGATGGCCAGCGCCTCTTCCTCATCCTTGAAGGTGGTGACCGAGACCACCGGGCCGAAGATTTCTTCCTGGAAGATGCGCATCTTGTTGTGGCCCGCGAACACGGTCGGCTTGACGTAGTAGCCGCCGGACAGGTCGCCGTCGAGCACGTTGCGCTCGCCGCCGGCAAGGCACTGCGCGCCTTCCTTGCGGCCCAGGTCGATGTACGACAGGATCTTCTCCAGCTGCTCGGCCGACGCCTGCGCGCCGATCATGGTGCCGGTGTCGAGCGGATGGCCCTGGCGGATCGCGGCGACGCGCTTGAGCGCGCGTTCCATGAAGCGGTCGTAGATCGATTCCTGGATCAGCGCGCGCGACGGGCAGGTGCAGACCTCGCCCTGGTTCAGCGCGAACATGGCGAAGCCTTCCAGCGCCTTGTCGAAGAAGGCGTCGTCGGCGGCGAGCACGTCTTCGAAGAAGATGTTGGGCGACTTGCCGCCCAGTTCCAGCGTGACCGGGATCAGGTTCTGCGACGCGTACTGCATGATCAGCCGGCCGGTGGTGGTCTCGCCGGTGAACGCCACCTTGCTGATGCGCGGGCTCGATGCCAGCGGCTTGCCGGCCTCCAGGCCGAAGCCGTTGATCACGTTGACCACTCCGGGCGGCAGCAGGTCGCCGATCACCTCCATCAGCACCAGGATCGACGCCGGCGTCTGCTCGGCGGGCTTCAGCACCACGCAGTTGCCGGCGGCCAGCGCCGGCGCCAGCTTCCAGGTAGCCATCAGCAGGGGGAAGTTCCACGGGATGATCTGGCCGACCACGCCCAGCGGTTCGTGGAAATGGTATGCGATGGTGTCGCCGTCGATCTCGGAAATGCCGCCTTCCTGCGCGCGGATGCAGCCCGCGAAGTAGCGGAAGTGGTCCACCGCCAGCGGCAGGTCGGCGGCGGTGGTCTCGCGCACCGGCTTGCCGTTGTCGATGCTCTCCGCCACGGCCAGCAGCTTGAGGTTGGCCTCGATGCGATCCGCGATGCGGTTCAGGATATTGGCGCGCTCGGTGGTGGAGGTGCGCGCCCACGCCGCCTTGGCGGCGTGCGCTGCGTCCAGCGCGGCGTCGACGTCCTGCTGGTTCGAGCGCGGCACGCGCGTGAACGGCTTGCCGGTGATCGGCGTGATGGACTCGAAGTATTCGCCCCCGGCGGGCGGCACCCACTGGCCGCCGATGTAGTTGTCGTACTGCTGCTTGTAGGGGTTGCTGACGCCCAGCTGGGCGATTTCCGCCATGTTCATGTCTCGCTCCGTTCGAGTGATCTGTGTGGTGCCGTCACGGCGTGGGCCGTGCGCACGGGAGCAGATCGCAAGAGGTGTGCCGGGGGCAGCGGGAGGAGGAAAAAGCGGGAGGAAGCGAGGATTGGCCGGGAAATCGCGCCGCAGGTGTGCAAGCGCGTGACAGTGGTTGTTCAAGATTGGAACAGCTGCTGTACGGCCGCTGCTATGCGGTACCGCATGCCATGGCCACCATCCCGCGCAATCGCTCCCCTCTCCCGCGCAGTGGGAGAGGGGAGCAAACCGGCGGATGATCGGGCGCCGCAGGCAGGCCTTAATGCCCCGGACCGGCCGCGCGCAGCGCCTTCACATCACCCGGCTTCACATCGGCCGGCTGCCCACCCCACGTCGCACGCAGGTAGTTGGCCAGCTGCGCCAGCTCCTCGTCGCTCATGCGGTCGGCAAAGCCCGGCATTTCCTGCATCGCCTCCAGGCCCGGAAAGCGCTGCGCCCCGATCCCATCGAGCATCGACACGATCAGGTTGCGCGCGTCGGCGTTGCGCACCGTCGAGTTGCCGGCCATCGACACCGCCACGTGCGGCTTGCCTTCACCCTCGCGGCCGTGGCAGCCGGCGCAGACGGCGACGTAGTGGCGGCGGCCCGGTGCCAGTTGCGCGGCGTCGGCGCTCACGGCCTTGACCGGCTGCGGCGCGGGCGGCTGGTCGCCGAGCAGGTAGGTGGTCATCGCGCCCAGGTCGGCCTGGTTCAGGTACTGGCTGCTCAGATGCACCACCGGGTACATCTCGCCGAAGGCCGAGCCCTGCGGCGCGATGCCGGTGGCGAAGAACTGCTGCAGGTCGGCGGCGGTCCAGCCGCGCGCGGCCAGGCCGGCGGGCGTGATGTCCGGCGCGCCGACGCGCGCCAGCGCGGAGCCGGCCAGCGGCTTCGACAGGTCCAGCCGGCCGAAGGCCGCGCGCGGCGTGTGGCACTCGGCGCAGTGGCCCAGCGCGTTGGACAGGTAGCGGCCGCGTTGCCACGATTCCGAATTCCCCTTGGAAGCATCCGGCAGCTTGTCCTCGAGGAACAGCAGGTTCCAGCCCGCCAGCGCGAAGCGCAGGTTGTACGGGAACTGCAGCTCGTGCGCTCGGTTGGCCACCGCGGCCGGCTTCACCTGCATCAGGTAGGCGTACATGGCATCCGAATCCGCGCGCGACAGGCTACGGTACGAGGTGTACGGCATCGCCGGGTAGAGCTGCTTGCCCGGCGCCTTGCCGTCATGCAGCGCCTTGTAGAAGTCGTCTGCGCTCCAGTTGCCGATGCCGTGGGTCTTGTCCGGCGTGATGTTGGTGCCGTAGAAGGTGCCGAAGGGCGAGGCCAGTTCCACGCCGCCGGCGAACGGCGCACCCTGCGGCGCGGTATGGCAGGCGGCGCAGTCGGCGGCGCGCACCAGGTAGCGGCCGCGCGCGATCTGCTCGGCGGCTGACAGCTGCGCCTTGGGGGCGTGGTCGGCGGCGGGGGCAATGGCTTCGGTGCGGCTGCCGCAGCCGGCCATGACCGCGGCCGCGGTCAGCGCTGCCAGCGCGGCGCGCATGGCGATCATCAGGGGCGTGCGCTGCATCACTTGTCGCTCCCGCTGTCCAGCACCAGGCCCGGCGTGCTGGTGATCACGTCCTTGACCGCCTCGTAGTAGCGCACGTAGCCGGTGCAGCGACAGATATGGCCGTCCAGCGCCTGGGTGATGGTGGCCTCGACCTGGTCCTTCGGCACCGGCTTGCGCTTGAGCTGCTCCACCAGGATGGTGGCGCCGTTGACGAAGCCCGGCGTGCAGTAGCCGCACTGGAAACTGAAATGCTCCAGGAACTTCTGCTGCACCGGCGTCAGCTCGACCACCTCGCCTTGCTCGTTGCGCTTGCCGTGGCCTTCCACGGTGCGCACCTTGCGGCCGTTGAACCAGTGCGCGCCGGTGATGCAGCTGCGCACTTCCTCGCTGGTGCCGTCCGGCTTGTCGTGGATGACCACGCAGGCGTGGCAGATACCCTGGCCACAGCCCAGGCGCGAGCCGGTCAGGTCCAGGTATTCGTGCAGGAAATCGATCATCATCAGGCCTTCGGGCACGTCGACGGGGCCGACGTCCTTGCCGTTGATGTTGAGCGTGATGGGCTGGGTGGCGATGCTCATGCCAGTACCTCCTGGATCTTGGCCGCCGTCACCGGCAGGTCGGTGAAGCGGTGGCCGATGGCATGCGCGATGCCGTTGACGATGGCGCCCACCACCGGGATCATCACCACCTCGGCGATGCCCTTGGGCGGGTCGGTTTCCGTGACCGGCGGCAGCACCGTGCCGGTCTGGCTCCACACCGCCACGTCGCTGGCGCGCGGCAGGTGGTAGCGGTTGAAGTTCCAGGTGCCGTTGCCGGGGCCGTCCTCGTACAGCGGCAGGTATTCATGCAGCGCGTGGCCGATGCCCATGGCGATGCCGCCCTGCAGCTGGCCCGACACCAGCTGCGGCGACAGCTGCGTGCCGCATTCCATGATCGAGTGGTGCGACAGGATTTCCACCTTGCCGCTGGCCTCGTGCACCGACAGCTCGACGAAGGTGCCCACCGCGCTGTAGTAGGTCACCGCGGCGTTGTTGCGCTGCGTGGATGCGATATAGACCTTGTTGCGATCGAGCACATGCCAGCCGCCGGGGGTGCGCATGCGCGCCTTGCGCGCGAGATCGATGCCATTGGCGCCATCGCCGTAGCGCACCGACAAGCCATCCACCGGCAGGCGCGCGGCGTGTCCGTCGATGTCGAAATCGGCTTCGCTCCATTGCCAGCGGTTGAAGGCGTGCACGGTGGCGCCGGTCACCAGCCCCAGCTCGTGCGCCTTGCTCGCGAGCTGCTCGAACGGCAGCGCCTGCAGGCCGCCGGCGCTGAGCTTGCCGTCGACCCAGCGCGCGTCTTCCACGCGCACCACCAGCGAGGCCGCCTGGCCACCGCCGATACCCTGGCTCCAGATCGCCATGGCCGCCGGCCACAGGCCGTGCAGGAACACCACGCGGGCGGCCTCGCGCGTACTGTGCGTGAAGTAGTAGGCCGAGTTGGTGGCGCTGGCGGGCGACGCATAGGCCGGCGACCAGCGGGGATTGGCCGACAGCCTGTCCTGCTCGGCCTGGCTCATCAGGTAGGGGTCGCCGGAGGTGGTCACCGGCAGGTCGGTCCAGTCGGTGACGGAGGTGCGCACCTCGCCCGCCGGCTTGCCCAGCCAGCGCGCCACCGCGGCGGCCTGCGAGGTCGACATGCCGGTGCCGATCTCGGCGCCGGAGTGATGCAGCACGATGCTGCCGTCGGCCTTCAGCTCGACCTTGGCGAACGACGCTTCGGCGCCGGTGCCGAAGTCCTTCTGCACGCAGGCAAAGCCCACGCCATAGCGGCGGCCGGGGTTGGCGGCTTCATACTCCGCCTTCTTGCCGGCACGGTTGGTCCACAGCGGATAGGCCTTCGCCGCCTCCAGCACCTCGTCGACGCGGATCGCGCCGGCGGGGATCGCGCCCTGCGTGTTCTTCATGCCCGAGCGCAGCGCGTTCTTCAGGCGGAACTCGATCGGGTCGAGCTTGAGCTGCTCGGCGAACTCGTCGACCATCATCTCGGTCGCGGCCATGCTCTGCAGCGTGCCGTAGCCGCGCGCCGAGCCCGCGTCGACGGCGCGCGAGGCGAGCGCCACGGCGGTCAGGTCGTTGTTCGGGAAGTAATAGATCGATTGCGCCGCCGTGGCGCCGACCATCGCCACGGACGGCGAAAAGTTGGAGCGCCCGCCGCCGTTGGCCTGCAGGTCGCCCTGGAAGGCCTGGAACAGGCCGGTCTTGCGGTCTACGGCAATGCGGTAGCGCATCCTGAAGGCGTGGCGCTTGATCGAGGTCTGGAACTGCTCGTAGCGGTCGTTGGCCAGCCGCACCGGCTTGCCGTCGGCGTACAGCGCCGCGACCAGGCCATAGAACGGGAAGTTGTAGTGGTCCTTGGAGCCGTAGCCGACCGTGTAGCACGGGTGCAGGAATACCTGCTTCACCGGGAACGCGCCCCTGGCCTTCGCCAGCATCTCGGCCACGCTTTCGGCGACCTCGTTCGGCCCTTGCGTCGGCACCACCATGTGCAGCGCCTGCGCGGCGGCGTCATACCAGCAGTTGGCGTTGTCGGGCTCGAGCGCGGCGGTGTCGGCCGACTGCGAGTTGTACTCGCGCTCCAGCACCAGCCAGTCGTCGGACGGCTTTGCCAGTTGCGCGCGGATCCGCGCGGCGTGGTGCATGCCTTGTTCGCCGAGCTGGCCGTGGTCGTTGCCGTCCGGCCAGACCGGCTCGTGCTTGCGCATCATGCTGGGGAACACCGGCGCATTCTTCAGGCTGGAGAACACGTCGTCCGCGTAGGGTGTGGCGCCGCCCACGCGCACGAAGCGGAAGGTGCCCCACGGATCGCGCGCCAGCGGGCCGGTCTTCGCGCCATAGCGGATCACGTCGTCGCGGAACTTGAGCTTGTCCTTGGCAAAGCGGAAGCGCGCGAAGTCGTGGTAGATCAGGATCGCCACCGCGTGGCCCAGGTAGGCCGGCGTCTTGCCGGCGGGCAGCAGCATGTCGTCGCCGTAGAAGGCGGGGAAGGCGACGCCGTCGCGGGCCAGGTCGTCGGCGGTGACGACGCGGTCGGGCTTGAGTTCGTCGCCCAGCACGCCGAGGTCGAAGCCGGTATAGAGGCGGTCGGCCTGGGTTGCGCGCAGGATAAAGGCGTGCGACTGCTGTTGCGGCCAGTGCGGCATGTCGCGCGAGCGGATATCGCGCGCAAACACCTTGGCGCCGGTGACCTTGGCGATGCCGTCGATGCGGAACCTGGGGGCGCCGGCCTTGGCGTCCCACTGCACGGGGGTCAGGATCTTGTCTTCGAACAAGGCCGCGAAAGCCTTGCCGCCGATGGGTGCGATATAGACCGACACCCCGGCCACGACGCTGGCTTTGAGAAAGGTGCGTCGTGAAGGGTTGAAGCTGGGCATGGATTTCCTTGGGGATTGCGCAAGATTGCGCAAGATGTCGCGGCAAGGGGGCAGCCATCCGCGGGCCAGCCCTGGGGCTGGCGCGGATACGGTTCAGGTGTTCAGGGAGCGCGGCCGCGATGGTGCGGCCGCTGCAGGGCATGGCGTGCCGCCAGTCACTACGGCTGCGGCGCGGGTGAATCGGGGCGGGGCATGGTTGTCATGGTCCTGGCGCTGAACGGCTGCGCTGACCCCGCGATTGTCGCCGTGGCCTAGGGTTTACCTCAAGGCGGGGCGTTGAATAGTGGTTATCAGCCGGCGCGAATATTCCCTGCCGGCTTTCCGTTCAGGCCCCTTGCGTTCAGGCCTTCGGGCGCGCCGAGGCCGGGTCGTAGGGCGCGCGCAGGTGCACGCGCGCGGGCAGCAGGGCGCCGGCGAGGTCGACGTGGTAGCTGCCGGCTTCCAGCCATGCCGCGTCGGCCGGCCCGTCCTCGCGCGCCAGCAGCGCCATGCCGACCGGGCAGCCCAGCGTATGGCCGAAGGCAGCGGAACTGAGCGATCCCACCGCGCGCACGCTGCCGTCGGGGCCGGTGCGCAGCACGGCCTCGCCGCCCCACAGCATGGCGTCGCTGGCGCCATCCACCGTCACCACCACCATGCGCCGCGTGGGCGCGCCCGCCTGGCGCAGTTGCAGCAGCGCTTCACGCCCGCGGAAGTCGATGCCGCTGGCCAGCTTGCAGGCGAACGACAGTCCGGCCTCGAACGGGTTGACCGACGGCGACAGCTCGCGGCCCCAGGCGCGGTAGCCCTTTTCCAGCCGCAGCGACTCGATCGCGTAGTAGCCGGCGTTGACCAGGCCGAGCGTGCGGCCGGCCTCATGCAGGGTCTCGTACACGCCCACCGCGAATTCCACCGGCACGTACAGTTCCCACCCCAGCTCGCCGACGTAGGTCAGCCGCGTCGCGCGCACGGTGGCGTAGCCGAGGTCGATCTCGCGCGAACTGCCGAAGGGAAACCCCTCGTTGGAGAAATCCGCGCGCGACACCGTCTGCAGCAGCTCGCGCGAGCGCGGCCCCATCACTGCCAGCACCGCGTACTGGCCGGTGACGTCGACGATCACGCAGCGCTGGTCCCGGGGGATCAGCCGCTCGATATAGCTGAAGTCGCGCGTGGTCTGCGCCGACCCGGTCACCACCAGGTACTGGTCGCGCGCCAGCCGCGTCACGGTCAGGTCGGACTCATAGGTGCCGCGCTCGTTGAGCATCGCGGTGTACACGGTCTGTCCGGGCGGCACCGCCACGTCGTTGCTCATCACGTACTGCAGGACCGCCTCGGCATCGGCGCCCTTGACCAGGTATTTGGAGAACGAGCTCATGTCGAACAGCGCCACGCCCTCGCGGCAGGCACGGTGCTCGGCGCCGCTCCACGGCAGCCAGTTCTGCTGGCCGAAGGCGTATTCGATCTGCGGCGATGTGCCCGGCGGCGCGAAGAAGTTGGGCCGCTCCCAGCCCATCTTGCTGCCGAAATTGGCGCCGGCATCGCGCAGGTGCGCATACAGCGGGGAACGGCGGAATGGCCGCGCGGTCTCCAGTTCGCGGTTCGGCCACGGCATCGCGTAATGCAGCCCGAGCGTTTCCTTGACGCGGTCGTGCAGCCAGCTCTGGTTGCCGTTGAAGCCGGCGAAGCGGCGGATATCGACCGGCCACAGGTCCATGGTGGGCTCGCCCGCGACGATCCATTCGGCCAGCGCCATGCCGGCGCCGCCGGCCGAGGCGATGCCCATCGAGTTGAAGCCCGCGCCGACGTAGAAATTGCGCAGCTCCGGCGCCTCGCCCAGGATGAAGTTGTTGTCCGGGGTGAACGATTCGGGGCCGTTGTAGAACTGCTTGACCTGCGCCGTTTCCAGCGCCGGCACGCGCACCAGCGCGTTTTCCATCAGGATCTGGAACTGGTCCCAGTCATCCGGCAGCAGCTGGAACTCGAACGGCTCGGGAATGCCCTGCATGCCCCAGGGCTTGGCGTCCGGCTCGAAGCCGCCCATCACCAGCCCGCCGACTTCCTCCTTGAAGTAGATGAAGCCATCGGGGTCGCGCATCACCGGCAGGTCGGGGCGCACGCCGGCAATGCGCTCGGTGACGATGTAGTAGTGCTCGGCCGAATGCAGCGGCACGGTCACGCCGCACATTTGCCCCACCTGGCGCGCCCACTGCCCCGCGCAATTGACCACGATCTCGGCTTCGATGCGGCCCTCGTCGCCGGCCTTGTTGCGCCAGCTGACGCCGGTGGCGCGGCCATCGCGGGCATGGACCGCGGTGATCTTCGTGTCCTGCGCAATCCGGGCGCCGCGGCTGCGCGCGCCGCGCGCCAGCGCCTGGGTCAGGTCGGTCGGGTTGGCCTTGCCGTCGCCCGGCAGCCAGACCGCGCCGAGCAGGTCGTCGGTGCGCATCACCGGCCAGAGCTCGCCGGCCTGCGCGGGTGAGATCACCTCGCATTCCACCCCATAGGCGCGCGCCACCGCGGCGGTGCGGCGCAATTGCGTCATGCGCTCGGCGGTGCGCGCGACCGACAGCGAGCCGCATTGCTTCCAGCCGGTGCCGAGGCCGGTTTCCGCTTCCAGTTCGCTGTAGAGCTGGGTGGAATAGCGGATCAGACGGGTCATGCTTTCCTGCGAGCGCAGCTGGCCGACCAGCCCGGCGGCGTGCCAGGTGGTGCCGCACGACAGCTGGCCTTGCTCCAGCAGCACCACGTCGGTCCAGCCGAGCCGGGTCAGGTGGTAGGCAACGCTGCAGCCGATGATGCCGCCGCCGATGATGACGACGCGGGTTTGGGACGGGAGGGACATGGTGTTCAACGCGCGGGGCGAGGGCGGTGGGGGATGCTTGCCATGGTATGCCACAAAACGCCAATAAACAACGCAAAATGCAACAGGCCAGTCAGTGCTCAGCGCGCCAGTTGCAGCGTGACGATGCCCAGCAGCACCAGCGCGGTCGCCAGCACGCGGCGCCGGTCGAAGGCCTCGCGCAACAGGAAATGCCCCAGCAGCGCCGCGAAGATCACGCTCGATTCGCGCAGCGCCGCCAGCTTGGCCACCGGCGCCATGGTCATGGCCCACAGCATCAGCGCATACGAGCCCACGCGGTTGATGCCGCCGATGCCGGCGCGCTTCCATTCCGTGCGCAGCAGCGCCAGCAGTGCCGTGCCGCGGCGGGCAAAGGCATAGCCGGGCATGAACACATGCGACATCGCCTGCAGCCAGACGATGTAGGTCAGGACCTCGCCATGGCGCTTGACCGCGGTGCCGTCGATCACGGTGCCGCCCGCCAGGCAGGCCCCCGCCAGCAGCGCGAAGCCGAGCAGGTCGGGCGCCTGCCGGCGCCAGTGCACCAGGCTGACCAGCCCGCAGCAGATCAGCGCGATGCCGGCATAGCCGCCCGGCCCCAGCCGTTCGCTGCCGGTCAGCAACAGCAGGATGGCCACCATCATTGGCGCCGAGCCGCGCATCAGCGGATAGGCCTGGCTGAAGTCGCCACGGTTGTAGGCCGCCACCAGCGACAGCTTGTAGACCACCTCGAGCGCCACCGTGGCCAGCAGGAACGGCCATACCTGCGGTGCCGGCACGGGCACCAGGAACAGGAAGGGCAGCGCCACCAGCAGGCAGAAGGTGTCGATCAGCGCCATCGACGACAGCCGGTCGCCGCCGATCTTGACGATGGCGTTCCACGACGCATGCATCAGCGCCGACAGCATCACGGCGGCAAAGGCGAGGCCGTGGAAATCGGGGGGGAGGGACATGAAGGAGTTGTTGGTTCTTGTGGTCTGCTGCGTGTTTGCACCCCTCTCCCGCAAGCGGGAGAGGGGTGCCTGCTGCTAGCGTTGAGAGAACAAGCTCGTCGTCAAGCCGCCTCCGCCAGCTGCGCCTGCATCTCGATCCCCATCTCGCGCAGCACCTCGCCAATCGCCGTCACCACGTTGCGCATCTCGTTGTCGTCGATGGCGCCGATGCAGCCCACGCGGAAGGTTTCCACCTGGGTCAGCTTGCCCGGATAAAGGATGTAGCCGCGCTCGCGCACCTTGCCGTAGAAGGTCTTGAAGTCATAGCGCGCATCCGCCGGCGCATGGAAGGTGACGATGATCGGCGCCTGCACCGCTGCCGGCAGGAAGGCGCGGAAGCCCAGCGCCGCCATGCCCTGCACCAGCGTGTCACAGTTGCGGCGATAGCGCGCGCCGCGCACCGGCTGGCCGCCTTCTTCCAGGAACTGGTCCAGCGCGGCCCGGAATGCCGCCACCACGTGCGTCGGCGGCGTGAAGCGCCACTGCGTGGTCTTCTGCATGTAGACGTACTGGTCATAGAGGTCCAGCGCCAGCGAGTGGCTGTTGCCCTGGCTGGCTTCCAGCACGTCTTTCTTCACCAGCACGAAGCCCATGCCGGGCACGCCCTCGATGCACTTGCCGGTGGCGGCCACCAGCGCGTCGAACGGCATGGTGCGCGCGTCGATCTCGAGCGCGCCGAACGAACTCATGGCATCGACGATCAGGCCCTTGCCCAGGCGCTGGCACAGCAGGGCGATGTCCTGCAGCGGGTTGAGCACGCCGGCGCCGGTCTCGCAGTGCACCTGCGCCAGGTGCGTGATCGACGGGTCGCGCCGCAGCGCTTCCTCGATCAGCGCGGCGCTGGCGGGCTGGTCTTCCGGAATCGGCAGTTCCACGCTGGCGCGCCCGAGCACCTTGCAGATCTTCAGGATGCGCTGGCAGTAGGCGCCGTTCTGCGGCACCAGCACCTTGCCGTCGCGCGGCACCACGTTGGCGATTGCCGCTTCCACCGAGAAGGTGCCGCTGCCCTGCATCGGCACGCAGACGTGGGTGCCTTCGCCGTGGACGATGCGCACCAGGTCGTCGCACAGGCTGCGCGTGATGGTGTTGAAGGCGGCGTCCCACGAGCCCCAGTCGCGCAGCATGGCCTGCTTGGTGGCGAGCGAGGTGGTCAGGGGGCCGGGGGTCAGAAGGATCGGGTCATTGCCGCGAATCATGTTGAGCTCCTGATTGGGAAGGAGTGGAAATGGAAAGTCAGTCGTTGCCTTGGCCCTGGCGCCAGGCCTGGGTCTTGCAATCGAGCACGCGTTGCAGCAGGTAATAGAGCAGGCAGGCGCCGGCCGAGGTCAGCACCACCAGCGTGGCCATGGCCGCGGCCGGGCCGATGTCGCCGGACTCGTCCAGGTTGACGATCTCGACCGAGGCCAGCTTGGTGTCGGCGCCGTACAGGAACACCACCGCCGAGACCGTGGTCATCGCATTGATGAACAGGTAACGCGAGATCTCCAGGATGGCGGGCAGGCAGGCCGGCACCGTGACCTTGAAGAAGGTCTTGTAGAACGGCACCTTGAGCGATGCGGACACGGCCTCGAACTCGCTGTCGAGCTGCTTGAGCGCGGTCACGGCGGTCAGGTGGCACGATGCGTAGTAGTGGACGATGGTCACCAGCACCAGGATGCCCAGGGTCTGGTACAGCCCGTGCAGCGGGTTGGCCTGCGGCACGAAGAAGAAGATGTAGCCCAGCCCCAGCACCAGCCCCGGCACGCCCATCGGCAGCACCGCCATCAGCCGCACGAAGCTGCGCAGCCAATCCATGCCGCGGGTCTTCTCCAGCAGGTAGGCGGTGGCGAAGATGAACACCGGTCCGATCACCGCGGCCAGGCCCGCCATGCGCAGGCTGTTCAGGTAGGAATCGACCACGCCGCCCTCGACCAGCCCGACCCGGTAGTGGTTCAGCGACAGCGAGAAGTTGTACGGCCACAGCTTGACGAAGGACGCGTACACCGCCATGCCCATCACCGCCAGCATCAGCGCCGCCATCAGCCAGCAGAACACCGCCATGGCCAGGTCGAAGCGGGGGCTGCGCCGCGGCACGTAGGGCACCGAGCGCGCCGACATCAGCGCCATCTGGCGGCGCTGCACGCGCGCGTCGACGCAGTAGGTCACGGCCACCGGCACCAGCAGCATCAGCGACACCACCGCGCCCTGCGAGAAGTCCTGCATGCCGATCACCAGCTTGTAGATATCGGTTGCCAGCATGTGGAAGTTGCCGCCGATCACCTTGGGGATGCCGAAATCCGAGATCGCATAGGTGAACACCACCATGGCGGCGCTGACCAGCCCGTAGCGCGCGCCCGGTACGGTGATGGTGAAGAACTTGCGCACGGTCGAGGTGCCCAGCGCGTCGGCGGCTTCATACAGCCGCGCATCCGTCAGCGACAGCGCCGTGATCAAAATCATCAGCGCATGCGGAAAGGTGGCGAACACCAGCGACGCGACGATGCCCAGCGGCCCGTAGATCTGCGTGCTGCCCATCCACGGCTTGAACAGCCCCTGGTTGCCGAACCAGAAGATGAACGAGATCGCCGCCAGCAGCGAGGGCGCCAGCAGCGGGATCAGCGCCAGGTTGCGCAGCAGGCCCTTGCAGGCAATGCGGCTGCGCGTCAGCGCATAGGCAAAGCCGAACGCCAGCGGCACCGTGATGCAGGTGGCCAGCGCCGAGACCCACAGGCTGTTCCATACCGAGCGCAGCAGCGCGGGCGACTCGAAGTAGGCGCGGAAGTGCGCGATGCCGGCCAGGGTGCCGTCGCGGTTCTGCACGCTCTTGGCCAGGATCATCACGATCGGCGCCAGCACGAAGCAGGCCAGCGCCAGCGCGGCCAGGGCCAGCAGTGCGTAGGCGAGGCGGTCGGTCCAGTGCGCGCGCACCGAGGTGGCGACCAGCGCCGGCGATGCCGGCGGCGAGGGCTGCGCGCCAGGGTTGGCGGGCCCCGCCGGCGCGCTGGCCGGGGCGGGGGAGAGGGTATCGGTAGCCGGCATGGTGGCAGAGGTGGTGGCCGGCGCCGCAGTGAGGCTCATGCGCATGCGTGGCGGAAGATTCGGATACGGTCAGCGGGAATGGCCAGGCGCAGCCGGTCGCCGGTGTGCGGGCGCAGCTCGTGCAGGTCATTGAGCGAAAGGTCGGCATACAGCGCGCTGCCAGGCGCGCCGGCGCCGCCGGGTGCCGCCGGCGCGGCGTCGGGCAGCCGCAGCGTCAGCCGCGAGAAGGCGCCGAGGAACTCGATCTTGTCGACGGTGGCCTCCAGCACATTGGGGCCATGCTGTTCGATGCCGCGCACGCAGACGTCCTCCGGGCGGAAGAACACCTGCACATCCTCGTCGGGGCAGCAGCCCGCGGGCGCGGCGCAGCGCATGCGCACGCCGCCCAGGTGCAGCTCGCCGTCGCCGCAGACGCGCGCGCCCAGCATGTTGGTCTTGCCGACGAAGTCCGCCGCGAACGGCGTGGCCGGGCGCTGGTAGACCTGCGCCGGGGTGCCGACCTGCTCGATCGCACCCTGGTTCATCACCACGATGCGGTCCGCCATCGACAGTGCCTCTTCCTGGTCGTGCGTGACCAGGATGGTGGTGATGTTCAGCCGCTGCTGCAGCGCGCGGATCTCGCTGCGCAGGCGCACCCGCACGCGCGCATCGAGCGCCGACAGCGGCTCGTCCAGCAGCAGCAGCCCGGGCGAAGTGGCCAGCGCGCGCGCAATCGCCACGCGCTGCTGCTGGCCGCCCGACAACTGCGCCGGATACTGGTTGCCGCGATCGGGCAGCCCCACCAGCGTCAGCAGTTCCGCCACGCGCGCGCGGCGCTGGTCGCGCGGCATGCGCCGGTTGACCAGGCCGTAGGCGACGTTGTCGGCCACGGTCAGGTTGGGGAACAGCGCATAGGACTGGAACACGATGCCGTAGTCGCGCTCCATCGGCGGCAGCGTGGAGATATCGCGCCCGCCCTGGTGGATGGTGCCGGCATTCTGCGATTCCAGCCCGGCGATGATGCGCAGCAGCGTGGTCTTGCCGCAGCCCGACGGGCCCAGGAAGCACAGCAGCTCGCCCTGGCGCACGTCCAGGTCGATATGGTGGAGCGCGACGAAGGCGCTGCCGCTGCCGCCGAAGCGCTTGTGGATGCCTTTCAGGCTGAGGTAGGTTTCGGCCGTGGATGTGGAGGTCTGCATGGCGTGGGGCCTGTGTTCTGTTGGGGGATCCCGGCGCCGCCTGCCCGCGAGACAGGGCGGCGGCGCCGGTACAGGACGGCGCTCAGGCGCTCAGGGCTGCTTTTCCGACTTGCTGGCGTAGCGCTTCTGCCATTCGGTCAGCACGCGCTCGCGGTTCTTGGCGATGTAGCCGAAATCGTTCTTGACCAGCATCTGCTCGTAGTTGGCCGGGATGGTTTCCACCTTCCGCGCCACGCCCGGGTAAGCCACGATGGCCCAGTCCTTGGCGAACAGCTGGTTGGCTTCCTTGCTGGCGAGCCAGTCCAGGTAGCGTTGGGCGGCCTCCATCTTCTTCGTGCCCTTGACGATGCCGGCGGCCTCGATGTCGTAGCCCAGGCCCTCCTTGGGGAAGATCATCTCGATCGGCGCGCCCGCGGCCAGCGTCTTGTGCGCGCGCAGTTCGAACGAGATGCCGATCGGGAATTCGCCGGAGCCGGCCTGCTTGCAGGGCTTGGAGCCGGAGTGCGTGTACTGGGCGATGTTCTCGTGCAGCGCGTCCATGTACTTCCAGCCTTCCTGCTCGCCGTAGAGCTGCAGCCAGGCCGTCACGTCAAGGAAGCCGGTGCCGGACGAAGCCGGGTTGGGCATCACGATGGTGCCCTTGTAGACCGGCTTGGCCAGGTCCTTCCAGGTCTCGGGGCGCGGCAGGTTGCGCTTCTTGGCCTCGATGGTGTTGAAGCAGATGGTGGCGCCCCACACGTCCAGGCCTACCCACGACGGCGGCGTGGCCTTGTCGCTGTAGTCGCGCGTCAGCTTCTCGAAGCCCTTGGGGGTGTACGGCACGAGCATGCCTTCCTGCTTGAGCAGTTCCAGGCTCGACGCCGCCAGCCCGGCGATCACGTCGGCCTGCGGATTGGCTTTCTCGGCCAGCGCCTTGGCGGTGATCACGCCGGTGGAATCGCGCACGTATTTCAGTTCGATATCGGGCGCCACCTTGGCAAAGCCCTCGGCATAGGGCTTGAGGGTCTCGGTCTCCCACGCCGTATAGACGGTCAGCGTGGTCTTCTGGGCCAGCGCGGTGCCGGAGGCGGCTAGCGCAAGCAGGGCGGCGGCGGTGCGCAGGGTGGTGGTGAAGGACGGTTGCATGGGGACTCCTTCCGGCATTGTAGGTGGAGAAATGTGTCAATGTGGTGAATATGTTGCAATGCCGTGGGGCGTGCTGCACAACATTGAATCACCGTGAAACCCTTGTGCTACAACACTTGCAAGACATATACCCAACTTCTGGCGCGTTGCGTTGTCACCCGTGGATCTGCGCCGATGTCTTGATTGTTGACAATATACAAACCGCTTGCTTTAATGGCAATAAGGATTTTCGATATTGCTGAATCCGTCACAAACGGGAGTTTTCATGTCACGCCAAGCGCCGCTGGCGAGCGAAATCACCATCCTGCAGAGCCAGTCCCTGACTACGCTGGTGCAGCGGGAACTGGAGTTGCGGATCATGTCCGGCGAACTGGCGCCGGGCGCCAAGCTCAACGAAATCGAAGTCGCCGGGCAGCTCAATGTGTCGCGCGGCCCGGTGCGCGAGGCATTCCGCGCGCTGGAGCAGGCCGGCCTGCTGCGCACCGAGAAGAACCGCGGTGTGTTCGTGCGCGCCATCTCGGTGGAGGAAGCCGATGAGATCTATGAACTGCGTGCCGTGCTGGATGAGTTCATCGGCCGGCAGCTGGCCGCCCGCATCACGCCGGCGGACCTGCGCGAATTGCGCGCACTGGTGGAGGCGCTCGACGCGGCGAGCCAGGCGCGGGATGTCGATGAATACACGCGGCTGAACCTGTCGTTCCACGACCGCATGGTCGAGCTGGCCGGCAACCGCAAGCTGCTCGAGACCTATCGGCGCCTGGTCAAGGAGCTGACGCTGTTCCGGCGCGAAGCGCTGTCGCGCAGCCACGCCGCCATGCCCGATTCCACCCGCGAGCACCGCGCCATTGTCTCGGCGATTGCCGCGCGCGACGGCGAGCTGGCCGCGCGCCTGATGCGCGAGCACGTCGAGCGCGGCCGCGCGCGCATGCATGCCGCGGTGACCCCGTCGGCTAGCAGCGCGGGCGCCAGCACCGGCACCGATGCCGCCGCCTGAATCTGACCGAATCCACTGCAGCTACCGCCTTACCGACCGCGATCCCGCACAGGAACCGACCATGCCCGATACCAATGCCCGCACCATTACCGTCAACCAGCGCACCTATCGCTGGATGCAGCAGCCCGTCGTGGTGGTCTGCGTCGACGGCTGCGAGTTCGATTACCTTGAAGCCGCCGCGGCCAGCGGCCGCGCGCCGTACCTGAAGCGGCTGCTGGACGCCGGTTCCGCCTTCCGCGGCGCCTGCGTGGTGCCGACCTTCACCAACCCCAACAACCTTTCCATCGTCTGCGGCGCGCCGCCCGCGGTGCACGGCATCTGCGGCAACTACTTCTTCGACCGCAGCGCCAACGGCGGGCGTGGCGAGGAAGTGATGATGAACGACCCCAAGTACCTGCGCGCCGGCACCATCCTGGCCGCCTTTGCCGAGGCCGGCGCCAGCGTCGCCGTGGTCACCGCCAAGGACAAGCTGCGCCGGCTGCTGGGCCATGGCATGCAGGGCATCTGTTTCTCGTCGGAGAAGGCCGACCAGGCCACGGTGGCGGAGAACGGCATCGACGGCGTGCTCGAACTGGTGGGCATGCCGGTGCCGGATGTGTACAGCGCCGAGCTGTCCGAATTTGTCTTCGCCGCCGGCGTGCGCCTGATGGAAACGCGCCGCCCGGACCTGATGTACCTGTCCACCACCGACTATATCCAGCACAAGTTCGCGCCCGGCTCGGACGGCGCCAATGCCTTCTACGCGATGATGGACAAGTACCTGGAGCGGCTGGACGAACTCGGCTGCGTGGTGGCGCTGACCGCCGACCACGGCATGAACGCCAAGCATGACGAGGCCACCAAGGCGCCCAATGTGATCTACCTGCAGGACCAGCTGGACGCCTGGCTGGGCCGCGGCGTGGAAGAGGGCGGCGCACGCGTGATCCTGCCGATCACCGATCCGTACGTGGTCCACCACGGCGCGCTGGGTTCCTACGCCACTATCTACCTGCCCGACGATGCCGACGCCGCCGCGATCCAGGCGCGACTGTCCGATTTGCAAGGCGTGGAGAGCGTGCTGACCAACGCCGAGGCCTGCGCGCGCTTCGAGCTGCCGTCCGACCGCGTCGGCGACCTCGTGGTCACCAGCGACAAGCACGTGGTGCTGGGCACCAGCCGCAGCCGCCATGACCTGTCCGGCCTGGACGCGCCGCTGCGCTCGCACGGCGGCGTATCGGAGCAGACCGTGCCGCTGGTGTTCAACCGCGCCACCGCCGGCATTCCCGGCAAGGCCGTGCTGCGCAACTTCGACATCTTCGATGTCGCGCTGAACCACCTGCACTGAACGCCCGGATCGTATCGGCCGGTTCGGGCACGCAGCCTGACTCTGCTGTCCGAGCCACTGTCCGAGCCGCAATTTGAGCCTGTATTGAACGGAGGAGACCCATGAACGCCCCCCAATTTCCCGCTGGCGCCGTCAGCCCCCATTTCCGTGCCGAGGCCTTGCGCATCGACGGCCAGAAGATCGTGCGCGAGCGCGTGATCGAAGTGCGCAATCCGTTCGACGGCGCGCTGGTGGGCACCGTGCCCAAGGCCACCGTCGACGACGTGCGCCGCGCCTTCGAAGTCGGCCAGGCCTACCGCGCCACGCTGACGCGCTACGAGCGCGCCGCCATCCTCAACCGCGCCGCGGCCCTGCTGCGCGAGCGCACCGAGGAGGCATCGGACCTGATCACGCTGGAATCCGGCCTGTCCAAGAAGGATTCGCTGTACGAGATCGGCCGCGTCGCCGACGTGCTGGGCTTTGCCGCCACCGAGGCGCTGCGCGACGACGGCCAGCTGTTCTCGTGCGACCTGACGCCGCACGGCAAGAAGCGCCGCGTGATGACGCAGCGCGAGCCGCTGATGGGCGTGATCAGCGCGATCACGCCGTTCAATCACCCGATGAACCAGGTTGCGCACAAGGTGGCGCCGTCGATCGCCACCAACAACCGCATGGTGCTCAAGCCGTCGGAAAAGGTGCCGCTGTCGGCGTTCTACCTGGCCGACCTGCTGTACGAAGCCGGCCTGCCGCCGCAGATGTTCCAGGTGGTCACCGGCGACCCGCGCGAGATCGCCGACGAGCTGATCACGCACCCGGCAGTGGACCTGGTCACCTTTACCGGCGGCGTGGCGATCGGCAAGTACATCGCCAGCAAGGCCGGCTACAAGCGCGTGGTGCTGGAGCTGGGCGGCAACGACCCGCTGATCGTGCTGGACGACGCCGACCTGGACCGCGCCTCCGACCTGGCGGTGCAGGGCTCGTACAAGAACTCCGGCCAGCGCTGCACCGCGGTCAAGCGCATGCTGGTGCACCAGGCCGTGGCGGCGCGCTTTACCGAACTGGTGGTGGAGAAGACCCGCGCCTGGAAGTACGGCGACCCGATGGACCGCGGCGTCGACATGGGCACGGTCATCGACGAGCAGGCCGCGCAGCTGTTCGAGGCCCGCGTCAACGAGGCGGTGGCGCAGGGCGCGCGGCTGCTGGTCGGCAACCAGCGCAACGGCGCCAGCTACGCGCCCACCGTGATCGACCGCGTCGACCCGTCAATGACGGTGGTGCGCGAGGAAACCTTCGGTCCGGTCTCGCCCATCATCACCTTCCGCGATGTGGACGATGCCATCCGGATCTCCAACGGCACCGCGTTCGGGCTGTCGTCGGGGGTGTGCACCAACAATATCGAGGCCTTCACCAAAATCGCCAATTCGCTGCATGTGGGCACGGTCAACCTGTGGGAAGTGCCTGGCTACCGGATCGAGCTGACGCCGTTCGGCGGGATCAAGGATTCGGGGCTGGGGTACAAGGAGGGGGTGCAGGAGGCGGCGAAGAGTTTTACCAATTTGAAGACGATTACGTTGCCTTGGGGGTGAAGCACGATTGGAGGTTTACCCCGGCCGCTGGTTTGCTCCCCTCTCCCGCTTGCGGGAGAGGGCGCATGCAAGCGGTTGTTCGGGGCACGGCGCCTTGGCACGCCAAGGAATGGCTGCGCTAGAATCAGCCCCCAAGTCCCCGATCCTCCCGGAGTCCCCGTGCTCGCCGAACAACGGCAGAAATACATCCTCGATCAGCTTTCCGCGACCGGCGCGCTGGCCATCAGCGAGCTGGTGAGCGAGCTCGACGTATCGCGCGAGACCATCCGGCGCGACCTCAACGCGCTGGCCACGCGCGGGCTGCTGGTGCTGACCCACGGCGGCGCGCTGGCGCCGGACCGGACCGAGCCCGATACCCAGACCCGCGCGCAGGTCAATGCCGAGGGCAAGCGCGCCATCGGCGTGCGCGCGGCCGAGCTGGTGCGCGACGGCGCCTCGCTGATCCTGGACTACGGCACCACCACGCATGCGGTGGCGCAGGCGCTGCACGGGCACCACAACCTGCTGGTCTACACCAACGACCTGGCCATTGCCCAGCTGCTGGGCCGGCGCAACGGCAACCGCGTGATCGTGCTGGGCGGCGAGCTGCAGGACAACGAAGACGCCACCCACGGCTGGGACACCATCGAGCAGCTGTCGCGCTACCACACCGACTTCGCCTTTATCGGCATCGGCGGCATCACGCCGCGCGGCGAAATCTGCGACTTCTCGCGCGCCGCGGCCGAGCTGCGCAGCCGCATGCTGCTGGCCGCCGACGTGGCCTGCGTGGTCGCCGACCACACCAAGTTCGGCCGCAACACCGGCGTCACCATCAAGCATGCCGAACTGGCGGCCTGGGTGATTACCGACATGGCGCCGGAACCCGAACTCGGCACGGCGCTGAAGGAACGGGGCAACAAGCTGCTGATCGCGTAGCGGCCAGGCGTCGGCCCGGCGCCGGAGTGTGCGCTGATCGCACGCAATTACCTTTGGCCCTGCACCAAAATGCGGCTTTGACGCCGCTGTCACAGGTGTTTTGACTGTTGCGTGCCCCACGCCGGTGCTAAAGTGCTGGGTTGTCGGACAGGCACGGTTCGCCGTGCCCGCCCGAAAAAACCGGAGGCGACCCACCTTCCATCGGCGCAACGCCAGACGGCACCGCAGACCGGCATCCAGCCGGCAAGGCTGCCGGATCCTGCCACTCCAGCACAGCAAGAGACATCCGTGAATTCTCCTTCCCTTGACGCATTTCTGGCGGGGGTTGCCCGCCGCGACCCCAATCAACCCGAATTCCTCCAGGCCGTGAAGGAAGTCATGATGACGCTGTGGCCGTTCGTCGAGCGCAACCCGCGCTACGCCGACCAGGCCCTGCTCGAGCGGCTGGTGGAGCCCGAGCGCGTGATCCAGTTCCGCGTGGCATGGACCGACGACCAGAACCGCGTCCAGGTCAACCGCGCCTTCCGCGTGCAGCACAGCTCGGCCATCGGCCCGTACAAGGGCGGCATGCGCTTCCACCCGACCGTGAACCTGTCGGTGCTGAAGTTCCTGGGCTTCGAGCAGACCTTCAAGAATGCGCTGACCACGCTGCCCATGGGCGGCGGCAAGGGCGGCTCGGACTTCGATCCCAAGGGCAAGTCCGACGCCGAAGTGATGCGCTTCTGCCAGGCGCTGGTGACCGAGCTGTACCGCCACCTGGGCCCGGATACCGACATCCCGGCCGGCGACATCGGCGTGGGCGCGCGCGAGGTCGGCTTCATGGCCGGCATGATGAAGAAGCTGTCGAACCAGTCGGCCTGCGTGTTTACCGGCAAGGGCCTGGCCTACGGCGGCAGTCTGATGCGCCCGGAAGCGACCGGCTACGGCACCGTCTACTTCGCCCAGGAAATGCTGCACCGTCGCGGGCGCGGCTTCGACGGGCTGCGCGTGCTGATCTCCGGCTCGGGCAACGTCGCGCAGTACGCGGCCGAGAAGGCGATCGAACTGGGCGCCAAGGTGCTGACGCTGTCCGACTCCGGCGGCGTGCTGCACTACCCGCAGGGCATGACCACCGAACAGCTGGCTGAAGTCATGGCCTTCAAGAACGAAGAGCGTGGCCGCCTGTCCGACTTTGCCGCCCGCCGCGGCATGACCTTCGAAGCCGGCCGCACGCCCTGGCACGTGCCCGCCGACGTGGCGCTGCCGTGCGCCACCCAGAACGAACTCGACGGCAACGATGCCGAGACCCTGCTGGGCAACGGCGTGATCTGCGTGGCCGAAGGCGCCAACATGCCGTCGACGCTGGAGGCGGTGGACCGCTTTGTCGAGGCGAAGATCCTGTACGCGCCGGGCAAGGCCAGCAACGCCGGCGGCGTGGCCACCTCGGGCCTGGAGATGTCGCAGAACGCGATGCGCCTGTCGTGGCACCACGCCGAGGTCGACGAGAAGCTGCACGCGATCATGAAGGACATCCACCAGAACTGCATCCACCACGGCCAGAAGGCGGATGGCTACATCAACTACGTCGAAGGCGCGAACATCGCCGGCTTCGTCAAGGTGGCCGACGCCATGCTGGCGCAAGGCGTGATCTGACGGGAAAAAGCGGCCGGCGCGATGCCGGCCGCGCCGAATCCGGCTACGATGGCGGTCCCGAACCGCTTATCCAGAAAAGGAGCGACGCGCCATGCTGGAACTCAGACCAGGCTGCGAACACTGCAACAAGCCCCTGCCGCCGGATTCCGCCGAAGCGCGCATCTGCTCGTTCGAATGCACCTTCTGCGCGGGCTGCGTCGACCTGCTCGGCAATGTCTGCCCGAACTGCGGCGGCGGGTTCGAGCAGCGGCCGGTAAGGCCGGCGCGGGACTGGAAGAACGGCAACTACCTGGGCAACAACCCGGCCAGTACCAAGGTCAAGCACCGGCCGGTGGACCTGGCCGCGCATGCCCGCCTGGTCGAGGCGGTGGGCCAGGTTCTGCCTGAGCGGCGCTAGCCGCGGGGTTTCGTTTTCGGCTGGAGCATTTCGCCAGCCTCCTTCACGTTCTGTTCGGCGCGCTTGCTGATCACGGCAAGCGCCTCGGCTTGCGCCTTCTGCGCGGTCTCCGCCAGCGCGCGCATATTCTCCAGCGCCTGGTGCAGCTGCTGTTGCACGAACTCGCTGTGCCTGGCCATGGCCTCGCCCGGGTTGCCCGCCGTGCCGTACTGCTGCGCGGCCGCCTGCAGCTGCTGCATGGTCTGGGCGAAGATCTCCTGCTGCTTCTTCACGATGGCCTGCATGCCTTCATAGGCCAGCCGGTTGGCCTCGGTCAGGGCCTCGATGTCCTTGCGGCGCGCTTCGATCACCGCGCTCATGTCCACGCCCGGCAGGCGGAACTGTTCCATCATCCTGGTGAAATCGGCAAAGGGGTTGGGAGGCGTGGCCATGCTGGATCTCCTGGTGGAAGGGCTGGCAGGTCGGCCGGCGGCGGGGATGGCGTGCCCTTTGGCCGGGATCCTGTCCACTATAGCCGGTATCCGCACACTTCTGGCCGTCAATCGAGGAAGACCCTAAAGTTACCGCCGCCCCTGCCGTTGGCATCCATAGCCCGCCTGTGCGTCGGCCCGACCCGGCCCGCCCGCGGACGATGAGAGCGAAGAGCGTTGCGCCGAGCCATTTCGGGGCGCGGCAGCACTTCGCCATGACCAATGCTAATCAGGTAGAAGAAATGAAGAATCTAGGTATCGGGGTTCGCCTCGGCATCGGCTTTGGGGTGGTATTGCTGCTTGCGGCGCTGATGACGGGATTGGGCATGCTGCGGCTGCAGCAGGTGGCCGAGCGCACGCACGCGATGATGCAGCAGCCGCTGACCAAGGAGCGGCTGGTCAGCGACTGGTATCGCCTCATGCACACCAGCGTGCGCCGTACCACCGCGGTGGCGCGCAGCGCCGACCCGTCGCTGGGCCAGTTCTTTGCCGCCGAGACCAAGGCATCGATCGAAGGCATTGCGCAGCTGCGCGACAAGCTGCAGCCGATGCTGAACTCCGAGCAGGAAAAGGCCGCGTTCCAGAAGATCCTGAGCGTGCGCGACCCGTACAACAACGGCCGCGACAAGATCACGAAGCTCAAGCAGGAAGGCCTGACCGAGGAAGCCAACCAGGTGCTGGAGCAGGAGTTCGTGCCCGCCGGCGACGCCTACCTGGCCGAGATCCAGAAGCTGCTCGACATCCAGCGCGCCAGCATCGACGCCACCGCGCGCGAGATCAACGCCATCTACGTCAATGCGCGCAACAGCCTGATCGGGCTGGGCGTGGTGGTGCTGGGGATCGGCATCGCGTTCGCGTTCTGGCTCACCCGCGGCATCACGCGTCCGCTGCATCGCGCCGTGGCGGTGGCACGCACCGTGGCCTCGGGCGACCTGACCAGCCGCATCGACGTCGACAGCCGCGACGAAACCGGCCAGCTGCTGCAGGCACTGGCTGACATGAACGCCAATATCCTGCGCATCGTGCGCCAGGTGCGCGCGGGCACCGAGTCGATCGTGTCGGGCACCAGCCAGATCGCGGCCGGCAACACCGACCTGTCGCAGCGCACCGAGGAACAGGCCTCGTCGCTGCAGCAGACCGCGGCCAGCATGGAGGAGCTGACCAGCATCGTGCGCCAGAACGCCGACAACGCGCGCCAGGCCAGCACGCTCGCGCTCAACGCCTCGGATATCGCCGCCAAGGGCGGCGAAGTCGCGGGCCAGGTGGCCGAGACCATGGAAGAGATCAACGGCGCGTCGAAGAAGGTGGTCGACATCATCGCCGTGATCGAGGGCATTGCGTTCCAGACCAATATCCTGGCGCTCAACGCCGCGGTGGAAGCCGCGCGCGCCGGCGAGCAGGGCCGTGGCTTTGCGGTGGTGGCGGGCGAAGTGCGCACGCTGGCGCAGCGCAGCGCGACCGCGGCCAAGGAGATCAAGGCGCTGATCGGCGATTCGGTCGACCGCGTCGAAAAGGGCTCCATGCTGGTGACGCAGTCGGGCCAGACCATGGAAGAGATCGTCGCCGCGGTCAAGCGCGTGACCGACATCATGGGCGAGATCAGCGCCGCGTCGGCCGAGCAGAGCTCGGGCATCGAGCAGGTGAACCAGGCGGTGACGCAGATGGACACGGTGACGCAGCAGAACGCGGCGCTGGTGGAAGAGGCCGCGGCGGCGGCGGGTTCGCTGGAGGAGCAGGCGCAGCGGCTGAAGGAGGCGGTGGCGACGTTCAGGCTGGCGGCCTGACGGCGAGCCGCCCGGTTTTCTCCCCCTCTCCCTTTGGGAGAGGGGGAGCACGCCAACCTGAGCGTGCTGCCGGCGGGCGTCGAGTGGATAAAGGTCGACATTGCTCAACGCAAAATCCGGCCGCTCGGCAGCACCGTTCAGGTGCAACGGCCGCCATCCGGCGCCCCAGGATGGTTGCCGGCCCGATTTTCTGCCCGATTGCCGCCCCGGATGCGGTGGTTTTCAGATTCCTGAAAGCAAACTGAGGCAAAATTCTACTTTTCGCCTAGTTTGTTGCCCTGACCGTGACCCGGCAGGCAGAAGTCCCACCCACCGATAGAGGATCTGAGAGAAGCAATGAGTACCCAGCAACCCACCATCATCTACACGCTGACCGACGAAGCCCCGCTGCTGGCGACCAGTGCGTTCCTCCCGATCATCCAGACCTTCACCAAGCCGGCCGGCATCAACGTGACCACCAGCGATATCTCGGTGGCGGGCCGTATCCTGGGCGAGTTCCCCGAATTCCTGACCGAGGCCCAGCGCGTGCCGGACAACCTGGCCGAGCTGGGCAAGCTGACGCAGCTGCCCGACACCAACATCATCAAGCTGCCGAACATCTCGGCCTCGGTGCACCAGCTGGTCAGCGCCATCCGCGAACTGCAGGGCAAGGGCTACAAGGTTCCCGACTATCCGGAAGATCCCAAGACCGACGAAGAGAAGGCGATCCAGAAGCGCTATTCCAAGTGCCTGGGCTCGGCCGTGAACCCGGTCCTGCGCGAAGGCAATTCCGACCGCCGCGCCCCGGCCGCGGTCAAGAACTACGCGCGCAAGCACCCGCACAGCATGGGCGAGTGGAGCATGGCCTCGCGCACGCACGTGGCGCACATGAAGCACGGCGACTTCTACCACGGCGAAAAGTCGATGACGCTGGACCGCGCGCGCGACGTCAAGATGGAGCTGATCACCAAGAGCGGCAAGACCATCGTGCTCAAGCCCAAGGTGTCGCTGCAGGACGGCGAGATCATCGACAGCATGTTCATGAGCAAGAAGGCACTGTGCGCCTTCTATGAAGAGCAGTTCGAAGACGCGCGCAAGACCGGCGTGATGCTGTCGCTGCACGTCAAGGCGACCATGATGAAGGTGTCGCACCCGATCGTGTTCGGCCACGCCGTCAAGATCTTCTACAAGGAAGCCTTCGCCAAGCACGGCGCGCTGTTCGACGAGCTGGGCGTCAACGTCAACAACGGCCTGGTCAACCTGTACGAGAAGATCGAGTCGCTGCCCAGCTCCAAGCGCGAAGAGATCATCCGCGACCTGCACGCCTGCCACGAGCATCGCCCGGAACTGGCGATGGTGGACTCGGCCAAGGGCATCTCCAACCTGCACGCACCCAACGACGTGATCGTCGATGCCTCGATGCCGGCCATGATCCGCATCGGCGGCAAGATGTGGGGCGCCGACGGCCGTCCGAAGGACACCAAGGCGGTGATCCCGGAGAGCACCTTCGCCCGGATCTACCAGGAAATCATCAACTTCTGCAAGACCAACGGCAACTTCGACCCGACCACCATGGGCACCGTGCCCAACGTCGGCCTGATGGCGCAGAAGGCCGAGGAATACGGCTCGCACGACAAGACCTTCGAGATCGCCGAAGACGGCGTCGCCAACATCGTCGACCTGGCCACCGGTGAAGTGCTGCTGACGCAGAATGTCGAGCAGGGCGACATCTGGCGCATGTGCCAGGTCAAGGATGCGCCGATCCGCGACTGGGTCAAGCTGGCCGTCACGCGCGCGCGCAATTCGGGCATGCCGGCGGTGTTCTGGCTGGACCCGTACCGTCCGCACGAGGCCGAGCTGATCAAGAAGGTCGAGACCTACCTGAAGGACCACGACACCAGCGGCCTGGACATCCAGATCATGTCGCAGGTGCGCGCCATGCGCTACACGCTGGAACGCGTGATCCGCGGCCTGGACACCATCTCGGTGACCGGCAACATCCTGCGCGACTACCTGACCGACCTGTTCCCGATCATGGAGCTGGGCACCAGCGCCAAGATGCTGTCGATCGTGCCGCTGATGGCCGGCGGCGGCATGTATGAAACCGGCGCGGGCGGCTCGGCGCCCAAGCACGTCAAGCAGCTGGTGGAAGAAAACCACCTGCGCTGGGATTCGCTGGGCGAGTTCCTGGCGCTGGCGGTGTCGCTGGAAGACGTCGGCATCAAGACCGGCAACGCCCGTGCCAAGATCCTGGCCAAGACGCTGGATGCCGCCACCGGCAAGCTGCTCGACAACAACAAGAGCCCGTCGCCCAAGACCGGCGAGCTGGACAACCGCGGCAGCCAGTTCTACCTGGCGATGTACTGGGCCCAGGAACTGGCCGCGCAGTCGGACGACGCGGAACTGGCCGCCAGGTTCGCGCCGCTGGCCAAGACCCTGACCGACAACGAGCAGAAGATCGTTGGCGAGCTTGCCGCGGTGCAGGGCCAGCCGGTGGACATCGGCGGCTACTACCAGCCGGACGCCGCCAAGCTCAGCGCCGCGATGCGCCCGAGCCAGACGCTGAACGCCGCGCTGGCCTCGGTCGCAGCCTGATTGCGCCCGGCCCACGCGGTGGGCCGGCTGCTGGCAAGAGCCCCGGACTTCGGTCCGGGGTTTTTTTCATGGCGGCGCAGGTTCGCCTATTGCGGCGGCGTTGGCGCGGGCAGGTCCCAGCCTTGTTCCGGGCCGCTCTTCTGGTCGCGGTAGGTCCACAGGGCACCGCAATCCTGGCAGACGAAGCTGCTGATGGTGACGGCTGCCGAGCGCGGCGGCTTGATGCGGCGGGTGTCGGTGATGCGCAGTGCGGCGTGCCCGGGGGCGCCGCGCACATGGCGTTCAATGGCCTGGCAGGCAGTGCAGAGTGTCATCCGTGGTGTTCCCTTCGATGGGCCACTGTAGCATGCATGCCGCGTGCAGGACGCGAAGACCCGCAAGCCGCACTTTGCGCACGATTCCGCGGCGATCCGGAGAAGTTCGTTGACTTGGCAGGGGGTGACCTGTATAAGGGTGGGTGCAGGATCTTTCAAGCAGCAACCTCGAAGTCCAGGTGCTTGCCCGTACGGCGCCACTTTTTCTCCTTGTGTCTTCCTTGATCGTCATGCCTTGCCGGCGCTTTTACCGGTGAGAAAAAACTTATTGAGGAATCCAACATGGAAACCGGTACCGTCAAGTGGTTCAACGATTCGAAGGGTTTTGGCTTCATTACGCCTGATGCAGGCGGCAACGACCTGTTCGCGCACTTCTCCGAAATCCAGGGCAACGGCTTCAAGTCGCTGGCAGAAGGCCAGAAGGTGCGTTACGTCGCCGGCGTCGGCCAGAAGGGCCCGGCCGCGACCAAGATCGAGCCGATCTGAATTGCACCGCACCCATTAAGCTGAGCGCCACGGCGCCAGTTCGATGAGAAAAAGCTCCGCCACGGCGGAGCTTTTTTGTTTTGGCCGGCATGCTGCCCGCCGATGACGAAATAAAGCCACTGCGCGGCCGTCAACAGGCGTAGAGTGGGGGCAAGACCACCATCTCCGGCGGAGACTGCCATGGATATCTATCCAGCTGCGACATACAAGGGGTATGACCTCTACCCGCTGGTGTACAAGCACGCCATCACGCGCGTATGGCCGGAACCGCGACCCGATCGCTCGTTCGACGCGGCGGTGGTGATCTGCCTCGAGGGCGAGTCGCCGGAGGGCGCGCAGGCGCGCACGTTCCGCCTGGAAGCCACGCCGTGGGACAACGTCGGCGGTGCACGCCGTGGTGCGCTGCGCTATGCCGAGGCCATTATCAACGGTGCGGTGCCAGGGCTTTCGGTGGCATCGACCGGTTTGCCGGCGTCCTGATCCAACCTGGGCGCCGGTCCTGGATGTCTTCCCCATCAACGCGGCATGATGCCGCATGGAGCCGTCGTGAGCGACAGCAGTCCCAGCCGCAGTCCCGGCAACAATGTTCCCGGCAGCACGCCCTTTGCCAGCTACAAGGGGTTTGACCTGTACCCCCTGGTTTACCGCCACCGGCCTCAGCAGGCGTGGCCGCGCACCAAGCCCGACAACAGTTTCCTGGCTTCCATCGTGATTTGTCGCGAGGGCTATCGCCCTGGCGAAGACCATGCGCGCGTGTTCCCCGTCGGCCAGTCGCGCTGGGAGAACATCGGCTCGGCGCGCCGCGGCGCGCTGCAGTTCGGCGAAGACATCATCAACGGGCTGGTTGCCGGCGAATCGGTGGCGTCGCTGTAGGCTTGCCCCAGGCGTTATCCGTCAGACTGCAAGGAGTCCTTTCATGGACATGCGTACGGGATCATCCGGTTTTCTGTGCACGTTGCCCGGCGAGGGCAAAGGCATCACCTATCACGTGGCGGTCTGCTTCATCGATGCCGAGCATCCTACCGGCGTGCTGTTTACCAGCTTCGTGGGGGTGGGGCGGCGTTCATTCGGCGTGCTGACCGACCCTGCCGCATTGCAGGGCCAGCTTGCCACCAGCGGCGAGGCATTGTGCCGACTGGCCATCGGCCAGGTGGTGCGCGACCAGCTGCATGACAAGGCGCGCGAGGGCGACTACGTGCTGGACCTGGCCGCCGCCCCCTGGGACGGCGAGTTGCGCTCGGTCGGCGCCGGGCTCAGGACGGCCCGGCCGCATGTGCGCGTGCTGGGCTGACGTGCCGGCGTGCCCGCGGCATCGCCGGTGCTAGTGCACGGGCACGCAGCGCGTCGCGCACGGCTCGTCGGGCACTGCGATCAGATCTGGAACACGGGGTCGCCGTGGCGCTCCAGCAGCGCTTCGATCAGCGCCATGTCGGTGATCTCCGGGGTGCGGTCTTCCACTGCGCGCGAGGGCCCGCAATAGGTGGCCGTCACGTGGCGCCTGACCGTCAGCACGCCCGCCGCCGGCGGCGCGATCTCCACGGCTTGCCACGGCGCATGCCGGTAGCTGCCGGCTTGCCAGCCTTCAGGCGTCAGATGCAGGGCTTCCCATTCTTCGATGACGGACATGATCGGTTCTCCTTGATTGAGGGATGAGGCGTTGAGGGATGGCACGCGCCGCTGCGGCGCATGCCATGGCGCAGGGCGCGTCCGGCTACGACTTGTGCCGGTAGTTGATGCGTCCCTTGGTCAGGTCGTAGGGCGACATTTCCAGCGTGACGCGATCACCCGCCAGCACGCGGATGCGGTTTTTCTTCAGTCGACCGGACGAATACGCCCAGACTTCAAAGCCGTTTTCCAGGATCACGCGAAAGCGGTTGTCGGGCAGCACTTCCGACACCTTGCCGCCAAATTCGACCAGTTCTTCTTTTGCCAAGGGAACTCCTTGCTGTAGCCGCGCAGCGTGTGCGCGGGCTTGGGGTGGCGGCCAGCCGCTGACGGCGGACCGAGGGGAGGGGGTGACTGCGGCCTGACTGCGGCCTGCCGCGGCTTACTGCTGGCGCAGCCGGGCTGCGGCATGTTCTCCCGCGCGGCGGGCAGCCTGCCTGGCGCGGGCTTCGGAGCGATGGGTGTCGTGGCGCATGGCCACGTTGGCCACGATGCGTTCGGCGCCATTGCGGTATTCCGCAATCATGTAGGTCGCGAACCAGACGCCGGGTTCCTGCTGGATCGGGTAGACGGAAACGGTATAAGGGCTGTGTTGGATAGGGTTGACTCGATTCAATGTGTTGCCTGTTCATGGGCGCGGCCGTGGGCGGCGCGGGGCATCGGCATGCCGATGCGGCGCGTGGCGCGGTGGCGGCCGTCAGCCGTTGCGGTGTGCCAGCATCTGGCCCGGGCGACAGCACGGGCGTTGCATCTGGCGTGAAGTGGACCATGCCTGCGCAAGCCGATACGCCGGCGTACCAGGGTGCAGGAATGCAGCGGTACGGGAGATCGTTGCGGAGCGGACCAGCCGCTGGTCGGAAAAGGGTGATGGGCCGTCCGGCCCGAAGACGCGCCGGAGATCGATGGATCGGTCCGGGTTTGCGCCTGATATGCCGCTGCTGAAGTGCTTCCAGTGGACAGAGGACTGCGGCAGATGCGCAGCAGTCGGGCGTTGCCGGTCTGGTCTGCACATAGGATCCCGGATGATACCACTTTCGCGCCAGGCCTGCTCGTGTGACGGGCGATACCTGTGGCGCGCGTGCGCTGCATCGCTCAGGATTCGTCGATCTGCGCAAAACGCTGCGACAGGAACTCGATCAGTTCGCGCACTGACGGCAGCAGCCCGCGCCTTGACGGAAACACGGCGTGAATCACGCCGCCCTTGACCGACCATTCCGGCAGCACCTTGACCAGACGGCCATCGCGCAACTCGTCGGTCATCATCATCACCGGCAATTGCACGATGCCGGCACCGGCCACCGCCGCCGTGCGCAGCATGATCATGTCGTCGGTGACCAGCCGCGGCTTGTGGTGCAGGTCGGCGCTGGCGCCGCCGGGTCCGTACAGCGACCAGGTGTGCGACGGGCGGGGCGGGCCCAGGTCGAGCGTGGGCAGGGCGTTCAGGTCCGCCGGCGCCAGCAGCGGTCCGTGATTGGCCAGCAGCGCGGGGCTGGCGACAAAGCACCACGCGCGCTGGGCCAGCTTCCGCATCACCAGGTCGCTGTCTTCCAGCGGCGGCACGCGCACCCGCACGGCCAGGTCGATGCCCTCGGCGACCACGTCGACACGCCGGTTGGTGGCCTCCAGGTGCACGATGACCTTGGGATTGGCCGCCATGAAGTCGGCCACCATCTCGCCCACGCGCGCATGCAGCAGGGCGACGGGACAAGTCATGCGCACCAGCCCGCTGGGCTCGGCGCGGCTTTGCTCGATCGCGCTCTCGGCGGCCTCGGCCTCGACCAGCATGGCCTTGCAGTGGGCGTAATAGGTCTGTCCCAGTTCGGTTACGGAGAAGCGCCGCGTCGAGCGCTGGATCAGGCGCACGCCCAGGCGCTCTTCCAGCAACGCCACGCGCCGGCTGAGCTTGGACTTGGGAATGCCCAGCACGCGGCCGGCCGGGGCGAAGCCCTGGTGGTCGACCACCAGCGCGAAGTAGTACAGGTCATTGAGGTCCGGATGCAACGGCGGCTCCTGTCGTCCTGCCAGTAGGACGCTGAGGGCAGATTTTGTTGTCTACCGGTGGGATTTGCCAAGTCCTATGCTTTCGCAACACGGTCGGTTCCGGATAGTCCGGTCCGCCGGTTTTGCCAACCGCATAGGAGAATGCCAAATGACCACACCCGCCAATTTCAACGGCAAGCGTCCGGCCATCGATCCCGCCGATACGGCAATGCTGCTGATCGACCACCAGAGTGGCCTGTTCCAGACCGTGGGCGACATGCCGATGCCCGAACTGCGCCTGCGCGCTGCCGCACTGGCCAAAATGGCGACGCTGTGCAAGATGCCGGTGATCACCACCGCATCGGTGCCGCAAGGTCCCAACGGCCCGCTGATCCCCGAAATCCACGAGAACGCCCCGCATGCCAAATACGTCGCCCGCAAAGGCGAGATCAACGCCTGGGACAATCCTGACTTTGTCGCCGCCGTGCGCGAGACCGGCAAGAAGACCCTGATCATCGCCGGCACCATCACCAGCGTATGCATGGCGTTCCCGTCGATCAGCGCGGTCGCCGACGGCTACAAGGTGTTCGCGGTGGTCGACGCCTCGGGCACCTACTCCAAGATGGCGCAGGAAATCACGCTGGCGCGCATCGTCCAGGCCGGCGTGGTTCCGATGGACACCGCCGCGGTGGCATCGGAGCTGCAGCAGACCTGGAACCGCGCGGACGCGCAGCAATGGGCCGAGATCTACACCAAGATCTTCCCGGCTTACCAGTTGCTGATCGAGAGCTACATGAAGGCGCAGGACGTCGAGAAGAAGCACGAGCAGCTGGACTCCCAGCGCTAACGTCCTGACCTGTAGGCACTGCCGGAGAGGGGGCACACCAGCGACGGTCGAGCTCCCTCAGGCTTCTTTCACAACCGCGCGCACCGGCGCCGCTGCGGCTTCGGCCTGCGCCGAGGCCGAGCGCCGGTGGTTGATCATCGACACCGCCCCCACCGCGATGACCGCCGGAATCGCCATCGCCATGAAGTTCTGCTGCAGCGGCAGCGACATTCCCACCAGCACGCCAATCACGATCGGCGCCAGGATGGCACCGCTGCGCCCTACGCCCGAAGCCCAGCCGATGCCGGTGCCGCGCACCGCCATCGGGTAGAACTGGCCCGCGTAGGCATAGGTAACGATCTGCGTGCCGATGGTGGAAGCACCCGCCAGGCCCACTACCACGAACAGCGCGGCGCTGGGCATCGGATAGCCCAGCAGCGTGATCGACACCGCCGCGAGCGCGTACATGCCGATCAGCACATGCTTGATCGGCAGGCGATCGGCCAGCCAGCCGCCGCCGATGGCGCCCAGCATCGCGCCGAAGTTCAGCACCAGCACGAAGGTCAGCGCCGAGCCCAGGCTGTAGCCGGCGCCCGCCATCAGCTTGGTCAGCCACGAGCTGAGCGCGTACACCATGAACAGGCACATGAAGAACGCGACCCAGAACATCACCGTGCTGACGCCGCGGCCGTCCTGGAACAGGCGGCGGATGGGCGCGCTTGCGGCGGCGCCGGCGGCACCCTCGTCCGCGGGCAGGACAAAGACATCGCCGGCCTGCGGGCGATGCGAGGGCGCCAGCCGCGACACCACCGACTGCAGCGCGGCGGTCTGGCCGGTGCGGATCAGGTAGGGCATCGACTCCGGCAGCGCGCGCAGCACCAGCGGGATCAGCACCACCGGCAGGCCGGCGGCGAGGAACACCGACTGCCAGCCGTAGCTTTCGATCAGTCCCTTGCCCAGCAGCGCGGCCAGCATGCCGCCGACCGAATAGCCGCTGAACATCAGCGTCACCAGCGTGCCGCGCAGCTTGCGCGGCGAGTACTCGGTCATCTGCGCCACCACGTTGGGCATGACCCCGCCGATCCCCAGCCCCGCCAGGAAGCGCGTCACGCTGAAGCTGACCGGATCGCTGGTCAGGCCCGCCGCCGCGGTAAACACGCTGAACAGCGCCACGCAGATGGCAATGGCGCGCCGGCGCCCGATGCGGTCGGCCACGGTGCCGAGAAAGATCGCGCCGAACATCATGCCGAACAGCGCCGAGCTGACCATGAAGCCTGCGCTGGTGGCGGTCACGCCCATCTCCTTCATGATCGACGGTAGCGCGATGCCGGCCACGGCGAGGTCATAGCCGTCGAAGATGATGATCAGCGCGCACCAGAACAGGATGAGCGCATGGAAGCGGTTGAAGCGGGCCGTGTCGGCCAGCTGGTGGACATCGATCTGACGCATGGTTTGTCTCCGGATGGTTGGGGTGGCGGCAGGGCGGCGTTGCCGCTCACGCCACCGCGGCGGCACGCTCTGCGGCGGCCTGCAGTTCTCGTTCGCGCAGCAGGAAGCGCTGGATCTTGCCGGTGGCGGTCTTGGGCAGCGCCTCGACGAAGGCGATCGCGCGCGGGTACTTGAAGGCGGCCAGCCGGTTTTTGACGAAGGCCTTCAGTTCGTCCTCGCCCAGCTGCGCGCCGGCCTTCAGCACCACGAAGGCCTTGGTCTTGAGCAGCCCGTCGTGGTCGGGCACGCCGACCACGGCGGCTTCGAGCACCGCGGGGTGCTGCACCAGCGTGGCCTCGACCTCGAACGGCGACACATAGATGCCGCTGACCTTGAGCATGTCGTCGCTGCGCCCGGCGTAGCTGTAGGTGCCGTCGGCGTTGCGCACGTACTTGTCGCCGCTCTTGGTCCAGCCGCCGCGGAAGGTCTCGCGCGACTTCTCGCGGTTGGCCCAGTACATCATCGCGGCGCTGGGGCCCTGGATATACAGGTCGCCGATCTCGCCGTCGGGCACGGCATGGCCGTCTTCATCGCGCAACTCGATGGTGTAGCCCGGCACCGGCCAGCCGGTGGTGCCGTAGCGCACCTGGCCGGGACGGTTGGACAGGAAGATGTGCAGCATCTCGGTGGAGCCGATGCCGTCGATGATCTCGCAGCCGAAATGCGCGGTGAAACGCTCGCCGATCTCCGCCGGCAGCGCTTCGCCGGCCGACGAGCACAGCCGCAGCGCCACCTCGGCGCGGGCCGGCAGCGCCGGCGACGCGAGCAGGCCGGCATAGCCGGTCGGCGCGCCGAAGAACACCGTCGGCTGGTGCTGCAGCCAGCGGCGAAAGGTGGCATCGGGCGTGGGCCGCTCGGCCATCAGCACCACCGTGGCGCCGACGCTGAGCGGAAAGCTCAGGCCGTTGCCGAGCCCGTAGGCGAAATACAGCTTGGCCGCGGAGAAGCACACATCCTGCTCGTTCAGGCCCAGCACCGGCCCGGCGTAGAGGGCCGCAGTCCAGTACGGGTTGCCGTGGCTGTGCACCACGCCCTTGGGCTGGCCGGTCGAGCCCGACGAGTAGAGCCAGAAGCCGGGATCGTCGCAACCGGTGGCGGCGGGCGCCGGCAGCGGAGCCTGCGCGGGCAGCGCCGTTTCCAGCGCCGCCACGCCATCGGGCAATGCTTCTTGCGCACGCGACACCAGCACCTGCCGCACCTCCTGCCCGGGTCGCGCCAGCGCTTCCTGCAATACCGGCAGCAACGCGGCCGATACCAGCACCGCCTGGGCGCGGCTGTGCTGCAGCATGTAGGCGTAGTCGTCGGCGGTCAGCAAGGTGTTGACGGCAACCGGGACGATGCCGGCGTACATCGCGCCGAGAAAGCACACTGGCCAGTCGGTGCAGTCGTGCATCAGCAGCAGCACGCGCTCTTCGCGGCGGATGCCGGCGCCGAGCAGCGCCGCGGCCAGGCGCCGCACTCGCTGGTCGAGTTCGCCATAAGTGAGCTGGCCGTCGTCGTCGACATAGGCCACCTTGCCGGCGCGCGCGAGATTGCGGTCGAGCAGGTGCGCGGCAAAGTTGAAGAGGGTGCCGGGTGGCCGGACCGGTGGCGCTGCGGGCGTGGCGTTCATGGGTTGTCTCCCCTGTTGCTGGTGTACGGTGTGCCGCGCGCCGCCATGCGGATGTGGCGGCGCGGAAAAGCGGTGGGCCGGATGGCTCAGGCCCAGGTCAGGCCAAGGTGCCGAGCACCGCGGTGCTGGCCTGGATGGCGCTGCGGCGGTGATAGAAGTGCAGGGCGCGCACGCCGCCCAGCTCTTCGCCGCCGCCGGCGCGGCCCGGGCCGCCGTGCAGCGATTGCGGCATCACGTTGCCGTGGCCGGTGTGCAGCTGCGCCACGTCGGGCGAAATCACATGCACGCGGCCATGGCTGTCTGCCAGCTCCAGCGCGGCGGCGCCGAGCGCGGCCGCGTCGCTGCCATAGAGCGAGGCCACCAGCGAGCCCTGGCCACGGCGTACCAGGTCGAGGGCATGGGCCGTATCCCGATAGGGCAGCAGCGTGGCGACCGGGCCGAACACTTCGGTGTCATGCACCGCGGCGGCCGCGTCGGCATCGGTCACGCCCAGCAGCGTCGGGCCAAGGCAGCAGGCCACCGCCGGGTCGGCATCGACCAGCGGCTGGCGCGCGCCGTCATGCAGCACTTGCGCGTGCGCGCGCAACCCGGCCAGCCCCGCTTGCACGGCGTCGAACTGCGCGCGGCTCACCAATGCGCCCATGCGTACCGAGTCGTGGCGCGGGTTGCCCACGGTCACCTTGGACAGCCGCGCGCCGATGGCCTCGGCGGCCTCGGCGTACAGCGCCTCGGGCACGAATACGCGCCGGATCGCGGTGCATTTCTGGCCGGACTTGACCGTCATCTCGCGCACGACTTCCTTCGCCAGCAGGTCGAAGGCGGCACTGCCGGGGCCGTCCTGTGGCAGCAGCACGGCGGAATTGATGCTGTCCGCTTCGATGTTCACGCGCACCGAACGCCGGGCGATCGCCGCATGCGAGCGGATCACCGCCGCGGTGTCGGCCGAACCGGTGAACGACACCACGTCGAACGGCCGCAGCGCGTCCAGCAGGCCCGCGGCGCTGCCGCACACCACCGACAGCGCGCCGGCTGGCAGGATGCCGGCCTCGACCACGTCGCGCACCATGCGCTGGGTCAGCCAGGCGGTCGCGGTGGCGGGTTTGACGATCACCGGCACGCCCGCCAGCAGCGCCGGCGCGGCCTTCTCCCACAGGCCCCAGGCCGGGAAATTGAAGGCATTGATAAACAGCGCCACCCCGCGCGTGGGCACCAGCACATGCTGCGACTGGAACAACGGATCCTTGCCCAGCCGCGCCGCTTCGCCGTCGGGCAGGTAATGGCGGTCGCCAAGCGCGTCGCCCAGCCTGGCGTAAGTGCCCAGGGTGAAGATGCCGCCGTCGATGTCGACCGCGGAATCGTTGCGCACGGTGCCGCTGTTGGCGGTGGCGATGTCGTAATAGGCATCGCGATTGGCCTGCAGCACCTTCACCACCTCGCCCAGCAGCGCGGCGCGCTGCCGGTAGGTCAGCGCCCGCAACGCGGCGCCGCCTTGCTCGCGGGCGAACGCGAAGCCGGCTGCAAGGTCCAGGCCGGCGGCGTCGACGCGCACCAGTTCGTTGCCGAGCACCGGATCGAACAGCGGGTACCCGGCGCCGCTGCCGCGTTGCCAGGCGCCGCCGAGGTAATTGGAGAGCAGTTCAGTCATGGGGAGGCCTCAGCGCGTAAAGTCGATGCGGCCTTGCGGCAGCAGGTACAGCACCAGCGCGCGGCCGTTGCTGACGGTGGGGCGATGGGCGCTGCCCGGCGGGCACACCAGCCAGCCGGCGGGGCGGCCGTCGAAGCGCGCGTCGCCGCCGAGCGGCATGATCAGGTCGATCTCGCCCTCGGGATGGGTGTGGTGCGGGCCGGCAAGGTCCTGCATGTCGACCACGTCGACCGAAAATCCGTGCAGGTCATCCGCGGGCCTGAAGATGCGGCCATAGCGGATGCCGCCGCCTTCGCGGTCGCACAGCCAGCCATCGGCGACACCAGCCTGGCATGACGCCATCAGTTGCTGGTAGGTGGGGCTGCCCGCGCCGTGCTCGGCATTGAGCCAGTGATCGAGCGCGGCATCGAGCGGGCGGCCGGCCAGTTGCGCGGTGAGCCGGGCAATCTGGCTGCGGAATTCAGTGGGGGTCATAGGAAGGGGGCTCCGTCTGATGCGCCGGTTGCCTTCACCGGCGTCATGCATTATTGTGCATGTATGAAAAATAGGGCCGCAGGGAAATCATGTCAAGCACTATATTGCATGAATCTGGGTTAACCCCCGAGGCGGAACTGCAGCATGGTTCAAGCGGCGCGGCCGCCAACGGGCCGGAGAAGAACCCCTTCCTGGTGGCGCTGGGCGAGCGCGTACGAGCGCAGCGGGCGTGCCGCGGCCTGACCCGCAAGGCCGCCGCGCAGGCAGCCGGCGTCTCCGAGCGTCACCTCGCCAACCTGGAATACGGCAGCGGCAACGCCTCCATCCTGGTGCTGCAGCACGTGGCCGAGGCGCTGCAGTGCTCGCTGGCCGGGCTGCTGGGCGACGTCACCACTTCGTCGTCGGAATGGATCCTGTTGCGCGAGCTGCTGGAGCGCCGTGACGAAGCCACGCTGCGGCGCGTGCGCATTGCCGTGGGCGAGATGCTGGGCACCGGCGGCGAGAACGCGGCCCAGGCCGCGCGCAGTCCGCGCGTGGCGCTGATCGGGCTGCGCGGCGCGGGCAAGACCACGCTGGGCGGGATGCTGGCCGAGGACCTGGATTTCCCCTTCGTCGAGCTGAGCCGCGAGATCGAGAAATTCGCCGGCTGCAGCATTTCCGAGATCCAGGGCCTGTACGGCATGAACGCCTATCGCCGCTACGAGCGGCGCGCGCTGGAGGAGGCCATCCAGATCTATCCCGAGGCCGTGATCGCCACGCCGGGCGGCCTGGTGTCTGACCCGGCCACCTTCAACCTGCTGCTGGCCCACTGCACCACGGTGTGGCTGCAGGCCGAGCCGGAAGACCATATGGAGCGGGTGCGGGCGCAGGGCGACTTCCGCCCGATGGCCGCCAGCAAGGAGGCCATGGAAGACCTGCGCCAGATCCTGGCCGGCCGCGCCGCCTTCTACTCCAAGGCGGAGTTCTCGCTGGACACCAGCGCGCAGCCGCTCGACGCCACCTTTGCCGGCCTGCGGGCGCTGGTGCGGGAGGCCTTGCGCATGCCGGTGTGACGGCGCTGCCCCTGCAAGCGGAACTGGAGGGCACTCCCAATCACGTCTCCTGAAAGCTGCACAATATTGCTTGCGGAAAATCTGGTTGATGAATTATAGTTCGTTCAAACCAGATACCCGTTGATGCACGATAGTGCAGTTTCGCAGAGGAGACCCCGCCGTGACCACCGCCCCCCGCGTCGACTACCAGACCGATCCTTCCCACTACAAGCACCTGAAGCTGGCATTCGACGGTCCCGTCGCCACGCTGGCGGTGGACATCGACGAGAACGCCGGACTGCGCCCCGGCTACAAGCTCAAGCTCAACAGCTACGACCTGGGCGTCGACATCGAACTGAACGACGCGCTCAACCGGGTCCGCTTCGAGCATCCGGAAGTGCGCACCGTGGTCATCACCAGCGGCAAGGACAAGGTGTTCTGCTCCGGGGCCAATATCTTTATGCTCGGCGTCAGCAGCCATGCGTGGAAGGTCAACTTCTGCAAGTTCACCAACGAGACCCGCAACGGCATCGAGGATTCCTCGGCGCACAGCGGCCTGAAGTTCCTGGCCGCGGTCAACGGCGCCTGCGCCGGCGGTGGCTATGAACTGGCGCTGGCGTGCGACGAGATCCTGCTGGTCGACGACCGCTCGTCGGCGGTGAGCCTGCCGGAAGTGCCGCTGCTGGGCGTGCTGCCGGGCACCGGTGGCCTGACCCGCGTCACCGACAAGCGCCATGTGCGCCATGACCTTGCGGATATCTTCTGCACCACCACCGAAGGTGTGCGCGGCCAGCGCGCCAAGGACTGGCGCCTGGTCGACGATATCGCCAAGCCCGCGGTGTTTGCGCAAAAGGTGCGGGAACGCGCGCTGGCGCTGGCCGCGCAGAGCGACCGCCCGGCCGATGCGCAGGGTGTCGCGCTCGCGCCGATCGAGCGCGTGATCGAAGCGGATGCGCTGCGCTATACGCACGTCACGGTCGAGATCGACCGGGCCGGCCGCACCGCTACCTTTACGGTGAAGGCACCGACCGGCGCGCAGCCGCAGGACATCGACGCGATCGTGCAGGCCGGCGCCGGCTGGTATCCGCTGCAGCTGGCGCGCGAGCTGGAAGACGCGATCCTGTCGATGCGCACCAACGAGCTGGACATCGGCACCTGGCTGATCAAGACCAGCGGCGACGCCGCCGCGGTGCTGGGCAACGATGCCACGCTGCTGGCGCACCAGGACCACTGGCTGGTGCGCGAGACCATCGGCCTGCTGCGCCGCACGCTGAGCCGGCTGGACGTGTCGTCGCGCAGCCTGTTCGCGCTGATCGAGCCGGATTCGTGCTTTGCCGGCACCTTCCTGGAACTGGCCCTGGCGTGCGACCGCAGCTACCACCTGGCGCTGCCCGACGACGAGGCGCGCGCGCCGAAGATCACCGTGGCCGACGTCAACTTCGGCCTGTACCCGATGGCCACCGGCCAGAGCCGCCTGGGCCGCCGCTTCTACGACGAACAGCCCGCGCTCGATGCCGTGCGCGCCAAGGCAGGGCAGCCGCTCGACGCCGACGCCGCCTGGGCGCTGGGCCTGGTGACCGCCAATCCGGACGACATCGACTGGACCGACGAAGTCCGCATCGCGCTGGAAGAGCGCGTGGCGATGTCGCCCGATGCGCTGACCGGCATGGAAGCCAACCTGCGCTTCAACGGCCAGGAAAACATGTTCACCCGCATCTTCGGCCGCCTGACCGCGTGGCAGAACTGGATCTTCCAGCGTCCCAACGCCGTCGGCGACAAGGGGGCGCTCAAGGTCTACGGCAAGGGCGACAAGGCCGCCTTCGACTGGAACCGCGTCTGATCCAGCGCCTAACGACAACCGAATCGTCCTCCCAGGAGACCACCATGTCCGGCATCAACTACAGCGACAAGATCCCCAACAACGTCAACCTCAGCGAAGACCGTACCCTGCAGCGCGCGCTCGAGCAATGGCAGCCCAACTACCTGAGCTGGTGGAACGACATGGGCCCGGAGGGCTCGCACCAGCATGACATCTACCTGCGCACCGCGATCAGCGTCGATCCGCAGGGCTGGGCCCACTTTGGCCACGTCAAGATGCCGGACTACCGCTGGGGCATCTTCCTGAACCCGGCCGAGGCCAACCGCAAGATCCACTTCGGCGACCACAAGGGCGAGGACGCTTGGCAGGACATTCCCGGGGAATATCGCGCCAACCTGCGCCGCATCATCGTGACGCAGGGCGATACCGAGCCTGCGTCGGTCGAGCAGCAGCGCCACCTGGGCCTGACCGCGCCCAGCATGTACGACCTGCGCAACCTGTTCCAGGTGAACGTGGAAGAGGGCCGCCACCTGTGGGCCATGGTCTACCTGCTGCACAAGTACTTCGGCCGCGACGGCCGGGAAGAGGGCGAAGCACTGCTGGAGCGCCGCAGCGGCCAGCAGGACAACCCGCGCATCCTGCAGGCGTTCAACGAACAGACGCCCGACTGGCTGTCGTTCTTCATGTTCACCTACTTCACCGACCGCGACGGCAAGTTCCAGCTGTGCGCGCTGGCCGAAAGCGCCTTCGATCCGCTGGCACGGACCACCAAATTCATGCTGACCGAGGAAGCGCACCACATGTTCGTGGGCGAGAGCGGCGTGTCGCGGGTGATCCAGCGCACCTGCCAGGTGATGAACGAGCTGAAGACAGACGATCCGGCGAAGCTGCGCGCGGCCGGCGTGATCGACCTGCCGACCATCCAGCGCTACCTGAACTTCCACTACAGCGTCACCATCGACCTGTTCGGCGCGGATGAGTCGAGCAACGCCGCCACCTTCTACAGCACCGGCCTGAAGGGCCGCTACGAAGAAGGCAAGCGCATGGACGACCACGTGCTCAAGGGCCAGACCTACCGCATCCTGCAGGCGCAGAACGGCCAGCTGACCGAGAAGGAAGTGCCGATGCTCAACGCGCTCAACGAAGTGCTGCGCGATGACTACATCAAGGACAGCATGGCCGGCGTCGAGCGCTGGAACAAGGTGATCGAGAAGGCCGGGATCCCGTTCCGCCTGAAGGTGCCGCACAAGGCGTTCCACCGCAATATCGGCGCGCTCGCCGGCGTGAAGGTATCGCCGGACGGCCGCGTGATCTCCGACGCCGAATGGCGCGACTTCCGCGACCAGTGGCTGCCCACCGAAGGCGACCGCGCCTTCGTCGCCAGCCTGATGGGCCGCGTGGTCGAGCCCGGCAAGTTCGCCAACTGGATCGCGCCGCCGGTGATGGGCATCAACCGCCAGCCGGTGGATTTCGAATACGTACGGTTCAACTAAGCCACGGTCTTGATCATCCCTCCCTGTTTGCTCCCCTCTCCCGCTGCGCAGGTGAGGGGAACGTCCGCGACGGGCCTCGGCAAGCTCAAGCGCAGTGCCCGCGAAGCACTCTGATTCTGGAGACCGCCATGGACATGGCAGAAATTCAAGTCATTAAGCAGCACCTGATCGATCCCGAGATCTGCATCCGCTGCAATACCTGCGAAGCCACCTGCCCGGTGGGTGCGATCACGCACGACTCGCGCAACTACGTGGTCGATGCCGACAAGTGCAACCTGTGCATGGCCTGCATTGCCCCGTGTCCGACCGGATCGATCGACAACTGGCGCGACATGCCGAAACTGCGCGCCTACAGCATCGAAGAACAGCTCACCTGGGACACGCTGCCGGAAGCACTGTCGCGCGAACAGCTGGCCGACCTGGCGCCAGGCGCCGACCTGCAGACCGCCGCGGCGGAACTTCCCGCCGCGTCGCCGCTGTCCGGCACCGCCGAGGAAGCCTTCAACAGCGCCCGCTACGGCGCTACCGTGCCACCGTGGTCCGCCGCGCATGCCTACACTAACGTCTATGGCGCCAAGTCCGCGCAGAAGACCATCACTGCCACGGTGACGGGCAACGTGCGCGTGACCGAGGTCGGCCGCGAATACGACACGCACCACATCGTGCTGGACTTCGGCACGACGCCGTTCCCGGTGCTCGAAGGCCAGTCTATCGGCATCGTGCCGCCCGGCACCGACGCCGGCGGCCGCCCGCACCACGCGCGCCAGTACTCCATCGCCAGCGCACGCAACGGCGAGCGGCCGGGCTACAACAACCTGTCGCTGACCATCAAGCGCGTGCTGCAGGACCACGACGGCAACCCCGTGCGCGGCGTGGGCTCGAACTACATGTGCGACCTGAAGGTGGGGGACAAGGTAGAAGTGATCGGCCCGTTCGGCGCCAGCTTTTTGATGCCGAATCACCCGCGCTCGAACATCGTGATGATCTGCACGGGCACCGGCAGCGCGCCGATGCGAGCGATGACGGAATGGCGCCGGCGGCTGCGCAAGGCCGGCAAGTTCGATGGCGGCAAGCTGATGCTGTTCTTCGGCGCGCGCAGCAAGGAAGAGCTGCCGTACTTCGGGCCGCTGCAGAACCTGCCGAAGGATTTCATCGACATCAACCTGGCGTTCTCGCGCACGCCGGGGCAGCCGAAGCGGTACGTGCAGGACCTGATGCGCGAGCGCGCGGCGGACCTGGCGGCATTGCTGGCGTCACCGGATACGTACTTCTACGTCTGCGGGCTGAAGAGCATGGAGGAGGGCGTGGTGCTGGCGCTGCGCGAGGTGGCCCAGCAGGCGGGGCTGCATTGGGAGACACTGGCGGAAGGGTTGAAGCGGGACGGGAGGTTGCACCTGGAGACGTATTGAGGGCCTATCCATCGACGCGAAGCATTATCTATTCCCCTTGGGGTGCTTCCTCTCCCGCAGGCGGGAGAGGGGGCAAACAGGCGTGAGGCGAAACGCTCAGCCATGCGCGAACCGCCTGCGCAACACCTTCCCCGCATCCGCCAGTTTCCCCTCCGCCACCTCCACCGTGCGCTGCAGGTAATCCTCGCTCGCCGCCAGCAGCGAACCATACATCGCGCTGCACATCTCCCGCGCCGTGCGCCCAGGCCAGTCCTGTGGCAGCAGCGCCTCCGGCAGGTTGGGATCGCGCAGCAGCACGCGCCGGTATTCATGTACCAGCAGTGTCCGGACGTAATAGGCATCGGCCGGCGGTAGTTGCGCCGCTTCTTGCGCCAGCGGTGAAAACCGTTTCAACAGCGCCTGCCACGCGTCCGCCACGTCGCCCAGCTTGAAGGTCTGGTGCATCAGCGCCTGCAGCGGCTGGATCGGGAACGCTTCCAGGCTGCTTGCCTCCATCACCGCGACGTACTCCTGCGCGCGCGCCGCGCCGATAATCTCGCGCAGCGACCCGAGATCCGCATTGGGATGCGCCATCACCCCCGGCGCGATCGCGCCAAAGCCCTCCCACAGCAATTCCCGCTTCAGCTTTTGCCGCACCGTTGCGCGTACGTCACCGCGCACCATCACCATGGTCCAGCGGCCATCCCATTCCTGCGCTTCGCCCGCATAGATGCGCTTGCCGGCGTGCAGCACGCGCTGCAGTCCGGCTTCCGACAGCCCGTAGTAGCTGCGCCGTCCGATCCTGGTGGCGCTCAGCCAGTCGTCCGCGGTGAGCCGGAAGGTGGCCGTGCGCACCAGCCGGTCGTTGATGCCGAACGGTGCCGCGAGGCGAATCAGGCTCCCCAGCCACACCGCCTGCGGCCGCGGCGCCACCACGTCGCCGAACAGCGTCACCAGCAGGGAATTGGCCCCCAGCTTGAGCCCGCGCGCCAGCCGGCCAAGGCGCGCGGAGGGTTGTTCCGGGTCAGGTGAAGTCGCCATCGCAGGCCCTTGAAGTGATACACATTCGTCGATTGCTTGAATCAAATTGTATCACTACCATGCATTGCAACTGACGCAATTGACGAAAATCAAGACCCCGAGCGGGCCTCAACAAAAGCCGGAGCAGGCATGTACGCACAGCTGGTGGAGACAGGAGCAACAAGGCTCCGCGCGATGGAAGAGATGGACCCGCAAGAGCGCGCGTTCCAGTCCCGTGTGGATGACGGCATCAAGATCGAGGCCAAGGACTGGATGCCCGAGGCTTACCGCAAGACCCTGGTCCGCCAGATCTCGCAGCATGCGCATTCGGAAATCGTCGGCCAGCTGCCGGAAGGCAACTGGGTGACCCGTGCCCCTACGCTGGAGCGCAAGGCGGTGCTGCTGGCCAAGATCCAGGATGAGGCAGGCCACGGCCTGTACCTGTACAGCGCCGCCGAAACGCTGGGCGTGTCGCGCGACCAGATGCTGGGCGACCTGCATTCGGGCAAGGCCAAGTATTCCAGCATCTTCAACTACCCCACGCTGTCCTGGGCCGACATCGGCATGATCGGCTGGCTGGTCGATGGCTCTGCCATCATCAACCAGGTGCCGCTGTGCCGCTGCTCGTACGGCCCGTATGCGCGCGCCATGGTGCGCGTGTGCAAGGAAGAGTCGTTCCACCAGCGCCAGGGCTACGACATCCTGCTGAAGCTGTGCAACGGCACGCCCGCGCAGAAGCAGATGGCGCAGGACGCGCTCAACCGCTGGTGGTGGCCCGCGCTGATGATGTTCGGCCCGTCCGACGGCGATTCGCCCAACAGCGCGCAGTCGATGCAATGGCGCATCAAGCTGTTCTCCAACGACGAGCTGCGCCAGAAGATGGTCGACCAGACCGTGCCGCAGGCCGAGTACCTGGGCCTGACCATTCCCGATCCGGAACTCAAGTGGAACGACGAACGCGGCCACTATGACTTCGGCGAAATCGACTGGTCCGAGTTCTACAACGTGATCCAGGGCAACGGCCCGTGCAACCGGGACCGCCTGCGCACCCGCGTCAAGGCCTGGGACGACGGCGCATGGTTCCGCGACGCGCTGGTGGCGCATGCGGAAAAGCAGGCCGGCCAGCAGGCACAGCAAGCCGCCGCCTGAGCCATGCGGCGCAGCGCGCCGCCCCCCAACATCGAATCGCTTTACACAGGAGGTTGCCATGAAAGAGTGGCCGCTTTGGGAGATCTTTATCCGCAGCCAGCACGGCCTGGCCCACAAGCACGTGGGCAGCCTGCATGCGCCGGACGGCGAAATGGCGATCAACAACGCCCGCGATGTCTACACGCGCCGCAACGAAGGCGTCAGCGTCTGGGTGGTGAAGGCCAGCGACGTGATGGCGAGTAGCCCCGGCGACAAGGGCCCGCTGTTCGAGCCCGCCAACAGCAAGGTCTACCGCCACCCGACGTTCTTCCCGATGCCGGAAGCGGTCAAGCACATCTGAGACGGCCCGGACCATGGACAACCACAAGCTCGCTCATCTCCACGAGTATCTGCTGCGCCTCGGCGATTCCACGCTGGTGCTCGGCCAGCGCCTGTCGGAATGGTGCGGCCGCGGCCCGGCGCTGGAAGAGGACATTGCGCTGACCAACGTCGCGCTCGACCTGATCGGCCAGACCCGCCTGTGGCTCGGCTATGCCGCCGAAGTGGAGGGCGCCGGGCGCACCGCCGACCAGCTGGCATTCCTGCGCGATGCGCACCAGTTCCGCAACCTGCTGCTGGCGGAACAGCCCAACGGCAGCTATGCCGATACGCTGGCGCGCCAGTTCCTGTTCGATACGTGGCACTACTTCCAGCTCGAGGCGCTGCAGCGCTCCACCGACGCGCGCATCGCGGAGATTGCCGCCAAGTCGCTCAAGGAAGTGACCTACCACGTGCGCCGCAGCGCCGACCTGGTGGTGCGGCTGGGCGATGGCAGCGAGGAAAGCCACCGCCGCATGCAAGAGGCGTTCGACGACCTGTGGATGTTCACCGGCGAACTGTTTGAAGCCGATGCGGCCGAAGCCGCGCTGGCGCGCGACGGCGTGGTTCCCGATCCTGCGACGCTGGCCGAGCCCTGGCAGCGCCACGTCAGCGAGGTGCTGGAAGAAGCCACCCTGCGCGTGCCCGCCGCCCAGTGGGCGCAGAGCGGCGGCCGCCACGGCCGTCATACCGAACACCTCGGTTACCTGCTGGCCGAGATGCAGTTCCTGCAGCGCGCCTATCCCGGCGCGCAGTGGTGAGCATCATGACCGCGCAAGCGCCGGACCGTGCCGCCGTGGCACAGGTCTGGACCTGGCTCGACACGGTGCCGGACCCCGAAATCCCCGTGATCTCCGTGGTGGATCTCGGCATCGTGCGCGACGTGGCATGGGAAGGCGATGCCTGCGTCATCACTATCACGCCAACGTATTCCGGCTGCCCGGCCATGACCGTGATCCGCGAGGGTATTGAAAGCGCGCTCGCCGCGCAGGGCGTGGACAAGGTGCGCGTGCAGACCCGGCTGGCGCCGGCGTGGACCACCGACTGGATGACCCCGCGCGGCAAGGCCAGCCTCGCCGGCTACGGCATCGCGCCGCCGGCGCAGCAGGTGATCGATATCAGCGGCATCAGCCGCAAGGCAGGCCGGGGACCAGCCGCGCCGGTGGTGGCCTGCCCGCACTGCGGCTCGCGCCATACGCGGCTGGTCAGCCAGTTCGGCTCGACCGCGTGCAAGGCGCTGTACCGCTGCGGCGACTGCAAGGAGCCGTTCGACTATTTCAAGGCTCACTGAGAAGGAAAGGTGGGGAGATGAGCAAATTCCATGAACTGACGGTGGCCTCGGTCACGCGCGAGACCCGCGATGCGGTAGCCGTGACCTTCGCCGTGCCGGACGAACTGGCCGACACCTACCGCTACATGCAGGGCCAGCACCTGACGCTGCGCACCGGCATCGATGGCGAGGACGTGCGCCGCTCGTACTCGATCTGCTCGGCGGTGCAGGACGCGCAGCTGCGCGTGGCGATCAAGCGCGTCGACGGCGGGCTGTTCTCCAACTGGGCCAACGAGCAGCTGCAGGCCGGCATGAAGCTGGAAGTGATGCCGCCGTCCGGCCATTTCCACGTGCCGCTGTCCGCCACGCACGCGAAGCACTATGTCGCTTTCGCCGCCGGCAGCGGCATCACGCCGATGCTGTCGATCATCAAGACCACCTTGCAGGCGGAGCCGGACAGCCGTTTCACGCTGTTCTACGGCAACCGCGCCTCGTCGTCGGTGCTGTTCAAGGAAGAGCTGGAAGACCTGAAGGACAGCTACCTGCAGCGCTTCAACCTGGTGTTCGTGCTCAGCCGCGAGCAGCTCGACATCGACCTGTTCAACGGCCGCATCGACGGCGCCAAGGTCAATGCGCTGCTGCAGCACTGGGTCAGGCCGCAGGACATCGACGTCGCCTTTATCTGCGGCCCGCATTCGATGATGGAAGAGGTCTCGCAGGCGCTGCTCGACAACGGCGTCGACAAGACCCGCATCAAGCGCGAACTGTTTGCCACCAGCATTCCTTCGGCGCGGCCCGCCGCGCATGCACACAAGCAGGTCGGCCAGCAGCAGTGCGAAGTGACCGTGATCCAGGATGGCCGAACCCGTTCCTTCACGCTGGAGAAGAACAAGGAAACGGTGCTCGACGCCGCGCTGGCGCAGGGCATCGAACTGCCGTACTCATGCAAGGGCGGGGTCTGCTCGACCTGCCGCTGCAAGCGCATCGAAGGCGAAGTCGACATGGACGTCAACTTCGCGCTGGAAGACTACGAGGTCGCGCGCGGCTTCATCCTGAGCTGCCAGAGCTACGCCGTCAGCGACAGGCTGGTGATCGATTTCGACCAGGAAACCTGAAGCGTTCTCCTGCCATCCCAAATACCCAGATTCAATTTCGCCCCCGGAGCAAGCCGTGTCCCATCCGTTTTTCGAACGCCACCAGGCGCTGCTGGAACAAGCCACCCAAGCCATCGCCACGCGCGGCTACTGGAGCCCGTTCGCCGAAATGCCGAGCCCCAAGGTCTATGGCGAGACCGCCAACGCCGACGGCAAGGCTGCCTTCGAGGCACGCCTGAACCAGCCGTTCGCGCTGTCGCAGCCGGGCACCGTCGGCCAGGCCGGCAAGGAAGTCTCGCCGTACGGCCCGGAACTGGCCGTCACCTATCCCAAGCCAGACCTCGACCAGCTCTTCGCCGGCGTCGCCAAGGGCATGCCGGCCTGGCGCAAGGCCGGACCGGAGGCATGGGTGGGTGTATCGCTGGAAATCCTGCAGCGCCTGAACCGCCGCAGCTTCGAGATCGCCTACGCGGTCATGCACACCACCGGCCAGGCCTTCATGATGGCGTTCCAGGCCGGAGGCACGCACGCGCAGGACCGCGGCCTGGAAGCCGTGGCCTACGCCTGGGACGAACTGCGCCGCATCCCGAAGCAGGCCACGTGGGAGAAGCCGCAGGGCAAGAACGAGCCGCTGCGCATGGAAAAGCGCTACAGCGTGGTGCCGCGCGGCGTGGGCCTGGTGATCGGCTGCTGCACGTTCCCGACGTGGAACGGCTATCCCGGCCTGTTCGCCAGCCTGGCGACCGGCAATGCGGTGGTGGTGAAGCCGCATCCCGGCGCGATCCTGCCGCTGGCGATCACCGTCGAGGTGGCGCGCGAAGTGCTGCAGGAAGCCGGCTTCGACCCGAATATCGTCACGCTGGTCGCCAACGACCCGAGCGAGCGCATGGCGTCGAAGCTGGCGCTGCGCCCCGAAGTGCGCCTGATCGACTTCACCGGCAGCACTGCCAACGGCGACTGGCTTGAGCGCAACGCGCACCAGGCGCAGGTGTACACGGAGAAGGCTGGCGTCAACCAGATCGTCATCGACTCCACCGCCGATTTCAAGGGGATGGTGCGCAATATCGCCTTCTCGCTGTCGCTGTACTCGGGCCAGATGTGCACGGCGCCGCAGAACATCTACGTGCCGAAGGACGGCATCGATACGCCGGAAGGGCGCATCGGCTTCGACCAGGTCGCCGCGGCGATCGGCGAAGCCGTCAGCAAGCTGACGAGCGATCCGGCCAAGGCGGTGGAACTGATCGGTGCGATCCAGAACGACGGCGTAGTCGAACGGATCGAAGCGTCGCGTGCGCTGGGCGAGGTCGTTACCGACAGCCGCGCGCTGGTGCATCCGGAGTTTCCGGATGCGCGCATCCGCACGCCGCTGGTGCTGAAGGTCGATGCCACGGACGAAGCGAAGATCATGCAGGAACTGTTTGGCCCGATTTCCTTCGTCGTGGCGACCGACAGCACCGCGCACAGCATCGAACTGGCGCACCGCGGCGCGAAGACGCACGGCGCGCTGACGCTGTCGGCCTACACCACCGATGCGGGCGTGACCGAAAGCATCCGCGATGCCGCGGAGGACGCCGGCGTGGCGCTGTCGCTCAACCTGACCGGCGGCGTGTTCGTCAACCAGTCGGCCGCGTTCAGCGATTTCCACGCCACCGGCGCCAACCCGGCAGCCAATGCTTCGCTGTCCGATGCGGCCTTCGTCGCCAACCGCTTCCGCGTGGTCCAGAGCCGCTCGCATATCTGATCTGCCTGCAGTACCCCGGCGCCTGCCCCCCTTCGCACGCGGCGCCATCATAACGAGATGGAGTAGACAATGGTGCAACGCAACCCCAACCCTGACGAGCTGGAGCCGATCGAGCGCGCCAGCCGCGACCAACTGCAGGCGCTGCAGCTGCAACGGCTCAAATGGAGCGTGCGCCATGCCTATGACAACGTCCCGCACTACCGCAAGGCGTTTGCGGCGGCGGGGGTGCATCCGGACGACCTGAAGTCGCTGTCGGACCTGTCGAAGTTCCCGTTCCTGACCAAGCAGGACCTGCGCGACAACTATCCCTTCGGCATGTTCGCGGTGCCGCGCGAGCAGGTGGCACGCGTGCATGCGTCGAGCGGCACCACCGGCAAGCCGACCGTGGTCGGCTATACCGCGAAGGATATCGATACCTGGGCCAGCGTGGTGGCGCGCTCGATCCGCGCCGCGGGCGGGCGCGCCGGCGACCTGGTCCATGTCAGCTATGGCTACGGGCTGTTCACCGGCGGGCTGGGCGCGCACTACGGCGCGGAGAAGGCGGGCTGCACGGTGATCCCGATGTCGGGCGGACAGACCGAGAAACAGGTACAGCTGATCCGCGAGTTCCAGCCCAACATCATCATGGTGACGCCGTCGTACATGCTGAACCTGATCGAAGAATTGGAGCGCCAGGGCATGGACCCGTCGGAAAGCTCGCTGAAGGTCGGCATCTTCGGCGCCGAGCCCTGGACCGACGCGATGCGCGCGGAGATCGAGGCGCGCGCCGGCATCGACGCGGTGGACATCTATGGGCTGTCCGAGGTGATGGGGCCGGGCGTGGCGTGCGAATGCATCGAGAGCAAGGACGGGCCGGTGATCTGGGAAGACCATTTCTATGCCGAGATCATCGACCCGATGACCGGCGAGGTGCTGCCCGATGGCTCAGAGGGCGAGCTGGTGTTCACCTCGCTGACCAAGGAAGCGCTGCCGGTGATCCGCTACCGCACGCGCGACCTGACGCGTCTGCTGCCGCCCACTTCCCGTTCGATGCGCCGCATCGGCAAGATCACCGGACGCTCGGACGACATGCTGATTATCCGTGGCGTCAACGTGTTCCCATCGCAGATCGAGGAACTGATCCTGAAGGCGCCGGCGCTGGCGCCGCAGTACCAGCTGGTGGTGACGCGCGACGGGCACCTCGACAAGCTGGAGGTGCGTGTCGAGGCGAGGCCGGAGCGGTCTTCGTCGCTGTCGGCGGACGACCGGGCGGCGCTGGAGCGCGATCTGAAGGACCAGATCAAGACCTATGTCGGCGTGACCACGCGGGTGCAGGTGGTGGCGGCCGAGGGGATCGAGCGCACCACGGTCGGCAAGGCACGGCGCGTGCTGGACATGCGGCCGAAGGTGACACACGAACAGCCGTTGGGTGCGATCTGATAGCGCTGTTTTTCACTACCACCGCCAGCATAGGCTCCCCTCTCCCGCCTGCGGGAGAGGGGAGCGAACCGGCGGCATTCAGGACGCGACGAACGAATTCAAGCATGGCAGCCACCCGAAGCCGCCACATCCCCCTGCGCCAAAGGAGACAACCATGGACGCACAACAACTGGAAGCCATCCAGAGCCACCCCGACTTTATCCGCCTGACCCACGGACGCACGCGCCTGGGCTGGTCGCTGACGCTGATCATGCTGGCGGTCTACTTCGGCTTCATCCTGCTGCTGGCTTTCTCGCCCGCCACGCTCGGCACGCCGGTCGCCGGAGGCGTGATGACGGTCGGGATCCCCGTTGGCGTGGCGGTAATCGTGGCCGCCGTGCTGCTGACCGCCATCTACGTCCACCGCGCCAACCGCGACCTGGACCCGCTCAACGAACGCGTGCGCAAGGAGTGCGAAGCATGAAGCCGGTACACCGTTTCCTCGGCGCCGCCCTGTGCGGGCTGGCAGCCACCGCGGCCACCGCGGCCCCCGCGATCCAGGGCGAAGCCGCGCAGCGGCCGCTGAACTGGAGCGCCATCGTGATGTTCCTGCTGTTCGTGCTGTTCACGCTCGGCATCACCCGCTGGGCCGCGCGGCGCACGCGCTCGGCGTCGGACTTCTATGCGGCCGGCGGTGGCCTCACCGGCTTCCAGAATGGCCTGGCGATCGCCGGCGACATGGTGTCGGCCGCGTCCTTCCTCGGCATCTCGGCCATGATGTTCGACAAGGGCTACGATGGCCTGATCTACGCGCTCGGCGTGGTGGCCGGGTGGCCGATCATCCTGTTCATCGTCGCCGAACGCCTGCGCAACCTCGGCCGCTACACCTTTGCCGACGTGGTCTCGTACCGCCTCTCGCAGAAGCCGGTGCGCATCACCGCCGCGTGCGGCACGCTGACCGTGGTCATCATGTACCTGGTCGCGCAGATGGTCGGCGCCGGCAAGCTGATCGAGCTGCTGTTCGGCACCAGCTATGAATCGGCGGTGGTCATCGTCGGCGCGCTGATGGTGCTGTACGTGATGTTCGGCGGCATGCTGGCGACGACCTGGGTGCAGATCATCAAGGCGGTGCTGCTGCTCGGCGGCGTGACCTTCATGGCGGTGATGGTGCTGGCCTATTTCGGCTTCAGCCCCGAAGCCATGTTCGCCAGCGCGGCCAAGGTGCATGACAAGGGCGCTGCCATCCTTTCGCCGGGCGGGCTGGTGTCGAACCCGATCGATGCGATTTCGCTGGGTGTCGGCATGATGTTCGGCACCGCCGGCCTGCCGCACATCCTGATGCGCTTCTTCACCGTGGCGGATGCCAAAGAGGCGCGCAAATCGGTGCTCTACGCTACTGGTTTCATCGGCTACTTCTACGTGCTGATCCTGGTGGTGGGCTTCGGGGCGATCGTGATGGTGGGCGCCGATCCGGCCTATCGCGATGCCGCGGGCAAGCTGATCGGCGGCAGCAACATGGTGGCCGTGCACCTGTCGCATGTGATCGGCGGCGACCTGTTCCTCGGCTTTATCTCGGCGGTGGCGTTCGCGACCATCCTGGCGGTGGTGGCGGGGCTGGCGCTGTCGGGGGCGTCGGCGGTGTCGCATGACCTCTACGCCAACGTGTTCCGCCGCGGGCAGGCCAGCGAGAAAGACGAGATCCGCGTGTCGAAGATCGCCACGCTGGTGATCGGCCTGCTGGCGATGGTGCTGGGTGTGATGTTCGAGAAGCAGAACATCGCCTTCCTGTCCGGGCTGGTGCTGGCGATTGCCGCGTCGGTCAACTTCCCGGTGCTGTTCCTGTCGATGTTCTGGAAGGGGCTGACCACGCGCGGGGCCGTGGCGGGCAGCCTGGCGGGGCTGGTGTCAGCGGTGGTGCTGCTGGTGCTGGGCCCGACGGTGTGGGTGGGAATTCTCAAGCACCAGCAGGCGATCTTCCCGTACGCCAACCCCGCGCTGTTCTCGATGACGCTGGCCTTCGCCGCCGCCTGGCTGGCATCGGTGCTGGACCGCTCGGCGCAGGCGAGCGCCGAGCGGCAGCGCTACGGCGCGCAGTTCGTGCGCGCCATGACCGGCATCGGCGCGGCCGGTGCCAGCCAGCACTGAGCCAGCCGCCAGCTCACTCGGTGTCCTGCTGCGCCTTGTGGCGGGACGCCATCTTCTCCTGCTGCGCCGGCGGCACGTTGTCGTAATGGCTGAACTGGATGGTGTAGCTGCCATGCCCGCCGGTGATGCTGTTCAGCCGTGACTGGTAGTCGTTCAGCTCCGACAGCGGCACCTGCCCGGCGACGATCACCGTGTTGCCGGCCGCGGTGCGCGTGCCATGGACCTGGCCGCGCTTGGTCGAGAGGTCGCCGATGATATCGCCCATGGCGTTGCCCGGTGCCGTGACCTCGATATCGACGATCGGTTCGAGCACGCTCGGCCTGGCCTTGAGCACCGCGTCGACAAAGGCCTTGCGTCCCGCGGTGGCGAACGCGACTTCCTTGGAATCGACCGGATGGCTCTTGCCGTCGTACACGGTCACGCGCACGTCCTGCATCGGAAACCCCGCCAGCGGGCCACTGTCCAGCGCCTGGCGGATGCCTTTCTCGACCGCCGGAATGAACTGCCCGGGAATCGCGCCGCCCTTGACCGCATCGACGAAATCGAAGCCCGCGCCGCGCGCCAGCGGCTCGATGCGCAGCATCACCTCGCCGAACTGGCCGGCGCCGCCGGTCTGCTTCTTGTGCCGGTGATGGCCTTCGGCCCTGGCGCCGATGGTTTCGCGATAGGCGATCTTGGGCGGGCGCGTCGCCACGTCCAGCTTGTACTGCTCGGTCAGCCGCTCCAGCGCGCAGCGCAGGTGGAACTCGCCCAGGCCGAACACCACGGTCTCGTTGGTGCCGGCGGGGTGCTCGACGCGCAGGCACGGGTCTTCCGCGCTGAGCTTGTGCAGCACCTCGGCCAGGCGCTGCTCGTTGCCGCGCCGCGCCGGCTCGATCGCCAGGCCATAGATCGGCGTGGGGAATTCCAGCGGGGTCAGGTGGATGTTGCCGTCCTCGGTGGCATCGTGCAGCACCGCGTCGAAGCCCAGTTCATCGACCTTGGCCACCGCGCAGATATCGCCCGGGCCGGCACGCGGCACTTCCTGCGTCTCCTTGCCCTGCAGCCGCAGCAGGTGCGCCACCTTGAACGGCTGGCGTCCTTCGCCGATATAGAGCTGGCTGTCGCGCGTGACCGTGCCCTGGTGGATGCGGAATATCGCCAGCTTGCCGACATAGGGATCGATCACCACCTTGAACACGTGCGCCAGCACGTGCTTGTCCGGGACCGGCTCGGCGCGCACCGCCTGGCGCTGTTCCGTGCCCTCGGCATCCGCGCCGGTGGAGCGGTAGAACAGTGGCGGGTTGCCTTCGGTGGGGTTGGGCAGCAGCCGCACGAACACATCCAGCAACGCTTCGATGCCGGCGCCGGTGACGGCCGAGGTAAAGCAGATCGGCACCAGGTGGCCTTCGCGCAGCGCGCGCTCGAACGGCGCGTGCAGTTGCTCCGGGGTGATGGCTTCGCCTTGCTCCAGGTACAGCTCCATCAGCTCGGGGTCGATCTCGATCACCTGGTCGATCAGCGCGTCGTGCGCGGACGCCACCGATAAAAAATCCGACTCGCCGGCCGGATTGAAGAAGCAGTCGACCACCTTGCCGCCGTGGTCGGCCGGCAGGTTGATGGGCAGGCATTCCTTGCCGAAGGCCTCCTGGATCTCCGCCAGCAGCGCGGGCAGGTCGACCTTCTCGCCGTCGATGCCGTTGATGATGATCATCCGACACAACTGGCGCGACTGCGCCCAGGCCATGGCGCGGCGCGTGGTCATCTCGATGCCGGTCTGCGCATTGATGACGATGGCCGCGGTTTCCACCGCGGCCAGCGCACTGATGGCGTGCCCGGAGAAATCCGGGTAGCCGGGGGTGTCGATCAGGTAGATGCGGGTGTCGCGGTACTCCAGGTGCGCGACCGCGGCGCTGAGGGAGCGCTTGTACTTGCGCTCGAGCGGATCGTTGTCGCACACGGTGGATCCGCGCTCGACGCTGCCAGGCGTGTGCACCGCACCGCCCTTGTGCAGCAGCGCCTCGACCAGCGAGGTCTTGCCGCTTCCTGCGTGCCCGAGCAGGGCGACAGTGCGGATGGCATCGGGACTCTCGTGCATGGTGGCTCTCGGTTCGTCCGGCAATGACTCTCAGGGCATTATTGGCGAAATTCGGCGGAAGCGACATATATGCGTGCCGATACTGTGCAATGCCCGACGCAAGTGCCCCTTCAAGTGGTGAGGCCGGCGCTCCGCCGGCCTCCTGTGGAGAGGCGCCCGGCTTGGCTGCGGTGCAGCAAACCGTGCGCGGCGCAGGCTCACGCGCGCGCGTCGGCGTGGTCGGTCGACACCGCCAGCGCATGCCACGCGGCCAGTTCGCTTTCCACCTTGCGGTGCTTGTCGGCGATGCGGGCGACCGTGTCGGAGCCCAGCGGCAGCCGCACCGGCGGCGTGTCGCTGTCGGCAAGCGCGAGCAGGGCCGCGGCCAGCCGGGCCGGGTCGCCGGGCTGCTGGTGGTTGGCCGAGGCCATGTGCGTGCGCATGGCGCCGACCGTCTGCGCGTATTCGCCGATCTCAGTGCCGACGCGCACCAGCGAACTGGCATCGAGGAAATCGGTGCGGAAGAAGCCGGGCTCGACCACCGTGGCGTGGATGCCCAGCGGCGCCAGCTCGGCCGACAGCGCTTCGGTCAGTCCTTCGACCGCGAACTTGGTGGCGCCGTAGACGCCCCAGCCCGGATACGCCGCATAGCCGCCGATCGACGAGATATTGACGATATGGCCGCTGCGCTGGCGGCGCATCTGCGGCAGCACCGCGCGCGTCACCGCCAGCACGCCGAACACGTTGGTGGCGAACTGTTGTTCGACCTCCCTGGCCGACGCTTCTTCCACCGCGCCCAGCAGGCCGTAGCCAGCGTTGTTGACCAGCACGTCGATGCGGCCGAAGCACGCCACCGCGGCCTCGGCGGCGGCGATGGCCTGGGCTTCGCTGGTCACGTCCAGCGCCACGGCGAGCAGGTGATCATGCCCGCCCACGGCGCCGATCACGGCCTGGGGGTTGCGCGCCGTGGCGACGACGCGGTCGCCGCGGGCCAGCGCGGCGCGGGTCAGCTCGAGGCCGAAGCCGCGCGAGGCGCCGGTGATGAACCAGACCTTGGCGCCGGTGCTGGCGGGCTGGGTGGGGATGGCTTGGGTTTGGATGGCGGACATGGTGGAGCTCCTTTGCGGTTGCGTGGTGTTGGACTGCAATGTCGGATGGCGGGGCCACGGAGACAAATTTAGGCTGGCGGAGCCAGCAACACTAGCCGCCACAATGGCGTTTCAATAGCAACCAGCGGTTGCCAATAAGTCCTGCTTCGGCATCGAGTGGGCCGCGCCGCGCCGCGGCGCCGGCCGGTGAAGGACCGCCTAGTCCACCACCCCCACCAGCCGCGACAACGACTGCTCCGCGCCGCGCGAGGCCGCGACCACGAAATCGATGAAGCGCCGGACCCGCACCGGCATCTGGCTGCGGTGCGGGTAGTACATGTACAGCCCGACCTGGCTGCTGCTGTATCCGGTCAGGATTGCCCTGAGCCGTCCACTGACCAGGTCGGCATGGACCATGTAGGCGGGCAGCTGGCCGATGCCGATGCCGGCGCGTACCGCCTCGACCTCGGTTTCCACATCGTTGAAGCTGGCCACGGCCGGCAGCTCCTGGTACACGAGGTTGCCGTCCACCTGCAGTTCCCACGGCACCATGCGGCCGGTGGCGGGGCGGCGGAAGCCGGTGCACTGGTGCCGCAGCAGGTCGTCGAGCGTGGCCGGCTCGCCGTGCCGCGCCAGGTACTCCGGCGCGGCGCAGATCACCAGCGGCAGGTCGCACAGGCGCCGCGCCACCAGGTTCTGGCCGGGACTGGTGCCGACGCGGAAGCCCACGTCGATCCTGGCTTCGACCAGGTCGGTGAAGAGGTCGCTCAGCACCACGTCGAAGCCGATGCCGGGATGCTGCTCGCGGAAGCCCTTGACCAGCGGCACCAGCACGCGGCTGCCGAGCGACGGCGGCGCGGTCAGGCGGATCAGCCCGTCGTCGTCGCCGCGGCTGGCGCGGACTTGCTCGAGCGCTTCGTCGAGCTGGCGCATGCCGGGCGCGGTCAGTTCGAACAGGCGCGCGCCTTCCTCGGTCAGGCTGAGCTTGCGCGTGGTCCGGTGCAGCAGGCGCACGCCCAGATGGGCCTCGAGCGTTCGCACCGCCTTGCTCGCCGCCTGCGGCGTGACACCGGCCTCGACCGCGGCGCGCCGGAAGCTGCCGGCGCGCACCACGCCGAGGAAGAGGGTGAGGACCCGGGCCTTGTCCATGACTGGCAACCAGAGGTTGGGGAGGCGGCCATCATAGCGCCACTCGTGACCGATCAAGGGCAAGGCCCCGGTGCGCCATCGGGTGCCCGATCCGAAGGACGCGCCCGCATTGCGGTGCGCAGGATGGAGCGCAGCACAACGGACCACTCCGCTGGCCAACGCATTGCCGCGCCTGTCATGCGTTTGTAATTAAGGCGCTGGCTGTCTTTGTAATCCATGGACTGGTGGCGCCAGCGGCAGGTGCGCAGGCGGGGAGCGGCCACCGATGCGCCGCCCGAGGCACCGGCAAACCAAGGCACGAATGTTGCGGCAAGTCCTGACAGCGATGGGTATATCGCTGGCCCGAGAGTCATGTGACCGGGTCGACCATCCACCCGCCACAAGGCGTCGGTAGAGGCCGCGTCGGGACCTTTGGGACAAGGAGAGCTGTCATGAATATCGTCTGGCTTGTTGGAGCCGTAGTCATCATTCTCGCGGTACTCAGCTTCTTCGGCTTGCGCTAGGCCACATCGCGTAGCGTACCGCGCAGCGCCACCGGCACGGCCGTCGGGGCATGCGCGTACCGCGGGCATCGCATGATGCCCTTGCTGCAGTGCGGCGTGGCAACGCCACGCCCGCTTTCTTGTTTCTTTCCTCAGAGCAATTTCATCTGTTCCGACGACGAGCTTTTGCGCGTGTCCTGCCAACAATGTCCGGCCAAGACAGCGACAAACCATCCGAGGAGACAGACATGAGCACGCATCCGTTCGACCTGACCGGCAAGGTGGCACTGGTGACCGGCGGTAATGGCGGCATCGGCCTGGGCATTGCCGGAGGGCTGGCCGCGGCCGGTGCCGATATCGCGATCTGGGGCACCAGCGCGGACAAGAACGCCGCCGCGGCGGACCGGCTGGGCCGGCACGGGCGCAAGGTGCATACGGAGCTTTGCGATGTGGGCGACGAGCAGGCGGTCGACGCCGCGATGGCGCGCACGGTGGCGGCGCTCGGCCGCATCGACGGCTGCTTTGCCAACGCCGGCGTCGGCAGCGGCAGCAAGGCACCGTTTGACCAGCTCGAGACCGAAGCCTGGCGCCGGACCCTGCGCGTCAACCTGGACGGCGCCTTCTTTACGCTGCGCGCGGCGGTGCGGCAGATGCTGGCGCAGGGCGACGGCGGCGTGCTGTGCAGCACGGCCTCGGTCGCTGCCATCGAAGGTGCGCCGCGCGCCGAGCACTACGCCGCCACCAAGGGCGGCGTGATCTCGATGATGCGCGGGCTTGCGGTCGAGTATGCGCGCAAGGGCATCCGCGCCCATTCGATCCTGCCGGGCTGGATCAAGACCGAGATGACCAGCGCGGCGCAGGGCAACGATGCCTTCCAGGAGATGGTGCACAAGCGCGTGCCGATGCGCCGCTGGGGCGAGGGCAGCGACTTCGCCGGCATCGCGGTCTACCTGATGAGCCCGGCCTCGGCCTACCACACCGGCGATACCTTCGTCATCGACGGCGGCTATACGCTGTTCTGACGCGCCGGGCCCACCGGCCAGACCCTGCCGCCGCCGACCACATAGGCGCGCTCGTCGGCCTGCGGCCGCACCGTGGCATGGCCGGTGAAGGCGCCGAACGCAGGCAGGATGGCGCGGCGCGGCCCGAACAGGAAGCAGGGCAGGCGCAGGCTGTCGGCGCCGCTGCCGCGCAGGCGGCAGGCCGGGTGCAGGTGGCCAGCCAGCACATAGCCCAGCGGCGAGGTGCCGGGCATATGGCAGAGCGCGAACGGGCCCGCCAGCGCGGGCTCGGACACCACGGCAATGCCAAGCGACGCGGGCGGATCACCCGCGCGCGCGTCGTGGTTGCCGCGCACCAGCGTGCAGCGCAACGGCGCGGGCAGGTGCTGGCGCCAGTCGTACAAGGCCTGCAGCACGGCTGGCGTGCGCGAGGCGCGCGCGTGCAGGAAGTCGCCGAGGAATACCAGTTCATCGACCGGCAGTTGCCGCACCAGCCGGGTCAGGACTGACAGGTTGTCGCCGGTGGTGCCGTGCGGCACCGGCTGCCCCAGCGCGCGGAACGCCGCGGCCTTGCCGAAGTGGACGTCGGCCACCATCAGCATGCCGGCCGCCGGCCACCACAGCGCGTGTTCGGGCAGCAGCCACAGGGTCTCGCCGGCGGCCGACACCGCCATTGCGCCACCCTGCTCCAAAGTGCGGGCGTCGGGATTCATAGCAGCGGCAACGGCTTCGACGGCTTGCGCGGGCGCCGCGGCCGGCGCGCGGTGCGGGCCGACGGGCCGGCATGGTCGGCCATGCCGAAGCGCGCGGCTTCGGCCACGGCATCGGCCATGATCTCGGCCGGCATGCCGGCGGCTTCGCCGGGCTCGGGCCCGGCCGCCAGTTCCAGGTCGGCCAGCATCCGCGCGATGCGGTCGGCGAGCTTTTCGGTGCTGAGCTTCTCGCGCAGGAATTCGACCACCAGCGGGAACGACAGCGGCGTGGGCCGCTTCAGCGCGTGCAGGTCCAGCTTCAGCGCGGACAGCCGCTCCAGCGTCGCGGCGAGCCGGTGCGCGTCCAGCTCCTGCATCAGCACTTCGCGTTCGGCCTGGCCCAGCAGCAGGTTGCCGGGGTCGTGCTTGCGGAAGACCTCGTAGAACAGGCTGGACGACGCCTGCAGCTGGCGCGCGCTCTTGGGCGCGCCAGGGTAGCCCTGGAAGATCAGCCCCGCGATGCGGGCAATCTCGCGAAAACGCCGCAACGACAGTTCGCCCGCATTCAGGCTGCCCAGCACGTCGGCGGCCAGGTCGCGCCGGCGCTCGTCGGCCAATACCTGCGGCAGCCAGCGGCCCCAGTCCACTGGCGCCGACGCCAGCAATTCCAGCCCGTAGTCGTTGACCGCCACCGAGAACGTGGCCGGCACCTGTTGTCCCAGCCGCCATGCCAGCAGGCTGCCCAGGCCAAGATGGACCGAGCGTCCGGCGAACGGATAGAGGAACAGGTGCCAGCCCTCGCGCGAATGCAGCGATTCGGCCAGCAGGGTATGGCGCGAGGGCAGCGCGGACCACTGCGCCTGCAGGTCCACCAGCGGCTGGATCAGCGGCAGCTCGGGGGTATCGCGCGGATCCAGCCGACCCGCCGCGGCGGCGGCGAGCGTGTCGATCACGGCCTCGGCCAGCTCGGTCGACATCGGCATCTTGCCGCCGTTCCAGCGCGGCACCACCGGACGCCTGCCGGTGGCGCGGCGCACGAACGCGGTCATCTCCTGCACGCGTACCAGCTCCAGCAGCCGGCCGCCGAACAGGAAGCAGTCGCCGGGCGCCAGCCGCGCGATAAAGCCTTCTTCCACCGAGCCCAGCGAGGCGCCGCCGGTGCCCGCGCGGCTCCAGTAGCGCACCTGCATGGTGGCATCGCTGACGATGGTGCCCACGCTCATGCGGTGGCGCCGTGCCAGCCCCGCGTCCGGCACGCGCCAGACGCCTTCGTCGTCGGGCACCGCGCGGCGGAAGTCCGGGTATGCCGACAGCGTGGCCCCGCCCTGGCGCACGAAGTCCAGGCACCACTGCCATTCCTCGTCGCTCAGGCCGCGGTAGGCCCAGGCGGAGCGCACCTCGGCCAGCAACGCTTCGGGCCGGAAGCCGCCGCCCAGCGCCACCGTCACCAGGTGCTGCACCAGCACGTCGAGCGGTTTGTCGGGCGACTCGCGCGCCTCGATCCGTCCTGCCTGCACCGCATGCCGCGCGGCCACGGCCTCGACCAGTTCCAGGCTGTGCGTGGGCACCACCGTCACGCGCGAGGCGCGGCCCGGCGCATGGCCGGAGCGCCCGGCGCGCTGCAGCAGGCGCGCCACCCCCTTGGGCGATCCGACCTGCAGCACGCGCTCCACTGGCAGGAAATCGACGCCAAGGTCCAGGCTGGAGGTGCACACTACCGCGCGCAGCGCGCCGTTCTTCAGGTTCAGCTCGACCCATTCGCGCACCGCGCGGTCGAGCGAGCCGTGGTGCAGGGCGATCTCGCCCGCCCACTCCGGGCGCGCGTCGAGCAGCGCCTGGTACCACAGCTCGGCCTGCGAGCGGGTATTGAGGAACACCAGCGTGGTGCCGCCGTGCGCCAGTTCTTCCACCACGTGGGGCAGCATCGACAGGCCCAGGTGGCCGGCAAACGGGAAGCGGCTGGCATTGTCGGGCAGCAGCGTATCGATCAGCAGGGTCTTCGGCGTATGGCCGTGCACCAGTGCGCGCCGCTCGCCGGGCACGCCGCTCAGCAGCACCTCGGCCGCGTGCGGCAGGTTGCCGAGCGTGGCCGACAACCCCCACACCATCAGCGCGGGCTGCCATTGCCGCAGCCGTGCCAGTGCCAGCTGCACCTGCACGCCGCGCTTGTTGCCGAGCAGTTCATGCCATTCGTCGACCACCACCATGCGCACGCGCCGCAGGGTGTCGTGCGCGTCGGCGCGGGTCAGCATCAGCGTCAGGCTTTCGGGCGTGGTCACCAGTGCGGTCGGCAAGCGCCGCTGCTGCGCCGCGCGCTCGGCGCTGCCGGTGTCGCCGGTGCGCAGCGCGACGGTCCAGTCGAGGTCGAGCTCGGCCAGCGGCGCCTGCAGCGCGCGCGTGGTGTCGGCCGCCAGTGCGCGCATCGGCGTGAGCCACAGCACGGTCAGCGGCGGCGCGGGCTTGTCGTGCGACGGCGCCGCGCGCGGCGTGGCGAATGCCATCAGCGCGCCGAGCCAGGCCGCATAGGTCTTGCCGGTGCCGGTGGTGGCATGCAGCAGTCCGCTCTGGCCGCGCGCGATCGCGGTCCAGACTTCGCGCTGGAAGGCGAAGGGCTGCCAGCCGCGCGCGTCGAACAGCGCCTGCATGCCCTGGGCAACGGTCAATGGAGCCGGGGTGGGCGCCGGATCGATCGCGGGCCGGCGCGCGCCGCGCGGCGGGCTCATGCCGCATCCTCCCGCGGCGCGCCGGTGGCCGGCAGCATCGCTTCGAGCGTGGCCAGCGTGTCGGCCTCGTCGATCGGCTTGTCGGTGCGCCAGCGCAGCATGCGCGGAAAGCGCACCGCGATGCCGCTCTTGTGGCGGCCGCTGCGGGCAATGCCTTCGAAGCCGAGCTCGAACACCTGGGTCGGTTCGACGCTGCGTACCGGCCCGAACTTCTCGACCGTGGTGCGGCGGACGATGGCGTCGACCGCGCGCATCTCGGCGTCGGTCAGGCCGGAATAGGCCTTGGCGAAGGGCACCAGCGCGCGGCCCGGCGTACCGGGCGGGCCGTTCCAGACCGCGAAGGTGAAATCGGTATAGAGGCTGGCGCGGCGGCCGTGGCCGCGCTGCGCGTAGACCAGCACGGCATCGACCGAGTACGGGTCGATCTTCCACTTCCACCAGACCCCGACATCCTTGGTGCGGCCCGCGCCATAGGCCGCGCCGGCGGCCTTCAGCATGAAGCCCTCGACCCCCAGCTCGCGCGACGCGTCGCGCAGGCGGGCATAGTGCTCCCAGTCGCCGGCTTCCACCAGCGGGCTCAGTTCCAGCGCGGGGTGGACGTGCGCCGCCACCACCTGTTCCAGCCGCGCGCGCCGTTCGGCCTGCGGGCGGGTACGCCAGTCCTCGCCCTGCCACTCGAGCAGGTCATAGGCCATCAGGATCGCCGGCGCCTCGCGCAGCAGCTTTGCGCTGAGCGTCTTGCGGCCGATGCGCTGCTGCAGCAACGCGAACGGCTGCACGCGGCCCTGCTGCCAGATCACGATCTCGCCGTCGAGCACGGTGCCGTCCGGCAGCGGCGCGGCAGCCTGCAGCAGTTCCGGGAAGCGCTCGGTGATCAGTTCCTCGCCACGCGACCACAGCCAGGTCTGGCCGCCGCGCCGCACCAGTTGCGCGCGGATGCCGTCCCACTTCCACTCGACCAGCCACGCGCCGGGCGCGCCCAGCACGGTGTCGAACTGTTCCACCGGAGCCTGCAGCGGATGGGCCAGGAAGAACGGATACGGCTGGCCGCCGGCGCGCAGCGCGCGGTCGTCTTCGTCCTCGGGCGCCAGCAGGGCCAGGAAGCGCGCCGCGTCGGGCCGCGCCGACAGGTCGGTGTAGCCGACCATGCGCTCGGCCACGCGCTTGGGGTCGATGCCGGCCACCTCGCCCAGCGCGCGCGTGACCAGCAGGCGCGACACGCCCACGCGGAAAGCACCCGTGATCAGCTTGAACAACACCAGCCGGCCGTGCGCGTCGAGCGGGCGCCATAGGGCGTCGAGGCGCGGCAGCAGCGTTTCCGGCGCCAGCCCGCGCAGCGGCAGCAGGCGCTGCTCGACCCATTCGGCCAGGCCGGCGTGGTCGGCATCCTGCGGGTCCGGCAGCAGCAGCGCGATGGTTTCGGCGAGATCGCCGACGGCCTGGTAGCTCTCTTCGAAGAGCCAGTCGGGCAGGTCGGCGGCCTGCCGTGCGAGGTCGCGCAGCAGCGATACCGGCACGATCTGGCGCGGCTTGCCGCCCGCCAGGAAATAGACGGCCCAGGCGGCATCCCCGGGCGGCGCGATGCGCAGGTAATCCACCAGCGCGGCCAGCCGGGCCTTGGTCGAGGTGGTGCCGTCCAGCGCGGCGTAGAGATCGGCGAAGGCCTTCATGGCGCGGCCTCTTCCTGGCCCGCTTCGGCGGGCACCGCCGGGTCCGGGCGCGCGGCTTCGTCGTCGTCGCCGTATTCGGTGTCGAAGGCCTGCGCCTGCCAGCCGCGCTCGCTCAGATAGCGCACCATCACCGGCACGTTGCCGTGGGTCACGATGATGCGTGCGGCGCCGGTGGCGCTGATCGCCTGCAGCAGTCCCGGCCAGTCGGCATGGTCGGACAGCGCAAAGCCGCGGTCGACGCCGCGCCGGCGGCGCGTGCCGCGCAGCTGCATCCAGCCGCTGGCGAAGGCGTCGGACGCATCGCCGAAGCGCCGCAACCACGGCGAGCGCTGTGCCGACGGCGGCGCCACCACCAGCGCCTGGCGCAGCAGCGGGCTGCGCGCCGGCAGATCCGAGACCAGTGCCGTGGGCGGCAGCGCGACGCCGGCCTCGGCATAGGCGGCGTTGAGCTGCGTCAGCGCGCCATGCACGATCACCGGGCCGGGCATGCCATCGGCGCCGGCATGCCGCAGCAGGCCGTGCAGGATGCGCTGCGCCTTGCCGAAGGTATAGGCGTAGACGACGCTGGCGCGCCCGGCACGGGCATTGGCCTGCCACCAGTCGAAGATCTCGGCCATCAGCGTCGCCTGCGGCGGCCACCGGTAGATCGGCAGGCCGAACGTGCTTTCGGTGATGAAGGTGTCGCAGGGCACCGGCTCGAACGGGTCGCAGGTGCCGTCGGCTTCCAGCTTGTAGTCGCCGGAGGCCACCCAGACCTGCCCGCCGTGCTCCAGCCGCACCTGCGCGGAACCGAGCACGTGCCCGGCCGGATGCAGGCTCAGCGTGACGCCGTGGTGCGTGATGCGCTCGCCGTAGCGCAGCGTGTTCAGGTGGATCCCCGGCAGCCGCGCCAGCAGCACGCCGCGGCCGGGCGCCGCGCACAGGTAGTGCGCGTGCCCGAAGCGCGCGTGATCGGAATGGGCGTGGGTGATGACGGCGCGTTCGACCGGGCGCCACGGGTCGATGTAGAAGTCGCCGGGCGGGCAATAGAGGCCTTCCGGCCGGGCGACGATGAGGTCGCCGGGGCGGGCGGGTTCGGACGGGAGCGGCCGGATCGGGTCCAATCGTGCCTCCTGATGCACTGCGGCCGGGGCGTGGCCGCGATGCTCCCGCGGAGGGAGACCTGGGCATCATACTGCGGCGTTGCGCAGGGTGTGGAGGCGGTGAGGGCTGGTTCGGGTGTCGGTGAGGGTCCGACAAGAAGCTTGCCAGAAGCTCGGGTTCGCTCCCCTCTCCCATTCATGGGAGAGGGGCGGGGGAGAGGGCCGGCGTCTCCACGAGGTGAGAGGTCGTCATGCTTGCCACACGCCGGCCCTCTCCCCCGGCCCCGCTCCCGCGCGCGGGAGAGGGGAGCAAACACGCGTCATCGAGGCCGCGGCTGCAGTCTCAAAACACATCATCCTTCCAGTGGTACCAGTGGTACAGCACCCGCTGCCCCATCCGCCGGAACGGCGCGAACATCTGCGATTCCACCATCTCGCGCACATTCGGGAACGGCAGCGGCGAGCGGAAGATCGGCAGTTCCGGCAGCCCCGACGACTTGCCGGCGATCAGCGCGGCCAGGCGCTTGCCGGCCTGGGCGGAGTACATCACGCCGTTGCCGCCGTAGCCCATGGCGTAGTAGATCGACTGCGCCGGGTCGGGCTGGGTGATGCGCGGCATCATGTCGTGGCTGACGTCGACCCAGCCCCACCACGAATAGTCGATCTGGATGCCCTGCAGCGCGGGGAATTTGCGGTGCATGTCGGCAATCAGCTTCTGCTTGTACTGGTCCTGCGGCGCGTCGTTGCCGGTGATGGCGCTGCGGCTGCCGATCTGCAGGCGGCCGTCGGGCATCAGCCGGTAGTAGTGGCGCAGGATGCGGGTGTCGGTGATGACCTGGGTGGTGCGGAAGTTGCACGCTGCCAGTTCGTCGGCGGTGAGCGGACGCGTGACGATGGAGTTCGACAGGATCGGGAACAGCCGGTTCTTCAGCTCGCGGTGCAGGGATTGCGAGGTGTAGCCGCCGGTGGCCACGCCCACGGCGCGGGCGCGCACGATGCCGCCGGGGGTGCGCAGGTAATGCACGCCGTTGCGCGTTTCCCAGCCCGTCACGGGGCTGGACGGATGCACCTTCGCACCCAGTGCGCGCGCGCGGCGCAGGTAGCCGAAGGCGAGCTTGCCGGCATGGATGCCGATGCCTTCGGGCTCGTGCATGGCGCCCGCGGCCTCCTTGTCGTCGACGTATTCGCGCCGCACGGTGTCGGCGTCGAGGATGCGCGCGTCGTAGTTGAACACCTCGCGCAGGATCTTCGCCTCCTTCTCCAGGGCGGGCATCACCTTGTCGCGGTGCGCGATATAGAGGTGGCCGCCGGGCTGCGGATCGCAGTCGATGTCCTTGATCAGCCCCTTGAAGGTCTCCATGCCGTCGCAGACCTCCTGGTGCAGGCGCAGCGCGGTATCGAGCCCGTAGCGCTGGATCCACTGCGAGCGCTTGAGCCGGCCCGACGCGCATTGCGCCTGGCCGCCATTGCGCGTGCTGCAGCCCCAGCTGACGCGGTTGGCTTCCAGCACGGTGGCCTTGATGCCGTATTCCTGCGCCAGGAAGATGGCGCAGGTCAGGCCGGTAAAGCCCGAGCCGATGATGACCACGTCGACGTCGATATCGTGCGTGATCGGGCCGTCGTCGGCGGGCGGCTCGCCCGCGGTGCCGATCCAGTAGGTCGGGGCGTACTCCCGGCCGTGGCCGGGCGTGGGCGTGTGCAGGGGGTCGTAGGCGGGGTCGTACGGCCGGGTCGGCGCGGTCGACTGCTCGCCGGCCAGGAGGCTGCTGCGGGGAGCTACGGCTTGCATGGCGCGTCTCCTCGCTTCAGGCTGCGGCCACCACCGGCGGGCGGTCCTTGCGGTAGGCGTTCTTCACCGCGATCTTGCCGCCGCGGAAGGTGAACACGTCGACCATGCGCGCCTCGATGCGGGCGCCGTCGGCGCGGGTGCCGCGGAAGGTGGATTCGCTGACGCCGCGGTCGCCGACGACGAAGTGGTCGCCATCGACCCATTGCGCATCGGGGAAGGTCTGCCAGGCCAGCTGGAAGCCTTCGCGCACCGCCTCGCGGCCGACGAAGCTGCGGCCCAGCAGGTCGGGGCCGGCCACGCCGTGGAAGACGCAGTCATCGGCCATGCAGGCCATCAGCGCGTCGATGTCGTGGCGGTTCCAGGCGTCGTTGAAGGCTTGCAGCAGTTCAATGCCGGCGGCGGTGTTGTCCTTGGACATGGCTTGGTCTCCGTGAGTGTTGTGTGCCGGTCCGTGCGGAACCGGCCATGACTCGAGGATAGGGAAACCGGCCGCGGCGCTGTAGCGCCAGTTCGGGACTATCGCTTGGGCCAGCGGCGCAGCCCGGCCGCGGCGTCGCTCAGGCAGCGGGGCGGGCCCGGGAAGTGACGGCGGCGGGGGCCTTTGCGCTGCCGGCGGTGGCCTGCAGTTCACGCGCGACGCCGGCCAGCACGCGGATGCCGGGCTCGATGCGGTCCAGCGAGATCGACGAGTAGCCCAGCCGGAAGCCGTTGCGCGGCGCGGGCTCGGCCATGAAGAAGACGCTGCCGGGCTCGATCAGCACGCCCTGCAGTTCCGCCAGCCGCGCCAGCGCATCGGCGTCGAGCCAGGACGGCCCTTCGATCCAGCAGGAGGCGCCGCCGGCGATCGGCACCGCGCGGAAATCCGGCATATGCGTGGCCAGCGCCGCCAGCACCGCTTCGGCGCGCTCGCGGTGCGCGGCGGCGAGCCGGCGCAGGTGCGCGTCATAGTGGCCGAGCGACAGGAACAGCGAGAACGCGCGCTGGATATACGCCGACGGGTGCCGCAGCATCAGCCGGCGCGCGCCGCGCAGTTCGGCGATCAGCGCCGCGGGGCCGACGATGTAGCCGATGCGCAGCCCCGGCGCCAGGCTCTTGGACAGGCTGCCGACGTAGATCACGCGGTTGCTGCGGTCCAGGCTCTTGAGCGTGGGCGTGGGATCGCCCTCGAAGCGGCTCTCGGCCTCGTAGTCGTCCTCGATCAGCACGAAGTCGGCTTCCTCGGCCTGCCGCAGCAGCGCCTGGCGGCGCGCCAGCGGCATGGTGACGGTGGTCGGGCACTGGTGGCCGGGAGTCACGTAGACGTAGTCGCACGCGCGCTGCGCGTCGGACAGCGTCAGGCCCTGCTCATCGACCGGCAGCGGCACCAGGTTCGACGTGTGCGAGCCGAAGATATTGCGCGCATCCGGATAGCCGGGGTCCTCGATGCCCACCGGCGTGTCGGGGCTGACCAGCAGGTCGGCCAGCAGGTACAGCGCCTGCTGCGCGCCCACCGTGATCACGATCTCGTCGGTGCCGGCCCAGACGCCGCGGCGCGGCAGCACGCGGGTGCGGATCTGCTGCACCAGCGACTCGTCGTCGCGCAGGATCATGTCCTGGGCCCAGTCGTGGATGTCGAGCACGCTCAGCGCCTTCAGGCAGCATTCGCGCCAGTCCGCGGTGGGGAACAGCGCCGGGTCGTACTGGCCGTAGATAAAGGGGTAGGGATAGTCGCGCCAGTTGGCGCGCTTGACGATATTGCGCTGCTGCGTGGGACGGAACACGAAGCGCCGTTCCCAGTCGGGCTCGCCCGCGCGCGCCGGCACCGGCTCGCCGCGCAGCGAGGCCACGCCGCTGACGCGGGTGCCGAGGATCTCGGGGTTGACGAAGTAGCCGCTGCGCTCGCGCGCGACCAGGTAGCCTTCGTCGACCAGCTGCTGGTACGCCAGCACCACCGTGTTGCGCGCCACCCGCAGCTGCGCCGACAGCTCGCGGCTGCTGGGCAGCGGCTCGCCCTGGGGCAGCTGCTCGTCGAGGATGGCCGAGACCAGCATCTGGCGGATCTTGCCCTGCAGGCTCAGGCCCGAATGCACATGCTGCTGGAACAGCTGCGACCAGAGGGTAGTGGGAGACTTCAGGCTCATGGGACCGGGGGCGTTTGCCGAACGGCGAAGCGCGCCAGCATACCGCACCGGCGCGCCCCGTCAGTCATGGTTCAGTTGCTTCTGGCATCTCGACGCCAGTCATCGCTTGCGCGCTTCAGTACTTGCGCAGGTCGCGGCGCGGCAGTTCCGCCAGCGGCACTACGGGATCCACGCCACGCCGAAACAACTGGCGCGCCGCGTAGGCCAGCAGCAGGATCGCCAGGCTCGCCACGCCCAGCGCCAGGGGCGTGCGCTGGTCGGGAATGAAGGCCATCGCCACCACGATGCCGAGCATGCCGAGGATCGCCACATAGGTGAGGTACGGATAGCACCACATGCGCACGCGCAGCTGGCCCGGTGCCTCGCGCTCCAGCCGCGAACGCAGGCGCAGCTGCGAGATCGCGATCAGGATGTAGACGAAGATCGCCACCGTGCCGTACGAGTTCACCAGGAAGGCGAACACCGTATCGGGCGAGACATAGGACATCACCACCGCGCCGTAGCCGAACAGCGTCGCCACCAGGATCGCGCGCACCGGCACGCCATTGCGGCTGACGCGGGCCAGCGATTGCGGGGCGTCGCCACGGCGGGTCAGCGCAAACAGCATGCGCGACGAGGCGTACAGGCCCGAGTTGAGCGCCGACAGCACCGCGGTCAGCACGATCGCGTTCATGATCTGCGCGGCCGCTGGCACGCCCATCACGTTCAGCGCGCTGACGTACGGCGTGGCGATGCTGGTGGAGTTCCACGGCACCAGGCACACCACCAGCAGGATCGAGCCGACATAGAACACCAGCACGCGCGTGATCACCGAGCTGGTGGCCTTGGCCACGGCCTTCTGCGGCTCGGCGGTCTCGGCGGCGGCGATGGTGACGATCTCGGCGCCGAAGTAGAAGCCGGTGGCCGCCACCGCGCCGGTCAGCACCGGCACGATGCCGTTGGGCATGAAGCCGCCGTTGGCGGTCAGGTTGGCCACTTCCATGCCGTGCGACCCGGGGGCCAGGCCCAGCACGTAGACGCCGGCGACGAACAGGAACACCATGATCGCGGCCACCTTGATCGAGGCGAACCAGAATTCGAACTCGCCGAAGGACTTGACCGATACCAGGTTGGTCAGGGTCAGCATCACCAGCAGCACCAGGCTGATGATCCAGTTGGGCACGTCCGGCAGCCAGTAGCGCACCAGGTCCGCGCCCGCCACCGCTTCCAGCGCCACCACGATGACCCAGAAGTACCAGTACATCCAGCCGGTCAGGAAGCCGGCCAGGTTGCCGACCGCGGGGCGATCGCGCCAGGCTTCGCGTGCATACTCGTAGAAGCCGCCGCCGCCGGGCATGGCGCAGGCCATCTCGCCCAGCATGCGCATCACCAGCACCACAAGAAGGCCGGTGATCAGGAAGGAAAGGACCGCGGCCGGGCCGGCCGACTTGATGACGACGCCGCTGCCGACAAAGAGCCCCGCGCCGATCACGCCGCCGAGGGCGATCATGGTCATGTGGCGTTGCTTGAGGCCGTGGGATAGTCCGTTGCCGGACGGTGATTGTTGGATCATGTTGTGTCTCCTGTGCTGCGCTTGCTGTCGGCACTGCGTTGCAAGCAGTCCAGCGTTTAAGGCAGGCGCCACGGCTTCTCTTCGGTATAGGCGGCAGGGCAGTAAATGCCAGCCTGGGCCGTGGTCGTTCAGTAATTGCAATCCCCGGGAGAGGATGGCTTATCCGTACATGTCGACTTGTCTCCGGTGTTCGCTTAAAAAATGGAACCAGAAGTTCCAAAAAATTATGGTTTAACCGGAATGTAGGCCGTTGGAGCCGGAAGGTCAACCAGAAGTTTCGATAATTGATATGATTTGACTCTGAAAATGAAACTTACCTATGATGGAGCCAGGCATGAACGATATGCGCCTCGCCAAAAGTGAAGCCAGGCCGGACGGAGACACGCCGGCGCTGCGCTTGTTCGGCCTGCTCGAGGTCATCGCGGAGAAGGACCAGTCCTTCAACCTGCAGGCGCTGGTGGAAGAGACCGGCCTGCCCAAGCCCACGCTGCACCGCATGCTGCAGCAGCTCGAGGCGGCCGGACTGATCCAGCGCAACGGTGACGGGCGGCAATACGGCACTGGCCTGCGGCTGCGCCGGCTGGCGGAGAACCTGTTGCTCAACAGCACCTCGCACGGCGCGCGCCACATGGTGCTGCGCCGGCTGGTGGAAGAGGTGGGCGAGAGCTGCAACCTGACCGCGTTCTCCGGCGGCGAGGTGCTGTACCTGGATCGGGTCGAGACTGCGGCGCCGCTGCGCTTCTACCTGCATCCGGGTTCGCGCGTGCCGGCGCACTGCTCGGCCACCGGCAAGCTGTTCCTGGCGCAGCTGGCGCCGGCGCAGCGGCAGCGGCTGCTGGCCAACGTGGAGCTGGAACGCTACACGCAGAACACGCTGACCGACCATGCGCAGCTGGAGTCGGAACTGGAGCGCGTGAAGCGCGACGGCTACGCCATGGACGACGAGGAATTCCTGCCGGGGCTGGTCTGCATCGGCGTGCTGGTGCCGGCCGCCGACGGCGGCAAGTCCAACCTGGGGCTGGCGCTGCAGGCCCCGGTGATGCGGGTGTCGCGCGACAAGGCGGTGCAGCTGCTGCCCGCGCTGCAGCGCGCGGCGGCGGCGCTGGCGGCGATCGAGGCCGACAGCGCGGGCAGCTGGCAGGGCGGCGCCGAGACCCCGGACGCGGCGGAAGAGGACGAATAGCAGGCACGGCGTTACGCGGAACCGCTCCGCTTGCCGCCGTGCCGATGGCATGGCATGGCCGAAGCAATGAGGCAGCGAGGCAACGAGGAGCACAAGGTGACGCAAGAGCAGTTTGGCAAGCCGGACCGGATGATTCCGGTGCGCAGCGTGTTTGGCATCGATTCCGGCCTGATGGTGCCGGCCTTCAGCCAGCGCGACGACCATGTGCCGGAGATCGATCCGGCCTACCGCTTCCAGCCCGAGGTGACGCTGGCGATCCTGTCGGGCTTCATGCGCGACCGGCGCGTGATGGTGCAGGGCCTGCACGGCAGTGGCAAGTCGACCCATATCGAACAGGTGGCCGCGCGGCTGAACTGGCCGTGCGTGCGCGTCAACCTGGACGGCCACATCAGCCGGCTCGACCTGGTCGGCAAGGACGCCATCGTGGTGCGCGACGGCCGCCAGGTCACCGAGTTCCAGGAAGGCATCGTGCCGTGGGCGCTGCAGCGCCCGGTGGCGCTGATCTTCGACGAATACGACGCGGGCCGGCCCGACGTGATGTTCGTGATCCAGCGCATCCTGGAGCGCGATGGCAAGTTCACGCTGCTGGACCAGAACCGCGTGATCCGTCCCCATCCTTCGTTCCGTCTCTTTGCCACCTCCAACACCGTGGGGCTGGGCAACGTCAACGGGCTCTATCACGGCACGCAGCTGCTCAACCACGCGCAGATCGACCGCTGGAACGTGGTGGCGACGCTGGACTACCTGCCGCACGACGAAGAGGCCGGCATCGTGCTGGCACGCGTGCCCGAGCTGGATCACGCCGACGGGCGCGCGCTGGTCGATGCCATGGTGGCGCTGGCCGGCCTGACCCGGCGCGGCTTTGCCGCCGGCGATGTGTCGGCGCTGATGTCGCCGCGCACCGTGATCAGCTGGGCCGAGAACTGCCAGATCTTCCGCGACCCCGCGCTCGCGTTCCGGCTGACCTTCCTGAACAAGTGCGACGAGGCCGAGCGCCCGGTGGTGGCGGAGTACTACCAGCGTTGCTTCGGCCACCTGCCGGGCGAGGCGGCCGGCGTCAGCGCGGCATCGGAGCCGGCGCAATGAATGCGGCGGCGCTCGCCCGCCGCTTGCGCCGGCGCCAGCGGCAGGATGAGCTGTCCGGCGCGGCCGTGCGCGCGCTCACCGGCGATGCGGCGCTGCATTTCCGCGATGGCCAGCTCTGGCGCGCGCTGCGCCCGGTGCCGCAGCATGCGCCGCACCTGCGCACCGACCTCGACACCGACAGCGCCACCTGCCTGCGCGGCGCCGCCGATGGCGCCGCGCTGCGCCAGGCGCATTCCGACGCCGCGCTGCATCGGCGGCTGTGCCCGGCCGGTGCGGTCGAGCGCCTGGTGTTCGAGCTGCTCGAACAGTTGCGTTGCGAAACGCGCCTGCCGCGCGGCATGGCTGGCGTCGAGGCCAACCTGCGCCATCGCTTCCTGGCGTGGTCGCAAGCCTTCCATCGATCCGGGCTGACCGACGGGCATCTGGGCATCCTGCTCTATACCGTGGCGCAGGTGGCGTGGTCTCGCCTGAGCGGCGAGCCGGTGCTGGAAGAAACCGAAGACCTGATCGAGGCCACGCGCGCTGCCATCGTGCCGATGCTGGGCACCCGGCTGGCGGGGCTGCGCGCGCAACGCCACGACCAGGCTGCGTACGCCGTGCACGCGCTGGCACTGGCGCATGCAGTGGCGCAGATGATCCGCACCGAAGCGCCCGGGGCCGGCGAAGACGACGACAATGCCGCCTCGGCCGCGCGCGCCGGGTTTGCGCTGTGGCTCGACTTCGACGAACCGCCCGCGGAGGATTTCGCCCTGGCCGACAGCGGCCATAGCCGCGTGCTTGCCGACGCCACCGACGGCTACCGCATCTACACCACCCGCTACGACCGCGAAGTGCGCGCCGCCACGCTGGTGCGCCGCGCCTTGCTGGACGAGTACCGCACGCGGCTGGACGCGCGCATCGCGCGCGCGGGCGTGAACGTTGCCCGGCTGGCGCGCCGGCTGCGCGCCGCGCTGTCGCAGCCGCGCGTGGACGGCTGGTCGTTCGGCGAGGAAAGCGGCCGTATCGACGGCCGCCGCCTGGCGCAGCTGGTCAGCTCGCCGGCCGAGCGCCGGCTGTTCCGCCAGGAAGCGCACAAGGCCCATGCCGATTGCGTGGTCGGCTTCCTGATCGACTGCTCCGGCTCGATGAAGGCGCAGGCCGAGCCGCTGACCCTGCTGGTCGACCTGCTTACCCGCGCGCTGGACCAGGCCGGCGTCGCCACCGAGGTGCTGGGCTTCACCACCAACGCGTGGAACGGCGGCCGCGCGCGCAGCGACTGGCTCGCGCGCGGCCGCCCGCAGCACCCTGGCCGGCTCAACGAAACCTGCCACATGGTGTTCAAGGACGCGCAGCGCAGCTGGCGTCGCGCCCGCACCGAGATCACGGCGTTGCTGAAGGCCGACCTGTTCCGCGAAGGCGTCGACGGCGAGGCGGTCGAGTGGGCCTGCGCGCGCCTGCATGCCAGCGGCAAGGCGCGCCGCATCCTGGTGGTGGTGTCCGACGGCAGCCCGATGGATACCGCGACCGGGCAGGCCAACGACGCCTGCTACCTCGACAACCACCTGAAGGCCGTGGTGGCTCGGCACGAGGCGCTGCGGGATGTCGAAATACTAGGGCTGGGAGTCGGCCTGGACCTGAGCCCGTATTACCGGCACACGCTCGCGCTGGACCTGTCGCAGCCGGTGGATATGGCGATGCTGGACGAGTTGGCGGGGCTGGTGGGGGCGAGGCGGCGCTAGCGGCACCGCCCGCCTAGTCGCCGCTGGCGGCGGCCGGCTGCGGCCGCCCGGCCATCGCCTTCGGCTGCCACGAGACCGCGACATCGCCGGCCATGAAGGTCTGGCATGCCAGCCGGAAGCCATCGGCCAGTTCCGCTTCCGTCAGCAGTTTCCGTTCCTTCGGCTTGACCGCGTCGGTATGCTCGCGGCCTTGCTCGATGCGGCACTTGCAGGTGCCGCACAGGCCGCCGCCGCACTTGAACGGGATGCCACCCTGTTCGCGCAGCGACACGCGCAGCAGGTTGCTGTTGACCGGTGCAGTGACGGTCTTGCCGTGGTTGGTGAGGAAGGTGATCTGGATCATGGCGATAGATGCCTGGCGTTGCAGGCGTGAGGCTTCAGTAGCGGCCGTCCACGGCGACCGGCGCGGGCACCAGGGCGATATCCATGCTGCCGAAGCTGGCCAGCTGGTGCAGCGCGTCGCGGGCGGCTTCGAGCGTGGCGTACTTGTCGAGGAAACGCGTCGAGACCAGGTTGACGATGCCGGGCGGCGTTTCCTCCCGTATGCGGACCCTGGTCTCCGCGGCCAGCTCGGCAATGACGAAGCGGGCGGTGGCCTTGCCGTAGAAGACGTAGTCGTAGGCCTCGACGGCGGTCAGGCCGTCGGTGGGCTCGGTACGGAACTGGCCGGGGCGGCTGGTCAGCAGCACGAACATGTCAGGCCCCCGCGCTTGCCCCGGCCAGCGCGGCCGCGGCCGGCACATCGTCCTGGGCCAGTTCGATGTCATGCTCGATCCACAGCTGGCAGGCCAGCCGGTAGCCTTGTTCGAGCCGTTCGCCAAGCTGCTTCTTTTCCTTCCAGTTGGGCGGCGGCAGGTGCTCCGCGCCGGCCATCACGCGGCACGCGCACTTCGAGCATTTGCCCATGCCGCATTCGTAGCGCAGGTTGGGGTAGGGGAACTGCCGGATGCCGGCGCGGACCACCAGGTTGGTGCTGGGGCCGACCTCGCCGGTAAAGGTCTGGCCGGACTTGTGCAGGATGACTTTTGGCATCGTTGGTCTGGGCAAGGATCACGAAATCAGGGCAGGGAACATCGTCGCGGTGCTGCGTCCGCCTACGACCACAGCACCATCGCCGCCACGGTGGAGCAGGCCAGCCCGATCAGCACCGGGATCAGCAGCGCGCGCACCGCTTCGAGCACCGGCACGCGGGCAAAGCCGGCCACCGCGATCAGCGACGACCACGCCACCAGCGTGCCGCCGCCGGTCCAGACCGCGCCCATCTGGCCGACCGCCGCCAGCGTTGCGGGGTCGAAGCCGACCACCGGGCCCAGTGCGCCGGCCAGCGTGCCGGTCAGCGGCAGGCCGGCGAAGCCGGAGCCGTCGATGCCGGTGATCATGCCGACCAGCAGCACGCCGAAGGCGACCAGCATGTGGTTGTCGGGGATCAGGTGCTGGTAGGCCTGGATCAGCTCGAACAGCAGGCTGGGCGCCTTGCCCGGCGGCAGGCCGAGGATGTGCGCCGCGGTCTCGCCGGCGCCGACGAAGAAGAAGCCCGCGATCGGCAGCACCGACCCCATGGCCTTGAAGGCAAAGACAAAGCCGTCGGTGATGTGCTCGGGGCAGACATCCAGCATGCGGCGCGGGCCTTCCGCGGCCAGCGTCGCCAGCATCATCAGCACCGCGGCAACCCCGCCCACCAGCGCGGCGGCCTCGCCGCCCTTCAGGTCCTGCACCCCGGCGCCGAGCTTGGGCAGCACCATCACGGCGACCACCGCAAGAAAGGCCAGCGGCGTCACGATGGCAAAGCACTTGGACCACTTCACCCGCCGCCGCGCGACCATCGACAGGCTGGCTTCGATATTGCTGTCGGTGGCGAGCGGTTCGGCGTGGGCGGTGCCCTTCGCGATCTCGGCCTTGTCGAAGGTGATGCCGCCATCGATGGCTTCGGCGCTGCCGCCGGCGCGCGCCTGCCAGCGGTCGAGCAGGGTGCCGCAGGCCGGCACGATGTGCTTGCGCATCGACAGGTAGGCCAGGCACAGCGCAATGCCGCCGGTGATCAGCGACAACGCCAGCGCGCGGTCGGCCACCACCGCCGCGCTGACCGCCGCACCGGCGGCCTTGGCGCTGATGCCTGGCGCGACGCCGATCACATAGTCCGACGACAGCGCCATGCCCTGCCCGGCGATGGCAATCGCCATCGCGCCCGCCAGCGGCGGCAGCCCGGCAGCGATCGCGGCCGGCAGCAGGATGGCCGACACCAGCGGCACCGCCGGCGTCGGCCAGAAGAACAGCGAGATCAGGTAGGTGATGCCGGCCAGGATAAAGAACGCGGAATGCCCGTTCTTCATCACCACGCGGAAGGGCTCGACCATGCGGATGTCGGAGCGCAGCGTCTTGAGCGCATTGAGCAGCGCCGTCATGAAGGCGATCACCAGGAAGATGTTGAACAGCTCGCGCGCGGCGACCAGGCTGGCCGAAAACACCCCGGCCAGCGCCGACACCGGGCTGCCGGTCAGCGCAAACACGACCAGCGCGGTGCCGACGATCGACGGGACGACGACATTGGCGCGCAGGATCATCGTCAGCACGATGACTGCTACCCCTGACAGATAGATCCAGTGCGCGGCACCGATCACGACGTGTTGTGACATGAAGACTCCCTGGGGGCGGAGGGGTTGGGGGCGATTCCACCGGACTGCGTTGGTCCGTGACGGTATACTATATTCCAGCGTAGTTCCGCGCCAAGCGATTTTTCATCGGGACTTACGCGGACTCCGGTTCGGTGCAATGTGGCTGGAGGCCGCACATTTATTGGGATTTACCGGTCGTCGAGGGCTTTTCGATGGTGCATCGGTTGCCCCGGAAGTTGCCTACGGTCATGTCGATAAGTAGACTGTATACATATTGAGTCCACTGAAAACCGGTGATGCACTCCCGCCGCCCCGCCGCCATGTTGTTCCCCTGCCCATGACCGACGCCATGCCCGCCGCCCTGCTGACGTTGCTGCCTCCAGGTCTTTCTGCTCCGGACTACCTGTGGATGGGCGCGCTCATCCTGGCCGGCGCGTGCCTGCAGGGCGTGGGCGGGATCGGCTTTGCGATGCTGTGCGCGCCGCTGGGGGCGATCTTTTTTCCGGAACTGGTGCCGGGGCCGCTGCTGGCGATGGGTTGCTGCCTGTCGCTGATGGGGGCGCTGCGCGAGCGCGAAGCCATCGTCTGGCCGGTGGCGGGCTTTGCCCTGGTGGGGCGGGCAATCGGCGGTGCGGCGGCGGTGCTGACCATGGCCTGGCTGGCGCCGGGGCCGCTGGCGGTGCTGTTCTCGCTGTCGATCCTGGCCGCGGTGGCGCTGAGCCTGCTCGGCTGGCGGCTGCTGCCGGGTGCCCGCAATGTGGTGATCGCCGGCACGCTGTCCGGCTTCATGGGGACCATTACTTCGGCCGGCGCGCCGCCGTTCGCGCTGGTCATGCAGCACATGCCGCCCGCGCCGATGCGCGCGACCATGGGCTGCATCCTGTCGGGCGGCGCGGTGCTGTCGCTGGCCATGCTGACGCTGGCCGGGCGCTTCGGCACGCCGCAGCTTTTACTGGCGCTGGCGCTCGCGCCGTTCCTGCTGGCCGGTTTCGCGCTGTCGAACCGGCTGCGCGGGCGCGTTTCCGCCCACACCGTGCGCCGCTTGCTGCTCGGCCTGTGCGCGGCCGGCGCGCTGGGCGTGCTCGGCCGCGCGGCGTTTGCCTGAGGCGGCGTGCCCACGCGGATTTCCTGGCTTTTCCAACCAACCCACCAGCGGAGTTTCCATGCAGCACATCACAGACGCCATGATCGACGCCCATGTCACCCCGGAAGCTGCCCTCGAGGTCATGGCGTCCGCGTTTTCCAGCTTCGGGCGCGGCGATGCCGCGATGCAGGCGCGGATCCGCACCGAGGCGGGGGGCGTCAAGCTGTCGACGCTGGGCGCGGTGATCCCGCAGCAGGGCGTGGCCGGCGCCAAGGTCTACACCACCATCAACGGCCAGTTTTCCTTCGTCATCCTGATCTTCTCGTCCGCAGACGGTCGCCCACTCGCTTCGCTCGACGCCGGCGCCATCACGCGGCTGCGCACCGCGGCCTGCACCACGCTGGCGGCGCAGCGGCTGGCCCGCGCCGGCGCACGCACGCTGGCCTTGTTCGGTGCCGGCACGCAGGGCGCGCAGCACGCGCGCCAGCTCAGCGCCGCGCTCGGGCTCGGGCGCATCCTGGTGTCCGATCCGCATGCCGACGCCGGCATGCCGGAACGGCTGTCGGCGCAGTGCGGCATCCCCGTTGCGCTGGCCGAGCCCGATGCCGCGGTGGCCGAGGCCGACATCATCGTCACGGCCTCGCGCGCCACCACGCCGCTGTTCTCCGGTGCGGCGATCCGGCCAGGCGCGTTCGTCGCCGCGATCGGCTCGAGCCTGCCCCACACGCGCGAGCTCGACGACACCGCGCTGCGCCGCGCCGCCGCCGTGGTGGTGGAGTGGCGACCGCAATCGACCCGCGAGGCCGGCGATATCGTGCTGGCCGGTCCCGGCGCGCTGCCGCCGGAAAAAATCGTCGAACTGGCCGACGTGGTGCTCGGCAAGGTGTCGCCGCGGCGGCGCGATGACGACATCGTGATCTACAAGTCGGTCGGCGTGGGGCTGGAAGACGTCGCCCTGGCGGGATACGCATGGTCGCGCATCGCGGGCGGGGCCGTTCGCCGCGCCGACTGACGCTCGCGGCGCCCACACTCTCGGGTAAACACCGACGTGACGAGTCAACAGAGCCCTTGTCGTCGTTGATTGACTGTATATAGTATACAACCATGTCGGGACGGCACCGAAGCAAGCTTTTCCGGCATCACACCCACTCGCATCGCCCCACACCGACAACCAGGAGCCCGTCATGGCCGAACTGATGAACCGCGAAGCATTCCGTGCCGCCCTCGAACAAGCGATCAAAGGCAAGAGCGCCAACCAGGCGCCGTTCAGCGTGGCCTGGGCCAGCGGCAAGCTGACCCGCGCCCATCTCGCGCGCTGGGCCGAGAACCACTACCACTACGTCGGACCGTTCGCGGATTACCTTGGCTACATCTATGCGCGCACGCCGGACCGCTATACCGAAGCCAAGGACTTCCTGCTGGCCAATATGTACGAGGAAGAGATCGGCGGCGACCGCCACACCGACCTGCTGATCCGTTTTGCCGAAGCCTGCGGCACCACGCGCGAGCGCGTGGTCGACCCGGACAATATGTCGCCTACCACGCGCGGCCTGCAGAGCTGGTGCTACGCGGTGGCGATGCGCGAGGACCCGATCGTGGCCGTGGCCGGCCTGGTGGTGGGGCTGGAATCGCAGGTGCCGTCGATCTACCGCAAGCAGACGCCGACGCTGCGCGACAAGTACCAGTTCACCGACGAAGAGGTCGAGTTCTTCGACCTGCATATCGTCTCGGACGAGATCCACGGCGAGCGCGGCTACCAGATCGTGCTGGAGCGCGCCAATACGCCGGAACTGCAGCAGCGCTGCCTGAAGATCTGCGAGATCGGCGCGCAGATGCGCCTGCTGTACACGACCGCGCTCTACCACGACTACGTCGAGCAGGAGCTGCCGCTGCCCGAACTGGACCTGGCGGCCTGAGCGGCGCCACGCAACGGGATCGACGATGACTGTGTTCCTCAACCATATCGACGGCGAATGGACGGCCTGCCAGTCGGGCCGGACTTTCGACAACGTCAACCCGGCCGACACCGCCGACATCGTGGGCCGCTTCCAGGCCTCGTCCGCCGTGGACGCGCAGGCGGCCGTGGCGGCCGCGGCGGCGGCCTTTGCCGGCTGGAAGAAGACGCCGGTCGGCAAGCGCGCGGCCATGCTCAACCGCGCCGCGGACCACCTCGAAGCCAATGCCGACAGCATCGCGGCCGAACTGACGCGCGAGGAAGGCAAGGCGCTGGCGCTGGCGCGCGACGAGGTGCTGCGCTCGGCCCAGACGCTGCGCTTTTATGCCGTGGAAGGGCAGACCTTCACCGGCGAGGTGTATCCCAACGACGATCCCGACCAACTGGTCTACAGCCAGCGCGAGCCGCTCGGGGTGGTGACGGTGATCGCGCCGTGGAACTTCCCGGTGTCGATTCCCGCGCGCAAGATCGCGCCGGCGCTGATTACCGGCAACACGGTGGTGTTCAAGCCGTCGTCCGAGGCGCCGCTGTCGGGCTATCGCCTGGCCGAGGCGCTGGTGCAGGCCGGGCTGCCCAAGGGCGTGCTCAACTTCATCACCGGCAGCGCCGGCGAGATCGGCGCCGCCATCACCGAGGCGCCTGCGGTGCGCGCGATCTCGTTCACCGGCTCGTCGCGCGCGGGCGAGCAGATCCACCGGGCGGTGCCGCTGACCACGCGCACGCAGATGGAACTGGGCGGCAAGAACCCGCTCATCGTGATGGAGGATGCCGACCTCGACCGCGCGGTCGACCTGACCATCAAGGGCGGCTTCTCGCTGTCGGGGCAGGCGTGCACCGGCACCAGCCGCGTGCTGGTGGCGGAGGCCGTCAAGGCTGCCTACACGGAGCGGCTGCTGGCCAGGGTCGCCACGCTCAAGGTCGGCAGCGGCATGACGCCGGGCATGGACCTGGGGCCGCTGGCCTCGGCCCGGCAGCTGGAGACGGTGCTGCGCTATCTCGACATCGGCAAGGCCGAGGCGACGCTGCTGTGCGGCGGTGCGCGGCTGAGCGGCGGCGACTACGACAAGGGCTACTACGTCGCGCCGACCGTGTTCGCCGACGTGACCCCGCGGATGCGGATCGCGCGCGAGGAGATCTTCGGCCCGGTGATCGCCATCCTCGGGTTCACCGACTATGCCGACGCCATCGCCAGGGCCAACGATACCGAATACGGCCTGGCCGCCGCCATCGTCACCAGCAACCCGCGCTACATCCACCACTTCGCCAACGACATCGAGGCGGGCACGGTCAAGATCAACCGCACCACTACCGGCAACCTGGTCAACGCGCCGTTCGGCGGGCTGAAGCGGTCGAGCACGTCGACCTTCCGCGAATCGGGCCGCACCGGGCTGGAGTTCTATACGCAGGTCAAGACCGTCTACCGGGGCGCATGAGCCCGTCCCGCAGCAAGGAGTCATCGTCATGAAGAAAGCCATCAAGCTGGAACTGCGCGAAGCGCGCCATATGGTTGCCGCCGCGATCCGGCGCTCGGAAGAGATCGGCGTGCTGGAGTCGATCTGCGTGGTCGACGAGGGCGGCTATCCGCTCGCGCTCGAGCGCATGGACGGCGCCCGCATCACCGGTCCGCAGATCGCGTGGAACAAGGCGTTCACCGCCGCGGGCCACAAGCGCTCGACGCACCTGTTCACCACGCCGCCGAACGGGCCGGCGCTGCCCGGCAACGAGGCCTTCGGCATCCAGTGGAGCTTCGAGGGCAAGTTCGCCGCCTTTGTCGGCGGCTTCCCGATCGTGGTTAACGACGAAGTGATCGGCGGCATCGGCCTGTCCGGCGGCAACGGCGAGCAGGACACGCAGGCCGGCCTGGCCGCGCTGCAGGCGCTGGCCGAACTGCTGGCAGCGCAGGACCTGCGCGTGCTGGTGCAGGCCGACATCAAGAAATAAGCACGCTTGCCGGGGAGGTTCCATGTCGTACCGCATCCAGGTCGCCGAAACGGAGCAGGTCTTCTTTGTCGAGCGCGGCGAGACGCTGCTGCAGGCCGCGCAGCGCGCCGGCGTTGCCTTGCGCCACGACTGCCAGCTGGGCGGCTGCGGCACCTGCCGCATACGCCTGCTCGACGGGCAGGTGCGCTACGACGAGGAACCGTTCGGCCTGGCCCCCGACGAGGCCGCTGCCGGCTTCGCGCTGGCATGCCAGGCGAAGCCGCAGGCCGACCTGGTCATCAGCACGGCGCGCGACGACGAGGCCTGCGCCGAACCGGCGCGCCATCGCGCGGTGGTGCGGGCGGTGCGCCAGCTGTCGGCCGATGTCATGCACGTCGAGCTGGAGGTGCCTGGCGCGGGTGCGCTGGACTACCGGCCCGGCCAGTATCTGAAGCTGCTCAGCGGCGAAGGACTCGCGCGCAGCTTCTCGATGGCTTCGGTGCCGCGCGACGGGCGCATCGACCTGCACGTGCGGCGCATTCCCGGCGGCGCCTTTACCGATGGCATCCTGCCGCGCATGCGCGCCGGCGATGCGATCGAGGTGGAGTTGCCGCTGGGCGCCTTCTTCTACCGCGCGAGCGACTACCGGCCGCTGCTGATGGTGGCCACCGGCACCGGCCTGGCACCGATCAAGGCGATCCTGGAATCGCTGATGGACGATCCCGACTGCCCGCCGGTGTCGTTGTACTGGGGCATGCGGCAGGCGCAGGACCTGTACCTGGACCGCGAGATCGCGGCCTGGGGCGAACGGCTCTACGAGTTCCGCTACGCGCCGGTGCTGTCGCGCGCCGGCGCGGACTGGCAGGGCCGGCGCGGCTACGTTCACGACGCGGCGCTGGCCGACCTGGGCGACCTGAGCGAATACGCGATCTACCTGTGCGGCTCGCCCGACATGATCCGTGACGCGCGTGCCGCCTTTCTCGCGCATGGGGCCAGTCCCGGCCACCTGTACGCCGACAGCTTCACGTTCCAGCACCCTTGTTAAGACATGGCGGTAGGCATAAACGGCTGGTATACAATGACGCCAGCTTCTCCGCTTACGCCTCTGCCGACCCATGTCCCTCACTCCGCCTCCTGCCGCGCCCGCCGAGCCGCTGAGCCTCGGTGCCAGCCACTCGCCGCTGTTCGCCCTTGTCACCGACAAGCTGCGCGAAGGCATCCTGAACGGCAAATACGCCCCGGGCGAACGGCTGGTGGAGAACAAGCTTTCGGCGGAGCTGGGCGTATCGCGCATCCCGGTGCGCGAGGCGCTGCGCGCGCTCGCCAGCGAAGGGCTGGTGGTGATCGAGCCGCGCCGCGGCGCGACCGTGGCCAGCCTGTCGCCGGTGATTGCGCGCGAGATGGTCGAAGTACGCGCCACGCTGGAGGGGCTTAACGCCAAGCTCGCCGCGCAGCGGCGCGACCCGGCGCTGGTGGCGGAGCTGGAAACCGTGTTGCGGCAGGGCATGGAGGCCGCGGCGCAGGGCCGCGCGGATGAGCTGCTGGCGCTCAATACGCGCTTCCACGAGGTGCTCGGCACCATCGCGGCCAACAGCGTGCTGCAGGAAATGATGCGTTCGCTGCGCGAGCGCACCGCGGTGCTGTTCGGCCCGGCCAACGTGGTGCGCGCGCGCCAGAACTGGGACGAGCACGCGCAGATCCTGCAGGCGGTGATCGCCGGCGACGCCGACCTCGCGGCACTGCTGGCCGCGCGCCACGTCTACAGTGCCGCCAAGGCGGCTGAGCTGCCGGTGGAAGGGCAGGGCAGCGCGGCGCAGGCGGCCTGAGCGCTCCGGCTGCCTTCTCTCGGCCGCTCCGTCGTTGCCCGGCAGCGCGGCCGTATCCCGGACCTGCATGCATGGATGCCCTTGAGCAGGGCATGACGTGTCCTGGTATGACGCACTGCACCAATTAAGTGTATACTGTAGTCATTCAAGGTCACGAGATTTGCCATGCAGTCGTCCGAACAACGCTACCTTTCGCAACCCGTCGGCCAGCAGTTGCTCGGCCACTTTGCCGCGCGCGATGCGGTGCGCCATGCCACCCCGCTGGTGCCGCTGCGGCTGCGCGATATCGGCCGCTTCTTCCTTGCGCTGGGCGGCCGTGCGCCTCGCCGCGGCCACTGCTGACCCTTGCTGAATGACGCGCGGCGGAGCCCCGCCGCGCGCCTTGGTTGTTCCCGCCTTCCTCCCTGGCACGCGTCCTGCGGGCCATTTATTCCGGTCATCCCAAAACCTTCGCACGCCGCCCGCGCGGTGTCCGCTCGCGCATTGTCCTTGCACTGCGCGCGATACGGAATATAGTATACCAACGAAGACGAAGCACGCCTGAGCCCCTGACATGCCCCCCACCGCGCCGCACGAGCGCGGATCACGACAAGGAGCCGATGTGAACCTGCCGGACTGGACGACTGGCGGCTTTCCGCCGCTATGGGAGGTGGCACAGCGGCTTGCCGCTGGCACGGTGTCGTCGGAGCATCTGGTGAATGCCTGCGAGGCGGCGCAGCGGCAATGGCACGGCACCATCAATGCGCTGGTGCTATCGGATTTCGATGCGGCCCGCGCGGCCGCGCGGGCCAGCGACCAGCGCCGCCGTGCCGGGCACGCGCGCGGCATGCTCGACGGCGTGCCGTTCTCGGTCAAGGAGTCGTTCGACGTCGCGGGCTGGCCCACCACCTGCGGCAATCCGGCCCTGCGCAATCAAGTTGCCGGGCGCGACGCGGTGGTAGTGCAGCGGCTGCGCGACGCCGGCGCGATCTTGCTCGGCAAGACCAACGTCCCGCTCGGCCTGCGCGACTGGCAGAGCTACAACGCGATCTACGGCACCACCCGCAACCCGCACGATCCGACCCGCACGCCGGGCGGCTCGTCGGGCGGCAGCGCCGCGGCGGTCTGCGCCGGCCTGTCGTTCTTCGACGTGGGTTCCGACATTGGCTCCTCGCTGCGCAATCCGGCGCACTACTGCGGCATTTTTTCGCTCAAGCCCAGCCACGGGCTGGTGCCGCTGGCCGGCCACGGCACCGGTGACGCGCGCTTCGGCGAGCAGGACATCAATGTCGCCGGCCCGCTGGCGCGCAGCGCGCGCGACCTGGAACCGGTATTGCGCGTGATCGCGGGCCCGGACGGTGACGACGCGCTGCCATACCGCCTGCAGTGGCCGGAATGCCCGCACCGCCGGCTCGCCGACTTCCGCATCGCCGTGCTGCCCACCCATGCCCAGGCCGAAGCGGATGGCGAGGTCGCCGCGCAGATCGAGCAGCTGGGCCACTGGCTGGCGGAGCAAGGTGCCCATGTCGGCTGGCATGAACGGCCAGACTTCGACGCCGGCGAGTTGTGGCATGCCTACGTGACGCTGCTGCGCGCCACCACCTCGGTGCACATGGACGACGCGGCCTTCGCCGATGCGCTGGCCCGCAGCGCCACCGCCACCGCCGGCGATCATGACTACGCGACCCTGCAGTACACCGGCGCGACGCTGCGCCACCGCGACTGGCTGCGCCTGCAGGTGGCGCGCGAACGCTTTGCCGCCGCATGGCGCAGCTTCTTCACGCGCTATGACGTACTCCTGTGCCCGGCCGCCGCCACCACGGCGTTTGCGCTCGACGAGGCCGGCGAGCCGTGGCAACGCACGCTCACCGTCAACGGCCGCCCGCAGCCGATGACCACCCAGTTGTTCTGGGCCGGCCACTCCGGGCTGTGCGGGTTGCCCTCCGCCGTGGCGCCGATCGGGCCCGGTGCCGGCGGGCTGCCGGTCGGGGTGCAGATCGTCGCCGGCCGCTACCAGGATCTCACCGCCTTGCGCTTTGCCTGCCTGCTGGAGGAAGCAGGCTATGCGTACCGGCCGCCAGCGCCGCCGCAGTCCGCGGCGCACTACAACTGACCACAACCGACCACAACACATCACACACCACAGGGGAGGGGATCATGTTCGATTGGTTCCGTGATTTGTCGCGCATGGAGCGCAAGGGATTCTATGGCGCGTTCCTGGGGCATGCCGTCGACGTGTTCGACTTCATGATCTATTCCTTCCTCATCTCCACGCTGCTGGGGCAGTGGGGCATGAGCAAATCGACGGCCGGGGCGATCGTCACCTGGACGCTGGTGTCGTCGCTGGTCGGGGCTATCGGCGCCGGCATCCTGGCCGATCGCTACGGCCGCGTGCGCGTGCTGCGCTGGACCATCATCGTGTTCGCGGGCGCCTGCTTCCTGTGCGGGCTGGCGCAGTCGCCGGAGCAGCTGATGGTATTCCGCATGATCCAGGGGCTGGGGTTCGGCGGCGAGTCGTCGCTGTGCATGGTGCTGGTGACCGAGATGATCCGCAACCCGGCGCACCGCGGCAAATACTCGGGCTTTACCGCGAGCAGCTATTCCTTCGGCTGGGGTGCGGCGGCGATCGTGTATGCGATCACGTTCAGCGTGCTGCCGGCGGAGACGGCATGGCGCGTCTGCTTCTTCCTCGGCATCCTGCCGGCGCTGGTCGTGATCTACCTGCGCCGTAACCTCGAAGAGCCCGAGATCTTCCTGAAGAGCCGCGCCGCCGGCAACCAGGGCTCGGCGCTGGCGGGGCTGGGCCGGCTGTTCCGCGGGCCGCTGCTGGCCAAGACGCTGCTGTGCAGCCTGCTGTCCGGCGGCATGCTGGGGGCGTACTACGCCATCGCCACGTGGCTGCCAACCTTCCTCAAGACCGAGCGCGGGCTGTCGGTGTTCGGCACCAGTTCCTACCTGACCGTCACCATCATCGGTTCGCTGGCCGGCTACGTGGCAGGCGCCTATGCCACCGACCGCTGGGGCCGCCGGCTGACGTACATCGTCTTCGCCGCGGGGGCGTTCATCGCCGCGCTGGTCTACATGGTGATCCCGGTGTCCAATACCTCCATGCTGTTCCTCGGCTTCCCGCTGGGTGTGCTGATGCAGGGCGTGTTTGCCGGCATCGGCGCAACCATTGCCGAGTCCTATCCCAACGATATCCGCGCGACCGGTTATGGCGTCTCGTACAACGCGGGCCGCGTGATCGGCTCGCTGTTCCCGCTGTCGGTGGGATGGCTCAGTTCGGGGCACACCTCGCTGCCGACCGCGATCGCGATCGTCGCGGGGATCGGCTATGCGATGGTGGTGGTGGCCGCGGCGCTGCTGCCCGAAACCACCGGCATGGACCTGGAGCAGGCGGGCGGCAGCGGCGGCAAGGAAGACGCCGCGCCGCTGGCGCGGCCGGCGGGGACGGTGGCCTGAACCAGCACTTGGCTGAAGGTGCCGGCAAGGCCGATCGGCTGCAGGTCGCGCGCTGAGGTGTTCCCGCTGCCTTACTGTCGCGAGGGAACGGTCGGGGTGCTGCGGCATCGCAATGCAGAGCAGATGCCGATGCGCCACGCATTCATGGCGGCATGACCGAGGCCGCGCGCTGAAGCGCGCGGCCGCATGGCTTACCGCACGCATTTCGAGATGGCCGGCAGCAGCACCAAGCTGACCTGCAAAAGGCGACGTTCCAGCAGCGTCGAACCGGTCGCCCATGAACGCGTGTCGCGTTGGGCGCCGGATCCATGAACTTCCGGCGGCGCGGCCGATCGACGCCGAAAGCAAGGCCTTCCCGGGCGACCTGGACGCCGTCGCGCGACAGCTTGGCATCTCCTACTTCGTTGGTGGTGCGACCGCCAGGCAAGTGATCCTCGAGAATGTCTTCGGCAACCGGCCGGCGCGGCGCACATATGACATCGACATTGGGATCTGCATTGCCGACTGGGCCGAGCACGAAGCGCTGCGACGGCAGCTGGTCGCTACCGGCCGATTACGCCGTGACGAGGCAACTTGTTGTGGTGCTTGGCGACGACAACGTCTTTAGCCGGCTGCTCGAGCATATGGCGTTTGGCGACCGCCAGCCAGTGCACGGCGACAGCCTGGACCCGAAGCGGGTCTATCCGCGCATGTACGCGTTCCGGGCGGAATTCTTGTCAATGCTGGGGTCCAAGCTGTCCTGACCGAAGGCGAGGGCGGAGGCGAGGGCGGCTTTCCTCAGCGCGCCCACGAAGTCAGCGCCGGCAGCATCAAACTGACCCCGATCCCGATCAGCACCCCGAACGCGACACGCCGCGTCGTGGTGGGCGAGAACGGCGGCGGAAAGCGCCGGCCCAGCAGTGTGGCAATCACTACCACCGGCACCCCGAGAGCGGCCTGCAGCCAGATCGTGGCATCGAGTTGCCCTTGCCAGGCCGAGAACAGCGTGCGCACGGACGAGGTCACGGTGAACACCAGGATCAGCGCGCAGCGGATCTCCACCGGCTTCATCGGCTGCCGGTAGAACTGGAAGATCAGCGGCGGGCCGGAAACGCCGAACATGCCGCTCAGCAAGCCGCCGAAGACGCCGCTCATGAAGAAGCTGCCGTCGCCGGAGCGTTGCGGCAGCGGCTCGGGTTTGAAGGCGGCGCTGAGGCCGCCGTACAGGATCACCGCGCCAAGCAGCAGTTGTAGTAGCGTGGCGGCGGTGCTGCTCAGGTATTCCAGCACCAGCACGCCGACCAGTACCGAAGGAAGGATGCCGATCGCCGCCGCGCCCACGGCGCGCCAGTCGATGTGCTGGAACTTGCCGGGCAGTGCGCAGGCGCTGTTGGCCAGCGTCACCAGGCTGACCACGGCGGCGACGGTGGCAACCGGCGCCAGACCTAGCCCGCTGGTGGCGCCCATCACGATCATGCCGAGGCCAAAGCCGGTCACCGTCTGGAAATAGGTGCCGGCACCGAGCAAGGCCTGCATGCCCAGCAGCGGCAACAACAGTTCTGCCTTCATGCCGCCGCCTGCTCGCCTTTGGGGGCCTGCGCCGCGGTGGCTTGCGCCTGGACCACGGTGACGGCGATGACATGGAACACGTCGTCGGCGCTGCAGCCGCGCGAGAGATCGTTGGCCGGCTTGTTCAGGCCCTGCAGCATCGGGCCGATGGCCTTGGCGCCGCCCACGCGCTCGGCCAGCTTGTAGCCGATATTGCCGGCTTCGAGGCTGGGGAACACCAGCACGTTGGCGTGGCCGTTGACCTGCGAATGCGCGACCTTGCGCGCCGCGATCTCGGCGACGATGGCGGCATCGAGCTGCACGTCGCCGTCGATGGCCAGGCCGGGGCGCTGCGCGCGCACGCGCTCGGTCGCGGCCACGACCTTGTCCACCGCGGCGTGATGGGCGCTGCCGCTGGTCGAGAACGACAGCATCGCCACGCGCGGCTCGTCGTTCAGCAGGGCGCGCGCGCTGTCGGCGGCGGCCATGGCGATATCGGCCAGGGCCTCGGCATCCGGGTCGACCACCAGTCCGCAGTCGGAGAAGATCAGCCCGCCCTTGAGCGTGTGGAACGGCTCGCACAGCATCATCAGGAAGAAGCTCGACACCAGCCGGAAGCCCGGCGCCAGTCCGATCAGCTGGATCGCGTTGCGCACCACGTCGGCGGTGGTGTGGGCCGCGCCAGCGACCGAACCATCGGCATGGCCCAGGCGCACCATCAGGTTGGCGAAGCACAGCGGATCCAGTACGGCGCGTTTGGCTTCGTCGAGCGTCATGCCCTTTTTCTGGCGCAGGGCAAAGAGCTGCTGCGCGAAGGCGGGCGCCAGCGCGGAGGTGGCGGGGTCGACCAGCGTCATGCCATCGAGCGCGATGCCGTGGATGGCCGCGGCGGCGTTGATCTGGCGCGGGTTGCCAACCAGCACGATGCGCGCGATGCCTTCCTGTGTGGCGCGTTGCGAGGCCAGCAGGATGCGCGGGTCTTCGGCCTCGCACAGCACGATGCGGCGGGGGGCGGCGCGGGCGCGGTCGATGATGCGGAGGATGGGTTTCATGGTGGTTGGCTCGGTAAAACTGAAAAAAGGGCCAGCGTTCGTCGCTATGCCCTTGGTGTTCTCCCCTCTCCCGCTTGCGGGAGAGGGGCCGGGGGAGAGGGCAGGCGCTGGCTATGCTGAAGCGCTACGGCTTCGTGGAGACTGCGGCCCTCTCCCCAACCCTCTCCCGCAAGCGGGAGAGGGAGTACGCCCATCGCAAGCGATGCGCCTGTGCAAGCTCAGGATCAGACGTAATCCTTGTACTTGTCCAGGTAACGCACCGGCTTGGCCAGCGCATCGCGGCGGAACGGGTCGCCCAGTTCACGGGTGCACATGATCTCGATGATGGTGGTCTTGCCGTGGTTCATCTGCAGGTCGATGGCGCGCTTCAGTGCCGGGCCCACGTCTTCCAGTCGGTCCACCACGATGCCTTCGGCGCCCATGGCCTTGGCGATCTCGGCGAAGCTCTGGTTGTCGAGCTCGCCCGCGACGAAGCGGCGGTTGTAGAAGTCCACCTGGTTCTTCTTCTCCGCGCCCCACTGGCGGTTGTGGAACACCACCGCGGTCACCGGGATGTTGTGGCGCACGCAGGTCATGGTTTCCATCAGGCTCATGCCCCAGGCGCCGTCACCGGCGTACGACACGGCCGGGCGGTGCGGTGCCGCGACCTTGGCGCCGATGATGGTGGGGAAGGCGTAGCCGCAGTTGCCCCAGCTCATTGCCGCGAAGAAGCTGCGCGGCTTCTCGAAGCGCAGGTAGCTGTTGGCCACCGAGTTGATGTTGCCGATGTCGGTCGACACCATCACATCTTCTGGCATGGCCTTTTCCAGCTCGCGCAGCACCTGGCGCGGGTGCAGGTAGTGGCCGCCGGTGGGCGTGCGCTCGTTCTTCTGCTCTTCGATCATGTCGAGGCTGTACGGGTCGCGCTCGTGCGTCCAGTCGTCCAGCTCCTTCTCCCACGCCGCCTTCTCGTTGGCGATGTCGGTGGCGCGGCCGTCGCGGGTGGCGTCGCAGGCGAGCGTGCGGCCGGCCAGGCGCTGGGTCAGCGCGATCGCGGCGGCCTTGGCGTCGCCGCAGATGCCGACCGAGATCTTCTTCACCAGGCCCAGCATCTTGTGGTCGGCATCGATCTGGATGATCTTGGCGGTCTTGGGCCAGTAGTCCATGCCGTGCTGCGGCAGCGTGCCGAACGGCCCCAGGCGCGAGCCCAGCGCCACCACCACGTCGGCGCGCGAGATTAGCTTCATGGCCGCCTTCGAGCCCTGGTAGCCCAGCGGGCCGCACCACAGCGGGTGGCTGGCGGGGAACGAGTCGTTGTGCAGGTAGCTGTTGACCACCGGCGCGCCCAGGCGCTCGGCCAGGGCCTTGCATTCCTCGATGGCATCGGCCATCACCACGCCGCCGCCGGAGATGATCACCGGGAACTTGGCGTTGGCCAGCAGTTCGGCCGCTTCGTTCAAACTCTGCTCGCCGCCGGGGCCGCGATCAAGGTTCTGCGGCTTCGGGATTTCGGCGGTGATCTTGCCGTAGAAGTGGTCGCGCGGGATGTTCAGCTGCGTCGGGCCCATTTCGGCCTTGGCGCGGTCGAAGCAGCGCGCGGTGAACTCGGCCATGCGCGCCGGGTTGGTGACGTGGCCCTGGTACTTGGTGAACTCCTGGAACATCGGCAGCTGGTTGGCTTCCTGGAAGCCGCCCAGGCCGATGCCCATGGTGCCGGCTTCGGGGGTGACGATCACCACCGGGCTGTGGGCCCAGTAGGCGGCCGCGATGGAGGTCACGCAGTTGGAAATGCCGGGGCCGTTCTGGCCGATCACCACGCCGTGGCGGCCCGAAACGCGGGCGTAACCGTCGGCCATGTGGCCGGCGCCTTGCTCGTGCACCACCGGGATCAGGCGGATGCCGGCGGGCGCGAAGATGTCCATCGCGTCCATGAAGGCCGAGCCCATGATGCCGAACATGTCGGTCACGCCGTTGGCGGCCAGCGTTTCGACAAAGGCTTCGGACGGGGTCATGGTCTGGGGGCCGGCCGGAACCTGGCTGTCCTTCGCGGCGGCCGAGCCACCGGAAACGGCGGGATTCGAGGTGGTTTCGAGGTCGCGCATGGCGTTGTCTCCTGATGAGGTGTTATAAAGTGGAACAAGGCGTTCCGGAAAATTGCTTGTTGGGGGAAATGTAGGCGCAAGACTTCCGTTGGTCAATAGGAAGTTTTGGTTTACGGAATGAAATAGATAAAAAAATGAGACATAAGGCCTCTTTGAGTGATCTATGCGATATTTTTTCGGGGTTCGAGGCGCCGGCGACCGAATCACGGCAGCCACCGGCACGCAAAAAGCCCAGCGGTGGCGGCTAAGAACCGGGATGTCGCTCAGGCGGACCGCACGCGGATCGGTGCGGGCTGGTGACGGCAGTTCAGTGAATGAAGCCGCCCTTGACGAAGCGCACCGGCTCGGCGTCCATGCGCAGCAGCAGCGCGGTCAGCCCGTCGCCCGCAGGCGAGGGCGAGCGTGGCATGCCGGTGGTCGGACCCGACACGCACACCAGGTCTGCGTCGGACCATGGCCGGCCAGGCGTGCCGCGCGCGCGCAGCCAGCCGGCGCGGTCGGCCAACAGCTGGGTGCCGGCCAGCTGCGCAAGGGGTTGGCCAGAGATGGCCGCGATCACCTGCCAGGCCTGCGCGGAGGCCGCGGTGCAGCCGGCGCGGAAGGCCGGCACCTGCGCCGGCGGGCGGCCGTCCGGCGTGACCAGCAAGGTCAGGAAGCGGGGATCGTCGAATGGCAGAGCGGTGGCGCCATCGACCGCCACCAGCCGCACGCGCTGCGCGCCGCGCCATGCGGACAGCGCTACCGGCGCGGCACCGGCGCAACGGACCGCCATCTCCGGCAGCTGCAGCGGTACGGGCCAGTTGCCCGCGCTGTCGCTGCCGGCCGATAGCGCCTTCATGTAATCGATCACGGCCCAGGCCTCATGATCGCCAAGCCGGTCGCGGAACGCGGGCATGGTAGGCCGGCCGCGCCGGTCGCGCATGCCGGCCAGCACGTGCCAGAACAGCTCGCCGTCGGCGCGTCGCGCCAGCAGCGGGCCGGCCAGCGTGGGCGGCCACACCGCCAGGCCGGCGGCGAGCGGCCCTTCGCCGCGTCCGTCCGTGCCGTGGCAGCTGGCGCAATGCTGGGCATAGACGCGCGCGCCGAGGGCAATGGTGTCGACCGAAAAACGCGCCGGGCTGGCGTGGAAGCTGGTCGGCGCGGCCGGCACGAACAGCAGCGATGTGCTGGGCCACGGCGCCGCCAGCTGTGCCAGCGCGCCGGCTGCAAGCAGCACGCCGCGGCGGCGGCGCCAGGCCAGTGCCAACGCCACGGCCAGCACCGCAACCGCCAGGGCGCACAGGGTCAGGCCGACCTGGCGTGCCAGGCCCAGGTCGATCAGCAGGGTCTCGCCGGCCACGCGCCGCGCCCACGGCCATGCGGGCTGGCCGTGGCTGTCGCCGGTCAGGCCCAGCGCATGCCAGAGCGACAGCAGGCCGCGCTGCAGCGCCTCGACCAGCACCAGCAGCGCATTCAGCCAGGCCTGTGGCGGCGGGCCGCTCATCGGGCGGCCCGCGCGGGGAAGTACGGCGCCATGCGTGTCATTACCAGCTGGCGTCGAGCCCCAGGTGGCGCAGCGCTTGATGGCGCAACGCGGTCAGGCGCGGATCGCCGCGATGGCGGGGATAGGGCAGGTCGACCCGGAGCTCGGCCGCGATGCGCGCCGGACGCTGGCTGAACACGATCACGCGCTGCGCCAGGAACAGCGCCTCTTCCACGTCGTGCGTGACCAGCAGCGCCGAGAAGCGCGAGCGCTGCCACAGCTCGACCAGGTCGCTCTGCATGGCCAGCCGCGTCAGCGAATCCAGCTTGCCCAGCGGCTCGTCCAGCACCAGCAGCCGCGGCTCGTTGACCAGCGCGCGCGCCAGCGCCACGCGCTGCGCCATGCCGCCGGACAGCTGGTGCGGGAAGGCGCGCGCGAACGATTCCAGCCCTACGCGGCGCAACGCGTCGTCAACGCGATCGCGCTGCCGGGCGAGGATGCCCTGCGCCTGCAGCCCCAGCGCGACGTTGTCCCAGACCCGGCGCCACGGGTACAGCGTGGGATCCTGGAACACCACGATGCGCGACGGATCCGGCTCGGTAATCGGTGCGCCGTCCTGCAGGATGTCGCCCGACGAGGGCTGCTCCAGGCCCGCGACCAGCCGCAGCAGCGTGGACTTGCCGCAGCCGCTGGGGCCGAGCAGGGCGACGAACTCGCCCGGCGCCACGCCGAGGTCGACGTTGTCGAGTACCTGCAGCCGGTCGGCGCCGCTGCCGAACCAGTGGCTGACCTGGCGGATGTCGATGCGGGCGCCGGTCCGTGCTGTCGAGTCATCAACTGCCGCCGCGTTAACTCCCTTCTCCCGCGCGCGGGAGAAGGGAGCCTTCTTCACGCGCGGGAAAGATCCCGACGCTTTCAACCGCTCGACCACGCTCACCATTTCACCGTCCCCTTCTGCCACGACAACACGCGGTCGCGCGCGGCGAACAGCAGCGTGATCACGCCCGAGAACAGCAGCGCCATCACGATCAGCGCCGCATACATGTTGACGTACGAGGCCCAGCCCTGGGCCCAGGTCAGGTACCAGCCCAGGCCGGACTTCACGCCCATCATTTCCGCGGTGACCAGCACCGAGAACGAAGCGCCGAGCCCCATGAACAGGCCGACAAACACCTGCGGCAGCGCCGCCGGGATCGCCACCCGCAGCACCATGAACCAGCCCGAGGCGCCCAGCGTGCGCGCGACGTCGTAATAGCTCTTGTTGACGCCGGCCACGCCCGACCAGGTCAGCACCGCCACCGGGAAGGCCGTGGCCAACGCAATCAGGAACACCGCCGCGGCATAGCTCGACGGGAAAAAGTAAAAGGTCAGCGGCAGCAGCGCGGTCGACGGCAGCGGCCCCAGCACGCGCAGCACCGGATGCACCCAGTAGCCGATGCGTCGCGACCAGCCGATCGACACGCCCACCAGGAAGCCCGCGACACCGCCATACGCGACGCCCAGCCCGAGCAGCTTCAGCGTGTTCAGCGCACTCTCGCCCAGCCGTGGCCAGTCGTCCGCATACACTTCGATCAGCGCCTGTGGCGGCGCGAAGAACGGCGTGGGCAGGATCGCGGTCTTGGCGGTCAGGATTTCCCAGGCCGACAGCGCGACGGGCAGCGCCACCAGCCACGGCCCGGCGGCGCGCAACGCCGCCAGCGGACGTTGCGCGGTCCGGGCCCGCTGGCCGGCCAGCGCCACCACGGCCAGCAAGGCCGCGCCGGCCAGCGCCGCGATGCCCAGTTCCGCGGTATAGGCCCAGTCGCTGAAGCCCACTGCCTGGTTGGGCCATTGCCATGTCAGCACACCGAACGCGGCCCACGCCAGCGCGGCGAGGATGCCGGTGGCCCAGATCGGGCCGGCGTGACGGGATGCGGTTGCGTGCGGTGCGTGCGGTGCGGAGGGCTGGTGCCCGAGGACTGGTTCGAACGCGCTTTGGCTCGTGGTCATGGCCTTACCCCAGTACGTTGGCGTAGACATGCTGCGCCAGGCGTTTGGCATCGGTGGACTTCTTCAGCACGCCGATGCGGCGGAAATCGTCGGCGTAGAACGCGATCTCGTCGCGCAGGTCGACACCGGTCGGGTGGTGGGTGTAGGTCAGCGTGGCGTAGAGCTTGCGCAGGTCTTCCGGGTTGATCTTGGGCGAGTACCTGGCGAACACCCTGGCCGCCTCGTTGGGATTCTCGTTGACATAGTCGGTGGCCTGCACGATGGCGCGCGCCAGCGACGTCGCCGCGGGGCGGTCGTTGCGCACCAGTTCGCCGCGCGCGCCGACCACGCAGCACACCTTGCGCGCGTACTCGCCGGTCAGGTTGGTGGCCAGTTCCACGTAGGCGCCGTTGGTGCGCTTTTCCAGCAGGTAGAGATTGGGGTCGCCGTCGGCGATGGCCTGGATCTCGCCCTTGTCGACCGCCACGCCCAGCAGGTCGGCCGGGTACTGGCGCCAGGTGACGTCCTTGTCGGGGTCGATGCCGTGCTTGGCCAGCAGGATGGTGAAGAAGTGCTTGCCCGGCGCCGCCAGGTCGCTGACGCCGACGGTCTTGCCCTTCAGTTGCTGCAGCGTGGTGACGCCCGCGGCCTTCGATCCCACCAGCCGCACGCAGCCGCCGTGCGAGCTGCCGATGATCTTGACGTCGAAGCCGGCTTCGAGCGGCTTGAGCCAGCGGTGGATCATGCCCACCGCGGCATCGGCCTTGCCGGTGGCGATCGATTCCAGCAGCTGGTCGGTCGAGCCGCTGTAGTTGATCAGGTCGACCTGCAGGCCGTTCTTCTCGAAGAAGCCTTTCTCCTGCGCCACCACGACCGGAGTCAGGCAGAAGGAATTCTGGTTCCAGGCAAAGGTCAGCTTGCGCGGGGCGGACCAGGCCTGCCGGCCCAGGATCAGCGCGGGCGCGACCACGGCCGCGGCGCCGGCAAGCCGCAGCACGCGGCGTCGGCGTGGGTTGGCATGGTTGCTGTGGTTCTGGCTCATGTGGGATTCCCGTCTTCGTGGTGTGGTGGGGTGGGTTGGTGCGCTCAGGCGGCCTGGCGCTGCGTCCCGTGTGCGGCGTCGTGCTGCGCCACCAGGGCACGCACGCGCGGGATCAGTTCGCGGCCGTAGTCGATGGCGTCTTCCAGCGGATCGAAGCCGCGGATCAGGAAGGTGGTGACGCCCAGCTCGTAGTAGGCCAGCAGCGCCTGCGCGACCTGCTCGGGCGTGCCGACCAGCGCGGTGGAGTTGGAGCGCCCGCCGGTCTCGCGCGCGATCGCGGTCCACAGGCGCTGGTCGACGCGGTCGCCTTGCCCGGCCGCCGCCAGCAGGCGGCGTGCGCCCTCGCTCTGCTGCGGGCCGCCGCGGCTGTAGCCGGCCTGCACGCGCAGCGCGCGGGTGCGCTCGAGGATGCGGTCGGCGCGGGCCCAGGCCTTGTCTTCGGTCTCGGCCAGGATCGGGCGGAACGATACCGAGAAGCGCACCGTGCGGCCGTGCCGCGCGGCTTCGGCGCGGACCCGGGCGGTCAGCTCGCGCACCTGGTCGAGCGACTCGCCCCACAGCGCGTAGACGTCGGCATGCTTGCCGGCGACGGCCAGCGCCGCGGCCGAGGCGCCGCCGAAATAGATCGGCACATGCGGCTGCTGCGCGGGCTTGACCTCGGAGAAGCCCTGGGTAAAGCGGTAGAACTCGCCGGCGTGGTCGAACGGCCTGGCCTCGGTCCAGATGCGGCGCAGGATGTGCAGGTATTCGTCGGTGCGTGCATAGCGCTGGTCATGGTCGAGGAAGTCGCCGTCGCGCTGCTGCTCGCTGTCCGAGCCGCCGGAGATGAAATGCACGCCCAGGCGGCCGCCGCTGAACTGGTCGAGCGTGGCGATCTGGCGCGCGGCCAGCGTCGGCGCGGTAAAGCCGGGGCGATGCGCCAGCATGAAATGGATGCGCTCGGTCACGCTGGCGGCATAGGCAATGGTCAGCGTTGCCGACGGGCCGGTGGAGTGGTGCGGTACCAGGATGCGGTCGAAGCCGGCCTGTTCATGCGCCTGCGCAAACGCGCGCACGTAGTCGCGATCGATCACCGGACCGGACGGGGGATGGATCTCTGACTGCTTCTGGCTCTGGATCATGCCGATGAAATCGACGCTCATGTGCGTTCTCCTGGAAGTCGGTGTCGGGTTGGTTTAGGGCTGAGGCAGAAAGTACGACAGCGGCGCGGCTGCGCTAACGAATAAAAACGACGCTCCATATTCAATAAGCATCGTTTTCGCCGGACAGCGGCGGCGCTACGCTAGGCGGCATTCGGTGCGCACCGCGCGCTCATCTTTCTCCCGGAGTCCTGTTCCATGTCCTTGACGTCTGCCCTGCGCCGGCTGCCCGGCAGCGATGCGCGCCTTGCCGAGGTGCTGGCGGCGCTGTCCGCGCGCTTTGCCGCCGATGCCGGCGCACACGATGCCGCGGCCAGCTTCCCGCACGACAACTTTGCGCAGCTGCACGCCCATGGCCTGATTGCGCAGGTGGTGCCGCGCGCGCACGGCGGCGGCGGGGCGGGCCTGGCGCAGGCGCGCCGCATCGTGGCCGCGCTGGCCGGCGGCGACGCCGCGACCGCGCTGGTGCTGACCATGACCTACCTGCAGCATCGCGCAATTGCCCGCGCCGACTCGCACTGGCCGGCGGCGCTGCGCGAGCAGGTCCTTGCCAGCGCGGTGCAGGAGGGCGCGCTGATCAATTCGCTGCGCGTCGAACCGCAGCTGGGCTCGCCGGCCCGCGGCGGCCTGCCGGCCACGGTGGCGACACGCGTGGCCGACGGCTGGCGCATCAGCGGCCGCAAGCTGTACAGCACCGGCATTCCTGCCTTGCGCTGGCTCGCGGTGTGGGCCCGCACCGACGAGCCGCAGCCGCGCGTGGGCGTGTTCCTGGTGCCGGGCCCCGCATCGGGTATCGCCGGCGTGCGCATCGTGGAGAACTGGAACCACCTTGGCCTGCGTGCCTCGGGCAGCCACGAGACCGTGCTCGACAATGTCTGGATTCCGCCGGACCATGCCGTCGATATCCGTGAGCCATCGGCGTGGGCGCCGGCGGGCGCCAGCCAGGCGGACCTCGATGCCAACGCCGACCAGCAAGCCTGGATGGTGGTGCTGCTGGGCAGCCTCTATGACGCGGTGGCGCGCGCGGCGTCGGCCTGGCTCAACGACTTCGTGCGCGAGCGTGCGCCCGGCAGCCTGGGCGCGCCGCTGGCCACGCTGCCACGCGTGCAGGAGGCCGTCGGCGAGATCGCCGCGCTGCTGCGCGTCAACCAGGTGCTGCTCGACGACGCCGCGGCGCGCACCGATGCGGGCGCTCCGCCGGCAATGGCCGACAGCGGCCTGCTGAAGTTCACCGTGACCGGCAACGCCATCCGCGCGGCGGAGCTGGCGCTGCAGCTGTCGGGCAACCACGGGCTGAGCCGTAACCACCCGCTCGAGCGCCACTATCGCGACGTGCTGTGCAGCCGCATCCATACGCCGCAAAACGATTCGATCCTGCTCGCCGCCGGGCGCGCGCAACTGGGCCTGTAAGCGCTGCCGCGCCTGCCGTGCTATGTTTGCGAAGCCAGCGCCCCGCAAGAGGGCCGCGCGGCTGGCCCCGGCGGCCGGCAACCACAACGAGACACTCCGGAGCACTCCCATGGGCAGTTCCCCCGATCCCAACGCGCTGGCGCCGCTGCGCGATTTCATCACCGGCCTGGCCGCGCTGCTCGACCAGCATCCCGACGAGTCCCGCATCCTGCGCGAAGGCGGGGCCTTGCTGGCAACGCTGGTCGCGCGCGATGACTGGCTGCCCGAAGCGTGTGCCCGGCCACACCCCGAGTACTACCAGCAGCACCTGCTGCATTGCGATTCCGCCGAGCGTTTTTCCATCGTCAGCTTCGTCTGGGGACCGGGCCAGCGCACGCCGATCCACGACCACACCGTATGGGGCCTGATCGGCATGCTGCGCGGCGCGGAAGATGCGCAGCCGTTTGCACTCGACACCGCCGGCCGGCCGGTTGCCAGCGGCCCGAGCGTGCGCCTGCTGCCCGGCCAGGTCGAAGCCGTGTCGCCGGCGGTCGGCGATATCCATCGCGTCAACAACGTCTACGACGACCGCGTCTCGGTCAGCATCCACGTCTACGGCGCCAATATCGGCGCGGTGCGCCGCTCGGTCTACGCCGAGGACGGCACCCGCAAGCCCTTTGTCTCCGGCTACTCCAACCAGACCCTGCCCAACCTGTGGGACCGCTCCCGCGAACTTGCCCAGTCATGACCAACGTTTCCGCCACGCCGGCCGCGCCAGCCACGCCGGCCTTTCCCACCGCTTCTGCCGAAGCCGTGCGCAGCGCCCTGCGCAACCGCGACGAGATCGCACTGATCGACGTGCGCGAGGAAGATCCCTTTGCGCAGGAGCATCCGCTGTGGGCCGCCAATTTCCCGCTGTCCCGCCTGGAACTGGACGCGTGGGCGCGCATTCCGCGCCGCGATACGCGCATCGTGATCTATGGCGACCATGCCGGCGCTGACCTGGCGCCACGCGCGGCGGCGGTGCTGCAAGGCCTGGGCTATACCCAAGTGCAGCTGCTGGAAGGCGGGCTGCGCGCGTGGATCGATGGCGGCGGCGAGGTGTTCCGCGACGTCAACGTGCCGAGCAAGTCGTTCGGTGAAGTGGTCGAAGCCGCCCGCCATACGCCTTCGCTGGCGGCCGAGGAAGTGCAGGCACTAATCGACAGCCGGGCCGATGTGGTGATCGTCGACGCGCGCCGCTTCGACGAGTACCAGACCATGAGCATCCCCACCGCCACCAGCGTGCCGGGCGCCGAGCTGGTGCTGCGCGTGCGCGAGCTCGCCCCGGATCCGCGCACGCGCGTGATCGTCAATTGCGCGGGCCGCACGCGCAGCATCATCGGCACGCAATCGCTGGTGAACGCGGGGATCCCGAACCCGGTGGCGGCGCTGCGCAACGGCACCATTGGCTGGACCCTGGCCGGCCAGCAACTGGACCATGGCGCCAGCCGCCGCGCCCCGGCCGCGGTCAGCGACGCCAACCGCGACAGCGCCCGCCGTGGCGCGCGCGAGATCGCCGACCGCGCCGGCGTGCGGCGCATCGCGCTGGCGCAGTTGGACACGCTGCACTCGCCCGGGCGCACGGTGTACCGCTTCGATGTGCGCACGCCCGAGGAATTCGCTGACGGCCACCTGCCGGGCTTTGTCAATGCGCCGGGCGGGCAGCTGGTGCAGGAAACCGACCACAGCGCGCCGGTGCGCGGCGCGCGCATCGTGCTGGCCGACGACGATGACGTACGCGCTGGCATGACGGGCTCGTGGCTGGCGCAGATGGGCTGGGAGGTCTGGGTGGTGGAACCGGTGGACGCCTCGGCGCGCAGCGAGACCGGGCCGGTCGCCGCGCCGGTGCCGACGCCGGCGCCCGTAGCCACCGTCGGCACGGCGCAGCTGGCCGCATGGCTGGAGGCCGGCGACGACAGCACCGCCGTGCTGGATTTCACCACCAGCGCCAACTACGTCAAGCGTCATATCCCGGGCGCGTATTTTGTCATTCGCGCCCAGCTGGCCGACGCGCTGGCCCGCATCCCGCGGCCGCGGCGTTACGTCCTCACCTGCGGCACCAGCCTGCTGGCGCGCTTTGCCGCCGCCGACCTGCGGCGCCTGAGCGATGCGGAAGTGTTCGTGCTGGAAGGCGGCACCCAGGCCTGGATCGCCGCGGGGCTGCCGCTGGAGAGCGGCGAGACGCGCCTGGCCTCAGGCCGCACCGACCGCTATCGCCGCCCCTATGAAGGCACCGACAATCCGCGCGAGGCGATGCAGGGGTACCTGGATTGGGAATACGGCCTGATCGCGCAGCTGGAGCGCGACGGGACGCATGGGTTCAGGGTGGTGTAGGGCGTGGTGTTGCGCTAAGGCTTCAGCATGCCGGGAAAGTGCTGGCGCAGCCAGTGCGATGTGTCGTCGAGTATGCGCCTGGCGTGTTCCAGGGCCAGGCGCATGTCAGGCGCCCTGACGGTGGCGAATCCCGTGTACTTTTCATTGCGGATGGACAGCAGGCCGTCCAACTCGTCCAGCAGGAGTTGGCTGCCGCCGATGGACCCGACAAGCCCTTCCAGTGCGATGCGGTGGTGCCCTTGCGCCGCCGTGATCCGGTAGCCTTGTGCGGCAAAGACGACCAGCGCTGCGAACAGGATTGCATCGTAGGCGGCTTCGAACTTTGTTGGGTCGGACACTCCCCTGCACCGTTGTGTCCTGGAATTTCTGCACGGCAGCGCGCAGCAATTCCTGCACCATCTGTTTGTTCTGCATGCGCTCCAGGCGGACGGCCTGAGGCTCATCCAACGCCAGTTGTGCCGGCTTGCGCGCTGCCATAGACAAAGTCTCCTTTCAAGGCGATAACTGGCTGACTCACCACACCCAGCGCAAAGCTGTTTCCCTCTGCCAGCATTTGCTCAAACTCGGACCTCGAGAATACTGATGCATGGATTTCCCGTCCGTGCTCGCGCCCTACCGGTTTCAACGCCGCATTGACGCGTACGGCGCTAAGTTCTTCGCCCAGCACCAGCACGTCCAGGTCAGAAGTCGCCTGTTCTTCGCCGCGGGCGACCGATCCGAATATCACGGCGATCTCCACCTCTTCTGGTAGCGCATTCCTGACATCCTCCAGCCCGGCGTCACTGCGGCGGACGATGTCGGTCAGGCCTGCCAGCAAGGGCGAATCGGAGGCGCTATACCGGATGTTTCGGCCGTCCTGCGTCCGAATGGCCAGCCCGACCTCGGTCCAGCGCTTAAGCCAATGCGTCACATTTCCGGTGTTGGATCCCGACATTCTGGCCAGCTCGGTGGGCGCGTACTGCTTGCCCGGAGTGAGATAAAGGGCACGCAAAAGTGCCAAGCGCTTTTCGCCACCGAAAAGTTCACCAAGAAGTACGTTGTGCATGGTAAGCCTCCTTTCGCTGCATAATCTACAGCGTTGCTGCATATTATGCACTGACGCTGCAGATCATGCACTGTCACTGCATTTTATGCAGGAGGCTTTAGGCAGGGCGTTTACCGCTTGGTTTCAGGTGAACATCGTACAAAACAGGGGCTTCGCTGCAGAGCAGATCCTTCTCAACAGGCGCCAAAGACGCAGGTTCTCTCTACAGCAAGGGAACGAACGTAACGATTCCCTGTCAATCGTAATCGTTCAGTTACAATGCTGTCCTGCAGCATCCCTGGCGGCCCCGAATCACCCCTGGTTCCAGCCGATGCCGCCAATGCCCCCGACCCAATGCGACTGTTGTTCCTGCTGCTGACTGCCATGTGCCTGTCGCTGCTCTCCTTTGGAGCAGCGGCGGACGCGCGCGCGGCGTTGCCGGGGCCGCAGCAGGCGGGGGTGGACCTGATCGACATGGCGGCGGCCCAGCCTGTCGACGATCTGGGCCGCATCGTGGTGCCCGGCGACGACGGCCTGCACGACGACGATATCTGCGATGACCCCCCCCCCGGGTACTGCAATATCTGGTCGGCCGACCTGCTCGATCCGCTCGACTTGCTCGACGAGATCGAAGAATCCAGCGCGCTCTTTGCGTTGCCGCCAGTGAAGTTCCTGCTGCCTAGCGGCGACGTGGCCCAGCACCCGCCGGGCCGCGCCGAGCCGCCACCTTCCGCTTTTTTCCGGCCGCCCATAGCCCTGGCCTGACCGCTTTCCTGCGCCCGCACCGTGCGCGCTGCCGCATGCAGCCGCCCAGCCGCGGGCCGCGCCCCTTTGCCTGATATCGCCAGCCTGCCTGCCGCCTGACCGCGCCGGCATGCCGCCGCCGTTGTGCGCCCTGCCGTGATTGCGTCCCCCTGACGACGTCACCCGGGGCGGGCGGCAGCGTGGCGAGAGGCAGACGTATCGCTTGCTTTCCCGACTCATGACAACAACCAAGCTGACCCTGATCGCGTCGCTTTCGCTGATGGCGCTTGCCGCGGCCCCGGCCCAGGCCGGCGCCCAAGGCGCGACCTCCGCGAAGGCGACAGACCTGGCCGGTGCCGCCCCCGCGGCCCGCGCACCGCTGTCCAAGCCGGCTGCCGCACCGCTGCCGGGCGCCGCCATCCTGGCGGCCGCCGCCGTACCGAAGACCGCCCCGGCCGGCGCCGCTGCCGCCGGACCCGCCTACTCGCTGCCCCAGCTGCTCGACCTGGCCCAGTCCACCAACAAGGGCGTGGCCGCCGCCGAAGCCAATGTCGACGCGGCCAGCGCCGCCATCAGCAGCGCCCGCGCCTATCCCAATCCGCAGGTCGAAGTGATGTATGGCCGCATGTCCGGCAAGCAGCCGGGCGTGGCCAGCGGCAATGCGCCCAGCTACGCGGTGGTGCAGAAGTTCGATTACCCGCACCAGCGCAGCCTGCGCGAGGCCATGGCGACCCGCGGGCTGGAATCGTCGCAGGCGGTGCGGCAGGGCTTCCGCGCCGACCTGGCCGCGCGCGTGAAGACCGCCTATTACGACGTGCTGCGCCGCGAGAGCGAGCTGCACGCGGCCGAGGAAGACCTGGCGATGATGCGCCAGATCCACTCGCGCGCGCGCCTGCGCGTGGAAGTGGGCGAGGCCCCGCGCTACGAGCTGATCAAGGCCGAGACCGAATTGCTGGCTTCGCAGAAGAGCCAGCAGACCGCCGAGCTGCGCGTCAACCAGGCCAAGGCCGCGCTGCGCCAGCAGGTGGGTGGCGCCATGCCGGGGCAGTTTTCGCTGGCGGGCACGCTGGGCCAGGCGCCCGACGTGCCGCCGCTGCCGGCGCTGCGCGACACCATGACCGCCGGCAACGCCGAACTGGTCCAGCGCCGCATGGAGCTGGAGCGCGCGCAACTGGGCGTCGATTACCAGAAGTCGCTGCGCTGGCCGGAAGTGGCGCTGCGCGCCAGCACCGACCGCCAGCCTGACAACAACGTCTCGCAGATCGGCCTGATCCTGACCATCCCGCTGTGGGACCGCCGCAGCGGCCCGGTGGGCGAAGCCACCGCGCAGGCCACGCAGGCGCGCAGCGCGCTGGAGATGCGCGAGTTCGAGCTGACCCAGGAACTGGAAGCGGCCTACCGCCAGTACGAGATCAACCAGGCCCAGGTGACCGCGCTGGAGTCGGGCATCGTGCGCGAGGCCGAGTCGGCGCTGGGCGTGGCCGAGGCCGCCTACCGCTTCGGCGAGCGCGGCATCCTGGACTACCTCGATGCCCAGCGCGTGCTGCGTGGCGCGCGCAATGAGCTGATCGCCGCGCAGTACGACCTGCAGCTGGCCGCGATCCAGATCGAAAAGCTTATGTCGACCGCCCCGGGCGCCACCGCTGCCCCCGGCCTGCAGCCGACGTCCAACATCGAACAGAAATAACCATGCGTCCCAATTTCCTGCTTTCGCTGACGGCCGCCGCCGTCCTGACGTTCAGCCTGGCGGCCTGTTCCGACAAACCTGAGCCCGTCGCCGAGGCGCCCAAGCTCCCGCCCGGCGTGATCCAGCCCGAGGGCAACCTGCAGAAGGGCCTGAAGGTGGCCCCGGTGGCCACGTCCCCGTTCAGCGAGATGCTGCGCGTGGCCGGCCGCATCGATTTCGACGAGCAGCGCGTGTCGCGCATCGGCGCCAGCGTGACCGGCCGCGTCACTGACCTCTATGCCACGCTGGGCCAGGAAGTGAAGGCCGGCCAGGTGCTGGCGCGCCTGCACAGCAGCGAGCTGGGCGCGGCGCAGATGGCGTTCCTGAAGAGCGAGGCGCAGACCGAGCTGCAGGGCCGCAACGCCGAGCGCGCGCGCCAGCTGTTTGCCGCCGACGTGATCGGCCGCGGCGAACTGCAGCGCCGCGAGAGCGAACTGGCGATTGCCTCGGCCGAGATGCGCGCCTACCGCGACCAGCTGCGCGTGCTGGGCATGTCGGCAACCTCGATCGCCCAGCTGGCCAAGAGCGGCAGCATCAATTCGCACTCGCCGGTGTATTCCAGCATCAGCGGCACCGTGGTCGAGCGTAACGTGGCGCAGGGCCAGGTGGTGCAGCCCGCCGACGCGCTCTACACCGTGGCCGACCTGTCGCGCGTATGGGTGGTGGCCGAGGTGCCGGAGCAGCAGGCCGCGCAGGTGGCCGAAGGCCAGAGCGTGGAGATCGAGGTGCCGTCGCTGGCCAACGGCGCCGGACGCCAGACCATTACCGGCAAGCTGATCTACGTGGGCCGCACGGTCAGCCCGCAATCGCGCACGGTGCTGGTCCGCACCGAGCTGGAAAACCGCGAAGGCCGGCTCAAGCCCGCCATGCTGGCCAGCATGCTGATTGCCAGCAAGCCGGTCGACCAGCTGGTGGTGCCGGCGGCGGCGGTGGTGCGCGACGGCAATGACGAGCTGGTCTATGTCGAGATGCCGGGCAACAAGTACCGGCTGACCCGCGTCAAGCTGGGCGCCGAGAGCGATGGCATGCGCGTGGTCCAGAACGGCGTGAAGGCGGGCGACCGCATCGTGGTCGAGGGCGCCTTCCACCTGGACAACGAGCGCAAGCGCCTCGAACAAGGGTAATCGACCATGATGAAATCCCTAGTCGAAGCCGCCATCAAGCAGCGGCTGGTGGTGTGCGTCCTTGCCGTGGTGCTGTTCTTCTTCGGCCTGCGCGCTGCCACCAAGCTGTCGGTGGATGCGTTCCCGGACGTGACCAACGTGCAGGTGCAGATCGCCACCGAGGCCGCGGGCCGTTCGCCCGAGGAAGTGGAGCGCTTTGTCACCGTGCCGGTGGAAATGGCCATGACCGGCCTGCCCGGGCTGGAAGAGATGCGCTCGCTGAACAAGGCGGGCCTGTCGCTGATCACGCTGGTGTTCACCGATGCCACCGACGTGTACTTCGCGCGCCAGCTGGTGATGGAGCGCCTGATCGAAGTGGGCGGGCGCATGCCCGAGGGCGTCACGCCCGTGCTGGGGCCGGTCTCGACCGGCCTGGGCGAGGTCTACCAGTACACGCTGGACCGCGCCGACGACGGCAACCGCGAACTGACCCAGGAAGAGCTGGCCGAGCGCCGCATCGCCCAGGACTGGGTGGTGCGTCCGCTGCTGCGCTCGATTCCCGGCGTGGCCGAGATCAACTCGCAGGGCGGCTACGTGCGCCAGTACCAGGCGCTGGTCAACCCGGAGCGCATGCGCCATTACGGTGTGTCGATCCAGCAGGTCTACGAGGCGCTGGCGCGCAACAACGCCAACTCCGGCGGCGGCGTGCTGCCGCACTACGCCGAGCAGTACCTGATCCGCGGCGTCGGCCTGGCCAAGGGCGTCGACGACCTCGGCAGCATCGTGCTGAAGGAAGTCAACGGTACGCCGGTCTACCTGCGCGACGTGGCCAACGTCACCATCGGCCATGAGGTGCGCCAGGGCGCGCTGGTCAAGAACGGCCAGACCGAGGCGGTCGGCGGCATCGTCATGATGATGCGCGGCGGCAATGCCAAGGAAGTGGTCAGCCGCGTCAAGGCCCGCGTGGCCGAGATCAACGAGCGCGGCATGCTGCCGGGCAAGCTGCAGATCGTGCCGTACTACGACCGCAGCGAACTGGTCGACGCGGCCCTGTGGACCGTGACCAAGGTGCTGCTCGAAGGCGTGGTGCTGGTGGTGATCGTGCTGTTCCTGTTCCTGGGCGACGTGCGTTCGTCGATCATCGTGCTGGCCACGCTGGTGCTGACGCCATTGCTGACCTTCATGGTGATGAACGAGGCGGGGCTATCGGCCAACCTGATGTCGCTGGGGGGGCTGGCGATCGCCATCGGCCTGATGGTCGACGGCTCGGTGGTGGTGGTCGAGAACGCGTTCGAGCGGCTCGGCCACAAGGAGCCCGGACTGACCAAGACCGAGATCCTGGTCAAGGCGGTGCAGGAAGTGGCCACGCCGGTGATCGTGGGCGTGGGCATCATCATCCTGGTGTTCCTGCCGCTGATGACGCTGTCGGGCATGGAAGGCAAGATGTTCGCGCCGCTGGCGTTCACCATCTCGATTGCGCTGGCGATCTCGCTGTTCCTGTCGCTGACGCTGTCGCCGGTGCTGTCGTCCTACCTGCTCAAGGGCGGGGCCGAGCATGACACCTTCCTGATCGCCTTCATGAAGCGCCATTACCTGCGCCTGCTGCACTGGGCGTTGGGCAACAGCCGCAAGACCGTGCTCAGCGCGGTCGGCGCCTTCGTCGCCACGCTGCTGATCGTGCCGCTGCTCGGTACCTCGTTCATTCCGGAGATGAAGGAAGGCTCGATCGTGCCCGCGATCGACCGCGTGCCGAACATCTCGCTGGAAGAGTCGATCAAGCTGGAGAAGGAGGCCAACAAGCTGGTGCTGGGCGTGCCGGGCGTGAAGTCGGTGGTGTCGGGCGTGGGCCGCGGCGAAAGCCCGGCGGATCCGCAGGGCCAGAACGAATCGACCCCGATCGCCAGCCTGAAGGACCGCGACGAGTGGCCCGACGGCTGGACCCAGGACGATATCGCCAATGCCATCCGCGAAAAGCTCAAGGCCATTCCGGGCGTGCAGATCGTGATGGCGCAGCCGATCTCGGACCGCGTTGACGAAATGGTCAGCGGCGTGCGTTCCGACGTGGCGGTGAAGGTGTTCGGCGACGACCTGGACAAGCTGCGCGAGCTGGCGGGCGAGATCGCCCGCGTCGCCGGCGGCATCCAGGGCTCGCAGGATATCCGCATCGAGCGCGTGTCGGGCCAGCAGTACCTGTCGATCGAGATCGACCGCCAGGCGATTGCGCGCTACGGCCTCAACGTGTCGGACATCCACGACGTGATCGAGATCGCCATCGGCGGCAAGCGCGCCACCGACATCTTCGAGGGCGAGCGCCGCTTTGCCGCTGCCGTGCGCCTGCCGGAAGACTTCCGCAACAACGTGCAGGCAATCCGCCAGCTGCTGGTGAACACGCCCGACGGCATGCAGGTGCCGCTGCAGAGCGTGGCGCGCATCGAGGTCAACGACGGTCCCGCGCAGATCAGCCGCGAAATGGCCAAGCGCCGCGTGGTGGTGATGATCAACGTGAAGGACCGCGACCTTGGCGGCTTCGTCGCCGAGCTGCAGCAGGCCGCCGATGCCAAGGTCAAGCTGCCCGAAGGCTACTACCTCGAGTGGGGCGGCCAGTTCCAGAACATGGAGCGCGCCATGGGCCACCTGAAGATCATCGTGCCGGTCACCATCGCCGCGATCTTCTTCCTGCTGTTCCTGCTGTTCAACTCGCTGCGCTTCGCCACGCTGATCATCACGGTGCTGCCGTTCGCATCGATCGGCGGCATCATCGGGCTGTTCGTCACCGGCGAGTACCTGTCGGTGCCGGCGTCGGTGGGCTTTATCGCGCTGTGGGGCATGGCGGTGCTGAACGGGGTGGTGCTGGTGTCGTATATCCGCACGCTGCGCGATTCGGGCCTGTCGCTCGACGAGGCGGTGGTGCAGGGCGCGACCCAGCGTTTCCGCCCGGTGATGATGACCGCGACCATCGCCATGCTGGGCCTGGTGCCGTTCCTGTTCTCGACCGGCCCCGGCTCCGAAGTCCAGCGGCCGCTGGCGGTGGTGGTGATCGGCGGGCTGATCACGTCGACGCTGCTGACGCTGGTAATGGTGCCGACGCTGTACCGCTGGTTTGATGACCGCAAGCCGGATCCGACGCGGGATGTGCCGGTGTAAGGCAGATTCGCTGATCTGAACCGACAGCTTGTTTGCTCCCCTCTCCCGCAAGCGGGAGAGGGAGTACCCCGGCGGTCGCCCCAAAGACAACGCCCCATGCAAGTCACTGGCCTGCATGGGGCGTTTTTCTTTTCCAGTCACGGCAGGCACCTACGCCAGCCGCATCTCCAGCTGCCGCGTCCACAGTTCCAGCACGAAATCCGGTTCCTCGTGCCGGATATGCCGATACAGCCCGCGCTGCGCGCCGATCGCGTCATGCACCGCCTGCGCGGTAATCTGCTGCTCGGCGAACGGATGCCGGAAATGGCAGGCGACGATGACGCCGTCATCGGCCAGCGCGCGCGCGGCCATGGCCGCGACCTCGTGCCAGTCAGGCTTGGGAAAGTAGTAGCCCAGTTCGGAGAACACCATCAGGTCGAAGCTGCCCTCCGGCCACTGCTGCGGCAATTCGCCGGTCAGCACGCGTGCGTGCGGGAACGGGGCCAGTCGTTGCCGCGCCTGCTCGGCTGCGCTCGCGGCCAGTTCCATTGCCACCAGCGCATCGCAGCGCGGCGCCAGCGCCACGCTCAGGTGGCCGCCGCCGCAGCCGGGCTCGAAGGCGCGGGCGAAGCGCTCGCGCGGCAGCGTGGCCAGCAGCAGGGCGCGCTTGCGCGCTTCATACCAGCGCGTGCCAATGCCCCAGGGATCCTCGTTGCGGCCGTACAGGCCGGCGAAATAGTCGCGGTCGACTGGCATCGCGGCAGGCCTCAGTAGCCGTAGTACGGCGCCTCGCGGTAGTAGCCGGAAGGCTGCGGTCCGCACGGCACGTAGGCGCGGTCGTAGTCGCGGTAGCAATAGCCCGGCGGCACCGCCGGCGCCGCGTACGAGACCGGCGCGGGGGCGTAGGTGACGGGCGGCGGCGCGACCGGGGCCGCCACCACCGGTCCCGAGGCCAGCATGGCGCCCAGCGCCAGGCCGGCCAGCGCGCCGACCGCCAGCACGGCGCCGGCGTTGGAGCCGCCATGGTGGTGGTGCCGGCCGCGCGCGGAGGCGGAACCGGCGGCTACCAGGGTCGCGGCCAGGACCGCCGCGGCGACGATGCGGGTGGAGGGGCGCATTTCGGACTCCTTGTCATGCACAGCTTGTGTTCCTGAATGATGGACGCAAAGCGGCGATCAAGGTGTTTCCGGCCCCGGGTCGACTTGTTAGCTTTGTAACCGCGGCTTTTAGGACCTGCCTTTTTTAACCTGGTGTAAGACGCGGTAAGACGGTCGTGTCCGAAACCGCTTATCCGAGTGTTTCGGCCAGCTCCCCCAGCCCGCGCGTGCTGGCGGCGAGTTCGCTCGCCAGCGCGGCGACCAGCTCCGCCGCCGGCAATGCCCGGGCCAGCGGCACCGCCTGGCCGGCCCACTGCGCGGCAAAGTCGGCGCTGCCGCGCGCCTTGGCGGCGGCGTGCAAGGCCTTGCCGGCATCGTAGGCGGTCGGATAGTCGGGCGTGGCGGGCGCGCCGGCTGCCGCACCCAGCTCGGTGAAGCGGTTGGCCAGGCCGCGGGCATGGCGGCCGGAAATGGCCCGCGTCAGCACGGTCGGACGCTTGCGCGCCTGCAGCAGCGCCTCGCGGTAGGGGCCGTCGGCCACGGTCTCGGGGCAGGCGATAAACGCGGTGCCGAGCTGCGCGGCCTGCGCGCCGAGCGCCAGCGCCGCGGCGATGCCGGCGCCGTCCATGATGCCGCCCGCGGCGATCACCGGCAGGCGGGTCTGGGTCGCCAGCATGCGTACCAGCGCGAAGGTGCCCAGTCCCTCGTCGACGGCGGACGGGTCGAACACGCCGCGATGGCCGCCGGCCTCGATGCCCTGCGCGACGATCGCATCGATGCCCGCCGCCTCGATCGCGCGCGCCTCATCGAGGGAGGTGGCGCTGGCCAGCAGCACGATGCCGGCGTCGCGCAGCGCGCGGATCCGGCCCGCATCGGGCAGTCCGAAATGGAAGCTGACCACCGCCGGGCGTTCTTCCAGCAGCATCGCGTGCATGGCATCGTCGGTGACGTAGCTGCGGTAGATCTCGCGCAGCGCCGCCGGCGGTGTGGCGCCGAATTCGGCAAAGCGTGGCGCGAGGTAGGCCAGCCACGCATGCTCGCGCGCGGCATCGGCGACGGCCGGCGCATGGCAGAACACGTTGACGTTGAACGGGCCGCTGGTCAGTGCGCGGGTCTCGCGGAGGGCCTTGCGCGCGGCTTCGGCATCCATGGCGCCAACGCCGAGCGAACCCAGTCCGCCGGCATTGGTGACGGCCGCGGCCAGCGCGGGTGTGCCGACACCGGCCATGGGTGCCTGGATGATCGGGGTGCGGATGCCAAGCCTGCGCAACAGCGGCAGCCGGTCAGCGATTGGGGTGGTCTGGGTCAATTTGGCGCTCCTTGGCAAGGTTCGATGGCGATGGTGCGGCGAGGAGGGTCAGCCGTCGCGCAGTTCGCGCACGAAGGCGTCGCAGGCCTGCGTGGCATAGCCGGCACGCTTGACGATATAGGTGTGCACCGCGCGCACCGGCACGGTCTGCACGTCGACCGCGTCGCGGTGCAGCGCCAGCAGCGAGCGGGGCAGGATCGCCATCGCGGTGCCGGCGCTGACGCAGGCCAGCATGGCGTGGTACGACGGCATCTCGGTGATGGCCAGGCGCTGGCGCATGTCGTCGCTGCCCTGCGCCAGCCAGGCTTCGGCGCACTGGCGGTAGGTGCAGCCCTTCGGGAAGGCGGCGAGGCGGCGCAACGCCACGTCCTGCGGCCCGCGCGCCTTGGGATGGCTGCCGGGCAGCACCAGTTGCAGGTGTTCGGTGAACAGGTAGGTGCCTTCCAGGCCGGGAGCGAGTTCATCCATGTCGGCCGCGCGCGCCGGCCCTTCGCCCGGGTGCGCGACCACGGCGCAGTCGAGCCGGTGGTCAAGCACGGCATCGACCAGCGCGCGCGTGGTGCCGGTGCGGATCTCGATTTCCACGCCGGGCCAGGCCGCGTGGAAGCGCGCCAGCGGCATCGGCAGGCGGTTGGCGGCGGCGCTTTCCATGGTGCCGATGCGCAGCCGGCCCGACGGCGCGGCGCCCTGCACCGACTGCCGCGCTTCTTCGGCCAGCGCCAGCATCTGGTTGGCATAGGCGAGCAGCCGGTGACCCTCGGGCGTCAGCAGCATGCGCTTGCTGTCGCGCTGGAACAGCGCCACGCCGAGCGCTTCTTCCAGCTGCTTGACGCGCGTGGTGACGTTGGACTGCACCCGGTCCAGCAGGCGCGCGGCGCGGGTGATGCTTTGCTCGGTGGCTACGGCGCGGAAGATTTCGAGTTCAGCCAGTTCCATCGGCGTTCGGGCGCGGCAGGCGGAAAAGAGGTCAGTTGGATATTCTCATTTGGAGAATATAGCAAAACAAACAATCTTTCCAAGAGAATATCCAATGCAGCCGCGCCGTGCGCCGGCAGCGCCGCCTCAGGTCGGCGCCGTCTCCCGCGGCCAGCCTGCCGGCATCTGTACGCTGTCCAGCCCCGTCTGCGCAAACTCCGGGCCCCAGATCATGCGTTCCATGCGCATCACTTCCACCCGGGGCGGCACTGCCGCCGGCCATCAGCCGGTCGCCAGCGCGCGCTCCGGTTCCGGCCCGAGCGGCGGCATGTTCTCCAGCCGCAGCGACTGCGGCACCGACAGCGAGATGCCCGCGGCGCGGAGTCGCTTGAGAATCTCGAACAGCAGGTCGCTGCGAGTATTCGCGGCGATGCGCGGGCTGCCGACATAGCCGGTCACCGACAGCGTGATGCCGTTGGGCGCCAGCTGGCTGAACATCACCGACGGGGCGGGTACATCGAGGATGCTTTCGTTCTCGCGGTAGACGTCGAGCAGCAGGTCGCGCAGCTGCTCGGGGTCGGTGTTCAGCGGGAAGGTGAGCTGCAGCGAGGCGACCCCCTGGGTGCTGTTGCTCATGGTGACGTTGCGCAGGTTCTGCGAGATCAGCTGCGAGTTGGGCACGATCACGGTGGAGCGGTCGCCCAGCTGGATCTCGGTGGCGCGCACGTTGATGCGGCGGATGTCGCCCTCGACGCCGGCGATGCTGACCATGTCGCCCACCTTGACCGGACGCTCGGTCAGCAGGATCAGCCCCGACACGAAGTTCTTCACGATCTCTTGCAGGCCGAAGCCGATGCCGACCGACAGCGCACTGACGATCCACGCCAGGTTATCCCAGCGCACGCCCAGCAGCGACAGCGTCAGCAGCACCAGCAGCACGTAGCCGACATTGCTGAACAGCGTGATCAGCGACGCGCGCAGCCCGGGCTCCATGCACAGCTTGGGCAGCAGCTCCGCATCCAGCCAGCGCCGCACCGTGCGCAGCAGCCAGATGCCCACCCCCAGCGCGACCAGCGCATTGAGGATGCGCTCGGGCATGATGTTCAGGCTGCGCAGCTTTTCGCCGCCCAGCACGGTGACCAGGCTGTCGACCAGGTCTGCCGGGGTGGTGCCGAAGCCGCCGGTCAGCAGCGCCACCACGGCCAGCAGCAGCAACAGGCTGGCGCCGATGCCGGACAGGATGGTGGCGGCCTGTTCCAGGCGCGCATCGTCGACGCCGAACAGCTGCTTGATCACCTGGCCGCTGGTGTGCTGGGTCGAGAACAGGCTTTCGAACAGGTCGCGCGTGACCTGGGTCAGCAGGTACAGGCTGCACAGCACGATGTCGAACCAGACCAGCTCATAGGTCAGGAAGCGCGCAAAGCTGATATAGCCCGCCAGCAGCGCCACCATCGACACGATCACGATCAGCGTGACGCCGGCGTGGATCATGCCCGCCAGCGTGGCGCGCGCCTCGGGCTGCTCGCCGGCCGCGGCCAGCTCGTTGCGCACGCGGTTGGCGCGCAGCAGCGCCGCGCCGATGGTCAGCACCACCACCAGCGAGACCAGGCCGCGCCCCAGCAGCGTGACCTGCACGCTGGTATCGGCAATGCGGTTGAGCTGTTCCAGCGTGCCGGCCAGCAGCAACAGCCCGGCCAGCACCGCGGGGAACGGCTTCATCGCCCGCGCCACGGGATCGGCCAGCGCGGGCAGCCGCCAGGACGGGTGGCGCGTGCACAGCAGCGCGCGCCCGAGGCCCGCGATCAGGGCGCTGGTCAGGGTCAGCTTGACCAGCCCGCCGTACAGCGTCATCAGGTCCGGCGGCAGTTCATAGTTGCGGGTGAAGGCGTTGTAGACGATCTGCACCGCCAGCCCCGTGGTCGCCACCGTCGCGATGGTGGTGGCCAGCGCCAGCGCGCTGCGCCGCAGCCGGGTCGGGGGCAGCTTGTTCAGGCAGAACCAGGCCAGCGCGCGTTCGGCCAGGCGCTTGCCCAGCAGCCACACGCCCAGCGCGAGCAGCAGCAGGGCGATGGTGGCGGCGCGCTGCGACGGCTGCCAGGCCAGCTGCACCATCGGCACCACCTGGTCCAGGAACGCGGCCATGCGCGCGCGGTCCTCGGCGGCGGGGCTGACCATCGGCTTCCAGAACTGCGGGTTCAGGATGCTGTCGGAGCGCAGCGCCAGCTGGTCTTTCATCTGGCTGCGCTGCAGCCGTGCGATCTGGCCGCTCAGGTTGGCGATGTTCTCCTTGCTCTCGGCCGCCTGCTTGAGCTGCGCATCGAGCTGCAGGCGCCGCGCGTTCAGTTCCGCGCGCTGCCGCACCACCGCCGGGGCCTCCTTGGTGATGCCGTCCGACGGCGGCGGGCCCAGCACGTCGAGCTGCGCCTGCAGCTGGTTGCGCTGCGGCGCCAGCGCGGCACTCAGGCTGTCGACGTCGGCATCGAGCTTGTGCAGGTCGTGGTCGAGCTCGTCCAGCTTGGTGGTGCCGTCGGGGTCGGAAGCCTGCTGCTTGATGCGGTCCTGCTCGGTCTGCAGGCGCTTGAGTTCGGCGGTGGCTTCGGCGTGCGTGAGGGCGGGGGGCTGCTGTGCCTCGGTGGCGGAGGCGGCCTCGGATGCCGGCGCCGCGATCGCGGCCGGCAGGGTGGCTGGCATCAGGTGGCATAGCGCGGCGAGCGCAAGGCCCAGTGCGAGCCGTGAAACGTTGCTCATGGCGGAATCTCGTCGGACGGTGACGGCTTGCGGCGCTCCGGCATCGACATGCGGGATCGCCTGTCGCGCCGGCATCAGGCAGGATGCGGCGCGGCGATCGGATGCGGGAACGGCCGGGACACCGGCAATGAACAGGCGAGGGGATTGCCGCTCGCTGGCGATCCTCTCGGCGCATGGTCCGGCCAGGCCCGATGCGCCCACGCGAGGGCACCGGCAGCTGGCCGCGGGTGACGGGACCGGTTGCAACCGGCCCTGCCGCGATTCGCGAAATTATAGAAAAGCGCATCCGCCACACCGCCGGATGCTGCGGCGGATCGGGCACACTGTGACAAATTGATACGCATCCATGCCTGTGGCGCCGGCGCGGCCACCGTCGGCATGCTCGCCGTCATCGCAGTAACATCACGGGCTTCGGGCCATGCGCGGCCCGCATTGCCTCAGTCACTCAACATCTTCTGGAGAACGCATGGCGGTTGCGTCAGGCACCGAAAAGACCAGGCTCGACGGCGACGCCGGGCCGATTGAAATGCTGGTCGACCGACCCAAGGGCGATCCGCTCGGCATTGCCGTGGTGGGCCACCCGCATCCGTTGCTGGGCGGCTCGGCCACGCACAAGGTGCCGCACCAGCTGGCCAAGGCGCTGGTGGCGCGCGGCTACCTGGCCGTGCGGCCGAATTTCCGTGGCGTGGAGGGCTCGGGCGGCGCCCATGACCAGGGCCGCGGCGAGGCGCAGGACATGCTGGCGGTGATCGCGCACCTGCGCGCGTCGCATCCCCGCTTGCCGCTGGCGCTGGCAGGGTTTTCCTTCGGTGCCTTCGTCATGACCCATGTGGCTGCCGCACTGGTGGCGCAGTCCGTGCCGATCCGCCACCTGGTGCTGGCAGGCACCCCCTACGGCGTGGTGAAAGGCCATCGCAGCTATGACACCCCGGCCGTGCCGGCCGATTGCCTGGTGGTCCATGGCGAGCACGACGAGCGCGCGCAACTGGCCGCGCTGTTCGACTGGGCCCGGCCGCAGGCGTTGCCGGTGGTGGTGGTGCCGGGCGCGGATCACTTCTTCACCGGCAAGCTGCCGCTGCTGGTGCGCATCGTCGGCGGCTACCTCGACCGGCCCGGGTCCGGCACAACCGTGTAAAAACTTCGATCCTGCCCGCGCTCGCGCGGCACGGCGGCGGTCTGGCCGGCGTCGTGCCGCGTGTTGTAGCCGAGTGCCGCCAGGCACGGCGCGAGGCATGGATGATGCTACCGATAGCAGACACGGCGCACGAACGCGTCCAGATCGGAGGCAATCCATGAAAGACTATCCACCGTCGGAAATCAGGGAAACGTGGCGCAACCGCGGCTATGGCGAGCCCGGCGATAGCCGCCAGGCACACCACTGGCGCAGCGGCAATCCGGGCGGCGCGGGCTTTGGCTACGGGCAGGCCCGCTATGGCACGGAAGACGGCGAGGGTCCGGAAGACCAGTACCGTCCCGGCATCCCGGCGCGGACCGCATCGCGCCGGCTGCCCAAGAACTACCACCGCACCGACACGCGCATCCGCGACGACCTGTGCGAACGGCTGGCGCATGCCGACGACGACGTCTCGGACGTCACCGTCGACGTCGGCTCGGGCATCGTCACGCTGACCGGCACCGTGGCCGACCGCGGCATCAAGTACCGCATTGAAGAGCTGGCCGAAGACGTGCTGGGCGTCAATGAGGTGCGCAACAACCTGCATGTGGCGCGCCGCGCGGGCGGCACGGACGACGGGCAGCAGGACACCGGCGCCGGCAGCGTGCCCGGACAGCGGCGCCTGGGCCAGGCTGCCGGCTGGCGCCAGCCGGTGGGAGAGGTTGGGGCGGACGTGCTGTATATCGTCCAGTCTCGCGACGGGCGCTTCCTCGGCGCGGAATCCGGCGAGGCCGTGCTGGTGCCGGAAATTGCCCAGGCCGGCTTGTTCGACGATCCGGATGAAGCCCGCGCCGCGGCGCAGGAGCATTGCAGCCGCGGTTACCGCATCCTGGCCACGCGGCGCTGACCGGGCGCCGCGCTCAGGCGTTGGGCACGGCAGGCGCGCTGGCCGGATCCGGGTGGATCTGCATCACCGCGGCGCGCTTCTCCAGCAGGTGCTGGCGCAGGATCGACGCCAGCCGCTTGCCGTCGCGGGCTTCCAGCGCGCGGATCATTTCTTCGTGGTCGTGCACCGCGCGGTCCCACTTGTCGGTCTGGTGGTTGGAGCGGAAGCGCATCGCCTTGAGCCGCCGGTTCAGCGTCAGGTAGGTCTGCAGCAGGGTCTGGTTGCGCGCCGCCGCGGCGATGCGGTCGTGGATTTCCTGGTTGCGGCTGTAGTAGCCGGGCAGGTCATTGCGCGCATGGCAGGCCAGCATGGCGTAATGCAGCGCCTTGATCTCGGCCAGTTCCGGCCCGGTGATGCGCTCGCAAGCCAGCTCGCCGGCAAAGGCCTCCAGGCCGCTCATCAGCTCGAACGCCTCCCACGCCTCGGCCTCGCTCATGCGCGAGACGCTGGCGCCGCGGTTGGGCGAGATCTCGATCAGCCCCTCGGCGGCAAGCACCTTGAGCGCCTCGCGCAGCGGCGTGCGCGAGATCCCCAGCGTTTCGCACAGTTCGCGCTCGTTCAGCTTCATGCCGGGCGCCAGCACCCCTTCGACGATGAAGTTGCGCAGGTGGTCGACCACGGTGTCGTGCAGCCGCTGGCGCACCACCTTGGGCAGAAGCGGGGCGGCAGGAGTGCCGGTGCCGCCGGTGCCGTCCGAAGGTTGCATGCAATGTCCCTGTCATTAGCGTGGTGCCATTCTAAGACATTGCCGGCCTGCCGCAACGGCGGCCGCGACCCTCGCGCTCAGCGCGCCGGGCCGCGCAGCGGCACGCCGCTTTCGCGCGGCACCCCGGCGCCCGCGCCTCGCCCGATCAGCGCCACCGACAGCGCCGACACCAGTCCCGCGAACGCCACGTAGGCGCAGATCTGCCACGGTTGTCCGCCGCCCGACTTGAGCAGCGCCGTGGCGATGATGGGCGTGATGCCGGAAGCGAAGATGCCCGAGAACTGGTAGACGAACGAGATCCCGGTGTAGCGCACCTTGGCATCGAACAGCTCGCAGAACAGCGCCGCCTCCGGCCCGTAGACCGCGGCGTAGAGAATGCCGAACGGCACCACGATCGCCAGCCACAGCAGCATGGTGTTGCCACCGCTGTTCAGCATCAGCCAGAACGCGGGGAAGGCCGACAGCGCGGTGATCAGCGCCCCCCAGAAATACACCCGCGTGCGGCCGATGCGGTCGGACAGGTGGCCGAAGAACGGGATGAAGAAGCACATCGCGATCGCAGCCGCCATCACCCCGACCAGCGCCTGCGTGCGGCTGATATTGACAGTCTGGGTCAGGTAGGTGATCGAGAACACGCCGAAGATGTTGAAGAAGACGCCGTCGATATAGCGCGCGCCCATGCCCTTGACGATATTGCCGGGGTAGCGCCGCATCATGTCGACAAAGGGAATCTGCGTTTCGGCATTGCGCTGCTTGACCTCGGCGAATTCCGGCGTTTCCTTCACGTTGAGCCGGATATACATGCCGACGAACACCATCGCCGCCGAGATCAGGAACGCCACGCGCCAGCCCCAGGCCAGGAACTGCGCATCCGACAGGGTCAGCGACAGCAGCGCCACCACGCCCGAGGCCAGGCACAGCCCGATCGCCAGCCCGATCTGCGGCAGCGACGCGTAGAAGCCCTTGCGGTGCGGCGGCGCGTACTCGTACGCCATCAGCACCGCGCCGCCCCATTCGCCGCCCAGGCCGATGCCCTGCAGCACGCGCAGCAGCAGCAACAGCACCGGCGCCAGGATGCCGATGCTGTCATAGGTCGGCACCAGGCCGATCAGGAAGGTGGAGACGCCCATGATCATCAGCGTCATCACCAGCATGCTCTTGCGCCCGACCTTGTCGCCGAAGTGGCCGAAGATCACGCCGCCGAGCGGGCGCGTGACAAAGCCCACGGCGAAGGTGGTGTAGGCCAGCATGGTGGCCACCAGCGGGTCATCGCCGGGGAAGTACAGCTTGTTGAAGACCAGGCCGGCGACCACGCCGTACAGGAAGAAGTCATACCACTCGATGGTGGCGCCGATCACGGACGCCAGCGCGACCTTGCGGATCGCCTGTTCGTTGGGGCTAGTCATGCTTGTCTCCTCTGGTGGTGGGCGGCGTCCTCTGGAAGGATGGTTATGGACGCCGATGCGCTGCGAGGCCAGGCCGGGTGGTTGTCTATGCCTGGCCCCGCCGGTTTGCCGCTTCAGGTTGCTTCGGCTTCAGGCTGCCGCGGCCATCGGGGCCGCAACGTCGGCGTGGTGGATCTCGCGCCGCGCGTCTTCACGGATCAGGTCTGCCGCGCGCTCGGCCATCATCACCACCGGCACGTTGGTGTTGCCCGATACCAGCGTAGGCATCACCGAGCAGTCCACCACGCGCAGCCCGCCAACGCCATGCACGCGCAGGCGCGCATCGACCACCGCCAGCGGATCGGCGGCCGGGCCCATTTTTGCCGTGCCCGACGGATGGAAGATGGTGGCGCCGTACTCGCGGCAGAAGTGCAGGATCTCGTCGTCGCTGCGCACCTCGTCGCCCGGCCGGAACTCGCGCTTCATCAGCCCGCGCATCGGCTCGGTCTGCGCCACGCGCCGGGCGTAGCGCACCGCAGCGACGGTGCAGCGCCGGTCCAGTTCGGCCGACAGGTAGTTGGGCTGCATCGACGGCGGCTCGAACGGGTCGGTCGAGCGGATGCGCACGGTGCCGCGCGACGCCGGGCGCAACTGGCACACGGAATAGGTGCAGCCCGAGAACGGATGCACCGTACCGCCCGCCATGTCGGCCGACAGCGTCGAGAAATGGAACTGCGTGTCCGGCGTGGCGCTTTCGTGCGGCAGGGCGCGGCAGAACATCGCGCCCTGGTTGATGCCGATTGCCAGCGGACCCTTGCGCAGCAGCAGCCATTCCAGGCCCATGCGCGCCTTGCCGGCCAGCGTGCGCAGCTGATCGTTGGTGGTAATGGGTTTGGCCACCTCGTAGATCAGCCGCACCTGCAGGTGGTCCTGCAGGTTTTCGCCGACGCCCGGCAGCGCATGCACCACCGGCACGCCCAACTCCTGCAGCAGCGGCGCCGGCCCGATGCCTGACAACTGCAGCAGCTGCGGCGACTGCAGTGCGCCGGCGCACAGGATCACTTCGCGCCGCGCCCGCAGGATATAGGGCTGGCCATGCTGGGTGTAGCGCACGCCCACGGCGCGCTTGCCTTCGAACAGGATCCCGGTGGTATGCGCGTCGGTCTCCACGCGCAGGTTGGCGCGCCCCCGCGCAGGGCGCAGGTAGGCCACCGCGGTGGAGCAGCGCCAGCCGTTGCGGGTGGTCAGCTGGTAGTAGCCCACGCCCTCCTGGTCGCCGCCGTTGAAGTCGGTCTGGCGCGGCAGGCCCAGCGCCTGGCCGGCGGCGATGAAGGCATCGACCAGCGCATGGCGCCGGTCGATCGAGGTGGCATTGAGCGGGCCTTCGGTACCGCGCGTCGGCCCGGCGCCGAGGTCGTTGTTCTCGAGCTTGCGGAAGTAGGGCAGGCAGTCGTCCCAGCCCCATCCCGGATTGCCCAGCGCGGCCCAGTGGTCATAGTCCTCGCGCTGGCCGCGTACGTAGATCAGGCCGTTGATGGCGCTGCTGCCGCCCAGCGTGCGTCCGCGCGGCCAGTAGATGCGGCGGTTCAGCATGTTGGGATCGGGATCGGTATAGAAGCCCCAGTTCACCTGCTTGTGGAACATGGTCTTGCCGTAGCCGATCGGGATATGGATCCACGGGTAGCGGTCGGGCGGGCCCGCCTCGAGCAGGCAGACCGAATGGCGGCCGTCCTCGCTGAGCCGGTTGGCCAGCACGCATCCGGCCGAGCCGGCACCTACCACGATGTAGTCAACGGTTTGCGACATCGTCGCTGTCTCCTGTATTGGCCGTCAGGCGCATCAGCCTGCCCGGCTTGCCTTTATAATTTGAAACGTTCTGTTCCGGATTTTATTTTTCAAGGTCGGAATGGGAAGCCCAATCGCGAGGAGACGCCGGTTGTGAAACAGAACATGACAATGCCGTTTCAGAATCGCACTGCAGCAGAAGACGGGGTGCCGGAAGAGGATGCCCGCAGCCTGCGCGTGCTGGCGGTGCTGTCCAGCCTGGCGCGGGCGCAGCAGCCGCAGACGCTGTCCCAGCTGTCGCAGCGCCTGCATGTGCCCAAGGCGACGCTGATGCGCCTGCTGGCGGCGATGGAGCGCAGCGGCTTCGTGGTACGGATGCCGGCCGAGCGCGGCTATGTGCCCGGGCCGGCCGCGGCGGCGTTGTCGCTGCAGACGCTGCGCAGCCCGCCGCTGCTGCGCGAATGCCGCGGCATCCTGGCCCGGCTGGTGGCACGCCTGGGCGAAACCTGCAACCTGACCGCGCTCGACGGCGACCGCGTGCTGTACGTAGAGCGCGTGGAAACCCACGAGCCGCTGCGGCTGCAGCTGTCGCCCGGCATCCATGTGCCGCTGCATTGCACTGCCAGCGGCAAGCTGTTCCTGTCAGCGATGAACCGGCTGGAACGCCAGCAGACACTGCGGCGCGTGGACCTCGCCGCGCACACGCCGCGCACGCTCTCCGACCTGCCCGCACTCAATGCCGAGCTGGACCGGCTGGGTGCGCGCGGCATCGGTGTCGATCACGAGGAATTCGTGCGCGGCATGTGCGCGGTGGCGGTGCCGGTGCGCGAACCGGACGGTGCCGGATCAGGCCGGGTGGTAGCCGCGATTGCCTGTCACGCGCCGACGGCGCGGGCCTCGCTGGAAGCGCTGCTGCAGGCGGTGCCGACGCTGCAGGGTGCGGCGAAGGAGATGGCGGCGGTGCTGTGCGGGCAGTGAGCCGGGTGATGGCGCTGCGCGTTCAGCCGGACGCCTTTCCATGCGGCAGGATCCGCGCAACCCGCTCCCTTAACATCGGCAACACCTCGCTCTCGAACCAGGGATGCTGCTTGAACCACGGCTGGTTGCGCGGCGATGGGTGCGGCAGCGGTATGAAGCCGGGCGCGTAGTCCTGCCATGCCCTGACGGTTTCGGTCAGCGTGGACTTGCGCCGCGCCCCCAGGAAATGGCGTTGCGCGTACTGGCCGACCAGCAGTGTCAGCGCGATCGACGGCAGTTGCGCCAGCAGGCGGTCCATCCACAAGGGCGCGCATTCGGGGCGCGGCGGGTTGTCGCCGCCCTTGCCGCGGCCCGGATAGCACAAGCCCATCGGGATGATGGCGAATTGCGAGGCATCGCAGAAGGTGGCGTCGTCGACGCCGAGCCACTGCCGCAGCCGCTCGCCGCTGGCATCGTTCCATGGAATGCCGGTCTCGTGCACGCGCGTTCCCGGAGCCTGGCCGACGATCAGGATGCGCGCGCCGGCGCCGACGCGCACCACCGGACGCGGGCCCAGCGGCAGGTGCTGCGCGCAGGCGCGGCAGGCGCGTACCTCGGTCAGCAGGGATTCAAGCGCGGCGGGTTGGTGACGCCGGGGTTTGTCAGGCGGGGGCGGCTTGGCTGGCATCGCTGGTTGTCCGGAATGCGCGCTTTCGGGCGGATCTGCAGTGGTTGGCCGATGCCGCGCGCATGACGTATTTTACAAGGGCAAGGCGCCCCTGCCGCCGGCAGGCGGTGCCCCGGCCGTCACAGGAGCCCGCCATGCCCGACGCATTCCGCCACGCGCTTCGCCGATTCGCCATCGCCTGTTGCCTGGGACTTGCAGCCTGCGGAGGCGGTGGTGGCGGAGGCGAAAGCGTCGGCGCAGGCGGCGGTGGTGGCGGGGGTGGCGGTGGGGGTGGCGGTGGCGGCGGCAACGGCTCGCTGACGCTGGCGATCTCGGGCCTGCCGTCCGGGACCCCGGCGGCCGTCACGGTATCGGGGCCGGGCCAGTTCCGCCAGGCCGTGGTCCAGTCGACCACGCTGTCCAACCTGCCGCCCGGCAGCTATACCGTCGCCGCAGACAGCGTGCTGACGGGCAGTGCGTTGCGCAAGCCGCAGCTGCCGTCGCAGGTGGTCGCAGTGGCCGCGGGCACGGGCGCGACCGCCAGCGTGGCCTACGGTGCGCCGGAATCGATGCAATTGTCGTTGACGCAGGTGCCCGGCGATTACTCCGCGCCGATCTTCCTGACCGCGCCCGCCGGCGATGCGCGACTGTTCGTGGTGGAGCGCGCCGGCCGTATCCGCGTCGTGCGCGACGGCGCGCTGCTGGCCACGCCGTTTCTCGATATTGAGGCGCTGACCACCACCGACGGCGAGCGCGGACTGCTGTCGATGGCATTCGATCCTGACTATGCTGCCAACGGCCGCTTCTACGTCTATTACACCGACACCGGCGGCGCCATCACCATTGCCCGCTACAACGTCTCGGCCGCGAATCCGGACGTCGCCGATGCCTCGGGCACGGTGTTGCTGTCGATCCCGCATCCGACCTTCTCCAACCATAACGGCGGCCAGCTCGCGTTCGGCCCCGACCGCATGCTCTACATCGGCACGGGCGACGGCGGCGGTGGCGGCGATCCGGCAGGCAATGCCCAGAACGCTGCGACGCTGCTCGGCAAGATGCTGCGCATCGATGTCAGCGGCGCGTCGGGCTATGGTGTGCCGGCCGGCAACCCATTGCTCGGCCAGTCCGGCAGCCGCGGCGAGATCTGGGCGCTCGGGCTGCGCAACCCGTGGCGGTTCTCGTTCGACGCCGGCTCGTTGTATATCGCCGATGTCGGCCAGGAGCAGCGCGAGGAAGTCGACGTGGCACCGTCCACCAGCGCGGGCCTGAACTACGGCTGGAACCTGACCGAAGGCACTGCGTGCGTGGGTGCCGCCACCTGCGACAAGAGCGGGCTGACCATGCCCGTGTTCGAGTACGGCCACGAGGCAGGCGGCTGTGCCATCGTCGGCGGCTACGTGTATCGCGGCAGCGCCAGCCCGGCGCTGCAGGGGCGCTACTTCTACTCCGATCTGTGCACGGGCAAGCTGCAGAGCTTCGTGTACCGCGATGGCGCCGCCACCGAGCCGGTCGACTGGAACGTCACGGTGCCGGGCAGCGTGTTCTCGTTCGGCGTGGATGGCGCGCAGGCGCTCTATGTGCTGGCCGATCCGGGCACGTCCGCGACCAGCGGGCGGGTCTACCGGATCGATGCCTCGGGCGGTACGCCTTGATGCCTTGCCGCCGCTCGCTGCGCCTCAGGCCGCGTTGGTCTTGCGGCCGACGCCCTGGATCAGCTTGTTGACGCGCGCCAGGTACTGCTCGAACATCCGGTTGGCCTGTTCCTGGCTGTCGATCGGCTGCAGCACGGTGCGGCCCTCCGCTTCAAGCTTCGCGCGGATCTCCGGCTTGGCCAGGGCTTCGCCGATGGCCTTGCGCAGCACCGCCACGCGCTCTGCCGGCGTGCCTTGCCTGACGAAATAGCCGCCGCCGATGGTGTATTCGAAATCCGGCACCAGCTTGCTCTGCGAAATCAGCGGGACCGACTTGAGCGCGGGCGGCAAGGCCCGCGAGAAGCTGGTCAGTATCTTCAGCCGGCCCTGCTGCTGCATGCTGTCGAAGCTGGACTGGTAGGGCAGGATGGCAAAGTCGACCTCGCCGCCGGCCAGTCCCTGCAGCGCCGGGGCGCCGCCCTTGTAGGGCACGTGCAGGAACGGCACGCCCAGGCGCGCGGCCAGCGCATCGCCCATCAGGTGATAGATCGAGTCGATGCCGACGGTGGCGTAGGTCAGCGACTTGCCCTTGCCCTGGCGCGCGAACTCGATGAACTTGTCCAGGCTGTCCACGGCGATGCCGTTGCGCACCATCAGCACGATATTGGCGTCGCTGATCGGCGCGGCCAGCAGAAAGTCCTGCGGCTTGTAGCGCGCCGCGGGGTTGAGCAATGGCGCCAGGAACACCTCGTTGATCGAGCCATGGAAGAAGGTGTAGCCGTCGGCCGGCGCGGCCAGCACCTTGTTGGCGCCGATCAGCCCGGTGCCGCCGCCGTAGTTCTCCACCACCACCTGCTGGCGCACGCTCTTGCTGATCGATTCGCCGAAGATACGCGCCGACGCGTCGCTGGCGCCGCCGGCGGGATAAGGCACCACCAGCGACAGGGCCTTGGCGGGAAAGGCATCGGCCGCAAACGCCGGCAGGCCGGACAGCACGGAAGCACCGGCGGCAAGGCCGGCGTGTTGCAGGAAGCGGCGGCGGTTCAGGGTAGCCATGGAGTTGTCTCCTCGGTTTCTTTTTCAGGCCAGGTAGCTTTGCGCCAGGTGCGCCCAGAATGCGGCGCCGACCGGCAGGGCCTTGTCGTTGAAGTCGTACAGCGGGTTGTGCACCATGCAGCCGCCGTCTTCGCCCAGGCCGTTGCCCAGCCGGATATAGGCGCCGGGACGATGCTCGAGCAGGTAGGCGAAGTCTTCGCTGCCCATCACCGGCGGGCGCTCGACTACGTTGTCGGCGCCCACCAGCCGGATCGCGGCCTGGCGCGCGAACTCGGTCTGCGCGGCGTGGTTGACCAGCACCGGATACTTGCGCTCGTAGACCACCTCGGCCTGCAGGCGGAAGCTCTGCGCCTGGGCCGTGACGAAGGCCTGGATGCGCTCTTCGACCAGCGTGCGCACGCGCGGGTCGAGCGTGCGCACGCCGATCTTGATGGTCGCGGTGTCGGGCACCACGTTGTAGGTGCTGCCGGCCTGCAGCGCGCCCACGGTGATGACCGCCGACTTGAGCGCGTCGATTTCGCGGCTGACGATCGATTGCAGCCCCAGCACCATGCTGGCCGCGCCCTGCATCACGTCGATGCCGTGGTGCGGCATGGCGCCGTGCGCGCCGCGCCCGCGCAGCGTCACCGTGGCGCGGTCGAACGACGCCATGGCGGGGCCGGCGATGACGCCGATCTGTCCGACCGGCATTCCCGGCGAGTTGTGCAGCGCGTACACCTCGTCGCACGGAAAACGCTCGAACAGGCCGTCTTCCAGCATGCGCAGCGCGCCGCCTTCGTTTTCTTCGGCCGGCTGGAAGATGAGGTTCAGCGTGCCGTTGAAATCGACCGACTCGGCCAGATAGCGCGCGGCACACAGCAGGATCGCGGTGTGGCCGTCATGGCCGCATGCATGCATCTTGCCCGCGATGGTGCTGGCATAGTCCAGGCCGGTCTGTTCCTGGATCGGCAGCGCATCCATGTCGGCGCGGATGCCCAGCGCCTTGCTGCCGCGGCCCTTGCGCAGCGTGCCGACCACGCCGGTGGTGCCCAGCCCGCGATGCACGGCATAGCCCCATGCCGCGAGCTGCTCGGCGACGAGGTTGCTGGTGTGGCGCTCTTCGAACGCCAGCTCCGGATGCGCGTGGATCTTGCGCCGGATCGCGACGAACTCCGGCGCGAGGGTCTGGATGGATCGCTGCAGGTCGGCGGGCAGGGTGCGGGTCATGGGGGCAGGGGAACGTGGTGGTTCACCGCATTCTCTCCGCAGCCGGGCGCCGAAACCATGACAACGGTAGCGACAAATCGTTGTATAAAATGCAACGATAAGAGAACGCGCGGCGCGGCACCGTTGCACGCCGCCGCAGGGAGACCAAGCCATGGAAGACGTGCTGGACCGCAAGCGGGCGCTGTGCCTGCTGCAGATCATCGAAACCGGATCGGTGCGCGGCGCCGCCGAAGTGCTGGAACTGGACCCCTCGGTGGTCAGCCGTGCCGTGGCCAAGCTGGAGCAGGACACCGGGCTGACGCTGCTGGAGCGGCGCGGGCGCGGCGTGGTGGCCACCGACGCGGGACGGCTGCTGGCGCTGTTTGCCCGGCGCCAGCAAGACCTGCAGGACACCTTCGTGGCCGAGGTCAACAACCTGAAGAACGCCCAGCGCGGCCATGTCGAACTGTCCTTCGGCGAGGGCTTTGTCGACCTGGTGCTGGAACCCGTGCTGCAGGGCTTCCTGCGCAAGCATCCCGACGTCACCTGCAGCATCCAGGTGGCGGGCACCGACGAGACCGTGCGCCTGCTGCTCGAGGACCTGGCCCATATCGGCTTCGTATTCCAGCCGCCCGACGATGCGCGGCTGCACTCGCACTACTCGCGGCTGTCGCCGATCCGCGCGCACGTGCACAAGGACCACCCGCTGGCGCGGCGCCGCCGCGCGCTGACGCTGGCGGACCTGGCGCAGCACCAGGGCGCGTTCCTGGCGGGTTCGTTCGGCGTGCGCAAGCATGTGCAGGCGGCCGAACTCGACGAACACATCACGCTCAAGCCGATGCTGGTCACCAACTCCTTCAAGGTGCTGTGGGAGTACGCGGCGATGGGACTGGGCTATATCCTGACGGCGCGCTCGGTGCCGCTGAAGGAACCGCAGTTGCGGCAGCTGGTGTCGCTGCCGCTGGCCAATCCCATCCTGAACAACAGCCGTATCCATATCCTGACGCGTGCCGGCCGGCACTTGTCGCCGGTCGCGGACGGCCTGCTGCGGCACCTGGTCAAGGCGTTTCCGGCGGCCTGAACCGGCACCGGCATGCGGCGGCGGCGAACGGAGTGTTCGGGAATGGCAGAGGCGCGCGCGCCGGATTGCGGCGATCATGCAGTCTGATCCTGTCCGCCAATCGCGATCCGCCATGCATGTCCATCTGCAGTCTTCCATGCACGCCAGCCTGCAGCAGCTGTGGCTGGCGTTTCCGCTGTCGGTCGGCGCCGGGCGCGGCAGGGTAGTGGTCAGGCGGCGCGGCTACGAGCGGGTGCTGCTGGCCGGCCAGCAGGCCATCATCGATCCGTTCGAAGCGTTTGCGCTGCGCCTGGATGGCAGCAGCGCGCAGCCGGCGGCATGCACGCTCGAAATGCGGGGGTTGGCCCCGGCACAACCGTCGGAATGCCTGCACCACCGCATTGCCAAGCGCGTGTTCCTGCAGCCGCAGTACGCCTGGAACGCGGCCTTTATCGCGGAGCGGCTCGGCATGTCCGCGGCGCAGCTGCGGCGCGCGTTGTTCGCGCAGGGGACCGCGCTGACCGACCTGTGCCGCACGCAACGGCTGATGCGGCTGCTGTTCGATGTGATGGCGGGCGACGCGGCGCTGGGCGAGGCCAGGCGGCGGGTCGGGTGGCCGGCCAACAGCGATGTCGATAGCGCATTCTATGACCGCTTCGGCGTCTCGCTGGAGGCCGCGCGGCGGCTGGCCGGCGCGCACGCGATGCCGCGGCAGCGCTCGGTGGCATGACGCGCGCGGCGCGGTTTGCGAGATAATCCGGCGAGCTAGGCCGCCGTTGTGCCCGGGAATGATGTCATGCGCTTTGATCTGGTCGACCTGAAACTGTTCACGCATATCGCGGAGGCACAGAGCCTGACCGGCGGTGCGCAGCGCTCGCACCTGTCGCTGGCCGCCGCCAGCACGCGCATCAAGAATCTGGAGGAGCACGTCGGCGTCAAGCTGCTGAGCCGCAGCAGCCAGGGCGTGAAGGTGACCGGGGCGGGCGAGACCCTGCTGGCCCATGCGCGCCGCGTGCTGCGCCAGCTGGAGCAGCTCAGCGGCGACCTGCAGGAGTACGCGGCGGGCGTCAAAGGCCATGTGCGCGTGTTCGCCAACACCACCGCCATGAGCGAGTTCCTGCCGGCGGTGCTGCGCAGCTACCTGGTCAGCCATCCGGACGTGACCATCGACATGCACGAACGGCTCAGCCCGGACATCGTGCGCGCGGTGCAGGAGGGCATCGTCGACATCGGCATCATCGCCGGCAACGTGCGTACCGATGGGCTGGAGGTCATGCCATACCGGCGCGACCGGCTGGTGCTTGCCACCGCGCTGAGCCATCCGCTGGCCGAGCGCGGCCGCGTGGATTTCATCGATACGCTCGACTACGACTTCATCGGCCTGCCCGAGGACAGCGCCATCCACAACTTCCTGAAGCGGGCCGCGGCGGACCTGCAGCGCAGCCTGCGCTGGCGCGTGCAGGTCAGCAATTTCGAGACCGCCTGCCGCATGATCGAGGCCAACGTCGGCGTCGGCGTGTTGCCCGAGACCACCGCGCGCCGCCATGCCAAGGCCATGTCGCTGCGCATCGTCCAGCTCGACGACGAGTGGGCCGAGCGCCAGCTGCAGATCTGCGTGGCCGACCTCGACGCCTTGCCGCTGTTCGCGCGCAAGCTGGTGGACCTGCTGGTGGAAGACGGGCAGGGGCGCCAGGACTGAAGCAGCACCGCCGCTAGACTGCGCCCTACGCCTGGCCCGCGAGCGTCTGCCGCAACTGGTGCTTGAGCAGCTTGCCGCTGGCCGTGGTCGGCATCGCCGCCACGCGCACGATGCGCTCGGGCCGCTTGTAGGGCGACAGGCGCCCGACCAGGTAGTCATGCAACGCCGGCGCGTCGAAGCGTTCGCCTTCGCGGATTTCGACGAAGGCGATCACCTCCTCGTTGCCATCCGCTGCGGGCTGGCCGATCACGGCCGACACGCGTACCGACGGATGCGTGTTGAGCACCGATTCGACCTCGATCGGGTAGACGGTGAAGCCCGAACGGATGATCAGGTCCTTGGTGCGGCCGACGATAAACAAGGCGCCGTCGGCGTCGAGCCGCCCGATATCGCCGGTGTTGAGCCAGCCGCCGGGGCGCAGCGCTTCGGCGCTCAGGTCCGGCGCGCGGTAGTAGCCGCGCATCACGCCCGGCCCGCGGATCCAGAGTTCGCCGGGCTGTCCCGGCGGCACCGGCTTGCCGTCCGGCCCGACCACCTGCAGGTCGGCGCCCGCGACGATCTCGCCCGCGGCGCAATCGGCGCGCGGCCGCTCCATGCGCGTCACGAACATCGATCCCGCGTACTCGGTCATGCCGTAGCCATGGTGCAGCGGCTGGCCGAACGCGGCTTCGACATCGCGCTTGAGCGTGGCGTCGAGCGGGCCGCCGCCGGTGTAGAGATAGCGCAGGCGCGGCGACGGCTGCAATGGCGCACCAGTGGCCCGCACGTGGGCCAGGATGCGGCTGAACATGGTCGGCACGCCCTGCAGCAGCGTGATCGCGCCAGCGCGGATCGCCGTGGCCAGGTCCGCCGCGTTGAAGCGCGCGCACAGGTACAGGCTGGCGCCGGCGTGCAAGGTCGAGATCAGCAGCGTGCCCAGCCCGAACACGTGCGACATCGGCATCACCGCGTAGGCGCAGTCGTCCGGCTGCATGCGGCGCGAGGCCACGGTGACCTCGGCAAAATGGAGCAGGCCGCCGTGGGTGACCATCACCCCCTTGGGCTGTGCGGTGGTGCCCGAGGTGTAGATCAGCGCGGCCACGTCGCGCGCCAGCGCTTCGGGCTCGCGCGCGGCGGTCTCGTCGGCGGCGCTGGCCATCAGCGGCCCCAGGCCGGCCGGGGCAATTTCCCGGGCCCGGCAGCGCACGCCGTGGCGCAGCGCATCCGGCGACGCCGCGTGGGTGAACAGCATCAGCCGCGGGCGGCAGTGGACGCGGATCACCTCGATCTCGCGCTCGGACAGGCGCGCGTTGACGACCACCGGCCATGCGCCCAGCTCTGCCAGGGCGAACACCAGCGTGATCACCGCCAGGCAGTTCTCGGCCACCACCAGCACCCGGTCGCCGGTGCCCACGCCCTGCGACTGCAGGTAGCGCTGCGCGTCCTCGATGCCGGCCCACAGCTGCGCATAGGTGGTGGTCCGGCCGTCTTCGAACACGGCGGCATGGCCGGGCGTGTGCGCGGCCCAGTGGCGCGGGATGTCGCTGATGCGGGTGAGGGGGACTCGGTCCGGTGGCATGGTTCAGGCGTCGTTGTGCGGGGCAAGGCGTGCGGCGCGCGTGCGGCAAGCAGCGGGCCGCACGCCGCCGCTGCGGCATCAATAGCGTTCGAACACCGCGGCAATGCCCTGGCCGCCGCCGATGCACATGGTTTCCAGGCCGTAGCGGCCGCCGCGGCGCTGCAGTTCGTGCAGCAGCGTGGCCAGGATGCGCACGCCGGTGGCGCCGATCGGATGGCCCAGCGAGATTCCCGAGCCGTTGACGTTGAGCTTCTGCTCGATCGCGTCCTGATCCTGCCAGTCCCAGCCCTTGAGCACGGCCAGCACCTGGCAGGCAAAGGCCTCGTTCAGCTCGACCAGGTCCATCTGGTCCAGCGTCAGGTTCAGGCGCGCCAGCAGCTTCTTCACCGCCGGCACCGGGCCGATGCCCATGTGCGAGGGCTCGCAGCCGGCAGCGGCCCAGCCCACCAGCGAGGCCATCGGGGTCAGGCCGAGTTCGGCGAGCTTGTCCTCGGCCACGATCAGGCATGCGGCCGAGGCATCGTTCTGCTGGCTCGCATTGCCCGCGGTGACGGTGCCGTTCGGCATCAGCACGCGCAGCTTGGCCAGGCTGTCCAGCGTGGTCTGCGGGCGGAAGCCTTCGTCGCGCGTAAATGCCACCGGTTCGCCCTTGCGCTGCGGCACCTGCACCGGGACGATCTCGGCGTCGAAGCGCCCGGCTTCCCAGGCGGCCGCGGCGCGCTGATGGCTGCGCACGGCAAAGGCATCGGCGTCCTCGCGGCTGATGCCGTAGTCGCGCGCCAGGTTCTCGGCGGTCTCGATCATGCCGGAGATCTTGCCGAAGCGCTCCACCGGCTGCGAGCGTTCACGGCCGCGGTCGAGACGGTCGAAGAAGCGCACGTTGCCGGAGCGCGCGCCCCAGCGCATATCGGTGGTGTAGTACTCGATATTGCTCATGCTCTCGACGCCGCCGGCGATCACCACGTCGGCCGCGCCGCTCTGCACCATCATCGATGCCGTGACGATGGCCTGCAGGCCGCCGCCGCAGCGGCGATCGAGCTGCATGCCCGGCACTTCCACCGGCAGGCCGGCCTGCAGCCCGGCCCAGCGGCCCACGCACGGCACTTCGCTGTTGGCGTAGGACTGGGCGAAGACGACGTCGTCGATGCGCGCCGGGTCGATGCCGCTGCGTTCCACCACCGCGCGCACGGCGGTCGCGGCCAGTTCCTCGACCGGAACCGGACGCAGGCTGCCGCCGAAGGTGCCGACGGGGGTGCGAAGGGGGGTGACGATTGCAGCTCTGCGCATGGAAGTCTCCTTGGAATTCGGTATCGGGTGAACCATCAAGTTAGTCGGTGGGCGCCGTCCCGGAAAGGGCGACGAAGGCCGCGCCGCACTGGCGCAGCAGCGCATGGGCCTGGCGCTCCAGGCCGGCGCGGTGTTCGGGGGCAGCGATGTCCAGCATGCGGCGCACGCGCTGCGACAGGGTCTGGCCGCGCAGGTCGGCCACGCCATGCTCGGTCACGATCAGGCCGGCATCGGCGCGCGGCGTGCTGACCGGGCCGGACAATTGCGCGACGATGCGGCTCGCCCCTTTGGCGGTGGCGGGCAGCGCCACGATCGGCAGGCCGCCGCGGCTGCGCGCGGCGCCGCGCAGGAAATCCACCGCGCCGCCGACCGCGCCGACATAGACGCCCGCTGCCACTTCGGCATTGACCTGGCCGGTCAGGTCGACCTCGATCGCCGAATTGATCGCTGCCAGCTTGTCCACGCTGGCGAGCACTTCGGGATGGTGGGTATAGGCGGTTTCGCGCAGCTGCAGTTGCGGATTGCGATGCGCCCAGCGCCGCAGCCGCTCGCTGCCCATCAGGATGCCGCCGATGCCGATGCCCGTATCGATGCTCTTGCGTGCGTTGGTCAGCACACCGGCCTCGGCCAGCGCGGCAATGCCGTCGCCGACCGCGCCGCTGTGCAGCCCCAGGTCGCGGCGGTCATGCAGCGCCGCCACCACGGCCTCGGGCAGGTTGCCGATGCCCATCTGCAGGGTCGCGCCGTCTTCGACCCAGCCGGCGATATGGCGGGCAATGGCCTGTTCGGCCGGACCGGGAGCGCCGCGCTCCAGGCTGATCGGCGGGTACAGCGCCTCGACCCGCAGGTCGATCTGGTCGGCGCCGAGATAGCGGCTGCCGTGGGTCCACGGCACCTCGGGGTTCACTTCGGCAATGATCACGCGGGCCCGGTCGAGCGCGGCGGGCAGGTACTCATGCACCAGGCCCAGGCTGTGGCGGCCCTGTTCATCGGCCGGCGACACCTGCACCAGCACTACGTCGGCGCGCAGCGTGCCGTGCCGGATCAGCCCCGGCAGGTGCGAATAATGGCTCGGCACGATGTCCAGTACGCCCGCGCCGGCCAGCCGGCGGTGCGGCCCGCTGGCGGCGTAGCCGAAAAAATCGATCACGTCGGCCTGTTCCGGCTGCAGCGTGTCCGACTGGCCGATGCCGACGAAGACGCTGAAGCGCCCGCCGCGCGCGATGGCATGGCGGTGTGCCACCAGCGCGCGCGTCAGCGTCAGCGGCTCGGCGGTGGCTTGTCCCCACCAGAGGTGGTCGCCGGGGCGGATCAGGGATTGCAGTCGAAAGGCCAGGTCGTGCATGTCCACGGGAAAGCGTTGGGCAGCCCAGAGCATGTCGCCAAAGCCGCGTTTGCGCTATTCGACAATGCCAATGGCCGGCTTTGGCGATTGCGAAACGGACGCAAGGCTGAAAGAGGCGCCGGCTGCGCCGACTTAAGCCGCGTGGAAGGCGCGCTTTCGGAAAGGCTGATTGTCCCGCCGGCCGAACGCCGCGACCATGGCGGCTATCACGCGGCGTCGGCCACCGGCCACGCCTGCCATAGAACGATCATTACAGACCGATCACCACAGACAGGACCGACCGCAAGGCAGCGCCATGATCGAACAGACCCTCTCGAACAATTTCCACGAAATCCGCGATGCCATCCGTGCGCTGTGCGCCGAGTTTCCCGACGAGTACTTCCGCAAGGTCGATGAACAGCGCGCCTATCCCGAAGCCTTCGTCAACGCGCTGACCGCGGCGGGCTGGCTGGCGGCGCTGATTCCGCAGGAATACGGCGGCTCCGGCCTGGGCCTGACCGAAGCGTCGGTCATCATGGAGGAGATCAATCGTTGCGGCGGCAATTCCGGCGCCTGCCACGGCCAGATGTACAACATGGGCACGCTGCTGCGGCACGGCTCCACGGCGCAGAAGGAAAAGTACCTGCCGAAGATCGCCTCGGGCGAATGGCGCCTGCAGTCGATGGGGGTGACCGAACCCACCACCGGCACCGACACCACCAAGATCAAGACCTCGGCGGTGAAGAAGGACGGCCGCTACGTCGTCAACGGCCAGAAGGTATGGATCAGCCGCGTGCAGCACAGCGACTTCATGATCCTGCTGGCGCGCACCACGCCGCTGGCCGAGGTCAGGAAGAAGAGCGAGGGCATGTCGATCTTCATGGTCGACCTGCACGAGGCCCAGAAGAAGGGCCTGACGGTGCGCCCCATCCCCAACATGGTCAACCACGAGACCAACGAGCTGTTCTTCGAGGACCTGGAGATCCCCGAGGAGAACCTGATCGGCGAAGAGGGCAAGGGCTTCAAGTACATCCTCGATGGCCTCAATGCCGAGCGCACGCTGATCGCCGCCGAGTGCATCGGCGACGGCTACTGGTTTATGGACCGGGTCACGAAGTACGTGAAGGAACGCGAAGTGTTCGGCCGCCCCATCGGCCAGAACCAGGGCGTGCAGTTCCCCATCGCCGAGTCGTTCATCGAACTCGAGGCGGCCAACCTGATGCGCTGGAAGGCCTGCGAGCTGTTCGACAAGCACGAGTCCATGGGCGCGCAGGCCAACATGGCCAAGTACCTGGCCGCCAAGGCCAGCTGGGAGGCCGGCAATGCCTGCCTGCAGTTCCACGGCGGCTTCGGCTTTGCCTGCGAATACGATGTCGAGCGCAAGTTCCGCGAGACGCGCCTGTACCAGGTAGCGCCGATCTCGACCAACCTGATCTATTCCTTCGTCGCCGAGCACGTGCTGGGCCTGCCGCGCTCGTTCTGAGCGGCATGCCGGCGGGCGGTATCCAGGGTTGGCTGTTCAACCCCGGCGCCCGCTATCTGTTCCGGGTTTCGGCCCGGGCGACGCTTACGGCATCCGGCGCCGCGGTCTCGCGCCGATGCCGGCAGGTCGGGTAGAATCCCGCCCTATGTCGCGCATGATTGCCTTGCTCCTGATGCTGATCCTGCCGCTGCAGGCATTGGCCGCGGCGCAGCGGCAGCTCGCGCACGCCGCCGGCTTTCCGCCAGACCACATGGCCGCGCACGCCGAGCACATTCCGCATCACCATGATGAGGACGGCGAGATCGCCTTCGACGATTCCACCGCCTCCGCGTCGCACCAGCTCGACTTCGACTACGGCACCCACTTCCAGGCGCCATTGCCGGCCGGCATGGTGCCGCCGCTCGCGCCGCAGACGCAGCGCGAGCCGTTGTTCCTGGGCGGCCGCATCCCTGACCCTGGCTGCAGTCCCCCGTTACGCCCCCCTCACGCGCCCGCCTGACGGCGGGGCACTGATCTGCTGATTGCCTGCCGTGGCGCAATGTCTTTGCGCCGCGCCCCGCCGCATTGCCGTTGTTGTCGCAATCTGCGTTGGGGATTCCATGCACAAGTTCTTCTTCTCCGTGTTGGCGTCGGCGTTGCTGATGCCGGCGGCCCATGGCCAGTCCGCGCCCGCCGATCTGCGCGCGCTGTTCGATGCCGCCTGGGAGCGCTCCGTCGCCTTCCAGGCCACCGAGGGGCGGCGCCTGGAGGCGGCGGCCAGCCGGATCCAGGCCGATGCACTGATCGCCGGGCCACCCATGCTCGGCCTGCTGCACCGTGACGACCGTTGGACCGAGCGGCGTGGCCTGCGCGAGAGCGAGGTCCAGCTGGGCGTGCCGGTGTGGCTGCCGGGCCAGCGCGCGGCACGCGGCGACCTCGCCGATGCCCACGCGGCCGAGGCCGAGGCTGGCGCCGCGCTGGCGCGGCTGAATCTGGCCGCAGAACTCCGCGAGCGCGTCTGGCAGCTGGCGGCCGTGGAAGGCGAGCGCGAAGTGATGCGGCGCCGCGCCGGCATTGCCGCGTCGCTGCGCGACGATGTACGCCGCCGCGTCAATGCCGGCGACCTCGCGCGCACCGACCTGCTGCTGGCGCAGCAGGATGACCTGGCGGCACAGGGCCTGCTTGCCGAAAGCGAGGCCCGCGTGGTCGAGGCGAAGGCGCGGCTGCTGCAAGCCACCGGCGTCTCCGCGCTGCCGCTACGGTACGACGAAACGGCGGCGCCGGCGGCAGACCCTGCCGCCCAAGCCGCGAGCCATCCGCGCCGGGAAGCGGCGCAGCAGGCCGTGCTGCGCGGCGAACGCCAGCTGGGCTACCTGCGCAAATCGCGCCGCGACCCGCCCGAAGTCGGCGTGATGTACCGCAACGACCGGGCCGGCGGCGGCATGCCCGGCGACCAGACCGTCGGCCTGTTCGTCAGGATCCCGTTCGCCACGGATGCGCGCAACCTGCCGCGCGAAACCGCCGCGCAGACCGAGCTGATGACAGCGCGGGCCGAACTCGAGCGCACTGAGCGCAACGTCCGCGCCGAGATCGACGCGGCGCAGGCCGCGCTGCGGCTGGCCGAACAGCAGCTCGGCCTTACGCAAGAACGCAGCGCCGCGCTGTCCGAACGGGCGGCGCTGCTGCGCAAGACCTTCAATGCCGGCGAGATCGGCTTGCCGGAAGTGCTGCGCGCACAAAACCAGGCGCTGGAAGCCGAGGCCGACCTCGCGCGCCAGCGTGCCCGCCGTGGCATCGCCATTGCCACCCTCAACCAGGCGCTCGGAGTCCTGCCATGATCCGCCAGTTGTTTCTTGTCCTGTTCCTGACGCTCGCGATCGCGCTGCCGGCGGCGCACGCGGGCCCCGGTGCCCATGGCCCCAATGGCGAGCACCTGGACGCGCCCGCCGACACCGGCGCGGCGGCACACGCCCAGCCGAGCATCGAAGCCAATACGGAGGCGTTCGAACTGGTGGGCACCCTCGCCACGGAAGAACTCTCCGTCATGGTCGACCGCTACGTCACCAACGAGCCGGTGCTCGACGGCACGCTCGAGGTCGAGTTCAACGGCATCAAGGCCCAGGGCAAGCTGCACGCCGATGCCGGCGACTATGCCTTTACCGACGAGAAGCTGCTGCAGGCGCTGCGCCGGCCTGGCCAGCATGCGCTGGTGTTTACGCTCGTCACCGGCAACGAGTCGGACCTGATCGAAGGCACCCTGAACGTTGCCGCGGACGAACACGAGCACGGCATCGCGTGGTGGCAGGCGCGCTGGCCGTGGCTGGTCCTGCTCGCGGCGCTCGTGGCAGCCGGCGCCTGGCGCGTGCAGCGCCGCGTTGGCAAAAGGAAAGGAGGCACGGCGTGATGATGACCACCCATATCGCAACCCTGGCGGTCGCGCTGGCCGCCTGGGCAACCCTGCCGGCGCTGGCCGGGCCCGGCGCGCACGGCCCGAATGGCGAACACCTCGATGCACCGGCCGCGGTGTCGGGCAGTGGCCTGGCCCGGCTGCCAGACGGCAGCGTCCTGGTGCCCAAGCTGGCCCAGCGCCGCATGGGCATACGGACCGCGATGCCGCAGCCGGCCGCGCACCCGATGACCGTTGAACTGAACGCCGTGGTGGCGATCGATCCGAACGCCGGCGGGCGCCTGCAGGCGGGCCACCCGGGCTGGATCGACCCGCCGCCGGGCGGCTTCCCGGTGCTCGGGCAGCGCGTCAGCAAGGGCCAGGCGCTGGCCGTGCTGCGCCACAAGAGCGAGCCTTTTGACATCGGCAACCAGCAGGCGCAGTTCGCCAACCTCAGCGCCAGCCTGAAGCTGGCGCGGCAGCGGCTGCAGCGGCTGGAGTCGCTGACGGACAGCATCCCGCGCAAGGAAATCGAAGCGGCCCGCGCCGAGGTCCAGAGCCTTTCCGGCCAGCGCGATGCGGTCGGCAAGAGCCTGCACCAGACCGATACGCTGACCGCGCCGGCCAGCGGCGTGATCGCCAGCGCCAACGTGCTGGCGGGGCAGGTGGTTGCCGCCGGGGACGTGCTGTACGAGGTGGTCGACCCCGCCCGCCTGCTGATCGAGGCCAGCACCGCGGACAGTTCGCTGGCCAACCGCATCAAGGGCGGCGCCCTGGCCAGCGGCACCGGCGGCAAGCTGGAATTCGTCGGCGCCGGCCGCAGCCTGAAGAACGGCGCGGTGCCGCTGACGTTCCGGCTGACCGGCAGCGACGTGCCGCTGGCCGTGGGCCAGCCCGTGACCGTGGTCGCGACGCTGAGCGATACCGTGCGCGGCATCGCGCTGCCCAGCGAGGCGCTGGTGCGCAACGCCAGCAACCTGCCGGTGGTGTGGATCAAGTCCGGCACGCAGCGCTTTATCGCGCAGCCGGTCGAGGCGCGCGTGCTCGATGCGCGCACCGTGGTCGTGGTCGGCGGACTGTCGCCGGAGAACCGGGTGGTGGTGTCCGGCGCGGCGCTGATCAACCAGATCCGCTGAGGGGCGCGCATGTTCAACTGGATCGTTCGCGCCAGCCTCGGCAACCGGCTGCTGGTACTGGCCCTTGCCGTGATCCTGATGATCTACGGGGGGCTCACCGCATGGCGCACGCCGGTCGATGTGTTCCCGGACCTGAACAAGCCGCTGGTGACCGTGATCACCGAAGCGGGGGGCATGGCGCCGCAGGAAGTCGAGCTGCTGGTGTCGTTCCCGATCGAGACCGCGCTGAACGGCATGCCCGGCGTCACGCGGGTGCGCTCGGTGTCCGGCGTCGGCCTGTCCATCGTCTACGCCGAGTTCGACTGGGGCAGCGACATCTACCGCAACCGCCAGCTCGTGTCGGAACGGCTGGCGCTGGTGAAGGAGCAGTTGCCCGGCGGGCTCACGCCCATCCTCGGGCCGGTCTCGTCGATCATGGGCGAGATCATGCTGATTGCGCTGCCGATCGACCCGGCCCGGGCCAGCCCGATGCAGGCGCGCGAGTATGCCGACTTCGTGCTGCGGCCGCGCCTGCTGTCAGTGCCCGGGGTGTCGCAGGTGATCCCGATCGGCGGCGAGGTGCGGCAATTGCGGGTCGAGCCGGATACCGCGCGCATGGCGCAATTCGGCGTGACGCTGGCGCAGGTGCAGGGTGCCCTGCGCGACTTCGCCGCCAATACCAGTGGCGGCTTCATCGACCTGAACGGCCGCGAATACCTGATCCGCAATCTCGGCCGCACCAACCGGATCGATGACCTCAAGGGCCTTGCGGTCGCCTACAAGGACGGCGCGCCGGTACTGCTGGAGCAGGTGGCCGGTGTGCGCTACGCCGCTGCGCTCAAGCGCGGCGACGCCGGCTTCAACGGCAAGCCCGCGGTGATCGTCAGCGTGCAGAAGCAGCCCGCCGCCGACACCGTGCGCCTGACGCGCGACCTGGAAGCCGCGCTTGGCGAACTCAGACAGGGGCTGCCGCAGGGTTTGTCCGCGCCGCAGGTGCTGTTCCGCCAGGCCGACTTTATCGAGGCCTCGCTCGGCAACGTGGTCGAGGCGTTGCGCGACGGCGCCATCATGGTGACGGTGATCCTGTTCGCCTTCCTGCTGAGCGCGCGTACCACCGCGATCTCGCTGGTGGCGATACCGCTGTCGCTGGCTGTCTCGGCGCTGGCGTTCCAGCTGCTGGGCCAGTCGATCAACGTGATGACGCTGGGCGGCCTGGCCATCGCCATCGGCGAACTGGTTGACGATGCCATTGTCGACGTCGAGAACATCCAGCGCCGGCTGCGGCAGCGCGCCGCCATGGACGACCCGCCATCGGTGCTGGAGACGATCTGGCGCGCCAGCGTCGAAGTGCGCTCCGGCATCGTCTATGCCACGCTGGTGGTGGTGCTGGTGTTCGTGCCGCTGTTTGCGCTGCCGGGGATCGAAGGGCGGCTGTTCGCGCCGCTGGGGATCGCCTACATCGTGTCGATCCTGGCATCGATGCTGGTGTCGATGACGGTGACGCCAGTGCTGTCGTACTACCTGCTGCCGCGGATGAAGCGGCTCGAACATCCCGACAGCCCGCTGGTGGCGTGGCTCAAGCGGGCCGATGCGCGCATCCTGGACTGGTCGTTCCCGCGCGCGCGGGCAGTGCTGTCAGTGGCGGCGGTCGCGGTGGTGCTGGCGGCCGCCACCGTGCCGTGGCTGCCGCGTGCCTTCCTGCCGGGCTTCAACGAGGGTTCGATGGTGATGTCGCTGATGCTCAACCCCGGCACTTCGCTGGCCGAAGCCAACCGCATCGGCGCGCTGGCGGAAACGCTGACCCGGCAGGTGCCGGAAGTGGCACGGGTGGGCCGCCGCACCGGCCGCGCCGAACTGGACGAACATGCCGAGGGCGTGCATGCCTCCGAGATCGACATCGACCTGAAGCCTTCCGCCCGCAGCCGCGAGCAGGTGATGGCCGCCATCCGCGCGCAGCTTGCCGGCCTGCCGGCGTCGGTGGCGATCGGCCAGCCGATTTCGCATCGGCTGGATCACCTGCTGTCCGGGGTGCGGGCGCAGATCGCGCTGAAGATCTATGGCGATGACCTTGATACGCTGCGCGGCCTGGCGGAGAACGTGCGCGGGCGCCTGGCAACGATCCCGGGCCTCGTCGATATCACGGTCGAGCGCCAGGTGCTGATTCCGCAGGTCAATGTGCGGCTCGACTATCGCAAGGCCGCGCAGTACGGCATCCCGGCCGGCGAGGCGCTGAAGGCGCTGCAGACCTTGTCCGACGGCACGCGCGTCACGCAGCTGATCGACGGCGTGCGCCGCCACGACCTAGTGGTGCGCCTGCCCGATACCGGCCGCGCGCCGCAGGACCTGTCGCGGGTCATGCTGGACTCGCCGCGCGGCGCGGTGCCGTTGTCCGCCATCGCCAGCGTGGAGGAGGGCGACGGCCCCAACCAGATCGGGCGCGAGAACGGCCGGCGCCGCATCGTGGTCTATGCCAATACCGACGGCTCCGACATGTCGCGGATCGTCGGCGCGGTGCGCGAAGCGGCGGCGCGTGCCGGACTGCCCGCTGGCTATTTCGTCAGCATCGAGGGCCAGTTCCAGGCGCAGGAGCAGGCCACGCGGCGCATCGTGTTGCTGTCGCTGGTGTCGCTGGCGCTGATCTACCTGGTCCTCTACTCGCGCTACCGCTCCGCGACCCTGACGCTGGTGATCATGGCCAATATCCCGTTCGCCTTGATCGGCAGCGTGATCGCGATGTGGCTGGCGGGGCTGAGCCTGTCGGTGGCGTCGATGGTCGGCTTTATCACGCTGACCGGCATTGCCACGCGCAACGGCATCCTGAAGGTCAGCCACTATATCAACCTGTGCCGCTTCGAAGGCGAGACCTTCGGCATCCCGATGATCGTGCGCGGTTCGCTCGAGCGGCTGACGCCGGTGCTGATGACCGCGCTGGTCGCGGCGTTCGCGCTGGTGCCCTTGCTGGTGTCGGCCGATGCGCCCGGCAAGGAAATCCTGCATCCGGTGGCGGTGGTGATCTTCGGCGGGCTGGTCAGTTCGACCCTGCTCGATTCCATGCTGACGCCGCTGGCGTTCTGGCTGTGGGGGCGCCGCCCGCTGCAGCGCATCCTGTCGCAGCGGCCGGAAGACGCGTATTGAATCAGGGCTTTGGCAGCGGCGCCCGCAAGCCGCTGCAGCAACGGAGTTATGCGATGAAGAAACCGATCTCGGCCATGGTGATTGCCGGCAGTCTCGCACTGTCCGGCCTTTCCGGCCTGGCCATGGCCCACGGCGCCAAGCCTGCGCAATACGGGGGCATCGTGCAGGTCGCCAGCGACCTGCAGTTCGAACTGGTGAACCGGGATGGCGCGGTCACGATTTATGTCGACGACCATGACAGGAAGCTGCCCGTGGCCGGTGCCAGCGGCAAGCTGACGGTGCTGACCGGCACGCGCAAAACCGAAACGGCGCTGAACCCCGGTGCGGACAACGCACTGGTCGCGGCCGACAGGCTGCAACTGCAGGCCGGCTCCAAGCTGGTGGCGACGATCCGGTTTGTAGACGGCAAGACTGTCACGGCGCGCTTCGTGGCGAAGTGACGGGCGCTCCATGCTGGCAGGGTTCGATCCTGCGTCGCTGCAACAAAAAAGCCGCTGCCATGTGCAGCGGTTTTTTTGTGCCTTCGGCGCGCCATAGGGGGCCGGTGGGTGGGAAATCTATCGCTATTTCGCGGACGCGCCCATTGAGAAGTAATTCATCCGACACAGTGTGTGGGGTCCCGGCATACGTACTTTCACCTAATGCTGCATTGCGACAATTCTTTTGCTACAATCAGGGAAAACCCCATAAGGGTAATCCCGAAAGGAAGGACGCCATGAACACCCAATCCGATATCAAGCTGACCGATCAACTGGAACGCCAACTCATCGAGCGCGAGCTCGGTACGCAAAGCCTGGGCTTCGCCCACGACGTCAAGCGTGCCATCGCCACCGTGCAGTCGGTGATCGAACGCCTGCAAAGCCAGGCTCGCAAGGCCAAGGTGGTCTACGCCAACGGCTGATCGCTGGCACCAGCAGTACGGTAGTTGCGGCCCGTCCGGGCTGCGTTGAAGAACCGGCCATACGTGCGCCCTCCTGGCGAACGCGGCCGGTTTTGTTTTGCCTGCGGCGCTGGAGTGCTTTGTGAGCAACGTTCACAAGACTTGCCAGCGCTTTTCGTTTTGCCGCGGCGGCGGACACGGCTATCTTGAATGCCTTTCCCGCACCTCATCCGCCCCTGCGCCCCATGTCCCCGCTTGTTCTGCTGTGCCTGTCGATCACCTATGTGGTCTGGGGCACGACCTACCTGGCGATCCGCTTTACGCTGGAGAGCTTTCCCCCGCTGTTCATGATGGGCACGCGCTTCCTGTGCGCGGGCCTGCTGCTGGCCGCGTGGCTGGCATGGCGCGGCACGCCGATGCCGTCGGCGCGGCAATTGCGCCATTGCGCGGTGCCGGCGCTGTTTCTGCTGGTGGGCGGCATGGGTCTCACTGCCATTGCCGAGCAGACGATTTCCTCTGGCGCCACCACGGTGATGATCGGGTCGATGCCGATCTTCGCGCTGATCTGGGGCGCGTGCTTCGGCAACCGGCCGAAGTGGTATGAGTATGTGGCAATTGCCATCGGCAGCGCCGGCATCCTGGTGCTGACCGCGGGCGCGGAGTTCCAGGTCAGCACCGGCGGCGTGGTGGCGCTGCTGCTGGCGGTGGCGAGCTGGTCCTTCGGCTCGCAGCTGGCGCGCCGGCTGGACCTGCCGCCAGGGGCGGCGGCGTTTGCCGCCGAGATGGTGATCGGCGGCGCGGTACTGATGGCACTGTCGCTGCTGCGGCAGGAGCCGTGGCCGTCTTCCGTCAGCGCGCAGGCCGGCTGGGCCTGGGTCTACCTGGTGGTGGCGGGGTCGCTGGTGGCGTTCTCCGCCTACATGTACCTGGTCTCGACGGTCAGCCAGACCCTGGCGGCGAGCTATGTCTACGTGAACCCGCCGGTGGCGCTGGCCATGGGCGCGTGGCTGGGCGGGGAACAGATCGCGCCGCAGACGCTGGGCGCGGTGGTACTGATCCTGGCGGCGCTGCTCGTGCTGAGCCTGGGCACGCTGCGCACAGCACGGACCCAGGCGGCCTGAGGGCGCCGTGCGGGCGGGGCCTCAGCGGCCCGACTGCTCCTGGATCCACAGCGACAGCCGCACCTTGTAGGCCTGCTGGATATGCCGGCGCGCGATCTGCTCGGCCAGCGTCGGATCGCGCTGTTCCAGCGCTTCCACCAGCGAGATATGCTCTTCGTACGAGCTGCGCGCGCGCCCCGGCACCGCCAGCGTGGTGCGGCCCAGCAGCGCCATGGATTCATGCAGCGAGCGCAGCGTCTTCAGCAGGTAGCGGTTGTGGGCGCAACGGTGCAGGGTTTCATGGAACAGCCGGTTGTTCAGCGCGAGCCGGTCGGGATCGTCGGCGATGGCAAGGTCTCGCTCGACGATATCGCGCAGCAGCGAGATCTCGACGTCGGTGGCGTGGCGCGCGGCCAGCGCCGCGGCGGTGCCTTCCAGCACTTCGCGCATCACGTACAGCTCGCTGACCATGCTGGCGTCGAGCTGCGTCACCATCATGCCGCGATTGGGCTCGTTGACGACCAGGCCCTCGGATTCCAGCCTGGACAGCGCTTCGCGCACCGGCGTGCGCGACAATCCCAGCGATTCGGCCAGTTCCACCTCGCGCAGCCGGGTGCCGGGGGAAAGCTGGCCGGCCTGGATGGCGGCACGCAGCTGCTGGTAGGCACGCTCCGAGCGCGGGAGCGATGCAGCCTGGCCGCTCTCGGCGGCGCCGGCGAACTCTTGAGAAATCATGTGAGGCTGGCGGATGCAGTGGAACTGTCGTAGCCAGCCATCATACCCGCTCGCGCCCGCCTGACATCACGGTGTCGCAATAAGGTGTAAAGGGGCTGGCGCGGCGCCAGCCCCGCGCGCAGGGGCCTCAGCCCGCCGGCGACTGGAACGGGTGGTACTGGTACAGCCAGGTTTCGGAGAGCGGCTTGCCGTTCAGGCGCAGGAACAGCCGCAGGTCGACCGGCTGGGTGCCTTCGGTGGTCAGGTCGAACTGGGCGCGCCAGTGCCCGGCCACGCCGTTGGGCACGGCTTCGGTGAAGACATAGGAAAAGGTGCCGCGCGATGCGGTCAGCACCGCTTCGGGCTTGACGCCGAAGGGCAGCTTCTCCAGCGGCGCGCCCTTGAACTCGACCATGAACTTGCGCACGCCCTTGGGCCGCGGCTGGCCCGGCTGGCCGCCGTTGCCCAGACGCGTGGCCACGCAGCGCGCCAGCGGGGTCGGGTAGGGCTCGTCGGCCGCCCAGTGCAGCCGGTAGCGCAGGCGGTAGGTGCTGCCGGCCTTGGCCGGCGCCTTCGGCACCCACATGGCGACGATGTTGTCGTGGATCTCGTCGTCGGTGCGCAGCTCCACCAGCTGCACCGAGCCGGCGCCCCAGCCATCGCGCGGCTCCACCCACAGGCTCGGACGGCGGTCGTAGTTGACGCCGTCCTGGTAATGGTCGAACAGACGGTCGCGCTGCAGCAGCCCGAAGCCCTTCGGGTTGTCGTCCGAGAAGGCCGAGGCCGTGGTCTGCGGCGGGTTGTTCAGCGGGCGCCAGATATGCTCGCCCGCGCCGTTCCACAGCGCCAGGCCGTCGGAGTCGTGCACTTCGGGGCGCCAGTCGACAGCGGTGCCCTTGATGCTTTCCGAGAACCAGTACATCGAGGTCAGCGGCGCCAGCCCCAGCCGGGCCACGTCCTTGCGCAGGAACAGCACGCATTCGACGTCCATGATCACGGCCTTGGCCCGCTGCATGACGAAGCGGTAGGCGCCGGAAATGCTGGGTCCGTCCAGCAGCGCGTAGACCGTGACGGTGTCGCTGTTGCCCTCGGGGGTTTCGAACCAGAAGTGGGTGAAGGCGGGGAATTCTTCCTGCTTGCCGGCTTCGGCCACGTCGATGGCGATGCCGCGCGCGGACAGGCCGTACTGGTAGAGCTCGCCGATGGCGCGGAAATACGAGGCGCCGAGGAACGCCACCCAGTCATTCTTGCGCCAGTCTCGGGTTTTCTGGTCGCCCAGGCGGCTTTCCTGGAAGCGGAAGCCGGCAAAGCCGCTGCCCGGCGGCAACTTGTGCGCGGGGCTGTCGGCCGGCATGTCGAAGTAGGCATCGTCATAGATGATCTCGCGGGCCTTGCCGGTGCCACCTTTGGCGCGCTCGATCACATGCATGCGCACCGGGCTGCGAAAGTAGGTGCCGAGGTGAAAGAACGTGACCGGGAACTGGCCCGGGCCGCTGGCAAAGAGCGCGTCCTCGGTGCGGAAGCGGATCTTGCCGTGGGCGTCGTAGTCGATGCGTGACAGCACATCCGCCGGCGGCGCGGGCGGCGGCGCGTACGGCTTGCCGGCCAGGGCGCGGGCGCGCTCGATCAAAGCGTCGAAGCCGAACGGCTGGGCTTCGCCTAGCTTGATCCGGCTGGCTGCCAGCACCGATGGGGTAATGCCGAGGGCGGCAAGCGCGGCAGAGGCGGTGGCGGAAACCAGCAGGGTTCGGCGATTCATCATGTGGTGAAAGCGTCCTTTTATTGTCCGGGATTGTGCAGAACTGTAAAAGACGCCGGCGCCGCGGGAAAGTTCGGACACCCTCTGTTACAGCGGGTGGCGCCAGCGCCTCACCGTGCTTCGCTTGGCTCGCGCGCGGCGCGGCGCAGCCGGCGCCGTTGCCGTGCCAGCATGTTCAGCCCCTCGACCGCGGCCGAGAACGCCATCGCCGTATAGATGTAGCCCTTGGGCACGTGCGTACCCAGGCCTTCGGCGATCAGCGTCATGCCGATCATCATCAGGAAGGCCAGCGCCAGCATCACGATGGTCGGGTTGCGGTTGATGAAGTTGGCCAGCGGCGTCGCCGCGAACAGCATCGCCATCACCGCCGCGATCACGGCCACGAACATGATCTGCACGTGCTCCGTCATGCCGACCGCGGTAATGATGCTGTCGATCGAAAACACCAGGTCCAGCACCAGGATCTGGCCGATGGCGGCGGCAAAGCTGTGCACCGCCTTGGTGGTGCCGCCGTCCTCGCCTTCTTCGGCGGCAGTGACGTGGTGATGGATTTCGCGCGTGGCTTTCCACACCAGGAAGCCGCCGCCCGCGATCAGGATCAGGTCGCGCCACGACAGGCCGTGGCCCAGCACGGTGAAGAGCGGCTGGGTCAGCGTGACGATGAAGGCGATGGTTGCCAGCAGGCCCAGACGCATCAACAGCGCCAGGCTGATGCCGATCTTGCGGGCTTTTTCCCGCATCTCCAGGGGCAGCTTGTTGGTCAGGATCGAGATGAAGATCAGGTTGTCGATCCCCAGCACGATTTCCATGGCCACCAGCGTGGCCAGTGCCGCCCAGGCGGCGGGATCCTGCAGCAATGCCAACGACGCTTCCATGAGAGCTCCGGAGTGATGGGAGGGCGCATGCAGGCTTCATGTTAGCGCAGCGTCGCTTGGCCGCGCAGCCTGTCACATAAAGATAAAGCGCGTCGACGGGATTACGGTGCAGGTTGCCATGTGCCGGCATGGAATATAGTATGTGATATATCAAAAGATCCAATCGAGCCATCAAGGAGGCAGCATATGAAAGTCTGTATCTACGGCGCCGGTGCCATCGGCGGCTATGTCGGGGCGCAGCTGGCGCGCGCGGGGGCCGAGGTCAGCTTCGTCGCGCGCGGACCCCACCTCGCGGCGATGCGGGAGCACGGCGTCAAGCTGCTGATCGATGGCGAGGAGCGTGTGGCGAAGGTGCGCTGCACCAGCGATCCGCGTGAACTCGGGCCGCAGGACTACGTGTTCATCACCCTCAAGGCGCATTCGGTGCCCGGCGTGGTGGAGCAGATGCAGCCGCTGCTGGGGCCGGACACCGCGATCGTGACGGGTGTCAATGGCATTCCTTACTGGTACTTCTACAAGCATGGCGGCGAGCTGGCCGGCCGCACGCTGGAAAGCGTCGATCCCGGCGGGCGCCAGTGGCAGCGCCTGGGGCCGGAGCGGGCCATCGGCTGCGTGGTCTATCCCGCCGCCGAAATCGTCGCGCCGGGCGTGATCAAGCATGTCTATGGCAAGAAGTTTCCGCTGGGCGAGCCGGACGGCAGCCGCTCGGCGCGCGTGACCGGGCTCAGCGAAATGATGATGGCCGCCGACCTCGACGCGCCCGTGCGCGAGAACATCCGTGACGAGATCTGGCTCAAGCTGTGGGGCAACCTGTGCTTCAACCCGATCAGCGCGCTGACCCACGCCACCCTCGACGTGATCACCGCCGACCCCGCCACGCGCGCGCTGTCGCGCCAGATGATGGTGGAGGCGCAGGGCATCGCCGAGCGCTTCGGGGTGAAATTCCGCGTCGACGTGGAGCGGCGCATCGACGGCGCCGGCGCCGTGGGCGCGCACAAGACCTCGATGCTGCAGGACCTGGAGGCGGGGCGGGCCATGGAAATCGATCCGCTGCTGACGGTGGTGCAGGAAATGGGGCGGCTGGTGGGCGAGCCGACGCCGATGTGCGATGCCGTGCTCGGGCTGATCAAGCAGCGCGACGCGATGGCCAAGCTTGCCGCCTGAGGAGCCGGGGGGACGCCATCGGGTCAGGCGTCCTCGGAAGCGCGGGCCGGGTACGCGAGGTGACGCTTTCCCGGCTCGCGAAGTCGTAAGGCAGGGCGATTGTGATATACCATATACGACAGGCCGCGCACCGCTTTTGTGCCGATGCATGTGGAGCGCGCATCGTTTGATGCGTTTTCATAATGGGTCAGGCGTTTTTGCTAAGCTGTGCAGCAATGCGGCGGGCAGCCATTCCGGCCGTCCGGCCGCCGGTCTCACACGAGCACATTCATGTCTGCGCAAAGCCAATCCATCGTCCAGCCCAACGGGCTGTCCCTGTCGGTACAACCGATCAACGCCGGCGCCAGCCTGCGCGACCAGGCCTACGCCATGCTGCGCCAAGCCATCGCCGACGCCGACATCTACCAGTCGCGCGACGAGATCCGGCTGGATGAGCGGGTGCTGAGCGAGGCCATGGGCGTCAGCCGCACGCCCATCCGCGAGGCCATGACGCTGCTGGAGCAGGAAGGCTTCCTGCGCACCGTGCCGCGGCGCGGCATCTACATCATGCGCAAGACCAAGCGCGAGATCGTCGAGATGATCCAGATGTGGGCCGCGCTCGAAAGCATGGCGGCCCGGCTGGCCACCGAGAATGCCACCGACGCCGAGATCGCGCAGTTGCGCAGAATGTTCGACAGCTTCCGCGACTCCACCCCGGCCGAGCATATCGAAGAGTATTCCGACGCCAATATCGCGTTCCACCAGGCGATCGTGCAGCTGTCCAAGTCGCAGATCATCATGGACACGATCCGCAACATCTTTATCCACGTGCGCGCGATCCGGAAGATGACGATCTCGCAGAGCGACCGCGCGGCGCGCTCGATCGTCGACCACCTGCGCATCATCGAGGCGCTGGAGAGGCGGGACACCGAACTGGCAGAGCGGCTGGTGCGGCAGCACTCGCTGGACCTCGCGGACTACGTGGAAAAGCACTGCGATTTCCTGGACTGAAGCAGCCCGGAACGAGGTTAAGCAAAGCGGCGGACTTCGGTCCGCCGCTTTGCTTTGGGGCCTGGCCGCGCATGCGACGGGCATTTCGCTAAATGGTGTGTGATATATCAATGTGAAAAGCGCTTGGGCCTTTATGCCGGCTCAGCACTGAAAGCGTCCGTTCTTATGCTTTCCTTCACTGGATAGGCGCCGGGTGCTGCGTCGCATCGTCGATATTTGCCCCGGAAGCGCCAAACTCCTCTTGCTCTCTTCTGATATATCACATACCGTATGTCATCAGAGACTACAAATAGCGGAAAGAGGAGACCCTTCGCAATGGAAACCAAAGCCCTGCAAGGTGTGCGCATCCTGGACATGACCCACGTCCAGGCGGGCCCGTCGGCGACGCAGTTGATGGCGTGGCTGGGCGCGGACGTGATCAAGGTGGAGATGCCGGGACGCGGCGACATCACGCGCAGCCAGCTGCGCGACGTGCCGAACGCGGACAGCCTCTACTTCACCATGCTCAACTCGAACAAGCGCAGCCTGACGCTGAACATGAAGACGCCCGAAGGCAAGGCGCTGCTCGAAGACCTGATCCAGCGCAGCGACGTGCTGATCGAGAACTTCGGGCCTGGCGTGCTGGCGCGCGCGGGGTTCGACTGGGACCACATGCAGGACCTGAACCCGCGTCTGGTCTATGCCTCGATCAAGGGTTTCGGCCCGGGCCCGTACGCGGACTGCAAGGCCTATGAGAACGTGGCGCAGTGCATGGGCGGCTCGGCTTCCACTACCGGCGAGGCCGACGGCGTGCCCACCGTGACCGGTGCGCAGATCGGCGATTCCGGCACCGGCGTGCATGCCGTGGTCGGCATCCTGGCCGCGCTGCTGCACCGGGAGCACACCGGCCGCGGCCAGCGCGTGGAAGTGGCGATGCAGGACGCGGTGCTGAACCTGTGCCGGGTCAAGCTGCGCGACCAGCAGCGGCTGGCCAACGGTCCGCTGCGTGAATATCCCAACGAGGAATTCGGCGACCACGTGCCGCGCGCGGGCAATGCCTCGGGCGGCGGGCAGCCGGGCGCGGCGCTGCGTTGCGCGCCGGGCGGCCCCAACGACTATGTCTACGTCATCATCCAGCCGCAGGGCTGGGAGCCGCTGATGCGCCTGTGCGGGCGCGAGGACCTGATCACCAACCCGGACTACGCCACGCCGGAAGCGCGCCTCAAGCACCTGGCCGACTGCTTCGCCGTCATCGAGAAATGGACGCGCGGCATCAGCAAGTTCGAGGTGATGGCGGCGCTGAACGAGGTCGATGTGCCGTGCGGCCCGATCCTGTCGATGAAGGACCTGATCGAGGACGAGTCGCTGTACCAGCGCGGCTACCTGGTCGAGCTGGAGCATCCGCAGCGCGGCAACTATGTGCAGCTGGGCTGCCCGATCACGCTGTCGGCCTCGCCGGTGCAGGTGGAACGCTCGCCGCTGCTGGGCGAGCATACCGAGGAGATTCTCGAGTGGCTGGGCCGCACGCCCGCGCAGATCGCCGCGATGAAGCTGGCCGGCGCGGTATGAGGCTGGCCTGATGCGATGGCCGCCGTCATTCCCGCCAGCGCGGGAATGACGAGCGTGCCGCGCCGCCCTGCTTTTCCTCCCTTTCCAAGATCCCTGCAACCGACATCGGCGCAGGCGGGGCCTTCCTTTGCCTGCGCAAGGAGCATGCTGTGCAAACCTGGATACGTTTTCGCCGCGCCGACGGCAGCATCGGCCATGGCCGCATCGATGAGTCCGACCACAACCGCGTCGTCGAATATGACGGCGACGGCTTCGACGATCCCACCGCCACCGGCGCCGTGCATGATCGCGCCGCGCTGACCGTGGTCGCGCCGTGCACGCCGGGCAAGGTGGTGGCGCTGTGGAACAACTTCCACGCGCTGGCGCGCAAGCTGGAAAAGCCGGTGCCGACGCACCCGCTGTTCCTGATCAAGCCCGCGTCGTCGCTGGCCGGTCCCAACGACGCCGTGCAGCGCCCCAAGAGCTACGACGGCAAGATCGTCTACGAAGGCGAGCTGGGCATCGTCATCGGCAAGAAGGCGCGCAACGTGACGGTGGCGGAGGCCGGTGCCCATATCTTCGGCTACACCATCGTCAACGACGTGACCGCGGCCGAGCTGATCACGGCCGATCCCAATTTCCCGCAATGGACCCGCGCCAAGGGCTTCGACACCTTCGGCTGCATCGGCCCGGCCATCGTCACCGGCTTCTCCTGGAAAACCGCCAGCGTGGTCACGCGGCTGGACGGCGTGGAGCGGCAGAACTACCCCCTCTCGGACATGATCTTCTCGCCCGAGGAACAGGTCAGCCGGATCTCGCAGGACCTGACGCTGATGCCGGGCGACGTGATCGCGGTGGGTACCTCGCTGGGGGTGGGTTCGATGAAGGACGGCGCCGTGGTCGAGGTGTCGATCGCCGGCATCGGCTCGCTGGTCAACCACGTGCGCGGCTGAGCCGGCGCCAGATCCCTTTCCTGAAACGGTGAATGCCATGCCAATGACGATCGGTGTGCCGCGCGAGGTCCACCCGGGCGAGCGGCGCGTTGCCGCGACTCCGGACTCGGTCAAGGAACTGCTCAAGCTCGGTTACCAGGTAGCGGTGGAGACCGGTGCCGGGCTGGAAGCGTCGTTCTCGGACGACGACTACCGCGCCGCCGGCGCGGCCATTGTCGACGCGGCCAGCCTGTGGGCCTCGGTCGACGTGGTGGTCAAGGTGCGCCCGCCGCAGGTCCATCCCAGCCTGGGCGTGGAAGAGGCGGCGCTGCTGAAGAAGCATGCCACGCTGATCGGCTTTGTCTGGCCGGCGCAGCAGATGGCTATGCTCGAGCGCCTGGCGCAGCGCGGCGCAACGGTGCTGGCGATGGACTGCGTGCCGCGCATCTCGCGCGCGCAGAAGCTGGATGCGCTCAGCTCGATGGCCAATATGGCCGGCTACCGCGCGGTGATCGAAGCCGCGCACGCCTTCGGCCGGCCCTTCGCCGGGCAGATCACCGCCGCGGGCAAGATCCCGCCGGCGCGCGTGCTGGTGATCGGCGCGGGCGTGGCGGGGCTGGCGGCGATCGGCGCGGCGCGCAGCCTGGGCGCGGTGGTGCGCGCCTTCGATACGCGGCCGGTGGTGCGCCAGCAGATCGAGAGCCTGGGCGCGGAATTCCTCACCGTCGAGATCGAAGAGGACGGCAGCGGCAGCGGCGGCTACGCCAAGGAAATGAGCCCGGCCTTTATCGAGGCGGAGATGCGGCTTTTCGCCGAGCAGGCGCGCCAGGTCGACATCATCATCACCACCGCGCTGATCCCCGGCAAGCCGGCGCCCAAGCTGCTCGAGGCCGGCACCGTCGGGCTGATGCGCGCCGGCAGCGTGGTGGTGGACCTGGCCGCCGAGCAGGGCGGCAACTGCGTGCTGACGGTGCCGGGCGAAAGCGTGCGCCGCGACGGCGTCACCATCATCGGCTACACCGACCTGCCCAGCCGCATGGCGGCGCAGGCGAGCCAGCTCTATGGCACCAATATCCGCCACCTGCTGAGCGAGCTGACGCCGGGCAAGGACGGCCAGCTGGTGGTGAACATGGACGACGAGATGATCCGCGGCGCGACGGTGCTGCACCAGGGCGCGGTGACCTGGCCGCCACCGCCGCTGACCGTGGCGGTACCGCAGCAGCAGGCGCCGGCCGAGGTGCCGGTGCCGGCCGAAGCCGCGCCGCCGCGCAGCCGCACCGGCACGACGCTGATTGCACTGGCGCTGGCGGCCGCTGCGCTGCTGGGACTCGGGGCGGTCGCGCCACCCGCTTTCATGGCGCATTTCACGGTGTTCGTGCTGGCGATCTTCGTCGGCTACCAGGTGGTGTGGAACGTCACCGCGGCGCTGCACACGCCGCTGATGAGCGTGACCAATGCCATCAGCGGGATCATCGTGGTGGGGGCGCTGGTGCAGCTGGGCAAGCCGTCGCTGCTGACGGCGGTGATCGCGGGCTGCGCGGTGCTGGTGGCCACCATCAATATCGCCGGGGGCTTCCTGGTGACGCAGCGCATGCTGAAGATGTTCCAGCGCGACTAAGGCCAGGGAGAGAACCATGCCATCCGGAATCAGCAATATCGCTTATCTCGCCGCCAGCGCGCTGTTCATCCTCAGCCTGAGCGGACTGAGCCATCCCGCCACCGCCCGGCGCGGCAACATGCTCGGCATTGCCGGCATGGTGATCGCGGTCATGACCACGGTGCTGGCGGGCAGCCCCGACGGCATCGCCATCATCATCGGGGCGATGGTGGTGGGGGGCATTGCCGGGGCCATGCTGGCGCGGCGCGTCGAGATGACGCAGATGCCGCAGCTGGTGGCGGTGCTGCACAGCTTCGTCGGCCTGGCCGCGGTGCTGGTCGGCTACGCCAGCTACCTGGAGCCGACCACGCTCAGCGGCGCCGAGAAGGCGATCCATGAGGTCGAGACCTACCTCGGCATCCTGATCGGCGCGGTCACCTTCACCGGGTCGATCATCGCCTTCCTCAAGCTGCAGGGCACCATGGGCGGCAAGCCGATGCTGCTGCCGGGGCGCCACGTGCTCAACGCCGGCGCGCTGCTGTTGTGCGTGTGGCTGGGCTATGCCTTTTTGGCCGCGCCGGATCCGCAGCAGGGGCTGGTGCCGCTGGCGGCGATGACGGTGATCGCGCTGCTAGTAGGCGCGCACCTGGTGCTGGCCATCGGCGGCGCCGACATGCCGGTGGTGGTGTCGATGCTGAACAGCTATTCGGGCTGGGCGGCGGCGGCGACCGGCTTCATGCTGGGCAACGACCTGCTGATCATCACCGGCGCGCTGGTGGGCTCGAGCGGCGCCATCCTCAGCTACATCATGTGCAAGGCGATGAACCGCAAGTTCCTGTCGGTGATCCTGGGTGGCTTCGGCGCGGTGCAGGCGCAGGGCGCGGCGACCGAGCAGGGCGAGGTGCTGCCGGTGTCGAGCGAGGAAGTCAGCAGCCTGCTCAAGGACGCCAGCGAAGTCATCATCGTGCCGGGCTACGGCATGGCGGTGGCCCAGGCGCAGGGCACCATCAGCGAGATTGCGCGGCGCTTGCGGGCGCAGGGCGTCAACGTGCGCTTCGGCATCCACCCGGTGGCCGGCCGTCTGCCGGGGCACATGAACGTGCTGCTGGCCGAGGCGCGGGTACCGTACGACATCGTGCTGGAAATGGAAGAGATCAACGACGACTTCGAGAAGGCCGACGTGGTGCTGGTGGTCGGCGCCAACGACATCGTCAACCCGGGTGCGCTGGAAGACCCCGCCAGCCCGATTGCCGGCATGCCGGTGCTGGAGGTGTGGAAGGCCAAGACCGTGGTGGTGTCAAAGCGCAGCATGGCGGCGGGTTACGCGGGCGTCGACAACCCGCTGTTCTACAAGGACAACACGCGCATGTGGTTTGGCGACGCCAAGGGCAGCGTCGATGCGTTGCTGCGGCAGCTGGAAGAGGTGGCAGCCTGACCCTGTCGAAGCCGCCGCGTCGGCGGTCGGGAACCTTGTATGTGATATATCTGTAGTCCGAGCTCGCCTTTTAAGGCGATTTCGGATCGACCGCCCGCATTGGTGCGAAATGCGAATAAATGGCCTGGATTGAGGAATTACGCTGATTTACGCGCAGATCCAGCCAGGTTTGCTGCGGTGCACTGACGAAAGTTGGTCACAGAGATAGAAAAGAGCTTGCCGTTCTCTGATATATCACATACCGTATGTCATCAAGACCGGTCGAAACGGAGCCGGCACCGACCGCAGCAGGGCACAGCGCCCGCGCACCACGAACACAAGTCGAAAAGGAGACCAAGCATGTCGGAAGTCGTAGCGAAGCGGGCCCCAGGCACTCCCGCGGCAGCCTGAGTCACAAAAATTCCCACCCCAGTCAAATTTGCATAGAAGGAAGCAACCATGGCAGAAGTCGGAAACGAGCTGCAGCGTCACGCCGCGGAAGAGCAGCAGGCACAAACCGATGGTTTCCATCTGGTCATCGACGCGCTGAAGCTGAACGGCATCGAAAACATCTACGGCCTGCCCGGCATCCCGGTCACCGATCTGGCCCGTCTGGCGCAGGCCAACGGCATGCGCGTCATCAGCTTCCGCCACGAGCAGAACGCCGGCAACGCCGCGGCCATTGCGGGCTTCCTGACGCAGAAGCCGGGCGTTTGCCTGACGGTCTCCGCGCCGGGGTTCCTGAACGGGCTGACGGCGCTGGCGCACGCCACCACCAACTGCTTCCCGATGATCCTGATCAGCGGCTCGAGCGAGCGCGAGATCGTCGACCTCCAGCAGGGTGACTACGAAGAGATGGACCAGCTGGCCATCGCCCGTCCGCACGCCAAGGCTGCGTTCCGCGTGCTGCACGCCGAAGACATCGGTGTCGGTGTCGCCCGTGCCATCCGCGCCGCCGTCTCGGGCCGTCCGGGCGGTGTCTACCTGGACCTGCCGGCCAAGCTGCTGGGCCAGTCGCTGGAAGCCGAAAAGGGCAGGCAGTCGCTGATCAAGGTGGTGGACCCGGCGCCGCGCCAGCTGCCCGCACCGGACTCGGTCGACCGCGCCGTCGCGCTGCTGAAGACCGCCAGGCGCCCGCTGATCCTGATCGGCAAGGGCGCCGCATACGCACGCGCCGAGACGGACCTGCGCAAGCTGGTCGAGAAGACGGGGATCCCGTACCTGCCGATGTCGATGGCCAAGGGCCTGCTGCCCGATACCCATCCGCAGTCGGCGTCGGCGGCGCGCTCCTATGTGCTGGCGGAAGCCGACGTGGTGCTGCTGGTCGGCGCCCGCCTGAACTGGCTGCTGTCGCACGGCAAGGGCAAGACCTGGGGCAAGCCCAAGCAGTTCATCCAGGTCGACATCGCGCCGACCGAGATGGACAGCAACGTCGCCATCGCCGCGCCGGTGGTAGGAGACATCGGCTCGTGCGTAACGGCGCTGCTCGACAAGATCGGCAATGACTTCGCCAAGCCGGGCGCCGACTGGCTGAACGCGGTGGCGGACCGCAGGGACACCAACCTGGCGAAGATGGCCGAGACCCTGGCCAGGGCCAAGGATGCCGCGCCGATGAACTTCCACGGCGCGCTGGGCGTGCTGAAGGACGTGGTCAAGGCCAACCCGGGCATCTCGTTCGTCAACGAGGGCGCCAACACGCTGGACTACGCCCGCGCCGTGATCGACATGTACGAGCCGCGCAAGCGCCTGGACGTTGGCACCTGGGGCGTGATGGGCGTGGGCATGGGCTACGCGGTGGCAGCGGCGGTCGAGACCGGCAAGCCGGTGCTGGCGCTGTGCGGCGACAGCGCATTCGGTTTCTCGGGCATGGAAGTCGAGACCATCTGCCGCTACAACCTGCCGGTCTGCATCGTCATCTTCAACAACAACGGCGTCTACAAGGGCATCGACAAGAACCCCACCGGCGGCACCGACCCGGCGGTCACGACCTTCGTCCCGGGTGCGCGCTACGACAAGATGATGGAAGCGTTCGGAGGCGTCGGCGCCAACGTCACCACGCCGGCGGAACTGGAAGCCGCCGTGAACGAAGCGCTGCGCTCGGGCAGGCCGACGCTGGTCAACGCCGTCATCGACCCCGCTGCCGGCACCGAAAGCGGCCGCCTGACCAACCTCAATCCGCAAAGCTCGGCCAAGAAGTAATTCACCCGATTTCACCCCCTAATCCAATAGGAGACGAACGTGAACCTCCCACTCAACGGCATCAAGATCATCGACTTCACGCACGTCCAGGCGGGTCCCGCCTGCACCCAGCTGCTGGCGTGGTTCGGCGCCGACGTGATCAAGGTCGAGCGCCCGGGTTCCGGCGACGTGACGCGCACCCAGCTGCGCGACATCCCGGATGTCGACGCGCTGTACTTCACCATGCTCAACTCCAACAAGCGCAGCCTGACGCTTGACACCAAGAAGCCGGAAGGCAAGAAGATCCTGGAGCAGCTGATCCGCGAGTCGGACGTGCTGGTCGAGAACTTCGGGCCGGGCGCGCTGGACCGCATGGGCTTCTCGTGGGAACGCATCAACGAGCTGAACCCCAAGATGATCGTGGCTTCGGTCAAGGGCTTCAGCGACGGCCACCACTATGAAGACCTGAAGGTGTATGAAAACGTGGCCCAGTGCGCGGGTGGCGCGGCCTCGACCACCGGCTTCTGGGACGGCCCGCCCACGGTCTCCGCCGCGGCGCTGGGCGATTCCAACACCGGCATGCACCTGGCGATCGGCATCCTGACCGCGCTGATCGGCCGCGACAAGACCGGCAAGGGCCAGAAGGTGGCGGTGTCGATGCAGGATGCGGTGCTGAACCTGTGCCGCGTCAAGCTGCGCGACCAGCAGCGCCTGGACCGCCTGGGCTACCTGGAAGAGTACCCGCAGTATCCGCATGGCACCTTCAGCGACGTGGTGCCGCGCGGCGGCAACGCCGGCGGCGGCGGCCAGCCGGGCTGGGTGCTGAAGTGCAAGGGCTGGGAGACCGATCCCAACGCTTATATCTACTTCACCATCCAGGGCCATGCCTGGGAGCCGATCTGCAAGGCGCTGGGCAAGCCGGAATGGATCGACGATCCCAACTACGCCACCGCCAAGGCACGCCAGCCGCATATCTTCGATATCTTCAACACCATCGAGGCATGGCTGGCCGACAAGACCAAGTACGAGGCGGTCGACATCCTGCGCAAGTTCGACATCCCGTGCTCGCCGGTGCTGTCGATGAAGGAGATTGCCGCCGATCCGTCGCTGCGTGCCAGCGGCAGCATCACCGAGGTGCCGCACAAGGAGCGCGGCAGCTACCTGACGGTGGGCAGCCCGATCAAGTTCTCCGACCTGAAGCCGGAGATCACCGGCTCGCCGCTGCTGGGCGAGCATAGCGAAGAAGTGCTGGCCGGCCTGGGCTACGGTGCGGAAGACATCAAGCGCCTGCGCGAGTCCCAGGTGATCTGACGCCGACCGCCGGCATTCGTGCCGGCGCCGACGCCGGGGCCCGCGCGTACAGCGGGCTCCGGCGTTTTTGCTTGTGACGCCGCGATGTGGCACGCTACCTTGATGGCACCGGCGCGCCCCGGCCGCTGCCGTTTGCAGATGACGAGAGGGAATCCCCATGACAGAGCAGATCGACTACGCGCAACTGGTGTCCGCCATCGGCGACGCCATCATCATCTCCGACGCCAAGGGCGCCATCACGCTGTGGAATCCGGCCGCCGAGCGCATGTTCGGCTTCACCCAGGCCGAAGCCATGGGCCAGTCGCTGGACCTGATCATCCCCGAGCGGCTGCGCGGGCGGCACTGGGAGGGCTACGACAAGACCATGGCGACCGGCATCACGCGCTACGGCCATGACTTGCTCAAGGTGCCGGCGGTCGACAAGGACGGCAAGACGATGTCGATCGCCTTCACCGTGGCGCTGCTCAAGGACGCCGCCGGCGCCGTCACCGGCATCGTCGCCGTGATCCGCGACGAGACCGTGCGCTTCCAGGAAGAGCGGGCGCTGAAGAAGCGGCTGGTGGAACTGGAGAGCCAGGTCAAGGAACAGGCCTGAGTGCGCGCTTGCATGACTCCGGCACCGGTGGACTTCACCTCGTCTTAACCCGGCCTTTGCGGTACCAAAAGCGTTGACGTGGTGCCGGACGGCCGCCAACATTGGGAGCCTGACCAGAACAAGACAGGGAGACAACATGGCCCGTCAGGCTTCGGCGGCTTCGGTCGTCCACGGCGGCGCGACCGTCGGCCAGCTCTATACCGCGGCGCTGCGTGCACGGCCTGGCGTACCCGCCGTCGTCGGCGACGACGTCACGCTGAGCTACGAGGCGTTGGCCCGGCAAAGCGCGCGCATCGCGCGGCTGTTCGCTGCCCGCGGCCTCGCGCGCCAGCACGCCGTGGCCTTCCTGGTGGGCAATCGCGCCGAGGCGGTCGCGGCCATCATCGCCGCACAACTGGCCGGGCTGAAGGCCGTGTCCCTGCACCCGATGGCGGCGCAGGCCGACCATGCTTTCGTGCTGGAAGACGCGGGCGTGCAGGCGCTGGTGGTCGACAACGCCCGCTTCACCGAGCGGGCGCGCACGCTCGCCGCCAGCACCCGGCTGCAGGTGCTGCCGCTCGACGATGGCGAGTTCGGCCCCGGCCTGGCCCGCGCCGCGGCGGACTTCGACGACGCGCCCGTGGTCCCCGGCGATGACCCGACCGAGATCAGCAAGCTGTCGTACACTGGCGGCACCACCGGACGTTCGAAAGGCATCCTGCATACCCACCGCACCTCGGTCACGATGCTGCAGTACATGCTGGCCACCTACGAATGGCCGGCGCAGGTGCGTTACCTGGTGACCACGCCGATCTCGCACGCGTCCGGCAGCCTGTTCCTGCCGACGCTGCTGCGCGGCGGCACCATCTACCTGTGCGACAAGTTCAGCCCGGCGGACTTCCTGCGCCGCGTCGCCGAGCACCGCATCAACCTGACCTTCCTGGTGCCCACGCAGATCTACGGGCTGCTGGATTGCGATGGCCTGGACACGGCCGACCTCTCCAGCCTGGAACTGGTGCTCTACGGCGCGGCGCCGATCGCCCCCGTGCGCCTGGCCGACGCGCTGCGCCGCATCGGCCCGGTGTTCGGGCAGATCTACGGCCAGGCCGAAGCGCCCATGTGCATTAGTTACCTGAGCCCGCGCGACCATGATCCGGACCACCCCGAGCGCCTGCGCTCGTGCGGCAAGGTGATCCCCGGCAACCAGGTCAGGCTGCTCGACGCGCAGATGCGGGAAGTCGCGCCGGGCGAGGTGGGCGAGCTGTGCGTGCGCGGCCCGCTGGTGATGGAGGGCTACCTGAACCGGCCGGAAGAAGATGCCAGGGTCTTTGCCGGCGACTGGCTCCATACCGGCGACATGGCGCGCTGCGACAGCGAAGGGTTCCTGTACCTGGTCGACCGTGCCAAGGACATGATCATCAGCGGCGGCTTCAACGTGTACCCGAGCGAAGTCGAGCATTGCCTGGCGCTGCATCCGGCCATTGCCATGTCCGCGGTGATCGGCGTGCCCGATCCCAAGTGGGGCGAAGCCGTGACGGCCGTAGTGGTGGCCCGCCCCGGCACTGACCTGACCGAGGCCGACGTGATCGCCCACGTGACCCGGCACAAGGGGGTGGTCAACGCACCCAAGCAGGTGGTGTTTGCCGATGCGCTGCCGCTGACGGCGCTGGGCAAGATCGACCGCAAGGCCATCCGCGGCCGTTACTGGGGCGGCCAGGATCGGCAGGTGGGCTGAGCGCGGCCCTGCCGACCGGCTCGGCGGCCGACGGGTTCGCAGGGCCGGGCGCGGAATGCTGCGACGATTCCCGCACGCGCTGCAGCACAGCGCCGGGGCGCGGTGGCGTGGAGCTTGCACGGATGGTGCAGCGCGTTGCCGGGCACAACGCGGAGGCCCGCCCTCGCGCGGCGGAAACGGTAAAAGCGGGAGAGCCGTGTGAAAATTACTGGCGCTGCGTGCAGCAGGACGGATAAAGCCACGCGGGTGGGGGCCGGACTCAAGCGCGTTTTCCGGCGTGCCGCAGTAGCATCGCGCCCAGTGGCAGCGCCAGCCCGAAGGCGACGTAGACCAGCGCCAGCATGCCGGGCGACAGCCGGCGCTCGAAGCCAGGGGTGAGGCGATGGGGCGTGCACTTCAGGTCGACGAAGCACGCAATGCCGGCAATCGCCAGGCCGCCGAGCACGCGCGTCGGCGCCGTGGGGTATACGGCAGGACGCGTGCTGGGGTGGACATCGCCATGTGTGGCGCCGACGGCCATCGCGCCTTCGTAGAACGCCGCCCAGAACACCGACATCGCATGGTGGATGACATAGCCCAGCACGGTATGCCGCACCGACGGCCGGTTGACATGCACGGCACGTTCGCCCCAGACCCAGTGGCTGACGGCGTTGACGGGCGCGAAGGCGCTGCCGCAGTCGACGCTGCCGCCGCAGGCCAGCATGCCGGTGGACAGCAGGCTGGCGCAGGTGCCCGAGACCACGGCGCGGCGCAGCACCGTGGCCCCATCCACCGGGTGCTGGTGCTCGGCGCCAGCGGCTTTATCGGCCGCCATGCCTGCGCCGCAATGCTGGCTGGAGGATTCCATGTGATCGCGGGCGTGCGGCGCGTGCCCGCGCACGATGCACCCGAAGCGCCGCACAGCGGCCATGCCTGCACGGCAAGCGAATTCCGTGCCGTCGATTTCGCGCGGATGACCGCGGCAGCGGACTGGGCGCCGCTGCTGGCCGATGTCGACGCGGTGGTCAACCTGGTCGGCATCTTCCGCGAGACCGCGACGCAGCGCTTCGACGTGCTGCACCGCGCCGCGCCGCAGGCGCTGTTCGATGCCTGCCAGCGCCAGCGCGTGCGGCTGGTGGTGCAGATGTCGGCGCTGGGTGCCGACGAACACGCGCTGACCGATTTCCATCGCAGCAAGCGCACGGCCGACCAGCACCTGCTCGGGCTCGGCATCGATGCCGTGGTGCTGCAGCCGTCGCTGGTGTTCGGTGCCGACGGCACCAGTGCGCAGTTGTTCTGCGCGCTGGCGACGCTGCCCTGCCTGGCGCTGCCGGGCGGCGGCGGGCAGCCGGTGCAGCCGGTCCATGTCGACGACGTGGCGCAGGCCATCGTGGCGTTGCTGGCCGAATGGGGCGGCGCAGCGCCCTGGCGCTCCGGCCGGCTCGCGCTGGTGGGCCCGGCGCCAATGCCGCTGGCCGGCTACCTGCAGGCGTTGCGCCAAAGCCTGGGTTTGCGCGGCAAGGCCTGGCTGCTGCCGCTGCCGCGCGCGCTGGCCCGGGCCGTGATGCCGCTGGCCGAACGCGCCACCGGCGGCGTGCTCGGGCGCGATGCGCTGACCATGCTGGACCAGGGCAGCGTGGCGGATCCGTCCGCCCTTGCCCGCGTGCTCGGGCGGCCGCCGCGGGCGGTGCCTGCATTCATCCCGCCGGGACTGCGCGGCGCGTTGCGCGCGCAGGCGCTGCAGCGCTGGATCCATCCGCTGTTGCGCTGGAGCCTGGCCTTGGTGTGGTTCATCACCGCGGCGGTTTCGCTGGGGCTGTACCCGGTGGCCGACAGCTATGCCTTGCTTGCGCGCGCGGGCGTGCCGCCGGCGCTGCAGCCGCTGGCACTGTATGGCGCCGCGCTGCTCGACCTCGCCTTCGGCGTGCTGTGCGTGCTGCCGCGGCGCCCGCGCTGGCTGTGGCTGGCGCAGATCGCGCTCATCCTGGGCTACACGGCGATCATCAGCGTGCGCCTGCCGGAATACTGGCTGCATCCGTATGGCCCGCTCAGCAAGAACGTGCCGATGCTGGCCGTGCTGTGGTGGCTGCACCTGACCGAGGAGCGGGCATGGACTACGTCACGCTGAAATGGCTGCATATCCTGTCGGCAACCTTCCTGTTCGGCACCGGCGTGGGCAGCGCCTTCTACCTGGTCGGCGCGACGCTCACGCGCAATGTCCGCACGGTTGCCGCCACCGCGCGCATGGTGGTGATCGCCGACTGGATCTTCACCGCTTCGACGGCAATACTGCAGCCGCTGACCGGCTATGCGCTGGTGAAGATGGCCGGGTTCTCGTGGTCGGTGCCGTGGCTGAAGTGGTCGGTGGTCCTTTATGCCGTCGCCATTGCCTGCTGGCTGCCGGTGGTCTGGCTGCAGAAGCGCATGCGCGACGTGGCGCTGGACTGCACCGGGCCCCGGCTGCCGCGCGCCTACTGGCGCCTGTTCTGGTGGTGGTTCGGGCTGGGGTTTCCGGCGCTGCTCTCGTTCCTGGCCATCTTCTACCTGATGGTGGCCAAGGTCAGTTGAACAAAAAACGGCGAGGCCGCTGTCGCGCGCCTCGCCGTGAACCGATCGGACCCGCTCAGTTGAGGTGGCCGACCGCGCGCAGGTACTCGTTCTTTTTCTCGAAGATCAGCCCGCTCAGGAACGCGGCGTCGTAGGCGGCCAGCAGGTGAGGGTGGTGTTCCTCGATATAGCGGGCCACTCGTCCCTTTTCGCATTCGATGCCGCACAGCCATTCATACATGGCGGCGTCCCAGCGAAAGCGCAGCCCCAGTTCGATGAAGGCCGCGTTATACGCCGCGAGCTGGGTCTCGCGCGGAATCGGCTGGTTGTCGGCGCCGACCGTGATGGCGGCGTGGCGGCTTTCCTGCTGGGCTGGGTTCATGCTGGTCTCCTCGGATGCGCGCTGGCAGTTGGGTTGAGACAAGCATAGGGAGGGCAAAGGATTTACGATAATTAAAGTTTCATAGCAAAACCATAAGTCATCGTTTATACACCAGTTCAGGCATCCTGGCGGATCAAGCCTTCCACGCCCGTGATGGTCTGGATCAGTTCGGCGCCTTCTTCCATCAGGAACTGCTTGAACGCCAGCGCCACCGGCGGCAGCCGCTTGTTCTTGCGGTGCACCACGTACCAGTTGAGCATCACCGGAAAGCCTTCGATATCGAGCACGGCAAGCTTGCCGGCCTGCAGTTCCAGGCCCACCGTATGCGCCGACAGGAAGGCGATGCCCATATTGGCGATCACGGCCTGCTTGATGGTCTCGGTGCTCTTGATTTCCATGGCGATGCGCAGGTTCGACAGCCGGCCGGCAAAGCCTTCCTGCATCGAGTTCCAGGTGTCCGAGCCCTTCTCGCGCGAGACAAAGGCCTCGTCGGCCAGTGCGGCCAGCGGGATATTGCGCTCGCCCACCAGCGGATGGCTGGGCGCGGCGACGATCACGTAGGGGTGCGGGGCAAAGGCCTCATTGATGGTATCCATGCCCTCGGGCGGGCGCACCATCACGGCAAGGTCGGTCAGGTTGCCGGCCAGCTGGTGCAGCAACTCTTCGCGGTTATGCACGGCCAGGTTCAGCGTCACGCCCGCGTGGCGGTCCATGAATTCCGCCAGCAGCCGCGGAAAGAAGTAATCGCCGGCGCTGATCACCGCGACATTGAGGCGCCCGCCGGAGATGCCCTTGAGCTGCGACATGGCGTCTTCGGCCTCGCGGAACTGCTGGATGATGCTGCGGCTGTAATGCAGCATTTCATGGCCCGCCGGGGTCAGGTAGATCTTCTTGCCGAGCTGCTCGAACAGCGGCAGCCCGACGTGGTGTTCCAGTTGCCGCACCTGTGTCGACACCGCGGGCTGGGTCAGGTGCAGTTCCTCGGCGGCGCGGGAAAAGCTCATATGGCGGGCAACGGTCTCGAAGACCTTCAGCTGCCGCAGGGTGGCGTTCTTCATCCGGCTCCCGTCCTATAAACGATCCGCTATATAAACGATAAAAAACTTTATGCATTACTGATCTTAGATTCAAGTAGCATCAATCGTCAGCTTTTCCATGACCCGCCCGAATCCGGCACTCCGGCAGGAGCCAGCCGCCGGCCACCAGCACGGCCGATAACAACGATGGCTGCCGACAGCCACGCCAAACACCAAGGAGACTACCGTGACCGGACCGAACGCAACCGCGCGTGCCCCGCGGCGCCGTGCCCTGCCTGAAGACAACAGGCTTCGCCCCAGCCAGGCCGGCATGGGGCAGGGGAGCAGGCCATGAATATCTCGCTCCCGCAACTGAAGGCGTTTGCCGCCGTGGCGCGGCACAAGAGCTTTACGCGCGCCGCGGTCGAATTGGGCCTGACGCAATCCGCGGTCAGCCGCAGCGTGCGCGAGCTGGAAGAAGAGATCGACCAGCGGCTGTTCGACCGCACCACGCGCCAGGTGGAACTGACCGACGCGGGCCAGCACCTGTCCCAGCGCATCTGCCACCTGATCGAAGAGGTGGAGCAGACCTTGCGCGACAGCCAGAGCGCCAGCCGGCCGTGCCAGGGCCTGGTGCAGATCGCGTCGGACCCGGTGCTGAGCTCGATGTCGCTGCCGACCTGGCTTGCCGGGTGCCGGCAGGCGTGGCCGGCAATCGCCATCCACCTGAAAGACCGTCCGCAGGAATCGGTGCTGCAGAGCGTGCGCAGCGGCGAGGTCGACTTCGGCATCGCCACCGATCCGCGCGCCGGCGATGACCTGTATTGCGAGCCGTTGTGCGTTGACCCCTATTACGCCGTGCTGCCCGCCAAGCACCCGCTGGCCCAGCACGACACGGTAGGGTGGGGCGACCTGTGCGATGCCAGTGTACTGACGCTGGACCAGCAGTGCGGCGTGCAACCCGTGGTGGAAAAGGCGCTCAGCAGCTATCACGTGCGCGCCGGCTCGCTGCAGTTGCTGGGCCATTTCGCGGCGGTGTTCGGCATGGTGGCGCTGGGGCTGGGCATTGGCGTGGTGCCGTCGCGGGCGCAGGCCGGCGGCATGCATCCGGCTGCCGTCATGCGGCCGTTGCGCCCGCAAGTGACATCGACCGTGATGCTGGTGCGGCGCAAGAGCCGGTCGCTCAAGCCCAACGCCGCCGCGATCTGGGACGCCTTGCGCGGCCAGGAGTACCAGGAGCCGCCTGTCCGCAGGCGCGAAGCGACGACGGTGTAAAGAGGAGGGCCGGCAGGCGGAGGTGTTGGATTAGTGCAAAACCTCTATTGATATATTACATACAGGATATTTACACATAGTGCGGCGCAGCATATAATGAAAACTCCTGATCACAACGCTCGGAGTTTTCAAAATGGAAGTCGCTCTTCTCGTCGCCCTTGGCCTGGCCCTGATTGCTGTCGGTGTGGGCGTGACCACGCTGCTGGCCACGCGCCTGCCCATGGATGTTCTGGTAACCGCGCAGGATCACGGCCGCTTTGCCGGCCTGGGCTCGAACCAGCACAGCGACGGCATGGGCCGCGCCAGCGCGTCGCGCATCGTGCCGGCCGCTGGCGAACTCGCCTATGCCTGAAGCACGCCGGCGCGCAGCGCTTTCGCGCTGAAGCGCCGATGGCAAGGGCTGTAGCGGCCGGCATCCCTTGCGACCATCATGGCGAGCACGGCCGCCGCTCTCTTTATCCCCTCCTTATCTTCCCCTCAGTTCGCTACAGCGAACGCCCTGGCGCCTCCTTGCGCGCGTTTCTGGTCTCGCCATCGGCGCTGTGTGTGCCAAGACCCGGGTGGATTCAACGACCTTCCATATCGAAACGGACACGGTCAGGCATCCATGTCTGCATCTAGGGACTTTCCCGAACTGATCGTTTTCCCGGTTTTTCGATGGCGCGATCCCCGGCATGCTTGCGGATGCCGTGCGTTGGCCGATTTATGATCCGACGCGAGGTAACTGCTTGATTTCCAATGACTCTTGATGCCGCCGGAACCGACATCGATGCTGCTTGCGCACCAGTCGCACGCACGCAGTGACGGCTAAGGCGCCAGGTGACGCGGCTGAATGCTGCACAGCCGCGACGAATACGCTTGACTTACCTGATATATCACATACCGTATAGCACTGGAACGGCTCAGCTGTTCTTCGACCGAGAGTCAACGCAGAGGCGTCTACAGGCGCCCATCTTCCACCTTGGCGGTTCGCCGCTATAAGGAGACATCATGGAATTGCAGCAGACGGAGTCCACGTCACGCTTTGCGTCGCCGTGGGTGCAACTGGTATTCGGCGTGATCTGCATGGCGATGATCGCCAACATGCAGTATGGCTGGACCCTGTTCGTCAACCCGATCGACGACAAATACGGCTGGGGCCGTACCGCGATCCAGGTCGCATTTACCATCTTCGTTGTGACCGAAACCTGGCTGGTACCGATCGAGGGCTACCTGGTCGACAAGTACGGCCCGCGCCCGGTGGTGGTGGGCGGCGGCCTGCTGTGCGCGGTGGCCTGGGCGCTCAACTCGGTGGCGTCCTCGCTGCCCATGCTTTACGTCGCGGCGGCCATCGGCGGCCTGGGCGCGGGCGCGGTGTATGGCACCTGCGTGGGCAATGCGCTGAAGTGGTTCCCGAATCGCCGCGGCCTGGCGGCGGGGATCACCGCGGCGGGCTTCGGCGCCGGCTCGGCACTCACCGTGGTGCCGATCGCCAACATGATCAAGACCTCGGGCTATGAAGCGGCATTCCTGTGGTTCGGCCTGGGCCAGGGGCTGGTGGTATTCATCCTCGGCATGGCCCTGTACCCGCCGTCGGCCAAGATCCTGAGCGAGGTCAAGACCACGCTGAAGACTGCCGCCACCTACAACGCGTCGCCGCGCGAGGTGCTGAAGTCGCCGATCTTCTGGGTCATGTACGCGATGTTCGTGATGATGGCCGCCGGCGGCCTGATGGCCACCGCGCAACTGGGCCCGATCGCCAAGGACTTCGGCCTGCACGAGGCGCCGATCTCCATCCTCGGCCTGACGCTGCCGGCGCTGACCTTCGCGCTGACCATCGACCGCGTGCTCAATGGCCTGACGCGTCCGTTCTTCGGCTGGATCTCCGACCATATCGGCCGTGAACGCACCATGTTCTTCGCCTTCGCGGTCGAAGCCGTCGGCATCCTGCTGCTGTCGAAGTACGGCCACCATCCGGTTGCCTTCGTGGTGCTGACGGGCGTGGTGTTCTTCGCCTGGGGCGAGATCTACAGCCTGTTCCCGGCCACCTGCGGCGACACCTTCGGGCCCAAGTTTGCCGCCACCAATGCCGGCCTGCTGTACACCGCCAAGGGCACGGCCGCGTTGCTGGTGCCGTTCTCCAGCGTGATCACCGCCGCCACCGGCAGCTGGCATGCGGTGTTCATGGTGGCTGCTGGCATGGCGGCACTGACCGCGGCGATGGCGCTGTTCGTGCTCAAACCGATGCGCGAGGCCCATGCCCGCAAGTATGTGCATGCCAACACGGCGGCGCCGATGGGCTACCGTACCGTGCCCGAAGACCTGACCTGATGAAGAAAGCAGTACGGCACCCACCGGCGCCGGCAGTACCCGGACGCGTGCGGCTGCGATGCCTGCACAGCCGCCGCGCGCGGTAGCACAATACGACAACAACAAGGCACGACAGGAGGGCGGCCCGCCGGGCGCCTTCCTGATCGCGCAGCGCATACCCACAATCAACATCCAGGCACGCCATGAACCAGGTTGTCATTCCCCTCGAGGCGACGGGCCTCAGCCGGCAGCGCAAGCGCCGCCAGCCCAAGGGCCGGCAGGTCGACGCGGCCGCGCTGGCCGAAGTGCGCGTGGCGCTGGGCGACATGCCGCGCCGGCGCGACCTGCTGATCGAACACCTGCACTGCATCAACGACCGCTACGGCCAGCTCGCCATGCCGCACCTGGTGGCGCTGGCCAGCGAGCTGCGGCTGTCGATGACAGAGGTCTACGAGGTCGCCACCTTCTACCACCACTTCGACGTGGTGCGCGAGGATGCCGACGGCCAGATCGCGCCGCCGCCCGCGCTGACCGTGCGCGTATGCGAAGGCATTGCCTGCGAGCTGGCCGGTGCGCAGGCGCTGATCGACAAGCTGCCGGCGCTGCTCGGCACCGAGGTGCGCGTGATCGCCGCCCCCTGCATCGGCCGCTGCGAGAAGGCGCCCGCCGCGCTGGTCGGGCAGAACCCGGTCGACAATGCAAGCGCCGAGGCGATCGGCACTGCCGTGCAGGCCAAAGCGGTGCGCCATGCGCCCGAACCCCATATCGACTACGACGCTTACCGGCGCGACGGCGGCTATGCCTTGCTGAAGGACCTGGCCGGCGGCGGGCTCGATCCGGCCGCGGTACTCGCCACGATGGAAGATTCCGGCCTGCGCGGCCTGGGCGGCGCGGGCTTCCCGACCGGGCGCAAATGGCGCATCGTGCGTGGCGAAGCCGCGCCGCGGCTGATGGCGGTCAATATCGACGAAGGCGAGCCGGGCACCTTCAAGGACCGCGTCTACCTGGAACGCGATCCGCACCGCTTCCTCGAGGGCATGCTGATCGCGGCGCGCGTGGTCGACGTGGCGGCGATCTACATCTACCTGCGCGACGAGTACGCCGGCTGCCGTGCGCTGCTGGCCGAAGCCCTGCGGCAGCTGCAGCAGGACCCGCCGGTTCCGGGCCTGCCGCGCATCGAGCTGCGTCGTGGCGCCGGCGCGTATATCTGTGGCGAAGAATCGGCGATGATCGAATCGATCGAAGGCAAGCGCGGCATGCCGCGGCTGCGCCCGCCCTATGTGGCACAGGTGGGCCTGTTCGGCCGGCCGACGCTCGAGCACAACTTCGAAACCTTGTACTGGGTGCGCGACATCATCGAGAAGGGCGCCGAGTGGTTTGCCTCGCAGGGGCGCAACGGGCGCAAGGGGCTGCGTTCGTTCTCGGTCTCGGGCCGGGTCAAACGCCCCGGCGTGCACCTGGCGCCGGCCGGGATCACGGTGCGCGAGCTGATCGACGAATACTGCGGCGGCATGCTCGACGGCCATGCGTTCTACGGCTACCTGCCGGGCGGCGCGTCGGGCGGCATCCTGCCGGCGGCGCTGGGCAATATCCCGCTGGACTTCGACACGCTGCAGCCCTACGGCTGCTTTATCGGCTCGGCCGCGATCGTGATCCTGTCCGACCACGACAGCGCCACGCAGGCGGCGCGCAACCTGATGCATTTCTTCAAGCATGAGTCGTGCGGGCAATGCACGCCGTGCCGCACCGGCACGGCCAAGGCGCTGGACCTGATCCGCCAGCCGAAATGGGACCTGGCGGCGCTGGATGACCTGTCCGCGGTGATGCGCGATGCCTCGATCTGCGGCCTGGGACAGGCCGCGCCGAACCCCGTCGACTGCGTGATCAAGTACTTCCCGCACGAACTGGCCTGATGCTGGCCCGAGCCTGAGAGACAGACATGAATGCACTGACCCGCGCCGAACGCGCGCTAGTCGAATCCGCCGAGCCAGCGGTCACCTTTACCCTCAACGGCCGTGAAGTCAGCGCGCAGCCCGGCGAAAGCCTGCTGAAGGTGGCGCAGCGCGAAGGCTTCGACGTGCCGCACCTGTGCTACAAGGACGGCCTCGAGCCTGCCGGCAATTGCCGCGCCTGCATGGTCGAGATCCAGGGCGAGCGCGTGCTGGCGCCGTCCTGCTGCCGCTATCCCGCCGCAGGCATGCAGGTGCAGACCGAATCCGAGCGCGCCCGCCGCGCCCAGCGCACCGTGCTGGAGCTGCTGCAGTCGGACATGCCGGAAGCGGAATACACGCGCCACAACGAGCTTGACCAATGGGCGGCGAAGCTGGAAGTCGGCAAGCCGCGCTTTGCCCCGCGCGAACGCGTGGCGGCGGACCTGTCGCATCCGGCCATCGCGGTCAACCTGGATGCCTGCATCCAGTGCACCCGCTGCCTGCGCGCCTGCCGCGACGAACAGGTCAACGACGTGATCGGCCTGGCGCTGCGCGGCGACGATGCGCGCATCGTGTTCGACATGGACGACCCGATGGGCGCCTCCACCTGCGTCGCCTGCGGCGAATGCGTGCAGGCCTGCCCGACCGGCGCGCTGATGCCGGCGCGCGATGCCGCGCTGGCGGTGCCGGACAAGCAGGTGGAATCGGTGTGCCCGTACTGCGGCGTCGGCTGCCAGCTGACCTACAACGTCAAGGACAACCGCATCCTGTTCGTGGAAGGGCGCGATGGCCCGGCCAACCACCAGCGCCTGTGCGTGAAAGGCCGTTACGGCTTTGACTATGTCCAGCATCCGCAGCGGCTGACGGTGCCGCTGGTGCGCCGCGACGGCGTGCCCAAGCAGGGCGATTTCGTCATGGATCCCGACCACGTGATGGACGTGTTCCGCGAAGCCAGCTGGGAAGAGGCGCTGGCGCTCGCCGGCGGCAAGCTCGCGCAGATCCGCGACACCCATGGCAAGCGCGCGCTGGCCGGGTTTGGCTCGGCCAAGGGCAGCAATGAAGAGGCCTACCTGTTCCAGAAGCTGGTGCGCACCGGCTTCGGCAGCAACAACGTCGATCACTGCACGCGGCTGTGCCATGCCTCGTCGGTGGCGGCGCTGCTGGAAGGGATCGGCTCGGGCGCGGTGTCGAACCCGGTGATGGACGTCGACAAGGCCGAGGTGGTGATCGTGATCGGCGCCAACCCGACCGTGAACCATCCGGTCGCGGCCAGCTGGATCAAGAACGCGGTGAAGAACGGCACCAAACTGATCGTGGCCGATCCGCGCCGCTCCGACCTGGCGCGCTTCGCCTGGCGCTTCCTGCAGTTCAAGCCCGATGCCGACGTGGCGCTGCTCAACGCGATGATGCATGTGATCGTCAACGAGGGCCTGGTCGACCGGGATTTCATCGACAGCCGCACCATCGGCTTCGACGAGCTGCAGCGCAATGTGGCCGCGTACAGCCCAGAGCTGATGGCACCCATCTGCGGCATCGATGCCGAGACCATCCGCGAGGTCGCGCGCGTCTATGCCACCTCGAAGGGTTCGATGATCCTGTGGGGCATGGGCGTCTCGCAGCACGTACATGGCACCGACAACGCGCGCTGCCTGATCGCGCTGGCGCTGATGACGGGCCAGATCGGCCGGCCCGGCACCGGCCTGCATCCGCTGCGCGGGCAGAACAACGTGCAGGGCGCTTCCGACGCGGGGCTGATCCCGATGATGTACCCGGACTACCGGCGCGTCGACGACCCGCTGGCGATCGCCAGCTTCGAGGCGCTGTGGGGCATGCCGCTGGACCGCCAGCCGGGCCTGACCGTGGTCGAGGTAATGCAGGCGATCGAGCGTGGCGAAGTGCGCGGCATGTACATCATGGGCGAGAACCCGGCGATGTCAGATCCCGACGCCGAGCATGCGCGCGAAGCGCTGGCCTCGCTCGACCACCTGGTGGTGCAGGACATCTTCCTGACCGAGACGGCGTACCTGGCGGACGTGGTGCTGCCGGCCTCGGCCTTCCCCGAGAAGACCGGCACCTTCACCAACACCGACCGCACCGTGCAGCTCGGCCGGCAGGCGCTGAATCCGCCGGGGCAGGCGCGCCAGGACCTGTGGATCGTCCAGCAGATGGCGGCGCAACTGGGGCTGGACTGGCGCTACGACAGCGTGGAGGACGTGTTCAACGAGATGCGCCAGGCAATGCCGAGCATCGGCGGCATGACCTGGGAGCGCCTGGAGCGCGAGCACGCCGTGACCTATCCATGCATGGAAGAGGGCGATCCGGGCGAGCCGGTGATTTTCACGGACAGCTTCCCGACCGCCACCGGCCGTGGCCGCTTTGTCCCCGCCGACATCATTCCGGCCGCGGAGCGCCCCGATGCGGACTACCCGATGGTGCTGATCACCGGGCGCCAGCTGGAGCACTGGCATACCGGCAGCATGACGCGCCGTGCCGGCGTGCTCGATGCGATCGAACCCGATCCGGTGGCGCTGGTGCATCCGCTGGACCTCGACGCGCTGGGCGGCACGCCGGGCGGCGTGGTCACGCTGTCGTCGCGGCGCGGCGAGGTCACGCTGTATGCGCGCGCCGATGCCGGCACGCCGCGCGGCGCGGTGTTCGTGCCGTTCTGCTACTACGAGGCCGCGATCAACAAGCTGACCAACGCGGCGCTGGACCCGTTCGGCAAGATTCCCGAGTTCAAGTATTGCGCGATCAGGATGACGGCGGGCGGCGCGGTGCCGGTGCAATCAAGCTATGGCGGCGGGCAGATCCTGGAGCCCGCTTCGGCCTAGCCGCGAGGAGCGGTGGTGTTTCGCATCGCAGGCGGGACACCACCTCGACCTCAATAATTCATCGTCACATTGAGCATGGCGACGCGCGGATTGCCCACCGGCAGCACGTTGTTGTTCAGGCCGCCCGCGTAGTACATCTTGTCGAACACGTTCTTGACGTTGAACGCCGCGCGCCAGTGCGAGGCGACGTAGCCGACGGCAAGATCGGCGACGGCGTAGCCCGGCACGGTGTAGTTGAAGCTGTAGCCGCGCTTGGCGCTCTCGCCCCGCACGCCGGCACCGACATACCAGCCGGCCAGCGCGCCACGCAGGCGATACTGGCTCCAGACCGAGAAGCTGTGCCGGGGCACGCTGTTCAATGGCTTGCCGACGTTGGCGGCGGTGGTGTCCTCGGTGACTTCGCTGGCGATATAGGCGTAGGCCGCCGACACGCTGAGGCCGTTGCCGAGATCCTGCGTCAGTTCCACTTCCAGCCCGCGCGAGCGCTGTTCGCCCACGGCCACGCTGAATCCCGTATTGACCGGATCGCTGCTGAGCACATTGGTGCGCGTCAGGTCGAACGCGGCCAGCGTCAGCAGGCCGGTCTTGTCCGGCATGTCGAACTTGACGCCCACCTCGTACTGGCGGCCCTTCTCGGGCTTGAAGGTGGCGCCGCTGGCATCGGTGCCGGCGTTCGGCAGGAACGACGTGGCGAAGCTTGCGTACGGCCGCGCCCAGTTCGTCAGGTCGTACATTACGCCCGCGCTGCCGGTGACGGCGTTGCTGTCGTTGGTGTGGCGCGATGATGCCAGCCGGTCCGTCGTGCCGGTCCGCGCCGATTCGTAGCGCACGCCGCCGGTCACGGTCCAGCGCTCGGCCAGGCGCACCTGGTCGCGCAGGTAGAGGCCGAGCGCATCCAGCGTATCGGTCGCATCCAGGTTATAGGCGGGCGGGCAGTTGATGCTGGCGCCGTAGACCGGGTGGTAGACGTTCAGCGCGGCGACGCGGCACGTCTTCTGCAGGCGGTCTTCCTTCGTATGCCGGTAGTCGATGCCGAAGGTCACGCTGTGCGCGTGCCCCGTGAATGCAAAGGTCCGCTGCACGTTGGTGTCGACGCCGAACGAATTTCCCGAAAAGCTCTGCTGCGTGCCGCTGCGGTTCATCGACTGGCTGTTGAGCGCCATGGTGCCGGCCGAGACCAGCGTACCGCTCAGCGACGATGTCTGGTAGCGCAGGTTCTGGTTCAGGGTCCAGCCGGAGTCGAACCGGTGCGTCAGCGCGTAGCCGATGCGGTTCTGCTCGCCGTCATAGGACGGCGCATGCGGTTCGCCGATAAAGCGGTTGGCCGGCACCACGCCATTGCGGTTCGGCACCACGGTGCCATTCACGGGCAGCCCCTGCTGGCGCACGTAGTTGCGCTGGTTGTGGCTGGCCAGGATGGTGAAGTCCGTGCGCGCGCCAAGGTCGAGCGTCAGCGACGGCGCGATCCAGCGGTTGCGATACCAGACAAAGTCGGTCGGATCGTCGCTGTTCATCAACAGCCCGTTCAGGCGGAATGCCGCCTTGCTGTCGTTGGCCAGCGGCGTGCCCACGTCGACCGTCATCTGCCGGAAGCCGTAGTTGCCGACGGTGAGCCCCAGTTCGCCGAACAGTTCCGCGCGCGGGCGCTTGCTGACCATGTTGACCAGGCCGCCGGGCTGCACCGCGCCGAACAGTATCGAAGCCGGCCCCTTGAGCACTTCCACGCGCTCCACGCCGAACAGCTCTTGCGCCACGCGGTTGTTGCTGTCGACCAGCAGGCCGTCGGCAAAGACCGATTCCGAGGCACGCTGGCCGCGGATGATGAAGTCGTCCCAGCCGCGCCGACCAAAGGTGTTGGTGACCACGCCGGCCGAGTTCTGCAGCGCGTCGCCGAGGTTCTGTGCCTGCTGGCTGTCGAGCAGGTCGCGCGTGATCACGGTGATCGATTGCGCGGCGTCGGCCGCGGCTTCGCCCGACTTGGTCACGCCGGCCGCCCGGCGCGTGGCGAAACCGACGTCGGCCTGCCCGTCACCGGCGGCGCTGACCGTCACGGACGGCAGCGTGGCGAGTTCTTCGGCGGCGTGGGAGACAACGGCAGGCAGCAGCAGCGAACTGGCGGCGGCAGGTATGGCAAGACGGCGGAAGAGCATGACGGCCCAGGGCAAAAGCAAAGGCCGAATAATAAATGAGAATAATTCGCGTTTCTAGAAGTTTTGTCCATGCGTTGCCAGTTGCTTCGTCAACACGCTAAAGACGGCGAGATGACGAAATGGCGCCGTGGCCGCTCACATGGTCTCGTCGCGATCCTCGATCACCGAAATATCCCAGCACGACATAAACAGCGCGGCAAGCAGCGGACCTATCACAAAGCCATTGATGCCAAACACGGACATGCCGCCCAGGGTCGAGATCAGCACCACCCAGTCCGGCAGCTTGGTGTCCTTGCCGACCAGGATAGGGCGCAGCAGGTTGTCCACGGCGCCAATGACAAGGGTACCGATGGCAATCAGCGCGATACCTTTCCAGACCGGGCCGGCCAGCAAGAAATACACCGCGGCCGGACCCCAGACCAGCGCGGCGCCAATGGCCGGCAGCAGGGACAGGAACGCCATCAGCGTACCCCACAGCAACGCTCCATTGATGCCCAGCAGCAGGAAGGCCAGCCCGCCCAGGATTCCCTGCACCGCCGCCACCACGACGTTGCCCTTGACCGTGGCGCGCACGACGGTGGTGAACCGGCCGACCAGCCGGCGGGTGTGGGCGTCGCTCAGCGGGATCGCCTCGCGGAAGCGATGGGCAATGACGGTACCGTCCCGCAGCAGGAAAAACACCAGATACAGCATGACGCCAAGGCCTACGGCGAACTGCAGCGTGTTCTGGCCAATGGCGACAGCCTGGGCCGCCATGAACTGGCTGATGCGGGCGGCACCTTCGGTCAGTTTCGCTTGCAACCCCGCTACGTCGGCCAATCCCACTTCATTCAGCCATGCCTCGACGGAATCGGGCAGGGCCTGTACGGCCGTCTGGAAGTACTGGGCGAAATCCCATTTGCCGGTCTTGATCTGGTTGTAGGCAAGGGCGACTTCCTGCGCGAGCGTGGCAATCATCAGGAACACCGGGACAATGGCCATCAGCACGCAGACCAGCAGCGTGGTCAACGCTGCGAGATTTTCCCGGTTGCGGAAGCGCACCGTCAGCTTGCGGTGCATGGGGTGAAACAGGATGGCGAGGATGGTGCCCCAGAGGATCGCGCTGTAGAAGGGCAGCAGTATCCAGATGAACGCAATGGTGACGGCGACCAGAAGGATGTAAAAGCCTTTCAGATTGCGCATCGGATTGTCGATGAGTAGATGTGCCCCGGATACGATGCCGATGGTACCCTGACACTACCCTTCGGCGTCAGCGGGAGCGCTTCCGAACGAGTTTCGCTCCATGATCTGGTGATCCCTGCCGTGGATCAGCAGCTCGACCTTTGCGCGCCTGGCTTTCTCCATGCCGGTAGCGATCGCATGGTCCATCGACGTGAAGCGCTGCTGGTTGCCGGAGCGGCCCTCCGCTTCGACTGCCCAGCCATTATGGGTTGGCACGACATGGATATTCTTGCCTGGCATGGCGCTCTCCCGGAGTTGGCAGTACGAGTGTCTGCGGTGTGCAGCCGGCCAGCTATCGGGCATCGTCTGACAACACCGTCGGACTGACGGAAGAATCACGCAAGCCAGGCGCGACAACGCCCGCCTGGTGCCGTGGCGGGCGTTATTCGTGACAAGGGCAGTGCCAGGGCGGCTCAGCTCATCTTGTCGAGAATCCCCTGCATCTCGTCGACGTCGAAGGCGCGTAGCGTCTGCGTGCGCACGTTGCCCAGCGCGCCGACCGCCAGCCCGAACGCGGTCATGCTGGCGTCATCCTGGGCCTCGACGGTCAGCACGATGTCATATTTGCCCAGGGTCCAGTAGATGTCTTTCATCTGCACCCCGAAGCGTGCGCCCATCTCGCGCACCGCGGCGGCGCGCTTGGTGGTGTCCTTGACGGCGCGGATGCCCTGGTCGGTGAAGCTGGCTAGCACGATATAGCGGGTCATGGCGGGATCTCCGGTAAGGATCGATCGAACGCCGTCCCGGCTGCGCGCACGCGACCGATCGCAGCAAGCCGGGGCAGTGGTTCAGGGCGTCCCGGCGCAACACCGGGGGAACCTGAGCAACCCCACGGCGATGCATATCGCGCGCCAGCCGACGTGGCGTGCCGCGCAGCGGGAGATGCCACGGCGCCGGCCACGCGGCGCGGCACGCGGTGTATCAGTCCTGATACAGCGGCTGCCTTAGTCCTGTGCCGGCGCGGTGTCGCTTCCCCCGGCGTATCCAGCGCGGCGCGACGTTTGGGAACGAAAATTGCGCAATTAACCGCCATGACCCACACCCATCCTTCAACGCGATGGGCGCGGCAGGCGGGCAGGGTTTGTCTGCGGATGGCAGACGGGGTAGCAGTTTGGGTCAGCGGCCGGCGCCGGTATAGCCCTGGCTGCGCGGGCCCAGCCAGCGCCATAGCCGCTGTCGCCATGCGTCGCGAACGGGATCGGGCGCTGTCTTGCAGCGGGTGACGTGCAGGGAGGCGGCGGTGATCGCATACAGCTCGACATGGCCGGCATCGGACAAGGTAAAGCATTCGCTTGCCGTCAGCGCCGTGTCCTTCGGATCGCCATCGCGGATCAGCCACAGCTCGCCCGCGGTGCAGCGCACCGCCACCCGTTCGCCGGGCCCGGCCACCAGCCGCAGCGAGCTGCGGGCGGGCAGGGTGGCGGTCATATCGTTGCTTACCAGGTACATGATGGTCTCCTGGTTCAGGTCACGGCCAGGCCGGCGGGTACCGGCATCTCGCGTGGCGCGGATGGCGGCCGGATGAATTCGGCGATGCGCTGGATCACGGCGGGATCGCGCAGGATGCGGCGGTGGCCGAGGCCGGTAGTGGTTTCCAGCCGCGCGCCAGGCCAGGCGCCGGCGATGGCCGCGCCGTCTTCCCAGCGCACCTCCTTGTCGTCGCGGTCATGGATCACCAGCGTCGGTGGCACCGCGCGGGCCCGGCCCAGGTCCGGCACGTTGAAGGCCGACCATGGCATGCCCAGCCAGCGTTCGCTGTGGCGCTGCATGCGGCCCAGCACCGCCGGCGCCACGCCCAGTTGCCACGCCAGCGCGGCGCATGCCGCGCGCATGTCGGCGGGCGCGCCCAGCAGCACCGCGGCGCTCGCCGGCAGGCCTTCGCGCAGCGCCAGCGCCGTCGCCGCGCCGCCCAGGGAATGTGCCACCACGGCATGGACGGGGCCGGCATGCCATGCTGCCGCCAGCAGCGAGCGCGACATCTCCAGCACCGAAGTCTGCGCGGCGCCGCGCGCGCCGGCATCGGAGGCGCCGTGCGACAGCGCATCGAAGGCCACGACCCGCATGACCGCCGCCAACAGGCCGTCGATCACCGCATGCCACTGGCCCGCATGGCCGCCCCACCCATGGGCGAGCAGCACCACCGGCCCGGCGCTGCCCCAGCGGTAGACCCGCACCCGCCGGCTGGGTCCATGGCCGGTCACCAGGGCCCAGTCGGCGCGCGCACCGTCCAGCGCGTGCCGGGCGGCGGAGGTGGCGGCGCCCCGCGGCGGGCTGAACCAGATGCGCTCGAGCCGGCGTGCCGTCGCCGCGGGCATCAGCACGCTGCCCGCTTGCCAGCGCAAGCGCTGCAACCCCATCAGGGCACGCTGCACGGTGCCGTCGCGGCTGGCGGGCGCCGACGCATCGGGGTTGCGCAAGGCCGGCGCCGCCGCGGCGGGAGAAGGGGAAACCGGGGAAGGAGAAGAGACTGCTTGCGTCACGACCTGCACCTCCAATGGGTTCTGGATTGCGCGGCGTCATCGGAACCGGGCTGGCCGGAGGCGTCTCGCGCTGCTTAAAAGACCGACCAGTCGTGCTTTTTTCGGTACAAAAAAAGCCCGCCGGAGCGGTGTGCTGCCCGCCGGCGGGATAGCGCCGGCGCCGATGTCAGGTCCCCGCGCGATGGGGCGCGTCTGCCGCCGCGCGCGCAACCAGGGCCGCAAAGGCGTTCCGCGCCATCGCTTCTGCATCCTGCCGCCCCAGCAGCTTGAACGACTGCTGGAAGGCCATGCCGATGCCGGACAACTCGAAGGCGAACTGGCGCGGGTCGACCTTCGGCCCGAACTGGCCTTCTTCGATGGCGTCCCCCACCACCCGCGCGATGGTGCTGTGCCAGTCCTTCAGCGACTGCACCACCAGGTCGCGGATCGAGCCGGGGCGGTCGCGATACTCCTGCCCCAGCGCGGTAAACAGGCACCGTCCCTGCGTCACCGTGCCGCCCAGCCACTCCAGGTAGCCTTCGAACAGCGCCTGCAAGCGCGGCATGCCGCGTGGCTGGCGCATCGCCGGCCGGATCACGATGTCGCCGAAACGCTCCACCGCCAGGTCCAGCACCGCCTGTTGCAGCATCTCCTTGGACTTGAAGTGCGCATACAGGCCGCTCTTGGACATATTGGTATCGGCCGCCAGCGTGGCCAGCGACAACTGCTCGAAGCCGACCTTGGCGGCGGCGTCCAGCGCCTGCTCGATGATGGCTTTGCGGGTGAGATGTCCTTTCTGCATGCAGCGAAGAATAGCACGACCGGTCGGTTTGTCAACGAAACCGGATGCATGGTAGTTGCCCGGACTTGCGTTGTTGTGTCCGGGAGGCCATAACGTCATACAGCTATGCATGTGACGTCAACGCAAATTCCGAGGGCCCGTTACTGTCAAGGCGGCGCGAAGGCGTTGTGCTCTGTCCGACGCTTGGATGGGCGCCTTCGGGTAGATGCCGGCGCAAGATGACGGGCCAGCAAGAAATCTGCACAAAGTGTTTCGGCGGTTACATACGGAACGCTTTGCGTGCTCTATACTCGAATGCACGTCCGCGCACTTTTTTTCACTGGTGACTGGAGACCGACATGAACAGTACAGCCGTGCCGAGAGGCGCTAGCGAACCGTTCCGGCAACTGCGGGCGCTGCGCCGCGCGCGCAAGCTCAAGCAGGAGGACGTCGCTCGCAAGGCGGGCATTTCCCGGGAGGCCTACCTCCGGGCAGAATCAGGCCAGGCCGACCCCCGCATGTCGACCTTCCTGGCGGCCTGCGAGGCCCTGGGCCTGGAAGTGGTGCTGGCGCCGCAGCACCTTGCCGCCGACGTCAACGCTTTCATTGCCAGCCGCAACGGCGGCGTGACCGCTGCCTCGATGGCCGGCCAGCCCGCTGGCAGCGCGCCGGCACCGGCCGCGACCCCGGCCTCCGGCGGCGGTTTCGGCCCCGGTACCGGCGAGGGCCACAAACCGGTCTGATCCGCCTTCTGCCTGGCCGCGCGCATGCTTGTGCGGGCCGGTCCGGCAGCGGGCCTCCAGGCCACCCTCCGCAAGCGGCGCGTGCCCTCTGGCGCGCGCCGAGCCGCTTTTGTCCCGAGAGCCGTTTCTGGCACCGGACAGGCATGACGCCGCAGGCCTGACTGCCTGAGCCGGCGCTTTCCAGCCTTTTCTTCCTGCCGCTCTGGCGCCCGCCAGCGGCACCTTCCCAATTTCCCGCTTCGCCGCCTACAACTGCAAGTGCGCCGTGTGCTGCCCGCGCGCATCCGAGGTTTGACACGCCCGCTTCCGATGATTACGATATGGTAAATCCATTGAACAATACGTAATTCAAGCGCCGTGCGGCCAGCGCTGCGCTGATGGACCTCCCGGAGACGCAAACAACACCATGGACCTCACGCATACCCAGCTTGCCGAGCACGGCTATATGTCCGGCTTCGCCAACGAATTCGCCACCGAGGCACTGCCAGGCGCGCTGCCGGTGGGCCAGAACTCGCCCCAACGCGCGCCCTATGGCCTGTATGCCGAGCAGTTGTCGGGCACCGCGTTCACGGCGCCGCGTGCGCACAACCGCCGTTCGTGGCTGTACCGCATCCGCCCGGCGGCGATGCACAAGCCGTTCACGCTGATCGAACAGTCGCGTTTCCTGAGCCGCTTCGACCAGGTGCCGCCGTCGCCGAACCAGATGCGCTGGAGCCCGCCGGCAATGCCGTCGGTGCCGACCGATTTTGTCGATGGCATCGTCACCATGGCCGGCAATGGCGGCCCGGAAGCGATGACCGGTTGCGGCATCCACCTGTACCTGGCCAACCGCTCGATGCAGGACCGCTTTTTCTACAACGCCGACGGCGAGATGCTGATCGTGCCGCAGCAGGGCCGGCTGCTGATGGTGACCGAACTCGGCCGCCTGGAAGTCGAGCCGCACGAAATCGTGGTGATCCCGCGCGGCGTGCGCTTCCGCGTGGAGCTGCCTGACGGCGAGGGGCGCGGCTATATCTGCGAGAACTACGGCGCGCTGTTCCGGCTGCCTGACCTGGGCGTGATCGGCTCGAACGGCCTGGCCAACCCGCGCGACTTCCTCTCGCCGGTGGCCGGCTATGAAGACCGCGAGGGCAGCTTCGAGCTGGTGGCCAAGTTCCAGGGCAATCTGTGGCGCGCCGACATTGGCCACTCGCCGCTCGACGTGGTGGCCTGGCACGGCAACTACGCGCCGTACAAGTATGACCTGCGCCGCTTCAACACCATCGGTTCGATCAGCTACGACCATCCGGATCCGTCGATTTTCCTGGTGCTGCAGTCGCCGTCGGATACGCCGGGCGTCGACACCATTGACTTCGTCATCTTCGGGCCGCGCTGGCTGGCCATGCAGGACTCGTTCCGCCCGCCCTGGTTCCACCGCAATATCGCCAGCGAATTCATGGGCCTGATCGCGGGCGTCTATGACGCCAAGGCCGAAGGCTTCGCGCCCGGCGGTGCCAGCCTGCACAACTGCATGAGCGGCCACGGCCCGGATGCCGAGACGTTCGAGAAGGCCAGCGTCGCCGACACCTCGACGCCGCACCACATCGAAAACACCATGGCGTTCATGTTCGAAACGCCGGGCGTGATCCGCCCGACGCCGTATGCCGCGCAGTCGGCGTCGCTGCAACAGGAGTACTACACCTGCTGGCAGGGCCTGAAGAAGCATTTCAACCCGAACGTCCGCTAACGCGCTGGTGCCCGCCATCCCGCCGGTCTTTTCTCCCGCTCGCGGGAGCGGGCCGGCGAGAGCACAGGCTGCCACCAGGCAAGACAACTGCCGGCACGCCAAGCGTGCCCGCCAAACTTTCCGGAGCACCCGATGACCGCCCCCCAAACCAGCTGGATCGACAGCGCCAACGACGGCAACACCCATTTTCCGCTGCAAAACCTGCCCTACGGCGTGTTTTCCACCAAAGGCCAGGCGCCCCGTGTCGGCGTCGCTATCGGCGACCAGGTCCTGGACCTCGCCGCACTGGACCAGGCGGGCCTGCTGCCTGAAGCGGCCCGGGGCACGTTTGCCGCGGCCAGCCTGAACCGCTTCATCGCGCTGGGCCAGCCGGTATGGAGCGAGACGCGCCGGCGCCTGACGGCACTGCTGTCCGGTGCGGACGCCGCGTTGCGCGACAACGCCGCCTTGCGCGACCAGGCGCTGGTGCCGATGTCGGCCGCGACCCTGCACCTGCCGGTCGAGATCCCGGGCTACACGGACTTCTATTCGTCGAAGGAGCACGCCACCAACGTCGGCCGCATGTTCCGCGACCCGGACAACGCGCTGTTGCCGAACTGGCTGGAAATCCCGATCGGCTACAACGGCCGCGCCAGCTCGGTGGTGGTGAGCGGCACGCCGCTGCATCGCCCCAACGGCCAGATCAAGCTGCCGAACGAGGAGCGCCCGGTTTTCAGCGCCTGCCGCAAGCTGGATTTCGAGCTGGAGATGGGCTTTATCGTCGGCAAGCCCTCGGCCCTGGGCGAGCCCGTCAGCACCGCCGACGCGCCGGCGCATATGTTCGGCATGGTGCTGCTCAACGACTGGAGCGCGCGCGATATCCAGCAATGGGAATACGTGCCGCTGGGGCCGTTCAACAGCAAGGGCTTCGGGACCTCGATCTCGCCATGGGTGGTCACCATGGAAGCGCTCGAGCCGTTCCGCCGCGACAATCCCGCGCAATCGCCCGAGCCGCTGTCGTACCTGCAGCAGCAGGGCAAGAACGCCTACGACATCGCACTGGAAGTCGCACTGCAGCCCGCCGGCGCAACGGCCCCCAGCACCATCTGCCGCACCAACTTCAAGGCGATGTACTGGACCATGGCGCAGCAGCTGGCGCACCACACCGTGTCGGGATGCAACGTGCGCGTGGGCGACCTGATGGGCTCGGGCACGATCAGCGGCACCACGCCGGACTCTTACGGCAGCCTGCTCGAGCTGACCCGCAACGGCGCCGAGCCGCTGACCCTGGCCGATGGCAGCCAGCGCAGCTTCCTGCAGGACGGCGACGACGTGATCATGACCGGCTACTGCCAGGGCGACGGCTACCGCGTCGGCTTCGGTACGGTGTCGGGCAAGATCCTGCCGGCGCGTTGAAGCGAGGGCGCTGGCCGGCAGGCTTCAGCCGGCGTCAGCGCCAACCGCGGCGGCATCCAGGATGACCGCCGCGCGGCCCGACAGCAGCGTACGTCCCGCGGCACTGACGACAAAGGCATAGAGCACGGTGGCCCCTTCGCCGCTGATGCGCTCAGCCGTGACTTCCAGCGGCGCCGGGATATCGTCGAGCCGTTCCACCTGCAGCACCAGCTTGCGCACGCTCGCAAGATAGCCCGTTCGCGGGCGCTGCGGCGCGCCGCCTGCCTGCACGGCCTCGGCCAGCAGGGCGCCATGCACGGCCATGGCCTGCGCGGCATATTCGATCCCGCACACCGCTGCCAGCCGGTCCTGCGCGCGCAGCGGATTCTCCGCGTGCGTGTGGCTGGTTGCCGTGCAGCGGATCGATGCCGCGTCCCACGCCGCCACGCCGTCGAGCAGGCACATGCTGCCCTGGTGCGGAATGCGCGCCGCGATCCAGGCGCGGTCCCGGATCGCCTCAGGCATGGGCCTGGCTGCCGAGACTGGTGACTTCGGCTTCGATCCGCAGCGTGTCCAGATAATCCAGTACCACCGTGCCGGTCTCGCCGCGGGCGATGGCGGCGAGGAGCGGCAGCACGCGCGCGGCCGGGGCCGAGTTGCGCAGCGCTTCGAGCGCCGTGTCCGGCATCACGGTGGCCGGCGCCTGTGTCAGCGCCACCGCGATGCGCGCCAGCGAGCGCGCGCTCGGTTGCGGCGTAAGCAGCAGCGCCACGCCGAACGGGTCGGGAATCGGCCGGCAGGTGTGCAGTGGCTCCGGATAGCCGGTGTCATAGGCGACCAGCAGGCACGGCTCCGCATCGGCGGTGGCCTGCAGCACGCCTTCCAGCAGACCCGCGCCAAAGCTGCCATCCATCGCGCACAGCACGTTGGAGGCGCGCATCGCGCCGGCGGCGATCGACCAGTAGCCGGCGGTCGCGTTGTGCACGGAGTTGTGGAAGCGCGTGGGCGACATCAGCGGCTCGGGCTGCGCCAGCGCTTCGCAGATGGCATGGAAGTTGTGGCCATCGCTGCTGGACGAGGTGAAGATCGTCGGCAGTTGCGCGGCATCGCAGCCGCTGGCCGCCACTGCCTGCTGGCCCACGCCCAGCGCCAACCGGACGGTGGGCCCGGTGCGGCGGCGCTCGGCCGGGGGCAGGCCCGACGGCAGCGGCAGCTCAGTGGCCGCGTGCGCGTATGGCGTGCGTCCCGCGAGCACGGCACTGGCCTGCTGCCAGCCGCTCAGGCCGGGGCCGAGCAGGCCGATGCTTTCGAGATAGATTGGCTGTGGCATGGCGCTGGCTCAGTGAGCAACCGCGTCCGCACGGGCGAACAGCAGGCTGCAGTTGGATCCACCGAAACCGAACGCATTGCTCATCGCGTAGCGCAACGGCGTGTCCTGGTTGGCGAGCTGGTAGTTCACGCCGAGCGCGGGGTCGACCTGCGTGGTGTTGATGCCGGCCGGCACCAGGCCGTGGCGCAGCGCCAGCGCGCAGATCACCGCCTCGAGCGCGCCGGCCGCGCCCAGCGCATGGCCGGTGGCGCCCTTGGTCGAGCTGCACGGCGTGCCGGGCAGCACCGCGGCCATGGCCAGCGCTTCGGCGGCGTCGTTGCTGCGCGTGGCGGTACCGTGCAGGTTGACGTAGCCGACCTGCTCCGGCGCGATGCCTGCGCCGGCCAGCGCCTGCGCCATCGCCATGCGCGCGCCCAGCCCATGCGGGTGTGGCGTCGACATATGGTGGGCGTCGCTCGATTCGCCGATGCCTGCGAGCAGGATGGCATCGTCCGCCACCTTGCCGGTCACGCGTTCGAGCAGGCCGAAGACCGCGCCTTCGCCGATCGAGATGCCGTTGCGGGCCACGTCGTAGGGCCGGCACGGCTGGCGCGACAACAACTCCAGCGCATTGAAGCCGTACAGCGTGGTGTGGCACAGCGAGTCGACGCCGCCTACCACCGCCGCATCGATCAGCCCGGCCTCCAGCATGCGCCGCGCCGAGCTGAACACCTTGGCTCCGGACGAGCACGCCGACGATACCGCTGCCGCCGGCCCTGACAGGCCCAGCTGCTGGCGCAGGAACGCCGGCAGCGAGTAGGGGTTGTGCGTGCCGCCGTAGTGGAAGTCCGACGGCAGCGCGCCGCTGGCCGGATCGCGCTGGCGATAGCCCAGCTCCGTCTGCAGCACGCCCGCGGTGCTGGTGCCGAGAAAGACACCGATGCGGTGGGCGCCATAGCGCGCCGCCGCCTCGCGCACCCGCTCGGCAAAGCCATCCTGCTCCAGCGCCAGCTGCGCCAGCCGGTTGTTGCGGCAGTCGAACATGGCCAGCGCGGCCGGCAGCGTGACGGCGTCGAGGCCGGCGACTTCGCCGACATAGGTATCGAGGGCGACGTCGCCGAAGCGGCACGGCGCCAGGCCGCCGCGCTGCGCGCGCAGCGCCGCCAGCGTGGCGTCGAGGCCGGCGCCGAGGCAGCTGGTGGCGGTGAAATGCGAGAACAGGAGCGGGGACACAGCTTCGGTGAGGCGAATGGAAGGAATCTCTGAAGGCAGCGGCAATTGTAACAAGCCGCGGCGGCTCAGCCCGGCGGCACCGCGGCGCGCAGCGTCACGCAGCGCAGTCCGGCGCGATCGATCGCGGCCAGCAGGCCCGGCAGCACGGTGGTGCAATGGGGATGGCCGGCAGGGTCCAGGCCGGGGTTGCCGTCGTGCAGCAGCAGGATGTCGCGCCCGGCCAGCCCGCCGGCCAGGCGCCGCGCCACGTGCGCGGCGTTGTTGCCGCTGAGGGTATCGAAGCCGCGCCGGGTCCAGGCCGCCAGGTGCAGCCCGAGCCGGCACAGCACCGGCTCCAGGAAGGGATTGCGCAGACCCGCCGGAGCGCGGAAGAAGCGCGGCGCCTGGCCGGTGATCTCAGTCAGCACCTGCTGCGCGGCGGCGATATCGCGCTGCATGCGCGCGGGCCCGAAGAGCGAGAAGTGCAGCCGGTGGTACATGCTGTGGTTCTCCACGGCATGGCCGCGGCGCACGATCTCGCGCACCAGTTCGGGATGCGCCGCGGCGCGCTCGCCGATGCAGAAAAACGTCGCGCTGGCACCGTGCTGGTCCAGCAAGTCGAGCACCCGCGGCGTCAGGTCCGGGTTGGGGCCGTCGTCGAAGGTCAGCGCCACGCAGCCCTCGGCCGATGGCGGCAGGCGCACCAGGTTGGGCCCGAGCCAGGTGCTGCGCGGCCACAGGCCGGCCGCGCACATCGCCGCGTGGGTCGCGCCGACGCCTGCCACGGCCCAGCCCGCGCCCTGCGGATAGGCAAGCAGCGCGCCGACGGCGCCCACATGGACCGCGGCGGCGCCATAAAGCAGCGGGGTGGGCCGCCAGCGACGGCTGGGGGACCCCTCGGGCAGGGCAACGCCCGGTGCGGATAGCGGCTTCATGTTGCACTCCCGGCCTTCCCCGCCGCCGCCGACGGCGGCGCGGGCGCGAGGATGGCCGAAAACCACAGCGCCAGCACGGCGCCGGGGCCGACCGTCAGGCCGAATGCCTGCAGCAGCGGCAGGCTCGACAGCGACAGCAGGCCGAACGCGGCGACCGTGGTCAGGTTGGCCAGCAGCAGCGACACCAGCGTGTGCGGGGAAGCGCCAGCCGCCTGGCCGTCTGCCGCCGGGCCATTAAAGAATAGTGCGTAGTTGGAGCCGACCGCGGCCAGCAGCAGCAGGCCGACCAGGTGCAGCAGCGTCAACGGCTGGCCCAGCGCCGCCAGTCCGCCCAACACCACCACCGCGGCGGCGGCCAGCGGCAGTACCGTCGCCAGCACCCGCCGCGGCGAGCGCAGCGCCACGGCCAGCAGGGCGATGATCGCCAGCAGTCCGGCCAGCGACAGCAGCAGGGCCTCGCGCAGGTAGCTGGCATAGAGCCGGTCGGATTCGCCCTTGAGATCGACGAACAGGGTATCGGGCACGCCCGCCCGCCGGATCGCGGCGCGCACCGCGGCGCTGTCGACACCGTCGGCCGCGCTGGCATGGTTCGGCGCATGCACCGGCGCGCGCAGCGGCAGGGTGGCGCTCCAGCGGCCTTCGCGCTGCACCAGCAGGGCGTCGACCGCCAGCGCCATCGAGGTGCCGCGCAAGCTCTCGCGCTGCAGCAGGGGCCCGGTGCGGGCGGCTTCGGCCTGCGCCAGGAAGGGAGCGAACACCGAGGCGCGCACCGGCTGGCCGGCGATGGCGGCATGCAGCCGCTGCGCCAGCACATCGGGCTGCGGCAGGCTGGCCTGGCGCTCGCGCTGGGTGGCGGCGCTGGGCAGGTAGCGCGCCGGGCTCTCGTAGCCGCCGATGAAGTTCTGCGCCACCAGCGGTTCCAGCTCGTGCGCGACGCGCTCCGCGCCCTGCAGCACGGATTCCTGGTCCGGGCCCGACACCACCACCAGGTAGCGCACGTCGGGTGCCCCGAGGTTCTCGCGCAGCGAGGTGTCGAGCGCCTGGTCGCTGGCCGATACCGGGCTCAGCGCCTGCAGTTCCCGCCCCCACAGCTTGCCGCGATGCTGGACCAGCACCACGCAGGTGCCCACTACAAGCAGCACTACCAGCCAGCGCAGCCGGGGCGCGCGCTCCGTCAGCCATTGCAGCCTGCGGCCCAGTGGTGCGACGTCGCGCAGCTGCAGCGTGGCCGGCACCAGCTGCGGCAGCACGAAGCGTGTGACCAGCGCGGCGGTGGCAAGCCCAGCGATCGAATACAGCCCCAGCTGCGCCAGCCCCGGGAAACCCGACAGCAGCAGCGACGCAAAGCCGCAGACCGAAGTCAGCACCCCCAGGCGCACCGTCGGCCAGAAGCCGCCCAGCCAGGCGCGCTCGTCGCGCTGGCCATTGCGCGTGTACTGCGCGGACTGCACGAACAGGTAGATGGAATAGTCGACCGCTTCGCCGATCAGCGTGGTGCCAAAGCCCAGCGTCAGGCCATGCACGGCACCGCCGAAGCCCAGGCTGACCGCGGCGATCCCCGCCAGCGCGCCGCTGAGTACGGGCACCAGCCCGAGCACCAGCAGCGGCACCGAGCGGTACACCGCCAGCAGCAGCGTGACGATGATGGCCAGCCCGATGGCCGAGAGCCGCTCGACATCGTGCCGGATGGTGTCGCGCGCCTTGACCGAGAACACGCCCGGTCCCGTCATCACCAGTTGGTAGGGCCCGGCCGCGGCGGCGGTGTTGAACGCTTGCTGCACGGCCGCCATCGCCTCTGCCTGCGCATCGGTATCCGAGCCCGCGCCGGCGGTCTGCGCCAGCAGCAGCGCGCGCTTGCCGTCGCGCGAGGCCCACGCGCCCGCATGCATCGGCACGCGCTGGCCGGCATCGAGCTGCGCCAGCATCGCCGCGACCTCGCCGGTGGGATCGCGCGGCAGCAATGACTTGGTGAAGAGCCCGGCGGAAGAGGCCAGCAGCGCGAACGAATCATTCACCGCCTGGGCCAGGCCGTGCTCGCTGAACCGCTCCGGCGTCACCGCGGGGCTGAGCAGGTAGCGGTGCGCGAACACGAATTCGCGGTCCGCCGCCTGGTTGACCGGCTCGCCGTTCTGCACCGAGGCGAAGCGCCGGTCGCCGCGCAGTTGCGCCGCCATCGCGCGCGAGACCGTGGCGCGGCCATCGGCATCGCCGCCTTCGATGCCGACCAGGATCAGGCGCGATACCAGCCCGTCGCGCAGCTGGTTCACCAGCAACTGCTGTTCGGCGCTGGGCAGCCGCGGCAAAAAGGCGGACAGGTCGGCGGTGAAGCTGGTGCGGCTGATGACCGCGGCGCAGGCCAGCAGTGCCAGCACCCACAGCGCCAGCGCCAGGCGGCGCGGTGCCGCCCTCATCGGCTCGCGGCCGGCCGGATCTTCATCACCGAGCGGTCACCGTCGGCCTGCCGGATCTCGATCTGCTCCAGCGCATCCTGCCTGCCGTCGATGCGCACCTGGCTGACGGCCGCGGCCATGCGCGAGTCCGCCGGCGTCAGTGTCAGCGTCCAGCGGCTGGCGCGGCCCTCAACGCCGAGCTTGTAGTAGCGCTCCAGCGCATCGCGGTTGCCGGCCAGCGTGGCGCGGATGCTCTCGATAAAGGCGGCGATCTCGGGGTAGTTCTGCAGCGGCATGGTGTAGCGCTTGCCGTCGCGCTCGATGGTCAGCATGTCGCCGTCGAGCACCAGGTTTTCCGCCTTGGGCGAGAGCGTGCGCTTTTCCAGGTGGTCGGGCGCGGTGAAGCGCAGCTCGCCCGAGGACTGCACCGGCTTGTCGAGCAGCGCCAGGTACTTGGTCTCGGTAAACAGCACGCGCCCGGACTTGCGCTGCGCCAGCGTGGACATCAGCTGGTCGACCCCGAACGCGGCAGTGGCTGCGGTGGCTGCCGGGGCTGCTGCTGCCGTGGCCGCCTGCGGTGCAAGCGCGAGCAGAGCGCCTGCCAGCACAGTCGACAACGAATAGCGGAAAGGGCGCGCGAAGAAGAACATCAGTGGCGGGCTCACGGGTTAGGGCTCGTTCCCCGGCGGCGGCTGCTCGGACAGCGGCGGGCCGGCGTGCCAGAAGTCATAGAAGTTGAACCAGTTGTATGGGGCGCTGCGGCTGAACCGCTCCAGCAGCCCCACGTAGTCCGCCAGCGCCGCCTGCACCGCCGTTTCGCGCTGGCCGCGCGCGGTCTCGGTGAAGTCCGCCAGCGGCACGAAGTGAACATCGTAGCGGTTGCCGCCGCGGTACAGGCCGGTGATGAAGAACACCGGCCGCCGCAGCATGGCCGCCATGCGCAGCGGGCCGGTGGGGAAGCCGGTCGGCGCGCCGAGGAATTCGCACTGCTGCACCGGGTCGGTGGCGCGCTGCGACAGCGTGCGGTCGGCCAGCATGCCGATCATATAGCCGCGGTCCAGGTAGTCGCGCACGCGCAGCATGGTGTCGAAGCGGCCCAGCGCGATCACATCCTGGCGCATCGCCGGGTTGATCGACTGCAGCACGTCGTTGAGCTTGTGCGCGTTCTCTTCGTACATGGTGATCGCGACCTCCATGTCCGGATGGCGCCGACCGAGCGCGCGCACCACCTCGAAGCTGCCCAGGTGCGCGCCCAGCAGGATGGCGCCGCGGCCGCGCGCCATCGCCGCTTCGAGCAGGTGTTCGCCATGCAGGCGGATGTCGAACAGGTCGAAGCGGCCGTTGAGCAGGTAGATGCGGTCGTGGATGGTCGAGGCGAACGTGAACACATGGCGGTAGCCGTCGCTCCAGCTGGCCTGGCGTCCGAGCACGCGGTCCAGGTACGCGCGCGAGGCATGGCGCGCGGCCGGCGCGAACAGCATGAAGTAGGCGGCAATCGCGCGCAGCACCACGCGCCCGGCGGGCCGGCCCAGCGCCAGCGAGATCCACGTCATGACCCGCAGCAGCGTGATGCTGCCGCGCTCTTCGCGGCGCGACCATTCCGTATCCAGCGGCGCCTGGCGCCGCCACAGCCAGCTCAGCATGGCACGGCTCCCGCATGCGGCGCGCTGGCGCGCACCTGCAGCGTGCCGCTGGCAACGTCGCGCCCGGCGCTGCGCAGCGTGAAGCGGATGGTCTCGGCGCCATCGGCTGCCGCCTCGGACTGGTGCAGCACCTCCACGCGCTCGCCCGGGCGCACCGGGCTCAGGAACTTCAGCATGCTCGCCTGCGCCACGGCCAGCGGGCGGCGCAGCGCGGTGCCGAGCGCCAGCACGGCATGGTCCAGCAGCACCACGCCCGGTACGATCGGATGGCCCGGGAAATGGCCGGCCATGGCAGGGTGGCCGGCGTCGATGACAAAGCCCGGCGGCGGCGCGGCATGGCGATGCTGGGTGCCGGACAGGGTCGCCACCAGCGCGGCAAGCGTCTCGCGCGGCAGCTTGCCGGCGGCATTGCGCGGCAGGCAGTCGGCAAAATACAGAGGGCGCGGCATGAAGGCAGGGTCGATCCGTTCGCGCAGCGCCTGCTGCAACCGGGCCGGCGCCACGCCCGGCGCCACCACCACGGCGACCAGGCGCACCACGTGTCCTTCCGTGTCGCTCTCATGCGCGTCGTCGGGCATGAAGAACGCGCCGTCGCGCACGCCGTCAATGGCGGTGAGCTGGTGATTCAGGTAGGCCAGCGAAGTCCGCTTGCCGGCGATGTTGAGCAGGTCGGCCTTGCGCCCATGCAGCAGGAAGCGCTGCGCATCGAGCGGGGCGATCGCGTCGCCCAGCGGCACCGGCTGCTCGATATGGCCACCCTCGGCCCAGGTCTCGGTATCGTCGCCGGCGGCGTTGGGGCGGGCTTGCAGCCGCACTCCGGGCACCAGTGTCCACGCGTCTTCCTGTGCGGTGCGGCGGGTGGCCAGCTGGCCGGTCTCGGTGCTGCCGTAGATCTCGCACAGCGGCGCGGCGAACAGCGCCTCGGTCTCGGCGGCCAGCTGGCGGCCAAGCGGCGCGGTGGCGCACAGTACCAGGTCGGCCGCCGGCATCGCCTGGCCGGATTGCACCAGCGTGCGCAGATGCACGGGAGAGCTGACCAGCGCGCGCGGCGCCGGCACCGCGGCCAGTGCCGCACTGACATCGGCCGGATAGAACGCCGGCGCGGCCACCAGCGCCGCGCGGCCCTGCAGCACCAGCATCACGGTGGCTTCGAGACCGAACATATGCTGCGGCGGCACCGTGCCCGCCAGCGTCCACGCACGCCCGTCGAGCAAGCCGAGCCGTTGCGCCGCGGCGCGCGCGCTGCCGGCCATGGCGCCCCAGGTCTTGCGGTGCGGCACCGGCGTGCCGGTCGATCCGGACGTGAACACGTAGGCCATGACCTGCGCCGCCGGAATCCGCGGGATCTCGACGGGCCCGTCGGCGGCGCTGGCGGCCAGGCCATCGTGGTAGTGCAGCGCCGGCATGTCGAAGGCCGCGTCGGCCTGGTCATGCAGGCAGAAGGCGTCGGGCGCGAAGGCCAGCAGCTGGCGCACCGTCTCGGGCGTGTGCGACGGCGGCAGCAGCGTGGGCTTGCCCGCCAGCAGTGCCGCGCACAGGCCGACGGTAAAGCGGTAGCGGTCGGTGCAGGCGTTGAAGACATGGCCGCCGGCGGGCAAGGCCGTTGCCAGGCGGGTCGCATCGGCCAGGAACTGCCGCAAGGTGACAGGCCGGCCGTGCACCCAGGCGATGACGTCATCGGGCGCGGCGTGGGCAACGATGGGGAGTGAGGTCATGGACGAAGCCTGTGCCTGTTGCGCGGGGCAGGGGCCGGATGGCGGCGCGTCAGCGCGGCAGCCCGGGCCGGGCCGCGCGGGCCGTCATCAGCGCGCGGTAGCCGTGCACCGCGTCGAGCAGGCCGCGGTGGCGCATGCCCGGAAACGCGATGCGGCGGTACACGGCCTCGCCCGCGAACATCAGCGCGATCAGCAGCGGCGTGGCCAGGTTGGCGAAGCTGGACCAGGCCGCCACCGGCGCAAGCACGAACAGCAGCGTCGACACCCCCACCATTGCCGCGAAGAACAGCGTCCAGGCCTGGGTCACGCGCACCGTGTAGCGCGTATGCGCGGTGGACAGCGGGCCGTGGATGGCGGTGGCGATCTGCGTGCACAGCGGGGTGCGGCCGCGGCGCAGGCTGAGCGCGAACATCGCGCCCAGCGCGGCATTGGCGCCGGCATGCTGCAGGTAGTAGGTCCAGCCGAAATGGCCGGACAGCGGCGCGCGCCACAGCCACAGCGCCGCGCACGCGGCGAGCAGCGCCAGCAGGGCCGGGACCGCCCCGGCCAGCCGGCGGCAGGCGACGAAGCCGATCAGCAGGAACGGCGCCGCGCCGAGCCACAGCGCGGCCACCTCGGCGCCGGGCTGGTGCGCCGCGCGATGCAGCGCCGACTCGTAGACCACGAAGGCCGCCACCGCGCCGATCCAGGCATGGCGCCGCCACCATGGGGCGGCGGCGTCTGCCGCGGACAGGGGCGCGGCGGCGGGCGGGGAAAGGCGGTCGACGGACTGGCTCGAAGGCATCTGTAGGAGCTGGATGTGTTGCGTAAGGCGCTTGGCGTGCGGTGGGCCCGAAAGGCGCCTAGCGGCATGCGAAGCGAACGCTTTATACCCCAAAAGACCCTCCGGACGCGATCATGATTCCCCAATAGGTTGTTGATGTTGTTACTAAACTTCTCTCGAGTGGCCCGGGATTGCCCCGTTTGATAGCATTCGGGTGCCCGACGCCCGCACCGGGATCGACTTGCCCGGCACGGGCGGCGCAGCGGCGTTCCAGCCATCTAGCAACATGACCGAACTCGAAACCGAACTTGCCCGCCTGATCCTCGACGAACTCGACATCGCCGAACTGCGGCTGGAGGACATCACCGCCGCGACCCCGCTCTATGGAGAAGGCTTCGGGCTGGATTCGATCGACATCCTCGAGATCGCCCTGCTGGTATCGCGCAAGTACGGCGTCGAGCTGCGCTCGGACAATCCCGACAACAAGACCATCTTCACTTCACTGGGCAGCCTGGCCGCCTACCTGGCGCAACACCGCACGCGCTAGCCCGGCCACCGTTTCCCCTCAGCCAGGACAGGACCACGACATGCCGCAGCAAGCCACGCCCGCGCCGGCGCTGGTGGAAGGCGGCGCGCCGCCTTCGGCGACCCACCTGGTGCTGATCCCCAGCTATAACCCCGGCGTGCGCCTGCAGGAGGTGCTGCGCGGCGCGCGCGCGGCCTGGACCCCGGTGTGGGTGGTGGTCGACGGCAGCACCGACGGCAGCACGCAATGGCTGGAGGCGCAGGCCGCCACCGACCCCGGGCTGCAGGTGCTGGTGCTGCCGAGCAACCAGGGCAAGGGCGCCGCGGTGCTGCACGGCATCGAACGGGCCGCGGCGGCAGGCTACACGCATGTGCTGGTGATGGATTCCGACGGCCAGCATCCGGGCCACCTGATCCCCGAATTCATGGCGGTGTCGCAGCGCGACCCCGGCGCGATGGTGCTGGGCCGCCCGCGCTTCGACGCCAGCGCCCCGCGCGAGCGGGTCTACTGGCGGCGCATGTCCAATTTCTGGGTGGATGTGGAGACGCTGTGGGCCGGCATCGGCGATTCGCTGTTCGGCTTTCGCGTCTACCCGGTCGCGCCGCTGCGTGCGGTGATGCAGGACAGCCGCTGGATGCGGCGCTTCGATTTCGATCCCGAGGTGGCGGTGCGGCTGTGCTGGCGCGGCGTGCGTCCCATCAATCTCGACGCCCCGGTGCGCTACTTCGACCGGCGCGAGGGCGGCGTCTCCCACTTCCGCTACCTGCGCGACAACCTGCTGCTGACCGGCATGCACCTGCGGCTGCTGGCCGGCTTGGTGGTGCGGCTGCCGATGCTGCTGTGGCGGCGCTTGCGCCGGCGCGCAAGCCACCCGGCGTAGCCACGGCGAAAACAAGCCAGGCCGCGCGCAGCGGCCTGGTTTTCGGTCGGACGGACCGGCCCGTCAGTCGGCGAGCTCGTGGCCGATCACACCACCCACCACGGCGCCGCCGATGGTGCCGGCGGCACTGCCGTCGGTCAGTTCATGCCCGGCGACACCGCCGGCCACCGCGCCCGCCGCCGTACAGCCGGCCAGCGCCATGCTTGCGCCTACCAGAAGCGCGCCTGCGAGTTTCCACATGATGGTCTCCTGCCTCGTGGCCGGGCCCGCCGCACGACGTCTGGGGAAGACATCGCAGCGGCCGTGCCCTCATGCGTCCACTTTAGGCGTGTGACGCGGCGCGGCCCTTCCGTGAAGCGCCGATTGCCCTGTAGGAATCGGACGACGGCGGGGGTGGCGCGCCCGTCGCCTCAGCCCTTGTCGCTATGCTGGCGCAGCCGCTTGATCAGCGACGAGGTGTCGGCGCGGCCACAGCCCATCTGCTGCAGGTCGGCGTAGAACTGGTCCACCAGCGCCGTGACCGGCAGGCCGGCGCCGTTGCGGCGGGCTTCGTCCAGGCACAGGCCAAGGTCCTTGCGCATCCAGTCCACCGCGAAGCCGAAGTCGAACTTGTTGTCGATCATGGTGGGGCCGCGGTTTTCCAGCTGCCAGGAACCGGCCGCACCCTTGCTGATGACATCCAGCACCAGGCGCATGTCCAGGCCCGCGCGCTCGCCGAAGGCGATGGCCTCGGACAGGCCCTGGATCAGGCCCGCGATGCTGATCTGGTTGACCATCTTGGCCAGCTGCCCCGCGCCCGATTCGCCGATGCGGGTGACGGCGCGCGCGTAGGCGGCGATGACCGGCTCGGCGCGCGCAAAGGCGTCGGCGTCGCCGCCGCACATGATGGTCAGGATGCCTTTTTCCGCGCCCACTTCGCCGCCCGAGACCGGGCCGTCGACAAAGTGCAGGCCGCGCTCGCCGGCCGCCGCGTAGAGTTCGCGCGCGACGTTGGCGCTGGCGGTGGTGTGGTCGACGAAGATGCAACCGCTGGGCGCGCCGAAGAAGGCGCCGTCGCGCCCGGTCAGCACCGCGCGCAGGTCGTCGTCGTTGCCGACGCAGGAGCAGACCACCTGCGCGTCGCCCACCGCCTGCGCGGGGGTGGCGGCGGCCTTGCCGCCGAAGCGCTCGACCCAGGCCTGCGCCTTGGCCGCGGTGCGGTTATAGACCGTGACCTCGTGGCCTTTGGCGGCCAGGTGGCCGGCCATATGGAAACCCATGACGCCCAGTCCGAGGAATGCGACACGCATGCTGCTGCTCCGTTGCTTGTTTGAGGTTCGGGATCGGTGCGGCGCGGGTGCGCCGGTTCCTGAGTATACGGGCCGGGTGGCGCCGCGGACAGATACAGAACCGAGGGCGCTGGGGCATGACAGGCAGGGGGCGGCGAAGGACCTGACAAGTCACAAGCGGGTCAGAACCCGCCTACGCCAGCATCCGCCCTTGTCCTATCCCTTGCGCCGCGCACGCTGCCTACATTGAACACAGGTTGCACCCCCGAAGGAGCCGACTCATGTCATTCGCGCTATATCTCATCGGCCTGCTGGTCCTGGTGGGCGGCATTGCCTGGGGCCTGTCGACGGCCGGGCTGGCGCCGGTTTATATCGGCATTGCCTGCCTGATCGTGCTCGGCATCGGCATCATGGCGGCCGTCTCGCGTACCCGCACCAAAGACCCTTCCTGAACCCCCGCCTGTTGCCCCGCCTTGCGGCTGCGGGCCCGGCGCCACGCCGGGCCCGGCCGCAGGTTCCGTCACGCCGCGCAGCGGCGGGCGCACCAGGCTGGCGTTCCACGCCTGCTGGATCACCTGGGCGATCTGGTTGAACGCTTCCTTGGAAATCACCGCCTCCTCGCGCATCGCTTCCAGCGACAGCCGGCCCTTGCGCAGCGCGAACAGCATCAGCAGGCGCCGCTCCAGCGCCACGGTATAGGCGCCGAACTTGCCGCGCATGTCGGCCAGGCCCTCGGCGGCGGCGCGCGAGCGGTCTTCCAGCACCCCGTCGAGCACCGTCGCCATGCGCGCGCCGAACACCGGCGTCAGCATCGAGCGGTTATAGCGGCGCAGCCGGTCGAGCACGGTCTGGCGGCAGATCAGCAGTTCAAAGCGGTCGGCCAGCGCGCGCGCCAGCGGGCGGTCGATGCCTAGCCGGCGATGCAGGAACAGCGCCACCCTGAAACCCAGGTGATAGTCCAGGATATGCCGCGCGGCGCGGTTGTAGCCGATGCGGCCTTGCTCGCGCGCCGCGTCGATCATCTGCGCGGTGTTGCGCATCATCGCGTCGAGGTTGGCCACCGAGATCACGCCGTCGCCGTATTCGGGAATCAGCTCGCGCTCGCGCGTGGCCAGCGTGACCAGGCCGATGCTGAGGCGGTCGCGCTCGGACAGGGCGGTGTCGAAATCGAATTCCGCCGAGCCCAGCTCGATGCCATGCCGGTACTTCTGCGCCGCCTCGCGCGCGATCGCGGGGGGCAGGTCGAACGAGTCGGCCACGCGCGCCATCATTGCCTCGACTTCCTCGGTGGAGAGGCGGATCGCCTGCAGCTGCAATGCGCGCTCCTGCGGCGAAAGCTGGTCCAGGCCGAGCCGGTGGATCAGCGCGCGTAGCGTGGTGCCGTTGAGCAGCAGGCTGACCAGCACGAAGCCGGTCGCCAGGATGGCGACGAAATGGCGCGTTTCGTAGGGCAGGTCACTGTTCTCGGCGATGCCCAGCGCCAGCACCAGGGTGACCGCACCGCGCAGCCCGCCCCAGGCGATGGCGAGCTTGAAGGCGCCGTCGATGGGGGCGCTCAGCCGCAGCCACGACAGCAGCGGCAGCAGCCCGAACAGCGTCAGCAGGCGCGCCGCCAGCGCCGCGAGCACCAGCGCCAGCAGCAGCCAGCCGTGATGCCCGGTCACGCCCGCCAGCATCGACGGCACGCGCACCGCGGCCAGCAGGAACACCACGGCGCCGGCGATCCCGGCGAACTGCTCCCACATCATGCGCAGGTGGCGCCAGTTGGGCGGCGCCAGCCGCGTCGGACCGAGCGCGCTGACCATCAGGCCGGCGCACACTACGGCGACCACGCCCGACACCCCCAGCAGTTGCTCGGCCAGCAGGTAGAGCGGATAGGGCAGCGCCAGGGTCAGCGCGCTTTCCGCCATGGCCAGGCCCGCCAGCCGCGGCAGCAGGTCGGACACCAGCCGTCCGGCCAGCGCGCCGCACAGCACCCCGCCGACAAAGGCCCACGCCAGTTCGCGCAGGCCCGCCGCCAGCGTCGCCTGCGCGCCATGCCCGGTCAGCATCGCCACCAGCACGCCGACGATGGCGATGGCGGCGGCGTCGTTGAGCAGGCTTTCGCCCTCCACCAGCCGGATCAGCCGCGCCGGCGCGCCCACGTCGCGGAAGATCGCGATCACCGCGGCCGGGTCGGTGGTGGCCACCACCGCGCCCAGCAGCAGGCACACCGCGAGCGGCATGCCGCTGGCCGCCGCGGTGGCCACGCCGATGACACCGGTGGCCACCACCACGGCCACCACCGCCAGCAGCAGGATCGGCGCCGCGTCGGGCAGCATGCCGCGCACGTCGGCGGTCAGCGCGGCGTGGAACAGCAGCGGCGGCAGGAAGATCCACAGGTAGGCCTCGGGCGGCAAGGCCGGGTCGATCAGCGGGTGCAGGAAGTGGCGGGCAAAGTCGGGGTGGGCGGCGTCGATCGCCACATAGCCCGCGCCGATGGCGATGCCGATGGCCGACAGCAGCGTGGATTCCGGCAGCACCAGCCGCGACGCGGCCACCTGCACCACGGCGACGATGGCCAGCAGCACGCCGGCCAGGATCAGGATATCGACGATGATGCTCATGCGCCGGCCTCCGGGGCCGCCGGCGCCGCATTCGGCGGCGGCGGGCTTGCCAGCCGCGCGCGCACGGCCGCCGCCAGCTCCGCCGCCGCCGGCGACAGGCTGCGGTTGCGCGCGGTGACCAGGCCGATCGAGCGCTCGGTCACCGGCGCGGTCAGCAGGCGCTCGACAATGCCGGGCTGGCGCACCGTGCCAGCGGCGATCTCGGGCAGCGCGGCCACGCCGAAGCCGCATTCGACCATGGCGGCGATGGTGGCCAGGCGTTCGGCCTCGAATACCGGCTGGAAGCGGATGCGGTTCTGCAGGAAGGCCCATTCGGCGTACTGCCGCACGCTGCTGGGGTGGGTCATCGACACATGCGGCGCGGCGGCGGTATCGGCCCAGCGCAGCGGGCCCGGGCTGCGCGCCAGTGGGTGCGCCGACGGGATCAGCAGCACGAAGCGGTCTGACAGCAGCGGCTCGTACTGCAGATCCGCCTGCTGCGGGTTGGCGGCGGTCAGTGCGAAATCCACATCGCCGGCGCGCACCAGGTCGAAAGCCGGTCCGGACAAGGTGTCGAACACCTTCAGCGCGACCTCGGGGCGCGCCTGGTGGTAGGCCATCAGCACGCGCGGCAGCACCCGCGCCGCCAGCGACGGCAGCGCGGCCACCGCCACCTGGCCGCGCTCGGCGCTGGCGATGCCGGTCACGGCGTCGATGGCGCCGCGGAACGCCGCCTGCAGCAGCGCGGCCTGCTGCATGAAGACCTGGCCCGCGGCGGTCAGGCGCACGGTGCGGGTGGTGCGGTCGAACAGGCGCACGCCCAGCGAATCCTCGATGCGCAGGATCTGCGTGGACAGGGCGGATTGCGACAGGTGCAGCTGGCTGGCGGCCTGGCGGAAGTTCAGCGTGCGGCCCAGCACCAGCGTGGTTTCGATGTCGCGCATCGACAGGTTGATGTTCATGGGAGCGCGCTCCGGCAGCATCCGGCGGCCGGAACGTTAAGGCGATTGATCTGATTTGGTGATCATTTTATCCAGAGAATCGACTTCTTCAATCAAAGCGGGTTCTCTACACTGGCGGGATGCCAGGAGAAAGCATGCCCAATCCAAGCCCCGACTCCAGCCCCGACGCCAGCCCCGCGCCCACGCCATTGGTGCCGGGCCGCCCAGGCGCCGCCCATGCCGTGGTGGTGGGCGGCGGCACCATGGGCGCCGATGTCGCCGTGGTGCTGACGCGCGCGCTGTGCCGCACCACCATTGTCGAACCCGATCCCGGGCGTGCCGGCGCGCTGCCCGCGCGCGTGCGCGCCAACCTCGCCATGATCGGCCGCGACGCGGGCGCGGAACGCCTTGCGGTGGCGGCGACGCTCGACGCCGTGGACTGGGCATCGGTCGACCTGGTGATCGAATGCATTCCCGAGAACCTGGCGCTGAAGCAGGCGCTGTTTGCCGAGCTGGTGGCGCGGGCGCGCCCGCATACGCTGCTGGCCAGCAACAGCTCCAGCTTCCCGATCAGCACGATCGGCGCCGGCCTGGACACGCGTGAACGCATGCTCGGCCTGCACTTCTTCATGCCGGCGCACCTGGTGCCGCTGGTCGAGGTGGTGATGGGAGAGGCCAGCGACGAGGGCCATGCCGACGCGCTGGCCGCGTTCATGCGCCGCTGCGGCATGGTGCCGGTGAAGGTGCGCAAGGACCTGCCCGGCTTCCTCGCCAACCGGCTGCAGCATGCGCTGTCGCGCGAGGCCTTCAGCCTGATCGACCGCGGCATTGCCTCGCCCGAGGACGTCGATGCGGCGGTGCGCTTCGGCTTCGGTTTTCGCTTCCTGGCGGCGGGACCGGTGCTGCAGCGCGACCACGCCGGCATCGACGTGCATGCCGCCGCTGGCGCCACCATGTACCCGACCTTCTGCAACGACGACCATCCCGCGCGCTGCCTGTCCGAGCGCGCCGCCGACGGTCGCCACGGCATGAAGCGCGGCGAAGGCTTTTACGCATGGACGCCCGAAACCATCGCCGCCGAGCGCGCGCGCTATGACCACCTGCTGCGCGCCGGCCTGGCGCTGATCGCGCCCGAACTGCCCGAGATCCAGCCATGACCGATATCCCATCCCAGGCCGCCACCCAGCCTGTCCCGCAACGCGCTGCCCTGGCCGAATCGCCGCTGATCGTCACCGTGGCGCCCAACGGCGCCTACAAGCGCGCCAGCGACCATCCCGCGGTGCCGCTGACCGCGGCGGCGCTGGCGGCGGAAGCGCGTGCCTGCCTGGATGCCGGCGCCGCCATGATGCATATGCACGTGCGCGATGCCGAGGGCCGCCATTCGCTCGATGTGCAGACCTACCGCGATGCGCTGGCGGCGGTCAGGCAGGCGGTCGGCGACGCGCTGCTGGTGCAGGTGACCAGCGAGGCCGCCGGCGTGTACCAGGCCGCCGAGCAGATGGCGATGGTGCGCGCGCTGCGCCCCGAGGCGGTTTCGGTCGGCCTGCGCGAAGTGGCGGTGCCGGAGATTGCGGACAGCGAGCTGGCGGCGTTCTTCGCGTGGCTGGCGCGCGAGCGCGTGATGACGCAGGTGATCCTGTATGACGCGGCCGACGTGCGCCGCTGGCAGCAAATGCGCGCGCGCGGCATGGTGCCGCCGGGCGCGTGGTCGGTGCTGTATGTGCTGGGACGCTATGCGGCGGGACAGGTGTCGTCGCCGCACGACCTGCTGCCGTTCCTGCAGGCCTCGGCCGAGGGCGGCGATGCGCTGCCGTGGGCGATCTGCGCGTTCGGTCGCGAGGAGAATGCCTGCGTGACCGCGGCCGCCGCGTTCGGCGGCCATGTGCGGGTGGGCTTCGAGAACAACCTGCTGTTGCGCGACGGCAGCCGTGCGCCCGGCAACCACGCGCTGGTGGCGCAGGCGGTGCAGGGCGGGCTGACGCTGGGCCGGCCGCTTGCGGACGCGGCCGATGCGCGCCGTATCTACGGCGAGGTGCGCTGAAGCGGGCGCGCCGCGCGGCGCTTCAAGGGACCGTCAGGAGCCCTCAGTGGCCATCGGGGGCCATCAGGGGCCATCAGGGGCCATCAGGCGCCGTCGCTGAAGCTGTCGCGCGGGCCGTTGGGGTTGTGGGCACCGTCGGCGAACGGGTTGCGCGCACCGGTGGCGGTGTGCGCGCCGTCGGCAAAGCTGCTGCGAGTGCCGGTGGCGGCGTTGGCACCGTCGCTGAACGGGCTGCGCGTGCTGGTGATGCCGTGCGCGCCATCGCTGAACGGATCGACGCTGCGGGGCGCGGCTTGCGCGGCGCCGGCAACGCCGGCAATAAGGGCGGTGGCGACAAAGACTTGCCTGAGTGCGTGCATGGATCGCTTCTCCGTAAGGTTGCCGGCCCGGAATGGGCGGCGGTGTGGCTAGTCTAGGTGGCGGCCACCCACACGAGCATGACTGCCACATGACAATGCCGTCATCCCGCGGGCATTAGTCGGCACCGCAAGCACGCCGGAGAAGCTGTCGCCTGGCAAAGGCTGTAGAATCATGGCTGTCCGACCGGCCTGTGGTTCCATCGCCGGTTTTTCATTGCCCGCGGAAATGCAGCGGGCCTCTCACAAGAGTCATGTCCGAGTCTGATTCAGCCAAACTCGCTGCGGTGGCGTGGATCCGCGAGCAAATGGACCGTCATGCCCTGACCCTCGACGACCTCGTCGAGGCCGGGTGCTTCGACAACGTCGCGACGGCATCGGCGGGCGCCGAAGAAACCGCGCCGCCGGCGGCCACCGCCGCGGCGCCGAAGTCCGCGGGCGCGCGCCCGCTGTACCGCAATGCCCTGGGGCAGAGCTGGGACGGGCAGGGCGAATATCCTGACTGGTTGCAGCGGGCGGTCAACGCCGGGCAGTCGATCGAATTCTTCCGCGTCGATTAAGGCGCGGTTAAATCCCCTTTAAATCCCTGCGGAGCGTCGCGCTCAGCAGTGCGGGGGCAGCAGCCGCAGCACCGGCAGCATCGGCAGGATGCCGGTAAATGCCGCCGGCGTGGCCATGGGCGCCACATGAGAGCGGTGCACGAAGACCTCGGGCGGCAGTTCGCGCAGCACGTCGGCAGACTGCGGGGCGCCGCCCGCGGCAGTGTCCTGCGGGACATCCGGCTCGCCCAGCTGCAACGGCGCGCCGGCGCCGGCGGGTTCGGCCATCACGCGCACCGCGCTGCCGCCGCAGCCTGCGTCGGCAGCGCCATCCAGCGACGCTTCCGCTGCCAGCTTGGCCGCGACGTGCCGGTCCGGCAGCGACAGGCCAGCCGCCTGCACCGCGCCGCACATCCGGCTGTCCGCCGCCGCGCCGCCCGCTGCGGGCAGCGCAAGCAGGACAAGAGACAGCAACAAGGAATCAGGCAGGCGTTTCATCGCAGGGAAACCGGCAGAATGGAAGACGATGCGCGCGGGCCAGTCGCGCGCGGGAGGTGAGCGCGCATTCTACCGGGGATTGCCGGGGATTTGCGCGGCCATGCCGTGGCAATGCGTTGGCATGGCGATGACATTTATGCAATCTTTACCCATTTGCCGCCATCCTCGGCTAGCGTTACGCCATGGCGGCACTGGGCCGCCCGAAAGTGACTGAATCATGCGTATCCTGATTGTCGAGGACGAACCCAAGGCAGGCGACTACCTGCACAAGGGGCTGACCGAATCCGGCTTCGTGGTGGACCTGGCCCGCGACGGCGCGGATGGCCTGGCCCACGCGCGCGAGCATCCCTATGACCTGATCGTGCTGGACGTGATGCTGCCCGGCCTGGACGGCTGGGAGGTGCTGCGCGAACTGCGCCGCGAGCGCGACACGCCGGTGCTGTTCCTGACCGCGCGCGACGAGCTGTCGGACCGCCTCAAGGGCCTCGAGCTCGGCGCCGACGACTACATGGTCAAGCCCTTTGCCTTTGCGGAACTGGTGCTGCGCATCCGCACCATCCTGCGCCGCGGCCCGCTGCGCGAGAGCGAATTCATCGAAGTGGCCGACCTGCAGATCGACGCCATCCGCCGCCGCGTGGTGCGCGCCGGCCAGAAGATCGACCTGACCTCGAAGGAGTTCGCGTTGCTGTACCTGCTGGCGCGCCGGCGCGGCGAGGTGCTGTCGCGCTCGCTGATCGCCTCGCAGGTGTGGGATGTCAATTTCGACAGCAACACCAATGTGGTCGACGTGTCGATCCGGCGCCTGCGCGCCAAGGTCGACGACCCGTTCCCGCGCAAGCTGATCCATACGCGCCGCGGCATGGGCTATGTGCTGGACGACGGCGATGAGCGGGTGCAGGACGCATGATGCGGCTGCCGTCTTCGCTTACCACGCGGCTGGCGCTGGCCTACGGGCTGGCCACCGCGGCGATCCTCGCCAGCGTGGCGGCTTACCTGTCGAGCGCGCTGTCGGCCCAGCTTGAAGGGCGCGACGAGAGCGAGCTGGTGGGCGAGGTGCTGCTGGTGCGCCACCTGCTGCGCGAGGTGCGCAGCGAGGCCGAGATCCGTGCCGATACCCACCGCTTTGCCGATATCGCGATGGGCCACGAGGGCCTGATCCTGGTGGTGCGCACGCGCCAGGGCGAGCCGCTGGTGACGCTGAACCCGCGCAACGAGATCGTGCCGCCGCTGCGCGTGCTGCCCGCCACCACGCAACCCGAGAAGGGCATGCTGCAGACCTGGCGGCCAAAGAACGGCGTGCCCTCGCGCGGCATTGCCGCGCTGGGCCAGCTGGGCGACTCGGACAAGGCCGTCGAAATCGTGGTGCTGCGCGATGCCGGCTATCGGGTGGCGCTGATCCGCGAGTATCGCCACCAGCTGCTGTGGGCCACGCTGTGCGGCGCCGCGGTGGCCGCCGGGCTGGGCTTTGCGCTGGCGCGGCGCGCGCTGCGGCCGCTGCGGCGCATGGCCGCCGACGCCGCCGCGGTCACCACCAGCCGCCTGGCCACGCGGCTTGACGTCGGCAGCGCGCCGGCGGAGCTGCGCGAACTGGCGGCCGCGCTCAACGACATGCTGGCGCGGCTGCAGGACAGCTTTTCACGGCTGTCCGAGTTCTCGGCCGACCTCGCCCATGACTTCCGCACGCCGATCAGCAACCTGATCGGCCAGACCCAGGTCACGCTGGCGCAGAGCCGCAAGACCGCCGAGTACGAGGCGCTGCTCGAGTCCAACCTGGAAGAATACGAGCGCCTGGCCCGCATGATCGAGAACATGCTGTTCCTGGCGCGTGCCGACCATGCGCAGGTGGCGCTGGACGTGCGCACGCTGGACGCGCGCGAAGAGCTCGACAAGATGGCCGAGTACTTCGAAGCCGTGGCCGCGGACCGCGAGGTGGTGCTGACGGTGTCCGGCTCGGCCCCGGTGGAGGCCGACCAGACGCTGTTGCGGCGCGCGGTGACCAACCTGCTCGACAACGCGCTGCGCCATGCGCCGGCGGGCAGCACGGTGCGGGTCGACGTCGCGCGCGCGCCCACGGCCGCGGGCACCGGCACCGGCACCAGCATCCGTGTCAGCAACCCGGGCCCGGCGATCCCGCCGGAGACGCTGCCGCATATCTTCGGCCGCTTCTACCGCGCCGATCCGTCGCGGCGCAACTCGGCCGCATCGACGGGGCTGGGGCTGGCCATCGTCGACACCATCATGCGGCTGCACGGCGGCAGCGTGACGGTGCGCAGCGTCGACGGCCTGACCGTGTTCACGCTGCAGTTCCCGGCCGAGCCGATGCCGGTGCCTGCCGCCCCCGCCGCCATATCCTGAACCCGCGCTTGCACTGGCCCGGCGCGCGCGCATAATGGCGCGCGTGCCGGCCGCATCCATTGCTGGAGCGCCCGGCAGTTCCATGTCATGCAACCCGATGGACTACCAGGAGAGCAACATGCAGGTGCAACCGTATCTGGATTTCGGCGGCCGCTTCGACGAGGCGGTGGCCTTTTACGGCAAGGTGCTGGGTGCGCAGGTCACGTTTGCGATGCGCTACAAGGAAGCGCCGCAGGAACCGGGCATGGCGGTGCCCGATGACTGGAAGGACAAGGTGATGCACGCCAATCTGCAGATTGGCGAGAACCAGGTGATGGCCTCCGACGGCCGTCCCGGCGAACGCCCGGCGTTCAGCGGCTTCAGCCTGTCGGTGGGCGGGGTCAGCCGCGACGAAGGCCAGCGCATCTTCGACGGCCTGAGCGAAGGCGGCCAGGTGGTGGTGCCGTACCAGAAGACCTTCTGGGCCGAAGGTTTCGGCATGCTGGTGGACCGCTTCGGCATGTCGTGGATGGTGAACTGCGAGCACTAGCGGCCCGCTGCGGCATGGCCGGCATCACCACGGCCATGCCGCTTGACTCTGTAGCGACTACAGGGTCTTCAATGTCATCAGGTCAAACCAGCGCGAACAACAAGACATGGCTCGCACGTCACCTGAAGACGCTCTTCCACACGATCACGCCGTGCACGATAGGTCGCATGGCGCCTGCCATGCGCATGATCACGATCACCACGGTCACGCCCACGCCCCTGAACCCGCGCCGGCGCCTGCCGCATGTTGCGGCGGCGGGTGCGCTGCCACCGTCGCGCTGACGCCGCCGGCACCGGTCGAGGTCCCGTCCGGCGCCACCACCGTTGCCTGGCGCATCGACGCCATGGATTGCCCCACCGAGGAAACGCTGATCCGCAACAAGCTGGGCGGCATGGCCGGCATCGCCGCGCTGGAATTCAACCTGATCCAGCGCGTGCTGACGGTGCACCACACGCTGCCGTCGGCGGAACCGGTGGCCCGCGCGATCGAAAGCCTGGGCATGCGGCCGGTGCCGCTCAGCGCCGAAGCCGCGCAGCAAGTGCTGCCCGAAACCGCCGCGCGCAAGCCCTGGTGGCCGCTGGCGCTGGCCGGTGTCGCCGCGCTGGGGGCCGAGGCGACGGAATGGCTGGGCCTGGGGCTGCCGTGGCTGCCGGCGGTGCTGGCGCTGGCCGCGGTGGCGCTGGGCGGGCTTACCACCTACCGCAAGGGCTGGATCGCGCTGCGCAACGGCAACCTGAACATCAACGCGCTCATGAGCATCGCCGTGACCGGCGCGCTGCTGCTGCGCCAGTGGCCCGAAGCGGCGATGGTCATGGTGCTGTTCGCGCTGGCCGAGCGCATCGAGGCGGCGTCGCTGGACCGCGCCCGCAATGCCATCCGCGGCCTGATGGCGATGGCGCCGGAGCTGGCCACGGTGCGCCGCGCCGATGGCGGCTGGGACACCGTGCCGGCCGCCGGCGTGGCCGTCGGCACGCTGGTGCGCCTGCGCCCGGGCGAGCGCGTGGCGCTCGACGGCAAGGTCGTGCGTGGCCAGTCGGCGCTGGACCAGGCGCCCATCACCGGCGAAAGCGTGCCGGTCGACAAGGCCGAGGGCGATGCCCTCTACGCGGGCTCGATCAACCAGTCCGGCGAACTCGAGTACACCGTGACCGCGCCCGCCAGCGACTCGACGCTGGCGCGCATCATCCACGCCGTTGAGGCCGCGCAGGGCAGCCGCGCACCCACGCAGCGCTTTGTCGACCAGTTCGCGCGCATCTACACGCCCACGGTGTTCGCGATCGCGCTGGCGGTGGCGGTCGTGCCGCCGCTGCTGGCCGGCGGCGGCTGGGTGGACTGGATCTACAAGGCGCTGGTGCTGCTGGTGATCGCCTGCCCGTGCGCGCTGGTGATCTCCACCCCGGTCACGATCGTCAGCGGGCTGGCCGCGGCCGCGCGCCGCGGCATCCTGGTCAAGGGCGGGGTCTACCTGGAGCAGGGCCGCGAGCTGGCCTGGGTGGCGCTGGACAAGACCGGCACCATCACGCACGGCAAGCCCGCGCAGACCGACCATGCGCTGCTGGCCGACGAGGTCCCGCATGCGCGCGCCATTGCCGCCAGCCTGGCGGCGCGCTCCGACCATCCGGTCTCGCGCGCGGTGGCCACGGCGGCGCAGGCCGACGGCATCGCCACGCTGCCGGTGGAGGCGTTCGAGGCGCTGGCCGGGCGCGGCACGCGCGGCACCGTGCAGGGCGTGGAATACCGGCTCGGCAACCACCGGCTGGTGCATGAGATGGGCGCGTGCTCGCCGGCGCTGGAAGCGCGGCTGGAAGCGCTGGAGCGCGAGGGCAAGACCGTGGTGCTGCTGGCGCAGGTAAATGGCCAGGGTGCGGCCACGGCGCTGGCGTTGTTCGCGGTGGCCGACACCGTGCGCGACACCAGCCGCCAGGCGATTGCCGAGCTGCACGCGCTGGGCGTCAAGACGCTGATGCTGTCCGGTGATAACCCGCACACGGCACAGGCGATCGCGGCGCAGGTCGGCATCGACGAAGCGCGTGGCAATCAGCTGCCGCAGGACAAGGCCGATGCCATCGCCGCGCTGGCCGACGCCGCGCATGCCCGCGGCGGCCGCATCGGCATGGTCGGCGACGGCATCAACGACGCCCCGGCGCTGGCGCGTGCCGACGTGGGCTTCGCCATGGGCGCCGCCGGCACCGATACCGCGATCGAAACCGCCGACGTGGCGCTGATGGACGACGACCTGCGCAAGATCCCGGCCTTCGTCCGGCTGTCGCGCCGCACCGCCAGCATCCTCAGGCAGAACATCGCGCTGGCGCTGGGCATCAAGGCCGTGTTCCTGGTACTGACGGTGCTGGGGATGGGGACGATGTGGATGGCGGTGTTCGCCGATATGGGGGCGAGCTTGCTGGTGGTGTTCAATGGGCTGCGGGTGGGGGCGCGGCGCCAAGGCTGACCACTACGATGGTTTGCTCCCTTCTCCCGCATGCGGGAGAGGGAGCACACAGTCGGCCGGTGGAACGGCTTGTCAGCTTGCTGCTGGCTGCACGATCAACTCCCCGCTCCGCCCCGGAATCTCCCCCCACGTCACCGGCAGGCGCGGCAGCGCCGCGCAATCCAGCCCGCGATACCAAGTGCCCATCGACACCAGCTCGTGCCCCTGCGCCCGCCAGCCCGCCAGCAGCCGTTCGAACACGGGCGCCAGCTTGCCGCCTTCCAGCTCGGCATGCAGCGTGAACACATGGTCGCGCGTGCCGTCGGTCAGCTTCAGCAGGGCCGTGTGGACGTTGTCCTCGGTCAGGCCGTCGGTGCCGATCAGCTCGTCCAGTGTCGGCAGCGTGGTCGGCATCTGCACGTGGCGGCAGGGCACGCCGCCGATGGTGGGGATATAGGGCGCGCTGCCGCGGCCATCCGAGGCGTAGGCCATGTCCCAGATGTCGATCTGGCGGAACGCTGCCTCGTTCATCTGCCAGCCGGCGGCGCCGTGCGTGGCCGGGGGCTCGCTGAAGATCTCGCGAAAGCGTGCGAAGGCGCGCTGCATCTGGTCGCGGGTCCAGGCGGCATCGCGCTCGCGCACGTTGTCCTGCCAGTAGACGTGGTCCCAGGTGTGGATGCCGCATTCGTGCCCGGCGGCGCGCGCCGCGCGCATCTCGGCGGCGCCCTTGCGGCCGATATCCGGACCGGGCAGCAGCACGCCGTACATCAGCGTGCGCAGGCCGTAGTTCGACACCACCGAGGTGCGCGACACCTTGCGCAGGAAACCGGGGCGGAACACGCGCCGCAGCGCCCAGCCGGTATGGTCCGGGCCCAGGCTGAACAGGAAGGTGGCCTGCGCCTGCGCGGCCGCCAGCTGCGACAGCAGCCGGGGTACGCCCTGGCGCGTGCCGCGCAGCGTGTCGACGTCGACCTTCAGTGCGATCCGTGCCATGTGCGTGCGCGCTCAGTTGCCGGAATCGACCAGCGTGCGGGCCTCGACCACCTTGCCCCGGTACGCCTCGAAGATGCGTCGCAGCGCTGCCTCCATGCCGATCTCGGGGCGCCAGCCCAGTTCCTCGATGGTGTTGTCGATCTTCGGCACGCGGTGCTGCACGTCCTGGTAGCCCTTGCCGTAGAAGTCGCCCGACGAGGTTTCGACGATCCGGGTGTGGCGCGCCTCCTGCGCGTATTCCGGGTAGTCGGCGGCCATCTTCAGCATCATCTCGGCGAGCTCGCGCACCGAGTGGATATTGCCCGGGTTGCCGATGTTGTAGATCTTGCCGCTGGCGACGCCGCCGGGATTCTCGATGATGCGCATCAGCGCGCTGATGCCGTCGGCGATGTCGGCAAAGGCCCGCTGCTGCGCGCCGCCGTCGACCAGCCTGATCGGTTCGCCGCGCACGATGTGGCCCAGGAACTGCGTCACCACGCGCGACGAGCCTTCCTTCGATTCGAAGATCGAGTCCAGCCCCGCGCCGATCCAGTTGAAGGGGCGGAACAGCGTGTAGTTCAATCCTTGCTCCATGCCGTAGGCGTGGATCACGCGGTCCATCAGCTGCTTGGAGCAGGCGTAGATCCAGCGCGGCTTGTTGATCGGGCCGTAGACCAGCGGCGAGGCGTCGGGGTCGAACTCTTCATCGCTGCACATGCCGTAGACCTCGGAGGTCGACGGGAACACCAGGTGCTTGCGGTACTTGACCGCGGCGCGCACGATCGGCAGGTTGGCCTCGAAGTCCAGCTCGAACACGCGCAGCGGCTGGCGCACGTAGGTGGCGGGGGTGGCGATGGCGACCAGCGGCAGCACCACGTCGCACTTGCGGATGTTGTACTCGATCCACTCGCGGTTGATGGTGATGTCGCCCTCGAAGAAGTGCATGCGCGGGTGGTCGACGAGGTCGCCCAGGCGGTCCGTGTTCATGTCCATGCCGTAGACCTCCCACGGCGTGGTTTCCAGGATGCGGCGCGTCAGGTGGTGGCCGATGAAGCCGTTGACGCCGAGAATCAGGACCTTTTTCATCGGTTTCCCTCGTTGGACTGTTCGGTATGGAGATGCCGGGCAAGCGCCTGCGGCGTGACGGCCGCGCCGTCCGGTGCCAGGAGCCGGGTGACGATGACCACGCCGCCGTCGCCGCACACGCCGATGACATGGCCGTCGCGCAGCTGCAGGCCGGTTGCCGTGCCGGCGGGCATCGACGGCACCGCACCCGGCAGCGGCCGGCGCGCCTGCGCCACGATGAAGCGCTGCCCGCCGACTTCGGTGAACGCGCCGGGGTAGGGCGGCGCGACCGCGCGGATCAGGTTGTAGACCTCGGCGGCGGGCCGGTTCCAGTCGATGCGGCCGTCCTCGGGCTTGCGCCCGGAGTAATAGCTGCCTTCGGCCAGCCGGTTCGGGCGGCGCGGCGTCTGTCCCGCCATCATCGCCGGCAGCGCGCGCCACAGCGTCTGCTCGGCCGCCACGGTGACCTTCTCGAACACTTCGCCGGCGGTATCGTCGGGCAGGATCGGCACGGCGGTCTGGTCGACGATATCGCCCGCGTCCGGCCTGGCTTCCATGGCGTGCAGCGTGGCGCCGGTCTCGGTCTCGCCGTGCAGCACCGCCCAGTTGACCGGCACCCGGCCGCGGTACTTCGGCAGCAGCGAGCCGTGCATGTTGAACGCGCCCCCCGGTGCCAGCGCCAGCACGCCGGCCGGGATCATGGCGCGATAGTAGAACGAGAAGATGACATCCGGGCGTGCCTCGCGCACGGCCTGCGCGATGGCGGGATCGGCCGGGTCCTCGCCATAGAGGAACGGCACACCCAGCTCGGCGGCGGTGTCCGCCACGCGGCGGAACCAGATGTTCTCGTCGGGCCGGTCGCGGTGCGTGATCACCAGCGCCACCTCCACGCCGCGCGCGTGCAGCACGCGCAGGCAGCGGTCGCCGACATTGTGGTAGGCAAAGACGACGGCGCGCATCACGGCTCCACGGTGCGGGCCGGGTCGGCCTCGAGTATGGCCTTGATGCGGTAGCGCGGGCGGTCGCGCACTTCCTGGTAGATGCGGCCGACGTATTCGCCCAGCAGGCCCACGCCGAACAGCAGGATGCCGATCAGGAAGAAGTTCATGGCGAACAGCGTGAACACCCCCTGCACTTCGGAGCCCAGCACGAAGCGCCGCACCAGCAGCACCACGAACAGCACCCCCGACAGCAGCGACAGCAAGGTGCCGATGGCCGAGAACCACTGCAGCGGCACGATCGAGAAGCCGGTGACGAGGTCGAAATTCAGGCGGATCAGCTGGTACAGCGAGTACTTGGATTCCCCCGCGTGGCGCTGCTCGTGGCCGACTTCGATCTCGACCGGGTTCGAGGCAAAGGTGTACGCCAGCGCCGGGATGAAGGTATTGACCTCGCGGCACGCGTTGATGGTGTCGATCACGGTGCGGTCATAGGCGCGCAGCATGCAGCCCTGGTCCGTCATGCGGATCCTGGTGATGCGCTCGCGCAGCCGGTTCATCGCGCGCGAGGCATAGCGGCGGAACGCGGTGTCGTTGCGCTGGCGCCGGATGGTGCCGACGTAGTCGTGGCCGGCGCGCATGGTCTGGACCAGGCGCGGGATTTCCTCGGGGGGATTCTGCAGGTCGGCGTCGAGCGTGATCACGATCTTGCCGCGGGTGTGCTCGAAGCCCGCCAGGATCGCCATGTGCTGGCCGAAGTTGCCGTTGAACAGCACCACCCGGGTCACCTCCGGGCGCTTGTGGAACTGCGCCGCCAGCAGCTGCGCGGAGCGGTCGACGCTGCCGTCGTTGATAAAGATGATCTCGTAGCTTTCGCCGAGGCCATCCAGCGCCGGATAGAGGCGATCGAACAGGGCTTGCAGCCCGTCTTCTTCGTTGTAGACCGGAATGACGACCGAGACCTGGACCGGGCTCATTGGGAAAGACGTTTGCATGTTTCGCTGAGGATTGCGCAGACCCGCTCCACGTCCGAGGCTTGCATCGCCGGGAACAGCGGCAGCGTGACGATGCCGCGCCCGATGCGCTCGGCGTGCGGCAGCATGCCTTCGCGCCAGCCGAGTGAGCGGTAGTAAGTGAAAAGATGGACCGGCGGATAGTGCACGCCGGTGCCGATGCCGCGCTCGCGCATGGCTTCCATGAGCTTCTGCCGCGCCTGTGCCGGGCCGCCCTGCATGCGCTCGGTCGGCAGCACCACCTGGAACATGTGCCAGTTGGTGGTGGCCGCCTGCGGGTCCAGCGCCTGCGGCAGCTCGATGCCGAGGGCCTGCAGGCCGCTGTCGGCGGCGCAGCGGAAGTAGGTGTCGGCCAGTTCGGCGCGGCGCGCGGTGATGGCGTCGAGCCGCTCCAGCTGGGCCAGGCCGACCGCGGCGTTGACATCGGTCAGGTTGAACTTGCCGCCCGGCTCCTCGACATCCATGCCGTCCAGGCCGGAGCGGATCACGCCCTGCAGCCGCAGGCGCTCGGCGCGCACGGCTTCCTCGGGCGTGTTCATCACCAGGCAGCCGCCTTCGATGGTGGTGATGTTCTTGTTGGCCTGGAAGCTGAAGCTGACCAGGTCGCCGAAGGCGCCGATGCGCTCGCCGCGCCAGCGCGAGTCGATCGCCTGGGCCGCGTCTTCGATCACGCGCAGCCCGTGCCTGGCGGCGATCGCGTACAGCCGTTCCATGTCGACCGGCAGGCCGGACAGGTAGACCGGCATGATGGCGCGCGTGCGCGGCGTGATGGCGGCCTCGACCGCGTCGAGGTCCAGGTTGCGCGTGCGCGGGTCGATGTCGACGAACACCGGCTTCGCGCCCACGGCCACCACCACGTTGGCGGTGGCGACCCAGGTGATCGGCGTGGTGATGACTTCATCGCCGGGGCCGATATCGGCGATGCGCAGTGCGATCTCCATGGTCGCCGAGCCGTTGGCGAAGGTGCGCACCGGGCGCCCGCCGAACAGGTCGGACAGCGCGGCCTCGAAGGCCTGCATCTTCGGTCCGGAGGTGATCCAGCCCGAAGCCAGCACCTTGCCGACTTCGGCAATGGCGGCGGCGTCGATCTCGGGCCGCACAAAGGGCAGGAAGGCGGGAGCGGAGGCGGTCATGGCAGGCGAAAGAGGCAGCAGCGGTCAGGCCAGGCGAAGGCGCGGACAGCCTTCAGGAGCGGGCGATCAGGAAGACGCCCGCCAGTATCAGCAGGATGCCGGCCACGCGCAAGGGGCCGATGATCTCGCCGAACAGCCACCAGGCCGCGAGCGCATTGACCACGTAGCCCAGCGACAGCATCGGATAGGCGATCGACACATCGACCCGCGACAGACCCACGATCCAGACCCCTACGCTGACCACGTACAGCGTAAGCCCGGCCAGCACCGGCCATTGCGTCAGCACGCGCAGCGCCGTCACCAGCAGCGTGCCGCGGTCCAGCGTGATCGCGCCGACCGCGTTGACGCCGGCCTTGAGCAGCAGCTGCGCCGCCGCATTGAGCAGCACGCCGGTCAGGATGAAAGCAAAAGTGGAAAGCGTCATGGCAAGGCGGTTGGCGGATTACGGTGCTTGCGTCTGTGCTGGCTGTCCGGGCAGCGCGAAATTGGCAACGGCCACGCGCCGGCGGTCGCCGGCGATCTTGTGCATCGGCACGCCGCGCGCGGCCAGCGCGGCGTAGGTCTGCGGCGCCATGATCGCCACCGCGCGCTGGCCGTCCTGCCAGCGCGCAATGAACTGGTCGACGCTAGGGATCCACTTCTGCGGCTCCTGCCTGATGCCGAATTCGAGTTCGTCCGGATGCTCGACCAGGATCGTGGTGCGGCGCAGGTAGAACGGCAGCGTGTGGTCCAGCAGCCGCACGCTGTACAGCGGCATGTCGGGCGCCAGCACGGCGCTGATCGCGGGCGCCAGGTCCGCGCCGGAGCTCGGCCGCCCCATCACTTCGTGGGCGCGCAGTCCGACCGTGGCGCAGACGAACATGGCCAGCGCATAGGCCACCACGCTGGGGAACACGCCGCGCGTGCGCAGCAGCCTGCGAGCCAGCAGCGCGCCGCCCAGCATCACGGCAAAGGCAACCGCGAGCCATGCGGCGAACTCACGATACACCGCATTGGGCGTGCCCGGTTTTTCCATCATGCCGACGAACGGGATCGCGAGCAGCCCGATCACGCCGAGCGCAACCATGGCATTGACCTGCCAGCGCCACGCGCGTTCCGTGGTGGTTGCCAAAGCCACGCCGGCAAGCAAGGCCAGCGCCGGGAAGATCGGCACGATATAGCCCGGCAGCTTGGAGCCGGACAGGCTGAAGAAAACGAAGATCGCCGCCGCCCACAGCCCGGCCAGCAGCGCCGGCTGGAACGGGCGCGCCGCATTGCCGCGCGCCACTCCGGCGCGCTCGCGCACCGCCTGCCACATCTGCGGCACCAGGCCCAGCCACGGCAGGAAGCCGGCCAGCAGCAGCGGCACGAAGAACCAGAGCGCGCCCTCGCGGTGATGCACATTGGAGGTGTAGCGCTGCCAGTGCTCGTGGATAAAGAAGAAGCGCAGGAACTCCGGGTTGCGTTCGGACACCAGCCAGAACCATGGCACCGTGACCGCCAGCAGCACCGCGATGCCGGCCAGCAGATGCAGGCGGCCCCACAGCTTCCAGTCGCGCGTCGCCAGCGTGTAGACCACCAGCACCAGCCCCGGCAAGGCCAGTCCGACCAGCCCCTTGACCAGCACCGCCACCCCCATCGCCGCCCAGCACGCCAGCATCCAGTTGCGCCGCACGGCCGGCGTGGCCGCGGGATGCTGGGCCAGCAGCATGCAGGCGAGCACGCACGCCATGGCCCCGGACAGTGTCATGTCGAGCGAATTGAAGTGCCCGGCGACATTCCACATCGGCGTCGACACCAGTACCAGGCCGGTCAGCATCGCCACGCGACGGCCGTACCAGCGGGCCGCGGCCAGCATCGACACGCCGATGCCCAGCATGCCGGACAACGCCACGCACAGGCGCGCCTGCCAGTCGCCGACGCCGAACAGGGTGTAGGCCAGCGCCGTCACCCACATGTGGAAGGGCGGTTTCTCGAAATACTTGAGTTCGTGGTAGCGGATCGTGACCCAGTCGCCGGTGGCGACCATCTCGCGGGCAATCTCGGCGTAGCGGCCTTCATCGGAGCGCAGCAGGTGGCGCATGTCCAGGGTACCGAACCAGACCAGCAGGATCAGCAGGCCAACCAGCATGACGGTACTTGCGGTGGCTCCGATGGACGGCGCGGCGACAACCCGCGAGGTCGATGAACTACGCATGGATCTCCTGGAAAAGCGCGGCGGACGAGGTCTCGGGCGTCGCGCGGCGATGGGCAAGCCATCACAACGCTGAGCCGGGCCTGGCGGTGGACACCTGACCGGAATGTCCGCGCGGGCGCGCCGCAGGCGCGCCATGGCCGCCAGGCGCCCGGAACGCCACAACCGCTGGAATACGCGAGGCGCGCAATGGTAGCACGGCGGCCAAGTCACTCCGGACGGATCCCGGGAGTGGCGGGAGGGCCAGTTACGCGACAAATGAGGTGTATAAAGCATATGTGGCCGGGTGAGCCCAGCAAGGAGCCCCGGCATCATCGTCGGCTTGCCTGTTAGACCGACGATGGCGTGAAATGACCGGTTACATGCGCAACAAAAACGCCATAATTCTGATGTGATGCAGTCGAATATCAGCGGAACCGCGGCGGATTGCGGGGGCGGAACCATCCAGACGGGGATCGATGTGAACACAGAGGTTCAGCAAATCCGGCAGGCCGGCCTGGTGGCGTGCGCGGCGGCGTTCGTGGCGCTATTCGTGGCACTCCTGGTGCAACCCGCCGGCGCCCAGGGCATGGCGGTGCTGCCCGGCACCGGCGGCATCGCCCAGGCGGCGGCCAGCCAGGCGCAGGCCGCCGCCGCGGCGGTGCTGTGCAATGCGCCGTGGTTCCGCTCCGGATCCCATGTGCAGATGGAAGGCGACGGCGTGATGCCGATGTCGATCCGCATGACCCTGCGCGACGTGCAGCGCAGCCCGACCGGGTGCCGCGCCCAGCTCGAGGTCAATTCCAAGTCGGCGCTGTCCGCGCTGATGGGGCCGCCGGTGATCACCAACCAGGTCCACGAGGTGGTGATCGAACGCAGTGCGCCCGAGGCGCAGACCAGCATCGAAAGCCAGCATGCGGTCATCAACGCGCGCGCGCGCTATGCCCGCATGTATGGCGAGGCGGCGTTCCGCGGCAAGGGGGTGTTCAACTACGCCGGCCTGGACCTGCGCGAAGGCACCACGCTGGAGGGCGAAGTGTTCCGCTCCAGCGTCTCGCTGAAGGTCTATCCGCTGGGCTCCGATGAAGCGGTCAGCACCATGGACGCGCAGCGTGCCACCATCCATATCGGCTCGCGCCACGTGGGCAGGCTGCAGATGATCGACACCCTGATGGGGCGCAAGGAATGCCACCCGATTTCCTACGACAAGCGCACCTCGCTCGGGCCGCTGATGATCGGTGGCGAACTGGTGCAGGTCGAGCCCACCGTGATGCATGTCACCGACTGGTACTGCCCGGCCGAGGCCTTCGTGCTGCGCACCGAGGTGCGCCAGGACGACAAGGTGCAGCGCGTCGATGTCACCGCGCTGGAGCGCGATACGCAGGCGCCGTAGCCGGCGCCATGGCCTCCTCGCCCGCGAGGGCATAAAAAAACCCGCCGCGGCGGGTTTTCTTGTATCCGGTGGCAGCCGTGGTTCAGCTGGCAGCCGGAGCGGGGGTGGCTTTCTTCTTGCTGCTCTTGTCGTTCTTTTTCTTGGTGCCTTGCTTGGCCGGCTTCTTGTCGGCGGCCGGAGCGGCAGGGGCCAGGTCAGTGCGGGTGCTCTTGTTTGCGCCCTGGCTGTACGGATCGAACTTGTCGCCGGCCTTGGCGCCCTGGCTGTACGGGTCGAACTTCTCGCCCGACTTGGCACCCTGGGAATACGGATCGAACTGCTGCTTGCCGCCGGTTTGTGCCTGCACGGCCAGCGAAGCGGCGCCAAGGCAGAGTGCGATCGCGGTCGCGACGAACTTGTTCATGGTTTCTCCTGAGATATGCCGCCGTCGGGCGGTCGTGTCTATGGCCTGCCCTGTAAAGGGATGGCCCGGGCCAGTGTCGCCAACATCATTCACGACTGTCAACTTGGAGCTTGCCCGGCACGGCAACCTCATGGAAACCCTGAATTGCGGCACCAGCGCGATTGCGCATGGCGCCGCCGGGACGCCTTATTCGGTGACCGCGTCGGACGGGTGCTTCCAGGCCGCGCGCACCTCTCCCGAAGGCGCCAGCGCCAGGTTGATGCCGCGGCTGCCGATGGGCTGCTGGAACCAGCGCTGCTGCAGCGCCTTGACCTCGGGGCCGGCGAAGGTGGTGGCGAGAGTCTGGTCGACCAGGCGCTTCCATTCCGGATCGGCCTTGGACAGCATCAGCGCGTTCTGCTCGACGGACAGCGCCGGGCCCACGATGACGTACTGCGAAGGATCCTTGGCACGCGCGCGCAGGCCGGCCAGCAGCACGTCGTCCATCACGAAGGCCTGGGCCCGGCCCGATTCCAGCAGCAGGAACGATTCGCCGTGGTCCTTGGCGTAGACGTCGTGATAGCCGTACTGGCCCTTGAAGCGGCGCACGTGGCGGTCGCCGGTCGAGCCCGCGCTGGTGACCACGGTCTTGCCGCGCAGGTCGCCGAACGAGCGGATGCCCGAGTCGGCGCGCACCAGCATGCGCACCGTCGACACATAGTGCGAGACGCTGAACGCAACCTGCTTCTGGCGCTCGAGCGAATTGGTGTTGGGAGCGCAATCGAGGTCGACCAGCCCGTTCACCACTGCCGGGATGCGGTTCTGCGGCGTCAGCGGCATCCAGCGCACCTTCAGGTCCTTCAGGCCGAGCTTCTGGCGCGCCGCCTCGGCCGCGCGCAGGCACAGGTCGACGGCATAGCCGGCCGGCTGGCCCTTGTCGTCGGCAAACGAGAACGGCAGCGCGGATTCACGGTAGCCCAGCACGATGGTGCCCGCGTCGCGGATCTTGTCGAGCACCGGGCTCTGGGCGCGTGCCGCGGCCGGGGCCAGCATGGCGGCGGCGCCGGCGGCGAGCAGGATTGCCGCGAGCGGGCGGCGGGCGCGGGAAAGGCGGGCGGTCAGGGCAGGCAAGGCGAAGGCGGTCATGCGGGGAGAAACTGGAAAGCAGCCGGCAATCCGGCGAAGACGCTAGGGTATACCCCCGGCCTGCGTGCGGCGAAGGACATTGTCGTCATAAGCAAATTCCCAGGTACGACTCGTTTCCCCGCATCGGTTGCATTGGTGAAACGCCAAACGGATGAGGCTCCCCGACCATTGGATGCGCCGGTTGCGCCATCCGGACGATGGGCGCCGGCGACCGCCTCCCCTACGCTTGCAGAAAACGACATGTCAACGGGACGGGAGGCACGATGGCAGCAAGCAATCGCGGGCGCACGACGATGGCGGCAGGTGCCATCGGCCGGCCGCGGCCTGGTCCACCGTCGCGCTGACACCGGGACCTGTGCCATGCACGCAGCCGCCACGCATGCGCGCGAGATCCGGCATGCCGCCCCGGGTCTGCCCGGCCACGCGCGTCCTGACGATGCGCTGCTGGACTGCCTGCTCTGGCTGGCCCGGCACTTCCACCAGCCGGCCTCCGCCGAGGCCCTGGTCGCCGGGCTGCCGCTGGAGGGCCATCGCCTTACCCCCGCGTTGTGCGCGCGTGCCGCAGCGCGCGCGGGCCTCTGCGCGAGGCTGGTACGACGCAGGCCCGACGAGATCCCTGACCGCGTGCTGCCCGCGATGCTGCTGCTGGACCAGGGCGAGGCCTGCATCCTGGTGCGCCGCGCCGAGGAAGGCATGCTGGTGGTGGTGCTGCCCGAGTTCGGCGACGGCGAACAGGCCGTGCGCGGCGAAGACCTGCTGGCACGCTACACCGGACACGCCGTGTTTGCCCGGCCCGCGTACCGTTCGGATGCCGCCCGGGCTGCTGTCGATGCCGCGCCCGACCAAGCGCCCGACCAAGCGCCGGATCAAGGGCCGCGGGCATGGTTCTGGGGCGTGATGCGTCAGTGCTGGCCGGTCTATGGCGAGGTGTTGGTGGCTTCCTTGCTGCTCAGCCTGTTTGCGCTGGTAATGCCGCTGTTCACCATGAACGTCTATGACCGCGTGGTGCCGAACCATGCGCTGGAGACCCTGTGGGCGCTTGCCGTGGGCGTCGGCCTGGTGCTGCTGTTCGAGCTCGCCATGCGCATGCTGCGCGGCTACTTTGTCGACGTGGCCGGCAAACGCATCGACGTGACGGTATCCGCCACGCTGTTCGAGAAAGTGCTGGGCATCGAGATGCGCTCACGGCCCGCCCCGGTCGGCAGCCTCAGCAGCCAGCTGCAGGAATTCGAATCGGTGCGCGATTTCCTGACCTCCGCCACCATCACCACGCTGGTCGACCTGCCGTTCGCCGCGGTCTTCATTGCCGCGATGTTCTGGGTGGGCGGCGCGCTCGCATGGGTGCCGCTGCTGACGGTGCCGCTGGTGCTTGGCCTCAGCCTGGCGCTGCAGGGACCGCTGTCGCGCGCGGTGCGGGCCGGCAGTGCCTGCGCGGCGCAGCGGCAGGCGGTGCTGGTGGAGACGCTGGTGGGGCTGGAGACCATCAAGACCACGGGCGCGGAAGGTGTCGCGCAGCGGCAGTGGGAGCAGGTGGTCGGGCAGATGGCCCGGCTGGCGCTGCGCTCGCGCTGGCTGTCGGCATGCGTCATCAACGCTGCGCTGTTCGCGCAGCAGGCCGCCACGCTGGCGGTGGTGGTGATGGGCGTCTACCAGATTGCCGACGACCGCCTCACCATGGGCGGCCTGATCGCCTGCACCATCCTGGCCGGGCGTGCGCTGGCCCCGCTGTCGCAGATGGCCGGACTGACCACGCGCTATCACCAGGCGCGCACCGCGCTGGCCGCCCTCGACCGGACCATGGCGCTGCCGGTCGAGCGCCCGCCCGGCAAGCATTTCCTGCACCGTCCGCCGTTGCGCGGCGAGATCGAATTCCGCGCGGTCAGCTTCCGCTATCCCGGCCGCGACGGTGCCGCGCTCGACGGTGTGTCATTCCGCATTGCCAGCGGCGAGCGGGTCGGGCTGATCGGCCGCATCGGCTCGGGCAAGACCACCATCGAAAAGCTGGTCCTGGGCCTGTATCCGCCCGATGCCGGCTCGGTGCTGGTCGACGGTACCGAGGTGCGCCAGCTCGACCCGGCGGCGCTGCGGCGCGGTATCGGCTATGTGCCGCAGGACGTGATGCTGTTCAGCGGCACCGTGCGCGACAACATCGTGATGGGCGCGCCCTACGCCGACGATGCCGCCGTGCTCCGCGCCGCGCGCCTGGGCGGTGTCAGCGAATTCATCGAGCGCCTGCCCGAGGGTTATGACCTGCGCCTGGGCGAGCGCGGCGAGGGGCTCTCGGGTGGCCAGCGGCAGGCCATCGCCATCGCGCGCGCGGAGTTGTTGCAGCCGCCGCTGCTGCTGCTCGACGAACCCAGCAGTGCCATGGACAACCGCACCGAAGAGCAGTTCAAGGCGCGGCTCGCGGCAGCGCTGGGTGAGCGCACGCTGCTGCTGGTGACCCACCGCGGCTCGCTGCTGAGCCTGGTCGATCGCCTGATCGTGATGGACCAGGGCCGCATCGTCGCGGACGGGCCCAAGGCCGAGGTGCTGAACGCGCTGGCGGGGAGGAAGCTCCATGTCGCCTCGGCCTGAGCTCCGTACCCTTGCGCGACGCGTGGCCGCCGCGCTGCGGCCGCATGCCGATGACACCGCATTCATGGATGCGCGCGACGCGGCGGCGCTGTCGCGGCCTCGCTGGTTCGCGCACTGGATCCTGTGGTGTGCCGTGGGCTTCGTCAGCGTGGCGCTGGCCTGGGCAGCGCTGGCGCGGGTCGATGAGGTGGCGGTGGGCGAGGGCAAGGTGATTCCGTCGAGCCAGGTGCAGGTGGTGCAGAACCTGGAAGGCGGGATCGTGGCGCAGATCATGGTGCGGCCGGGGCAGGTCGTCAGCAAGGACCAGCCGCTGATGCGCATCGACGATACGCGCTTCACCGCCTCGTACCAGGAGGGCCGTACCAAGGACGATGCGCTGGTGGCACGCATCGCGCGCCTGAGCGCCGAGGCCGCCGGCACCGACTTCGTCGCCGGCGCGGGCGGCGACGGCGATACGCGCCGTTTCGTGGCCGAGGAACGCTCGCTGTTCGCCTCGCGCAGGCACGCGCTGGAAGCGAACCTGGCCGTGCTGCGCCAGCAGTCGGAGCAGCGCCGGCAGGAGCTGGCCGAAAAGCGCTCGCGCGAGCAGCAGCTGCGGCAAAGCCATCGCCTGGTGGCGCAGGAGCTGGCGATGATGCGGCCGATGGTGGCGCAGGGCGTGGTGTCCGATGTCGATGTGCTGCGGCTGGAGCGGCAGACCAATGACCTCAAGGGCGAGCTCGACGCGTCGCGGCTGGCGATGCCGCGACTGGAGGCGGCCTATCGCGAAAGCCAGCAGAAGCTCGCCGAGGCGAGTGCGCATTTCCGCGCCGAGGCCATGCGCGAGCTCAACCAGGCCAGGGCCGAGCAGGCAGCGCTGAGCGCCACCAACACCGCCTTGCAGGACCGGGTCGACCGCACCCTGGTGCGCGCGCCGCTGGCCGGCATCGTCAAGCAGCTCAAGATCAATACCGTGGGGGGCGTGGTCCAGCCGGGCATGGACCTGGTGGAGATCGTGCCGCTGGAAGACACCCTGCTGGTCGAGGCCCGCGTGCGGCCGGCCGACATCGCTTTCCTGCGGCCGGGGCAGCCCGCCGTGGTCAAGCTGTCGGCCTACGACTTCTCCGTCTATGGCGGCTTTGCCGGCACCGTCGAACATATCAGCGCCGATACGCTCACGCCGGAGCGACCCGGCGAGCGCCCCGAGAGCTACTACCTGGTGCGCGTGCGCACCCGCGACAACCGGCCGGCAGGAAGCACCGTACAGGTCCCGATCCTGCCCGGCATGGTTGCCACGGTGGATGTATTGACGGGGCAGAAGACGGTGCTCCATTACCTGCTCAAGCCCATCATCAAGACCCGGGACATGGCGTTCCGTGAACGGTAGCACCCAGCCGGCCCTCGCGCGGGCCTATTGCAACGATAACAAGCAACGCATGGCCGCGGGGCCTGCATTCAGGACGGAGAGAGAACCACCATGGCAACCGTGACTGGCACCAACGGCAGCGACAGCCTCATCGGCACCGCAAGCAGCGACACCATTCTGAGCGGCAACGGCAACGACTATGTCAGCGCGGGCGATGGCAGCGACTATGTCGATGCCGGCAATGGCGACGATATCGTCGAGGGCGGCGATGGCAGCGACACGCTGCTGGGCGCCAACGGCAAGGACCGCGTGTTCGGCGGGCGCGGCAACGACAGCCTGTCGGGCGGCAACGGCACCGACGCCGTCTATGGCGGCAGCGGCGACGACGTGATTGGCAGCGCCGACGGCGCGTCCACGCTTTACACCGGCGACAACGGCGGCGATACGCTCTATGGCGACGGCTACGACAGCTATGCCGACTATCTGCGCGGGCGCGGGCATGAATCGGCCCAGCCAGGCAATGACCGCATCCAGGGCGGCAACGGCGACGACCTGATCTTTGGCGACAACGGCGACGGCGCCGTCGTCGGCGGCGACGACATCATTGCCGGCGGCAATGGCAAGGACACCATCTACGGCGAAGGCGGCAACGACACCATCGCCGGTGGGGGCGGCGGCGACATGCTGAGCGGTGGCAGCGGCCGCGACACCTTTGTCTACCACGCTGTCTCGGATTCCACCGCGGCCGGCATGGACGTCATCGCCGGCTTTGAGCGCGGCACCGATCGCCTGGACCTGCGCCCGGTGCTGGGCGACACCGGCTTCCAGTGGGGCGGCCTGACGCCGACGGCCCATGGGGCCTGGTACCAGCAAGCGGGCGGCAACACCTACGTCTACGTCGATGTCGACGGCAATCCCGCCACGGCCGAAATGGTGATTCGCCTGGACGGCCTGCACGACCTGACCAAATCCGATTTTGCCGGCTACGATAACCATGCTCCTGCCGCCGCGGCCGATACCAACGCCATCGGCGAAGACAACCTTCCGAACCCGGTTACCGGCAACGTGCTGGCCAATGACAGCGACGTCGATCCCGGCAATGTGCTGGCCGTGGCCAGTCCCGGCACCTATGTCGGCCAGTACGGCACGCTGCAGATCAACGCCGACGGCAGCTACAGCTACACGCTGGACAACGGCAATCCGCTGGTCCAGTCGCTGCGCCCCGGCGACCATGTCGAGGAGTCTTTCGGCTATAGCGTGACGGATGGCCAGGCCTCGGCGGCATCGACACTGAGCATCCGCATCAACGGCACCAACGATGTCGCGACGATTTCCGCATCGACGAGCGAAGACACCGCGGTGACCGAAGCGGGCGGTGTGGCGAACGCGACGGCGGGGGACGTATCGGCCGGCGGCACGCTGACGGTCAGCGATGTCGACAGCGGCGAAGCGCACTTTGCCGCGGTGGCGCCGGAAAGCCTGGTGGGCCAGTACGGTACCTTTACCTTCGACAGCAGCACCGGGGCCTGGACCTACACGCTGGATAACGGCAAGGCCGACTCACTGACCGCCGGCCAACAGGTCAGCGATTCGCTGCTGGTGTCATCGGCGGACCAGACCGCGCAGCAGACGATCACGGTCCATATCACCGGCACGAACGATGCGGCGACCATCACGGCGTCGGCGAGCGAGGACACCGTGGTGACCGAGGCCGGCGGTGTGGCGAACGCGACGGCGGGCGACGCATCGGCCAGCGGCACGCTGGCGGTCAGTGATGTCGACAGCGGCGAAGCGCACTTTGCCGCGGTGGCACCGGAGAACCTGGTGGGCCAGTACGGCACGTTCACCTTCGACAGCAGCACCGGGGCCTGGACCTACACGCTGGATAACGGCAAGGCCGACTCACTGATCGCCGGCCAACAGGTCAGCGATTCGCTGCCGGTGTCATCGGCGGACCAGACCGCGCAGCAGACCATCACGGTCCATATCACCGGCACGAACGATGCGGCGACCATCACGGCGTCGGCGAGCGAGGACACCGTGGTGACCGAGGCCGGCGGTGTGGCGAACGCCACGGCGGGCGACGTATCGGCCAGCGGCACGCTGACGGTCAGTGATGTCGATAGCGGCGAAGCGCACTTTGCCGCGGTGGCACCGGAAAGCCTGGTGGGCCAGTACGGTACCTTCACCTTCGACAGCAGCTCCGGCGCGTGGACCTACACGCTGGATAACGACAAGGCCGACTCACTGACCGCCGGCCAACAGGTCAGCGATTCGCTGCTGGTGTCATCGGCGGACCAGACCGCGCAGCAGACCATCACGGTCAATATCACCGGCACGAACGATGCAGCGACCATCACGGCGTCGGCGAGCGAAGACATGACGGTGACCGAGGCCGGTGGCGTGGCGAACGCGACGGCGGGCGACGTATCGGCCGGCGGCACGCTGACGGTCAGTGATGTCGATAGCGGCGAAGCGCACTTTGCCGCGGTGGCGCCGGAAGGCCTGGTGGGCCAGTACGGTACCTTCACTTTCGACAGCAGCTCCGGGGCCTGGACCTACACGCTGGCTAACGGCAAGGCCGACTCACTGACAGCCGGCCAACAGGTCAGCGATTCGCTGCTGGTGTCATCGGCGGACCAGACCGCGCAGCAGACCATCACGGTCCATATCACCGGCACGAACGATGCGGCGACCATCACGGCGTCGACGAGCGAGGACACTGTGGTGACCGAGGCCGGCGGTGTGGCGAACGCAACGGCGGGCGACGCATCGGCCAGCGGCACGCTGACGGTCAGCGATGTCGACAGCGGCGAAGCGCACCTTGCCGCGGTGGCGCCGGAAAGCCTGGTGGGCCAGTACGGCACGTTCACCTTCGACAGCAGCTCCGGCGCGTGGACCTACACGCTCGATAACGACAAGGCCGATGCGTTGGCGGCAGGCCAGCAGGCCAGCGATTCGCTGACGGTGTATTCGGCGGACCTCAGCGCGAGCCGGGAAATCAAGGTCAATATCGCGGGCACCAACGACACCGTCGTCAACGGTGTTCCGGTGGCGCAGGTCGTCAACGAGGACACGCCGCTGGTATTCAGCGCCGCCACCGGCAATGCGCTCAGCATCGCTGACGTGGACGGCACCAGCCACACGGTGACCCTGACGGCCAGCGCCGGCACCATTACGCTGAACGGCACCGCGGGATTGCAGTTCCTTGCGGGCGACGGCAGCGCGGATGGCACCATGACCTTCACCGGCAGCGACGCGGCCATCAACGCCGCGCTCGATGGCCTGCAATTCACCGGCGACAAGGACTATGCCGGCGGCGCCTCGCTGCAGATGCAGACCAGCGACGGCGCAGGCACCGACACCGACTCGGTCGCGATCACCCTCAATCCCGTCAATGATGCACCGGTGGCCGCCGCGGATGTGGTCTATGTCTCGAACAACACCAGCAATATCTTGATACCCGTCAGTGCCTTGCTCGGCAATGACGGCGACGTCGACGGCCTGGCGCTTTCGATTACCGCTCTGGGCGGGACCAGCGGAGCCATCAGCAACCTGAGATTCGCGCCGGACACCAATAACAGCTACATCCTGTTCGACTCGGGCAACACGGCGACGGGCAGCTTCAGCTATACCGTTTCCGATGGCGCAGGCGGCACCAGCACGGCCACCGTGACAGTCAATGTCTCGTCAACCAATGGCGCGGCCACGGTATCGCTGGCCGGCCAGAGCTACCAGGCCTCTTATCTCGATGGCGGCAGCAACAGCGATGCGCTGACCGGCGCCGCCGCCGGCGATGTGTTTATCGGCGGGGCAGCGACCGACACGCTGCGCGGTGGCGCCGGCGACGACGTGCTGCGCGGGGCCGCCGGCGACGATACGCTCGACGGTGGCGGCGGCATCGATATGCTGGACCTTTCCGATGCCAGCGGCGGGCTGACCTTTGCGCTGATGCAGGGCGGCAGCACGCTGGTAAACCTGTCCAGCGTGGGCCTTGGCAGCGATACCTACAGCAATATGGAAGGCGTGATCGGTTCGCGCTTCAATGACTCGCTGGCCGGCAGCGGCGCCAATGATGTCCTGCGCGGCGGCGCCGGCAATGACACCCTCGACGGCGGCGCCGGCATCGACCTGCTGGATTTCTCCGATGCGACCGGCGCGATCAGCTTCACGCTGGTCCAGGGCAGCGGCGTGACTGCGGTCAACCTCGGCGCCGTCAGCCTTGGCACCGACAGCTACACGAAGATGGAAGGCGTGATCGGCTCGGCGTTCAACGACACGATCTCGGGCTCCGCCGGCAACGATGTGCTGCGCGGCGGCACCGGCGATGACCTGCTGGCAGGCGCTGCCGGCAATGACCTGCTGGTCGGGGGCGCCGGCGCCGACACACTGGCCGGCGGCGACGGCAGCGATATCTTCCGCGTCCTGCGTTCTGATGCCGCTTCGGTCGACACTATCACTGACTTCAACCTGGCGCCCGCGGCCAGCGGCGGCGATGTGCTGGACCTGTCCGACCTGCTGTCTGGCGTCGGCGTCGGCAGCGACAATGCCGCGCAGTTCGTGCGGCTGGCCGAGGTCGACGGCAATACCGTGGTCAGCCTGGATCGCGACGGAACTGGCACGGCCGCCGCCTTCCAGGATGTCGCGGTACTGCAGGGCATGGTGGGGCTCGATCTGAATACGCTGTTGAGCAACGGCAATATCCAGATGGTCTGACGCGGGACTACGGAGAACGGACGGGAAAGAGGGGAGGATGCCGCGGCCACGCGGCAATGCAGGACGGCGGCATCGCTGCCGGCAGGGCATATAACCATAAGAAGCGGGTAGGGCGCCGCGTCCGGCGCGTGCAGCGCACGGACGCGGTGTACCCGGGCAGGGGGAAGCATGACGACGACATGGTGCCGGCTGGCACCCGCACTGCTATGGATGGCGATGCTGGTGCCGCAGCCTGCGTTAGCACAGGCATTGCCGCAGGCCGTGGAGCAGGCCGTGCGCAGCAATCCCGAAGTGCTGGCGGCGGGCAGCCGCCGTCTGGCGGCCGACGAGGGTCTGAGGCAGGCGCGCGCCGGCTACCTGCCACGCGTCGATATCAGCGGTGCCGGCGGCCGGGCGCGCCTGGACAGCCAGAGTTCGCGCGCGATCGGCGGCTCGGATTCGTCATCTGCGCGCCACGCCGCCGATGTCACCATCACCCAGATGCTGTTCGACGGCTTCGCGGTCAGCAGCGATGTCGAGCGCCAGGGCGCCCGGATCGAAGGCGCGGCCTACCGGGTTGGCGCCACCGCCGAGGACATCGCCCTGCGCACGGTGGGCGTGTACGTGGAGGTGCTGCGCCGGCAGGAAACGGTGGCCATCGGCGTCGCCAACCTGCAGGCGCACCAGCACATCCATGACCAGATCCGGCTCGGCGCCGACAACGGCGTACTGCGCCGCGCCGACCTGTTCCAGGCCGAGAGCCGGCTGGCGCTGGCACAGGCGAGCCTTCGCGCCGAAGAAGGCGCGCTGCAGGATGCCGTGGCGGCGTTCCAGCGCGTGGTCGGGGCGACGCCGCAGGGCTTGTCCCGCCCGGACTCGCTCGCCGCCATGCTGCCGGCGAGCGAGCGCGAAGCGCAACAGCTGGCCAGCGCCAGCCATCCCGCGCTGGGCGCCGGCCAGGCCGACATTGCCGAAGCCGAGGCCGCGCGCTCGCTGGCGCGGTCTGAGCTGTGGCCAAGGCTGGACCTGGAGGCCGGCGCCGGGCGCGACCGCGATCGCGTGCTGGGCACCACCGACGAGCGCAGGGTGATGCTGCGCCTGCGCTACAACCTGTTCCGCGGCAACGCCGACAAGGCGCGCATCAATGAGGCCGGCTTCCAGATCCAGGAGGCCGAGCAGAACCTGGAGCGGCTGCGCCGGCAGGTGCAGGAGAGCGTGTCGTTGGCCTACAACGCCTACCGTACCGCGCAGGACCGGCTGGCGAGCCTGCAGCAGTATGTGCAGGCGAGCGATGCCACGCGCGTCAGCTACGGCAGGCAGTTCCGCATCGGCCAGCGCAGCCTGCTGGACCTGCTCAATGCCGAGAATGAATACTTCAGCGCGCGCAACGCGTACGTGACCGGGCAGTACACCGAACTGGCCAGCGAGTACCGCATCCTGGCCGGCACGGGACTGCTGCTGGCGACGCTGAACGTGGCGCCGCCTGGCGAGGCGCTGCTCCAGACGGGGCTGCGCACGGGGCGGCGCTAGCCAGCCGGTCATGCCGCCCGCGCATGCCCGGCCGGCGCAATGCTCATGGCAGGGCACCGTGGCGAGCCACACAATGGAAGGGTCAACCGGAGCCTTTCATGTCATGCACTCTTTCCCTCGAAGCGGAATGCGTCCGGCTGCGACTGCGGGCCGGCACGGAGCTGGTCTGCCGCGGCGGCACCGTGTGGGTGACCATCGAGGCGCCGGGCCGGGCGTCGCCGGATCTGTTGCTTGCGCGTGGCGAGCGCCATCGGCTGCTAGGCGACACCGAGGTCTTCCTTGCCGCGCTGCATGGAGCCGGTCCGGCGCTGTGCCGGATCGAGGCGCCGCGGCAACGCCGCGGCCCCGGGTTCAAGTGGCTGCGGGGCTTGGCATCATGGCCGTTTGCGCGGCTTCCCGGCAGATCCATGCCGCCACGCGCCTGACCTCGTCGCGCGGATGCGCGGCGGCGTGAACCAGCCAGTACGAATTCGGGCTGGGAGCAACTTGCCGCGCCGTCGGCACGACTACCAGCTGGCCACCATCGATCAGCGGCCGCACCAGTTCCAGCCGGCCAAGCGCGATGCCTTGCCCCGCCAGTGCGGCGTGGACGACCTGGTCGTACTGGTTGAAACGCAGCATGCCGCGCTGGCTGGCATGACGGAATTCGCGCGGCGCCAGCCAGCTGCGCCATTGCAGCCACGGGCGCGGATCGTCGAATTCCAGCAGCGGCAGCTGCAGCAGTGGGTCGCCGTCCTGCCTGGCCGCGCCCAGCAAGGCAGGGTGCACGATCGGGGCGATATGCTCGCCGAACAGGCGCACGGCGTCGGGCGGCGCCGCGGCGTCGCGGCAATAGCGCACCGCGAGGTCGATCCCTTCTTCACGCAGGTCGCTGATACGGTTGCTGGCCGACAGGCGCACATCCAGGTGCGGGTGGGCCTTCTGCAGGCTGCCCAGCCGCGGCAGCAGCCACAGGCCGGTCACGCCGATGCTGGCGGTGACGGTGACCGGCTGGCGGCCCTCGCTGCGGCGCACCTCGGCCACCACGTCCTGCAGCTGCTGCAGCGCGCTGTCGGCGCTGCGAAACAAGCGTTCCCCCTCGGCGGTGAAGGCGACGCCGCGATGCTTGCGCACGAACAGCTGCACCTTCAGCTGCGCCTCCAGCGCATGGATCTGGCGGCTCACCGCCGACTGGGTCAGGCACAGGTCGTCCGCCGCCTGCGTAATGCTCATGCGCCGGCCGACGGCGACGAAGCCCTTGAGCAGGTCGAGGGAGAACAGGCGAACCAGCGGGGTGGACATGGAGTGAGCTCCGGGCAGACGCGCGAGGCCTCATTACAGCACGATCCGGGAAGCTCCTGGCATGCGTGATGCGCATGGCAGAACGACCGAAAGATCGGTTGAAGGAAGACCTGCCGTCGCGTGCAATAGAGCCATCGCGCCTGCGGGCGCCATCGATCGACAAGGGGCTGTCATGACCATCCATCTGCCACGCTCGTCCGCTTCCGGCGCCGCGCCCTGGTGGCGGCAACTCTGGGTGCTGGTGCTGGCCGGTGGCGTGCTGATGGGGATGGCGCTGGGCGTGCGCCATGTGCAAGGGCTGTTCATGTTGCCCATTATTGCCGAGCGCGGCTGGACCCGCGAGACCTTCGCCTTTGCCATGGCGGTGCAGAACCTGGCTTGGGGGCTGGCGCAGCCCTTCACCGGCATGCTGGCCGACCGCTACGGCTCGTGGAAGGTGATGGCGGGCGGGCTGGCGCTGTATGCCGCTGGGCTCTATGGGATGACGCAGGCGCATACGTCGACGGCGCTGGTGTGGTCGGCGGGCCTTTGCGTCGGCGTGGCCTTGTCCGGCACCACCTTCGGCGTGGTCTACGGCGCGCTCAGCCGCATGACCGGGGCCGCGCAGCGCAGCCGCGCGCTGGGGCTGGCCGGCGCCGTCGGCGGCATCGCCCAGTTTGCGCTGGTGCCGGGCGCCCAGGCGCTGCTTGCCGGGACCGGATGGGCGGGTGCGCTGCTGCTGCTTGCGCTGGCACTGGCCGTGCTGGTGCCCCTGGCGCTGCCGTTCCAGGACCGCGACGCGGCGGCGGCGCCGGACCACCGCGCGCCGGAAGCGGTGGGGGAACAGCCGCTGAGCGCCGCCGTCCGCGAGGCCTTCGGCCATTCGGGCTTCTGGCTGCTCAACCTGGGCTTTCTTGCGTGCGGCTTCCAGCTGGCGTTTATCGCCAGCCACCTGCCTGCCTATCTGCTGGACCGCGGCATGCGTCCTGCCGATGGCATGGTGGCGCTCGCCATCATCGCGCTGGCCAATGTGGCCGGCGTCTATGTGTGCGGGCTGCTGGGAGGGCGTCACAGCAAGAAGTACCTGCTCGCCGGGATCTACCTCACGCGCACCGCGGCGATGGCGCTGTTCCTGCTGCTGCCGCTGAGCCCGGCGACGCTGTACGCCTTCAGTGCCGCGATGGGGTTGCTGTGGCTGGGCACGGTGCCGCTCACCAACGGCATCCTGGCCCAGGTGTTCGGCGTGCGTTATCTCGCCACGCTGTTCGGCTTCGTGTTCCTGGGCCATCAGCTCGGCTCGTTCCTGGGGGTGTGGCTGGGCGGGCTGGTGTTCGAGCTGACCCGCTCGTACGACGCGGTCTGGTACGGCGCCATGGCGCTGGGCATCGTCGCCGCGGCGCTGCACTCGCCGATCGACGACCGCCAGGTCGTCCGGCGCGGCCTGGCGCCGGCACGGCCATGAAGCCCGCTATGCCCGCGCTGCGCGTCTGGCTGTCGTTGCTTGGGCTCGCCGCGCTGTGCGCGGTGGCCCTGGCAGGGTGGCTGGATCCGGCCCATGCCCAGGCGTGGATAGCGCTGATGGCGCTGTGCCAATAACGCCCGCCCCCAGCCGCTGCGACAAGACAGCGGCGGTCGAACTGGCAACAAGCGCGGCCACTGTGTAACCAATCCGCAAAATGTATGCATTGCGGCACATTGGGTGCGGGCGCAACGGGTAGAATCGCGCCTTCCGTGCCTTTTGCATTCTCCCTATAACAATGAGCTCCTGCCCGTCGCGCCTGCCGTGCATCGACGCCCTGAAAGCCGTCAGCTCCCAACTGATCGTCCTGCACCACCTCGCCTTCTATGGACCGATGTCCGACGCCGCGTACCGGCTGGCGCCGGGGCTGCTGGACTGGCTCTATGACTACGCGCGCATCGCGGTGCAGGTGTTCCTGGTGATCAGCGGCTTCCTGGCGGCGCGCAGTCTGGCACCCGACGGACGGCTTGAGATCCGCCAGCACCCGCTGTCGCTGCTGTGGCGCCGTTACCAGAAACTGGTGGTGCCGTTTGCCGCGGCGATCCTGCTCAGCGTTGCCGGTGCCGCCGTGGCGCGGCACTGGATGACGCATGACTCGATCCCGGCGTCCCCCACGCTGGGGCAGTTGCTTGCGCACCTGACGCTGCTCCATGACATCGTCGACGTCGACGCGTTGTCGGCCGGGGTCTGGTACGTGGCCATCGACCTGCAATTGTTCGCGCTGCTGCTGGGCACGCTGTGGGCCGCACGCGCGGTGTCGCGCGGCAGGGCGCCAGCGGGCGTGGCGGCCAGCATCGGGCTGGTGGCGCTTGCGGCCGTGGCGTCGCTGTTCTGGTTCAACCGCGATGCCGCTTGGGATATCTGGGCGGTGTACTTCTTCGGCGCCTATGGCATGGGCACGCTGGCCTACTGGGCGTCGGCGCCCGGCCGGCCGCTGCTGCCGCTGGCGCTGATCGGCGCGGTGGCGCTGGGCGCGCTGGTGCTGGATTTCCGGCTGCGGATTGCCGTGGCGCTGGCCACCGCGCTGGTGCTGGCGCTGGCGCGGCGCGGCGAATGGCTGGAACGCTGGCCACGGGCGCGCGTGGTGGGCTACTTCGGACGGATTTCCTATTCCGTGTTCCTGGTGCATTTCCCGGTGTGCCTGGTGGTCAATGCGCTGGTGTCGCACCTGGCACCGGGGCAGCCGGTGCTGAACGCGCTCGGCATGGTGGCGGCGTGGGCCCTGAGCAATGTGGCGGGCGCCGTGTTCTACCGCTTCGTCGAAAGTGCGCAGCCGTTCGCGGCACTGCGGGCGATGCTGGGCGGCCGCCGTGACGCGGCAGGCGACTCGGGCCCGGGCTCGGCGAGCCGCCCGACCATGTAACCCTTGCACGCATCGCCGCGCGGCACTACCCGGGGCGCGCTTGCGTTGCGTGGTCGTGCTCGGCATCCGCGTGGTGCATGGGTGCCGCGGGCGTGGTGCCGTCGGCACGCCGGGCGTGCATAGCGCTGCCGCGGACTTGCGTTGGGCGCCACACACATGAACGCCACACTGGCGTAAACGGGCATTGGGCGATGGCACAAAGGTTGCCTAGTATGGAATCGTAAACCTGACCGATTGGTCAGGATTCCATCGGGAACCGAGGGTGTCATGTCCGACCATATCGTCCTGACTTCGCACGCGCGCCGCGACAAGCCGGCCGAACCCATCCACTGGGGCGCACCCACGGCGGCGGAGCGCGGGCCGGTGATTGCCAGCCTGGGCAATCCGGCGCAGCGCAATGTGATCGGCACCCACGCCGGCGCCTACGCCATCTACCGCGCGCTGGCGGTCGCCTCCGGCACGCTGCAGCGCGACCATCGCCCCGACCTGACCGACACCGCGCCCGCCGAGGCCATCGGCCCGCATCCGCAGTGGGGCGAGCCGGGCAAGATCGTCTCGCTCGACCCCTGGGGCCACCTGGTCTCCACCGTCTTTGCCGACCGCATTGCCGCCGGCGTCGACATCCGCCCGACCATCGCGGTGACGCGCGCGCACATCAACATGCCGGAGCTGGTTTCGGCCATTGCCGCGGGCCGGCTCAAGCCCGACGGCAACCTGTTGCATGCCAATGGCGACGTGCGCGTGACCAAGGCGGCGGTCGACCCGGTGTGGTACCTGCCCGGCATGGCGGTCCGGTTCGGCATCAAGGAAAGCGTGCTGCGCCGCAGCCTGTTCGAACAGACCGGCGGCATGTTCCCGGAACTGGTGACGCGGCCGGACCTGAAGGTTTTCTTGCCGCCGATCGGCGGCATGACGCTGTATTTCTTCGGCGATGTCAGCCAGCTGGGCCAGCCCGAGACCCGCGTGGCCTGCCGCGTGCACGATGAATGCAACGGATCGGATGTGTTCGGGTCAGACATCTGTACCTGCCGGCCGTACCTGGCACACGGCATCGAGGTGTGCATCGAAATGGCGCAGCAGGGCGGTGTCGGGCTGGTGGTCTACAACCGCAAGGAGGGCCGCGCGCTGGGCGAGGTGACCAAGTTCCTGGTCTACAACGCCCGCAAGCGCCAGGTTGGCGGCGACCGCGCCGAGACTTATTTTGCCCGTACCGAATGCGTGGCGGGCGTGCAGGACATGCGTTTCCAGGAGCTGATGCCGGATGTGTTCCATTGGCTGGGCATCCGCCGCATCGACCGCTGGGCGTCGATGAGCAACATGAAGCATGGGGCGCTGGTGGCGCAGGGCATCGAGGTGGTCGAGCAGGTGGCGATCCCCGAGGCGCTGATCCCCGCCGACGCCCGTGTCGAGATCGACGCCAAGGTGGCCGCCGGCTACTTCACGCACTACACGCCGCCGGATGCGAACGAACTGGCCCTGGCAAAGGGCAGGGGGTTGAACGAATGACGAGGTATCCCGAGGACAGCGCCGGCAACGAGCGCCATGGCAACGGCTGGCTGAGCCCGGTGCCCGAAGGGCATCCCGCTTCGGCGCTGCTGTGCGCCGAGGCGGTGCGCACCCATTGCGCGGCGGTCACCGAGCACGTCGCCAGCGGCGCTTCCGAACGCTTCACCTGGCACCCGGACCGCGTGCATGCAATTGCCGATTACGTCGCCAGCACCATCCGCCAGCGCTATCCGGACCTGCAGGTGCCGTATCACAGCCGCTGGCGTCATTTTGAAAGCGGCGCGGGCGACCAGCGCACGGACCGCTGGCAGGTGCTGTGCGAGCGCGCCGCGCTGAGTGGTCCCGAGCACCGCGAGGAGCGCGCCCGCATCGGCATCGACCTGGTGATCCCCAGCGTGCTGCTGGATGCCGGCGCCGGGCCGGAATGGCGCTACCGCGATCCGGCCAGCGACCTGGTGCTGACGCGTTCGGAAGGTCTGGGCGCGGCCAGCTTCGACCTGTTCGCGCGCGGCGGCTTCTCCGCGGCGCCGGGCGATCCCCTGCGCGCCGATGCCGAGCGCCTGCAGCGCATCGACGCCGACAGCATTGCCCATGCCTTCCAGGTCGCGCAGCACAACCCGCTGGTGGGCCTGGAAGGCCGCGCCGGGCTGCTGCGCCGGCTGGGCGAGGTGATGGACGCGACCCCGGCGCTGTTCGGCCGGCCGGCGCGGCTGGGCAACCTCTATGACTACCTGAAGGCGCACGCCGTGGGCGGCCAGCTCGATGCCGGCTTCCTGCTGCGCACCTTGCTGGTGGGCCTCGGGCCGGTGTGGCCGGGGCGCATCGTGGTCGAGGGCGTGTCGCTGGGCGATTGCTGGCGCCATCCGGCCGCGCCGGGCGGGCTGGTGCCGTTCCACAAGCTGACCCAGTGGCTGACCTATTCGCTGCTGGAGCCGCTCGAGGACGCCGGCCTGACCGTGACCGGCCTCGATGCGCTGACCGGCCTGCCCGAGTACCGCAACGGCGGCCTGCTGTACGACTTCGAGCTGATGGTGCCGCGCGATCCCGGCTTTGCCGCCGAACCGCATGCGGTGGATGAGCCCGTCATCGTCGAATGGCGCGCGCTGACCGTCAGCGGCCTGGACCTTGTGGCAGATTGCGTGCGCCAGGCGCTGGGGCTAGAGGAAGCGCAGTTCCCGCTGGCGCGCGTGCTGGAAGGCGGCACCTGGGCGGCAGGACGGCGCATTGCCGCCAAGCGCCGGCCGGGCGGCGCGCCGCCGTTTGCCATCACCAGCGACGGCACGGTGTTCTGAACGCGCCGCCCGCGCCGCGGGCGGCGTCGCAGGCAGGCAAGGCTTGTGCAACGTGGCTTCAGGAGCGTCACCATGAACGACATGACCGCTGTTCCCGCAGTCGAGCCCGGCGTGCCGGGTCCCGCCGACCTTGCCAGCCTGTCCGGCGTGATGGTGGTCGACCATCCGCTGGTGCAGCACAAGGTCACGCTGGTGCGCAGCGAGGAGACCACCACCGACAACTTCCGCCGCCTGGTGCGCGAGATCAGCCAGCTGCTGACCTACGAGGCCACGCGCGACCTGGCGATGGAAACCATCGCGATCCGCACGCCGATCGCGGCCACGCAGTCGCGCGTGCTGTCCGGCAAGAAGCTGTGCCTGGTGTCGATCCTGCGCGCGGGCAACGGCTTTATCGATGGCATGCTCGACCTGCTGCCGGCGGCGCGCGTCGGCCATATCGGCCTGTACCGCGATCCCGAGACGCTGGAGCCGATCGAGTATTACTTCAAGATGCCCGAGGACATCCAGGAGCGCATGGTGATCGTGGTCGACCCGATGCTGGCCACCGGCAATTCGGCCATCGCGGCACTGAACCGGCTGAAGGAGGCCGGCGTCACGACCATGAAGTATGTGTGCATGATCGCCTCGCGCCCCGGCCTGCGCGCGCTGCGCACCGCGCATCCGGACGTCGGCATCGTTACCGCGGCCATCGACGACACCCTCAACGAGCACGGCTATATCGTGCCCGGCCTGGGCGACGCCGGCGACCGCCTGTACGGCACGCGCTGATGGACTCGCGCGCCGGCCTTGCGCCGACGCCGCGCGCGCCGCCCGCGCGCGCGGTGGCGGGCGGCCGCATCCGGCAGGAGAACCAGGCCATGATCCTGCGCGCGGCCGAGCATGTGTTTGCGCGCGCCGGGTTTGCCGGCGCCACCATGGCGGAGATCGCCATGCGCGCGGGGGTGCCCAAGTCGAACCTGCATTACTACTTCCGCACCAAGCAGGCGCTGTACCGCGCGGTGCTGGCGCACACGCTGCAGCTGTGGCTGTCGGAAGCCGACGTGATCCGCGCCGAGCTGCCGCCGCAGGTGGCGCTGGAGCAGTACATCCGCGCCAAGATGCGGCTGTCGGCCAGCCATCCGGATGCGTCGCGGGTGTTCGCCAACGAGCTGCTGCACGGCGCGCCCGAGATCGGCGAGGTGCTGCGCCACGCCTTGCGCGAGCTGGTGTCGCGCAAGGCCGCGGTGGTGCAGCAGTGGATCGACCGCGGCCAGATGGCGCCGGTCGATCCGCAGCACCTGTTCTTCACCATCTGGGCCGCCACCCAGACCTACGCGGACTTTGAATCGCAGGTCTGCGCGGTGCTGGGTATCAGCCGGCTGCAGCCGCAGGACTATGCGCACGCCACCGAGCACGTGGTGGTGATGCTGCTGCGCGGCTGCGGCCTGGCGCCGCTGCCGCCGGCCTGAATTCACCCATACCGGATACCACGACACGACCCATGCTCGACCTGATCCTGCGGCATTGCAACCTGCCCGACGGGCGCACCGGCATCGATATCGGCATCGCCGACGGGCGCATCGCCGCAGTCGGGCCGGCCCTGGCCGCGCGCGCGGGCGAAGAGATCGATGCCGCCGGCCAGCTGGTAACGCCGCCGTTCGTCGATGCGCACTTCCATATGGACTCGACGCTGTCGTACGGGCTGCCGCGCGTAAACCAGTCGGGCACGCTGCTGGAAGGCATTGCGCTGTGGGGCGAACTGAAGCCGTTGCTGACGCAGGAGGCCATCGTCGAGCGCGCGCTTGCCTATTGCGACTGGGCCGTGGCGCGCGGGCTGCTGGCGATCCGCTCGCATGTGGATGTGTGCGATCCGCGCCTGCTGGCGGTGGAGGCGCTGCTGCATGTGCGCGAACGCGTGCGGCCCTACCTGGACCTGCAGCTGGTGGCGTTCCCGCAGGACGGCGTGCTGCGCGCGCCCGGCGCGCTCGCCAACCTGAAGCGCGCGCTGGAGCTGGGGGTCGACGTGGTCGGCGGCATTCCGCATTTCGAGCGCACCATGGCGCAGGGGGCGGAGTCAGTGCGGCTGCTGTGCGAGCTGGCGGCCGAACGCGGCCTGCGCGTCGACATGCATTGCGACGAAAGCGACGATCCGCTGTCGCGCCATATCGAGACCCTTGCCAGCGAAACCGTGCGGCTGGGCCTGCAGGGCAGGGTGGCGGGATCGCACCTGACTTCGATGCATTCGATGGACAACTACTACGTGTCCAAGCTGATCCCGCTGATGCGCGAGGCCGGCGTGGCGGCGATCGCCAATCCGCTGATCAACATCACGCTGCAGGGGCGGCACGACACCTATCCGCGGCGCCGCGGCATGACGCGCGTGCCCGAGCTGATGGCGGCCGGCGTGCCGGTAGCCTTCGGCCACGATTGCGTGATGGATCCTTGGTATGGGCTGGGCTCCGGCGACATGCTGGAAGTGGCGCACATGGGCCTGCACGTGGCCCAGATGACCGGGCAGGAAGCGATGCGCGCCTGCTTCGACGCGGTCACCGCCGCGCCGGCGCGCATCCTGGGGCTGGAAGGCTATGGCCTGGCGCCGGGCTGCCGGGCCGACCTGGTGCTGCTGCAGGCGCGCGACCCGGTCGAGGCGATCCGGCTGCGCGCCACGCGGCTGCGCGTGCTGCGCGCCGGCAAGACCATCGCCACCATGCCGGCGGCGACCGCGGCGCTGGCGCTGCCGGGACGGCCGGCGCAGGTGGATTTCCGGCGCGACGGGGGTGCGGCATAGCGCGCACAAAATTTTTTGCAGGCGGGTGTTGACAGTACCCACGGCACTCGGCATAATTTCGTTCTTCGCATCGCAGCAGCAATGCAGCCGCATCGCAGCAGCAATACGAAGCCCAGATGGCGGAATTGGTAGACGCACTAGGTTCAGGTCCTAGCGGTGGCAACACTGTGGAGGTTCGAGTCCTCTTCTGGGCACCAAAATTCGGAAAGGCTCGCGCAAGCGAGCCTTTCTTCGTTTCAGGCCATGCTCCATGGCAACCACGTCCGCGCGAGCGGGCTTTTTTTTCGTCCGCGGCTTTCGGACATCGCCTGGTCCAGTGGTTCAGCGTGCCGGCATCCCGTCGAGGTCCTGCGCCTCGCGCACGCAGTTGCGGCCCTCCGCCTTGGCGCGGTACATGGCCGCGTCGGCCGCGCCGAACAGGCGCTGCCAGTGGCTCGCGCCGCCATGGCCGACGGCCACGCCGAAGCTGGCGGTCACGCCAAGCTGCGTGGTGCCGGACAGGTAGACCGGCCGCGAGGCGATGGCCGCGCGCAGCGTTTCGGCCAGCGCCGCGGCCTCGCCGGGCCGGCCGTGCGGCAGCCACAGCGCAAATTCCTCGCCGCCGAAGCGGGCCAGCACCCCCTCGGCCGGCACCAGCGCGCGCATCTGCGCGGCGATGTTGCGCAACACCTGGTCGCCGGCCGCATGGCCGTGGCGGTCATTGATCTGCTTGAAGCGGTCGACGTCGACCAGCACCAGGCTGGCGGTCTCGTGCGCGCCGTACCGGGCCGCCACCAGTTCCAGCGCGCGCCGGTTCAGCAGGCCGGTGAGGCTGTCGGTGCGGGCCTGCTGCTCCAGTTGCGCGGTCAGCGCGGCGCGCTCGCGCAGCTTGCGGCGCAGGATGTCGATGGCATCGAACAGGCGCCGCATCTCCGCGGCCTGGCCCATGCGCCTGGCCTGCATGGCTGTCTCGGATCTCGGGGTTTGGTGCGGCTGGCCGCGGTCCTCGGCCAGCGCGATCACCTCCGCCCGCGCGCGCAGCAGCGGCAGGAACACCGAGCGCCGCGCGAACACCAGCATGTAGCCCAGCACCGCGAGGATCAGCGCCGAGGTGCCGCACGCGGCCGCGAGCCGGCGCAACGCGCGCTCGCGCGTGCCGGTGAAATGCGCCACCACCTCGTCCAGGAACACGCTGCGCAGCCGCTCCAGCGGCTCCAGCGTGGGCACGTAGCGGCTGGTCAGTTCGGTGGGCGTCATCGAGTAGTTGCCCGAGATGCGCCCCTGCGTGACCAGGCTGTCGACCATGGCCACGCCGCGGCCGAAGAACTGGTGGCCGGCGTCGGCATAGGCCTGCTCCAGCGCCGGCGCGGCGCCGAACATGTTGTAAGCCGGCCCGGCCAGCTGCCACAGCTCCAGCAGCCGTCCGCGCGAGCGCGTCGCGTCGACCAGGCTCTGCACCGGCATCGGCTGGCGCGCCGCCACCGGCGCCATGATCTGCGATGCCATGCGTCCCGCGTACTCGCGCAGGTCGCCCAGCATCTTGCCGGTCAGCGCGGGCGCGGCCAGGCCGTCATCGCAAACGGAAAGCTCGCGTACCTGCCAGGCGATGGCGGGCTGCAGTGCGTCGACGACCTCGAACATGCTTTCGATGGCGTGGCGGATCTCGTCCATGTCGCGCTGCTGCGGCGCGCGCGCGGCAAGTTCGTCGATCTCGGTGCGCGCCCGCACCAGGCGCTCGCGCACGCGTTCGACCATCAGCGGCGGCAGGTGGTGGCTGTGCAGGCCGAAGGGGGCCGGCGGCGGCGCGGACAGGCGCGCCAGCGCGGCGTCGCTGCGGGCGCGGAACACCTGCAGGCGCGCGCGCGCCGCGCTGTGGGGCGAGGGCGGTTCGCCCAGCACGCTGTTGGCCGGGCCGCGTTCGGCGGACAGCGTGTTGGCGGCGTCCAGCACGTCGCGGTACGCCGAGATGTCGTACAGGTTTTGCCGGGCCGCGGCGAAGTCGCCGTACGAGGCGGCGATCACCAGTGCCGCCAGCACCACCGTGCACAGGCCGCCCACCGTGGTCGCCACTGCCAGCTTGCGCTGCAGGCTGCGGCGCGGTCCGTTGCCGGCGCTCGGCGCACTGCCGTTGCCGGGATCAAGCTGTCGGGCGCGTTGCCGCAGGGCCATGCTGTCTCCACCCGGCTGCCAGTGGCCGGGCCATGCGTGAAAATTCTGTCAATCCCGACATTATTGACGAAAAGGCCGCGGCAGCTGTCCAAATCGTCCGCGATTCGCGCCGGCGACAGCGGCGCCGGCCGCTGTCCGGCAGGCTTTCGCGGGCGCGCGCGGCCGAACATTCGCGGCTAACGCTGGCGGGGCATTTGACCTATGCTCAAGCTCATCGGGCAGGCATTTATAACGTCCCGAAGGTGGTTGCCATGACTGTGGTCTTGTCATCATCGAGAGAGAGGGAGGCGGGGACGAGCCCCGGATGGCACGGCTGTGCCGCGCATCCCGGCATCGTCCGCCATCACCTGCATTACTGCGCCATGCTGGCCATGCTGATGTGTGCGCTGGCCCACGCAGATGAAGCCTTGCCGGATTTCCACGGCGCTTCCGGCTCTGATCCACCGCTGCAGGCAAGCCTGGCGCAAGCCGGTCCGGCGGAGCCGGCGCAGGTTTCCGGGCCGCTGGCCGACGCCTCCGAAGCGAGCGGCTGGATGGTCCAGCCGCTGGAGCCGGTGGTGGTCGAATACGCGGCCGTGTCGCCGCCATCTTCATCCCGATCTTCTTCCGCATTGCCGCGCGCGAGCGGCGCCGGGCCCGATGACGATGCCCCGGGTCTCGCCGCCGTCGACCGCGAGACAGCGGCCATGCCCGAGCGTGCGCGCCGGTTGTCGCTGCATCTCGATGACATCACCACCGCCAGCGGCTTTGCCGACAATCGCGTACGCACCATGGCGCTGGCGGTCGATGCCGTGGTGCCGCGTGCCGGCGGGCTGACCATCCAGCCGCGGTTGCAACTCGCCTACCAGCCCGGCATGAGCGCCGACCCGAACAAGTTGTCGCAGCCGATGCCCGGCGATGCCAGCGCCACCGGCATCGGCGTGCGCCTGTACGGCGCGCAGCCGACGCGGCTGGCCGGCATCTATCCGTTCGTCGAGGCTGACTGGTGGCAGGAGAGCCGCAAGCAGGTCATCAATATCAACGGCACCAAGATCGATGCCGACCTGCTGCGCGGACTGTTCTCGTTCAATATCGGCGCGCATGGCAATACCAAGACCGGCGTGAAGCTGTGGTTCAAGGTCAGGGCGGGGCGCAACCCGAGCGGCACTGTCGGTGCGCGCTATCGGTGGTAAGGGTGGTGGGGGCAGTCGCGCGCAAGGCGCGCGGCAACAAAAAAGGGCTTCCGTTTCCGGAAGCCCTTTTTCTTTCTGCATAGGTGGCGCGGCTGGCAGGATTCGAACCCACGACCCCTTGGTTCGTAGCCAAGTACTCTATCCAACTGAGCTACAGCCGCACACGAGAGGCGCAATTGTATCGCAATTATTGATTTGCGCAAGCCCCCCGCCGAAAAATCTTCAACGGCCGCTGACAGCCTCACCCGGCGGCTTCCGACCAGACGCCATCCGCCTCCCGCGCCTTGCCTTCGTCGCGCAGCTTGATCAGGTGCGCCAGCAGCGAGCGTTGCGCCACCGGGTGCATGCGCGGCGGCACATCGTCATAGACCCGCAGCACCAGTTCGCCGAGCGCGGCCGGGCCGAGTTCGCGCAGCGCGCCGGCGACCTTGGCCTCGCGCTGCAGGCGGTGCCGCACCAGGATGCGGATGGCGTCCTGCGGGCGCGCGATCAGGAAGCCGTGTCCCGGCGCCAGCCACTCCAGGTCTTCGTCCTGCAGCGCCGCGAGCGAGTCGAGGTAGGCGCGCATGTCGCCATCGGGCGGGCCGATCACCACCGTCGATCCCTGCATCACGTGGTCGCCGGTGAAGAGCGTCTTTTCTTCCTCGAGCAGGTAGCAGAGGTGGTTGGACGCATGGCCGGGAGTGTGGCAGACGCGCAGGGTGCAAGCGTCGGACAAGGCCAGGCGCTCGCCGTGCTGCAGTTCGCGCTGCGGTGTGAAGGTGGCGTCCTGCCAGGGGCCGGCGGGTGCGGCGCGTCCCAGCACGGTGGCGCCGGTGGCGGCCTGCAATGCCGCCGCCGCGGGCGAATGGTCCAGGTGCGTATGCGTGGCGAGGATCCAGCGGATCCGGCCGGGCGCCGCTTCCAGGATGGCGCGCACATGTTCGCCATCGTCGGGGCCCGGATCGATCACGGCCCATTCATTGCGCGCGCCGCCGCCGACCAGGTAAGTGTTGGTGCCCGGGCCAGTCATCACGCTGCCGTTGTTGGCCGTGACCCGCCATACCCGCGGCGACAACTGCACCGGCACGCCGGGTGCCAGTTCGTAGCGGCCGTGCACCTTGCCGTCGGGATCGATGCGGCCGATCTCGGCGTAGCAGGGCTCGTTTGGCATCACCGGACGCACTCCCGCCGCGCCGGTGGCCAGCCGCGGCATGATGCAGGCGATGCCGCGCAGCTGCGAGAAATACGCAAAGCAGGCCGCGGCGGTCTCGAACTGCGCGATCGAGCCCAGCGTGCGGCGCGTGACATGCATCATCGGCAGGCCGCTGGCCGGGTCGGCGGCCTCGGCCGGGCGCACCCAGCGGTGCTCGACGATCTCGGTGCCGTCGGGTACGGCCAGCTGGCCCTCCGGAGCGATGGCGACGAAGAAGCGGGTATCGAAACGCTTGGGCAGGCCGGGCGGCGTCAGCCAGTAGCTGTGATAGGCCAGGCGGTCCGCCGCCAGGCGCAGGCCCAGCTGCTCGCAGGCGTGGGCCAGCCCGGGACCGCCGCGTTGCACGGCCTCGCGCAGCAGCGCCTGCTGGGCGGCGTCCAGCTCGTGCGGCGCGCGCAGGCGCCCTTGATGGTCGCAGGCGAACAGCAGGCCGGCCTCTTCGAAGCATTCGCGCACCGCGGCGAGGTAGAAGTCCAGCCCGCTGGCCGGCAGGCCCAGGCGCTCGCTGGCGAGCACGTCATCGAGGCCGTGCGCGTGCGCGTGCAGGTGCCGGTCTTGCGCATCGAGGGTGCCGCCGGGAAAAACATAGGCGCCGCTGCTGCGGTCGTTGGCGCGTTCGACGCGGCGCACCAGCAGCACCTCCATGCCGGCGGGCGCATCGCGCACCACCAGCAGGCTGGCGGCCGTGCGCAGCAGCGGCGTGGGATTGGCGGGGCGGTTGCCGCTTGTCTCTGTGGTTGTCATTGTGTCGGCATCGTGGGTTGTACGCGCGGCGCGGGCGGGGGCAAGACAGGGGAAGGCAGGGCACGGCCGCGTGCGCTAGTTTAGCCGCGTTCGCGGATTCGAAAGTCCGCTGACTCCAGGCGCCGCGGCCGCGGCCACGCCGGTCCGGCCCGGCGGCAGGCGCGGGCGGGCTTTGGCTTTTCCGGCCACAGGCAGTAACCTGATAGCTCCGCTTCACTTTCCGGAGCGCCACCGCCGGCGCTCCCATCGGAGGAGGTCCGCGTGATCCGAGCTTCTTACCTGTGCCTGACGGTTGCGTGCCTGGTGGCGGCCTGCGAGACGCCGCCGCAGCGGGCGCCGCGCCCGGTGCCGCCGCCCAGCACCCGCATCACCGTCGATCCCCAGGCCATGTCCCGGGCGGCATCCGCGGCCTGCGAGCCGGCGGTGGCCGAAGCGCTCCAGCGCCGTTATCCGCAACCCGGCAGCGTCATGCTGATGGCCGACCGCGAGCAGTACTACCAGCGCCCCAACGCGCAGACCTCGGTCAACGGCGAAGGCGTGTTCGAGCCGGACGACAGCTCGTCCGCGATCGGCTTCCACTACGCCTGCCTTTACAACGCGCGTACCGGCAAGGTCGACGATGTGCAGATGCGGTACTGAGCTGCGCCGTCGCTTCACCGAAAATACCGAGGGCGCAAGCGCGTAACTATTGCGCCAAATAGCGGTAATCGCGACTTCCCATTTCCTTGACCTACCGGTCGAACGGCCATTAGCATAGCCACGCGCCTTCGTGAAGTTCGCATATAGAACTGTAGTTCTAATGGCGTAACTTTCGCCGACTCTGGAGACAAGGAAGTCATGAACAAGATCGCCGGGTTCTTCACCGAACTCATGCGCCGGTACCTGCCGGATCCCTTTGTGTTTGCCATCGGCCTGACGCTGCTGACCATGGCACTGGCGGTGCTGGTGCAGGGGCAGGCGGCCCCGGCGGTGATCGCCAGCTGGGGCAAGGGCTTCTGGAACCTGCTGGCCTTCACCACGCAGATGGCCGTGATCCTGGCGATGGGCTACGTGCTGGCCACCGCGCCGCTGACCGACCGCATGCTCGACCGCATCGTCGGCGCCGTGCATACGCCGCGCACGGCCATCATCGTCGCCACGCTGGTGGGCGGCATCGGCAGCTACCTGAACTGGGGCTTCGGGCTGGTCATCGGCGGCATCATCGCGAAGAAGCTGGCGCTGAAGGTCCGCGGCGTGCATTACCCGCTGATCATCGCTTCGGCCTACAGCGGCTTCACCCTCTACGGGCTGGGCCTGTCGGCCAGCATCCCGGTGCTGATCTCGACCCCGGGGCATCCGATGGAAAAGGCGATGGGGGTGATCCCGCTGTCCGAGACCATCTTCTCGACGCCGATGCTGCTGACCAGCCTGGCGGTGATCGTCACGCTGCCGCTGCTCAATGCCTGGCTGCACCCGCGCCATCCGGCCGAAGTGGTCGAGATCCGCCGCGAGCAGGAACCGGCCCGGGCCGACGCTGGCCCGGGACACAGCATCGGCGGCGAGAACACGCTGGCCGGGCGCCTGAACAACAGCCGCATCCTGAGCCTGGCGATCGGTCTCTGCGGCATGGCCTATGCCGTCATCTACTTCACCCAGGGCGGCTCGCTCGACCTGAACCTGATCAACTTCCTGATCCTGTTCGGCGGGGTGCTGCTGCTGGGCACGCCGGTCAACTACGTGGCCAAGCTCAACGAAGGCATCAAGACCATTTCCGGCATCATCCTGCAATACCCGTTCTATGCGGGCATCATGGCGATCATGGCCGGCTCTGGGCTGGTGGATACCATCTCGCGCGTGTTCGTCGATATCGCCACGCCGCAGACGCTGCCGTTCTGGGGCCTGGTCAGTTCCTTCGTGATCAACTTCTTCGCGCCGTCCGGCGGCGGCCACTGGGTGATCCAGGGTCCGTTCATGGTCGACGCGGCCAAGGCCATCAACAGCTCGGTCAGCCAGACCTCGATGTCGGTGATGCTCGGCAACGCCTGGAACGACCTGGTGCAGCCGTTCTGGATCCTGCCCGCGCTCGCGCTGTCGAAGCTGAACCTGAAGGACGTGATGGGCTACACCGTGATCATGATGTTCTGGGTAGGCCTGATCTATATCGCTGCGATGCTGATGTGGGGCGCGCAGATTGCCTGACTTTGATGCCCGGCCGCAAGGCTGACAGGAGAAACGCATGCCGTACCTGATCGAAACCGTCGACAAGCCCGACCACCAGCACGTGCGCCAGGCCACCCGCGCCAGCCATCTGGACTACCTCGACGCCAACAAGGCGCTGCTGCTGGCCTGCGGCGCCAAGCTCAACGATGACGGCTCCGACGCCGGCGGCGGCGTCTATATCGTCGATGTCGACAGCCGCGAGGCCGCGCAGCGCTTTATCGACGCCGACCCGTTCGCCGCGGCGGGCCTGTTTGCCGAGGTGCGCATCGTGCGCTGGCGCAAGGCCTATCTCGACGGCACTTGCCGTCTGTAAACCGCGTCTGTAAGCCGGGCCGCGCACGCCGCCCCATCGCCACCCAATCCAGGAGACCCCATGCTGTTCATGGCCGAAATGACCGTCAGGATTCCCGCATCGCTCGACCCGCAATTCGTCGAGCAGCTCAAGGCCGATGAAAAGGCCATGTCGCAGCGCCTGCAGCGCGAAGGCAAGTGGCGCCACCTGTGGCGCGTGGTGGGCCAGTACGCCAACGTCAGCATCTTTGACGTCAGCGACAACGATGAACTGCACACCTTGCTGACCGCGCTGCCGCTGTACCCGTACATGGAGATCAAGGTCACGCCGCTGGCCCAGCACGGTTCCGCCATCGCGCAGAACTGAGCCGGACCGATCCGCAATACCGCCCGCGATCCCTGACTGACCGATACCATGCCCTTCGCCGATCTTCCCGACGTTCGTTTGCACTACCGCCTCGATGGCGCCGAGCACCTGCCGGTGCTGGTGCTGTCCAATTCGCTCGGCACCAGCCTGGACATGTGGGCACCGCAGGTGGATGCCTTCAGCCAGCATTTCCGCGTGCTGCGCTATGACACGCGCGGGCATGGGCAGTCGTCGGTGCCGCCCGGTCCCTACAGCATCGCGCAGCTGGGCGGCGATGTGATCGGGCTGCTCGACCAGCTTGGCATCGGGCAGGCCAGCTTCTGCGGCCTGTCGATGGGCGGCATCACCGGCATGTGGCTGGCGCTGAACCATGCGCCGCGGCTGCTCAAGCTGGTGCTGTGCAATACCGCGGCGTATATCGGCCCGCCCGAAAACTGGACCAACCGCGCCGCGGCGGTCGAACGCGACGGCGTGGCGTCGATCGCCGCCGCCGTGGTCGACAAATGGCTGACTCCGGCCTACGCCGCCGCGCATCCGGAACTGGTGGCGTCGCTGCGCGCCATGCTCGGCGCCAGCCCGGCCGCCGGCTATGCCGCCAACTGCCTGGCGGTGCGCGACGCCGACCTGCGCGCCGCGATCGCCGGCATTGCCACGCCCACGCTGGTGATCGCCGGCTCGGGCGACCTGCCCACGCCGCCGCGCGATGGCGTGCACCTGGCGCAGACGATTCCCGGCGCGCACTACGTCGAGCTGGAAGCCGCGCATATCTCCAACCTGGAGCAGGCACAGGCCTTCAGCAAGGTCGTGGTCGATTTCCTGGCGCGCTGAGCCACTGAGCCGCTGACCGCAGCCATGCCGGGCCTTTCCGCAGCCCGGCCGCGTGGCTTATCATGCACCCCTTCGCCGTAGTGTCCTGCCGTCGGTGCGCCCGGTCTCGGATCCCCGCATTCGAGTAATTGACAGGGTCGTAGCACGCGGACAAGATGCGACGGACAGATGCGCCTCCGGGACGACATGCCGGCAGTCATAGCCGAAATGCCCGGAGAACACGCAAGAACTTTGGGAATCGGGGTCATGAAGCCTATCTTTCGTCAATTGGCGGGCGCGGTCACGCTCGCCGTCATGCTGTCCGGCTGCGCCACCGGGCCTGACTATGCCGGCAACCCGGCGGCCGCCGAGCAGCCGCCTTCCGACCAGGCCATGAAGGCCTTGTCCGCCGAAGTCTTCACCTTTGCCTATCCGATGGTGCTGATGGACGTGACGCGCGAGCTGATGACGCTGCGCACGCCCGCCAACACCTTCAGCCACAAGCGCACCTTCCCGGACGCCACCTTCACCGATGTGGTCAGCCCCAACGCCGACACGCTGTACTCGTCGGCGTGGCTGGACCTGTCGCGCGAGCCGGTGATCCTGTCCGTGCCCGATACGCGCGGGCGCTATTACCTGATGCCGCTGATGGACGCCTGGACCAATGTGTTCGCCGCACCGGGCAAGCGCACCACCGGCACCCGCCGCGGCAATTTCGCCATCACCGGTCCGGACTGGCGCGGCACGCTGCCCAAGGGCGTGCAGGAGATCCGCTCGCCCACGTCGATGGTCTGGCTGATCGGCCGCACGCAGGCCAACGGCACGCAGGACCTGCCGCTGGTGCACCGGCTGCAGGACCAGTACCGGCTGACGCCGCTGTCGGCCTGGGGTGGCGGCCGCCGCGTGCCGGACAAGGCCGCGGCGCGGCCCGGGCTGGACCCCAACAGCGCCCCGGTCGAGCAGGTCGCGGCCATGGACGCGCAGGCGTTCTTCACGCGGTTTGCCGCGCTGCTGCCGGCCAATCCGCCGGCACCGGCCGACAGCGCCATGGTCGAGAAAATGCACCGCATGGGCATTCGCCCGGGCGTGCCGTTCAAGACCACGGTGATGGAGCCGTCCACCGCGCGGGCCGTGCAGGAAGGGGCCACGGCCGCGCTGGCGTCGATCGAGCAGGCGGCGCGCAAGGGCAACGCCGATGCCGGCAATGGCTGGGTCATGCATCGCGACCTGGGCACCTACGGCACCAGCTATGGCCGCCGCGCGGTCACGGCATGGGTGGGCCTGGGCGCCAACCTGCCGGAGGATGCGATCTACGCCTCCACCCGCACCGATGCCAACGGCAAGCCGCTGCAGGGCGGGGCACGCTACGTGCTGCACTTCGACAAGGACCAGCTGCCGCCGGCGCGCGCGTTCTGGTCGCTGACGCTGTACAACGAGCGCCAGGCCTTTGTCCCGAACCCGATCCGGCGCTACGCCATCGGCAGCCGCGACCGCCTGCGCTACAACCGCGACGGCTCGCTCGACATCTACATCCAGCATGAGCGCCCGGCCGGCGCCAAGGCTGCCAACTGGCTGCCGGCGCCGCCCGATGGCCTGAACATGATGCTGCGCGCGTACTGGCCGGAACAGGCGCTGCTGGACGGCAGCTGGATGCCGCCGGCGGTGATGCGCGTGAACTGATCCGCCGGACGCCCGCAGGCAAACAGGCCGCATGCCCCGACGGGCATGCGGCCTGCTTTGTTTACGCCGCGGTGTTTTGCCTGAGGCCGGCTGGTCAGTGCGCGTGCGTGGCGCACGCGGTGCAGGCGCCGGCCGCGTGCGGCGCGGGGGCGGCGCCGGCCGCGGCAGTGCGCTCGACGCGCTTCCACGCCGCGATTTCCGGGGCCGACAGGCGCTGGCGCAGCGCGCGGGCCGCGCTGACCATGTTGGCCAGCGCCGCTTCGGTTTCCTCCCAGCCGCGCGTCTTCAGCCCGCAGTCCGGGTTGACCCACAGCCGCTGCGGCGGCACCACCTGGCAGGCGCGGTCCAGCAGCCGCTCCATCGCCTGCACCGACGGCACGCGCGGCGAGTGGATGTCATAGACGCCCGGGCCGATCTCGTTGGGATAGTCAAAGTCGCCAAAGCCTTCCAGCAGTTCCATCGCCGAGCGCGAGGTCTCGATGGTGATCACGTCGGCGTCCATCGCCGCGATCGCGGGCAGGATGTCGTTGAATTCGGCATAGCACATATGCGTATGGATCTGGGTCTGGTCCCGCACGCCGCTGGCCGAAAGGCGGAACGCGGTCACCGCCCAGTCCAGGTAGGCGTCCCAGTCGGCGCGGCGCAGCGGCAGCCCTTCGCGCAGCGCCGGTTCGTCGATCTGGATCACGCGGATGCCGGCCTGCTCGAGGTCGCAGACCTCGTCGCGGATCGCCAGCGCGAGCTGGCGCGCGGTCGTGGCGCGCGGCTGGTCGTCGCGCACGAAGGACCACTGCAGCATGGTGATGGGGCCGGTCAGCATGCCCTTCATCGGCCGCTCGGTCAGTGACTGGGCGTAGCGGGCGGTGTCGACCGTCATCGGTTCCGGGCGGTACACGTCGCCGTAGATCACCGGCGGCTTGACGCAGCGCGAGCCGTAGCTCTGCACCCAGCCGTTCTCGGTAAAGCCATAGCCGCACAACTGCTCGCCGAAGTATTCGACCATGTCGTTGCGCTCGGCCTCGCCATGCACCAGCACGTCGAGCCCCAGCGCTTCCTGCTTGCGCACCGCCAGTGCGATCTCGGCGCGGATGCGCTCGAGGTATTCCAGCGCGCCGATCTCGCCGCGCCTGAACGCGGCCCGGGTCTGGCGGATCGCGGCGGTCTGCGGGAACGAACCGATGGTCGTGGTCGGCAGCAGCGGCAGCGCAAGCGCCGCGCGCTGGCGCTCGATGCGCTCGGCGAAGGGGCTGGTGCGATGCGCCATCGCGTCATCCACGCCAGCCAGGCGCTGCTGCACGCGCGGATTGACCACGCGCCGCGAGGCCCGGCGCGACGCCTGCGCGGCGTCCGAAGCCGCCAGCACATCGGCGACGGTCCCGTCGCCCTGGTTCAGCGCGCGCGCCAGCACCGACAGTTCGTCCAGCTTTTCGGTGGCGAAGGCGAGCCAGGACTTCAGCTCGGCATCGAGCCGCGCTTCATGCGCCAGCGACACCGGCACATGCAGCAGCGAGCACGACGGCGCCAGCCACAGGCGCTCGCCCAGCGCGCCGTGCAGCGGGCGCAGCAGGTCCAGCACGCGGCGCAGGTCGGTGCGCCAGATGTTGCGGCCGTCGATCACGCCGAGCGACAGCACCGCATGCTCGGGCAGCACGGCCTGCCATGCCGCCAGTTGCGCCGGGGCGCGCACCAGGTCGATATGGAAGCCGTCGACCGGCAGCGCGCAAGCGCGCTGCGCATGGTCGGCAGCGGTGTCGAAGTAAGTCGCCAGCAGCAGCTTCGGGCGCGCCGTCGGGCCACCCTCCTGCAGCGCGGCATAGGCGGTGTCGAAGGCATCGAGCCAGGCCGGTTCCAGGTCGAGGCACAGTGCCGGCTCGTCGATCTGCACCCATTCGATGCCGCGGGCCTTGAGCTGGCCGAGGATGCGGCGATATGCCTGCAGCAGCCGCGGCAGCAGCGACAGCCGGTCGAAGCCCGGCACATGGCTCTTCGACAGCCACAGGTAGGTGACGGGGCCGATCAGCGCGGGACGGGCACGCAGCCCCAGCGCCAGCGCTTCATCGGTTTCCTCGAAAAACCATTGCGGGCCGCCGTCGAAGGTGGTGTCGGCGTCCAGCTCCGGGACCAGGTAGTGGTAGTTGGTGTCGAACCACTTGGTCATTTCCATCGCCGGCTGCTCGCGATTGCCGCGGGCCAATTCGAAATACTGCGCCAGCGTCAGTTGCGCCGGGTCGAAGCCAAAGCGGCGGGGCAGCGCGCCCAGCAACGCGGTCAGGCTCAGCATCTGGTCGTAGTAGGCAAAGTCGCCGGTGGCGACGGTGTCCAGGCCGCGCTCGGCCTGCAGCTGCCAGTGGCGGCGGCGCAGTCCGGCAGCCACCGTGCGCAGTTCGGCCTCGGTGCGTTCGCCGCGCCAGAACGCTTCCTGCGCGAATTTCAGTTCACGGCGCTCGCCGATGCGGGGAAAGCCGAGGATATGGGTGCGTGCCATCGATGTTGCTCCGGTAGAGGTCTGGCGCACAGTGTCGGTTTACCCATAAAATGAATCAAGCGACAAGTTTTAAACATTATATGAATCCATTTCATATCAAGACGGAAGGATGGCGACGCGGGGGCCACGCATGATCGAAGTTCGCCATTTGCGTTCGCTGGTGGCCATTGCCGAGTCCGGCAAGCTGGCCACCGCGGCCGAGCGGGTGCATGTCAGCCAGTCAGCGCTGTCGCACCAGATCAAGGCGATCGAATCGCACTACGGCTTGCCGCTGTTCGATCGCACCCGCCAGGGACTGCGCTTTACGCCGGCGGGCGAGCGCCTGCTGGCGCTGGCGCGCGAGGTGCTGGCCGCGGTCAGCGCGGCCGACCGCGATATCGAACGGCTCAAGGGCGACACCCGCGGCGAGTTGCGCGTGGTGCTGGAATGCCATACGTGCTTTGACTGGCTGATGCCGGTGATGGACGAGTTCCGCCGGCGCTGGCCCGAAGTGGAGGTGGACCTGGTCGCGGGCTTCCATGCCGATCCGATCGCGCTGCTGCGCAACGGCCGCGCCGACATGGTGATCGGATCGCAGCCGGCGGCGCGGCGCGGGCTGGAGGTGGCGCCGCTGTTCCGCTTCGAGATCCTCGCGGTCATTGCCAACGAACACCGGCTGCGCAACAAGCGCCGCATCGAAGCCGCCGACCTTGCCGGCGAAACGCTGATTACCTACCCGGTGCCCGAGTCACGCATCGACCTGATCCGCGAGGTGCTCGAACCCGCCGGCATCCACCTGGAGCGGCGCACCGCCGAACTGACGGTGGCCGTGCTGCAGCTGGTGGCCAGCCGCCGCGGCGTGGCGGCGCTGCCCAACTGGGGCGTCAAGAACTACGTCGACCACGACTACGTATTGGCCAAGCGCATCGGCGCCAAAGGACTGTGGAGCGAACTCTACGCGACCGTGCCGTCGGCGATGGCGCGGCGGCCCTACGTGGCGGATTTTGTCGCCATCGTGCGCGATACCTGCGCAGCGCAGCTCGACGGCATCGAGCTGCTGGCGCCGGCCGCGTAGCGGCGGCCGGATCGATTCAGGCCGTCAGCATCAGCTCGGCGGGCCGGTCGCGGCGGGTGGCGGCGCGCGGCGCCGGTTCCGCCACGGTGTCGTCGTCCGGATCCTCCACGTCGGCCACTAGCAGTTCCACGTCGAAGCCGTTATCGAGGCGGCGCAGGAACAGCCACAGCAGGCCGGCATCATCTGCCGTCAGGGTGGCATGCAGCACGGCCTGCGGGGCGGCGTCGAAGCTCAGCTGCTGCGGCGCCAGTCCGGTACGGCGCGCATTGGCCAGCACCCATTCCATGGCGCCGAACAGGTCGGCAGGGGCAAGTCGCAGCGACAGGCGCAGGGTGGGGAGGGAGCGGGTGGCTGGCATGTGTCGTTTCCGGCAGTCGATCTATGCAGGTAAATTTACCAGCCGTGCCGCAGAATTGGCTTTCTGATTTTCTCCATGTTGGTGGGAATATCAGGATAACTGACGTGCTTTGATAGAATGAAAAGAAGATTATTCTTTTCCTATGGTGTTTGATGGCACAGTCGCCCAAACTCGACGACACCGACCGCCGCATCCTGCGCGAACTGCGGCGCGACGGCCGCCTGTCCAATGCGCGTCTGGCGGAGCAGGTGGGGCTGTCGGCCACGCCATGCTGGAACCGCGTGCGCGCGCTGGAAGAAAGCGGGGTGATCGAAGGCTACGCCGCGCTGCTGAACCAGAAGGCGCTGGGCCTGCCCGACACCGTGCTGATCGAAGTCACGCTGGAGCGGCACGACGATGACATGCTGTACCGCTTCGGCAAGGCCCTGGCGGAACTGCCCGAGGTGATGGAGGCCTACCTGCTGACCGGGGAGTACGACTACCTGATCAAGGTGGCGGTGGCCGGCACGCAGGGCTATGAGGAATTCCTGCGGCACAAGCTCTACAAGCTGCCCGGCCTGCGCCACAGCCGCTCGACCTTCGTGCTGCGCACGCTCAAGCGCGAGACCTCGGTCGAGCCGTAATCAGGCGGTCCTGAGCACTTCGCTGGTGGTATTGCGCAGGGCGCGCAGGGAATCGTTGCATTGCTGCGGCGTAGTGGGGTGCACCAGCACCGCCCAGCGGCCATGCTGCACGGCCTCGCGCACCGGCGTGATCACCAATTGGTGGTCCGGGCGCGCAGTCATCAGGCCGGCCAGCAGCATGCCGAACATCAACCCCAGGAAGATCGCCGCGCCGGCTGCCAGGCCCGGGCTCTGCATCACCGCGTCGACTTCCTGCCGGTGCAGGATGCCGACCACGGCGAGGCCGATAATGGCGCCCAACGCTGCCATGATCAGGTGCGAGCGCACCGCGGTGTGGACGATGCCGTCGTTTTCGGGCTCGAGCTTGCGGCCGAAATGGGCCTCGTACGGGTGCACCAGCCGCACCTGTCCCCGCTTCAGGTGCGCCTCGTAGCAAACGCGCTCGGCGGCGCTGCTGGCCGCGAGCTTGGTGTCGAACAATGCTGCGAGCTTGGTGCCGGCGGCCTCGGCGCTCAATGGATTGGCTGTCATCGCGAACTCCTGCTGCGGCCGTGCCGCGAGGCGGGTGCTGCGCATTGTTTCCGTGCCCGCCGGGGACGGTCCGTGTCCTGTATACCGAGTCTAGGGGCCCGTTTGAAGCGGCTGCATAAGTCGACGGCGCTTGCGCTTGTAGGAATTGGCCGACCACCCCCGAAGCCGGCCCTGGCGGGGGAATTCCAGCGCGAACGACCGATTCCGCTCATAATGTCGGCGGTGCCGGGCTGCGCCCCCGCCTTTTGACCAAGAATTCCGGTATGAATGACACAGAAATTGAGCTGATCGACTCGGCGCGCCTGCCGACGCGATTCGGCGACTTCACGGCGCACGCCTTCAAGGGCGCCGACTCAGGCATCGAGCACCTGGCCCTCAGCGTCGGCGACGTGGCGGGCGACAAGGTGCTGATCCGCATGCATTCCGAATGCCTGACCGGTGACGTGTTCGGCTCATGCCGCTGCGACTGCGGGCCCCAGCTTGAACTCGCCATGGAAAAGATCGCCGCCGAGGGCCGCGGCATCCTGCTGTACCTGCGCGGCCACGAAGGGCGCGGCATCGGCCTGGCCGAAAAGATCCGGGCCTACCGCCTGCAAGACGGCGGCCTCGACACCGTCGACGCCAACCTCGCGCTGGGCCAGGCCATCGACGCCCGCAACTATGCCTTTGCCGCGGACCTGCTGCACCAGTGGGGCGTCAAGTCGGTGCGCCTGATGAGCAACAACCCGCTGAAGGCCGCCGCGCTGGAAAAGGCGGGCATTACGGTCTCGGAGCAACTGCGCCACATCGTGCCGTCCAACGCCGAAAACGAGAAATACCTGGCGACCAAGCGCACGCGGATGGGGCATCTGCTGGACTAAGCGCCGCCGCGGGTGGCTGCCCGGTGGTCGAGGGGCCGGCCACGCCAGTTGAGCCAGCCTGATCTGGCAGGCAGCCCAGGCTCCCGCGTCTTTTTTCTTCGCCGACCGCCCATGTTCTGGATACTCGCCGCGATTGCCGTGCTGGTTGCCAGCCAGGTTGTGTCGGGCTGGTGGGTGGCTGTTCTGGCAGTCCTGATCTGGGCTGGCGAGGTGCTGCTGGTCATTCTGGCGGGCCGTTGGCTCGGCGACGCCGAGGGTAAGCGGCTTCCGGTCTCGCCGGATTCCCCGGGGTCTTGCGACACGGCTCCCCGCGTCGCCGTGCAGCCCTCCGCGCCTGGCCTGGTACAGGGTTCAGCGCCGTCCGGGACGGCTGCCGCAACGCCACACCCGGCCCCCGATGGCAACGGCTGGCACCTGCCACTCGACGTCTTCCGCATTTCGTTCAACGAACGCTGGCCGCGTACGGACATCTGCGCCACCCGCGAGTACTTCCTGCGTGCCGGCGACCGCCTGCTGCTGCGCTACGCCCCCGCCGCCGCGACGCCGGCCGGGCAATCCTGGCATTGCGACATCTCGGGACGCTGGCGCGATGGCGGCCTGCCGCGCCGGGAGGTCCGGGTGAGTGCCGCGCGCTTCGCGTGCATCCCCATACTGCATGACGGCGTCTACGAGATCGGCGTGGGCCAGGGCGACCCGTCCGGGACCGAGCACGGCGAGATCGAGGCGTGGCTGGAGACGGACTCGCCCGACCGCCTGGCGCAATGCAACGCGCCACAGCAGGAGAGCGGCGCCAGCTGGCGCTGCGACGCAGCCGGACAATGGCGCGTCGAGATCACCCACGAGTCCACGGCGCTGGACCGCGCTGCGATGCCGGCCCGGCACGAAGCGTCAGTGCCGCGTAGCGCGGTGGTGCTGTTCGACCCGCGGCATCAAGGCTGGGACGAAGCCGGCATCGCCGACCCGACCACGGACTGGGAGGCCGAGCGGCGCCACAGCTTCCGCTATTACCTGCAGTTGTGCCAGGGCGATGTGCTGGCCATCGAATATGCCTGGCGCCCTGCGACGTTCGGCGTGCCGATGGAGGACGGCAACGGCATCTCGTATACGCACGGCGAGCTTGAGCTGACCCAGTTCGTGCGCTCGCCGACGCTGCTCAGCGTGCATACCGGATGGAGCGAGGTCGGCGAGGAAATGTCTCGCGTGATGACGGTGACCTGTCCCGGCGACGGCTTCTTCCAGGTCGAACTCACGCTCTATGGGCCGGCGGCATGGCGGACCAGGCCGTCACCGGACTTCCTGCAATTGCGTGTGCTGGGCGTGCTGCTGCGCCGCCCGGAGCAGGTCCGCGATTTCAGCCTGGTCGACGGCTGGGTGGACGACTGGTATCGACGTACGGTGCCGGTGCCGCATCATGCGCTGGCCCTGCCGCATGCCGACACGCAGCAAGCATCCGGCTCCCCGGCTTGATCGGATGCGCGGCGCGCTGCCTGCCCCAAAATGATTAGCCCATATAGTTGCCAATGGAAACTATTGCCCATAGAATCCATTTGCCGCCCCACCTACAGCCCATATGTCCAACGCCACCCGCACCCACTCGATCCTCGAGTTCATGTCGTTCCGCCTGAACCGGCTCTGCGAAATGACGAAGAATTCGGCCTCCGGCTTCTACGAGCGTGAATTCGGCATCGGCCTGCGCGAACTGCGTGTGCTGCGTTTCGCCGGGCTGGAGCCGGGGTTGACGCTGACACGCTTGATGGAACTGGTGCTGCTGGAAAAAACGGTGACATCGAAGCTGGTCACCGCGCTGGCAAAGCGCGGCCTGCTGCGGCGTGAAGTGGGCGAAGCCGATGCCCGCCAGCTGAACCTCTACCTGACCCCGGCCGGCGAAGCGCTGGTGGCGCAGACCTACCAGCGCGGCGACATGCTGGAGAAGATGTTCCTGTCGGTGCTGACCGAGGCTGAAGTGAAAACGCTGGATCGCTGCATCGACAAGCTCACCCAAGCACTGATTACACATCAGCAGGGCGCGGAGGCAGCGACGGACTGAGGCGAGGGCGGCGATCCCTGACAAAAATCATGAAGGAGACAGCATGTCGTTGAAGCCCCATCGGAAATCCCCGCGGCCATGGCGCCGCCTGGCTGGCGTGGCCCTGTTCGCGGCGAGCCTGCCGGCGTGGAGCCAGCCCGCCGCCCGCGCCGCTTCCGCGCCCGCCGCACCGGCGACGACGGTGGCCGCGGCGCTGGCCACCGACCCGAACGTCGTGGGCTGGATGCAAGGCTTTCCCCCGCCTCCGGACAAGCTGATCACCCATGTACCGGGGGGCAACAAGTTTCCGCGCAATCGGTGGCTGTTTTCGCACGTGCGCGAGCTGGTGCCGACCGCCTCGGTGTGGCGCGGCCCCGGCCCGGCCAGCACGCTGCCGCGCGCGGAACAGGCCATCGGCGCGATTCCGTTCACCGATGCCGACGGTACGCGCCGCACCTTCGACGAGATGCTGGCGCTGACCTATACCGACGGCATCCTGGTGATGCACAAGGGCACGGTCATCTACGAGCGCTATTTCGGCGCGCTCGACAGCCATACGCCGCATATCGCGATGTCGGTGACCAAGTCGTTCGTCGGCACGCTGGCCGCCATGCTGGCCGCAGAAGGCAAGCTCGACCCGGCCGCGCCGGTGACGCGCTACCTGCCGGAGATGGCTGGTACCGCTTACGGCGATGCCACGGTGCGGCAGGTCATGGACATGACCATCGGCGTGCGCTACTCCGAGGACTATGCCGATCCCAAGGCCGAGGTCTGGGACTACGCGCGCGCCGGCGGCATGCTGGCCCGGCCGGCGGACTACAACGGCCCCGGCACCTTCTATGACTTCCTGAAGACGCTGCAGAAGGACGGCAGCCACGATGCGGCGTTTGCCTACAAGACGGTCAATGCCGAGGTGCTGGCGTGGATCCTGCGCCGTGCCTCGGGGCAGCCGCTGGCGAAGCTGCTGTCCGAGCGGATCTGGCAGCCGATGGGCGCCGAGCAGGACGCGTATTTCACCGTCGACAGCATCGGCACCGAATCCGGGGGCGGCGGGCTGAACACTACCCTGCGCGACCTCGCGCGCTTTGGCGAGACCATTCGCGGCAACGGGCGCTTCAACGGCAAGCAGATCATCCCGGCGTCGGTGGTGGCCGATATCCGCCGCGGCGGCAGCCGCGAGCTGTTCGCCAGGTCCGGCAGCGCGGCGGCGTTGCCGGGCTGGAGCTACCGCGACATGTGGTGGGTCTCGCACGACAGCCACGGCATGTTCCAGGCCGCCGGCATCCATGGCCAGCGCATCTACATCGACCCGCAAGCCGAGCTGACCATCGTGCGGTACGCCTCGCATCCGGTGGCCGGCAATGGGGCCAACAACGCGATCACGTTCCGGGCCTTCCGCGCGGTGGCGGAAGCGCTGGCGCGCTAGCGCGGGGCGTCCGGGCGGTGCGGCTGCGCCGCCCGGACGGCGTCTTTACTTCGCTGCCCGGGTCTGCACTGCCTGCGCTGCCGCCGGGTCGCGCGGCGTGATTTCCGCTGCGATCCGCTCGCCATGGTCGCGCTCGGCGACCTTGAGGTCGTAGTTGACCTGGAGGTTCAGCCACGAACGCGCATCGCCGCCAAAATAGCGTGCCAGCCGCAGCGCCGTGTCAGGCGTGATGCCGCGCTCCTCACGCACGATCTCGTTGATGCGTGCCGCTGTCACGCGCAGGGCGACGGCAAGCGCGTTGGCGCTCATGTCCAGCGGCACCAGGTATTCCTCGCGCAGGATCTCGCCAGGGTGGACCGGCCGCATGCCATCCTTGAAGTACGCCATGGTGTTCGCCCTTTTCAGTGATAGTCGATGATTTCGACGGCGGCGGGGCCGTCGTGGGTCCAGATAAAGCAGATCCGCCACTGGCTGTTGATGCGGATGCTGTAGCGGCCCTTGCGCTCGCCGCTTAGCCGCTCCAGCCGGTTGCCCGGCGGCGAGCGCAACATGTCCAGCGTCGTGGCTTCGTGCAGCATGACCAATTTGCGCACGGCTACCGCATGGATGTTGGCAAAGCGAGGCACCCAGCGGCCCCGGAACAGTTCAAAGGTGCCAGAGCATCGGAATGACTGGATCATATCGTATACCGGTAATCGATAAATGGCAATACAACGATAATTCGAAAGAAGACCGGTTGGTTGACTGGCGGAAGCATCAATCAAAGCCGCTGGCACAACCGGCCGCACCGTCAGTTGTCTGATTCACGGCGAGCCGATCGATACGAATTCGTTTCCAACCTGATAGACTGTATGGATGTACAGTGGTCGGGACGTGTCCCGCCCTTCCCTTAACGTCCTGATCCGAAAGAGAAACCGTGTCGAGCAAGCAGCTAATCCGCATTCGCGGCGCCCGCCAGCACAACCTCAAGGATGTCGATCTCGACCTGCGTCCCGGCGAGATGACCGTGGTGACGGGGCCCTCCGGCTCCGGCAAGTCCAGCCTGGTGTTCGACACGCTCTATGCCGAAGGCCAGCGCCGCTACGTCGAGACCTTCAGCGCCTACGCGCGCCAGTTCTTGGACCGGATGGACCGGCCCCAGGTCGAGCGCGTCGATGGCGTGCCGCCGGCGATTGCCATCGACCAGACCAACCCGGTGCGCAGCTCGCGTTCGACGGTCGGCACGATGACCGAGCTGAACGATCACCTGAAGCTGCTGTACGCGCGCGCGGCGGAGCTGTTCGACAAGCAGACCGCGCAGCCGGTGCGGCATGACTCGCCGGAAACCATCTACGCCGAACTGGTCGCGCGCACGGCCACCGGCCAGCCGCACCACGACGCCCGGCTGGTGGTGACCTTCCCGGTGGAATTGCCGGAATCGGCCACCGACGAGGAAGTCCAGCAGTGGCTGTCGGTCAGCGGCTATACGCGCGTGCAGGCGCAGCGCGTGGTGCAGTCGCCCACCGGCGCGCGCAAGCTGCTCGACGTGGTTGCGGACCGCTTCCGCCTTGGCAATGCCGAGAAAGTGCGCGTGGTCGAGGCGATCGAGGCCTCGCTCAAGCGGGGAGGCGGCCGCGTCAACATCTACGTGCTGACCGAAGGCGACGACGGCCCGGTGTGGCGCTATTCCACCGGCCTGCACAGCCCGGACAGCGACCTGCGCTATGCCGACCCGCAGCCCGCGCTGTTTTCCTTCAACTCGGCCTACGGCGCCTGCGAAACCTGCCGCGGCTTCGGTCGCGTGATCGGCGTCGACCTGGGCCTGGTGATTCCCGATGCGCGCAAGACGCTGCGCGGCGGCGCGATCAAGCCGATGCAGACGCCGGCCTGGAAAGAATGCCAGGACGACCTGATGCGCTATGCCGGCAAGGCCGGCATCCCGCGCGACACGCCCTGGGCGGAGCTGACCGAAGCCGAGCGCGATTGGGTCATCCACGGCTCGCCGGACTGGAACGGGCAGTGGAACAAGCAGTGGTACGGCGTGATGCGGTTCTTCAACTACCTCGAGTCGAAGGCCTACAAGATGCATATCCGCGTGCTGCTGTCGAAGTACCGCAGCTACACGCCGTGCGAAACCTGCGGCGGCGCGCGCCTGAAGACCGAGTCGCTGTTGTGGCGCCTGGGCTCCCGGGACAATGCCGACGCCGTGCTGGCGCCGCAGCGCCGCTTCCTGCCGCGCGGCGTCGACTGGGACCGCAACCAGCTGGAAGCGCTGCCGGGCCTGACCGTGCATGACCTGATGCTGCTGCCGATCGAGCGCATCCGCCGCTTCTTCGACGCGCTGTCGCTGCCCAGCGCGATGCTGGACGATGCGCTCAAGCTGCTGCTGGCCGAGGTGCGTACGCGCCTGAAGTACCTGTGCGACGTGGGCCTGGGCTACCTGACGCTGGACCGCCAGAGCCGCACGCTGTCCGGCGGCGAGGTGCAGCGCATCAACCTGACCACGGCGCTGGGCACGTCGCTGGTCAACACGCTGTTCGTGCTGGACGAGCCCAGCATCGGCCTGCACCCGCGCGACCTGAACCGCATCGTCGAGGCCATGCACCGGCTGCGCGACGCGGGCAATACGCTGGTGGTGGTGGAACATGATCCGTCGGTGATGCTGGCCGCCGACCGCCTGATCGACATGGGCCCCGGCCCCGGCGAGCGCGGCGGCAACATCATCTTCGACGGCACGCCGGCGGCGATCCGCCAGGCCGGCACGCTGACCGGCGAATACCTGGGCGGGCGCCGGCGCGTCGCCGATGCCTCGCACTGGCAGCGCCGGCCGGTTGACCAGAAGCAGCCGCGCATCGTGCTGGCGGGCGCGACCGAGCACAACCTGCAGGACGTCACGGTGGAAATCCCGTTGCAGCGGCTGGTGTGCGTCACCGGTGTGTCGGGATCGGGCAAGTCGACGCTGCTGCAGGATGTGCTGTATCCCGCCATGGCGCGACACTTCGGCAAGGCCACCGAGTCGCCGGGGGCGTTCCGCGCGCTGACCGGGGCGGAGCTGGTCGATGACGTGGTCTTTGTCGACCAGTCGCCGATCGGCAAGACCGCGCGCTCCAACCCGGCCAGCTATGTCGGCGCCTTCGACGAGATCCGCAAGCTCTTTGCCAAGGCCCCGCTGGCACTGCAGCGCAGCTATACCGCCGGCACCTTCAGCTTCAACTCCGGCGACGGGCGCTGCCCGACCTGTGGCGGCTCGGGCTTCGAGCACGTCGAGATGCAGTTCCTCAGCGATGTCTACCTGCGCTGCCCGGACTGCGACGGCACGCGCTACCGTCCGGAAGTGCTGGAGGTGAAGATCGAGCGCGCCGCGCCCGGCCAGCCGCCACGCCTGCTCAGCATCGCCGACGTACTGGAACTCACGGTCAGCGAGGCCGCGGCCTGCTTTGCTGGCGATGCGGCGGTACTGCGCGTGCTGCAGCCCATCGTCGATGTCGGGCTCGAATACATGAAGCTGGGCCAGCCGGTGCCGACGCTGTCGGGCGGCGAGGCGCAGCGCCTCAAGCTGGCCGGCTTCCTCGCCGAAGCCGCGCAGGCGACGCCGTCGCGGACCCGGCCCAGCACCATGCCGCGCCGGCTGTTCATGTTCGACGAGCCCACCACGGGCCTGCATTTCGACGATATCGCCAAGCTGATGCGGGCCTTCGGCAAGCTGCTCGATGGCGGCCATTCGCTGATCGTGATCGAGCACAACCTGGACGTGATCCGTGCCGCCGACTGGCTGATCGACCTCGGTCCCGAGGGCGGCGATGCGGGCGGGCGCGTGGTCTGCACCGGCACGCCAGAGGACGTAAAGGGTTGCCCCGATTCGCATACCGGCCAGGCGCTGATCCATTATGACGCGGCGCTCGGGGAAGCCGGCACGCTGGCAGCCGAACGCGCCGAGAGCGAAGGCGTGCCGCTGCAGGCCGCGCTGCAGGCGCGGCGCGCGCGCCGCGAGGTGGAGGGCGAGGACGTGGTGCGCATCGTCAATGCGCACGAGCACAACCTGAAGGCGCTCAACGTCGACATCCCGCACGGCAAGTTCAACGTGGTCACCGGTGTGTCGGGTTCCGGCAAGTCGACGCTGGCGTTCGACATCCTGTTCCACGAGGGCCAGCGCCGCTACCTGGAATCGCTCAATGCGTACGCGCGTTCGATCGTGCAGCCCGCGGGCCGGCCCGAAGTCGATGCGGTTTACGGCATCCCGCCGACGGTGGCGATCGAGCAGCGGCTGTCGCGCGGCGGCCGCAAGAGCACGGTGGCGACCACCTCCGAGGTCTGGCACTTCCTGCGCCTGCTGTACGTCAAGCTGGGCATCCAGCACTGCGTGCATGACGGCGCGCCGGTGACGTCGCAGAGTCCCGAGTCGATCGCCGCGCAGCTGCTGCGCGACCATCGCGGCCAGCACGTGGGGCTGCTGGCGCCGCTGGTGGTGAACCGCAAGGGGGTCTACACGGACCTGGCCAAGTGGGCCAAGGCGCGCGGCAATACGCACCTGCGCGTCGACGGCGAGTTCCTGCCGGTGGACCCGTGGCCGCGGCTGGACCGCTTCCGCGAGCACACCATCGAGCTGCCCGTCGGCGACCTGGTGGTGTCGGCCGAGAACGAGGCCGAGTTGCGCGCGCTGCTGGCGCAGACGCTGGAAGCCGGCAAGGGCGTGATGCACCTGCTGGCGCCGCTGGACGGCCTGGACCATGCCATGCACAACGGCGGCACCGCGCACGTGGGCGAGGTCAAGGTGTTCTCGACCAAGCGGGCCTGCCCGCAATGCGGCACCAGCTATCCGGAACTGGATCCGCGCATGTTCTCGTACAACAGCAAGCACGGCTGGTGCGGCACCTGCGTCGGCACCGGGCTGGCGCTGACGCGCGAGCAGCGCGCGGCCTTCGACGACACCGTGCTGGCCGACGACAACCGCGGCCGCGAGCAGAGCCTGCCGTCGGAAGAGCAGGAGCCCGAAGGGGTGGTCGACACGCCGTGCCCGGACTGCCACGGCACCCGCCTGAACCCGGTGGCGCGCGCGGTGACGTTCGATGAAAACGCGATCGTCGAGGTGGCGCAGTGGACCGTATCGGAGACCCGCCGCTGGGTCGATGGCCTGCGCCTGGCCGGGCGCGATGCCGAGATCGCGCGCGACGTGGTCAGCGAGATCGGCAGCCGCCTGCAGTTCCTGGAAGAAGTGGGGCTGGGCTACCTCAGCCTGGACCGTGCCGCGCCCAGCCTGTCCGGCGGCGAGGCGCAGCGCATCCGGCTGGCGGCACAGCTCGGCAGCAACCTGCAGGGCGTCTGCTACGTGCTGGACGAGCCCACCATCGGCCTGCATCCGCGCGACAACCAGATCCTGCTGGATGCGCTGCGCAAGCTTGGGGACAAGGGCAATACGCTGGTGGTGGTGGAGCATGACGAAGACACCATCCGCCGCGCCGACCACATCATCGACATCGGCCCGGGGGCCGGCAAGCGCGGCGGCACGCTGGTGGCGCAGGGCGGCGTGGCCGAACTGGCTGCGGCGACGGCTTCCACCACCGGCCAGTTCCTGGCCAACCCGATCGTCCATCCGCTGCAGGCGCGGCGCACGGTCAGGCCCGGCGCCGCGGGCAAGCCGGCGGATCCGCCGGAATGGCTGACGGTGCACGGCGCGTCGCTGCACAACCTGCGCAATGTGACCGCGCGCCTGCCGCTGTCGCGGCTGGTGGCGATCACTGGGGTGTCCGGGTCGGGCAAGTCGACGCTGGCGCGCGATGTGCTGATGACCAACCTGCTCGATGCGGTGGGCCGCTCGGTGCTGTCGTCGCCGGCGACCCGGCGCGCGCGCAATGCGGCGAAGGGTGACAACGGCGCGGGCAAGGCCACTGCCAGGAAGCCGCTCAACGTCCAGCACAACTGGCATGGCTGCGAAGCGATCACCGGCTGGGAATCGATCGACCGCGTGCTGGAAGTGGACCAGACCCCGATCGGCAAGACCCCGCGCTCCTGCCCGGCGACCTATATCGGCGTGTGGGACACCATCCGCCGGCTGTTCGCCGATACGCTGGAAGCGCGCGCGCGCGGCTACACCGCGTCGCGCTTCTCGTTCAACACCGGCGACGGGCGCTGCCCGGCGTGCGAAGGGCAGGGCGTGCGCACCATCGGCATGAGCTTCCTGCCGGACGTGAAGGTGCCGTGCGATGTCTGCCACGGGCAGCGCTTCAACCCCGAGACCCTGGCGGTGACCTGGCGCGGCAAGAATATCGGCGAAGTGCTGACCATGGAGATCGACGAGGCGGTGGAGTTCTTCTCGGCGATGTCGAACATCGCCCATCCGCTGCAGCTGATGAAGGACGTGGGCCTGGGCTACCTGACGCTGGGCCAGCCGTCGCCGACGCTGTCCGGCGGCGAGGCACAGCGCATCAAGCTGGTCACCGAACTGAGCAAGGTGCGGGACGACATCACGCGCCGGGGCCAGAAGGCGCCGCATACGCTGTACGTGCTGGACGAACCCACCGTGGGCCTGCACATGGCCGACGTGGCGCGTTTGATCCGCGTGCTGCACCGGCTCACCGACGGCGGCCACAGCGTGGTGGTGATCGAGCATGACCTCGACGTGATTGCCGAGGCCGACTGGATCATCGATCTCGGCCCGGAGGGCGGCGCGGGCGGCGGCACCATCGTCGGCGCTGCCGATCCCGAAGCCCTGGCGCGCAACCGCGCCAGCCATACGGGTGCGGCGCTGGTACCGGTGCTGGCGCGGGGCAACGCCGACGCGGGCAAGGTGAGCACCGCCTGAGGCCGGCGTGCGGCGGCGCGAAAGGCGTACGGGCACGCCTTTCGCTTGCCCATGGTTACTGGCGCGCACATCGCGCCCCAATGGAGGTAACCATGAAGCATATCCGCACCAGCCGACTCCTCGCTGCCATCGCCGTGGCCGCGGTCGCCATCCCCGCCATGGCACAGACGCCGGGTACGCCGCGCGGCTCCTACGACCCGTATTCGCAGGGCGCGCGCAGCACCGACAAATTCGACCCTTACTCGCAGGGCGCCAACGCGCCAACGCGTACTGACCTGGCCCCGACGGCACCGGCCACCGCGCCCGAGGCACAGCCGTCGACCATGCCGGCGCAGCCTGGCATGCCTGGCACCACCATGCAGCGCACGCCGGACCCGTATATGGAAGGCGCCCGCTGGGAAAGCCCTGACCTGGGCCGTCGCACCGGCAAGCCCAACCAGTTCCTCGACGGGGCCTGAGCATCTCCAACCGCTCATCGAGACCGGCCATGCGAATGCAACCGGACTTACCGTCCCTTGTAAATCCTGCCCACGCGCGTGAGCCCGACGATACCCGTGTCGTGGCCGAGGCCTCGGCGGCGCTGCACTGTCCGCCGACGCGCGCGGCGGGCCTGGCCCAGATGACAGTAGTCAGCTACAACATCCACCGCGCCGTCGGCACCGACCGCCGCTACCGCCCGGACCGGATCGCCGCGGTGCTGGAGGAACTCGATGCCGATATCGTGGCGCTGCAGGAGGTGGAATCGGGCAGCAGCAACGACCATACGCTGGAATATCTTGCCGGACATACCGGCATGCATGTGGTGTCGGGCTTTACGCGGGTGCGCGGCAGCGCCGACTACGGCAATGCGCTGCTGACGCGCTTCGCACCCGAGGCCGTGAACCAGATCGACCTGACCGTCAAGGGCTGCGAGCCGCGCGGCGCCATCGATGCGACCGTGGCGTGCACGGCTTCCGGCTGCGCCAATCCGCTGCGCGTGATCGCCACGCACCTGGGCCTGCGCCCGGGCGAGCGCCGCCACCAGGTGCAGCAGTTGCTCAACTACGTCGCCACCGCGCCGCCGTTGCCGACCATCCTGCTGGGCGACGTCAACGAATGGTTCTTGTGGGGCCGGCCGCTGCGCTGGCTGCACGCCTATTTCGAACACACGCCGCACACGGCGACCTTTCCGTCGCGGCTGCCCTTGTTTGCGCTCGACCGCATCTGGGTGTCGCCGCGCGCGCACCTGGTGTCGGTGGCAAGCCACCGCTCGCCGCTGGCGCGCGTGGCCTCGGACCACCTGCCGCTGGTGGCCTGTTTCGAGGTGCCGGAAGGCGGGTGGAATGAGCGGCGTACCACTGCGCACGCGAAGGAGGATTTCAATGAAACACCGTGACGATGAATATCTGCGCAGGCGCCCCGATCACCAGTACGGCAGCAGCGACCAGGGTTATAGCGGCATTCCCGCGCAGGCGCACAACCGCAGGCAGCGCAACCTGACCGCGGGCCGCTATGGCAATACCGCCGAACGTCTGCCGCGCGATGACCCCCGTCCGTTCGAAGGCACGGAGGAAGGCTGGTACGGCCGGGAGGTCGAATCCTCGCGCTGGGGGCCGGCGACCAAGCCCTGGGACGAAGCCCGCTATGAAGACGAATGGTCGCGCCGCCGCGTACCGTATGGCGCAGAGCGGTGGGAGGGCCGGCGCGACTGGTATGGCGGGCCAGCCGGCGCGCCGTACGGCAGCGGGGGCGGCTACGGTGCCGACGACTGGGACGTGCCGGCGTACCGGGGCTACCGCCGCGGCGGCCCGAAGAACTACCGCCGTGGCGACGACCGCATCCATGATGAAGTCTGCGACCGGCTCGCGCATGCGCAGGAGCTCGACGTCAGCGAAGTCACGGTGCGGGTGCAGGATGGCCTGGTGACGCTGGAAGGGCACGTCGGCGACCGCCGCAGCAAATACGACATCGAAGAAATCGCCGAACGCGTGTTCGGCGTGCAGGACGTGATCAACCACGTCCGGGTGCGGCCCTACGGCATCCTGGCGTCCGAATGAACAGGGCGGCTCCGTAGCCTCCGGAGCCGCCGGGCTTGTGGTTTTGCGAAGCCGCGCCGCGGCGCCGGGTTAATCCCCCCGGGGCGGACGCGGCGGATTTTCTTCCCGCTCGTCGGTGCGGTCGGCCTTGTCGACCGGCACGTCGCTTGGCAGTGCCTCGGCGGCGCGCACCACTTCATCGGCGATCTCTTCTTCGGGCGTTTCCTCTTCCTCGGGGCTATGCGCGTCCTCATCGCGCTGCGCGAGTTCGTCCTCGATATCGTTGGTTTCCTGGTCGAGGTCCGGGTCCAGCGTGCTGGGAATGTTGCCTGCATCGGCGCGCGCCGCACCGGTGGCCGTGTTCTGGCGCGAACGGCCGCGGCCCGAGGCGGCTTGCGCGCCCTCGCGCCGGCCCGCCGACGGGCTGCCCACGCGGTCGGTGCGGGTGCCGGCATGCCGGGTGGGGCCGGTACGTACGGTCTTGCTCATCATGCCTCCTGTTCGGGTAGGTGCAAGCGGGTCGCCGAGGTTCAGTAGTTCTCGACCGGCGGCTCGCTTTCCTCGGGCTTGCCGCCGGGGCGTTTCACCGAGGGCGGCTCGCCGTTCTCGTCGGGGATGTCGTGCTCGCGCTCGACATCGTGGCGCCGGTCGCGTCCCGGCTTGCCGCGTTCGTGCTCGGTGTCGGGGCCGCCCTTGTGCGGGTCGCGGGGCTCGCTGCGGCGACGGGTGCTGTCGTGGTCGGGCTGGCGATGGGTGCTCATCACGTCTCCATCATGTTGGCATGGCGCTGCCGGTCTGGCGACAGCTCGTCAATCGGTGCCGGCGCGCAGTTCATCCGAAACCGCGCTGACGCCGCGTACGGAACGGGCCAGTTCCATGGCCATCGTACGCTGTTTGTCGTCGCGCACGGTGCCTTCGAGCTTGACCACGCCGTCGGTGGTCGAAACCCGGATCTTGCTCGGATCGAGCGTACGCGCGTTGGCCAGGCGCGCCTGCACCTCGGCAGTGATGGTACGGTCGCTGGTGGCAGCCGTGTCGCGCGGCGCCGCGGTGCGGCCGGTGGAAGACGGCGCGGCGGGCGCGTCGGTCGGTGCCGCGATGCCCGGCCCGGAGGCCGCCATGGCCAGCACGGCCAGCGGCAACGCCAGCGCGGCGATGCGGAAGCGGTAGCGTGCTGTCATAAGGCCCTCCTGTACATGCTGGCGGGCCTGCGGTTCAGCCCGCACCTGCAATTTGCCTGCAAGCTCCGTTCCCGCCTGGCCACTGGCGCAGGCACTGCCACCAGCCGGCCGATGCTGCGCCACGGCGCGGGCTGTGCGCCATGCGGCAGAGCCGCCGGCGCGGCGTGGTGCCGCATGCGCCGTAGTTTTTACCGGCGCTGCAGAAACTGCATGGCGGGCGTGGCTGAGCCGGCGCAGGGCGCCGGCGGCGCTGCGCGGGGCTGTGGCGCGGCGGCTGGCGTGCCGCTTGCGTTCCGTCCTGTGCTGCCGTGCGGTCCTGTCTATAGTGAAGGAGATGCTGGCAACAACTGGCGTGCGGCAGGTGCCGGCGAGCACCCGCAACGCCGGCCTTCGCGCCGCGGCCCAGCTTGCGGCCGTGTGCTGCCGGGCTCGACAGCGCGGGGGAGCGTATAGCCGTTGCGAGGAAGCTATGAACCTAGCCAGCATTCTGTCCACCGTGGTCCTGGCGTCGTCGGTATCGGTGTCGTCGGCACCGGTCGAGCGCCAGCTGCTTGCGATCACGCCTTCGGACTTCGCCCAGCGCTTCAACACCGTCGCACAGGACACCGGTTCCGGCCTGGCCCTGCCCAGCTTCAAGGTCAAGCCGGGATGGCACCGCGCCGCGCCCAGTTCGGGGGTGTCGGTGCTGGTGCGCGCCAGCCGCGCCGGCTACGCCATCGATGAAGTGGTGGTGGTGTGCCGCGAGGTCGAACGCTGCTTCCTGACCATCTGCACCGCCGCCCTTGCCATCGACGACAGCGTCAATCCGATGCTGCTGCAGCGCTTTATCGTGGCGCGCATTGCCACCGAACTCGGCGAAGTCGGCCTGGTGATGTCGGGGCTCGCGTACATCGTGGTCACGCCCAAGGAAGACGACTACGTGGCCGTGGTGATCCGGCCCTACCTGCCGCAGGAACGCAGCGCCTCGCCGACCCAGGCCTCGCGCGGGCCGTTCGCGCCGGTCGTATGGCCGGTCGTATGGCAGTCGGCGGCGCCGCCGCACTCGTGAGCCTGGCGCGTCAGGGCTCGCGCAGCAGCAGCGCGACCGGCAGGCCGCCCAGCACTTCGCGCAGCCGCAGGCGGCCCAAGGGTGCGTCGATGACATGGCCGGTCAGGGCATCGGTCCAGCGGCTCGGTTGCGGCGCACCGACGTTGAGCGTGGTATCGCCCCAGGCCGATGGGGGAATGCGCGGCAGGGCAGGGTCGACGCGCGCGGCGGCAAGCCGGGTCACCACGGTGATGGCCTGGCGCCCGTCGGCGCTGCGCGCGAACGCCAGCACCTGCGGCACCAGCGTCCCCTGCGCGGCGAGCATGCTGTATTGGCCGTCGGCGAACAGCGCCGCATGCGCGCGGCGCACCGCCAGCACCTGGCGCACCAGCTGCTGCTTGATGCGGCCGTCGCGCCAGTGCGCCAGCCAGTGCGCCCAGCCCGCGCTGCAGCTCAGCCGCGCCTGCAGCCGGGCGTAGTCAGGCGGGCGCCGGTTGTCGGGATCGACCAGGCTCAGGTCCCAGCCTTCGCAGCCCTGGTAGCGGTCGGGAATGCCGGGCGCGGTGAGCTGCACCAGCACCTGCGCCAGGCTGTTGAGCGCCCCCGCCGCGGCAATGCGCTGCGCGAACTGGCCGATCTGCGCCAGCACACTGCCGGCTCCGCCCGCGGCGAGGCCGCGCAGCCAGGCCTCGCATGCGGCTTCGTAGTCGGTGTCGGGGCAGGTCCAGTTGCCATGGCGCTTGGCTTCGCGGATGGCCTTGCGCTGCCACGCACCCACGCGCTCCAGCAAGGGCTGCGCGGCGCCGGCATCGTCGGCAAGGCTCAGGTCTTCCATCGGCCAGGCGCCGACCAGGGTCTGGTAAAGCATCAGCCGGTCGCCCGGGTCCGGCGTTTGCGGCAAGGTCGCCAGCAGCCCGGCCGACGCAGCCTCCCATGCCGCCACGGCATCGGCCCATGCGCGCGGCACCTCGCTCAGCACCGCCAGGCGCATGCGCGCGTCCTCGCCGCGCTTGTGGTCGTGGGTAGCCGTGGCGAGCATGGCGTAGGGACAGGCCAGCCGCCGCGCCGCCATGCGGGCGTGGAACTGCGCCGGCGGCATCGCCAGCCGGGCCGGATCGCTGCCCACTTCGTTGCGCGACAGCAGCCGGCCGTAGCGGTAGAAGGCGGTGTCCTCGCCGGCCTTCGCTGCCAGTGCTGGCATCAGTTGCTGCAGCCGGCGGCGCAGTGCGCCGGTCTCGCTGTCGGCTGGCGCGGCGGTGCGCAGGCAGCCGCCGATAAAGGCCAGCGCCACCGCTTCGTCGGGCGCCAGGCCGGCGCGCGCGGCCCGCATGGCTTGTTCGAGCATGGCGTCATCGGCATGCGCCGCGGCCGCATCGCGTTCGGCCGGACGCGCGTCGAAGTAGCTGCGATACACCGGCACCGCGGCCATCAGCGCGGCCAGCGCGCGCCGCAGCGCCGCCCGGGTCAGGTCGCGCGTGCCGGGCTCCTGCTCGGCGCAGTCGCGCAGGCAGGCGGCGGCGCCTTCGAATTCCGTCACCAGGTGCCGCTCCAGCAGCTGGCGCCGCGCGGCCTCGACATGCTCGGGAAAGCCGCGCGCATCGCCGCTGACCGTCGCCCACAGCGCCTCCAGCGGCGCCTCGCCGTCGCCGTCATGCAGCACCGCGGCGACCTCGTCCATGAAGTCATAGCCGGTGGTGCCATGCACCTGCCAGTCCGGCGCCAGGCGCTCGCGCGGGCCCAGGATCTTCTCGACCACCAGCCACGGACGCTCCAGCCGCAGCGTGGGCGGGCGCGCGGCGGCATGGCGGTCCAGTTCGGCGCGCAGCCGGCGGCAGTAACCGGCGGGATCGGCCAGGCCGTCGACGTGGTCGACGCGCACCCCGTCGATCCAGCCTTCGCGCAGCAGCCGCAGGACCAGCGCATGGACCGCATCGAACACCCGCTCGTCCTCCTCGCGCACGCCGACCAGGTCGCTGATCTCGAAGAAGCGGCGCCAGTTCTGCGCGGCGGCGGCGGTGCGCCACCAGGCCAGCCGGTAGTGCTGGCGTTCCAGCAAGGCATGCAGCCGGCCGCGGCCGTCGCCATGCGTGGCGTCGTACCAGGCCGGGCCGTCGCGCTCGGCTTCGGCATCGACGCTGCCCGGCGCCAGCGGCAGCGTGTGGTCGAAATAGCGCAGGTGGGCGGGGGCAGCGTGGCTGGCCGGGACCCAGCGCAGTTCGCCGGCCACCACGGTGTCCCAGTACGACTGCCCCAGGATCGGCAGCAGCACCTTGCCGTGCAGCGCCGGGTCGCGCGGGGTCCAGTCGATGTCGAAGGTAGCCGCGCAAGGGCTGCCGCGGCCATGTGCCAGCACATCGCGCCACCAGCCGTTGTGGGTGGGGTCGGCTGCCATATGGTTGGGCACGATGTCGACGATCAGGCCGAGGCCGGCGTCGCGGGCGCGCGCGGCCAGCGCTTTCAGGCCGGGCTCGCCGCCCAGCTCGGCGCGCACCGCGGTGAAATCGGTGACGTCATAGCCATGGGTGGAGCCGGGCCGCGCGCCGCAAATGGGCGACAGGTACAGGTGGCTGACGCCCAGCGCGGCGTAGTAGCCGACCACGGCGGCGGCATCGGCAAAGGTGAAGCCCGGGTGCAGCTGCAGCCGGGCGGTTGCGCGCGGCAGCGCTTGCGGCGCGCCGTCAGGCATCATCGCGCGCGTGCCGCGGCGGGCTCGCACACGGTGGCCACGCACGAGCGTTGCGGCAGCAGCCCGGCCGACAGGGCCGCGGCCGCACCGGCGCTGCTCTCATGCAGCGCGGTGCTGCGGTCGTGGCACGGCCGCGTGCACGGCACGGCTTGGTCGCCCAGGTTGAGCCACAGGCTCAGCTCCACGCCGTCCATCAGCCGCCAGCGCGCGCACAGCGCCGCCGGGCCCAGCACGTCGACGCCGGCGCTCTGGCAGCCGGCCAGCCGGTGCAGCAGTTCGCGCCGCCGTACGGCGAGCAGTTCGCGGTAGTACGGCGTCCAGTCGCCGTCATCGTCCAGGCGCGGGCGCGAGGCTTCGAACGTGGCGGGGTCATTGGGATCGGGAATGGCCGCCGCGCGGGCGTCGTCGCTGAACGCGGCGGTCGCGGCAAACTCGCGCCGGCGCCCGTCGCGCACGGCCCGGGCCAGTTCGGGGGGATGGCTGGTGAAATACAGGAACGGCTGCGCGCTGCCGGTTTCCTCGCCCATGAACACCAGCGGCACCTGCGGGCACAGCAGCTGCAAGGCGATTGCCGCGCGCAGCGCGTCGCGCCCGGCCAGTTGCGCCAGCCGTTCGCCGAGTGCGCGGTTGCCGGTCTGGTCGTGGTTCTGCAGGAAGCAGACAAAGGCCGTCGGCGGCAGGTGCGCGCTGGGCTGGCCGCGCCGCACCCCATCCGCCGCCGCGGGCAGCGCGGCCGAGCGGAACGCCGAGCGTTCGCCCTGGTAGGCAAAGCCTTCGCCCAGCACGCGCGCGAGGTGGCGCAGCGCCGGCACGCCGCGCCCGGCGGCGGCGCTGTCGCCATTGCCGCTGTCGCCCGGGTCCGGCGCCGTGCTGTAGTCGCGGTAGTAGCCATCGTCCTCGCCGGTCAGCAGCACGTGCAGCGCGTGGTGCGCGTCGTCGTTCCACTGCGCGTCGTAGCCCGCGGCCAGCAGCGCGGCATCGTTGTTGTCATTCTCGAGCACGAGGTGGACATGGCGGCGCGGGCCATCGCCATCGGCCAGCGCGGCGCGCAGTTCGCCCGGCAGCGCCGCCAGCCAGCCTTCGTCCTCGATGGCATGCACGGCGTCCAGGCGCAGGCCGTCGAAGCGGAACTGTTCTAGCCAGTAGCGCGCGTTCTCGGTAAAGAAGCGCCGCACCTGCGGCCGGCGGAAATCGATGGCCGGTCCCCAGGGGGTCTGGCGGTCCGTACGGAAAAAGGCGCTGGCATAGCGGTGCAGGTAGTTGCCCTCGGGACCGAAGTGGTTGTAGACCACGTCGAGCAGCACCATCATGCCTAGCTGGTGGGCGCGATCGACCAGTGCGCGCAGTTCGTCGGGCGTGCCGTAGCCGGACTCTGGCGCAAACGGCAGCACGCCGTCATAGCCCCAGTTGCGCGTGCCGGGAAACTCGGCGACCGGCATCAGCTCGACCGCGGTAAAGCCCAGCGCCGCCAGCCGCGGCAGTTGCCGCGCGGCGCCCGCGTAGCCGCCGCACAGGCCCACGTGCATTTCATAGACGATGGCTTCGGGCCAGGGGCGGCCGCGCCAGTCGGGGCAGGTCCACGCAAACGCGCCGGCGGCGTCCGGTGCCGGGACGATGCTGGGGCCGTGGACATCGTCGGCCTGCCAGCGCGAGGCGGGGTCCGGCACGGTGGTGCCGTCGTCGAGCCGGAACCAGTAGCGCGCGCCCGCGCAGCCCGGCACGATCGCCTCGAACCAGCCGTTGGGGCCGCACGCCATCGGCACCGGGCCCAGCCCGGCGATCTCCACGCGCACCGCCTGGCCGTGCTCGGCGGCGTCGGGCGCCCACAGCCGGAAGCGTACCCGCCCGTCCGGCAGCCAGGCCGGCCCGAACAGGTAGTCCTGGGTGGGTTCGTCGTGGGCGCTGAAGGCGGAGGCCGAAGGCGCTGCAAAGCAGTCGAACGGCCCCAGGGGCGGCACCGCGGAGCGGGTGCCGGGGGCGAGCAGAAAGGGGTCGGCGTTCAAATTCGGCTCCTGCTTTCTGGGGGGAATAGGATCCTTGCGCAATGCGAACTCCATGCCAGCAGAACGGCGCATTCGCGGCGCCACCGGCAAGCCCGCAGCGCAGCGCGGCGCGGGCTTTGTTACCTGTGGCATTGTAGAAACTACGCTGCGCCTTGCGCCCATGCCATCAACGCAAGCAACCGTTGCGCGCCTCAGGGTGCGCGCGGCCCGTTCGTGCCGGCTTCCACCTGCCACGGCTCGCCGCTGGCGCGGTGCAGCAGCCGCACCGGCACCGGCGCGACATGCCAGATGCGCTCGCAGTATTCGCGGATGGCCCGGTCCGATGAAAAGCGCCCCGAGCGCGCGCACGACAGCACCGACATGCGCTGCCAGCGCGCGTGGTCGGCATAGGCGTCCGATACCTTCTGCTGGCAATCGATATAGGCGGCGAAGTCCGCCATCAGCAGGTAGGGGTCGTGGCCATGCTGGGGCTCGAACAGCGGGCGGAACAGGCCGGGCTCGCCGCGCGAGAAGAAGCCCTGCTGCACCAGGTCGATCACGGCGCGCAGCTGCGGGTTGCTGTGGTAATACGCCGCCGGGTCGTAGCCGCTGTCGCGCAGCGCATAGACCTCGGGCGCGGTCAGGCCGAACGGGAAGAAGTTGTCATGGCCCACCGCTTCGCGCAGTTCGATATTGGCGCCGTCCATGGTGCCGATATTCAGCGCGCCGTTCATCGCGAACTTCATGTTGCCGGTGCCGGAGGCCTCCTTGCCGGCCAGCGAGATCTGCTCGGCCAGGTCGGCCGCCGGATAGATGCGCTGGCCGTAGGTGACGTTGAAGTTGGGCAGGAACACCACCTTGAGCCGGTCGCGCACCTGCGGGTCGCGGTTGACCACGTCGGCCACCGAGGTGATGAAGCGGATCATCAGCTTGGCATAGGCGTATCCCGGCGCGGCCTTGCCGCCGAACAGGAAGGTGCGCGGCTGGACCTGCGCGCCGGGGTCGGACTTGATGCGGTGGTACAGCGCGATCACATGCAGCACCGCCAGGTGCTGGCGCTTGTATTCGTGGATGCGCTTGACCATCACGTCGAACATCGATGACGGGTCGACCACCACGCCGGTGGTGTCGCGCACCAGCTGCGCCAGGTCGGTCTTGTTGGCCCGCCGCGCATCCTGCCAGGCATCGCGGAAGCCGGCGTCGTCGGCATACGCCTCCAGCGCGCGCAGTTGCTCGAGGTCCGAGATCCAGCCATCGCCGATCGCATCCGATACCAGCCGCGTCAGCCGCGGGTTGGACAGCGCCAGCCAGCGCCTCGGCGTCACGCCGTTGGTGATGCTGGTGAACTTCTCGGGCCACATCTCGTAGAAGTCCTTCAGCACATCCTCGCGCATCAGGCGCGAGTGCAGCTCGGCCACGCCATTGACGGCATGGCTGCCCACGCACGCCAGATTGGCCATGCGCACATGCCGCTGGCCATGCTCGTCGATCAGAGACAGCCGTGCCAGGCGCGATTCATCGCCGTAGAAGCGGATCCGTACCTCGTCCAGGAAGCGCGCGTTGATCTCCAGGATGATCTCGAGATGGCGCGGCAGCACCCGCCCGAACAGCGGCAGCGGCCATTGTTCCAGCGCCTCGGGCAGCAGCGTGTGGTTGGTATAGGCGAAGGCGTTCTGCGTGATTTGCCAGGCCTCGTTCCATGGCAGGTCGTGCTCGTCGACCAGCAGCCGCATCAGTTCGGCGATGCCCACGGCGGGGTGGGTGTCATTGAGCTGCACCGCGAACTTCTCGTGGAAGCGCGTCACCGGGATGCCGTCGACCGCGAGCAGCCGCAGCATGTCCTGCAGCGAGCAGGCGACGAAGAAATACTGCTGCTCGAGCCGCAGTTCCTTGCCCTGCGTGGTTTCGTCGTTGGGGTAGAGCACCTTGGTCAGGTTCTCGGAGGTCACCTTCTTGCTGACGGCGCCAAGGTAGTCGCCGCGGTTGAAGGTGTGGAAGTCGAACGCCTCGGTCGCGTCGGCACGCCACAGTCGCAGCGTGTTCACGGTGTTGACGCGGTAGCCCAGGATCGGCGAATCGAACGGCACCCCGACCACGGTCTTGGCCGGCACCCAGCGCACGCGGTAGTGGCCGCGGTCGTCGGTGTAGTGCTCGGTGTGCCCGCCCAGGCGCACCTGCACCGCCCATTCGGAGCGCTGGATTTCCCACGGGTTGCCGTTGCGCAGCCAGGTATCGGTCTTCTCGACCTGCATGCCGTCCATGATGGTCTGCTGGAAGATGCCGTACTCGTAGCGGATGCCGTAGCCCAGCGCGGGGATCTCCAGCGTTGCCAGCGAATCCATGAAGCACGCCGCCAGCCGGCCCAGGCCGCCGTTGCCGAGGCCTGGCTCGACTTCCTGGTCCAGGATGCGGGCGAGGTCGAGTCCGGCCTCCTCCATGGCCTCGCAGACCTCCTCGAAGATGCCCAGGTTGATCAGGTTGTTGCCCAGGTGCGGGCCCATCAGGAATTCGGCGGACAGGTAGGCCACCGTGCGCGACGGCTGGCCCAGGTAGGCTTCGGCGGTGCTGATCCAGCGCTGCACCAGGCGGTCGCGCACGGTATGCGCGGCGGCCTGGTAGAGGTCGTTCTGGCTGGCGTGCCCGGGCAGCTTGCCCTGGGTATGGAACAGGTGGTCGAGAAAGGCCTGGCGCAGGCTGGCGCCGGACAGGGCGGTGCGGGTGTCATCGGCATGCTCGGGCCGGATGGCTTCGTTCATGGCGGGGCTCCTGCGCATGGGAGTGGGTCAAGCTTAGTGGATCGCACGGCGGTTGCACGATCGATGCGGACGGCGGTTTCGGACACAGCACATTGGGGCGGGCGGTGGGGCCTGCAGCCCTCATGGCTGCGTCGGCGGATGGCGTGCGCCGGGGCGGATGCCACGCCATGCGTCGGCGCGCGCGCGCAGCGCCGGGGTGCCGAACCACGCACGCACCTCGGTATCGAGCCGGCGCTGCCAGTTGGGATGGCCGCTGGTGGTGCCGGGCAGGTTGGGCTGCTCGGCCAGGCCCAGCAGGTCTTCCACCGGCAGCAGCCGCATCGCGGTGCGTGCCGTGCCCAGCCAGGCCAGCACCGCGTCCAGCGGCGCGCGTTCCGGCGCGGGGACGGCGCCGCTGCATAGCCCGGCCTCGCACAAGGCCTGCCAGAGCGCCCCGCGCTCGCGCGCGCGGCCCGCCTGCGCCTGCGCCAGGGTTTCGCCGGGCGCCAGCAGCCGCAGGCGGTCGCGCCACGCCAGGTCCTGGCCGGCCCACCAGCCGGCGACGGTGGGCAGGTCATGGGTGGTGGTGGTGGCGACGGCATCGGCGGGCCAGTCTTGCGGTGGCAGGAAGGCCGCTGCCCCGGCTCCCTGGCCGGCCAGGCCGGCGGCATCTTCCGTTGCCTCAGCCTGGGCCTGCTGCGCGCGCGCCTCGCGCTGGAACCACAGTACGTCGATGCCCAGCACGCCGCGCGCCGACAGTGCCGCATTCAGCTCCGGCGGCACCGTGCCGAGGTTCTCGCCGATGACGATGGCGCGATGCCGCCACGACTCGAGCGCCACCAGCCGCAGCAAGTCCTGCAGCGGATAGCGCAGGTAAGCGCCGTCGCTGGCGGGCGCGCCGGCCGGCACCAGCCACATGCGCGCCAGGCCCAGCACGTGGTCGATGCGCAGTCCGCCGGCGTGGGACAGGTTGGCGCGCAGCATCTCCAGGAACGCCGCGTAGCCGTGCCGGCGCAGCCCGCGCGGCGAGAACACCGCCACGCCCCAGTCCTGCCCGAGCGGGTTGTACAGGTCCGGCGGCGCGCCGGCATGGAAGCCGGCCAGCGTTTCGGGCTGGCGCGTCCAGGCCTGGCTGCCGCCGGGGTCGGCGCCGACGGCAAGATCACGGATGATGCCGATGGCCATGCCGGCGTCCCGCGCCGCGCGCTGCGCCCGCGCCAGGCCATCATCGGCCAGCCATTGCAGGAAGGCGTGGAAGGCCACGTCGTCGGCGTGAGCCTGCGCGAAGGCGGCCACCGCGGCATCGGCCGGCGAGCGCAGCGTGACCGGCCAGCAGCGCCAGTCCGGCGCGGCGTGCTGGTTGTTGCCGTTGGCGCTGTCGCCGAGCCGCCGGGCCTGGATGGCCTCATAGCACGCGTGTGCATGCAGCGCCGTGCCGCCGCGCGCGCGGAACGCGGCATAGTCGTCCAGCGCCGCGCGCGGCAGCAGGGACTCGCGGCGCTGCCACAGCCAGCGCAGGATGGCGTAGCGCAGCGGCGCCAGCGCGATCCAGTCGATCTCGCCGCGGGCGTCGAGCGCCTGCAGCCTGTCGGCCGCGCCCAGGCCGGCGATTGCGGCATCCACCGCGGCCTGGCCGAACACCGTGGCAGGGTCGGCATAGAGCGGGTTCAGGAACAGCCGGCTGGACGGCGCATACGGGCTGTAGCGCTCGGGCAGCGCGGCGAAGGGCGCATGCAGCGGGTTGATGGCGATGGCGTCCGCGCCGGCGCGCGCGGCGCTGGCGCAGCCTTCGGCCAGCGCGGTCAGGTCGCCCATGCCGCAGGCCGCGCCGCGCCGCAGGCTGTAGAGCTGCACCGCCAGGCCCCACGGCGGCGTGCGCGCGCCTTCGCCCTCCTTGCCCCGGCCGGCATGCCGCAGCGCGTCGGCGACGCCGTAGCAGCGCCGCGGCGCCACCGCCAGCGTGGCATGGGCATTGCCGAGGTCCAGCCGGTGGTAGCCGCAGACATCGATGGCGGGCAACTGCATCAGCGCGGCATCGGCACCCGCGCCGCGCACCGCGGTGCCGGCGATGATCGCGCCGTCTTCCAGCGTTACCCGGTAGGCGCGCTGCGGCACGGTATGCGGCCACGGTACCGCGACCGGCAGGCCGCGTTCCGCGGTCAGCAGCGGCGGCAGCGCATGGGCCGCGTCGTCGGCGGCCAGCCACGCGTGCGAGGCGGCGCACTGGCCGGGACTGCCGCAGGGCAGGCCCAGTCCTTCCAGCACGCGGCGCAGGGCCGCCTCGCCGACCTCGCGCGGCTGGTCCCAGGCATCGGTCCAGTGCGGCTGCAGGCCGGCGCGCAGCGCCAGCGCGTGCAGTGGCGAGGTTGCGCCTGCGCGGCTCACGCGTGGTCCTCCGGAGGCGTGGGGGCCTGCGCTGCCAGCAGCACCAGCGAGTGGGCGGCGACCGGCTGGGACTCGTGCACCTGCGTGCCAGCCAGCTCGGCGTCGCTGGTCTCGGGCCGGCTGCTGTCGAACAGCAGGGCCCACGGCAGCGCGGGCTCGGGCAACTGGAAGGTAGCGTCGCTGTCGCCGGCGTTGAGCAGCAGCAGCGTCACCTGCACCGCGCGCGCATCGTCCGGCGCGGCGTCGGCCAGCGAACCCAGCAGCGGACGCTCGGGCTGCGGCGGGGCGGCGGCGCGCCGCAGTGCCAGCGTGCGGATCTCCGGATCGGCCCATTCCTCTGGCGTGGGGGGCTTGCCGTCGGTGTCGAACCAGGCAATGTCGGCAATGCCCGGCGCCAGTTCTTCGCGCCCGTGGGCAAAGCGGTCGCCAGTCAGCGCATGGAGCTTGCGCCGCAGCGCCAGCAGCCGGCGCACCATCTGCTGCAGCGGCTGCGCGCCGGGCGCCTGGGCCTGCTTCCAGTCCAGCCACGAGAGCTCGTTGTCCTGGCAATAGGCGTTGTTGTTGCCGTGCTGGCTGCGGCCCCATTCGTCGCCGGCGGTCAGCATCGGCGTACCCTGCGAGAGCAGCAGCGTGGCCATCAGCGCCTGCGCCACGCGGTTGCGGCGCATCAGGATGTCGGGGTCGTCGGTGGGCCCTTCGACACTGCCGTCCGGGCTCCAGTTGGCGCTGGCGTTGTCGTCGGTGCCGTCGCGGTTGTCTTCGCCATTGGCCTCGTTGTGCTTGGCGCTGTAGCTGACCAGGTCGGCCAGGGTGAAGCCATCGTGCGCGGTGATGAAGTTGATGCTGGCCCACGGGCGCCGGTGGCGGCGGTCGAACAGGTCGGCCGAGGCCGCCAGCCGCGCCGCCATCTCGCCGCGGTGCCCGGCGTCGCCGCGCCAGAAGCGGCGGCTGACGTCGCGGAACTTGTCGTTCCACTCGGCAAAGCCGGGCGGATGGTTGCCGAGCTGGTAGCCGCCCGGGCCCAGGTCCCAGGGCTCGGAGATCAGCTTGACGCGGCTCAGCACCGGATCCTGCATCAGTGCATCGAAGAACCCCGAGCCGGCGTCGAAGCCGTTGCCTTCGCGCCCGAGCGTGCTGCCCAGGTCGAAGCGGAAGCCGTCGACGTGGTAGCAATCCACCCAGTAGCGCAGCGAATCCATCACCATCTGCAGCACGCGCGGATGCGACAGGTTGAGCGTGTTGCCGCAGCCGGTGTCGTTGATGTAGTGGCGCTCGTCGCCGGGCACCAGCCGGTAATAGCTGGCGTTGTCGAGTCCGCGCCACGACACCGTCGGTCCCAGCTCGTTGCCTTCGCAGGTGTGGTTGTAGACCACGTCCAGGATCACCTCGATGCCGGCGGCATGCAGGCGCCGCATCGCCACCTTGCATTCCTGCAGCTGCCCGGTGCCGAGGTAGGCCGGCTCGGGGGCGAAGTACGACAGCGTGTTGTAGCCCCAGTAGTTGCGCAGGCCGCGCTCCAGCAGGAAGCGGTCCTGCAGGATGGCGTGCACCGGCAGCAGCTCGACGGTGGTCACCCCCAGCTGCACCAGGTGGTCGATAAAGCGCGGATCGCACAGCGCGGCGAAGGTGCCGCGCAGGTTGGGCAGCAGGTCGTCGCGCAGCATCGACAGGCCGCGCAGGTGGGCCTCGTAGAGGATGGTGGCGGGCCAGGGCACTGCCGGCGGCCGGTCGTCGCCCCAGTGGAAGCTTTCGTCCACCACCACCGCCTTGGGCATGGTCGGCGCGCTGTCGCGGCGGTCCGGCGTGAGGTCGGCGCGCGCGCTCTGCAGCCGGTAGCCGAACAGCGCGTCGGACCAGCGCACCGGGCCGCTCAGTTGGCGCGCATACGGGTCCAGCAGCAGCTTGTGGGGGTTGAAGCGGTGCCCGTGGCCGGGATCGTAAGGGCCGTGCGCGCGATAGCCATACAGCGTGCCCAGCGCCGCGTTGGGCAGGTAGCCATGCCAGATCTCGTCGGTGCATTCCGGCAGCGGCAGCCGGGCCAGTTCCTTGCGGCCGTTGTCGGAGAACAGGCACAGCTCGACGCGCGAGGCGTGCGCCGAGAACACCGCGAAATTGACCCCCAGCCCGTCCCAGTGGGCACCCAGCGGAAACGGCTTGCCCGGCAGCAGCCGGTCAGCGAACTGGCGGGTCATGTCGCGGCGCCTTCGCTGCCGTCACCCTGGTCGAAGCGCAGCACCAGCGTGGCCAGCGGCGGCAGCGTCAGCGCCAGCGAAGCCGGCTGGCCGTGCGAAGGCACCTCGACCGCCATCACGGCGCCGCCGTTGCCGACGTTGCTGCCGCCGTAGGCGGCGGCATCGGTATTCAGGCATTCCCGCCATGCGCCGGCAAAAGGCACGCCGACACGGTAGCCCTGGCGCGGCACCGGCGTCATGTTGACCACCGCCAGCACCACCTCGGCGCTGTCCGCCCCCGCGCGGCGCAGCCACGCGAACACGCTGTTGTGGTTGTCGTCGCCGACCACCCACTGGAAGCCTTCGGGGCTGTGGTCCAGCGCATGCAGCGCGGGCAGCTCGCGGTAGAGCCGGTTCAGGTCGCGCACCAGCGTGTGCATGCCGCGGTGCATGGGCTGGTCCAGCAGCGGCCAGTCGAGTTCGGCGTCGTGGTTCCATTCCTGCCACTGCGCCAGCTCGCCGCCCATGAACAGCAGCTTCTTGCCGGGATGCGCCCACATGAAGCCGTAATAGGCGCGCAGGCCGGCAAAGCGCTGCCAGTCGTCGCCCGGCGCCTTGCCGAGCATCGAGCCCTTGCCGTGCACCACCTCGTCGTGCGACAGCGGCAGCACGAAGGCTTCGGACCAGGCGTAGACCAGGCCGAAGGTCATGTTCTGGTGGTGCCAGGCGCGGTGGACCGGCTCATGGGCCAGGTAGTGCAGGGTGTCGTGCATCCAGCCCATATTCCATTTGAAGTCGAAGCCGAGCCCGCCGCTGGCCACGCTGGCGGTCACGCCGGGCCACGCGGTCGACTCTTCGGCGATGGTCAGCGCGCCCGGGCAGCGTTCATGGACCACCGCGTTGAGTTCGCGCAGGAAGTCCACCGCTTCGAGGTTCTCGCGGCCGCCGAAGCGGTTCGGCACCCACTGGCCGGGCTGGCGGCTGTAGTCGCGGTAGAGCATCGAAGCCACAGCATCGACGCGCAGGCCGTCGGCGTGGAAGTGCTCGAGCCAGTGCAGCGCGCCGGCCAGCAGGAAGCCGCGCACTTCGTTGCGGCCCAGGTTGTAGATCAGCGTGTTCCAGTCCTGGTGGAAGCCTTCGCGCGGATCCTGGTGCTCGTACAGCGCGGTGCCGTCGAACTGTGCCAGCCCGTGCGGATCGGTGGGGAAGTGCGCCGGCACCCAGTCCAGGATCACGCCGATGCCGGCCTGGTGGCAGCGGTCGATGAAGGCGGCAAAGGCCTGCGGCGGTCCCAGCCGCGCGGTGGGGGCATACAGCGACAGCGGCTGGTAGCCCCACGAGCCGCCGAACGGGTGCTCGGTGATGGGCAGCAGCTCGATATGGGTGAAGCCCAGTTCCTGCACGTAGGGCACCAGCCGGTCGGCCAGGAGGTTCCAGCCGTGCTGCGCGTCGTTGGCCGCGCGCAGCCACGACAGCACGTGGACCTCGTAGACCGACATCGGCGTGCGGTACGGGTCGCGCTGCTGGCGGCGGGCCATCCAGTCGTCATCGTGCCAGGTGAACGGGGGTGCGCCCTGGCCGGGACCGGTCACGACCGAGGCGGTGGCGGGCGGCGGCTCGGCGGCCAGCGCCAGCGGGTCGGCCTTGTCGGGCAGTTCGGTGCCGTGCGGGTCGAGCAGGTCGTACTTGTAGCGGCTGCCCGGCCGCGCCCCCAGCGCGGCGGGGACGAACAACTCCCAGATGCCGCTGGGATGGCGCAGCCGCATCGGATGCCGCGCCGGGTGCCAGCCGTTGAAGTCGGCGATCACCGAGACCCGCCGCGCATTCGGTGCCCACACCGCGAAGCGCACGCCGTCGATGCCGTCCACGCGCTGGCATTGCGCGCCCAGGCAGGCGCTCAGCTCGAAGTGCCGGCCCTCGGCGATCAGGTGCAGGTCCAGTTCGCCCAGCAGCAGGCCGAAGGCGTAGGGGTCGGCGCTGCACTGCTCGGTGCCGTCGGACCATTGCACGCGCAGGCGGTAAGCCGCGGCGCCGGTGCCGGTGCCGCGCGGCAGGCGGGCGGCGAACACGCCGCCGCCATGCAGCCGCTCCATCTCAGCCAGCGGCGCGCCGCCGGCATCGGCCAGCTGCACCGACGCTGCCCCGGGCAGGCAGGCGCGCACCAGCGTGGCGTCGCCATCCGGATGCGGTCCCAGCACGCCGAACGGATCGGGATGGCGGCCGCCCAGCAGGGCGTCGAGTTCATGGCCGGACAGCAGTCCCGCCTGCTTGCCGATGCGCGGGTCGCCGCCGGCGCTGGCGGGGGGGCTCATGGCCGGTCTCCCAGTGGCGCCAGCTTGCGCAGCAGGCGGGCCAGCCCGCTCGCCGGCAGGTCGATCCACGCGACCCGGTTGGCGGCTTCGTACTCGACTTCATACGCCGCGCGTTCCAGCAGGAACAGGTCGAGCAGCGGCTGCAGCTGGTCGGGCGCCGCCCATGGCGCGGGCGCGGCCTCCATGTGCTGGCGGTAGCAGCTCAGGAAGGCCTCATTGGCGGTGCTGCGGAAGCGCTCCAGCAGCACCGCGCGCCGTTCGGCCAGCTGCGGCGGCAGCTCGCTGTGGGTGCGTTCGCGGCGGTCGGTGCCGACCGTGGCCGCGGCATAGTCGAGCGAGCGCAGCAGCCCCGCCACGTCGCGCAGCGGCGAGGTCTTGCGCCGGCGCCAGTCCAGCGGCAGGCCGGGCTCGCCTTCGAAGTCGACCAGGTAGGTGTCGTTCTGCGCGATCAGCACCTGGCCCAGGTGGAAGTCGCCGTGGATGCGGGTCTGCAGGCTGCCCGGCGCAGCGGCGGCAAGCTGCTCGACCAGCCCGGGCAGCGCGTCGCGCGCGGCCATCAGGGTTTGCACATCGGCCTCGAAGGCCGGGCTGGCAGACTCGGCGGCGGGCCGCGCCTGCAGCCGGTCCAGGGCGCGCTGCAGCGCCTCCATCGCCTGCCCGGCCCAGGCGCGTGCATCGTCCGCGGTGGCAGGCAGCGGCGTGAAGGCGTCGTCGTCGCTGGGGCGCGCCAGCACCTCGTGCAGTTCGGCCAGCCGGCGCCCCAGCGTGCCGGCCAGCGCGGCGTAGCCGTTCATGGCCTCGGCGAACTCGTCCTCGCTGTCCTGTGACGGCAGCGCATCGTCGATGGCGCGGCCCAGATAGTCCAGGGTCCAGTCCCAGCCGTTGCCCTGGTTCAGGATATAGCCCTGCAGCAGCATCATGGTATGCGGCACGCCGTCCGGCCCGGTGCGCACCACCTCGCCCAGCAGCGCCGCGGCGTGGGCATAGCCCTGCGCGGTCAGGTAGCGCGTCATCTCGGCTTCGGGGTGGATGCCGCCCGAGAGCCGGCGCACCAGCTTGAGCACGGCGGTGTTGTTGTACGACAGCGAGCTGTTGGACTGCTCGGCCGACATGTACTCGATCGGGTCGCGTTCCAGTTCCAGCGCGGCCAGCCCGGGCTCGGCGCGGAAGTGGATGATGTCGTGCCCGGCGTGGACCTGGACATCGTTGCGCAGGGCGCGCACCACCTCGCGCGCGAACGGTTCGACCACGAAGCCGTCGGTGGCCAGCCCGACGCGGCTGCCCTGGCGCACACGCGCCATCGACAGCCCGTGCGCCAGCTGCGAGACCCCGTCGGCGCTTTCGCGGTCCCACAGGATGCCCACCGGCAACTGGTAGCGCTCGGTGCGCCCGGGCAGTGCCACCTCGACCTCGCCCAGGTAGATGTCTTCGCCGGCGCTGCCGCGCGCAAACGGCAGCAGGTAGGCCAGCGCGACGCGCTCGATGCGCTCGTGCTTGGCGCCGAACCAGCGGCGCCGGCCGATGTAGTGCGGCAGCACCTCGCTGGCCATCAGCCGGCGCGAGGCCTCGGTCAGTTCGGGCCGGCCGGTGTTCTGCATCACAAGGGTGATCTGGTCTGGCATTTGTTCGGGCGCCTCCACGTGCCACGACGGCGGCTGCGCCTCGTCGCTCAGCACGAACCAGTAGAAGCCATAGGGGGGCAGCGTCAGCAGGTAGGTCAGGGTGCCGATCGCCGGGAACGGCGTCGCGCCCATCATCTCCACCGGCACGCGGCCGTTGAAGGCGGACAGGTCCAGCTCAACCGCCTGCGGCGCGCGCGACAGGTTGGCCACGCACAGGATGTGCTCGCCCTCGAACTCGCGCAGGTATGCCAGGATCTTGCGGTTGCCGGGGAACAGAAAGCGCAGCGTGCCCCGCCCGAAGGCGCGGTGCTTGCGCCGCAACGCCAGCATGCGCCGCATCCAGTTCAGCAGCGAGTGCGGATCGCGCGCCTGGGCTTCGACATTGACCGCTTCGTAGCCGTACAGCGGGCCCTGCAGCGGGGGCAGCACCAGGCGCTCGGGATCGGCATGCGAGAAGCCGCCGTTGCGGTCGGGCGACCACTGCATTGGCGTGCGCACGCCGTCGCGGTCGCCCAGGTGGATGTTGTCGCCCATGCCGATCTCGTCGCCGTAGTAGATCACCGGCGTGCCCGGCATCGAGAACAGCAGGCTGTTCATCAGTTCGATGCGGCGGCGGTCGCGTTCCATCAGCGGCGCCAGGCGGCGGCGGATGCCCAGGTTGATGCGCGCGCGCCGGTCGGTGGCGTAGACCTCCCACAGGTAGTCGCGCTCGCTGCTGGTCACCATCTCCAGCGTCAGCTCGTCATGGTTGCGCAGGAAGATCGCCCACTGGCAGTTGGGCGGCACCTCCGGCGTCTGGCGCATGATGTCGGTGATCGGGAAGCGGTCTTCGCGCGCGATCGCCATGTACATGCGCGGCATCAGCGGGAAGTGGAACGCCATGTGACATTCGTCGCCTTCCGGCTCAGGCCCGGTCAGGCCGAAGTACTGCTGCGCATCCTCCGGCCACATATTGGCCTCGGCCAGCAGCATGCGGCCGGGGAAATGCTGGTCCAGGTGGGAACGGATGCTGCGGATGACGGCGTGGGTCTCGGGCAGGTTCTCGTTGCTGGTGCCTTCGCGCTCGACCAGGTAGGGCACCGCGTCCAGGCGCAGTCCGTCGACCCCCATGTCGAGCCAGAAGCGCATCACCGACAGCACTTCGTTGAGCACCTGCGGGTTGTCGAAGTTCAGGTCTGGCTGGTGCGAGTAGAAGCGGTGCCAGAAATACGCGCCCGCCACCGGGTCCCAGCTCCAGTTGGATTTCTCGGTATCGCAGAAGATGATGCGCGTGCCGGCGTAGGCCTGATCATGGTCCGACCACACGTAGTAGCGGCGCGCCGCCGAGCCGGGCTTGGCCTTGCGCGCGCGCTGGAACCACGGGTGCTGGTCCGAGGTGTGGTTGATCACCAGCTCGGTGATCACGCGCAGTCCGCGCGCATGCGCCGCGGCGATAAAGCGCCGCGCGTCCGCCAGCGTGCCGTAGTCGGGGTGGACGTTGCGGTAGTCGGCAATGTCGTAGCCGTCGTCGCGGCGCGGCGACGGATAGAACGGCAGCAGCCACACCGTGTCGACGCCCAGGTTGACCAGGTAGTCGAGTTTGCCGAGCAGGCCGGCGAAGTCGCCCACGCCATCGCCATTGGCGTCGAAGAAGGACTTGATGTGCAGCTGGTAGATGACCGCGTCCTTGTACCAGAGCGGATCGGCGTTGAGCAGGGCGGCGCTGGCGGTTTCGGTAAGGCGTTTCATCCGTGTCTCCACGTATGCCTGTCAGGCGCCGTGCGGGTCGGTCGAGACCGGCGCAGCAGGTGGGCGGGGGGCGGGACGTTCCAGCGGCTGCACATGCCAGACTGCGAACGGCAGCTGCGCGGGGTCGAGCCGGATGCGCTGGTGCTTGCCGCGCAGCTCGAAGCGCTGGCCGCGCATCAGGTCCTGCACCGCCAGGCCGGCCTGGTCGGGCAGGCCCCATTCCCACAGCGGGATTTCAATATCGGCATCGTGCGCGGTGCGCGGATCGAGGTTGATCGCCACCAGCAGCACGTCGTCGCCGAACAGGTAATCGGTGCCCGGCACGAAGCGCGCGAACCATAGCACCGCGTCGCTGCCGGCCTGGTAGAAGCGCAGCCCCAGGTGGTTCTGCAGCGCGGGGTGGCCGGCACGGATCTCGTTGAGCCGCGAGATCTCGGCAACGATATTTCCGGGCTGCTGCCAGTCGCGCACGCGCAGCTGGTATTTCTCGGAGTCCAGGTACTCCTCGCGCACCTTGCCGTCGAGCACGAAGGGCGCGCTCTCGCACAGCTCGAAGCCGCTGTACATGCCCCATAGCCCGGACAGCAGCGTCGCCAGCGCCGCGCGGATCAGGAAGGCGGGGCGGCCGCCGTGATGCAGGAAGTAGGGGTTGATGTCGGGGGTATTGACGAAGAAGTGCGGCCGGAAGAAATCGCGCAGCGGGCTCTGCGTCAGCTCGGTCAGGTACTCGGTCAGCTCCCACTTGGCGTTGCGCCAGGTGAAGTAGGTGTACGACTGGCTGAAGCCCAGCTTGGCCAGGCGCGCCATCATCTTGGGCCGGGTAAAGGCCTCGGCCAGGAAGATGGTGTCGGGGTGGCGCGCGCGCACGTCGGCGATCATCCATTCCCAGAACGGCAGCGGCTTGGTGTGCGGGTTGTCGACGCGGAAGATGCGGATGCCGTGGTCGGCCCAGAACATCACCACGTCGCGCAGCGCCTGCCACAGCGCGGCACCGGCCGGCGGCGCGGCGTAGAAATCGACGTTGACGATGTCCTCGTATTTTTTCGGCGGGTTCTCGGCGTAGCGCAGCGAGCCGTCTGGCCGGTGCGCGAACCATTCCGGATGGTGCTTCAGCCACGGATGGTCGGGCGAGCACTGGATCGCGAAGTCCAGCGCCAGTTCCAGGCCGTTGGCCGCGGCGGCGTCGATCAGGCGGCTGAAGTCCTCGAACGTGCCCAGCTCGGGATGCAGCGCATCATGGCCGCCTTCGTCGCTGCCGATGGCATAGGGGCTGCCGGGGTCGCCCGGCTCGCCGCGCAGGCTGTTGTTGCGGCCCTTGCGATGGGTGCGGCCGATCGGGTGGATCGGCGGGAAGTACAGCACGTCGAAGCCCATCGCGCGGATCGCGGGCAAGCGCGCGATGACGTCGTCGAAGGTGCCATGGCGCTGCGCGTCGTTGCTTTGCGAGCGCGGAAACAGCTCATACCAGCTGGCGAAGCGCGCGGCCAGCCGGTCGGCCTCGACCGGCATCGCCACCGGATGGCGCGACGCGAACGGGCGTCCGGCCGGGGTCTGCATCACGGCCTGCATGGCCGCGGCGGTGCGCTCGGACAGCAGCAGCTGCAGGCGGCGTTCGTCATCGCCGGCGGCGGCGGTCAGCTCATCGACGATGGCGGACAGTTCGCTGTCGATGGCGGTCTTCTGGCTGTCCTTCCTGCCGGACTTCCTGCCGTTGCCTGTCTTGCCGTTGCCCGCTTTTCCATTCCCCACCGGCCGCAGCAGCGCATCGGCCACCAGCCGCGCGCCTTCCTCGGTCTCGAGCGCGACGTTGAGTCCCGCCGCGCGCTTCTTGCCGATCTCGTCGAGCCAGCTGGCGTAGGTGTCGCGCCAGGCCTCGACCGTGAATTCATGCCGGCCCAGCGCCACCAGCGGGAAGCTGCCTTCCCAGCGGTCGTTGATGCCGGGCTGCATCGGCGTCTCGCGCCATTCGCTTTCGCCCGGCGCGCGCCACAGCACCGCCGCGGCCAGCTTGTCGTGGCCATCCATCCAGATATCGGCGCTGACGGCGACGCGCTCGCCCACCACGCGGCGCACGGCGAAGCGGCCGGCGTCGCAGGCGGGCTCGACCTGTTCGATGGCGATGCGCGGCGCCTCCATCGCGGCCACCACGCTGCCCAGGCCGGTGACCGCCAGGGTTTCGTGGCCGTGCGGCGCGGTCGCGTCGGGCCGCGGCATGCCGGGCCGGGTCAGCGGCACCGGCGGCACTTCATAGAGGCGGATATCGGCCGGCGCCAGCGTGATGCTGGACAGCGCATCGAGCCGGCTGGTGCCGTCGAGGGTGCCGCCCGGGCCGCCCGCGGCCGGCTCCAGGCGGGCGCTGGCATGCGGCATGGCACTGAGCACGCGGTCGGCGCCGAGGCTGGCCGGCTCCATCGGATCGGGATTGAGCACCACCGCCAGCGCGGGGCCGGCATCGGGCACGGCCGGATCCTCGCGGCGCGGCGCGGCATCGGTCCCGTTGCCATGGCCGTCGGGGGCGGGCAGGCGCGCCAGCACGGTCAGCGGCGCGTCGGGGCCGCTCAGCAGGCGCACCGCCAGCGCCGGCGCGGGGTCGCGCGCGGCCAGCCAGGTATTGGCCTCGAGCACTTCATGGGTGATGTCGTAGGGGACGCCGTCGTGCGCGTGGCCGTCTGGTGCCAGCGGATCGCGCGCCTGCGCGCCGCCGGTCTCGAAACCCGCCGGCACCAGGATGCCGTCGCCGATCGCCGCGGCGGTCCACAGCGCGCGCCGCGCGCTGAGCGCGTCATGGCGCGCCGGCGCCAGCGCCGGCGCCGCGAGCACCCGGCCGAGGCGGCGCAGCCGCGCCATTTCCTCGGTTAGCCAGGCGCTGCGGTAGTCCCACCACGGCAGCGAGCAGAAGGCGCCGTCGAAGCCGGCGGGCGCCAGTTCGTCGAGCTGTGCCGGCGTCAGCCCCGGGGTCCAGGCGAGGAAGCGCGGCGTGCCGCGCGCCGTTTCCGGCACCGCATCGTCGCGCAAGGTTGCCAGCAGGGCGGCCCAGGACGCACCGGGCACGCGGGCCGGCGCGCGGCAGCAGAAGCCGGCGGCGCCGGCGGCCCACGCCAGGCGCAGCCGCGCCGCCCACCATTGCACCAGCGCCTCGGCAATCTGGCGGTCATGCCAGCGCAGGCGCGTGCCGGGGATGTGGTTGTCAGTCTCATGCGGCGCGAAGGCGGGCGCCGCGGTGTCGATCCAGGCGGCATCGGGCAGGTCGTCGGTCCCGGCGGCGCCATCCGCCATATAGCGGTCCAGTGAAATATCGAGCAGGGGGGCCAGTCCATGCCGGGCGCACGCCGCGAGCGTGTCGTCCTCAGGCAGGTGCGGCCAGCCGCCGATCAATACGTGGTCGAACCCCAGTGCCGCCACGCGCTGCAGCGCATGCTGATCGGCTTCGGGCGTTCCGGTCAGGTCGATCTGGCAGATCCGCACATGTCCTCCCGGTGTTTCGCTCCGGCGGAGCAACAAAAAACCCGGAGCGGCGCCTTGCGGCCAGCCGCCGGGATGGCTCAGCCATGCGAAGTGCGTGCCAGCGCGCCCGCGCGCGGCGACGGGCCCGTTCGCCGAAGCACCGCAAGGGCGTGCGCCGCCGCGGCGCATGTGGCGATTCGGCAACGGCTTGTAAAAAGTACTGGTGGCCGCCGCGTTGATGGAAATATCGCGCAAGGCCGCGCGCGCGCTGCCGGCCGGTGCATTCGCCGGTATGGTTCTTGCCCCTGTGAGCCCATGCGTGCCATGGCCGGCACGTTGACAAGCCATCTAAGGGGACCCATGGATCAGTGGCTGGAGGCGGCGCAATGGCCGGCAATGGTAGTGACGGTACTGGCGACCTGGCTGGTCGGCTCGCGCTCGATCGCGCGGCGGCGCGCCGGCTTCTGGGTGTTCCTGGCCAGCAACGTGCTCTGGATTGCATGGGGCTGGCACGGCGACGCCCATGCGCTGATCGTGCTGCAACTGGCGCTGATCGTCATGAACCTGCGCGGCATGCGCGAGGCGCGCAAGGCGTGGCGGGCCGCCGCGCGGCACGCCTTCGCCGCAACTGGCGCCAGGCCCGGCCAGCCGCTATCCTGAGACCAGTCCGGCATGCGCCGCATGTCCGGCGCCAACGCGCAACCGCCGGCAGGCGCCGGCTCCGATCGGTGACTTCACGGTCCGCCCGCGGACCAGGGCAGGTGTGCCATGGCGAAGAAAAAAATCCTGTTGCTCAACGCGCTGATCGCGGCCTCGCGCGAGGGCGAGCTGGGCTGCCGCCGCGCTGCCACCGCGGCCGCCAATCCGCATCTCAAGTCGGTGCTGACCAGCCGCGCCAATGCGTTCGCGCAGGCCGCGCACGAACTGCAGGCTTGCCTGCTCGAACTGGGTGAGGTGCCGGAGGCCTTGCCGCCACCGGCCGCTGGCCCGGCCCCGGCGACCCAGGGCATCGGCAAGCACAGTTCCGACCGATCCATCGTGCAGGCCATCAGCAAGCGCGAGCACGCCGTGCAGCGGCGCTACGCGCGGGCGCTGCGCACGCATGTGCTGGGCTCGCGCCTGCGCGCCGTGGTGCGCAGGCAGTATCGCGGCGTGCAGTTGAACCACGAACTGTTCCGGGTGCTGCGGCAGCAGTACCGCGCGCCGCAAGAGCGGCCGTAGCGGCGTGCATCGGAACATAGTCCTGCCATGCCGGCCGACCTCCATGCCTTCGAACATGCCGCCCGGCTCGTGCTGATGTACGGGCTGGTGCCGCTGTGGCTGCTGGCGGGCGTGGGCGACTGGCTATGCCACCGGGCCACGCAGATCGAACGCAACGCCGGCGTCACCGAGTCGCTGCTGCACATGCTGATGCTGGCCGAGGTGGGCCTGCCGCTGCTGCTGGTGCTGTTCCTGGAGGTCAACGCGCTGGTGATCGCGGTGGTGCTGGCGGCGCTGGTCATCCACGAGATCACCGCATGGTGGGATGTGCACTACGCCAGCAAGCGCCGCCATATCGCACCGGTCGAGCAGCACATGCACAGCCTGCTGGAGGTGCTGCCGCTGGCCGCGGCATCATATGTGGTGGTGTTGCACTGGGACCAGTTTCTCGCCTTGTTCGGGCGCGGCACCGAGCCGGCGCGGATGGCGCTGGGGTGGAAGGCCGAGCCGCTGCCGCCGGCGTATCTCGCCGGCCTGCTGGTGGCGGTAGTGCTGCTGGCGGGTATTCCGTATCTGGAGGAGCTATGGCGCTGCGTGCGCTGGCGCCGGCGTGAACGCGAGGCCCTGCTGGCGCAGGCGACGCGGGCCATGCGCGGCGGCGGCTAGGCTGCCGCGACGCCCGCGAACGCGATGATCCGTCGGTCGCGGGCGCTGCAGGGGACCAGCCGGCGCGCACGGCGCGCCGCGTCTTCAGGCTCGGTCAGGCGCTTACTGCTTCGGCGCCGGATCCGGCGAATCGCCCTTGGGGCCGCTTGGCGCATCGGCGGTCGGTGCGGCGGGCGCGCCTTGCTCGCGCGGCTTCTTGCTGCGCGCGGTGTTCGAGGCCTTGTCCGACTTGGACTTCGACTTCTTCATGGTGTCCTTCGTGGTGTCCCTGGCGCCAGGGGCGGAAGCTGAGCCCATGTCGGTAGCAGCCGGCTGGTTGCGCGAGGACGGAGGGGAACCTTCGATCGGCGGCGCGCTGGGGTTCGGCACGTTCGGCGACGCCGGTGCTTGTTGGGCAAAGGCCGGCAGGCAGAGCGCGGTGCCGACGACCAGTGCCGTGGTAGCGAGAGTGCGTTTCATGATGGTCTCCGTTGCAAGACTACGTCGGTCGGGCCCAGGGCCCTCGGGATTGGCGGCATGCCGTTTCGGCGCGCCAGCCATTCATGCGCGCGTCCATGCGCGCGGCGCGCGGCCTTGCCCGCTGCGCGCCAGTTCGTGGTAATGGCAGATGCGTGCCAGCGCCCAGTCGGCGGCGGCTTCGCGCACGGCGTTGCGCGCGCCGGCAAAGCGGCGGGTCTCGGTAAACACCGCAATGCCGTGCGCGTGCGACACCACGTCGTGCGCGGCATGGCCGTGGCGGCGGAACACCCAGGCAAAGCATTGCGTGCCGGCGGGGATATCCCCGTCGCCGTTGCCATCGGCAACGCCGGTGTTGGCGATCGCCAGGTCCGCGCCGGTCAGTTGCATGGCGCCGCGCGCCATCGCCAGCGAAACCGCCTCGCTGGTCAGGCCATGGCGCCGGATGGTCTCGGCCGGGACGTGCAGCAGCTGTTCCTTGGCGGACGGCGAGTAGGCCACGATCGCGCAGCGCAACACATCGCCGCAGCCCGGCACCTCGGCGATGCGCGAGGCGATCAGGCCAGCGGTGCAGGATTCCGCCGTGACCACGTGCAGCCCATGGCGCAGCAGATAGCGCGCGATGCCGACGTTATTGCTGCCGCCTGCGCCGCCGTGGCTCATCGCAATCACTCGCATGTTCTCCATTGCGGTATCCGCAGTCGATTTCCCGCAGGGGCGGCAGGTTCCGTGCCAGCACCGTGGATATCGCACGCGCGGCGCCGCAGGGACACCGCGCGCCCGCTGGCGGCAGCGGCGGGGGCAAATGCGGGGAAAAATGTACATGCAGCGCCGGACCGTGCCTGTAAAAGCTGCGCGCCGCGCGCGGCGCACACCTTGCGCGGCGGTGGCGCTCATCTTGCATGTCCGGTGCGCAATGACCTGTACGGAGACCGACATGCCCGAGCAGCCGCCGAAGCCGCCCATGCCCGCCGCGCCCCCCGATCGTCCGGCACACGATGCGCCGCGGGCGCCGCGCCACGCCGGCAACCCCGAGGATGTGCGCAAGGGCCAGGTAACCAGTCCGCTGCCGCGCGAAGTCTTTCGCCAGCGCTTCCTGGCGCGCTTTACCGACCCGGCCTACCGGCAGGAGGACGAAGCGCTGGACCGCCTCGAGCGCATTGCGTGGGACGCCTATGCGCAAAGCCGCAAGGCGCCGCATACGCACAAGGCGGGGGCGGGCTATGCGGATCCGGAATACGACCTCTCCGACGAATGGCGCGCGGCCAGCGAGGCGGTGCGCGTGGCCCAGCAGCGCCAGGCCGATCCTGCCACGCGCTCGCGCGTGCTGCTGGTGTGCGCGGCCGCGCGCAACGACTACACCTGCCCGGGTGAAATGTCGAAATCCTGGCGCCTGGCCGGGCGCGCGCGCGAGCGGCTGGAAGCGCAGGGCATCGAGGTCGACCTGCTCGACCTGAGCCACCTGACTTCCGACGCGCAACTGCATATCCATCCGTGCAAGGGCTGCGTATCGACCGCGATGCCGCTGTGCCACTGGCCGTGCAGCTGCTATCCCAACCATGCGCTGGGCCAGGTCAATGACTGGATGAACGAGATCTACCCGCGCTGGGCCGCCTGCCACGGCGTGCTGATCGTCACCCCGGTGTACTGGTACCAGGTCAGCAGCCCGCTCAAGCTGATGATGGACCGGCTGGTCTGCGCCGATGGCGGCAACCCGGATCCCACCAGCACGCGCGGCAAGGACGTGGCAAGGGCCAAGGCGATCGAGCTGTCGGGCTGGGACTATCCCAAGCACCTGGCCGGGCGCGCCTACGGGCTGGTAGTGCATGGCGACGTCGCCGGCATCGAAGGCGTGCGCCGCGCGCTGTCGGACTGGCTGGACTGGATGGGACTGATCGATGCCGGCGCCCAGGCGAGGCTGGACCGGTATATCGGCTACTACGAGCCATATGCCACCAGCCACGTCGCGCTGGACCGCGATACCAGCGTGCAGGGCGAAGTCGACAACGTGGCGCGTGCGCTCGCTTGCGCGGTCGAGCAGCTGCGCCATGGCCAGCTGCGCACCGCGGACCACGGGCTGGTACCGCCGCGGCTGAAGTAGCGCGGCGGACCGAGGCAACAACGGAGGCAACGATGGATCGCAGAGACAACTGGCGCGGCCCTCCATGGCACGAAAGTGCCGTGCCCGAGGCCGATATGCGCAGCCACTACGTGGGTGCCTATGGCGTGTACGACTATGACCAGCCCGTCGACCCCGGCGAATTCGGTGGCGGCCGCGGTACCGGGGAATGGCGGCCGCACGAGGGCCCCGTCCCGCAAGCCCGGGGCAGGACCGATCCCTACCGCCAGTTCACCGGCTACAACGAGCGCATGGATCTCTACCGTGGCGGGACGGAGCCATCATGGCGGCCGGTCGGGCCGCGCAACTACCAGCGCAGCGACGAGCGCATCCTGGAAGACCTGTGCGAGCAACTGACGCGCAGTGGCCGGCTGGACCTGAACGAGGTGGAGGTGCGGGTCGAGCAGGGCGTGGTGACGCTGGAGGGCAGCGTGCCGGACCGGCACCAGAAGTACCGCATCGAGGATATCGCCGACGAGGTTTTCGGCGTCAGGGACCTGGTCAACCACCTGCACGTGGCAAGGCCGGCCGGGGCCGAAGGCCATCCCGGCCACGGCATGCGCATGTATTGAGGGCGGCGGCGCGCAGACCATGCCCATGCCCGGTTCCACCAAGACCGCCGCCAACCCGCGCGGCAACGCCGTGGGCGCGGCCGACACGGCGCTGCAGGCCTCGCTGTGCGAGCGCCTGTGGGAAAGCGGCCTCGACGTCAGCGAGATTGCGCTGGACGTGGCGCAGGGCCGCATCACGCTGCGCGGCGCGATCGGCAGCGCCGCTGACCGTGACGCGATCGAGGCCTGCGTGCGCAAGCATGCCGGCGGGCGCGACGTCGTCAATCACATCGAGGTCGCGCCCGACCGCACCGGCGGCTGAGTGTGCGCTGGCATGGCTTTCGCAACGGAGCCAGTTCCGGCCACTGCCAAACGCCGCTGGCCGTTCACGAGGAAGGAGACTGTCATGAGATACACCGCGATTTTTGCGCTGGCCGCGTTGCTCAGCGTACCCGCGTGGGCCCAGACCACCACCACGCGTCCTGGCGCCGACACGCGCGCGCCAGGCACGTCTGCCTCGGACGTCATGCCGGGGCAGGGCGACACGCGCCGCGCCACCCCTGCAACGCCGGCCACACCCGCGACGCCGGGCGGCCCGGGCACCCGTGCCACGCCGGCAACGCCTGCCACGCCGGCCAGCCCCGCCGTCAACGAGGGGCCGCAATCGCCGCAACGGTACGACTATCCGGCTTCGGAACCAAAGGCGCCGAAGAGCCGCAAGTAACTGAGGCAAAGCGCGGCGGGGTTGCGCCAGCGTCTCAGAGACCCCAAGGCCAGGTCTCGGGCGCGCCCGGCGCCGGCGCCTCCGGCAGCGCCGGGACCGCGCTGCTGCGGTCGAACCAGGCCAGCACGTCGAACTGCCGCGGCAGGATGGCGCGCGCGTAGTGGCTCTGCAGTTCAGTTTCCGGGCGGTAGATTACGCCGATAAAGCGTTCCTGCCGCGCCGGCATCAGCAGTTCGCGCAATTCGGCGTGCACGGCGCTGCCATTGCCGTCGTCGACGCCGCCACCCCGCAAATCCGTCCAGCCCTGCGCATGGCCGGCGGCATGGAACAGGTGCTCGTAGCTGTCCGCCCGCGCGGGGCGCACCTGCTTGATTTCCATGGGCCCGTCCCACGAGGTCGCCGCGGCGACGGAGCCTTCGTAGGTGCTGAAGCCGACCAGCGCGGCCGCGTGGCCGAATGCCTCGCGGCATAGCTGGCCGATGTTCAGCTGGCCCTGGCTGGTGCCCATCTCGGTCTGCGAAGCATCGCCGATATGCGAGTTGTGCGCCCATACCACCGCGCGCGATGCCGGCCCATGGGCGTGCAGCAACTGCTCCAGTGTCTCGAACATATGCGTGTCGCGCAGGTTCCAGCTGTCGTCGCTGCCGTGGTACATGACGCGGTAGTAGCGTTCGGCCGACGCCACCAGGCGCGCATTCTGCGCGGCGTCCAGGAAGTCCTCGTGTCCGTCGCGCGCGTAGGCCAGGCGCTTGTCGAGCAGGGCCTGCAACTGTTCCACCACGGCGTCCTCGCAGTCGGCATGAGTGCCGTGCAGCACGGCGCGGCCGTAGCGCGCCGGGTCGCGCCGCCACGGTTCCAGGCAGCCATAGCGTTCGCGCGCGGCCTGCGCGGCGCGGGGATCGACGCCTTCCAGGTAAGCCAGCACCGCCGCCATCGAGGCGCCCAGGCTGTAGATATCGAGGCCGAAGAAGCCGGCGCGCCGGCCCGGCGCCAGCGCGGCGTTGTGCGCGTGCAGCCAGCGGATAAAGCGCGACACCTCGAGGTTGCGCCACATCCAGACCGGGAAGCGCGTAAAGGCGGCGCCGGGGGATTCGGCGGGCCGCGGCGGGCGCCCGCGCACATGGCGGTCGACCGCGGCGGCGTCCGGCCAGTCCGCCTCCACCGCGATGATGCCGAAGCCGTGCCGCGCCACCAGGTGCGCGGTCAGCGCGGCGCGGGCGTGATAGAACTCGGCGGTGCCATGCGTGCTCTCGCCCAGCAGCACCACGCGGTGGCCGCCGAGCCGATCGGCCAGCGCCGCGGCGCCGTTGGCGAAGGGTCCGGTGAAGGGGCTCTCGGCCGCATGGTCGACCGCCGGCCACGGCACCGTCGCGGCCGCGATGGCGGCCACGGTGTGTGGGTCGGCAAGGTGTCGAGGCATGGCTGCGCGGAACGCCGGCGGCGTGCCGGCATCCTCAGCGTTGCGGCAGGCAGCGCGGATCAGCCGTGAATGGTGCGGGGATCGTGGCCGAAGCTGTTGCGCGAGCGGATCTGGCCGTCGCGGCCATGGATCAGCAATTCGACGTGCTCGCGCTGGGCCTGCGAGGTGCCGGCGGCGACCGCCTCTTCCTGCGTGGCGTGGTGCGATTCGGCGTAGCGTGCGCCTTCGTGGATGACGTCCCAGCCTTCGTCGTGCGGAACGACGTGTATGTTGCTGCCCATGTCGGGTCTCCTCGGATATCGGTCCTTTTATTGTGGTCGATCTGCGCGCGCTGTCTATCCGGCGGCGTCTGACAGGCGCGAAGCGCTTCCGGTTCCACTTTCCGATGGAAATCCCTGGTTATTTATCCGGCCTCTTGTAAGCTGGACTTGGATCGCAATCAGAGGAGCGGACCATGCGAGCAAGATTTGCCAGGGGGCTGACGCAGTCGCCGGTGACCGTGGTGGCCCGGGCGTTCGACGGAGAAGCGGTGCGCACTCCCCAGGTGGGCGACCTGGTGACGGTGTATAGCCAGGACCAGGACACCGAATTCAATATCCGCCTGTGCGAGGCCGTCGAGCCCGGCCGCTGGCGCGGCGTGGTCTACGCGATCGGCCGCGGGCAGGACGTGCTGGTCACCGCCGAGGGGCTGGAAATCGACGATGTGGTCGAGGTGATGCGCGAGGAAATCGCCTCCGTGATTCCCTGCGGCCGATCCCACTGAACGCCGCACCCGAGCGGGTGCGGACCATCCGGAATTGAAGTTGCCCGGGACCGGCCTTACGCCGGCCGCGCGGGCTGTTTCGGCACGCCCAGCCACATGGCCAGGCCGCTTGCCAGCAGCAGCGCCGCGAGCAGGTAGAGGGCATGGTCGAGGCTGCCGGTGCGGGTCTTGATCTGCCCGATCACCCACGGGCTGACGATGCCGCTGGTGATGCCGATGCTGCTGATAAAGGCGATTCCCGCGGCGGTGCCGGCGCCCGGCAGGTAGCCCGGCGGCAGCGCCCAGAACACCGGCAGCGCGGCAAAGATCAGCACCGCCGCCACCGACAGGATGGCCAGCATCGCGGCGAGTCCGGGCAGCGGCAAGGTCAGCGCCGCCAGTGCCAGCGCGCCGCCCGCCGTGCACAGCAGGAAATGGCGATGGCGCTCGCCGGTGCGATCCGAATGCCGCGCAATCAGGATCAGGCCGACCGCGCCCACCGCGTTGGGCACCACCGAATACAGGCTCACCGACATCACGTCGGTCACGCCGAAATCGCGGATCATCAGCGGCATCCAGAAGCTGAGCGCGAGCGAGCCGCAGGTCAGCGAAAAATAGATAAAGGCGAACAGGTACACGCGCGGGTTGCGCATCACCTGGCGCAGCGCGCGCAGCGAATGGCCGCCGCCCTGGGTGTGCGCGGCGGTGTCGCGCAGCAGGTGGGCGCGTTCGCGCTCGCTCAGCCAGCCGGCCTGCTGCGGCCCGTCGACCAGCAGGCGCGCGGCCGCCAGCCCCAGCAGCACCGCCGGCGCGCCTTCGATCGCGAACATCCAGTTCCAGCCCTGCAGGCCCAGCACGCCCGCCATGTCGCGCATGATCCAGCCGGACACCAGCCCGCCCAGCACGCCCGCCACCGCCACGCCGGCAAAGAAGATCGCCATGACCGCGGCACGCCGGCGCGCCGGGAACCAGTAGGTCAGGTACAGCACGATGCCGGGGAAGAAGCCGGCCTCGAACACGCCCAGCAGGAAGCGCAGCGCGTAGAACTGCGCCGGCGTCGACACCGCCATCATCGCCACCGACACGGTGCCCCACAGCACCATGATGCGGGTAAAGGTGCGGCGCGCGCCGAAGCGTGCCAGCAGCATGTTGCTCGGTACCTCGCACAGCACGTAGCCGACGTAGAACACCGCGGCGCCAAGGCCGTACATGGCGTCGCTGAAGCCCAGGTCCTGCTTCATCTGCAGCTGCGCGAAGCCGATGTTGATGCGGTCCAGGAACGACACCACGTAGCAGACGAACAGGAAGGGAATGATGCGCAGCCAGACCTTGCGGTAGAGCGCGTCCTCGTCGCGCGCGGCGAGTGCTGCGGGGGCCGGGGCGGAAGGCGCCAGGCTGGATAGGGACGAAAGCTCCCCTGAGACCGGATGGCTCATCGATATTGTCTCCGTGCGGTGGTGGCTGCGGCGGCAGGCAGCCGGGCGGTTGCCGCCAGTGGGCCGCGTCTGGTGCGCGTTGCCCGGGATGTGTTGAAGGACGGCGCGCAGCGCAGGCTCGGGCTGTGCCGCGCCTGCGCCTGGCTATCCGGTCAGGCCGGCGTCGTGTCCGGGCTGGCGACGACGCCGGCGCGCGCTTCGGCCATCGCCGCCAGCAGCACGTCGTGGTCGCCGATATGGTTGGCCAGCAGCAGGATCAGCTGCGCGTTGGCGGCCTGGCTCTGGGACTCGTCGAGGTCGCGGTGCATCTCGATCAGCGCTTCGTAGAAGTCGTCGGGCCGCGCCAGGTTGGGCTGGGTGTTGAGCAGGTTGGGCATGGCTATCTCCGTAGGGCAGGGCTGGCGTCCGGGCAATCAGGCGGCCATGCGGCCTGGCTGCGGCGCGCGCAGGTCGGCGCCGGTGGCGCGCGCCAGCGCGGCGCGGATCGCGGCCGGGTCGGCGCGGTGCCAGCGCGCGCACACATGCTGGTCCGGACGGACCAGGTAGCAGGTGCCGGGCGTGGCGCCGTAGCGTGCCGCCGCCAGGCCTTCGTCGTCGCGCAGCACGGTGGCGTGGGTGCAGGTCATGGGCGGTTGCGCGGCGTCGGTCACATGGACCAGCTGCAGCGGCGTTCCGGCCTGCTTCAGTGCGGCCAGCTCGGCCAGCGTGCCGGCTTCGATGGCATCCGGATTGCCGAACACCAGCAAGGTGAAATCGCCGCCGAGGTGCGACAGCAGCCAACCCGCGCCGTCCACAGCGGACACCGGCGCATCGCAGCAGACCGCACCGGGCACCAGCTTGCCGCTTGCATCCGGGGCAGCGTCCTCGGTGTTCAGTGGCGAGTCATGCAGCGCCGCCGGCACCGACAGCCTGCCGCTGTTCACCAGGCCGCGCGCAAACGCATGGCGCCTGGACAGCGCCAGCACCGCGTCGCGGAACACGCGGCTGGCGGCGCTCTTGGGCGTGATGAAGTCGGTCGACCGGGTGGAATTGCGGATGTTCTCGTCGGCGGCGAATTCGCGCTCGCTGGCGTAGGTGTCGAGCAGCCGGTCGCAGGCATGGCCCTGCAGCACGTAGGCCAGCTTCCAGGCCAGGTTCTCGGCGTCCTGGACACCGCTGTTGGCGCCGCGCGCGCCGAACGGCGACACGCCGTGCGCGGCATCGCCGGCGAACAGGATATTGCCGTGGCGGAAGCTGTCCATGCGCTGGCAGGAAAAGGTGTAGACGCTGACCCACTCCAGTTCGAACTTCACGTCCTTGCCCAGCAGCGCCTGCACCCGCGGGATCACGCGCTCGGGCGATTTCTCCAGCACCGGATCGGCGTCCCAGCCGAGCTGGAAGTCGATGCGCCAGACGTTGTCCGGCTGCCGGTGCAGCAGCACCGACTGATGGGGATGGAAGGGCGGATCGAACCAGAACCAGCGCTCGGCGGGGAAATCCGCCTCCATCCTGACGTCGGCAATCAGGAAGCGGTCGCGGAAGGTGCGGCCCTTGCTGTCCAGACCCAGCAGCTTGCGCATCGGGCTGCGCGAGCCGTCGGCGGCCACCACATAGCGCGCGGCCAGCGGGTAGCAGCCGTCGGGGGTCTCGACGGTCAGCACCACGCCAGCGTCGGCGCCGCCGCGGTTTTCCACGCCGACCACCTTGTTGTGCCAGCGGATCTCGATATTGGGCAGCGCCTGCGCGCGTTCCAGCAGATAGCCTTCGAGGTAGTACTGCTGCAGGTTGATGAAGGCCGGGCGGCGGTGGCCGCTCTCCGGCAGCAGGTCGAAGCTGTAGACCTGCTCGTCGCGCAGGAACACCCTGCCGACATGCCAGCGCACGCCCTTGTCGACCATGCGTTCGCCGCAGCCGAGGCGGTCGAAGATATCGAGCGTGCGCTTGGAAAAGCAGATCGCGCGGGAACCGGTGGACAGCGTGCAGTCGTCGTCCACCAGCACCACGGGCACGCCGCGTTGTGCCAGGTCGATGGCGGTGGCCAGCCCCACCGGGCCGGCCCCGACCACCACCACCGGATGCACCGCCGCGGGCGCGGCATCGGCGGATTGGCCGGCGCGCTGCTGTTCTGCGCAGGGCTGGTATGGGAACGATAGCCGCTGGTAGTCGATGCTGCTCATGCTTGTGTCTCCTCCACCTGAAAAACTCTGTTATGCGATGGCTTGCTAGGGTGCCGTCGTCAGTCCTGCAGCGCGGCCCACATCTCCTGGTCGCGCTGGGCGGTCCAGATGCGCGGATGGCGCATGCCGCTGGCCTCGTCATAGGCGCGCGAGACATCGAAGGGCAGGCAGTGCTCGTAGATGAAGACGTGGCCGAACTTCGGATCCATGGCGCGGCGCGTATGCGCCATCGCGGCCTTCAGGTCGAGCTTTTCGGCCACCGCTTCCTGGCCGGCGGTGAACAGCGTGGTGACGAAGTCCTTGGTGTAGGCGATGCCCTTCTTCACTTCATCGGGCGTGGTCAGCGCGGGGCCGCGGCCCGGCACCAGCTTTTCGGGGTTCAGCGCCTGCAGTGCATCGAGCGTGGCCGGCCACTCGGCCAGCTGTGCGTCGCCGCAGTAGCACGCGGCGTCGTATTCGACCAGGTCGCCGGAGAACAGCACCTTCTGCTGCGGCAGCCAGACCACGGTATCGCCCTTGGTATGGCCGGAGCCCAGGTGGGCAATGCGCACTTCCAGCCGGCCCAGGAACAGGGTGATTTCCTTCTCGAACACCAGCGTCGGCCAGGTCAGGCCGGGCACGGTCTCGACGCCGGCGAACAGGCGCGGGAAGCGTTCGATCTCGGACTTCATGTCGGCCTCGCCGCGCTCGACGATCATCTCGTAGGTGCCGCGGCTGGCGATGATCTGCTGCGCGCCCTCGGCAAAGTACGCCGACGCGCCCAGCACGCGCACCGCGTGGTAGTGCGACAGCACCACGTACTTGATCGGCTTGTCGGTGATGGTGCGGATGCGCTTGATCAGGTCCTGCGCCATGGCCGGCGTGGCCGTGGTGTCGACGATCAGCACGCCGTCGTCGCCGATCACCACGCCGGAGTTGGGATCGCCCTCGGCGGTATAGGCCCACGCGTTCTCGGACAGCTGGGTGAAGGTGATCTGCTTGGCTTCCAGGTCAGCCTGCGATGCGAATGCCTTGGACATGGCGTCTTTTCCTTTTGTGGGAGGGCAAGACGGCACGGCCCCGGGGATCCCGGTGATGCGCGCGTGGCACTGGCTGTCTCGCCCCCGTTCGTATGGAGTTCCGGATGTCGCACGGCTGGGTGTGCCGTGTCGCGACGGGGTAATGCCATCTTAGGAAAGCTGGCGAAATTAATCAATAGCGAAATGATTAGTCTATGACAAATAAATGAGACGACGAACGTCGGCGGTATCGGGATGGGGGTAAACCCGCGTGCGGCGGGATCGGGGAAGCGTTCGATTAATATCCGGTTTTTCCGATCACACAGGACGCTGATGGCCAGACCGAGGGCGGGAACAGCGGTAACGCCGGCGGGCGCGCCGGGGGCGCGTGCCGACAAGGCGCAGCGCGGCATCCAGAGCGTGGAGGTGGGCGCGCGCCTGCTGGCGGCGCTGGCCGCGGCGCGCGTACCGATGCCGCTGGCGGCGCTGGCCGACGCCGCGCAGCTGACGCCGGCGCAGGCGCATGCCTATCTGGTCAGCCTGGCGCGGCTGGGCCTGATCAAGCGCGACCACCTGTCCGGTCGCTACGAGCCCGGACCGCTGTCGCTGCGCCTGGGCCTGCTGCACCTGGAGCAGGACGACGCCTGGCGCGCCGCGCTGCCACGCGCGGACGCGCTGGCGCAGGCGCTGGGCTGCAGCGTGGCGATCTGCCTGGCCGGGCCGCAGGGGCCGACCATCGTGCGCTATGTGCCGGCGAGCGCGCCGCTGCACGTCAACCTGCACGTGGGCACGGTGATGGCGCTGGCCGCCACCGCCACTGGCCGCGTGTTTTGCGCCTTCCAGCCGCCGGCGCAGTGGCAGCCGCTATGGCACGCGCAGCAACCGGAGGCCACCGCGGCGGACCTGGCCGCGTTCGGCGCCAGGCTGGCGGAGATTCGCGCGCGTGGCATCGAGCGCAGCATCGATGCCCCCAGCCCGGCCGTCAGCAGCCTCAGCGTGCCGGTGCTCGACGGCGCCGGCGCGCTGCGGCTGGTGCTGACGCTGGTGGGATCGACCGGTGCCATCGACGTCGACTGGCACGGCGCGGCGGCGCGGGCGCTGCTGTGCGCGGGCGCGGAGATCGGCGCGGCGCTGCGCAAACCGAACGGTGAACAGGCATGAGCGGCGCGAACGAAACTCCGCAGGACCCCGACGGCGGCAAGCCGCAGAGGGGCATCCAGTCGCTCGACAGCACCGGCCAGTTGCTCGGCGCGCTGGTGGCCGCGGGCCGGCCGCTGCCGCTGCGCGACCTGGCGCTGGCCGCGGGCATGCCCGCGGCGAAGGCATTTCCACACCTGGTCAGCCTGCAGAAGACCGGACTGCTGGCGCGCGATGCCGCCGGCAATTACCTGTGCGGACCACTGGCGCTGGAGCTGGGGCTGATCGCGCTGCAGCGGCTGTCGCCGACGCGCGAGGCCGAACCCGAGGTGATCGAACTGGCCGGGACCACGGGCCTGAGCGTGGCGATGGCCGTGCTGGGGCCGCTGGGGCCCACGGTGGTGCGGCTGGAAGAATCGGCGCGGCCGCAGCATGTCAGCCTGCGCGTGGGCACGGTGCTGTCGCTGGTCCATACCGCCATCGGCCGCACCGTCGCCGCGCACCTGCCGGCCAACGTGCTGGCGGGCCTGCTGCAGAACGATGCGCTGCGCATGGCGGGCGCCGCCGCCGGCCAGGTGCTCGGCGCGGGCGGCAGGCTGGCGCCGGCCTACGCCGCGCGCCTGGCGCAGGTGCGCGCGGCGCGCATCGACAATGCACTGAGCCATCCGGTGCCGGGCATCGACACGCTGGCGGCACCGGTGTTCGACCACACCGGCAGCCTGGCGCTGGTGATCGCGGTGATGGGTTCCAGCGGCAGCTTCGACAGCGGCACCGAAGGCGCCACCGCCGCGCTGGTGCGGCAGGCGGCGGCACGGCTGTCGTGGCGCTTCGGCGCGCCGGACGCCGCCTGAGGCCAGGCGGTCAGTTGTCGAGCTTGATGTTGGCGGACTTGATCAGGCCGTCCCACTTCTCGTATTGCGCGCGGATATAGCTGCCGAACTGCGCAGGCGTGGCCGGGAAGGGCACCGTGCCCTGGCTGGCCAGCCGGGCGGCCAGGTCCGGCTGCCTGAGCGCGGTCACGATCTCGCCGTTGAGGCGGTCGATCACGGCCTTGGGCGTGCCCGCCGGGGCCGCCACGCCGAACCATGCGGTCAGTTCGTAGCCTGGCACGCCGGCAGCGGCCAGCGTCGGCACGCCGGGCAGTTGCTCGGACGGCTTCTGCGTGGTCACCGCCAGTGCGCGTACGCGCTTGTCGCGGATATACGGCAGTGCCGTGGAGACGCTGTCGAACATCATGGTGATGCGCCCGCCGATCAGGTCGGTCATCGACGCGGCGCTGCCCTTGTACGGAATATGCGTGATGTCGACACCAGCCAGGTGCGTGAACAGCTCGCCCGCCAGGTGCGACGACGAGCCGTTGCCGAACGAGCCGTAGGTCAGCTTGGCCGGCTCCTTGCGCGCCAGCGCCAGCAGTTCCGGCACGGTGCGGGCCGGCACGCTGGGATGCACCACCAGCACGTTGGGCAGGTAGGCCACCGACGCCACCGGCGCGAAGTCCTTGAGCGGGTCGTAGCCGGGCTTGTCATAGAGGCTCTTGTTCACCGCGAGCGAGCCGAAGGTGCCGAACAGCAGCGTGTAGCCGTCGGCCGGGGCCCGCGCCACGGCGATCGCCGCCAGGTTGCCGCCGGCGCCGGGGCGGTTTTCGATCACCACCGGCTGCTGCAGCCGCGCCGACAGCGCGTTGCCGATCTCGCGCGCCAGCAGGTCGGTGGCGCCGCCCGGCGGGAACGGCACCACCAGCCGCACCGGCTTGTCGGGGTAGTCCGCCAGCGCGGTGCCTGCGGCCGTGGCCGCGCATGCAAACAGCAGCCCCATGGCCGCACGCCTGATCCAACCCTGCATCGCTGTCTCCTTTCCTTGATTTGTTGCGATGGAACGGGCGTCAGTGTGTCGCAGCCGCGGCGCGCGCGGGTTCGGGATTGGCGAAGGTCGGGTTAGGCCGGAGGCCGTGCCGCTCAGTCGGGCTGGCGCAGCCGCGCGATGGTGCCGAACAGGGTCTCCAGCTCCACCGGCTTGACCAGGTGCGCATCGAAGCCGGCGGCCTCGGTATGCTGCCGGTCCGCGGGCTGGCCGAAGCCGGTCAGCGCGACAAAGCGGGTCGATTCGGTGCCCGCCACGCCGCGCATGGCGCGCACCACCTCGAAGCCGTCCATGCCCGGCATGGCCAGGTCGATCAGCGCAATATGCGGACGGCAGCGCGGCGCCACGTGCAGGGCTTCGGAGCCGTCGTAGGCGATGGTCACCTCATGGCCGCACATTTCGAGCAGCATCGCCAGGCTGTCGGCGGCGTCGCGGTTGTCGTCGACCAGCAGGATGCGCTGCACCTGCAGGTCGGCATTGGCCTGGCCGGTGGCGGGCAGGCCGGCGTGGTGCGCATCGTCGGGCTGGCGCGCGGCCGGCAGCGGCAGCCGTAGCGTGAAGGTGCTGCCCAGCCCCGGCCCGGCGCTGGTGGCCTCGATGGTGCCGCCATGCAGTTCTACCAGCGAGCGGCACAGCGACAGGCCGATGCCCAGTCCGCCTTGCACATCGGTGCCCGGCCGGCTTTCCTGCACGAACAGCTGGAAGATGTCCTCGAGCGCATGCGGCGAGATGCCGCGACCCTGGTCGGTCACGCGCAGCTCCAGGGTACGTTTCTGCACCGCCGTGGCTATCGTCACCACCGTGCCCGCCGGTGAAAACTTCGACGCATTGAGCACCAGGTTTTGCAGCACCTGCACCAGCCGGGTCTTGTCGGCATCCATGCGGATCGCGCCGGGCGCGCCCTGCACGTCGACGCGCTGCGACTTGGCATCGAGCGCCGGGCGCGCGCCCTCGATCGCCAGGCCGATGATCTCGTCGAGTTCCACTGGTCCGGTGCGCAGCTCGATCCGGCCGGAGGTGATGCGCCCGATATCGAGCAGGTCGTCGACGAGCCGGCTCAGGTGCGTCACCTGGCGCTCGATCAGGGCCAGGCTCTGGTTGGCCAGCGCGCCGTCGCCCGGGGCGAGCCGCATCGCGGTCAGCGCGCTGCGCACCGGCGCCAGCGGATTGCGCAGCTCATGCGAAAGCGTGGCCAGAAATTCGTTCAGGCGCTGGCTCGAGCGTTCCAGCTCTTCGCGGCGGCGGCGTTCGCTCATGTCGCGCGTCACCTTGGCAAAGCCGCGCAGCGCGCGCGAATCGTCGTAGACGGCGGTCAGCGTGACATTGGCCCAGAACAGCGAGCCGTCCTTGCGCACGCGCCAGCCTTCGTCCTCGATGCGTCCGGCGCGCCGGGCCAAGTCCAGGTGGCGCGCCGGCTTGCCGGCGGCGATGTCCTCCTGCGGATAGAACAGCGAGAAATGGCGGCCGATGATTTCATCGCGGCGGTAGCCCTTGATATAGGACGCGCCCGAATTCCAGCTGACGATATGGCCGCCGGGATCGAGCATGAAGATCGCGTAATCCTTGACCCCCTCGACCAGCAGGCGCAGCGATTCCTCGCTCTGGCGCAGCGCCTCGGCGGCGCGGCGCTGCTCGGTCAGGTCGCGCGTGACCTTGCCGAAGCCGATCAGCCGGCCGTCGGGGTCGCGCAGCGCGGTGATGACGACGTTGGCCCAGAAGCGGCTGCCGTCCTTGCGCACGCGCCAGCCCTCGTCCTCGAAGCGGCCGAGTTCGGCGGCCGCCTTCAGCTCGGCGTCGGGCCAGCGCCGGGCCACGGCGTCGGGCGTATAGAAGTGCGAGAAATGCTTGCCCAGGATCTCCTCGCGCCGGTATCCCTTGATGCGGGCCGCGCCCTTGTTCCAGCTGGAGACATGGCCACCCACGTCGAGCGTGAAGATGGCGTAGTCCTGCACGGCTTCCACCAGCGTCCGGTAAGGGGTATCCGCCGCGTTCGGATGGTCGGGGCCGCTGGCCTCGGGGCTGCTGGCGTTGCCGGCAAGGGGTTGTGGATCGTCGGGGCGTCTTGTCATGGGATGGGTTGGGCGAAGTGCCGGCGCTGCCGGCGCATCCGATCCTGATGGTGGGGTAAGGATACGCCTGCTTACGCTTCGCTGGCACCGTCCCGCGCGGTCATGTGCAGCACGGACGTCCCGGGGGCCCACGCGCGGCAAGGTCGGACGCTTCCATGCCCAGAATCGGAATGTACGGATTGTCTGGTGAGGGCAGCTCCATAGAATTGACGCACGAGGTTCTCAAGGTCTCACAGCCCACAGTGCCGATGACACAGTCCGATGATCGCCAGCCGCAGCGCGAAGCCATGCCGTGCAGCACGTGTTGCCAGATGGCCGGCGCCTGCCCGGACGGCGTGCCGGCCGGCCAGGCACGCGGCGCGCCAGGCGTCGAAGCGGCGCAACGCATGGTGCGCCTGCGCAAGGGCGAATTCCTGTACCTGCTGGGAGACCCGGTGACCTCGGTCTATGCCATTCGCGTCGGCACCATCAAGACCCATGTCACCACCGAAGACGGGCGCACCCAGGTGGTCGCCTTCCACTTTCCCGGCGACATGGTGGGACTGGACAGCCTGGCGCGTCCGCACTATGCGTCGTACGCCACCGCGCTGGAAGACACCAAGCTGTGCCTGTTCACCGTGGACGCGCTGCGCCTGGCCGCGGCCACGCTGGCGCCGCTCGGGCGGCAACTGCTGCTGGCGCTGGACGGCCAGCTCCAGCGCGCGCGGGCGGTGCAGACCATGCTGGCGCTGATGACGGCCGAAGAGCGGCTGGTGACGTTCCTGCTGTGGCTGGCGGACGGCTTCGCGCTGCGCGGCTTTTCCTCGTCGGCCTTTGTACTGCGCATGAGCCGCGAGGAAATCGGCAGCTATATCGGCCTGACGCTGGAAACGGTGAGCCGTCAGTTCTCGCGGCTGGCCGAGGGCGGCTTGATCACGGTACGGCATCGCACCATCACGCTGCTCGACAAGCCCGCGCTGCGGGCCATTGCCGCTCGCCCGATGATCCTCGCCCACGCACCCGCGCCGCGTTTGCGCATGGCGGGCGGCGCGTCCGCACCGGTGAAAGAATGACATGGAACAGGACAGGCCCTCTTGCGCAAGCGTGCCGGACACGCAACAGGAAACGGACACCGACGGCCAGCGCCAGCTCGAGGCGCTGAACCTGTCCTACCTGCTGCTGGTACAGCGGCTGATGCGCGAGAACGAGGCCGAGGCGCTGTTCCGGCTCGGCCTCGGGCGCGAGATGGGCCGCCTGCTGGCATCGCTGACACCGACGCAGATCATCGCGCTGGCGCGGTCCAGCCTGATGCGGTACCGCTTCCGGCTGGATGACGGCCTGCTGGTGGCCGCGCTGACCCGGGCCGAGCCGCTGCACGCCTTGCACGGCATGCATGCGGCGATCGTGATGGCATCACGGCGGGATTGAGACACGACTTCTGGAATCGGAGGGTATATGACGGGCAATGCGATGACGCATGTCGAGCTGAAGCGGATCACCATGGCCGCCGATCGCCGCGGCGGCTGGCCGCCCGCGGTCGACCGCACCGAAATCGCCGGTACGCTGCAGATGCAGGACATCGTCCAGGCCCTTGGTGCCGAGGCCGCCGAGCAGCGCTGCATCGAAGCCGGCCTGGAAACGCTGGCCATGGCCGGGCGCCCGCCGGTACGGGCGGTGGTCTCGGTGGGCGACGGCCGGCAGCCGGCGCTGGACTTCTATGTCGATGCGGATATCAAGACGTGCTGCGCGCTGGACCGCACCCTGCAGCAGGCCATCGCCAGCCGCTTCACCAGCGTGCTGCCGCCCGGGCTGGCGGTGTCGGTGCTGCCGCTGGAGGTCTATGCGCGCGAATGCGCCGGGCAGGACCCCGGGCCCGGGGCGCAGGCCTGGGGCGCGTGCGCGCGTGAACTGCTGTCCGGCGGCGAGATGCAGCAGCGGCTCGCGGTCGTGTGCGCCTATCTGTCGGTGCTGCAGGACGCGCAGGGACTTGCCGAGCGGCTCGGCTACCTGCAGCAGAACCTGCTCGACCAGGGCCAGGAGGCGCTGTCCTGGCGCCTGCGGCGGCACCGCAGCGTCGAGGGACGCACGCTGGCGCAGTCGCTGGAAGGGCTGGCCCGCGCCGCGGACGGGGCGCTGTACGAGTTCGGCACCCGTTACAGCCGGGAGCGGGCCAGCTACCAGATCGAACAGATGCAGCAGGTGCAGGACCAGATCGCGCGCTTTCGGGACAGCTGCCGGCTGGCGCCGCCGCAGTCCGGCCCCCGGCGCGCCGCGGACGCGGCGGGCTGAGGGCGCGCCGGGTCAGATGCCGGCCATGCAGGTGTACTTGATCACCAGGTAGTCGTCGATGCCGTAATGCGAGCCCTCGCGGCCCACGCCCGATTGCTTGACACCCCCGAACGGCGCCACCTCGTTCGAGATCAGGCCCGTGTTGACGCCGACCATGCCGTATTCCAGCCGTTCGGAGACGCGCCAGACCCGGCCCAGGTCGCGCGCATAGAAGTAGCTGGCCAGGCCGAACTCGGTGTCGTTGGCCATGGCGACCACGTCGTCCTCGGTGTCGAAGCGGAACAGCGGCGCGAGCGGGCCGAAGGTTTCCTCGCGCGCGACCAGCATGCCGGGCGCGACGTCGGCCAGCACCGTCGGCTGGAAGAAGGAGTGCCCGAGCGCATGGCGCTGGCCGCCCTGCAGCAGGCGCGCGCCCTTGCCGAGCGCGTCGGCGATATGCTCCTCGACCTTGGCCACGGCCTTGTCGTCGATCAGCGGGCCGATGCGCACGCCGTCGTCCATGCCGTTGCCCACCTTCAGCGCCGCCACCGCGGCCACCAGCTTCTGCGCAAACGCCTCATACACGCCGGACTGCACGTAGATGCGGTTGGCGCAGACGCAGGTCTGACCGGCATTGCGGTACTTGGAAACGATCGCGCCTTCGACGGCGGCGTCGAGGTCGGCATCGTCGAACACGATAAAGGGCGCGTTGCCGCCCAGTTCCATCGACACCTTCTTGATGGTGGCGGCGGTCTGCGCCATCAGCACGCGCCCGACTTCGGTCGAGCCGGTGAAGGTCAGCTTGCGCACCAGCGCATTGCTGCTCATCTCGCCGCCGATCGCGCTGGCCGAGCCGGTCACCACCGACAGCACGCCGGCGGGGATGCCGGCACGCTCGGCCAGGGCCGCCAGCGCCAGTGCCGTCAGCGGCGTCTGCGACGCGGGTTTGACCACCATGGTGCAGCCGACCGCCAGCGCCGGGCCGGCCTTGCGGGTGATCATGGCGGCGGGGAAGTTCCACGGCGTGATCGCGGCACAGACCCCGACCGGTTCCTTGGTCACCACGATGCGCTGGTTGCTGACCGGGGCGGGAATGGTATCGCCATAGACCCGCTTGCCTTCCTCGGCAAACCATTCGATGAACGAGGCCGCATAGGCGATCTCGCCACGCGCCTCGGCGATGGGCTTGCCTTGCTCCGCGGTCATGATGCGGGCCAGGTCCTCCTGGTTCGCCATGATCAGCTCGAACCATTTGCGCAGCAGCGCCGAGCGCTCCTTGGCGGTGCGGGCGCGCCACGCCGGCAGCGCGCGATTGGCGGCCTCGATGGCCTGGCGCGTCTCTTCGGCGCCCAGCTGGGGCACCTGGCCGACGCGCTCGCCGGTGGCGGGGTTGGTCACGTCGATGCGGCGCTCGCCATCGATCCAGCGGCCGTCGATCAAGCATTGCTGCCGCAGCAGCGAGGAATCCTGGAGGTTCAGCATGGTTGTCTCGGTGTATGCCGGCAGTGGCGCCGGGTCTTTGTCGTTGGGCCGGAGACAACGATTGTAATCCCGCTACCCGGGGGTGGTCCCGGACGGTGCCCTGGCGGGCGGCGCCTCGATGCCCCAGTCGCCGTATTCGAGCCAGTCGTCGCCAAGCAGCTCGACGGGGTGCTGGGTGCGGCTGGAGCCGTTGCCGCAGCGCATCGAGTCGACCGGGCAGTATTGGTCGCAGCCCCAGCAGACGCGCTCGGGATGGCTGGGATGGATGGGAAATTTCTTGGCCATGATGGGCCATTATCTCGACGCTTCCGGATCCCGGACTTGTGCGGGATCAAGGCGGCACCAACAAGGCACCAACAAGGCACCAGCAGCGCCGTAGCGCCGCTCAACGCCAGCCGTCGGCGTCGAGGCGCGTCCAGCGGTCCGGCGCTTCACCGTCGTCGGCTGCAAGCAATAGTGTTTCGCCGCAGTGGCCGCAGCGGTACACAAACGCATTCTGTCCGCTCGCCATGCGCAGCGTCGCCGATATCGCCAGCCGCGGATGCGGCGGCACATGGCCGGGGCGGTCCAGTTGCGACTCGCACAGGTCGCATAAAGACATGGTGTTTTTCCTCCGCGCGAAACGCCGTGCCCGATAATGCTGTGGTGCAGCATTCGCTGTTTCAGTATAGCGGTGCGGCTCCGGTGCGACAGGTGCGCAAACGCACGTTACTCGCCAAGGAACTCGGCCACCACTTCCATGCCTTCAATGTGATCCGCTACCACCTTGGCGATGGTGATCAGCGGGATCGCGAGCAGCATTCCCCACACACCCCATAGCCACGTGAACAAAAGCAGCGCCACGAACACCGCCACGGCATTCATGCGTGCCATACGGCCGGTCATCCACGTGGTGATGACCGAACCGATCAGCGTGGCGATCAGTAGCGAGCCGCCGGCCGCCGCGGCAGCCATCCCCAACGTGCCGAACTGCATGAACGTGACCATGCCCAGGCACAGCGCGATCGCCAGCGCCCCAAAGTAGGGCACCAGGTGCAGTGCCGCCGCCGCGATCGACCAGCTGCCGGCATTGTCGACCCCAAGCCATTTCAAAAGCAGCCAGGTGCACACGCCCAGGCCGGCGTTGGTCACCAGCAGCATCCCCATGTAGCGGCGGATGGAGCGGTTGACCTCATCCAGCATGTGCACGCTGATCTTCTTCTCCGAGATGGTGGTGCCCACCATCTTGATGAATTTGCGCTTGAAGGTATCTCCGGCAAGCATCAGGAAATACAGCAGGAACACCACCACCACCGCCTGCGCCGCCATGGTGAAGATGCTGACCGAGCCGGCGAGCAGCATGTTGTTGATCTGGCCCGACGACTGCTCCACCACCACCTGCGTGCCGCGCGCTGGCGGCGGCTGGCCGGTGCCGCTGAGCACGGTGGCGGCGCGGCGTATCTTCTGCCACATCGAGTCGTCGCCGCTGAGCAGCGCGCCGACGGACCGCGACAACTTGCTGGCCATCTCCGGCAGGCTGTTGACCATCGACTCGACCTGGCCCTGCAGCAGGTAGGCGCCGCTGAGCAAGGCGGCCAGCAGCGCCAGCAGTACGATGGTGCTGGCCAGCGAGCGCGCCAGTCCCAGCCGCTGCAGCGCGCACACCAGCGGATCGAGCAGGTAGGCCATCACCACCGCGATCACCACCGGCACCAGGAAGTCGCGCGCCACGTGCACGGCGTACAGCGAGAACAGCACCGCCAGCACCATCAGCGCGGTGCTGGCGCGATGCAGCGCGCCGGCGACGGCGGCATCGGTCAGCAGCGCGGGCGCTGGCGCGGACGAATCGGCGGCGGCGCCAGCGGGGCGGCCATCGTCGGTCAGTTGCGGGACGGGCTGCGCTGGCGGCAGCGCCGGGGCGGTGGGATCGGGAACGGTCGACATAGCCGGGCGCTTCGGCAAAAGGCCTGGCGCTACTCTCGAAGATAGCGTCCTGGCAGGCGTTGGACTGTCGGACGCCGCCGCCTGCCGGTGTCAGACAAGCGCGGCAGCGCGGCTGCATGCGCCGCCGCATGCGCCCCGGCATGCGCCCCGTAAACGACACCGCCCGGCGGCCAGCATTGCGCTGGCCGCCGGGCGGAGCATGACTCGGCCGGGGCGCCGTCAGCCCGTCACGGTCTTGGTCTCGAGGAACTCGGCGATGCCTTCTGGGCCGTACTCGCGGCCGTTGCCGGAAGTCTTGTAGCCGCCGAAGGGCGCGGTGATATCCATCATCGCGCCATTGATGCGCACGTTGCCGGCGCGCAGCCGCGCCGCCAGCTTGCGCGCCCGCGCCGGGTCGGCCGAGGCGATATAGGCGGCCAGGCCGAAGTCCGTGTCGTTGGCGATGGCCACGGCTTCCTCTTCGCTGTCGTACGGCAACAGGCACAGCACCGGCCCGAAGATCTCCTCGCGGGCAATGGTCATGTCGTTGCGCACGTCGGCAAAGATGGTCGGGCGGGCATAGAAACCGTGCGCGAGGCCGTCGGGTCGGCCGGGCCCGCCGGCGGCCAGCCGCGCGCCTTCCTCGATGCCGACGCCGATCAGGCGCTGCACCTTGTCGTACTGGCCGCGGTTGGAAATCGGGCCCATCCTGGTCTCGGGGTCCGACGGATCGCCGACCTTCACCGCATTGGCCACCGCCGCCGCGATCTGCACCGCTTCCTCGTAGCGTGCGCGCGGCACCAGCACGCGCGTGGGCGCCACGCAGGTCTGGCCGGAATTGACCATGCACTGGGCCACGCCGCTGGTCACCGCCGCCTGCAGGTCGGCGTCGTCCAGCACGATCAGCGGCGACTTGCCGCCCAGTTCCTGCGCCACGCGCTTGACGGTGGGGGCGGCGCTGATGGCCACTTCCACGCCGGCGCGGGTCGAGCCGGTGATCGACACCATGTCGACCTCGGGATGCGACGACAGCGCGGCGCCGACCACGCGCCCTTCGCCATAGAGCATGTTGAACACGCCCGGCGGCGTGCCGGCGGCATCCATGATCTCGGCGAAGATCTGCGCGTCCAGCGGCGCGATCTCCGAGGGCTTGAGCACCACGGTGCAGCCCGCCGCCAGCGCCGGCGCCACCTTTGCCGCGATCTGGTTCAGCGGCCAGTTCCACGGCGTGATCAGCGCGGCCACGCCGATGGCCTCGCGCAGCACCAGGCTCTTGCCGCGCGGGCTTTCGAAGGCAAAGTCGCGCAGCGCCTGCAGTGTCGCCTGCAACTGCCCCAGCCCGATTGCGGCCTGCAGGCTGGTGGCCAGGGTGATCGGCGCGCCGATCTCCTGGCGCACCGCCTGCGCCAGATCGGCCATGCGCGCCTGGTAGGCGGCGATGATGCGCTCGAGCAGCGCGATGCGGGTCTCGCGGGTGGATACCGACCACGCCGGGAAGGCCTCGCGCGCGGCGGCGACGGCGCGGTCCACGTCCGCGGCGGTGCCCATGGCGAGCCGGCCCGCCACCGCTTCGGTGGCGGGGTCGATGATGTCGGCGTGGGTAGCACCCCGGGCGGGCTGCACCCATTGGCCCTGGATATAGAACTTGTCGACGCTATGCATGTCCGGTTGCCTCGATGGGTTGGGTTTCGGTCAGACCGGACGGTCGCCGATGATGGTGGCGCGGTTCATGTGGCGCACCGCGGGAAAATAGTCCTGCACGGCGTAGTGCTGGGTGGAGCGGTTGTCCCACAGCGCGATCGTGTCCGGCTGCCAGCGCAGCCGCACCTGGTATTCGGGCGCGGCGGCCTGGCGGTACAGGTACTGCATCAGGTCCAGTTCCGCCGGCCGGAAATCGGAACCGAAGCGGTACGGCTGTTCCTTGGCGAAGTTGGCGAAATGCGTGGTGAAGGCCTCGTTGACGAACAGGATCTTCTCGCCGGTTTCCGGATGGGTGCGTACCACCGGGTGCACCATGGGCGGATACTTGGCGCGCATCTCGGCGTATTTTTCCTCGCTCAGCGCGGTGCCGAATGCCGGCATGGCGTCGTGCACCGCCTTCAGGTTGGCGATGCGGTCCTTCATCTCCTGCGGCAGGTTGTCGTAGGCGGCGGCCATGTTGATCCAGATGGTGTCGCCGCCGACCTCCGGGCACTCCAGGCAGCGCAGCATCGAGCCCATCGACGGGATCTCGCGCCACGACACGTCGGAGTGGTACAGGTTCTCGCGGCCGCGGGTCGTGTCGTTGCGGCCGAACACCACCAGTTCCGGATGCTCCGGATGGTTGGTGAACATCGGGTGGACTTCGAGTTCGCCGAAGCGCCGCGCCACCGCAACGTGCTGGGCCGGCGTGATGGCCTGCTTGCGGAAGAACAGCACCTTGTACTTCAGCAGCGCGCGGCGCAGCGAGAGATAGGTGTCGTGGTCCAGGGCCTCGCGGAAATCGATGCCCTCGACCTCGGCGCCAATGGTCGGCGTGCAGCGGCGCACGGTGAAGGGAAAGGGCTCCTGCTCGAGCGCCCGGTAGTCGTGCGGGCTGATGGTGGCGGGTGCGGTGGCTTGCATGGTGGTCTCCTTGGTTGTGTCGTGCCAATGCGGGTCGGGCTCAGCGGCGCGCGGCCCTGAGCAGGTCCGCGGCCTTTTCGCCGATCATGATGGCCGGCGCGTTGGTGTTGCCGCCGACCAGGGTCGGCATGATCGAGGCGTCGGCGACGCGCAGCCCTTGCACGCCGCGCACGCGCAGTTCGGGGTCGACCACGGCCATGTCGTCGACGCCCATCTTGCAGGTGCCGACCGGGTGGTAGACCGTATCGGCATGGTTGCGCACGAAGTCCTGGATCGCCGCCTGGTTGCTGCTGTCGGGGCCGAACGCATCGGTCAGAACCTCGCGCCCGCCGTGCTGCGCCAGCGCGGGCTGGGCGAAGATGCGGCGAATCGCGCGCACCCCTTCGACCATGCCGGCCATGTCTTCCTCGGCCGACAGGAAGCGCGGGTCGATCAGCGGCGCTGCGCGCGTGTCGGCGCTGCGCAGGCGCACGTGGCCGCGGCTCCTGGGGCGGAGCACGCAGGCATGGCAGGAATAGCCGTGGCCGAGGTTGCCCAGGTTGCGGTTGCCGAGCAGCGCCACCGCGAAGTGCAGCTGCACGTCGGGGATCTCCAGTTCGGGCCGGCTGCGCAGGAAGGCGCCGGCCTCGGCGATATTGGACGTCACCATGCCGGTGCGGGTGCGGCGGTAGCGCATCACCTCGCGCGCCAGCTTCAGCATGCCGCGGCCGGTCTTGCCGAACAGCTCGGTGGTCTGCAGCTGCTTGTTGACGATGATGTCGAGATGGTCCTGCAGGTTCTCGCCCACGCCCGGCAGTTCGTGAATCACCTTGATGCCGACCTCGCGCAGGTGCGCGGCCGGGCCGATGCCCGAGGCGAGCAGCAGTTGCGGCGAATTGAAGGCGCCGCCGCTGAGCACGATCTCGCGTCGCGCGCGGATCACCTGCACCGTGCCGTCACGGACCACCTCCACGCCGGTGGCGCGCTTGCCGTCGAACACGATGCGCAGTGCCTGCGTGTCGGTCATCACCGCCAGCCCGCGGCGGCCGCCGTTCAGCGCGGTGTCGGCTGCGTTGCCGCGGTGCAGGTAGGCGCGCGCCGCGTTCCAGCGCTCGCCGTTGCGCTGCGTTACCTGGTACAGGCCCGCGCCTTCCTGGGTGGCGCCGTTGAAGTCGTCGTTGCGCGGCAGTCCGGCCTGCATCGCGGCCTCGACGAAACGCTGCGCGAACGGGTTGGGCGAGCGCAGGTCGCTGACGTGCAGCGGCCCGTCGCTGCCATGCAGTGCGTCCTGGTGTCCTCCCAGGCGGGGATTGCGCTCGCTGCGGCGGAAGTAGGGCAGCACGTCGTCATAGCCCCAGCCGCTGCAACCCAGCGCGGCCCAGTCGTCGTAGTCGCGCCGGTGGCCGCGGATATAGACCATGCCGTTGATCGACGAACTGCCCCCCAGGCCGCGCCCGCGCGGCTGGTAGGAGCGGCGGCCGTTCAGGCCCGCCTGCGGCTCGGTGTAGTAGGCGTAGTTGCGCGGCCCGGCCCTGGGCACCACGGCGGCGATGCCGACCGGCGCCCAGATCGCGTAGTGATGGTCATGCGGGCCCGCCTCCAGCAGCGCCACCGTGACGCTCGCATCCTCGGCCAGGCGGCCGGCCACGGCACAGCCCGCCGATCCCGCACCGATGACGATGTAGTCGAACTCCGCCGGCGCGCCGGCGGTGTCATTTGCCCTGGTATCCAATGTCTTGTCTCCTGAGTTGCCAGCATGCGGTGATGGCGGGGGGCGCAGAGCGTTGGTGACGACGGATACTGCCATTACCTGTTATGACAGGTCAATAGGTTATGACGGTACCTGTCATGATAGGTATAATCCGCCTCACTCAGTTCGGAGCCGCCCGCGGGGCGGGACACACGTGGCGCTGCCCAGGTTCAAAGAGATCGAAAGCGAGATTCGCCAGCGAATCGCCAGCAACACATTTGGCCCGGGCGCCAAGCTGCCGTCCGAGGCCGAGCTGATGGCAGAGTTCGGCGTCAGCCGCATCACCGTGCGCCAGGCCTTGTCCGGCCTGCACAACGCCGGCCTGATCGAAAAAGTGAACGGCAAGGGCAGTTTCGTGACGCGGCCGGCCGATACCCCCAGCCTGGGCGCGCTCACCGGTTTCTATGAAGCCTGCCGAGCGCGGGGCCAGCTGGCTTACGGCAAGCTGGCATCGGTGCGGCTATTGCGGGCGCCGCCCCATGTGGCCGCGGCGCTCAGCCTGCAGCCGGGCGAGAAGGTGCTGAGCGTGGCCACGGTGCGCTACTGGGACGATGTGGCAGTGGCGTATTTCAACCTGATGGGGCCCGAGCCGCTGATGCGCCGCCTGGTGCAGGAAGATGTCGAGACCAACGACGCCATGGCGCTGTTCGAAAGCCGGCTGGGGTATCGCTTTCGCGACGTGGCGATGGAAGCCAGCGCGATCCCGGCGCCGGCCGAGGTGGCACGCAAGCTCGGCATCGCTGATGGGCTGCCGCTGCTGCGCTTGCGCTGCACGCCGTACGATATCGAAGGCACGCCGCTGTTCTGCGCGGACTTGCTGTTCCGCCCGGACCGCTATGCCTACAAGTGGACGCTGACGCGCTGATGTGCTGAGTCGAAGGCCTGCCGTTGCAGCAAGCGCCGCACCGGCGCGCCGATCCCGTTGTCATCAGGTACCCGCACGGTAACTTTTACCGGCCGCGCGTACTTCTTACTGCGGCGAAGGCCCGCTCCGCAGCCGTGCGCGCTTCGCCGCAGCGCCGCCCCCGTCCATCCCAATCTGGTACGTCAGTTGCGTCTTCTCCAGCGCAGCGGCGCCAGCGGCGCCCCGCCGGCAGGCATGCGCCATGCAGCAAGGCTTGCCGCCAACCTGCCTGATGGAGGACAACATGAAAACACCCTTACGCATCGGCACAGCCTTGCTCGCACTTGGCATCCTGGCGGGTTGCACCGCCACCGGCAGCACCAGCGGCTCCGGCTCGCTGTCCGGATCGGGTTCGGTGACGGAACAGAACCGCAGCCGCAGCACGCCTGGCGCCAGCACGTCCACCGGCACCTCCGGTGCGACCAGCACCACCAGCCCGAGCGGTACCTCGAGCGGCAGCAGTGGCGCCGCCAGCGGCTCCGGCACCGCCCGCTGACGGCGGCGCAGCCGCCTGCGCCAGCACGGGCGGCTGCGTTGTCAAGCCTCGGCGCTAACGGTCGCGGCCGGTATTGACGCGTTCGTCGCGCCGCGCCGGTACGATGCCCTCGTCGGCCAGCCGCTGCTGCAGGTCGTTGTTGGCCACGTACTTGAAGTCCTTGTCGATTTCCCGGGTGACCACATCGGTGACGCTCGGCGGCAGGGTCTTGCGCAGCAGCCCCAGGAAGCGCGGCGCCGCGATCAGGGCCAGTTCATCGAAGCGCTGCTTGTTGCGCGCGTCGTCGAGGTAATCGGCCACGCGCCGCGCAAACAGCTGCGCTTCCTGGTGCAGCTCGTCCTCGCCTGCCGAAGACGTGACCGTGGACGGTCCCACCTGGTGGGCGCCGGGATGTCCCGCGTCGCCCTGCACGGCGGCCTGGCCCCGGCGGCCATAGGCGTCGCGGCGCAGGTCGGCGCGGTCGGCATGCGCGGCCGCGTCGGTGATTTCCTCGATGACTTCCAGCGGGGCGCTGTCGCCATGCGAGGCAAAGATGCGGGCGACGGATTCGTCCGCCACCAGGATCCAGATGTTCTTCATGATCGCTCCGGTTGCCGGCCCGAACACAGGGCCCTCCGGCACCTGTTGCAAGGGACACGCCATCCGCACCGCCGCCGGGCCTTTGGCCGCGGGCTGGGCCAGACGCGGCCTGGAATGACGGGCGCGGCACACGGTTGCAGTATCGACAGGCAAACCGTGCAACTTTTTCAGGCAACCGGCCCTGGACGCGCCGGCCAGGGCGGCAGCGATCCCGTTACCAGACGCCGAAGAACACGCCGGCCTGCTTGTACACGTTGGTCTTGGCCGCGACCTCTTCGTTGGTCACCGTCACGCGCGGCTTGAGCGTGCAGAACCAGTCCAGCAGGCGCAGCCGCATGGCGCTGCGCACGGCTTCGTGCCCGGGGTCGGCGCCCAGGTCGAAGTATTCTTGCGGATCGTTTTGCAGGTCGAAAAGCTGTGGCCGGAACCCCTGCCAGTGCACGTACTTCCAGCGCGCGTCGCGCACCATCCAGGCGCGGCATTCGGCGGGATGGCGGCCCAGCGCGACGCGCGCGCCGCGGTAGGCATAGTCCAGCTCGGAGACCACCGCATCGCGCCACGCACCCGCACCGTCGCGCGCGGCGGCGCGTGTCAGGTCGAGCAGCGAGCGGCCTTCGACGCGGTGGTTGGCGGGCGGCAGCCCCAGCGCATCCAGCACCGTCGGCACCACGTCGACCGCGCTGACCAGGCTGTCTTGCGCGGTGCCGCGGGTCGCATCGGCCTGCGGCGAGGGGTCGTAGACGATCAGCGGGATGTTCTGCACGGTGTCGTAGAACTGCTCCTTCTCGCCCAGCCAGTGGTCGCCCAGGAAGTCGCCATGGTCGGCGGTGAAGACGATCAGCGTGTCGTCCCAGCGGTCCAGCCGTTCCAGCTGTTCCCACAGCAGGCCGAGCCGGTCGTCGATCTGCTGGATCAGGCCCTGGTAGGCGGGGCGCACCGTGTCCGAGACCTCGGCGCGCATGAAGTTGGCGCATTCCTCCTGCGTGCGATACGCCGACAGCACCGGATGCGGGTCTTCGAGTTCGGCGTCGTGGCGCTGCAGCGGCAGGCAGTCGTCGAGCGAATAGGCGGCGTGGTACGGCGCCGGCGCCAGGTAGGGCCAGTGCGGCTTGACCAGCGAAAGGTGCAGCACCCACGGATCGTCGCCGCGCGCTGCGATGTACTGCATGGCCTGGCCGACGGTGTAGGCGGTCTCGGAGTGCGGCTCGGCTACGCGCGCCGGCAGCCCGGCATTGCGCATGTGCCAGCCCGAGACGATCTCGCCGCGCGCGTTCTCGGCGCTGATCACGTAGTCGGTCCACGGGTCGGCGCTGTCGTAGCCTTGCCGGCGCAGCCAGTCGGCATAGGCGCTGCGCGGCTCGGCGTGATGGCCGTCGTGCCGGTCGACTTCGGTGAAGTGGCCGCTGCGCAGCAGTGTCTCCAGCTCGGTGCCGCCATCCAGGTGCAGCCGCTTCAGGTTGGTGTTGTCGGGCATCACATGGGTCTTGCCCGCCAGCGCCAGCGCGCGGCCGCTGTCCTTCAGGTATTCGCCCAGCGTGACTTCTCCGACCGACAGCGGCACGCGGTTCCAGGTGGCGCCGTGGCTGCTGACGTAGCGGCCGGTGTAGAAGCTCATGCGGCTGGGGCCGCAGACGCCGGAGGTGACATAGGCTCGGTCGAAGCGCACGCCGCGCGCGGCCAGGGCATCGATATTGCGCGTGCGCAGCGTCGGGTGCCCGTAGCAACCGAGATGGTCGCGCCGCAGCTGGTCGCACATGATGAAAAGGGTATTGCGGATCGTCATGGTCGGGAAGGTTGCGGATAGCCGGCTGGCGGCATCAGTCGCCGGTATAGCCCGAGGCCCGGACCACCGGCGCCCATTTGGCGGCGTCGGCCTTCAGCACCCCGGCGAAGGCGTCGGCGGGGCCGGTGGCCGGCTCGAGCCCCAGCTTCAGGAATTTGTCGCGCACGTCGGGCGACTGCACCGCCTTGACGATGGCGGCGTTGAGCCGCTCCAGCGCCGCGCGCGGCGTGCCGGCGGGCGCCAGCACGCCATAGCGGCCTTCGCCCTCGATGCCCTTGTAGCCGAGTTCCGTAAAGGTCGGCACGTCCGGCAGCGCCACCGAACGATGCGTGCCCGAGGTCGCCAGCACGCGGATCTTGCCGGCGCGGTGCATCTCGGTCAGGTCGGCCAGGGTGTCGACCGAGGCCGGCACCTGCCCGCCGACCAGTGCGCTCATCAGCGGCGCCGAGCCGTTGAACGGCACGTGCAGCATGTCGACGCCGACCTGCTTGCCGATCATCAGCCCGAAGAAATGCGGAATGCTGCCGAGCGCGGGCGAGGCGTAGGAATTGTTCTGCGCACCGGCCCTTAGCCAGGCGACGTAATCCTTCAGCGTGCGCGCGGGGCTGCCCGGACCGGTGGCCAGCGCCAGCTGGAAGTTGGCGGCCTGCGCCACCGGCGTGAAATCGCGCTGGATATCGTAATTGAGCTTGCGGTAGACCAGCGGCGCGATGGTCATCACCGCCGAGTTGGCCACCACCAGCGTATTGCCGTCGGCCGGCTGCGTGCGGGCGTAGTCCATCACCAGCCGCCCGCCGGCGCCGGGCTTGTTCTCGATCACCACGGTCTGGTTCAGGGTCTCGCGCAGCTTGTCGCCGACCAGGCGCGCGGCCAGGTCGGCGGTGCCGCCGGCGGGGTAGCCCACCAGGATGCGCAGCGGCCGGTCCGACTGCGCGCTGGCCGGCGCGGACCACGCCGCGGCGACGGCCAGCAGGCATGCGACGAGGCGGGGAACGAAGTTGCTGGGGCTCACGGTGTCTCCTGTCTGTTATGCGCCGGCGGCCGGCATGGAGAGGAAGCTAACACCCGTCGATATAATTGACAAAGTCAACTAAATCGCGGGGGTGGCATGGCACACGGCAACGGCGGCAATCGCCTGCAGCGGCCGCGGCGGCTGGCCGATTTCATCAACTACCGGGTCTATCACCTGAACCGCGTCGCGCTGGGCGCGGCCGCGCTGCACCTGCGCGCGCGGGCGGGCGTGACCCGGCGCGAATGGCGCATGATTTCCTTCCTCGGAGAGCAGCCCGGCACGCGGCTGACCGAACTGGCAGAGAGCGCCGGCCTCGACAAGGTGCTGGCCAGCCGCGCCGTGCACGCGCTGGTGGAGCGCGGCCTGGTGCGCCGGGAAACGCGCTCGCAGGACCGGCGCGCGGCCGCTTTCACGCTGACGGAGGAGGGCGAGGCGGTCTACCGCACCGCCTTTGCGCAAGCGCGCGACTTCAATACACAGCTGGCCGCCTGCCTGACGGCCGAGGAGGCCATGATCCTGTCACGCTGCCTGGACAAGCTGCAGGCGCAGGCCGGCGCCATGCTGGCCGAAGCCCAGGCGTTGCCGCCGCCGGCGGACGAGGCGCCGGCGTGGGAACTGCAGCAGTTGTGGCGCGCGGAGAAAGGGTAGCGGTGCTGCCTGGGAGCCGGCGCGCCTTCACCCAGCCACGAAATCCGCGTCGAGAACATACATCTGCCGATCGCCGTCATGGATCGAATCGATGCAGATCTGCGTGCCATGGCGGCTCCAGCGTGGATGCAGATCACACCGGTTCTCTTTCTTCAGGTCGGGGCTGGTGTAGAACGTGCCGATGTCGTAGCGCCTGCCGCGCCCGACATGGTAGAGGAACAGCACACGCTCGTTGGTCTGCGCGTCAGGATAGGTATCGCTGAGCAGCCATTGCGGATGTGTGCGCGAGAACGTCATGTGGCCGTTCTCGGTCAGCAGGCCCGCGCCAATCGCCATGACCTCGCCGCCGCTGCGGTCTTCGTACAGGTGGTAATGGATGCTGCCGTCATGCGGGCCCCAGACGATGATGTGCGTGTCGTCCTTCCACAAGGGGTGCGAGATCTGGTACTCAGACTTTTCGTAGTCGAAGGTGCCCACCGCATCCGGATCGAAGTGCTCGGCCAGTTGCGGCAACGGATGATCGGAGCACTCCAGCAGCCGCATGTCCGAGCCATCCGGATTGACGGTGATCAGGCGATGCAGGAAGCAGGTTTCGTCCTCCACGCGTTCGGTCCAGCGGTGCAGGAACAGCACGCGCGAAGACGACGGGTTGATCTCGATGTGGCTGACCCAGTGGATCGCCTTGTCCATCGAAGGGACGGGATGGAAGTTTCGGAGATCCTGGTAGCTGACGATCAGGCGCGATTGCCCGGTCCCGATCTCCATGGCATGGATGCCATCGTGCGCCGGGGCCAGTTCTGGCGACGGTCGGGCATGCAGGCACGGATGTAGCCCAGCGTGGTCGGCGGATTCTCGAACATCATGTCGATCTGGCCGCCCAGCAGGTCGGCCATGGCGGCCGAACTGCCCTTGTAGGGCACATGTGTCAGCGGTGCGCCCGTGGCAACCCGGAACAGCTCGCCGATCATGTGCACCGACGAACCCACCCCGGCCGAACCGAACGTCATGCCCTGCGGCCGCTTCCCCGCAGCCTCGGCAAGCTGCTTCAGGCTTGCCACCTGAATCTGCGGACTGACCACGACCACATGCGGCATCTCCGCCAGCACGGTCACGACCTTCAGGTCGGTCGCCGGGTTGTAGTTCAGCTTGGGGTAGGTGCCATAGGTCGCGTGCAGGCCGATGGAACCGAGCAGCAGCGCATAGCCGTCGGGCGGGGCGTCGGCGACGGCCTTGCCGCCGATATGTCCGCCGGCACCCGGGCGGTTCTCTACCACCACGGTCTGGCCATACAGCTTGCCCAGCCGGTCGGCGAGCATGCGAGCCTGCAGGTCGGAGCTGCCGCCGGCGCTGAATGGAACGATCAGGCGGATGGCATGGTCCGGGTAGGCGGCGTGGGCGCCGAACGTGAGCAGGGACAGGGCGCCTGCGAGCAGGGTGGTTATCGGGGGCAGGCAGCGTGCTTTTTTCAGCTTGCGCGGCATAGGGAGTCTCCTGAGTCAGTCTGGTGGCCGTTAGCCGGAACATCCGCTGGCTGCGCGGCAGCGCATCCATGCTTCCCAGCTGGCGGCGCAGCGGCTATTGACGCTGAACTCAGATGACGAACTCTCGATCGCGCTCTGGCAGGCGTTGCGCGATGCCGGGGCCGAACCCGCCGCGACGCTGCAGACGACCTACTCCGGCACGATCTGCGGCCTGGCCGCGCAGGGCGCGGGCATCGGCATCGTCAATCCCTATGCGGCGCGTGTGTTCGCGCATGCCTTGCGTGTCGTGCCGCTCGAGCCGGCATGCGTGGTGGAGGTGCGCATGGCCCGCGCCAGCCACCTTGCCAATTCCAGCATGGCGGATGCCTTTGCCGAACTGGTGGCGCAAGCGCTGACGGCGGCGCCAGCATGAACGTGCCGGCGTGTGGGGCTGTATGGATATAGACGACGATCCGCGAAAAAGAAAAGCGCGGCGTCCTTCAAGCTTCCGTGGCTGGCTCCGGTGCTTCGGAACCCGTAGCCTGCCCCTGCGCAAACGTCACCGCCGCCTCCAGCAGCCACGCGCGCAGATGCTGCATGGCATGGCTCACCGGGCGCGTATCGGGCAGGACCAGGTAATACGCGCTGGTGGAGCGCAGCGAGCGGGCCACGGGGCTCACCAGTTGCCCGCTCGCCAGGTATTCCTCCACCAGGAAGCGCGGCACTAGCCCGATACCCATCCCGGCCCGCGCCGCGGCGATCACCATGCTGTGGTGGTCGAAGCGGGCGCCGCGCATGGCGTTGACGTCGTCGATGCCGGCCGCCTCCATCCATTGCTTCCAGCCGAAACTGCGCGTGGCCAGGTGCAGCAGCGGTGCATGCGCGATGTCGTGCGCGTCGAGGCGCTTCTTGCGGCCGAACAGCTGCGGATGGCACACCGCCACGGATTCTTCCCCGAACAACAGGTCCGCGCGCGCGCCGGGATAGACCGCTTCGCCGAAGTGGATCGCCGCGTCGTAGGGCGTGCCGTCGAACAGGAACACGTCGGACTGGGCGCTGATATTGACCACCACCCGGGGATGCCGCGCATAGAAGTCGGGCAGCCGCGGGATCAGCCATTCGACCGCCAGTGTCGGCACGCATGCCAGCTCGACGGTGCCGCCCGCGCCTTCATGCGCCATGACCTCCAGCGTGTCGCGCTGCAGCTTGCGCAGCATCTCGCGCACCTGGACGCTGTAGAGCGCACCGGCCGCGGTCAGCGTGATGCGCTGGTTGGCGCGGTGGAAGAGTTGCACGCCGAGCAGGCTTTCCAGCGCGGCAATCTGGCGCGATACCGCGCTCTCCGTGATGAACAGGTCGGCGGCGGCGCGGCGCAGGTTCAGGTGCAGCGCGGCGGCTTCGAAGGCGCGCAGGCTGGAAAGGCTCGGAAGGCGTTGCCGCATCGCGGGTAGGGCCGGTAGTTGATGACATTAAGTCATCATCCTATACCGAAATCTCGCTTGAATCGTCGGACTTGATGAGAAATGATTCAGCCCTGGTCCCGCAGCCCCCCACCAGCGCGGCACCGCCATAACGACAACCATCAGGTAGACAGGAAAACAATATGAAACGCTTGTTCAGCGCGCTGGCCGCCGGCACTTTTGCCTTTGGCATGGCCCTATCCGGCATCGTCGCCGCCGAGGATTTCCCCGCCAAGCCGGTCCGCATCATCGTGCCGTACCCGCCGGGGGGCACCACCGACATGGTGGCGCGGCTGGTCGGCGAGCGGCTCGCGCTGCAATGGAAGCAACCGGTCCTGGTGGAGAACCGCCCCGGCGCGGGCGGCATCGTGGGCACCGGCGTCGCTGCCAAGTCCACCGCCGACGGCTATACGCTGCTGATGGGCTCGGTGGGCGAGTTCGGTATCAATCCCACCCTGTACAAGAAGCTGCCCTACGACGCCGCGGCCGATTTCGCGCCGGTGACCATGGTGGCGCGCGTGCCCAACGTGGTGGTGCTGTCGCCGGCCTTTGCCGAGCGCGCCCATGTGCAGACGCTGGCTGAGTTCATTACCTACCTGAAGGCCAACCCGAAGCGCGTCAACATGGCGTCGGCAGGCAACGGCACGTCGACGCACCTGGCCGGCGAGCTGTTCCAGCGCATGACCGGCACCGAGATGAGCCACGTCGCCTACAAGGGCAGCAGCCCGGCGATTGCCGACCTGATGGGCGGCAGCGTCGACGTGATGTTCGACAACCTGCCGGCGTCGCTGCCGTTCGTGCGCTCCGGCAAGCTCAAGGCGCTGGCGGTGACCACGCCCGCGCGCTCGTCGGCGCTGCCCAATGTGCCGACCGTCGCCGCCGCCGGCCCGGTGCCGGGCTTCGACGCCAGCCCGTGGTTCGGCCTGCTGGCGCCGCGCGGCGTAGCCAGCGCGGTGGCGCAGAAGATCAGCCAGGACCTGGCGCGCGCGCTCGGCGATCCCGCCGTGCAGGCGCGCATGCGCGACCTGGGCGCGGAACCCGCGCCGAGCACCCCCGAAGCCTTCGCCGAGGTGCTGAAGAAAGACCGCCAGAAGTGGGGCGAGATCGTGCGCCTGTCCGGCGCTTCGGTGGACTGAAAGCCGTCATTGATTTCCATCTCGTTATCAGGCCGATCGGGCCTTCCTGCATCATGAGCAAGAACATCAAGCAACTGGTTTCCCTGCATCTTGGCGCCACCGGCGCCGACCGCCTGTCCGCGCTGGTGAGCGCGCCCGCGCAACTGCCGGCCGGCGCAGCGGGTCACGCGTCGCGCGCCGAGATTGCCCACGCGCTGAACCTGGTGCTGTTCGCCGGCATCCTCGAGCGCGTGCCGACCGGCAAGGCCTACACCGAAGACGTGGCCGCGGCGGGCGGCAAGGTTCACTTCGACCATGGCGCGCTGCGCACGGTGCGCTGGCCCGACAACGGCGCGCTGCCAGCCGGCGAGGCCGCCTTCACGCGCATCCTGCGTCCGCTGGGCTACCGCCTCAACGGCACCTATCCGCTCGACCGCATCGGCATGACCGGGCGCTCGTACGCGCATGAAGACGCGCCCGAAGAGATCGCGCAGTTCTTTGTCAGCGAGCTGCATCCCGAGCGCTTCAGCGCAGGCTTCCAGCAGGCCGTCAGCCGCGTCCTCGAAACTTCGGTCGATCCGCTGACGCCGCGCGCGCAGGCGCTGCTGTGGGAACTCGAGCGCGAAGGGTCGTTGCCGCTGGCGGAGGCCGGCGAGCTGATCGGTGCGCTGGCGCGCTGCTTCGAGCGCCATCATGCAGCGCCGCGGCTGGCCGACTACGAGGCCCTGCTGGCCGAATCGGCCGAGATGGCGTGGATCGCCACCGAGGGCAATGCCTTCAACCATGCCACCGACCGCGTCGAAGACGTGTTCGCGCTGGCCGAGGCGCAGAAGCGCCTGGGCCGGCCGATCAAGGACAAGGTGGAAGTGTCGCGCAGCGGCCGCGTGCGCCAGACCGCGTTCCGCGCCGACCCGGTGCGCCGTGCCTTTGTCGGCGCCGACGGCGCCGAGGTGGTGCGCGAGGTGCCGGGCTCGTTCTACGAGTTCATCACCCGCGACCGCTACGTCGATGACGCGCAGGCGGTGACGCGCACCGACCTGGGTTTCGACGCGGGCAACGCGCAGGGCATCTTCAAGATGACCGCCGCGCAATGCTGAGGCCAGCCTGACCATGACCGCCGCCTACCCGTTCGTTCCCGCGCTGCGCGAGCCGGAAGGCTCGCCCATCCGCGAGCTGTTCAAGTACCTGTCGGACCCGGAGATGATCTCCTTCGCGGGCGGCTACCCGTCCGCCGCGCTGTTCGATGCCGACGGCATCGGCGCCGCGTCCGCGCGGGTGCTGCGCGAGCGGCCCGCCGAATGCCTGCAGTACGGCGCCACCGAAGGCGCCCCCGCGCTGCGCGACGCCCTGGTGGCGCTGATGGCCGGGCGCGGTGCCGCCGTGACGCGGGAGCAACTGCTGGTCACCAGCGGCTCGCAGCAGGGCTTCGATTTCCTGGTGCGCGCGCTGGTCGAGCCGGGCAGCGTGGTGCTGGTCGAGGAGCCGACCTATTCGGCGACGTTGCAGGCGCTGCGGCTGGCCGGTGCCGAGGTGCGCGGGGTGCCGTCCGACCGGCACGGCATGGACGTCGACGCGCTTGCGGCGATGCTGGCCGACGGCGCGGTGCGCCCGCGGCTGATCTACACCGTGCCGACCTTCGCCAACCCGACCGGCGCCACGCTGTCGCCCGAGCGCCGGCTGCGCCTGCTGGAGCTGTCGGCGCGGCACCAGGTGGTGCTGGTCGAAGACGATCCCTATGGCGCGCTGAGCTTCGACGGCGCCGCGCCGCCGTCGCTGCTGGCGCTGTGCGACCAGGTGCCCGGCGCCCGTCCGTGGCTGGTGCACCTGGCCAGCCTGTCGAAGACGCTCGCGCCCGGCCTGCGCATCGGCTGGATGGTGGCCGCGCCGGAAATCATCCGCCGCGCGGTGATTGCCAAGCAGGTGTCGGACCTTTGCACGCCGCCGTGGATCCAGCTGGCGGTCACGCAATACCTGGCGGACGGCCGCCTGCGCGCGCAGGTGGAGCGCGAGATCGCGTTCTACCGCGACAAGCGCGACCGGCTGGCGGAGGCGCTGTGCCAGGCCTTCGGCGAGCGCATCCGCTTTGCCTTGCCCGCCGGCGGCATGTTCCTGTGGGCCGCGCTGGAAGGCGTCGACGATGCGGCCGCGCTGCTGCCGCATGCGATCGCCGAAAAGGTGTTGTTCGTACCCGGCGCGGGCTTCTACGCGCAGCGCCGCCCACGGCCCGCGTTCCGGCTCTCGTTCGCTGGCGCGGCGCCGGAGCAGATCGCCGAAGGCGTGGCGCGGCTGAAGCGGGCGGCGGCGCGCCTGGACGCGGCTGGCTGACGCGATAGCGGGTGCGCCGCTCCGCGGTTCATTCGTCGTCCGCCGGCAGCATCCGGCCGCGCCGCGGCATTTCAGAGTCCAGCACCAGCCGGCCATGGACCCGCCCGTTCATGCGCGTGACGTAATGCGTGCACTCTTCCATATGCGCCGACATCAGCGCGCGTACCGTCTCGGCGTCGCGCTGGCGTGCCGCCTCGACGATGCGCTTGTGGAACTTGACGTTGGCCGCGCCGAATTTCTCGTGCTCGCACGCAGGGGTGTCGTTGGCGAACACCACCAGCTGGCGGATCATCTCGTTGATGAGCTCGCATGAGAACCGCAGCATGGGGTTGGGGTTGGCCGCGGCCAGGATGTCGTGGAAGGTCAGGTCTTCCTGGCGCTGGTCCAGCAGCGGCGTCGCGGCCGCGGCCGAGGCCGGGTCGCACAGGTCGATGGTGCGTTCCAGCGCCCGGAAATCGTCATCGGTCAGATGCGGCACCGCGCCGGCGGCCAGTTCCGGCTCCAGCAGCCGGCGCACGGTGTAGATGTCGGCAATGCCGACGTCCTTGAAGAACAGGTAGTTCTGCATCAGCTGGAAGGTGCGGTCCAGCGGCACTTCCACGATGGTGCCGCCGCCTGCCGGCCCGGTGCTGACCCGGATCAGGCCCTGCACCTCCAGCGACTTCAGTGCCTCGCGGATGGTGCTCTTGCTGACGGAGAACATCTGCTGCAGCTTGACCTCGTGCGGCAGCTTGTCGCCCGGGCGCAGGTTGCGCTGGGTGATCAGCCGCTTGAGCTCTTCCGCCACCAGGTCCGCGCGCTTCTGCTTGCGGATCTCGATGGAACCGGTCTTGCCCTCCCGAAACATCGCCATTGCTCTTTCCTTGTCATGCGCCGCCAGCCATGGACGACCGGGCGCCTGCATTCTAGCCAAGCGCGCCGGCGCAGGGCCGCGGCTTGCCCCAGGGGCGTGCATGGTGCCCGATTGGCTGGCATGGCCATGCCCGCTGCCCGCACCTTTCTGCCCGCCGTCGCCCCATGCGCCGGGCACATGAGGCGATGCGCCGAGGGTGCGTAAACCCTGACCCTTCCTTTGTTGACAACGATTCCGGCCGACTCCTAAGATGATTCTATTCTATTTATACGTATAAATAGAATAAACAGGTTCGATTCTTGCTCGGGCAGTGTCGGCGCCGGGCGAAAGTCACCAGCATGTCGGGGAGACGGGGCAGCGCCAGGCCATGGCGTTGGCCGGACTTTCGCCCCGTGCAGCCCAATCCCCACAGAACGAGGAGTGAGCCTTGAATCGTCGTGACCTGCTGAAACTGGCGGCGCTGTCCGCCGTCCCCACCTCCCTGATCCATGGCCGCAGCGCCCTTGCCGCGGGCGAGGCGCTGGAGTTCGGCTGCCCGGTGCCGATGTCGGGCGCCTTCGCCGCCAACGGCAAGTTCGCCGACCTGGGCATGCGGCTCGCCATTGACCAGTACGGACAGGTGCTGGGCCGGCCGCTGCGCTACAGCGTGCTCGACACTGAAGGCAAGCCCGCCACCGCGGTGCGCAAGGTGCAGGAGTTGGCGCAGCAGAAGGCGGCGCGCTATTTCGCGGGCGGCATCCTGTCGTCCGAATCGCTGGCCATGGGCAAGGAGGCGGAAAAGTTCGGCGGCGTGTTCGTGACCACCGCCGGGGCCGACGAGATCACCGGCAAGGACTGCAACCGCGCCACCTTCCGCTGGTCGGTGCCGACCTTCGGCGCGATCGAGCGCACCGTGCGGCCGCTGATCGAATCGATGCCCAAGGCCAAGCGCTGGTACACCATCACGCCGCAATACGTGTTCGGCGACGGGCTGCTGTCGGCGGCGAAGGCGATCTTCAAGGAGAAGGGCATCGAGCACGTGGGCAACAGCTACCATGCCCTGACCGAGAAGGAATTCAGCGGCTACCTGACCAATGCGCTGGCCGCCAAGCCGGACGTGCTGCTGATCCTGAACTTCGGCTCGCAGTCCGCCGACACGCTGCGCCAGGCGGTCAGCTTCGGCATGAAGAAGAACACCACCATCCTGCTGGCCTGGGCCTCGGGGCTGGAGCAGTTCGAGTCGCTCGGCGCCGACCTGTGCGAGGGCGTGTACTTCGGCGCGCAGTACTGGCACGGTGTCGATACGCCGCTGAACCGCGACCTGGTCAAGCGCACCCAGGCCAAGTTCAAGGCCAATCCCAACTACAGCCTGGCTGGCTCGTATATCTGCACCAAGATCATGGTGGACGGCATGATCAAGGCCGGCAGCGCCGATCCCAAGGCGGTGGTCGCCGCGCTCGAAGGCATGAAGTACGAGGGCCTGACCGGGCCGGAGGAAATTCGCGCCGCCGACCACCAGGTGCTGAAAAACTACTACCTGCTCAAGGGCAAGGCCAGGTCGCGCATGAAGGACAAGGACGACTACGCCGAAATCGTCAGCGTCGGCAAGGCCTTCCTGCCGGTCGAGCAGACCCAGTGCAAGATGGCCTGATGCCCTGACGCCGCGGGGCCGCCGCCCCGGCGATTCACACACTGAAGCACACCGAGGCACCGTGCCGCGCAGTCGCGCGCGGCATGGCGGCTTCCTACATCCGTACGACTCATGAACGTCTATCTGTTGCAGGTGATCAACGGCGTCGGGATCGGCATGCTCTACTTCCTGCTGGCGGTAGGCCTGTCGATCGTGTTCGGCCTGTTGCGCTTCGTCAATTTCGCGCATGGCGCCTTTTATGCGCTCGGTGCCTATCTCTGCTTCCAGGCGCTGCAGATCGGCATGAACTTCTGGGTGGCGCTGGTATTCGCTCCGATCATCATCGGCGCGCTCGCGTGGCTGACCGAGAAGGTCATGCTGCGCCACGTTTACGCGCAGCCGCACGAGTTCCACATCCTGGTCACGGTGGGCCTGGCGCTCGCCATCCAGGAACTCATCATCGTCGGCTGGGGGCCGCTCGGCGTCGACGTGCCGCCGCCGGATGCGCTGCAGGGTGTGGTGATGTGGGGCGACTTCGTCTATCCCAAGTACCGCCTGTTCGTGATCGGCTTCACCGGCCTGCTGGCGATCGGACTGTGGTGGCTGCTGGAAGGCACGCGCCTGGGCAGCGCGGTGCGCGCGGGCAGCGAATCCACCGAGATGGTGTCGCTGCTCGGCATCAATGTGTTCCGGCTGTTCAGCCTGATGTTTGCGCTCGGCGCCGCGACCGCGGCGATTGCCGGCGTGCTGGCCGCGCCGATCCGCGGCGCCGAGCCGTTCATGGGCGTCGAGGCGCTGGGCGTGGCCTTCATCGTGGTGGTGGTCGGCGGCATGGGCAGCTTCACGGGGGCGCTGGTGGGCGGCCTGCTGGTCGGCGTGGTGCAGAGCCTGATGAGCACGCTGTGGCCCGAAGGCGCGCGGCTGATGATCTATGTCGCCATGGCCGCGGTGCTGCTGCTGCGTCCGCATGGCTTGCTGGGGAGGGGATGATGGCTATGCAAGGACAATGGCTCTTGCGCTACCGCTTCTGGTGGCTGGCACTTGGCGTCACGCTGCTGCTGCCGCTGACGATGCGCTCCGGCACGCTTGCCACGGAGGTGCTGATCTACGCGATGGCCGCCATGGCCTGCAACCTGCTGCTCGGCTACACCGGCCTGCTGTCGTTCGGCCAGGGTATCTTCTTCGGGTTGGGCAGCTACGCGGTGGGGCTGGCACTGACCCGCGCCAGCCTGCCGATGCCGCTGGCCCTGCTGCTGGCGATCGCGACCGGCGCGGCCGCGGCGGCGCTGGTGGGCTGGTTCGCGATCCGGCAGCGCGGCACCTACTTCGTGATGCTGACGCTGGCTTTCGCGCAGATGTTCTACTTCCTGGCCTATACCGCGCCCGGCATCACCGGCGGCGACAACGGCCTGCTGGATATCCCGCGTCCGCCCTTGTCGGTGGCCGGCCATGCGCTGGTGCCGCTGGCGTCGCCATGGCAGTTCTATGGCTTTGTCGCGGTGCTGTTCCTGGCGGTGTTCCTGGCGGTGCTGCGCGTGACCGAGTCGGTGCTGGGACGCACGCTGCTGGCGATCCGCGACAACGAAGAGCGCGCGCTGGCGGTCGGCTACAACGTCAAGGCGTTCAAGCTGCTGGCGTTCATGGTTTCCGGCGCGGTGACCGGGCTGGCCGGCGCGCTGCACGCCATGCTGACCGGCATCGCGCCGCTGACCAACATCGACTACCACGCCAGCGAGATGATCCTGGTGATGACCGTGATCGGCGGCACCGGCAATATCTTCGCGTCGGTGCTGGGCGCGGCCTTCTATGTGCTGCTGGCGGACTGGTTGTCGACGCTGTGGCCGCGCTGGCTGATGCTGCTCGGCTTCCTGCTGATCGCGGTCAGCCTGTTCATGCAGCGCGGGCTGTGGGGGCTGGGCGCCACGCTATGGGATCGACTGCGCGGCGTGCGCCGCGCGCCCGCCACACAGGAGGAACGCGCATGAATACCGCCACCACCCCCATCCTGGAAGCCACCGGCATCGTCAAGCAGTACGGCAAGTTCATGGCGCTGGGCGGGGTCGACCTGCGCGTGATGCCGGGCACGATCCATTCGGTGATCGGCCCCAACGGCGCCGGCAAGACCACGCTGTTCCACATGCTGACCGGCACCAAGGAAGTCAGCGCCGGCCGCATCGTCTTCGACGGCAAGGACGTCACGGGCGAAGCCGACTACCAGCGCGTGCAGCGCGGTATCGCGCGCTCGTTCCAGGTCACCAGCCTGTTCCCGAGCCTGCCGGTACGCGAGAACCTGCGCCTCGCCGCGCTGGGCACGTCGCCGCGCAAGGCCATGAGCGGATGGCGCTTGCCGGTGGGCGAACTCGCTTGTGGCGAGGTGGTCGACCAGGTGCTGGAACGGCTGGAGCTGGGGCGCGTCGCCGACAGCGCGGCGGGCGTGCTGTCGCACGGCCAGCAGCGCCGGCTGGAAGTCGGCATGGCGCTGGCGGCGCGGCCGCGCGCGATCTTCCTGGACGAGCCCACGTCGGGCATGGGCGTCGACGACCTCGGCGCGATGAAGCGGCTGATCCGCGGGCTGGCCGCGGACCACACCGTCGTGCTGATCGAACACAACATGGACATCGTCATGGATATCTCGGACACCGTCACCGTGATGCAGCAAGGCAAGGTGCTGATGGAAGGGCCGCCCGCGGCCGTGCGCGGCGATCCGCGCGTGCGCGCGGCCTATCTCGGCAACATGATCACCGGAGGCAAGGGATGATGCTCGATGTACAGGAGATCCATGGCTACTACGGCAAGAGCCATGTGCTGCAGGGCGTATCGCTGGCGATCGGCGAAGGCGAACTGGTAACGCTGCTGGGGCGCAACGGCGCCGGCAAGTCGACCACGCTGAAGGCCATCGCAGGCGTGGTCCAGCCCCGCGGCGGGCGCATCGTTTTCCGCGGCAAGGACGTCGCCGGCATGGCGCCGCACCGGATTGCCGCCGAAGGCCTGTGCCTGGTGCCCGAGCACCGCGGCATCTTCAAGCTGCTGACGGTGGAAGAGAACCTCAAGCTGGCCGCGCGCCGCGATTCGCCGTGGCAGCTGCAGGACATCTACCGCATCTTCCCGCGCCTGCGCGAGCGGCGCGGCAACGGCGGCGCGCAGCTGTCCGGCGGCGAACAGCAGATGCTCGCGATCGGGCGCGCCATGATGAACCATCCGCGCCTGCTCATGCTCGATGAGCCGGTCGAAGGGCTGGCCCCGGTGATCGTGGAAGAGATCGTGGCGCAGCTCAGGGTGATCAAGGCCGCCGGCGTGCCGATCCTGCTGGTCGAGCAGAACCTGGAGGTGTGCACGCAACTGGCCGACCGCCACGTGATCATCGAGCAGGGCAGGGTGGTCTATACCGGCGACAACGACGCGTTCCGCGCCGACGAGGGGGTCAAGGACCGCTATCTCGGCGTCGGGCTGGCGGCCTGAACCATGGATGACGGCGGCCGCGATGCCGGCCGACCCAGACGAGGAATGACATGACGACATTGCAAGCTGCGCGCGCGGCAGCGGCGAGCGCCGGCGCGCGCGCCGACCTGCGCATCGACGGCCAGCGCCTGTGGGACACCCTGATGCGCCTGGCCGCCATCGGCGCCACGCCCAAGGGGGGCGTATGCCGGCTGGCGCTGACCGACCTGGACCGCCAGGGCCGCGACTTCTTCATTGCCGAAGCCAAAGCCGCCGGATGCACGGTGCGCATCGATGCCATCGGCAATATCTTTGCGCGGCGCGCCGGCCGCGACGACGCCCTGCCGCCGGTGATGACCGGCAGCCATATCGATACCCAGCCGACCGGCGGCAAGTTCGACGGCAACTACGGCGTGTTCGCCGGCATCGAAGTGCTGCGCACGCTGGCCGACGCGGGCATCGTCACCGATGCCCCGCTCGAGGTGGCGGTGTGGACCAACGAGGAAGGCTCGCGCTTCGTGCCGGTGATGATGGGCTCGGGCGCGTTCGTCGGCGAGTTCGCGCTGGCGGACGTGCTGCAGCAGCGCGACCGCGACGGCATCAGCGTCGGGCAGGCGCTGCAGGCCATCGGCTATGCCGGACCCGAAACGGTCGGCGTGCGCCCGGTCGGCGCCTACTTTGAAGCGCATATCGAGCAGGGTCCGGTGCTGGAGGCCAACGACACCACCATCGGCGTGGTCACCGGCGCGCTCGGCCAGCGCTGGTATGACGTGGTGCTGACCGGCATGGAAGCACACGCGGGGCCCACGCCGATGGCGTTGCGCAAGGACGCGCTGCTGGCGGCATCCGAGCTGGTCGGCATCGTCAACCGCATCGCACTCGATCATCCCCCGCATGGCCGCGGCACGGTGGGCTGCCTGGGCGTGCATCCCGATTCGCGCAACGTCATCCCGGGCAGGGTGACGATGACGGTGGACCTGCGCGCCGGCGACGACACGGTGCTGTCCGCGATGGACGCGGCGCTGCGTAAGCAGGTTGCCGCGCTGGCGGCGCGCAGCGGCATCGACATCGAGCTGCAGCAGGTGGTGTACTTCCCGCCGCAGCCGTTCGATGCGCGGCTGGTTCAGGCGGTGCGCGGCGCCGCACGGCGGCTCGGCCATTCCGCCATGGACGTGATCAGCGGCGCCGGCCATGACGCGGTCTACCTGGCCCGCGTCGCCCCGGCGGCGATGATCTTCGTGCCGTGCAAGGACGGCATCAGCCACAACGAAATCGAAGACGCGCGGCCCGAGGACCTGGAGGCTGGCTGCAACGTCCTGCTGCGCGCCATGCTCGATGCCGCCACGCGGCCATGACACCGGAACGGACTGCCCGATGAAGATCCTGATTGCCCGACTCAACCACGAGACCAACACCTTTTCACCGGTGCCGACGCCGCTGGCTGCGTTCACGCCGGCCTATGGCGACGACGCCTATCGCGCCGCCAAAGGCACCCGCACCGCGGCCGCCGCCTTCATCGACCTGGCAGAGGCCGCCGGCGCCGAGATCGTGGTGCCGGTGATCGCCGGCGCCAACCCGAGCGGCCGCGTCGCCGCCGATGCGTATACGCACCTGTGCGACACCATCATCGCGGCGGCCCATGGTTGCGATGCGGTGATGCTCGACCTGCACGGCGCGATGGTGGCCGACAACATCGACGACGGCGAAGGCGACCTGCTGCGCCGCCTGCGCGCCGTGCTGCCGCACGCGCCGGTCGCGGTCGCCCTGGACCTGCACGGCAACATCACGCAGGCACTGATCGACCACGCCGACATCGCGGTCAGCTTCAAGACCTATCCGCACGTCGACATGTACGAAACCGGCGAGCACGCCGGCCGGCTGCTGCTCGACATGGTCGCGGGACGCGTGCGCCCGGTGATGGCGTGGCGGCGCCCGCCGCTGATCACCCACACCCTGCGCAGCCGCACCGACGAAGGCGCCATGCAGCGCGCCGTCGCGCTGGCGCGCGAGGCCGAGCGGGATGGCATGCTGGCGGTGTCGGTGCTGGCCGGCTTCGGCCTGGCCGACATCGCCGCGCCCTGCCTGAGCGTGATCGTGGTCGGCGACGGCGACCAGGCCAAGGCCGACGAGGTCGCCGGCCGGATCGCCGCGCAGGCGTGGGCCGAGCGCGATGCCTTTGGCTACCAGGCAGAACCGCTGGCCAGTTCCATCGCGCGCGCCGCGCAACTGGCCGACAGCGCGCACCCTGCGGGCGCCGGCCCGGTGCTGCTGCTCGACCATGGCGACAACTGCATGTCCGGCGGCACCTGCGACAACATGGCGGTGCTGCACGAAGCGCTGGCGCAGGGACTGACGGGCATCGCGGTCGGACCCGTGTGCGACCCTGAGGCGGTCGCAGCGCTGGTCGACGCCGGCGTCGGCGCCAGCATCACGCTGCCCGTCGGCGACAAGGTGCCCTTGCCGCAGCTGGAGGTCTATCCGCAGGCCAGGCCGCTGACCGGCACGGTCGCCGCGATCAGCGACGGCGAGTACACCATCACCGGGCCGACCTACACCGGACAACGCATCCGCATGGGGCGCACCGCGTTGCTCGATATCGGCGCGGCGCAGGTGATCGTGACCGAGACCCCGCAAGAGCACTGGGACCTGGGCATCTTCACCCATATCGGCATCGATCCGCACCGGGCGAAGTTCCTGCTGCTGAAGTCACGCATGTACTGCCGCCCGGTGTTCGTGCCGATCGCCAGGGCGGTGGTGGAGTGCGACGGGGAGGGCGTTACCAGTTCGCGCTACGAGCGCTTTCCGTTTCGCAAGGTGAGCAGGCCGGTTTATCCGCTCGACGATAGTGCTGACTGGGCGGGATAGGAATGGTTGGCGGGGAAGGGGATTTAAGGACTGAGGGGCCGGGGATATTGGTCTGCACGGATTGATGCGGTTGACTTCGTGGATGCGCCGGCCCTCACCCCCGCAAAGCCACCTCCCGCAACCACTCCGCAAAACCCCGTATCAGCCCCTGCTTTGGATTATCCCCACGCCATACGATGTAGCAGTTATGGCTGGCCGGAAAACTGTCCACCAGCGGCTGCACCAGCCGCCCCGCGGCGATGGCCTCGCGTGCCAGCAAGCTCCGCGTAAGCGCCAGCCCCATCCCGCTGGCCGCGGCTTCGATCAACAGTGCCCGGCAGTCGAACACGATGCCGTCCTCGGGCTCGTCCAGCGCCACGCCCGCAGCCGCGCCCCACTGCGACCAGCGGAAGCGTGCATGCCGCAGCCGCGGCAGTTGCGCGGTGTCGGCCGCGGTCATGCCGGCGTGCCGCTGGGCGAAGCCTGGGCTGCACACCACGATGATGTCGTCGTCGAGCAGCTTCAGGCATTGGTAGCCGGTGAAGGGCGCGGGGCCGTAGCGCAGGCTGACGTCGAGGTCCGAGCGGGCAAAGTCGGGATCCTCGGTGGTGGCGGCGATGGACAGGTCCAGGCCAGGCAGCGCCTCGCGCAGTTGCGGCAGCCTGGGCACCAGCCAGGCGCCGGCCAGTTCGGGGCTGACATTGACATGCAGCGACTGGCGTTCGCGCGCGCGCCGCTCGGCCGCGCCTGCCAGCGACAGCTCCACCGCGCGCAGGGCGCGATCGAGGTCGTCGGCCAGTTCGCGGCCGGTGGCGGTCAGCTCCAGCTGGCGGCCGGCGCGCAGGAACAGGGTGCAGCCCAGCTGTGACTCCAGCGCACGGATATGCCGGCTGATGGCGCCATGCGTTACGCACAGCGCATCGGCGGCGCGCGTCATGCTGCCCGTGCGCGCGGTGGCGGCAAAGGCCTGGAGCACTTGCATCGAGGGGAGCCTGCGGATCATGGCTGTGATCTTGCCTCACAGGTGCTGGCAAAACAAGTCGATTGTCCCGCCATGGCGCCCGGCCGATACTGGGCCGCACCGAACCGGCCGCCCCGAAGCCGGTGCGCAACGAGGAGACCCCCATGAAACTGCAGTTGAAGATCAACGGCAAGCGTCACGCCGTCGAGGCCGAACGCGACATGCCCCTGCTGTGGGTGCTGCGCGATTACCTGGGCTATACCGGCACCAAGTTCGGCTGCGGTGCCGGCCTGTGCGGCGCCTGCACCGTGCATGTCGACGGCAAGGCGGCGCGCGCCTGCATCACGCCTGTCGGCAGCGTAGCGCGCGCCGACATCACTACCATCGAAGGATTGTCGGCCGACAATTCGCACCCGGTCCAGCGTGCGTGGATTGCCGAGCAGGTGCCGCAGTGCGGCTATTGCCAGTCGGGCATGATCATGGCCGCCTGCGCCTGGCTGAAGGACAACCCGTCGCCGCGCCCGGAGGATATCCGCGCCGGCATCACCAACCTGTGCCGCTGCGGCACCTATCCGCGCATCGAACGCGCCATCCTGCGCGCGGCCACCGCGCAGAACGCGGGCGATCCCAAGGCGAGGGCGTCATCGTGAGCCATCTCCACACAAGCCGCCGCCGTTTCCTGCAAGCCGCCGGCGCCATCCCCGCGGCGCTGGTGCTGGGCTTTCACCTGCCGCTGGCGAAGGCCGCCGAGGCGCGCGCGCCCGCGCGCGATCCGGACGACGTCAACGCCTGGCTGCGCATCGATGCCGACGGCGGCGTGACCATCATGGTGCCATCGGCCGAGCTGGGGCAGGGCGTGATGACCTCCGCACCCATGCTGATCGCCGAAGAGCTCGAGTGCGACTGGCGCCAGGTGCGGGCCGAGCTTGCACCGACCGACCCGGTCTACAACAACCGCATGTTCAAGGTCCAGGCGACCGCCAGCAGCACCTCGGCGCGCTGGTCGTTCGAGCCGCTGCGCCGCATCGGCGCCACCGCGCGCGAGATGCTGCGCGAGGCCGCCGCGCAAAGCTGGAGCGTGCCGGTGGCGCAGTGCCGTGCCGTGCAGGGCGTGGTGCGGCACGAGCCCAGCGGGCGCGCGCTGGGCTACGGTGCGCTCGCCGCGCGCGCTGCCACGCTGCCACGCCCGGCCAGCGTGGCGCTGAAGGAGCCGAGCGACTGGAAGCTGCTGGGCCGCCCGACGGACCGGCTCGACGTTCCGCTGAAGACGCGCGGCGCCGCGGTGTTCGGCGTCGACGTCAGGGTGCCGCGCATGCTGGTGGGTTCGGTGATGGCGTGCCCCGCCTTCGGCGGCACGCTGCGCCGGGTCGATGCCCGGCCGGCGCTGGCGCTGCGCGGCGTGCGGCGCGTGGTGCCGCTGGACGATGCCGTGGTGGTGCTGGCCGACAGCTACTGGACCGCGCGCAAGGGCCTGGCCGCGCTGCAGCCCGAGTGGCAGCTGCCGCAAGGCAAGCCGGCCAGCGACGCGGCGCTGATGGCCGGTTACCGCGATGCCGCGCGCCATGCCTCGGCGGTGGCGCTGCGCCACGGCGACCCGGACGCGCAGCTGCAGCAAGCGCAGGCCTACATCGCCGAATACGAGGTGCCATACCTCGCCCACGCCACCATGGAGCCGATGAACGCCACCGCCGATGTGCGCGCCGACGGCGCCGAGATCTGGGGTCCGACCCAGGTCTGCGGCGAGATCGCGCAGCGGCTGTCGGGCGCCCTTGGGCTGCCTGCCGATCGCATCGCCGTGCACGGGACCTTCGTCGGTGGCGGCTTCGGCCGGCGCGAGGAGTTCGATGTCTTTGTCCAGGCCGCGCTGGCATCGAAGGCGGCGGGGCAGCCGGTCAAGCTGATCTGGTCGCGCGAGGAAGACATCCAGCACGATTTCTACCGGCCCGCGGCGGCGGCGCGCTTCAGCGCGGTGCTGGCCCCGGACGGGGCCGGCATCCGCGCGCTGGATGCGCGCCTGGCGTGCTCGTCGATCTATGTCCGCAATTTCCCGGACCGGGTCAAGGGCGGGGTCGACCCGAAATCGGTCGAAGGGGTGGTCGACCTGCCTTACGCGCTGCCCCACGTGGCGGTGCGCCATGCCATGGTCAATACTGCCGTGCCGGTGGGGTTCTGGCGCGGCGTGGGTTATACGCAGAACACCTTCTTTGCCGAGAGCTTCATCGACGAACTGGCCCATCACGCCAAAGCCGATCCGCTGCAGTTCCGGCTGAACCTGCTGGCCGACCGTCCGCGTCCGGCGCGCTTGCTGCAGCGCCTGGCGCAGCACGTCGGCTGGGGCAGCGCGCCGGCAGGGCGCTGCCACGGCGTGGCGCTGTCGCAGGCGTGGGGCTCGCTGTGCGCGACGGTGGTGGAACTGTCGGTGCAGGGCCAGCGCATCACGCTGCACCGCGTCGTCAATGCCATCGACTGCGGCACGGTGATCAACCCGGCGACGGTCGAGCGCCAGCTGGAGGGCGCCAGCATCTGGGGCCTGAGCGCGGCCATGACTGGCGCCATCACCATTGCCGACGGGCGCGTGCAGCAATCCAACTTCCACGACTATCCGCTGTTGCGGCTGGCGCAGACGCCGCGCTTCGAGGCGGTGCTGGCGCCCAGTGGCGAGCGCATCGGCGGCGTGGGCGAGTCGGCGGTGCCGACGCTGGCGCCGGCGCTGGCCAATGCGCTGTTTGCCGCGACTGGCCAGCGCCTGCGCTCGCTGCCGCTGGCGCGGCACGGGTTCGAACTGGCATAGCGGGGTGCGGGCACGTCCGCAAGTGATGCCGCTGCCACGATCGCGGGGACCATCATGACGTAGCGGCGCCGCGCTGTGTGTCATACCACGCACGGCGCCCTACGCCCCGGGCGCGGTTCTTCCCTACACTGGAGCATGGCGCCTTGTCGCCGCCCAGGGGAACACGCCTATGCCGCCCGAGCCTGTCCAAGCCAAGCCCGTGGCGCTGGCCTTGCAAGGCGGCGGCATGCACGGCGCATTTACCTGGGGCGTGCTGGACCGCCTGCTGGAAGACGGCCGGCTGGTGATCGAGGGCGTCAGCGCCACCAGCGCCGGCGCGATGAACGGCACGGTGCTGGCCTATGGCCTGATGCAGGGCGGCAGCGAAGGCGCGCGCCAGGCCCTGCATGACTTCTGGGAGGCCATCGCGCACTCGGCGCAGCGCTTCAACCCGTTGCGCTGGCTGCCGTGGTTCAAGGGCAGCCATACCCTGGGTCTGAACCATTCGCCGCTGTACGCCATGGCCGACATCACGCTGCGGCTGCTGTCGCCGTACCAGTTCAACCCGGGCAATGCCAATCCGCTGCGCGACGTGCTGCTCGGCCAGGTGGATTTCGCGGCGCTGCGCGCGCATTGCCCGATCCGCCTGTACCTGTGCGCGACCAATATCGAGACCAGCCGCATCCGCATCTTCGCGCAGGAAGAGCTTAGCGCGGACGCGGTGCTGGCCTCGGCCTGCGTGCCCACGCTGTTCCAGGCGGTCAGCATCGACGGCCACCATTACTGGGATGGCGGCTATGTCGGCAACCCGGCGATCTTTCCGCTGATCTATCACTGCGAGACCCACGACGTCGTGATCGTCCACATCAACCCGATCGTGCGCCGCGGCGTGCCGACCACGGCGGCGGAGATCCTGAACCGGGTCAACGAGGTCAGCTTCAATTCGTCATTGATGCGCGAGATGCGGGCGATCGGCTTCGTCACCACGCTGATCCAGCAGGGCAAGATCGACCGCAACGAGATGAAGGAGATGTGGATCCATTCGATCCGCTCGGACGAGACCATGGCCGCGCTCGGGGTCTCGACCAAGTACAACGCCGACTGGGACTTCCTGTGCACGCTGCGCGACCAGGGCCGGCAGGCCGCCACGCTCTGGCTGGATCGCAACTATGACTGCGTGGGCCAGCGCTCCAGCGTCGATATCACCGGCGAATTCCTGTAGTCGCCGGCTGGGCCAGCCGCCAGGACAGATTGGCACGCGCCTGCGCCTCGTAGCGCGACCGGAACAGGTCGGTGGCATAGATGCGGGGACTGGCCAGCAGGCGTTGCAGGAAGGCCCGCTCGGCGGCGTCATAGGCGGCATCGTCCAGGTCGGTGCGCTCCGCGCGCAGGCGCGCGCCGTTGTCCTGGAAGCGCGCGCGGCTGTATCCCAGCGCGGCCAGGTCGATGTCGGCGGTGAAGCGCCCGGCCAGGCTGGCGGGCACGTCGGCGTGCGTGGTTTCCAGGATCAGCGTGGCGACGCGCCCGGCGGCGGCGACCGTGCCGGCGGACCACTGCTGCAGCCACGCCGCGCTGCGCGCTTCATTGTCGGCGGCGCCGGGCACGTAGATGACGTCATGGCACCACAGCGCCAGTTCCACGTCGGCGGCATCCGGTATCGCGCTGCGCGCCCAGTCGAGGTCGTGCAGGCAGCGGCGCACATGGTCCAGGGTGTGGTAGTGCCGGGTCGGCTCGCCGTAGCAGCGCGCCAGGTCGGCATACGCGTCCGCCGCGCGCGTGCCGCCCGCCAGGGTCCAGAGCGCGACAAAGCGCTCTTGCAGCGGGTTGGCGGCGGCGGTAGTCATGCGCGCGCCGCACCCGTGTCGCGGGCCGCGTCGTCGGCAAGCTCGGCAAGCAGGGCCCGCGCCTCCTGCCAGTCGGCGCCATCGGTGCCCTCGCTGAAGCTGCCGTGGATGCGCGCCAGTGCTTCGCGCGCGGCGTCGCGCTTGCCCTGGCGTTGCCACAGCCGGGCCAGGCTCAGCGCGGCCTGCAGTTCCAGCGGCCTGGCGCCCTGGCCGTGCGCGACTGCAAGCGCGCGCTGGAAACAGGCCTCGGCTTCATGGCTGGCGGCGGCACCGGCATCGGGCGCGGCCAGCTGCAGCAGCAAGTCGCCGCGCAGCCGATAGACCCCGGCCTCATCGAGCCGCTCGCCGGTTTCTTCGATCATGGCCTGCGCGCGCGTCAGCACGTCCAGCGCGGCGGCTGGCTGGCCGGCCTTGCCGCAGGCCTCGGCCAGCATCGCCAGCAGGTTCGGCATGCCGAGTTCGCCGCCGGTGGCCTCGTAAGCCGTGAGGCCGCGGCGCATCCGCGCAATGCCTTCCTCGTGGCTGCCCTGCTCGGACAGCGCCCAACCCTGCAGCACGGTGCCCCAGGCCAGGTAGATCGGGAAGCCCTGTTCGCCCGAAATGGCAATGGCGGCTTCGGCATACTCCCTGGCCTGCGCGGGATCGCGGCGCCAGCGGTATTGTTCCGCCGCGAACACCAGGCACAGCGCCAGGTTGTAGGCATCCGGGCGCGCGCGGGCCAGCGCCAGCGCCTCGCGGCTGCGCGCCAGGGCCTGGTCGGCAAAGCCCTGGTACCACAGGATCCAGGCCAACGTGCTGGTGGCATGGACCATCGGGTCGCGGCCGTAGCCAGTCAGGAAGTCATAGGCGGAGTGCTCCGGGTGCGGCACGGCCAGCACGGCCTCCATATGCGCGCGCGCTTCTTCCAGCAGGCCCAGGCGGAACAGCGTGGCGCCCAGCGCGCGGTGGCCTTCGGCCAGCTGCTTGGGCTTCTGCGACTCGGTGGCCAGCGCCAGCAGGCGCCGCGCCAGCGGCAGCGACACCTGGTATTGCGCGCGCAGCTGGTAGAACGCCCACATGCCCAGCTGCGCCGAGAACACATAGGGTGTCTGCCGCCCTTGCTCGCACAGCGACATCGCGCGCCGGTAATTGGCCTCGACCTCGGGCGAGGCCTGGCCCCGCGCCGCGATCAGCGCGGGCCCCAGCGTCAGCAGCAGCGTCAGTTCCAGGCGCGCGCGCTCGCCGCTGTCGGGCTGGCGCTTGAGCAGGGCAATGGCCTCGCTCAGGTGCCGGATTGCTTCTTCCTGCGCGGAGCGCTGCAGCGCCTGCTGGCCGGCGCAGTGCAGGTACTCGACCGCCTTCGGCACGTTGCCGCTGTGGCTGTAGTGGTGGGCCAGTTCGCTGCAGTAGTCCTTGAGCCGGCCGTGGAACATCGCCTCGATTGCCTGCGCCGAGCTTTCATGCAGGGCGCTGCGGCGCTCGGTCAGCAGCGAGCTGCCGGCCACTTCCTGGGTCAGCGCGTGCTTGAAGGCGTACTCGACCTCGGGGAAGGCGGGGCGTTCGTAGATGAAGTCGGCGCCCTGCAGGTCGCGCAGCAGCGGATGCAGGCGCTCTTCGGGCAGGCCGGTGACGCGCAGCACCAGGCCCAGCGGAAACTCCTTGCCGATCACGGCGAGGGTCTGCAGCAGCTCCTTCTGCGCCAGCGGCAGCCGGTCGATACGGGCGGCCAGCACCCCCTGCACGGTGGTCGGGATGTGCAGCAGCGCCGGCGCCTTCTCGATGCGGTAGCTGCCCGGCTGGCCCAGCAGCGCGCCTTCCTCGGCCAGGGTCTGGACCACTTCCTCCATGAAGAAGGGATTGCCTTCGGTCTTGTCGAGGATCAGCCGCTTCAGCGGCGCCAGGCTCGGGTCGTCGCCGAGCAGCGCGGTCAGCAGCTCCTGCGCCTCGGCCTGACCCAGCGGCTGCAGGCGCAGCTGCGAGTAATGCGCGCCCGCTTCCCAGCGGTGGCTGTACTCGGGCCGGTAGTTCACCAGCAGCACGATGCGCGCGCCGGGCACATGCTCGACCAGCATGTTGAGGAAGGCCTCGGTCTCGCCGTCGAGCCATTGCAGGTCCTCGAAGATGACTTCCAGCGGCTGGTTCTGGCTTTCGCGGACCAGCAGCCGCGCAATCGCCTCGAAGGTGCGCTGGCGCCGCAGGGCCGGGTCCATGGTCGGCAGCTGCGAGTCGGGCTCGACCACGCCGAGCAGGTAGAGCAGGTAGGGCAGGTGCTCTTCCAGCGAGCGGTCCAGCGTCAGCAGCCTGCCGGTCAGCTTCTCGCGGCAGCTGCGGTCGCCGTCGTGCGCGGTGATCTGGAAATAGTTCTTCAGCATCTCGATCAGCGGCAGGTAGGCGAAGGCCTTGCCGTGCGAGACCGAGAACGTCTCCAGCGCCAGGCAGCCTTGCTGCGACCTGACCTTGAATTCATGGAACAGGCGCGACTTGCCGACCCCGGCCTCGCCGACCACGGCGACGATGCGCCCGTGGCCGGCCTTGGCCTGCTCCAGCGCCGCGTTCAGGTGCGCAAGTTCGTCCTGGCGCCCGACGAAGCGCGCCAGGCCGCGGTGCGCGGCCACCTGCAGCCGCGTGCGCAAGGCTCCCGGGCCGATCACCTCGTACACCGCCAGCGGCTCGCGCACGCCCTTGACGCTGGTGGTGCCCAGCGCCGTGAACTCGAAATAGCCTTCGGTCAGCTTGTGGGTCGACTCGCTGACCAGGATCGACGCCGGCGTGGCGATGCCTTCCATGCGCGAGGCGATATGGATGGTGTGCCCGACCGGATCGTAGTCGGTGTGCAGGTCGTCCTTGCGGATCGAGCGCACCACCACCTCGCCGGTATGGATGCCGATGCGGACCTGCAGCGGAATGCCTTGCTCCAGGCGCACGCGGTCGCTGTGCCGGTGCATCGCATCCTGCATGCGCAGCGCCGCGTACAGCGCGCGCAGCGCGTGGTCCTCGTGGGCGATGGGCGCGCCGAACAGCGCCAGGATGCCGTCGCCGAGGAACTTGGCGACGTAGCCCTCGTAGTGGTGGACCGCTTCCATCATCAGCGTCACCACGGGATCGATCAGCCGGCGTGCGTCCTCCGGGTCCAGGTCCTGGGTCAGCGCGGTGGAGCCGGCCATGTCGGCAAACAGCGCGGTAATGGTCTTGCGCTCGCCCGCGGTCTCGCCGCGGGCTTCCATTGCCGCCTGCTCGGCCAGGATGCGCCCGGCCAGGTGCGGCGGGGTGTAGTGGACCGGCGCCGGGCTGTCCTGGCGCGGCGCGGCGGGCGCAGGCGCAGTCGTGGCGGGCGCGTCGGGCAGGCCGACGCCGCAGACGCGGCAGAACCGCGCCGCCGCGGTGGCCTCCGCGCCGCATTGCGGGCACACGCGGGCAAGCCGCGCCCCGCACGCCTCACAGAAGTTGGCGCCAGCAAGGTTGCCGAAGCCGCATTGGCTGCAGCGCATTTCGCCTCCCGGCCGTCGTTGCCAGCCTGACGGTACCTGGATCTATTAGAGGCGGGATAAGGGGAGGTGGCAAGGCGACCCGCATGTGACGCGAACAGCTTCGGTGCCGCGGCCGCCGTCGATCCGGCCCCGGGCCCGGCTGGCCTCCAGCTTCGTGGTGGCCTGGGCCATCGTCACGGCTGGGCCCACGCCGCCGGCTGCCGTGAACCGCCCTTGCCGCCGATCGCCTCGACCAGGTAGTCGACGAACGACGCGATCCGCGCGGAGATCGCGGTATTGCGGTAGTAGACCGCATGGATCGGCTGGCGCACGTCCTGCGTCTGGCGCGCCAGCACCTGCACCAGCCGGCCCGCCTCGCGGTCGTGCGCGGTCATGAAGTCCGACAGGCACACGATCCCCGCGCCCTCCAGCGCCAGCTGCCTGAGCGTTTCGCCGCTCGACGACCACACCGCCGGCTCGATCCGGTAGGGCTCGCCGTCCGCACCCAGGATCGGCCACACGTTCAGCGATTCGGGCTGGTTGAAGCCGAGCAGCGCGTGCTTGCCGAGATCCTGCGCCTTGCGCGGTTGGCCGTGCGCCTCGAGGTAGGCCGGACTGGCCAGCATGCGCACCCGGCTGTTGCCGATCAGCCGGCTATGCAGCGTCGAGTCCTTCAGGCGGCCGATGCGGATGGCCACGTCGGTGCGCCGCTCAAGCAGGTCGATGATGCCCTCGTTGCTGTTCAGCTCCAGCTCGACCTGCGGAAAGCGCTCGCGGTAGCCGTGCACCAGCGGCACGATCACATGCAGCATGAACGGCGACGCCGCGTCGACGCGCAGGCGCCCGGACGGCTTCTCGCGCCGCGCCAGCATCTGTTCTTCGGCGCTTTCGACCGAGTCGATGATGGCGCGCGCGTCGTGCAGGAAGGCCTGGCCTTCCTCGGTCAGCTCGAGGCGGCGCGTGGTCCGGCGCAGCAGCGTGGTCTTGAGCTTTTCCTCGAGGCGGGCGAGGGTGCGGCTGGTTGCCGAGACGGTGAGGTCGAGCTGCTGCGCGGCGGCCGTGATCGAGCCGCTGTCGACCACGGTCGCAAAGGCGAGCAGTTCGTCGAGCGTGATTTTCATGGTTGCGCCGGAATCGAGACAGACTGGTTTATAGACGATGCCGCAGCGCGTGGCAATCCTTGATCTCAAATCAAATATTTTTGTCCAGTAAAGGCGTTTATCTCATCAGTTCCGGCGGGCAGAATGGCTGCATCGAACCAGCCTTCCCTGTCTTCTCCCCAGGAGCTAAAACCATGAGCAAGATTCCCGCCTTCGGCCTCGGCACTTTCCGCCTGCAAGGCCAGGTTGTCATCGACTCGGTCCGCAACGGCCTTGAACTGGGCTATCGCGCCATCGACACCGCGCAGATCTACGGCAACGAAGCCGAGATCGGCGAGGCCATCGCGGCTTCCGGCGTGCGCCGCGACGAGCTGTTCCTGACCACCAAGATCTGGGTCGACAACTACGCCCCGGACAAGCTCGTGCCGAGCCTCGAAGAGAGCCTGCGCAAGCTGCGCACCGACTACGTCGACCTGACCCTGATCCACTGGCCGGCACCCGGCAATGGCGTGCCGCTGGAAACCTTCATGACCGCGCTGGCCGGCGCGAAGGAAAAAGGCCTGACGCGGCAGATCGGCGTCTCCAACTTCAACATCGCGCTGACGCGCCAGGCCATCGCCGCGGTCGGCAAGGATGCGATCGCCACCAACCAGATCGAACTGAGCCCCTACCTGCAGAACCGCGAGCTGGTGGCGTTCCTGCAGCGCGAAGGCATCCACGTAACGTCGTACATGACGCTCGCCTACGGCAAGGTGCTTGGCGACCCGGTGATCGGCGCGATCGCGCAGCGGCACCAGGCCACGCCCGCGCAGGTGGTGCTGGCGTGGGCGCTGCAGCTGGGCTACTCGGTGATTCCGTCGTCGACCAAACGCGAGAACCTGGCCAGCAACCTGCTGGCGCAGACCCTGCGGCTCAGCGAAGACGACATGGCGCAGATCGCCGCGCTGGAGCGCAACGGCCGCGAGGTCAGCCCGGACGGGCTGGCGCCGCAATGGGACTGAGCGACCTGACGCGCCGACATTCCCGATGACCCGTTCGCGGCCCCCCGGCCGCGAACCTGACAGGACAAGCACAATGAACAAGGATCCGCTGTTCCAACCGCTGCAACTGGGTGGCCTGGCGCTGCCGAACCGCATCGTCATGCCGCCGATGACCCGCTCGCGCGCGAGCCAGCCCGGCGACGAGGCCAACGACCTGATGGCCGCCTACTATGCGCAACGCGCCGGCGCCGGCCTGATCGTCAGCGAGGGCACCTATATCGACCCGCTGGGGAAGGGCTACGCCTGGACGCCGGGCATCCATACGCCGGCGCAGGTGGCCGGATGGCGCAAGGTGACCGGCGCGGTCCACGCCGCCGGCGGGCGCATCTTCGCGCAGCTCTGGCACGTCGGCCGGCTCAGCCACACCAGCCTGCTGGGCGGCCGGCAACCGGTGTCGTCGTCGCCGATCCAGGCGCAGGGCGTCAATGTCTTCATTGCGGCGGAGGACGGCAGCACCCCGGGTTTCGTCCAGGCCTCCGTGCCCCGCGCACTGACGGTGGACGAAATCCGCGAGGTCGTCGACCAGTACCGTGCCGCGGCCCGCAACGCAATCGCGGCGGGCTTCGACGGCGTCGAGCTGCACGGCGCGAACGGCTACCTGGTGAACCAGTTCATCGACTCGGGCGCCAACACCCGCACGGATGCGTACGGTGGCTCGCTGGAAAACCGGCTGCGCTTCCTGGGCGAAGTCGCGCAGGCACTGATCGAAGGCGCCGGTGATGCATCGCGCGTCGGCATCCGCCTGGCGCCGCTGACCACGCTCAACGGCTGCGTCGATGACGATCCGGAAACGACGTACCTGGGCGCCGCCAGGCTGCTGGGCCAGCTTGGCGTCGGCTACCTCCATATCGCCGAAGCGGACTGGGACGACGCGCCGCTGATGCCGCTGGCATTCAAGCAACGGCTGCGCGAGGCCTTCCCGGGGGTGCTGATCTATGCCGGCAAGTACACCGCCGAGCGTGCCCGCGACGCCGTTGCCGCCGGCTGGGCCGACCTGATCGCGTTCGGCCGTCCGTTCGTGGCCAATCCGGACCTGCCCGAGCGTTTGCGCGTCGGCGCTCCACTGGCGCAGCACCAGCGCGACACCCTGTTCGGCGGCGGGGCGCAAGGGCTGACCGACTATCCGACGCTGGCGCAAGCCGCGGCCTGAGCCCGCCCGGGTGGAGCTGGCGGCGTGACGGCGCGATGCGCGTTGCTGCTGTAGTGCTTTAGAGGGATATGCTGCGACCGACATAGCAGGGCAATATCGGCACGGTCCGAATGCGCCCGTCCGCACCCGGGAAAGCCCGCCCGCCAGGTTCCACCTGCGGGCGCTTTCTTTTGGGGAGCAGCAAAGTGATATGAAGGCGCGAATCATTCGCGTTTGATCGGCTGGTGCCGTCGGCGCGCGATATGGAACCCTCAAGAAAAAGGAGTGAGACAGTGCCTGCCCACCAGTCGCCAGTTCACCGCCTTGCGCCGGCACATCCCAACGGTCCTCCTCTGTCGCTCGCCCCGGGCCTGGGCGCGACGTTTGAAACAGACACCAACCGCGAGCCCACCGGACCTGAAAAGACGGCCCTGGCGCTCTGCGCCCGCTATTGCCCGCTTGCCGAGGTGGGACCGCCGTTCGGGGCCGGAACGCTGGCGTGGCGGGGCAGCGCCTACGTCTATGTCTTTGGCTGGGACGGCGGCGGCAGGCGCCGCTTGTTCGAGGTGTTCCGGGACCAGCAAGGCGCGCTGGAGCCCGTGCTGGCGTTCCAGTATCCCGCTCCGCTGCGCAAGCTGTTCCGGCACGACCTGGACCCGCTGTACAGCGATCGACGCTGAAATCCCGGGCGCAGGCGAGGGCCTGCGCGGCGGTCCCTGCTACGTGCCGAGGTGCCGCGCAACGGCTCGCGCCACTTCCGCAGCATCCCGGTAGTTTTGTTCAGGTATGCCCAGCAGGGCATCCACGATCGCGTCATCCGCGTCGTTGTCGCGCGCGGTGGAAACCAACGCGCCACGCGTCGCGGGATAGTCCAGGCCGCGCAGTGCCTGCTCGAGCGCGGCCGGATCCCATCGATCCACGCGCGGATTTCCTTGCGGACGCTTGTCATTTGCCATGGCTGATCTCCGGTAGATGTTGCGCCGAACGCGCGAGGCTCCCGATCCGAAGCCACCCGCGGCCTGCTTCCCGACGTCGAAGCCTGATGGAAACGCAAACCACATGCCATGGGGGAATCCTGCCGGGCACTGGGTTGCCGGCGTCTTCGGCGAAGCACTTCACCGGCTGCGCAGTCCGCACATACCCCTAATTGACGGTAAAGTTTATGTGCGTAAAATTTAATTCATAACTATGAATAATGGCAGGTGCTAGCCACCGTGCGGCACCGCTTCCGACCACCGCCATCCAGGAGACACCCCGATGCAACCGAATCCGCGCCGCCGCCTGATGCTGTGCGCCGCCATGCTGGGCGCGATGCCCGCGCTGGCCTGGAGCGACACCTACCCCAGCAAGCCGATCCGCATGGTGGTGCCGTTCGCCCCCGGCGGCGCCACCGACGTGGTGGCGCGGCTGATTTCGCAAAAGCTGGGCGAGGCGCTGAAGCAGTCGGTGGTGGTGGAAAACCGTCCTGGCGCCAACGGCATCATCGGCACCGACGCGGCGGCGCGCGCGGCCCCCGATGGCTATACGTTGCTGCTCAATACCGCCGGCGCGCAGACGCTCAGCCCGGTGCTGTACAAGGCGGGCTATGAGCCGCTGAAGAGCTTCGCGCCGATCTCGCAGATCAGCAATATCGGCTTCGTGATGGTGGTGCACCCGTCGGTGCCGGCCAGGACCGTGCAGGAGTTCGTGGCGCTGGCCAAGGCGAAGTCCCGGCCGCTGAGCCTGTCGGCCGGCAGCAGCATGATCGAGCTGATCGGCGCCACCTTCAAGAGCGCCGCGGGCACGCCCGACGTGGTCAGCGTGTCGTACCGCGGCACCGGCCCGCAGATGCAGGCGGTGGTCTCGGGCGAGGTCGACATGACCATCGACCCGTTCAACGGCATGGCCATGATCAAGGCCGGCAAGCTGCGCCCGCTGGCGGTGTTCGCGTCCAGGCGCTCGCCCGCGCTGCCGGATGTCCCGACCATGCAGGAGGCCGGTTTCGACGGCATGGCGTTCAACTCGTGGGCCGGCCTGCTGGCGCCGGCCGGAACGCCGAAGGAGATCGTCACGCGGCTGAACCAGGAGATGAACCGCATCCTGGCGCAGCCCGACATCCGGCAACGGCTGGCCGCGATCGACTACGAGGTGGTGGGCGGCACCCCGGAACAGTTCGCCGCCACCATCGCCGAGGACGCGGCAAGGTGGGCAAAGATCGTCAAGGAGACGAACTACAAGGCCGGGTCCTGAGCCGTCACGACGCGGCCGCCGCCTGCCGCACCAGCCAGTTGCGGAACGCGCGCGCCGCGGCGGGTTCCATCCGGTCGCGCGGCCATACCGCGTGGTAGCCGCCGCCCAGGCTGGCGCTGGCGTCGCAGGCGCGCACCAGCAGGCCGTCGCGCAGGCAGGCATCGATCATGTGGCGCCAGCCCAGCGCGATGCCCTGGCCTTCCATGGCCAGCTGCAGCAGGATCGGGTACTGGTTCGAGGTCAGCACGTTGCGCGGCGTGGCGTCGGGCAGCCCCTGGTGGGCCAGCCAGGTCTGCCACGACATCCACTGGCGCTGGCCGTCGTCAAGCATCAGCAGGGTCTCGCCGGCCAGGTCCGACGGGGCCAGCGTGCGGCCGCCGAGATAGCCGGGCGTGCAGACCGGGAACACTTCCTCGCCGTACAGCCGGCGCGCGGCCAGCCCGGGCGGCGGTCCTTCGCGCAGGTAGTACAGGCCGATGTCGAACTCTGCCGGCGACAGCGCCGACAGGCTGTCGTTGACGGTCAGGCGCAGCTGGATCTCGGGGTGGGCGGCGCGGAACGAGGCCAGCCGCGGCGTCAGCCACAGCACCGCGACGCCGCTTGAGCAGGCCACCGTCAGCGCGGTATGGCTGCGTACCTTCATCACGTCTTCGGTGGCCTCGGCGCAGCCGACCAGCAGGCGCTGCACCACCTCGGCATAGCGTTGCCCGCTCACGGTCAGGCGCAGCGCGCGCGGTTCGCGGATAAACAGCTTGCGCCCCAGGAAGCGTTCCAGCTGTGCCACCTGGCGGCTGATCGCGCTCTGCGTCAGGTGCAGTTCGGCCGCGGCGCGGGTAAAGCTGCCGTGCCGCATCGCGGCTTCGAAGGCGACCAGGTTGGGCAGGGGCGGGAGCGGGGAAATGCGCATGGGGGCGTCCGGGCCGGAGATGCCGCCATGATAGACCGCCGGCATGTGCCAGCGCGTGGGGCGGGAGAGGCTTGCCACCCGCGGCATCCGGGTGGCGGCGGCCGGCTCAGCCGGCGCGGCGGTGGATGCGGCCCGCCTGCATCACCACGCTCAGGCGTTCACCCTGTCCGGCGATCAGGCTGATGTCGGCGAGCGGGTTGCCGTCGACCAGCAGCAGGTCGGCCAGCGCGCCGGCACGCGTGGTGCCCAGTTCGCCTTCGCGCTGCAGGATGGCCGCGGCGATCGAGGTGGCAGAGCGGATCGCTTCCAGGTTGCCCAGCAGTTCGGCGCGGATGCGGAACTCGTCGGCCTGGTGGTCGTGCATCTCGCCGAGCAGGTCCGAGCCATAGCCCATCGGCACGCCGGCATCGGCATAGAGGCGCAGCGAGTCGCGGCCGGCCTGGCGCACGGTCTCGATCTTGGCCACCGATTCGGGCGGCAGGCCCAGGCGGGCACCGTCGCGCGCCAGCGCGTCGTAGGTGACCAGCGTCGGCACGACAAAGGCGCCGTGCTTGCGCATTTCGTCGGCGGCGGCGCGGTCGACCAGGTTGCCATGCTCGATGGTGCGCACGCCGCAGCGTACCGCGCGCGTGATCGCGCGGCCGGTGTAGGCGTGGGCCATCACGTAGGTCTGCGCGGCCTCGGCCTCGGCGACGATGGCGCGGATCTCGTCCTCGCTGTACTGGGTGTTGCCGATGGGGTCGGTCGGCGACGCCACGCCGCCCGACGCCATGATCTTGATCTGGGTCGCGCCTTTCTGGATTTCCTCGCGCACCGCCAGCCGCACCGCGTCCACGCCATCGGCCACCCGGGCAATGGCGCCGGCGCGGAAGGCGCACGAGCAGGGCTCGAGCACATCGGAGCGCGGACGGAAGTCGCCATGGCCGCCGGTCTGCGACAGCGCCTTGCCCGAGGCAAAGATGCGCGGGCCCGGCACCAGCCCGGTGGCCACCGCCTGCGACAGGCCCCAGTCGGCGCCGCCGGCATCGCGCACGGTGGTAAAGCCGCGCTCCAGCATACGCTGCATGATCGGCAGGGCGCGGATCGCCACCAGCACGTTGGGCTGGACCGCGTTCAGGCCGAGGTTGGCCAGCGACGCCAGCACGTGCACGTGGCAGTCGATCAGGCCGGGCATCACGGTCTTGCCGCGCGCGTCGATGCGCCGGGCATTGGGAGCATCGATGGCCGGGCCGACCGCGGCGATGCGCTCGCCGTCGACCAGCACGTCGTGGCCGCGCAGCAGCTCTCCCGTGCCGGGTTCGAGCACATCGCCGCCGTGGAAAAGGATCTGGGTGTTCTGGGACATGTCAGCGTTGTTGCAGATAGGAGGGTTCGCGCACGAAGCGGGTGCCGACCAGGCTGATGGCGGCGGCGATCATCACGTAGATGGCGGGCGCCATGCTGCTGCCGGTGCTGGCGATCAGCCAGGTGATGATGAAGGAGGCAAAGCCGCCGAAGATCGTCACCGCGAAGTTGTAGGCCACCGACAGGCCGGTCGACAGCACGCGCGCCGGGAACAGCTCGGAGAAGGCCGCCAGGATCGGGCCGGTATAGGTGGCGATCAGCACCCCGAACACCAGCTGGAACACCAGCAGCGAGGCCAGGCCGGGCAGGTGGTTGATGTACGCGAACATGGGCCACGCCAGCACCAGGATCAGCAGCGCCGAGCCGCTCAGCAGCACGCGCCGGCCGATGCGGTCGGCCAGCAGCCCCACCAGCGGCGCGAACACCATGATGGCGCAGCCGCCCGCCATGCCGGCGACGAAGCCGTCGGCCTGCGGCACCTTCAGCACCTTGACGGCGTAGGTCGGCATGTAGAACAGCAGCACATAGGTGCACACGGTCCACAGGATCACCATCGAGAAGCTGGCGGCGGTTTCGCGCGGATAGGCCTGGAAGATTTCCTTCAGCGGCGAATCCGCGCGCTCGGCGGTGTCGCGGAAGGCCGGGGTCTCGTCCAGGTGGTGGCGGATGTAGTAGCCCACCGGGCCGATCACGATGCCCAGCAGGAACGGCAGGCGCCAGCCCCAGCTGTTGAGTGCCTCCTCGCTCAGCGAGCTGGTGACGAAGGTGCCGACCGCGGCGCCCAGCAGCACGGCCACGCCGATGCTGGCCTGGATCCAGCTGGAATAGTAGGCGCGCTGGCGCGCCGGTGCGTATTCGGTCAGGAAGGCGGTGGCGCCGCCCATTTCGCCGCCGGCGGAGAAACCTTGCATTAGCCGCGCCACCACGATCAGCAGCGGGGCCAGAATGCCGATCTGGTCATAGGTGGGGGCAATCCCGATCAAGGTCGTGCCCAGTGCCATCAGCAGGATGGTCAGCGACAGCGCCGCCTTGCGCCCGACGCGGTCGGCGTAGACGCCCAGCACGATGCCGCCCACCGGCCGCATGAAAAAGCCCACGCCGAAGGTGGCCACGGCCAGCAGCAGCGAGCTGAGGTCGTTGCCGGTGGGGAAGAACAGCCTGGCGATGATGACCGCGAAAAAGCTGTACACGGTGAAATCGAACCACTCCAGGCCGTTGCCGATCACCGTGGCGACGATGGCGCGGCGGCGCTGGCTGGGCTGGATGGCGGGCGCCGCCTGGGTCGGCGGCGTGTAGGGCGCGCTCGTTGGCGCGGCACTGTTTGGCATTTGGCTTCCTCCTCTGTGGCATCTGCCGGGGGGCAGGGACCGGGCGCTTGCATCTCGCACCGGCCTGGCAGATGGTGCCGACGATGTTAGGAGAGGGTGGTCGGCGAGCGGTAGCGAAATCTCCGCATGCAGCCATGCGCGCGGCGCATGGATCGGGTTGACCGCGCCATGGGCCGGGATTACACTGCGCCCCGTTCCAACCAACGGAGCTATCCGTGGACAGTTGTCCCAGTCCTTCTTGCGCAACGGGAGTTTTCCCGGCCGCGCCGGCGCGCTGAGACACTGCGGTCATTCGCTGCAGTGCCGCCGCCCGGCGCTGCCATGCCCCATGCGGCCAGGCCCACGCCTGCGACCGCCGGTGCCAGACCTCCCTTGCTGCCTTTCGATGTCTTGTCACGGCCGGCGTGTATCGTCGCCGGCCGTATGGCTGTATTTGCTCAGGAGGTTGCCATGGTGTGGCACCAGTTCTTCGTACGCCTGGCCGCGCTGGCCATCGTGGCCGCGGCCTGCCGGCCGGCGCTGGCGGCGCGGCCACTGATCACGGACGATGCCCGCATCGTCGATCCCAAGGCCTGCCAGCTGGAATCGTGGATGCAGTTCCAGTCCGGCGGCAATGAGCTGTGGGCGCTGCCGGGCTGCAATCCCACCGGCAACCTCGAACTTACGCTGGGCGGTTCGCTGCAGCGCGTCGATGGCGGCTGGGACGGCACCAATGTGCAGTTCCAGGCCAAGACGCTGCTCAAGCCGCTGGAAACCAACGGCTACGGCATTGCGCTGTCGGGCGGCGTGATCCACCATCCCGACGCCGAGCCCGGCAAGGTGCTGGGCAACCTCTATGTCAACGTGCCGGTGTCGTTCTCGTTCGCGGACGACCGCTTCGTCGCGCACCTGAACCTGGGCGCCAACCGCGACACCGGCAATCGCCAGACGCGCATGACCTGGGGCGCGGGCACCGAAACCCAGCTTCACCCGCGCGTGTTCCTGATCGCCGAGACCTTCGGCGAGAACCGCGGCAAGCCGTCCTTCCAGGCCGGCTTCCGCTTCTGGGTGGTGCAGGACCGGGTGCAGGTCGACACCACCTATGGCAATGTGTTCGGCGGCGGCACGGGCGCGCGCTTCTTTACCGTCGGGCTGCGTCTGCTGTCGCCGGCGTTTTTGCCGTAGCGGCGAGCGCGCCGGCCATGGTGCCGGCCAGTCAGCGGACGTTAGTGGAAAGCAAGCTCAAGCTCCACGCCGCTGTAGTCAACGCGCGGAGCAAGCCTGCGGCGTGGCCCTTGTTCGAAGTGGATCAAGCCGTAGCCCTCCATCGTGCGGAGTGTCCGCGACAGGTTCGACACGGCGCGCCCGGTTTTCTGCGATAGCTCTTCGAGCGATTCAGGATTCGTTTCCGCGATCAGTGCAAGCAATTGGCGATTGGCTGGGGAAAGGACCTTTGCCAGCACGTCCAGCGATTGAAACCAGACCTTGGGCTCATCCTTTCCGGGCTTGAGTTTGCCGCGGGCGATCGCCATGGTGCGGGCCTTGAAGTCTTCCAGTGAGGCGATGCCAATCTTGAGGTTGCCGCTCATCATTCACTCCTTGTGCTGCAGGATCTTGTCGACCTCTGTCCAGAAATCTTCCAGCAACGTGGAAGCATCCTGGTAGTCGTAGAATCGAACGCCCGCCGCCATGTGCTGGTGGTCGTATTCAATGCGCGTCCGCACTCCTGGCCCGGAACCCTCATTGATGCCGTGCGCATTGTCAAAGCCAAGCAAACGGCAGCCAATCTTGTCATGCAGTGTCAGCGAATACCTCAGCCCGTGAGGGCGTTCCTGCGAGACAGGGCAGGTACGCACCACGATTTTCACCCAATGCAAGCTTTCGTCATCTATGACGAAGCGGAGTCCATCCAGGTCCAACAGTGTGTCGAGGCTACGGTCGCGCATAGATATGCTATCACAGTGTGATAAGTATGGCGAGCCCGACCGCTTGCATAGTTTTGTACGCCCACAGGGGGATACCGAATCCCGTTGCATGTGGCCAAGGCTCGTCTGGCTAGCACATCACTTTGCCATCGACAATGTAACGATGGGGTTACTTTCGCGAGATCTGACGCGTATTTAGAGCTTTCCCAAAAGGCTTTCCTGGCTCCGGCTTTTCTGTTGCTGACCGTTGCGGCCTGTCGCCGGCCTTTCAAGCAGCCAGCAGTTCTTCCACTTCATCGCGCCGCGGCGGATATGCGCCGGCCCGGGTCGCAGCAATGGCCGCCGCGGCCGCAGCCAGCCGCGCCTGTGCGGCAAGGTCGCCCGCCGCGCCGGACAGCACGCCGGCCATCCAGCCGCCCATCGCCGCATCGCCACAGCCGACGGTGTCGGCCACCTCGACCGCGAGCGCAGGCTGCTCGACGACACGACTGCCCTTGAGCAACGTCATGCCATGCGCGCCGCGCGTCAGCATGACGGTTGCATCGGGCGCCATGGCGCGTACTTGTGCCAGTGCTGTGTCGGTATCGAGCGCGGGAAAGAGTCCGGCCAGGTCTTCGTCGGAGATCTTGACGTAGCTGGCCAGCCGCAGCATGTGTGCGAGAACATTGGCGTAGCCCGGTGCACGCATCAGGTCCCGGAAGTTGGGGTCGAAGGCAATGCGCTTGCCCGCGGTTGCGGCCAGCGTGGCTTCTTCACACAGGCGTGCCGCCAACGGCTGGCGCACCAGGCTGATGGAGCCGAAGTGGATCGCTTCTGCCGCCTGGCGCCAGCCCTCTGGCAAGCGGGCTGGATCGAAATGCAGGTCAGCGCTGTCGCCGCCGACAAAGAAGTACTGCGGCGGATGGCGCGAGGCCACAAAGGCCAGGAACGGCGAGCGCGCCACGCGTTGCAGGAAGCGGCTGTCCAGGCCGGCGTCAGCGCTGGCCTGCGCCAGGTCATCGCCGAACAGGTCCTGGCTGACGGCGCCCGCAAAGGCGGTGGCAATGCCCAGCCGGGCGGCCACGCGCGCCACGTTCCAGCATGAGCCGCCGGGCAGCCCGAGCCAGCTGCCGTCGGCCTGCCGCACCATGTCGGTCAGCGCTTCGCCGAATACCACATAGCGGGGAAGGGGCATGGCCATCGAGGTCTCCTTGGTGGTGGAATGTGGATTGCTGCGGGTCAGCGTGCCGGCGTGGGCTGCGCCGCGCGCGCCCGGCGGATCAGCGCCGCGGTGGAAGCATCATGCGCGACCACGCCGTCAGTGCCTTCCAGTTCGCGCTGGATCGGCGCGGCCAGCTTCTTGCCGAGTTCCACGCCCCACTGGTCGAAGGAGTTGATCTGCCACAGCGCGCCCTGCACGAAGGTGCGGTGCTCGGACAGCGCCAGCAGCGCGCCCAGGTGGTAGGGATCCAGCCGCTGCAGCAACAGCGTGTTGCTGGGCCGGTTGCCGTCGAACACCAGGTGCGGCACCAGCGCTTCGTCGCGCACGCCTTCGGCACGCACTTCGTCGGCGCTGCGTCCGCGCAGCAGCGCCTCGCCCTGCGCAAAGCAGTTGGCCAGCAGCTTGGTATGGTGCCCGGGCAGCGCGCTGACCGGCGCGAGCGTGGCGATGAAATCCACCGGCACCAGTTGCGAGCCCTGGTGCATCATCTGGAAGTAGGCGTGCTGCCCGTTCGTGCCCGTGGTGCCCCACACCACCGCGGCGGAGCCCGCGGCGATGGGGCTGCCGTCGAGCCCCACCGACTTGCCGTTGCTTTCCATTTCCAGTTGCTGCAGGAAGGCCGGCAGCAGTTCCAGCGGCTCGCAGTAGGGCGCCACGCAGCGGCTCGCGGCGCCGAGGAAACTGCGGTACCAGACATCCAGCAGGCCCAGGATCATCGGCAGGTTTCGCTGCGGCGGCGTACCGGCGAAATGAATGTCCATCGCGCGCGCGCCATCCAGCAGTTGCCGGAAGCGTTCGAAGCCGATCGCCACTGCGATCGACAAGCCCACCGCCGACCACAGCGAAAAGCGCCCGCCCACCCAGTCCCAGAACGGGAACATATTGGCCGGGTCGATGCCGAACCCGGCCACTGCCTCGCGGTTGGTCGATACCGCCACGAAGTGGCGCGCCAGGCCGGCGCGGCTCACGCCCTGCCGCAGGAACCAGTCGCGCGCGGTGCGCGCGTTGGCCATGGTTTCCAGCGTGGTGAAGGTTTTGGAGCAGACTATCACCAGGGTGGTGGCGGCATCGAGCCCGGTCAGCGTGCGCGCCAGGTCGCTGCCGTCGACATTGGCGACGAAGTGCAGGCGCGGACCGGTGGTCTGCGCATCGGTGAGCGCGCGGCACACCATGCGCGGCCCCAGGTCCGAACCGCCGATGCCGATATTGACGACGTCGGTGATCGCGCGGCCGTCGACGCCGGTCCATGCGCCGCTGCGCACCGCATCGGCAAAGCGCGCCATCTGCGCCAGCACGGCCTCGACCTGGGCGCCGACAGGCTCGCCCAGCGCACGGTAGCCATCCTCGGGGTAGGCGCGCAGCGCGATATGCAGCGCGGCACGGTGCTCGGTGACGTTGACCGGCTCGCCCGCGTACATGGCGTCGCGCCGCTCGGCCACGCGCGCCTGCGCCGCCAGCGCGAACAGCAGCGCGAGGGTTTCGTCGGTGATGCGGTTCTTGGCGTAGTCCAGCGTCAGGCCGCAGGCCTCGGCGGTGAAGCGCGCGGCGCGCGCCGATCCTTGCGGGCCGTCGAACCAGTCGCGCATATGGGTACCGCGCAGCCAGTCGGCATGCGCGCGCAGCGCTTGCCAGGCGGGTAGGGAAGTGGTCATCTCGGGTGCTCCGCAATACGTGGGCTACATTTCTTCATGCCAGGCCATGCCGTCGCGCGACAGCAGCGCGCTGGAGGCCGCCGGGCCCCAGGTGCCGGCGGTGTAAGGCTTGGGCGGCGTGGGCGAGTGCTCCCAGGTCTCCAGGATGGGCGCAACCCAGCGCCATGCCTGGACCTGCTCGTCGCGCCGCACGAACAGGCCCAGCCGGCCGCGGATCACGTCGAGCAGCAGGCGTTCGTATGCGCCCACGCGCCGCACGCGCGGCGCCGCGCTGGTCAGCTGCAGGTCCAGCGAGGCCGGAATCAGCGCCTGCGTGTCGCCCGGCTGCTTGGTCAGGAAATACAGCCGGATGCTCTCCTGCGGCTGCAGGGTGATCACCAGCCGGTTGCCGGACAGGGTTCCCAGCGGATGCGGGAACAGCGGGTAGGGCACGTCGTGGAAATGGATCACGATCTCCGCCACGCGCGACTGCATGCGCTTGCCGGTGCGCAGGTAGAACGGCACGCCGGCCCAGCGCCAGTTGGCGATCTCGGCGCGGATCGCGACGAAGGTCTCGGTGCGGCTGTCGGGCGCAATGCCGGGCTCGCTGGCATAGCCGGGCACCGGGTCGCCGCCCGCGGCGCCGCGCCCGTACTGGCCACGCACCACCTTCTCGGCGACGTCCTCGGGCCGGATCGGCCGCAGCGCCTTCAGGATCTTCAGCTTCTCGTCGCGGATGGCATCTTCCGAGAGGCTGGTCGGCGGCTCCATCGCCACCATGCACAGCAGTTGCAGCAGGTGGTTCTGCACCATGTCGCGCAGCGCGCCGATGCCGTCGTAGAAGTTGCCGCGGCGCTCCACGCCCAGCTCTTCGGCAATGGTGATCTGCACCTGGCGCACCCATTCGCGCCGCCACAGCGGTTCGAACAGCACGTTGCCGAAGCGCACCGCCATCAGGTTCTGCACCGACTCCTTGCCCAGGTAGTGGTCGATCCGGTAGATCTGGTCCTCGGCAAAATGGCGCGCCACTTCGGCATTGATGGCCTCGGACGAAGCCAGGTCGTGCCCGAGCGGCTTCTCCAGCACGATGCGGCTGCGCTGGCCGGTCAGGCCCACGCGCGCCAGCTGCTCGCACACGGTGACGAACAGATGCGGGGCCGTGGCCAGGTAGAACACCACCACCGGTGCCGCGCGGGCGCTGACCAGTTCGGCCAGCGCATCGAAGCCGGCAGGGGCGTTGGCATCGACCTGCAGGTACACGATGCGTTCGAGAAAGCCCGGCCACGCAGCCGCCGCGGCATGGCCCGGCAGTCCGGGCAGCACTTCATCGTCGAGCATGGCCAGGTAGGCGTCATGCGTCAGCGGCTGGCTCCCCAGCGCCAGGATGCGGCCGCGCGGATGCAGCGAACCGGCGGCGTGGGCGTCGAACAGCGCCGGCAGCAGCTTGCGCCGCGCCAGGTCGCCAGTGGCGCCGAACAACACGAAATCGAACTCCGGGGCAGAGTCAGGCGCCGGAGCGCCGGCAGGGTGGCTAGCCATCTTGGATCAGCAATAAGGGGGAAGGGGAACCGGAACCGGCGTGGCAGTTCAGCGGGGCGTGGCCCAGCCCTTGTACTGGGCGACATTGGCGCGCGTGACCAGTGTGGACGGCAGCAGCACGGTTGGATTGGCCGGGCGCTGGCCGTTCATCATGCCCACGCCCAGCTGCACCGCGGTGCGCGCAATCGCCCATGGGTCCTGGCTGGCCGAAGCCTGCACCAGCGTGTCGGCCTTGAGCGCAGCCTCGATGTCAGGCGCGCCGTCGACCGAGGCAATCAGGATGCCGCGGCGGTTGAGCTGGCGCGCGGCCAGGTCCGCGCCCACGGCTTGCGGGTCGTTGATGGTGAAGACCGCATCCACTTTGGGGAAACGCGTCAGGTACAGCTGCATGACGTTCAGCCCGCCTTCGCGCGAGCCCTTGGCATCCTGGTCGTCGGAGAGGATGCGGATGGCCGGGTGGCGTGCCAGCACTGTCTTGCAGCCCTTGACGCGGTCCAGCACCGCCGACACCGGCGGGCCGTTCTGGATGATGACGTTGCCGCGGCCCTCGAGCCGGTCGGCGATAAAGCCGCAGGCCAGTTCGCCGGCCTGGGTGTTGTCGGTCTGCACCGTGGCATCGGCGCCGGCCGCGGCCACGTCCACCGCGACCACCACGATGCCCGCCTTGCGCGCCTTGCGTACCGCCGGCTCGATGGCGCGCGCGTCGGCGGCGTTGATCAGGATCAGGTCGACACCGGCGACGATAAAGCTGTCGATATGCGCGAACTGCTTGTTCAGGTCGTAGTCGGCCGACAGCACGGTGACCTTTGCCTTCGGGTTCACCTGCCGGGCGGCGGCCTCGGCACCGCGGGCCAGCGCGACGAAGTACGGATTGCCCAGCGAGCCGAGCGTGACGCCGACCTTCTTGAGCGGGCGTTGCATGGCCGGCGCGGCGGAAGCCGGTGCGCTTTGCGCGGGCGCCATGGCGGGCAGCATGGACAGTGCCGCCAGCGCGACCGCGGCGAGGGCCTTGAGGATGGGTGGGATCACGGCTTGTCTCCGGTGCGGCGGCAGGTCAGGTACGGGCCGAGCCCTTCTGGCGATAGCGGTCGAGCGCGACTGCGCCGATGATCACCAGGCCCTTGATGATGTATTGCCAGATATCCGACACGCCCAGCAGGATCAGCCCGTTGGACAGCACCGCGATGATCAGCGCGCCCACCAGCGTGCCGGCGATCGAACCGACCCCGCCGACAAAGCTGGTGCCGCCCAGGATCACTGCGGCGATCGCGTCCAGCTCATAGGACTGGCCCAGCTGCAGCCCGTTGGCCGCATAGAGCCGCGACGCCGACATCACGCCGCCCAGTCCCGACAGCAGTCCAGAGACCGCATAGACGAACAGCAGCACCACCCAGACCTTGATGCCCGACAGGCGCGCGGCCTCGGCATTGCCGCCGACCGCGTAGATCTGCAGCCCCAGCACCGTGCGGCGCAGCACCACCCACGACACCGCCACCACTGCCACGGCGATCACCACCAGCCAGGGCACGCCCAGCAGGTCGCCGTTGCCGATGAAGGCGAAGGGGATATCCGGGTTGTAGACCGTGCTGTCGTTGCCGACCAGGCGCGCCAGCCCGCGCACCGCTGTCAGGCTGCCCAGCGTGACGATAAACGGCGGCAGCTTCATGAATGCGATCAGCGCGCCGTTGAGCAGGCCGAACAGCAAGCCGCACAGCAGCGCCGCGGGTACGCTCAGCGCGGCCAGCTGCGGCATCAGCGACACCAGCATCGCCACCACCGCCGACACCGACAGGATCGAACCCACCGACAGGTCGATGCCGCCGGTCAGGATCACGAAGGTCATGCCGGCGGCCAGCACCAGGTTGATCGAGGCCTGCTGGGCAATGATCGAGAGGTTCTGCAGGCTGGCGAAGTTCTCGGTCAGCAGCGTGAAGCCCACGCACAGCAGCACCAGCACCGGCAGCATGCCGAGGGCGCGCAGGCGCTCCTGGGTGGTGGCGCGTCCGGCGGCGCGCGCCGGCGGGGCGGCGTGGGCCGCGGATGAAAGGGGATTGCTGGCATTGCTGGTGTTGCGCATTGGTGTCTCCTGTGGCTGCGAGGCAGCAGGCCGCCCCGGCTCAGCCGTTTTCTGGCCGGCTTTCATGAGGATTCAATGGGTCAGTGCAGGACTGCGGAAGCTGATTCGCGGGCTCCGGTCGCCAGCGCGATGATTTTTTCCTGCATGGCCGCGGCATCGGCACAGCCGGGCACTTCGCCGGCCAGCTCGCCCTCGCGCATCACCAGCACGCGGTCGCACAGGCCAACCACTTCGGGCAGTTCGCTGGAGATCAGCAGCACCGCCACGCCGGAGTGCGCCAGCGCATCGATGAGCCGGTAGATCTCGGCCTTGGCGCCGATATCCACGCCGCGGGTCGGTTCGTCCAGGATCAGCACGCGCGGGCGCGTTTCCAGCAGGCGCGACAGCATCACCTTCTGCTGGTTGCCGCCGGACAGCGCGCCGACATTGACCTGCGGGTGCGCCACGCGGATGCCGAGCGAGCGGATCGCCGCGGCGGTGCGCTGGCGCGCGCTGGCGCGGTTCAGGCGCCCGCCGCGCAGCGCATCGCGCGCGGCCACGATCAGGTTGATGTTCTCGTGCACGCTCTGGTCCAGGAACAGCCCCTGCAGCTTGCGGTCTTCGGTCAGGTAGGCGATGCCGGCATCGATGGCCTGGCGCGGGCCGCTGATCGCCAGCGGCGTGCCGGCCACGAACACCGCGCCGCCGGTGCGCGCGTCGGCGCCGAACACCAGCCGCGCCAGCTCGGTGCGGCCGGCCCCGACCAGTCCCGCCAGCCCCAGCACCTCGCCGGCGCGCAGGTCGAAGCTGCAGCCGCGCACGCGCTGCCCGTCGGACATATTGCGCACCGACAGCAGGATCTCGCCGGGCGCGCGCTCGCCATGGGACTTGGTATAGAAGCCGGACAGGTCGCGCCCGACCATCATCTTGACCAGGGCCGCCTGCGTCAGCGTATCGCGCGTGAGCGTGCCGACCAGGCAGCCGTCGCGCAGCACCGTGACGCGGTCGGCCAGCTCGTCGATCTCAGCCATGCGGTGGCTGATGTAGATGATCGCCAGGCCTTCGGCGCGCAGCTGGCGGATCAGCGCGAACAGGCGGTCGGTCTCGCGCGTGGACAGCGGCGTGGTGGGCTCGTCCATCACCAGGATGCGGGTCTCGAAGTGCACCGCGCGGGCAATCTCCACCAGCTGGCGCTGGGCGATCGACAGTGTGTGTACCGCCGCCTGCGGCGTGAAGTCCGCGCCCAGACGCGCCAGCGTGGCCGCGCAGGCACGCGCCATGGCGGCGCGGTCGACCATGCCGCGATGATGCAGGTGGCGGCCCAGGTAGATGTTCTCGGCCACGCTCAGGTTGGGAGCCAGGCTCAGTTCCTGGTAGATCACGGCCACGCCGTGGGCGCGCGCCGCGGCCGGACCGTCGATGGTTACCGGCTTGCCGGCGATGCGGCACTCCCCGCCGGGATCGGCAATGTAGGCGCCCGACAGGATCTTCATCAGCGTTGACTTGCCCGCGCCGTTTTCGCCCATCAGCGCATGGACCTCGCCGGGGTAGACGGTCAGCGCCATATTGGTGAGCGCCTTCACGCCGGGGAAGGTCTTGGAGATGTTATGCAGCTCGAGCAGCGGCGCAGAGCCGCAGTGGCCCGCATGGCCAACATGCAAGGGCGTTGGCGTCGGCGATGCATGCGGTGCTTCAGACATTGGCATGGCTGGCCTCCGGGACGATGGCCGACGCACCCCGTAGCAACTCGGTGCGCGGCGAGAAGTTCATGAACATCGGCAGCGACGCGGCCCCGACCGCGCCGGCGTTGGCGCCAAAGCAGCCGCGTACCACGGTGGCCGGCGCGCGGGCTTCGGGGGCGCTTTCAGCGAGCGCCTGCTGCAGGCGCGCGATCAGCGTGGCGACCAGGCCGCCGTCGATATCGGCGTCGAAGATCACCAGCGGCACGTCGAGCACCGCCAGGGCGGACTGCAGCGCGGGCGCGAGCGCATCGACGCAGTCCGCCACCCATTCCTCGACCGCCGGGTGCCCCAGTTCGACCTGGCGCTCCAGGTCGGCGTGACCGCTGACCACCACGCCATGGTGGCGCAGGTGGCGGGTCAGGGCGTTGAGCGACGCGCGCGAGATCAGGATGTCGTGGCGCTTGCGCTGGCCCGTCGCCGGCGGCGCAGAGGACAGGGTGCTGCGCGGCACCGGCATCATCGCGATGTCGCCGGCATTGCCGGAAACCCCGCGCACGCAATCGCCGTTGAGCACCACGCCGCCGCCGATGGCGGGGCCCAGGAACACGTACAGGAAATGCTGGGCGTGGTGGCGCCCGTAGAACAGCTCGGCCACCGCGGCGGCGGTGCCATCGTTCTCGCCGAACACCGGCAGGCCGGTGGCGCCGTTGAGCATCGCCGGGAAATCGGCCTCGTCCCAGGCTCGGAAGCTGGCCTGGAACGCATCGTCCTGCACGTCCAGCTCGCGCAGCCAGGCGCCGAGGTTATAGGGCTGCGCCACGCCGATGCCCAGCAGCCGCTTCTGTTCGGCAGGGGTGAGCAGGGCACGCAGCTCGGCGATATCGTGCCGCACCAGCTCGAGCGCCTGGTCCGGGTGCGGCAATACCAGTTGATGGGCGCGGCTGGCCAGGACATGGCCGGCAAAGTCCACCATCGCCACCTCGATGCTGCCCCGGTCCAGCCTCACGCCCAGGCCGAAGGCGCCCTTGGGCTGAAGCCGGATCAGGCTGGCGGGCTGGCCGCGCTGGCCTTCCGTGCGGCGCCCGGACTGCTCGACCAGGCCCTCGTCGGACAACGTCTGGACGATGCTGCCGACGGCCGTATTGGTCAGTTGCGCCATGCGCGCAAGGTCCGCCTTGGAGGCTTCGCCAGCACGGCGCAGCGCCAGCAGCAGCGCGCGTTCGTTGTAGAGGCGCAGGCTGGCGGAATTCACGCCACGCCCCGACTTGGATGCCGTCATGTTGTCTCCGTCCTGTTGGCGAACCACACTGCCACGGCCCGCTCATTAATTAATTCATGCTGAATTAAATGACGGAAGGGCGGAAAACTCAACTACGGGGAAACCCGGGGGCGAACGTTCATACGCAGCCCACCCTGGAGGGGCATGGAGACTGGGCGCGCTATTCGCTACTGCTGATGTGCAGGTTACGCAGCTTGGTTTTCAGCCTGGCGCCGCGTTGACGCCTTTTCCCCGGCATGTTTGCTGCGCCGGGTCGCCCGCAGCACCAGCAGCACCACCGGCAGGATCAACACGCCCTTGATCAGTTCCGGGTCCAGCGGCAGATGGACGGCATGCAGCGCCTTGAGCCCGGTGCCGGCGAGCGACAGCACGTAGTAGGAAATGGCAGCCACGGACAGGCCTTCGACCGCATGCTGCAGCCGCAACTGGTTGCGCGCGGTCTGGTCCATGCCCTCCAGCAGGCGCGTGGTGTCCTGCTCCTGCGCCAGGTTGACGCGCGTGCGAAGCAGGTCGAGCGCGCGTGCCACGCGGCTGGCAAACTGCTCGTGCCGCGCCCACACCGACCTGCATGTCTCCATGGCCGGCGCGAAGCGGCGCTCCATGTATTCGGCGATCGTCGGGATGCCCTCGATCCGTTCTTCCCGCAATTCCTGGATGCGTGCCAGCACCAGCTTCTCGTAGGCACGCGACGCGCTGAAGCGATTGCCGGACTCTGCCAGGGCTTCGATGCGGACGGCCAGGTGCGTCAGTCGTTCCAGCACCGCGGCATCGTGGCGCCCGCCCTGGCTGGTGTCCATGCTGCGCATCAGTGGCGCGAGCGCGCTCTGCAGATGATCGACGCTGCGCCCCAGTTCACGCGCCACCGGCAATGACAACAGCGCCATCATCCGGTACGTCTCGATCTCATATAGCCGCTGCAACAGCCGTCCGCCTTGCACTTCACGAAAGCCATTGTCGATGACAAGGAAGCGCGTAAAGCCGTCAGGGGGAATGGTCCAGTCGCAGAACACCTCACCGCCGCCGAGCACGTGGCTGCCCGCCAGGATAGGGCCATCGATCCACTGCCTCACGTTGTCGCGCGCATGGCTGGCGGCCTCGCCGGAGACCAGTTCCATGCGCAGCGCCACCAGACGCTTGCCGGCGATGCGCTCGAACCATTGCGCCGGGATATGCGAGGTGGCCAGCTCCGAGAAGTAGTCGGTGTCGCTGCGCCGGGCCACGAACGTGAAGGTGGAAAACTCGGTGTGCCGCTCCCACTTCAGTTGCGTGCCATGGGTCCAGCGCGCCGAGTAATGCGTCGCGCCGTCGGCCGGTTGGTCGAGCCCGGTCAGCCTGCACAGGTCGGCCAGCAGGGCGTGGTGGATGTTGGTATCGCCTTCGCCCTCGGCATAGATGGCAAAGTGCGTCAGCGAAGCGGATCCGCCGATGCGCAGGAAGGGGCGGGCATGCAGTTCGCGCGCAAGGCTGTCGCGCAGGGGGTGGTCCAGGATGAGATGCGGCATGGGCGTTTAACGTTTCGGATCAGTATGCCGTGGCCGGACCATTAAGAAAAACGCGTAAAATTGATTTGTTGCTTCAGTTTTACTGATACCAATGAAAGCGCTTGACTTCGATGTGCTGGCGATGATGGTGGCCGTGGCAGATACCGGCAGCATCTCCCGTGCGGCCGAACTCGTGCACCGGTCGCAGTCGGCGGTCAGCATGCAGATCAAGGCGCTTGAGCTCGCTTTGGGCAAGCCGCTGTTCGTGCGCAAGCCGAGGAACTTGCTGCTGACGCCGGAAGGCGAGGTGCTGCTGGGCTTCGCGCGCCGCATGCTGGCCCTGCGCGACGAGGCCTGGGCGGCCGTGGTACGCCCGGATGTGACCGGGCGCGTGGTGCTCGGCATGCCGGATGACTATGCCTCGTCGTTGCTGCCGCCGATCCTGAAGAGATTTTCCGCGACCTACCCCAAGGTCGAAATCCAGGTTATCGGCTTGCCGAGCGTGGCGCTGGCGCCGCTGGTCAAGGACGGAACCGTCGACCTGGCCTGCGCCACGCGCGTGAAAGGATTGTCCGGTGAATTTATCCGGCTGGAACCGATGGTGTGGGCGGCTTCGCCGTCGGCCCGGGAAATCTGGAACGAGCGGCCGCTGCCCATCGCCGTGTTCCAGCCGGGCAGCGTCGCGCGCAACAACGCGATCCGCAGCCTGGAACGAGCCGGGATTGCCTACCGCATGTCCTACGAAAGCCCCAGCCTGCTTGGCCTGCTCAGCATGGTGGAAGCCGGACTGGCGCTGGCGCCGCTGGCGCGTTGCGCAGTGCCAGCGCATTTCACGATCCTTGGCCAGCCACAGGGGTTGCCCGAGCTGGCTGCGCTGGAGCTGTTGCTGGCGCGCAGCGCCAAGTCGAAGCGGCCCCCGTGTGATTTTCTTGCTGAACAGATCTTGTCCGGCTTGCAGCGCCGGAACGGATAACGGCACTTGGGGGCAGTTTCAAGCTTAATCCGCGGGACCGCATGGCAGTGGTCTCGCAAGGCCGTCGTCGGGGGCCATGCCGATCGAAATCCGCAGCCTCAGTCCGCCAGCACCCCCACCTGCCGCAGCGCCGCCCGCGCAATCTCCATCCGCGTCTTGGCATGCTCGGGCCGGAGCAGGTCCAGATTCAGCGCGAACAGGTAGTCGTCATTGCCGCGCTCGACCCAGCCCACCAGCCAGCCCACCGCCGGCTTGGCGGAGGTGGCCCAGCCGGTCTTGGCGTGCAGGGTGTAGTTGGCGGTGCGCTCCAGCACGGTGATGTCGTCCACGGCCTTGAAGGTGGCGGGCGAGAACGGCAGGGTGCGCTGCACCAGGCCCTTCAGGAAATCGATCTGCTGGTAGGCGGTGATCTTCAGCTTGCCGTTCAGCCAGAAGCGGTCCACCGGCCCCGAGCTGTCGGCATTGCCATAGTGCGAGGCGGTCAGGTAGCGCTGGTAGGCCGCGCTGCCGACCCGGCGCGCCAGCGCCTGGTAGGCCGGCACGCACGAGTTGGGCAGGGCCACGCGCAGCGGCACGTCGGCGTTGCAGGTCTCGGGCAGCACGGCCTTGCCGCCCACCAGCCAGACCTTGCCGTCCCATGGCAGCTTGTCGTGGTCGACGTCGGCCACCGCGCCGGTTTCAAGGCCGATCAGGGAATTCATGATCTTGAAGGTCGATGCCGGCGAATACGGCGTGGCGGCGCGCGACGGGTTGTAGGTCAGCATGCGGTCGCGCCGCAGGTCGTAGATCACCATGGTGCCGGTGGTATCGGCCTGGCGGAACAGTGCCGCGGCGTCGAGCGGCGTTTCCTTTGGCGCGGCCAGTGCGGGCAGGTTGGCGGCAAGCAGGCCGAGGCCGAAGGCCACCGGCGTCAGCAGACGGGCAAGATGATTGTTCATGGTTGTGCGTGGGAAGTTAAGGGAATGACAATCCGGGCCCGGACCGTGATGCGCAGCATAGGAGAGCGCTCGCGCAGCGCCAACCGCGTGATCTGTAACTTGCGTAACATGGCGGGCGTTGCCACTGATGCCTGCTGCCAAATCGATGCCCGCGCCTGCCCTGATCCATGTCGATGTGTCGAGTCCCTACCGGGTCGATGGGCAGCCCGCGCGCTACCAGTCGGTGTGGCTGCTCGCACGCGCATGGCATGCGCATCGCAGCGCAGAGGGAGCAGTCACCGCCGCCGCGGTACGCAATGCGTTCCCTACGGCGGCCAACCTGCGCATGCTGGTGTCGCGCGCGTTTGCAGACTTCGCAAGCTGGGGCGTCGTGATGGGGTGGGGCGCGGACCGCGCGCGGGATCCGGCCGCGGCCAACCCGGCGCCGCGCAGCCGCGGGCCGTTCTGGCTGACGGCGGCCAGCGCGCGCCGGCTGCGCTTTTTCGCCAACGGACGCACGCTGGGCCCGGTTGCGCTGGCGCGGCATTTCGGCTTTCCTGCCGGCGCGCATTCCGTGCCGCCGGCGCAGCGCGATGGCACGGGCTACGTGATGCGCGACATGGCCTTCTGGAGCGAACTGACGCAGGCCATGCGCAGCGCGCAGGACGGCCATGCGGGCGCCCACGGCTTCGCCGTGGCCGAGTCCTTCGGCGCGGCGCGCCGGCTTGCCGGCGACGGTTTCCAGCAGGCCTTGTCGCTGCTGAAGGAAAGCCAGGCGTGGCGCCGCTGCGGGCGCCTCGACCAGAGCCGCGCCGCGCTCCGGCGTTTCGACCGGCTGGCACAGGCGGCTGACGCGGGCGCGGCCACGCCGGCGTTCCAGGCCATGGCGCAGGTGGTGCGTGCCTGGGAGCGCTATACGCGCGGCGATGGCGAGGGCGCGCGTGCCGGGCTGGAGCACCTGCACGCCGATGCCGAGCTGCGCCTGGTGGTGCGCTACAACCCGCGCGTGCGCTTCGAGGTGCTGAACCTCGAAGCACTCTTGCACAAGGCCGATGCCATGCGTCCCGGGCATGCGGCCGCGGCGACTGCGGCGCAGCGCGCGCTGGACGCGTTCTCGGGCGCGCTGCAGGCTGCATACGAGGCCGATTCGGTCGATGCCGTGCAGCATGCCGCGGCCAATATCGGGCTGAGCCTGTGGCTGTTCTGGCGCCATGGGCTGATCGACGGCGGGCGCAGCCTTTCCGCCAGCGCCGTGCAGCGGCAGGCGATGCGCTGGCTGGGGCTGTCGGAATGGATCTGCGACCGCTTCGGCGTCGGCGGCGGCACGGCGTGGAATGCGATCTTCCTGCTGCGCATCGCGCGCGGCAGCTGCGGGCCCGATGCGCCGCCGCTGGACCGCCCGGCCAGCGCCAGCGACAGCATGGCCGTGTTCCGCCGCCAGCGCCCGCTTTCAGTGGGCGACGCGGTCGAGGCGCTGCGGCCGTTCCATGCACCGTTCGCGCCGGCCAGGGGCTTCGTGCGCTGGTCGGCCGTGGCCGCCTTCGCGCTGGAAGACCATGACGCCGGCCACGTCAGGCTGGCGCCGCTGCAGCTGGCCAACCTGCTGCTGGAATCGGCCTGGTACCTGACCCATGAACAGGGCGCCACCGCCGCCGCGTGCGCCGCGGTGGAGCGGCTGGCCGGGCAGCTGCCGGCGTTGCGCCCGGCCGAACGGGCCTTCTTCACGGCCGAGGTTCGCGCGCTGCCGCCGGCGCTGCGCGACGCCGCGGCGGAAGCGGCGCGGCGCCACCGCAAGCGTGCCTGACGGCGTTCGCTAACTGCCCGCGGGAACGACGCGGTTGGCGCGCGCCAGCTCGCCCGGCGTCATGTTGTAGAGCCGCCGGAAGGCCGCGATAAACGCCGACAGCGACTCATAGCCGCAATCCAGCGCCACCTCGGTCACGGCTTCGCCGCGCTCCAGCCGGGGCACCGCGTCGAGCAGCCGCAGCCGCTGGCGCCAGGCGCGGAAGGTCAGTCCGGTTTCGCGCTGGAACAGCCGCGTCAGGGTCTTGCCCGAGACCGCCAGCCGCGCGCTCCACGCCGCCAGGCTGGTGTCGCGGTCGGCATGGCGCTGCAGGCCATTGCAGACCAGGCGCACGCGCGGATCGGCCGGCAGCGGCAGCATGAATTCCACTTCGGGCGCGGCGCCAAGCTGGTCCATCAGCACGCGCGCCAGGCGTCCGTCGGCGCCGCGCTCATCGTATTCGGCCGGCAGGTGGCTGAAGGTCCGGATCAGCTCGCGCAACAGCGGGCTGACCGTCAGCACGTGGCAACGCGGACGCGCCACCGCGCACACGCTGTTGTCAAGGTAGAGGCTGCGAATGCGCGTGCCGGCCGCGCAGCGCACGCGGTGCGCCACGCCGGCCGGGATCCACACCGCCCATTGCGGTGGCGCGACAAAGCGCCCGCGGTCGGTCCACACCTCCAGCACGCCCTGCAGGGCATAGGCGAACTGGCACCAGGGATGCCGGTGGCGGTAGCCCAGCACGCGGTTGGGCAGGGCTTCGATGTGGCCGTACAGCGGGCGAGGCAGCCGCGCGAGCGCGCGCAGGGCGGGATCATGGGCAGGCATGCGTGGTCCGGTGGTAGTGGTGGGCGATGGCTGGCGGCACGGGCAGCGCCGCGGCCGATGTCCGCTCATGTCCGATTGCCGACAGCGGATGCGACTTTGCCGTTAGCCAGATTGTTTGGCGCAGGCTAACTTGCGCTCGCCCCACAAGACAATCCGGGCAATCCGCTCTACCGCTCGTGCCGGTTGCGTCCGCTCCGGCATGCAACTTCGCTGTGTTACCCAGGGAGCCTGCGATGCACCGCACAAGATTCTTCACCACTCTGCGCCTGGCCGGCATGTGGTCGGCACTGACGCTGGCCGCCGCGCCGGCATGGGCCGTCGACGAGGCCGGCAAGTACTGCGACACGCCTTCGGCCTGTATCAACCCGATGGCCACCGGCGGCATGGTGACCTCTTCCAACCGCCTGGCGACGCAGGCCGGGCTGCGCGTGCTGGAGCGCGGCGGCAATGCGGTCGATGCCGCCATCGCGGTGGCGTCGACCATCGCGGTGGTGTACCCGCACATGAACTCCATCGGCGGCGACGCCTTCTGGCTGATCTACAACGCCCGCACGCGCGAGGTGCGCGCGCTCAATGCCAGCGGGCGCGCCGGCGAACGCGCGACCATCGCGCTTTACCGGGACAAGGGGCTCGACCGGGTTCCCGCGCGCGGCTACCTGTCGGCGATCACGGTGCCCGGTACCGTCGCTGGCTGGGAAGCGGCATATCAGTACGCGCGCCAGGGCATGGGCCGCAGCCTGCCCTGGCCGGAGTTGATGGCCGATGCCATCCGGCATGCCGAGGGCGGATTCCCGGTGTCGGCGTCGCTGGCGTCGTGGAGCCGCATCAATCTCGACCCGGCCGACACCGAATTCCGGGCCTTGCAGCGCTTCGACGGCTTTCGCCAGACCTTCCTGAAGCCGGACGGATCGGCCTACCGGATGGGCGAAACGCTGCGCCAGCCGGATCTGGCCGGCACGCTGCGGCAGATTGCGTCAGGTGGCGCCGCCGCGTTCTACCAGGGCGAGATTGCGCGCAAGATCGTGGCCGACCTGCAGGCGCACGGCGGCGTGCTGACCCAGGCGGACTTTGCGCGCCACCGCGCCGACTGGGTCCAGCCGATCTCGGTGAACTACCGCGGCTACCAGGCCATCAACGTTCCGCCCAACACGCAAGGCTTCGCCTCGCTGGAGATACTGAACATCCTGGACAAGCGCGACGTGCGCGCGTTGGGGGAGGGCACGGCGGATTACTACCACGTGCTGGTGGAGGCGACCAAGCAGGCGTTTGCCGATCGCGACCGCTATCTCGCCGATCCGGACTTCGTGCAGATCCCGCTGCAACGGCTGCTGTCGACGCGGCACGGGCAGGCGCAATCGGCGCGCATCAGCATGCTGCGCGCCGGCGCGGACGTGAAGCCGATGGATCCGCACGGCGATACGGTGTGGTTCGGCACCGCCGACAAGGACGGCAATGTGGTGTCGATGATCCAGAGCGTCTATCACGACTTCGGCTCCGGCATCGTGCCCAGGGGCACCGGCGTGCTGCTGCAGAACCGCGGTGCGTTCTTCTCGCTCGACCCCGCGCATGTGAATCACCTGGCGCCGGGCAAGCGCACCTTCCATACGCTGAACCCAGCGCTGCTGCTGAAGGACGGCAAGCCGTTCCTGGTCTACGGCACCATGGGCGGCGAGGGGCAGCCGCAGACCCAGGCCGCGCTGGTGACGCGCATCGTCGATTTCGGCATGTCGCCGCAGGACGCGGTCAATGCGCCGCGCCTGCTCTACGGGCGCAACTGGGGCGTGTCGTCGAACGACCTCAAGATCGAGGGCCGCGTGCCGGAGGCGGTGACCGCCGAACTGGCGCGGCGCGGGCATCCGGTGAAGCGGGTGCAGGCTTTTACCGACGCCATGGGCCATGCCGGCGCGATCCTGATTGACCCGGTCACCGGCGTGATGTACGGCGCGGCCGATCCACGTGGCGACGGCCTGGCGGCTGGACTGTAGCGGGCCGCAAACGAGAAAAGGGCGACCGTGGTCGCCCTTTCTTTCAATCTCTGGCCGGCTTAGTCGAACAGCTCGTGCCAGATGCTCTTCTTCCGATAGTGCTTCTGCTCGCGCTCGTAGTAGCGGTCCCGGTCACGGTCGCCGTAGCCGCGCTGGTAGCCCTGCTGCGGCGGTGCATTGTGCACCGGTGCCTGCTGCTGCGGCGCTTGCTGCATGGGGGCTTGTTGCGCCGGGGCTGCCGCCGAGCGCTCCAGGATCTTGTCGAGTTCGCCCCGGTCCAGCCAGACGCCGCGGCACTTGGGGCAGTAATCGATCTCGATGCCCTGGCGTTCGGACATCACGAGTTGGGTTTGCGGGCACACCGGACAGTCCATGGGTTCTCCTGTTGCAATGAAAACGGTCCAGTTATGACCGGCCGCGGCGGCGATGGTTCGGTCTGCACGGCGGCCGGAAGTGGCGCGTGCGGCCCATGAAGGGGTTTTGCGCGGGGAATTTGCATGCCAGGCTGCCGTCGAAGGCATATGGCTGCCTCGCATCTCCTTCCCCCTGTGCTTGCGTGGGTCCGCCGGCTGGCATGGCTGGCGCTGTGGATCGGCCTGGCCTGGCTGGCCTGGCCCTGGCTGCAGCCGCCGCTGGAGCGCGCCATCTACGCGGCCCGCCTGTCCGCCCGGCCCGCGCCGGCGGCGCTGCCGGTCCCGGTCGCCGGCGTGGCGTCCCGGGCGCTGCGCGATACCTGGCACGGCGCGCGCTCCGGCGGGCGCAAGCATGAGGGCATCGACATCTTCGCGCCGCGCGGCCGCGAAGTGGTGTCGGCCACCGAAGGCATCGTCACGCGCGTCGGCACCAACCGACTGGGTGGAAACGTGGTGTGGGTGATGGGGCCGGGGCGGCAGATGCACTACTACGCCCACCTGGACCGGTATGCCGGCGTGCGCGCCGGCGACATCATCGCCGCCGGCACCGTGCTGGGGTATGTGGGGACGACCGGCAATGCGCGGGGCACGCCGCCGCACCTGCACTACGGCATCTATACCGCGCGCGGGGCGATCAATCCTTATCCGCTGCTCAGGCCGACTGGGCCCGTCGGCGCGCGCTAGCGCCGGCGGGGATTGCGGTTCAGGCGGCCTCGCCGACCGTGCCGTGTCCGTCTTCCTCGGCCGCGGCTTCTTCCTTCCCGCCGGGCAGCAGCAGGTTCAGGATCACCGCCGACAGCGAGCCCACCGTAATGCCGGAGCCGAACACCTCGTGGACAAAGGCGGGCAGCTTGGCCAGCAGTTCCGGACGGAAGGTCACGGCCAGGCCGCAGCCGATCGACACCGCCACGATCAGGGTATTGCGCTGCGTGAAGCGGACCGTGCTGAGCATCTGGATCCCGCCCGAGACGATCATCGCGAACATCATCAGGCCAGCACCGCCGAGCACCGGCTGCGGAATCGTCACCACCAGCGCGCCCAGCACCGGAAACAGCCCGGCCAGCAGCAGCATCACGCCGGTCAGCGCCACCACATGGCGGCTGGCCACGCCGGTCAGCGACACCACGCCGACGTTCTGCGCAAAGGTGGACAGCGGCGGGCTGCACACCAGCGCCGCGAAGGCCGAGCCAAAGCCGTCGCACAGGATGCCGCGCGACAGGCATTTGCCGGACACCGGACGTTGCGTGGCCGAGCCCAGCGCCATGAAGGTGCCGGTCGACTCGACGATGGTGACCAGGAAGGCGATCGACATGGCGACGATGCCGGAGACCGGGAACGACATGCCGAAGTGCAGCGGCTGCGGCACGGCGAACACCGGTGCCTGGTGGAACTGGGTGAAGTCGACCAGCCCCAGCGCCAGGCACAGCAGGTAGCCGCCGGCAATGCCGACCACGATGGCCGAGGCCGACAGCATGCCCTTGTCCCACTGCACCACCGCCACCACCAGCGCCAGCACGGCGACGGCAATCGCCAGGTTGCCGGGGGCGCCGTAGCGGCTGCTGCCCTGGCCGCCGGCGGCCCAGTCGATCGCCACCGGGATCAGCGACAGGCCGATCATGGTCACGACCACGCTGGTGACGGTATGCGGGAACAGCTTGCGGATCGCCGGCATGAAGAAGCTGCCCAGGATCATCACCAGCGAGCCCGCCAGCGCCGACCCGAGGATGCCGGCCACGCCGTGCTCGACGCCCACGCTGATGGCCGCGCCGACGAAGGCAAAGCTGGTGCCCATCACGCACGGCATGCGGATGCCGACCGGGCCCACGCCCTTGCACTGGATGATGGTGACGATGCCCGAGCCCAGCAGGGCCGCATTGACCAGCGCCACTACCTGGTCGGAGGGCAGGCGCAGCGCGCCGCCGATCACCAGCGGCACCGCGATGATGCCGCCCAGCGCGGCCAGCAGATGCTGGAGCGCCAGCAAGAACGTCGTCAGCCGTGGGGGGCGGTCTTCCACCTGGAATAGCAAGGGCGCCATTCGAGTCTCCTGTCGTCTGCCCGGATGTTCCGGGCTGTCTTGTTCTTCTGGCGCCGGGCGGGGAACCCGGCGCCCTCGTGCACGCTCGCGGGCCAGGTGCGGCAACTCCGCGAGCGAGGCGGGCAGGACCTGCATCCCGCCTCAACAGGCGTGCAAGAATAACAGGGATCAGCGAACCTTGATACAAAGATTGCATACAATTTGTATCAACTCCCATGCGCCGGAAGACAAGGCGGAGGCCGTGGAAGCCGCCCGCATGGCGGCTTTCAGGCTTAGCGGCGCTGTGCCAGCGCCTTCTGGATCGCCGCTTCGGTTTCGGCGTACTGGCCTTCGCCGAAGTGTTTGTAGACCACGTTGCCGTTGGCATCGACCAGGTACAGCGCCGGCCAGTACTGGTTGCGCCAGGCATTCCAGGTGGCATAGGCGTTGTCCTGCGCTACCGGGTAGCGGATGTCGAAGCGCTTGAGCGCGGCCTGGACGTTGCTGGTGGAGCGCTCGAACGCATACTCCGGCGTGTGCACGCCAACCACGACCAGGCCCTGGTCGCGGTATTTGTCGTACCACTTGCGCACATGGGGCAGGGTGTTGATGCAGTTGATGCAGCTGTAGGTCCAGAAGTCGACCAGCACCACCTTGCCGCGCAGGCCGGCAAGGGTCAGCGGTTCGGAGTTCAGCCACTTGCCGATACCGGTGAACTCGGGCGCCGCGCCGTAATTGGCGGGCGCGGCGGCGGCGGGCTGGATCGCCAGGGGGGCGGCGGCAAAGGCGGCTGCGGCAAACAGGGTGCGAAGGATGCGGGGCATGGTTCAGGCTCCAGGTTGGGTTGCGGGGAAAAGCGAGGTCAGCCAGGCGACGGCAAGGGTGTCGTACTGGAAGTACATGGCGATGGCAGTGGCCACCACCAGTACGCCGAAGGCTTGCTGCAGCCGTGGCGTATGGCGTGCCAGCCGGCGTACATGGGTGGTGGCGAACTGGCCGCCGTAGGCGATGCCCAGCATCGGCACGGCGGCGCCGGCGGCAAACAGGGCCAGCAGGCCGGCGGCGCGGTGCAGGTCCTGCGCCTTGGCCACCAGCGCCAGGATCGAGGCCAGCACCGGGCCCGCGCAGGGCGTCCATACCGCGCCCAGCGTCATGCCCAGCACAAAGCCGCCGGCCAGGCCGTTGCCGGCGCGGCTGCCAGCGCCGGCGGCGCGGTCGGTGAGCGCGGCGAACGGCGCGGCCAACGGTGCCGTGAGGCGGGCGAAGCCGGCCGGCCACAGCCGCGCCAGCCCGGCGGCGAAAAGGATGGCGATGGCCACGTTGCGGATCACGCCCGGGGCGTCGCTGAAGGCGCTGGTGAGCGCGCCGAAGACAATGCCCAGGGCGGAAAAGGCGGAGACGAAACCCAGTGCGATCGCCAGCGGGCGCAGGCGGCTGGTTTCGCCCAGCGAAGCACCCAGCAGCATGGGCAGCACGGGCAGCACGCACGGCGACGCAATCGTCAGCACGCCGGCGGCAAAGGCAAGGTAGGCATCGATCATGGCGGTGGACTCCGGGATTGGCGATGACTGCATTGCACCGTCCCGGCGTATCGGCGTTGTTTCCGCATCCGGCCCGCTGTGCAATGTTTCTTGTCCGGACCCGAGCCGGATACACAGCGATACAAAGAGCGCCGCCAGCGCCGCATAATGGCGGCACCGGGCCACGCGACGGCCATCCTTGCCGGCGCCGGCCGCCCCCCTTTTTTTCTTTCTTTGATTCCGGGACCCGCCATGACCCCGCAGGACCATATCCTTATCGTCGACGACGACCGCGAAATCCGCGAACTGGTTGCCGCCTACCTCGAGCGCAGCGGCATGCGCGTGTCCCTGGCCGCCAACGGGCGCGAGATGCGCGCGGCGCTGGACAAGGGCTCGGTCGACCTGGTGGTGCTGGACCTGATGCTGCCCGGCGAAGACGGGCTGGCGCTGTGCCGCGACCTGCGCGCGGGCGAGCGGCGCAACCTGCCGGTGCTGATGCTGACCGCGCGCAACGAGGAGGCCGACCGCATCCTGGGGCTGGAGATGGGCGCTGACGACTACCTGGTCAAGCCCTTTGCCGCGCGCGAACTGCTGGCGCGGATCCGCTCGGTGCTGCGGCGCACGCGCATGCTGCCGCCCAACCTGCAGGTCACCGAAGCCGCCAGCGTGCTGGCGTTCGGGCCCTGGCGGCTGGACACCGACGCCCGCCACCTGATCGACGAGCAGGACGTGATCGTCGCGCTCAGCGGCGCGGAATACCGCCTGCTGCGTGTCTTCGTCGACCACCCGCAGCGCGTGCTTACGCGCGACCAGTTGCTGAACCTGACCCAGGGCCGCGACGCCGAGCTGTTCGAGCGCTCGATCGACCTGCTGGTAAGCCGCCTGCGCCAGCGCCTGCGCGACGACGCGCGCGAGCCGCGCTACATCAAGACCGTGCGCAACGGCGGCTATGTCTTCAGCGCCACCGTCGAAATCCGCGAGGAGCGCTCATGAGCGGGGGCACGCGCAAGGGGCTGGCATGGCCGCGCACGCTGTTCGCACGGCTGATGGTGATTTTGCTGGTCGGGCTGGTGCTGGCGCAGAGCCTGTCGTACAGCCTGGTGATGATGGAGCGCAAGAGCGCGGCCGACCGGCTGATGCTGGGCAACCTGGAGCGCGACGTGGCCAGCTCGGTGGCGATGCTCGACATGCTGCCGCCCGACCAGCGCTCGGCCTGGCTGGAGCGGGTGCGGCGCGAGAACTACAGCTACCGCCTCGATGCCGGCACGCCGGGCGAGCCGCCGCGCGCCCCGCTGGCGCGCCGGGCCGTCGACACCATTGCCGAGGCGCTGCAGGGCCGCTATCCGGTCTCGGCCAGCAGCCAGCCGGGCGGCGGTTTCCAGGTACACCTGCAGCTGCATGACGGCAGCCCGCTGACGATCGACGTGCAGCCCAAGCGTTCGCTGGTCTCGCCGTGGCTGCTGGCGATGCTGGCGGCGCAGCTGGCGCTGCTGGTGGCCTGTGCCTGGCTGGCGGTGCGCGTGGTCACGCGTCCGCTCAGCCAGCTGGCCAGCGCCGCCGAGAACCTGGGGCCGGACCTGAAGGCGCAGCGCGTGCCCGAAACCGGGCCGACCGAGGTAGCCCATGCCGCCGCCGCCTTCAACGCCATGCAGGCACGCATCGCCGGCTACCTGGATGAGCGCATGCAGATCCTGGCGGCGATCTCGCACGACCTGCAGACGCCGATCACGCGCATGCGCCTGCGCGTGGACCTGATGGAGGCATCCCCCACCCAGGAGAAGCTCTACCACGACCTGCGCGAGATGGAGCACCTGGTGCGCGAAGGCGTGGCCTATGCGCGCACCCTACAGGGCGGCACCGAGACCCCGGCCCGCATCGATCCCGATGCACTGCTCGACAGCCTGGCCGGCGATTACCTCGACGCCGGCCATACCATTGCCGTCGAAGGCTATGCCGGCGCGCCGCTGCTGACGCGTCCGCAGGCGCTGCGGCGCATCCTGACCAACCTGATCGACAACGCGCTGAAGTTCGGCGCCGAGGTCACGCTGGCGGTGGCGCGGCAGGACGATGGCTGGCTGCAGATCGCCGTGCAGGACCGCGGACCGGGTATTCCGGAGGCGGAACTGGAGCGCGTGATGCAGCCGTACTACCGTCTCGAAACCTCGCGCAACCGCGGCACCGGCGGCACCGGCCTGGGGCTGGCGATCGCGCAGCAGCTGACGCAGGCCCTGGGCGGCACGCTGCAACTGGCCAATCGCGAAGGCGGCGGCCTGCAGGCCACGCTGCGCCTGCCCGCCTGATAGCGAGTTTTTTTTCGCCCCTCTCCTGCCGGCGGGAGAGGGGCGGGGGAGAGAGTCGGCGCCCCCGCGAAGTCAGTCCCCCGGATTTTCCACACACCGTCCTCGTGGCGGCCCAATCCCCCGAATCCGTTAACCAAAAATCCCATCCTATCCCCTGATCGGGGGATAAATGCCGCCTGGCCTATTTGGGTTATGTCATAAAAATCATAATCAATTATCACTAGCGTGATGGGTATGGCTGGATAGATTTATTGGAGTAAATCAGTGGGAATCTGTTGAATTTTCATAGCCCAAAAAGGCGGCGCATGGATTTCCTTGAAAGCCTTGCCTGTGCTGGGATATTGGCTGGATCGCATGCCGGGGCAGGCTACGTATTCTGCGATCGCCTCCAGATACCTCGGGCGCGACATCGACCAATTAGTGATTGAATTCATTTATCCGGTCGCCCATCCGTTTGCGAAAATTAACAATCTCATCGCGGAACCCTCCCTACAATCGCCTTCGCATTGCGGCAACGCAGCCCGATTTATCGGCCCCTGCGGTTGCACGACGCCATTCCCGCTGCGAATGGCCATCCGGCGCAGTTCCTCGGTGCCGCGCCGGATCCCGTAGGCCTGTTCTGCCGGTTTTCGCTCCCGGCCAGGCCCGGTCGGGTTCCGTGTCCTCGTGCCGCATTGCGATAAGCCGATAACGGACCTCAAGCACACGTGCGCCTGCGCCATCGGCGCGTGGCGCAAGCTTGGGCAAAACAGAGACAGGCTGCGGATCCCATGGATTCACTGATGAAGCGCCGTGAGCGTGCCCGCGACGGGACGCTGCGGCGGCAGGGGGGGCGCCGGCGCGCACCGGCAAGGCCGGGTACCGGACTCACCACCGGACTGACCACCGGCCTCGCTGCGGGGCTGGCGGCAATGTGCTGGCTGCCGGCACTCGCACATGCAGATTCCGACTATGACGCATTGATCCGGCGCGCCCGTGCCGGCGACTATGGGCCCGCGCTGGCGATGCTGCGCGAGCGCGTGGCGCGCGCCCCGGCGGACCAGCGGGCGGCGTGGGACCGCATCGTCATCGCCAGCTGGGCGGGACGACCGGGCGAAGTGCTCGAAGCCCATGGCCACCTGGACGAGACCCGGGCGCTGCCGCCGGAGGTGCTGGCGGCCGTGGCCGGCGCCTTGCGCGACGAGCGACGCTGGGACGAGGCGCTGGCACGCTATCGCGAGGGCCGGCAACGCTTCCCTGCACAAGCGGTGTTCGCGCTGGGCGAGGTGAAGGTGCTGGCCGACCGCGGCCAGGCCGCCGAGGCGGTGGCGCTGGGGCAGGCGCTGGTGCAGCGCGAGCCCGCCGCTGTCGACAGCCGCCTGGCGCTGGCCTATGCGCAGGCGCGCGCCGGCGAGCCGTACGCGGCCTTGTTCGAGGTCGACCAGGCGTACCTGCGCGCGCCGCAGCGCGCTGAGGTCGTACGCGAATATGTCGGCGCGCTGCAGCGCGCTGGCCTGCCGGAGGCGGCGCTGCGCGTCGCCGGCGAGCATGCTGAACTGTTCGACCAGCGCGCGCGGCTGGAGCTGGAGCTCGATGCCGTGGCCGAGCTGGTGCGCCTGGCCGACCTGCCGACGCGCACCGAGGCCGAGCGCTTTGCCATTGCCGATCGCGCGCTGGCACGCTATGACGCGTTGCTGCCCGCACTGCAGGCGCTGGGGCCGCCAGCCGCGCCGCAACTGCGCCGCGCGCGCATCGACCGCCTCGCCGCGCTGCATGCGCGGGTCCGGATGCAGGAGGTGGCGAGCGAGTACGAGGCACTGCGCGCCGAGGGCGTCGAGGTGCCGGCCTATGCCCTGGGCGATGTCGCCGCCGCCTACCTGTACCTGCGCCAGCCTGAGCAGGCCGCGCCGCTGTTCCGCCAGGTTCGCGACGCCTTCCCGCAGGGCCTGGATGCCGAGGCCCGGCTCAAGGCCCAGACCGGCCTCTACTACGCGCACGCCGAGGCCGAGGCCTTCGATCCCGCCGCGCAGGCCGTGGCGCAGGCCAGCGCCGAGCAGCCGCGCTGGCGCTGGGTGCGCGGCCAGCCCATGCGCCAGCCCAACGACCTGTGGCTGCAGGCCGAGCAGACCGCCAGCCGCGCCGAACTGCAGGCCGACGCCACCGGGTCGGCACAGCAGAAGCTGGAAGAACTCGTGCGCAAGGCGCCCGGCCATTCCGGCCTGCGCGCCGCGCTGGCTGACGTCTACCGCGCCCGCGGCTGGCCGCGCGCGGCCGAGGGCGAGCTGAAGCTGGCCGAGACCCAGACCCCGCGCAGCCTCGCGGTGGAGGTGCAGCAGGGGCACGCGGCGCTCGATCTGCAGGAATGGCGCCAGGCCGAGCTGTTGCGCGACGACACCCTGGCGCGCTTCCCCGAAGACCTCACCGCGCGGCGCCTCGACCGCGAGTGGCAGGTCCACAACAAGGCCGAGCTGCGCATCGAAGGCTACCGCGGGCTGGCCAATGACAGCGCCGTGGTCGGCAACGGCAACTTCGGCATCGAAGCGGCGCTGTACACGCCGCCGATCAACTATGACTGGCGCGCCTTCGGCGGCATCGGCTATGCCACCGGCCGCTTCGACGAGGGCCGCGTCGATTACCGCTGGGCGCGCGCCGGCGCGCAATGGCGCGTGCGCGACCTGACCGTCGAGGGCGAGCTGTCGCTGCATGGCTATGGCCAGGGCGCACGCCAGGGCGGCCGCATCGCCGCCGACTACGACATCGACGACCGCTGGCGCGTGGGCGCCTCGGCGGCGCTGCGCTCGACCGGCACGCCGCTGCAGGCGCTCAAGCACGGCATCTATGCCGACACCGTGCAGGCCTACGCGCGCTGGCGCCGCAGCGAAGCCAGCGAATGGATGCTGACCGTGGCGCCGTCGCGCTTCAGCGACGGCAATGACCGGCTCGAAGCGGGCGTGTCCGGCGTGCAGCGCTTCTATACCGCGCCGCACCTGAAGGCCGACCTGCTGGTCGACCTGTGGGCGTCGCGCAACAGCCGCGCCGACACGCCGTACTACAACCCGCGCTCGGACCTGACCGTGCTGCCGTCGGTGCGCCTGACGCACACGCTGTACCGGCGCTACGAGACCGTCTGGGAGCAGCAGTTCCTGGCCGGCACCGGTGCCTACAGCCAGCGCGGCTTCGGCACCGGCGCGATCCTGCTGCTGGGCTACGGCCAGCGCTGGCGCACCAACGACGTGTTCGAAGTCGGCGCCACCGTGACCGGCACCAGCCGCCCCTATGACGGCCAGCGCGAGCGCGAACTGCGCATCGTCTTTGACCTGACCTACCGCTTCTGAACAGGAATGCAAGCCATGAACGCAACCCTGCGGCGCGCCTGCCGCCTGCTCTGGCTGGTGCTGGCCGCATGCCTGCTGGCCGCCTGTGCCAAGGACATCCCGGTGTTCACGCCACCGGCCCAGCGCCCCGCCGCGGCTGCCGAGCAGCCGTGGCCGCGCAACCATGTGGTGGTACTGGCCTATCACGATGTCGAAGACAAGGACCCTGACCAGGCCTACCTGAGCGTGCGCACCGACCACCTGGTCGGCCAGCTGGCGTGGCTGCGCGAGAACGGCTACCGCGCGGTCTCGGTCGACCAGGTGCTGGCGGCGCGCCGCGGCGGCCCGCCATTGCCCGAGCGCGCGGTGCTGCTGACCTTCGACGACGGCTACCGCAGCTTCTACACCCGCGTGCTGCCGATCCTGAAGGCCTACCGCTGGCCGGCCGTGCTGGCGCCGGTGGGCGGCTGGCTCGATACCCCGCCGGGACAGCCGGTGGATTTCGGCGGCACGCCGACGGCGCGCGAGCGCCTGCTCAACTGGCAGCAGGTGCGCGAGATCGCCGCGTCGGGCCTGGTGGAAATCGGCGCGCATACCGATGCCTTGCACTACGGGGTGCGCGCCAACCCGCAGGGCAACACCGAGCCGGCCGCGGCGGTGCGCGCCTTCGATGCCGGCACCGGCCGCTATGAAAGCGATTCCGCGCAGCAAGAGAGGTTGCGTGCCGACGTGGCCCGCATCACCGCCAAGGTGCGCGCCGTCACCGGCAAGCCGGTGCGCGTGTGGATCTGGCCGTACGGCGCCGAGGGCGGCGCGGCGCTGCGCATCGTCGCCGAGAACGGCTACCAGATGGCGCTGACGCTGGAAGACGGCCTGGCCACGGTGGACCGCCTGATGTCGGGCGCGCGCCTGCTGCTCAGCGACGATCCCGGCCTGCGCGACTTCGCCCGCTCGGTGGTGGCGACGGAAGAGCCCAACGGCATGCGCGTGGCGCACGTGGACCTGGACTATGTCTATGACCCCGATCCCGCCCAGGTCGAACGCAACCTGGGCCTGCTGGTGCAGCGCATCGCCGACCTGAAAATCGACACCGTGTTCCTGCAGGCGTTCTCCGACGATGACGGCGACGGACTGGTCAAGTCGGTGTACTTCCCCAACCGCTGGCTGCCGGTGCGCGCCGACCTGTTCAACCGGGTCGCGTGGCAGCTCGACAACCGCGCCAACGTGAAGGTGTACGCGTGGATGCCGGTGCTGAGCTTCGACCTCGAGCCGTCGCTGGCGCGCGTGGCGCGCTGGGATCCGGCCACCGGCACGGCGGCGGTCGACCCGAAGCAGTACCGGCGCCTGTCGCCGTTCGATCCGGTAGCCCGGGCCCGCATCGGCGACCTGTATGAAGACCTGGCGCGCCACGCCTTCTTCGACGGCATCCTGTTCCACGACGACGCCTTGCTGGGCGATTTCGAGGATGCCAGCGCGCCGGCACTGGCCGCGTATCGCGCCGCGGGCCTGCCCGGTTCGATCGCCGACCTGCGCGCCAGCCCCGAACAGATGCAGCGCTGGACCCGCATGAAGAGCAGGGCGCTGGTGGACTTTACCCACGCGCTGACCGCGCGCGTGCGCGAGGTGCGCGGGCCCGCCATCAAGACCGCGCGCAACATCTTCGCGCTGCCGGTGCTGCAGCCGCAGAGCGAGGCGTGGTTCGCGCAGAACCTGGACGACTTCCTCGCCGCCTACGACTGGACCGCGCCGATGGCGATGCCGTACATGGAGCAGGTGCCGGCCGGGCAGGAGCACGCGTGGCTCGACCGCATGGTCGATACCATCGCCCAGCGCCCCGGCGCGCTCCGGCGCACCGTGTTCGAGCTGCAGGCGCGCGACTGGCGCGCCCCCGCGGCCCGTCCGGTCGACAGCGCGGTGCTGGCCGGCTGGATGCAGCGGCTGCAGCGCCGCGGCGCGCGCAATTTCGGCTACTACCCGGACGACTTCCACAACAACCAGCCCCGGCTCGAGGTAATCCGGCCGGCGCTGTCCAACGCCTGGTACCCCGCACCATGATCGAACGACTGTTTGCCCTGGTCATCCTGTGCCTTGCGCTGGCGCTGCCGTTCGCGCTGGCCGCCCTTGCCACCGGTGACCTGCTGCTGGCCTTTGTGTTCTTCTATCCGCTGTTTATGTCCGGCCTGTGGATCGCCGGCGGTTTGTACTTCTGGTGGCACTGGGAGCGCAAATGGCGCTGGGGCGCCGAACGCGAGGCGCCCGAGGTGCCCGGCCAGCCATTCATCTCGATCCTGGTGCCGTGCTACAACGAGGAAAAGAACGGCGAGGACACCCTGCTGGCAGCGCTGGCGCAGCGCTATCCGCACTTCGAGGTGATCGCCATCAACGACGGCTCGCGCGACGGCACCGGCGCCTTGCTCGACGCGCTGGCGGCGCAGCACCCGCGCCTGCGCGTGGTGCACCTGGCGCATAACCAGGGCAAGGCCATGGCGCTGCGCATGGGCGCGCTGGCCGCGCGCGGCGAATACCTGGTGTGCATCGACGGCGATGCCGCGCTGGACCCCGACGCCGCCGCCTACCTGGTCGCGCCGATGGTGGCCAACCCGCGCGTGGGCGCGGTCACCGGCAACCCGCGCATCCGTACCCGCTCGACGCTGGTGGGGCGGATCCAGGTCGGCGAGTTCTCGTCGATCATCGGCCTGATCAAGCGCACCCAGCGCGTCTACGGCCAGGTCTTCACCGTCTCGGGCGTGGTCGCCGCGTTCCGGCGCCGCGCGCTGGACCGCGTGGGCTACTGGAGCCTGGACATGATCACCGAGGACATCGACATCAGCTGGAAGCTGCAGCGCGACCACTGGTCGATCTTCTACGAACCGCGCGCGCTGTGCTGGATCCTGATGCCCGAGACCGTGCGCGGCCTGCTCAAGCAGCGGCTGCGCTGGGCCCAGGGCGGGGCCGAGGTGTTCATGAAGAACGTGCGCTCGATCTGGATCTGGCGCCATCGCCGGCTGTGGCCGCTGATGGCGGAGTACTGCCTGTCGGCGGGCTGGGCCTTTGCCTTCGCCATGTCGATCCTGCTGTGGGCGCTGGGGCATTTCATCGAGCTGCCGGCCAATATCCGCATCCAGAAGCTGATGCCGCCGGGCTTTACCGGCATGGTGCTGGCCGCCGTGTGCCTGCTGCAGTTCGGGCTGAGCGTGCTGATCGACCGCCGCTACGAGCCGCGCCTGGCGCGCACGCTGTACTGGATCATCTGGTATCCGCTGGCGTACTGGATGGTCGGGATGCTGACCACGCTGCTGGCCTTCCCCAAGGTCATGCTCAAGACCCGGCGCCAGCGCGCGCGCTGGACCAGCCCCGACCGGGGCATCCACACCATGAGGTCGTCATGAAACCCGAAAGCATGATCATCCGCACCCGCGGCTCGCGCCTGCGCTGGCTGTTCGACGCGCTGCTCACGGCGCTGGCCTGGGCCGGCTTCTTCTACCTCGGCGCGAGCGGCATCCGCGCCATCCTGCACGAAGCCTCCGCCGGCCCCGGCGTGCCGTTCTGGGCCGCGCTGCTGCCTACCATGGGCACGCTCACGGTCTACGTGCTGGTGGGGTTGTTCAACGGCATCGTGCTGCTGTCATGGGCGCTCTACAACCAGTACCGCTTTGCCGGCCTGGACCGCCGCAAGCCGCTGCCCGCGCTGCGTACCGACGAACTGGCGCGCAGCTTCGGCCTGCCCGGGCAGCGCGTGCGGGCGCTGCAGCTGGCCAAGGTGGCGGTGGTGGACCATACGCATGAGGGGGAGGTGGCGGACGTGAGGGCGGTGGCGGCGTGAGGGAATCGGAGCGGTTGGCTGCCGGGCGGTTGCGGCCGCCCGGCCCCAAGGCATCGTAGTCCTGTGCTGCTTCCTGGCTGACGCCACCCGGCGCTCCCTGGAGAATGAAGTCAGCCTGACCGAGACAAGTCTGCAAACAGCGACTCCGCGGACTGTATGCCAGACAGAATTGCCGAGGGCACGCCATAGCCCGGGAACGTCGTTTGTCCGCCCAGGTATAGCCCGCTGACCGGTGTCCGATGCGGGAGGAATCGGTGGGGTGGAGCACCCGGGGCAATTCCATACAGCGCACCTTCATACAATTGTCGTTGCCGGGCAAAGTCCTGCGGATCGAGCACGCGGGTCGTTTCGATGGCGATGCCGGGGACTCGCTTCTGCAACGCGTCCAGGTATCTCTCCAGTGCCGAATCGCTCCATGCCTGATTCCATTCAGATACTGAGCGAATATCGCCAGCGGGCGCGTAAAACTCAATGATATGCCTGCCCCCAGGCGCCAGTTCGGGGAGAACTTGAGTAGGCTGTGTGTACGAGATCCATTGCGGGACATCGGATGTCAGGACGTGCATCGCGCCTTGTTTTTCCATCGCCGGTACATGGTTGACGATGAACGCGTCTGCTGCCGCAGCACCGGAATATCCGATCTGGATGGAGATCGCTCTGTGTGACAACGGCGCCTTGTCCGCCTTGACGGCCAAGCTTCGCGGGATGTCGGTGGCACGCAGCAGATCCTTCACCACACCCAATCCCGAACACGTGGCGACGACGTGCGAGGTCGGGATGCGTTCCCCGTCGGTCAGCACAACGCCATCCACCCGGCCGTCCGTGACGGCGATTTCCCTGACCCCGGTACCAAAGCGCACTGCGACGGATTGACTCCGCAGGTGCCGCAGCAGCGCAGCACTGATGGCTCCCATGCCGCCGCGCGGCAGGTGGAATCCTTCCTCCAGCAAGGCCAGCAAGCCAATGATCTGTGTCGCGGGGAGCCGGTCGGGTGCAAGGCCTGTGTAGAGCAACGTGGACGCGACGGCAGCTTGCAGGTCCCCATCCGGAAAATACGACGCGATCAAGCCATTTACATGCCCGCCCATTCGCGGCAGATGTCTCCAGAGTTTGCCGACGGTACGTAACAGCGAGGGTTCTGCTGGAAGCACGTCGCGGACCAAGGTTCCGTAGATCGGGCGCCAGTCGTCCCGTAGCCGGGCCAGCCCGTCTCGCAGCGCCTGCGTCCGACGGTGGTGGCTGGCCCCTTCCATATACGAGTGCTCCGCTGTTGAAAGGTGCACGGCGGTGCCATTGGCCAGATAAGTAGCGTGGGGCTTTGCTATGCGGACGAGTTCGACTTCGTCATCGAAGCTGAGGCCCAGGCGTCCGAAGGCAGCATGAAGCAATGAAGGCACGGCCACGTATACCGCGCCATTGTTGAAGGTATATCCGTCGGACACCTCGGTCGAGCAGCATCCGCCCGCGCTCTTCTGCGCCTCCACGACCATCACCGGGATGCCGCGACGGGATAGCGAAAGCGCAGCGGCCAATCCTGACAGCCCCGCTCCGATGACTACCGTGGGAAATTCTTTCCTTGCGCGCATCAACGACTTCCCCTGCAATATTGTACACTGTACAATATTAGACATTGTCCAATTCAGCCGCAACTGCAATGAGCGAAGACGACCGGATTGCCCGCAAAAGAAAGCAGACGCGCGACCGCATCGCTGCTGCCGCGCACACGTTATTTGAACGCGACGGATATGAAGGGGTCACGATGGAACAGATCGCAGCAGAGGCGGATGTTGCAAGAGGAACGCTCTACAACCACTTCCCCGTCAAAGAGGCAGTACTGGTGCACTGGATGCACAACGAGCTCGAGCAGGATCTGCAAGCGGTGGTGGAGGACTACGTTCTGAGTCGGGAATCCTTCGTCGCACGCGTGGCAACGCTGTGGCATGGCTCGGCCAGCTGGTGGGAACACCATCGCCAGTATGCGGCGCCGTATATCCGCTTCCGCTTCCAGCAAGTGCGTGATGGAATGGAGCAGCAGGCCAGTTCGGACATGCTTCCCTTGTACGTGCTACTGATCGAGCAGGCACAGCAGGCTGGAGAGATCCGGTCCGATACGGCGGCCGGGCGCCTGGCGCACTATCTGCATTTCCTGTACCTGGGTGCCGTCATGACCTGGCTGAGCGGCGCCGACGTGCGCCTGGAAGACGAGCTTTGCACAGCCCTGGACTTCTTCATGCAGGGAGCGGCCCATACTGATGGCATTGCGCGTAGCCATCTTAGGAAACCGAATGACCAAGTTTGATGCGATCCTGATCAGGAGCGAGCGTCCGGACGACGCACACGCCATTACCCAGGTGACACAGGCGGCCTTCGCCGTCGCTCCCCACTCCAGTGGCACGGAACAACTGATCATCGCGGCCCTGAGGGCGGCGGGACAGTTGCAGATCTCGCTTGTCGCGGAACTGTCCGGCAAGGTTGTCGGCCATGTCGCCATTTCCCGCGTCGACATCTCGGACGGCAATGCGCAATGGTACGGACTTGGTCCGGTATCTGTCATGCCTGCGCATCAAGGCATGGGGGTGGGCTCGCAACTCATCCGTGCGGCCCTGGATCGCCTGAGACAGTCCGGCGCGCAAGGTTGCGTAGTCCTCGGGGAACCGGCCTACTATTCCCGCTTTGGATTCTCAACACAGTCGTCGCTCGTGCTACCCGGAGTTCCGGCGGAATACTTTCAAGCCATTGCGTTCGGCCCGCACGTGCCCTCGGGTGTGGTCAAGTATCACGAGTCGTTTGACGTGAAGGGCTAGCTCCGGAAGCAGGGATGAGGACACGATCACACCGTCTTGATGGTGCCTGAGTCAGAACCCATGTCATGTTCGGGAAGCCCAAATGACGTTTGCGGGGCAGTCAGGGTTGCGCCATTCGCGCGACCGTCCGATGTCCAGACAGGCCGCCGGCACCGACAAACAGCAGCGCGACACCCAGATTCCACAACAAGACCATCGCGCTGGCCTCCAGCGGATGAACGAGTAGCAGGCTCGCAGCCGCGAAGGCGGCAACGGCAAGGCCCGCGCACATCGCCACCGGCGCAGGCGAGAGGCGTGCGACATGGCGCAACATCGCCGCCAGGGCAATGGCCAGCGGCGTGCTGATCATCACCAGCGTTGCGAAGCAGCGCGCGGTCTCGCCGGGCGATACGCCTGCCGGCCCGATCTCCACCCAGTTGGTGAGACAGCCGTAACCGATGGTCCCCATCCAGACGGCCAGCGATGGTAGCGGCAACCACAGCCAGCGGCGCGAGCGACCCGGCACGCTGGCGATGAATGCGGCCGCCGCGGCCAGGATGCCGGTGACGATGGCGGCTGCAATGCTGAGCGCGAACACCGGCTGCCGGAACTTCAGCGCAAGGTCTGGCCGCACGCCATTCACGAGCATGACCAGCGCCAGCAACAGCGCAGCCAGGAACGCCCAGCACACCACCCGCACCCAGGGCCGGTGCAAGCGGCGAACCGGATTGGCGTCGGCCACCAGCGACTCGATCAGGTCATCGGTGTCTCTCACGGCTTGCTACCTTCGGATTCGAACAGTTTGCGCAGCGTCTTCAGGGCGCGATGGGTGGCCACCTTCAGCGCGCCGACCGACATGCCGCTGGCGGCGGCGGCCTCTTTCAATGACATTTCCTCTAGTTTCAGCATGCGCAGCGCCTCGCGCTGTCCGGCAGGCAGACAGTCGACCGCGTCGTGCAGCGCACGCGCGTCCAATGCCATTTCCTGAAGGTTCGCGCCGAGGTCGGAAACGGTTTCCGCTTCCGTGCCGAGCGGCGTTTCGCGCGCACTGGTACGTGCCCGCCGGCGCAGGCTGTCGATAATGCGCCGGCGGGCAATGGCCACCAGCCATGGACCGAACGGGCGTGCCGGGTCGTAGGTGTGGCGCACGGCGTGAATCGTGAGCAGCACATCCTGCACGATGTCCTCGATATCTCCATGATTGCGGACCTGCCGCATGGCCAGCGCGCGGATGTACGGGGTGATGCCTTCGAGCAGGCAGCGATACGCCGCGCGGTCGCCTGCCTGTGCGCGGGCCATCATGGCCGACCAGTCCGGCGTGCCGTCCGGGCGGCACGCCGGCCCGGACAACGGGCCAGGAACCGCCGCATCGTCCGTGGCGTGCGCCAGGCCCGGCTTGCCGCCGGCATGGTGGCCCTGGCGATGCGAGCGGTCGGCTTGGGAAGACATGCCTGAATTCTGCTTCATGGCGGCCCGCTTGTCGCCCGGTTAATTTTTCCGGCGAGGCGTAACCTTTCGTCGCGCGGGGCCGAATCTCCTGACACGGCTCCGGATCCGGGCCGCAACCGTCAGGAGAATGCGAGATGAACAAGCATGCATTGGCCGCATCCACCTTGTCGTCTGCCCTGGGGCTGGCGCTTGCCATGGTCACCGCGCCCGCGCAAGCGCAAGCCACGAAGGACGCGGGCGCGACGCCCCAGGTCGTGAAGGACAACATGGCGAGGATGGAAAAGAACAAGCTGGAGAAGTGCTATGGCATCAATGCCGTGGCCAGGAACGACTGCGCGGAAGGTGCGCATTCCTGCGCGGGGCAAGCCACGCAGGCACGCGATGCCAAATCCTTCGTGTTGCTGCCCGCCGGCGATTGCAGCAAGATCCAGGGCGGCAAGCTGAAGGCCTCCTGAGGCCCGGCGCCATGGCTGCTGCGGCCACCGCCCAGCCACGCGGGCTGGGCCCGATCCCGCCGCGCGTCGGGATCGGATTGCGCTTCCGGCACCATCAGGCGGTGGTGGAGGAACGCCCGGCAGTGGCCTGGTTCGAGGTGCATACGGAGAACTACATGGGCGGTGGCCGCATGCCGGGCTGCCTCGACGCCATTCGCCGGGACTACGCGCTGTCGCTGCACGGCGTTGGCCTGTCGCTGGGCAGTGCAGACGGGCTCGACCCGGTGCATCTGGCGCGGGTGCGCAAGGTGGTTGAACGGTTCGAGCCCGGGCTGGTGTCGGAGCATCTGTCCTGGAGCGCTACCGGCGGCACATATCTTGCCGACCTGTTGCCATTGCCGATGACCGAGGAGGCGCTTGCCGTGGTATGCCGGCATGTCGACCAGGTCCAGGATGCACTGCGACGCCGCATCCTGATCGAGAATCCGTCGACCTATCTGCAGTATCGCCACTCGACCATTCCCGAGTGGGAATTTCTCGCCGAAGTGGGGCGGCGCACCGGCTGCGGCATCCTTTGCGACGTCAACAATATCTATGTCAGCTCCTGCAATCATGGATGGGACGCCCTGACATACCTGCATGCGCTGGTTCCGGCCGCCATCGGCGAAATCCATCTGGCGGGCCACAGCGTGCGGGAACTCGGCAACGGGCAGGTCCTGCGCATCGACGATCACGGCTCGCGCGTGGCACCGGCGGTGTGGGCGCTCTACGCGGCGGCGCTTGGGCGCTTCGGCCCGGTGCCGACGCTGATCGAATGGGATACGGACGTGCCGCCGCTCGATGTGCTGATGGGCGAAGCGCATATCGCTCAGGCGGCACTAGAGAAAACGCAGCATGCCATCCGACCAACCCTCACTGCTTGAGCTGCAGCGCGCGTTCGCCCAGGAACTGGGTAATGCTGCCACCGGCGGAGCCTTGGCGCACGTGGTCGCGGACGGGCTGGCGCCGCAGGCGCGCCTGGGCATCTACCGGAACACCGCCACCAACACGCTGGTAGGCGCGCTGCGCCTGACTTATCCAGCCATCCAGGCGCTGGTAGGCACCGAGTTCTTTGAGGGCGCGGCCCGGCTGTTCATCGGCCAGTCTGCCCCGCACAGCGCATGGCTGGATGCGTACGGCGAGGCGTTCGCGGCATGCCTGGCGCGCCTGCCGGAGGCGGCCGCAATCGACTACCTGCCTGACGTCGCCCGGCTGGAATGGGCCGTGAGTACGGTCTTGCACGCGCCGGACGCCACGCCGCTCGATCTGCGCCGCCTGGCTGAATCCGACCTTTCCGCAGCCGGCGCCATGCACTTCCTGCCGCATCCCGCGGTGCGGCTGGTACATGCCGCGTTTCCCGTCGATGCCATCTGGCGCGCGGTGCTGAACCGCGACGACAACGCGCTGGCGCGCATCGACCCGGCTGCGGGCGCGGTCCGGCTGCTGGTGCGCCGCACGCCGGACGGCATCGACGTCGCCCGGCTCGGCGCGTGGCAATGGCAATTCACGGCGGCCTTGCTGGCCGGGCAGCCACTGCACGCCGCGCTCGACCCCGTGCCTGCGGCGGACGCGCACGCGTGGCTGGCGTGGCTGTTGTCGGCCGGCTGCTTTATCGGCTTCGGCCCGGCCCGGGCCGCTGATGTGCCCATCCCGGAGCATTCGCCATGACACACGCCGCGTCCTCCCCCCGCGCCTCCGTCACCCTTGCCGCGCGCGTGCAGCGCTTGGTGGATCGGCTCGATCGCATACCGTACACAGTCCTGGCGATTCCCTTGCGGCTCGCGGTTGCCACCGTGTTCTGGAATTCGGCCATGGCCAAGCTGGCCAACTGGGCAACGGCGGTGGAGCTGTTCCGGGAGGAATATCGGCTGCCGCTGCTGTCGCCGGAGCTGGGCGCCTCCCTGGCGGTATCCGTTGAACTGACCGCACCCGTGCTGCTGATACTCGGCCTGGCAACCCGCCCGGTGGCGCTGATACTGCTTGGCATGATCGCGTCGATCCAGTTGCTGGTCTATCCGCAGGCATGGCCCACGCATATCCAGTGGGCGGCGATGCTGCTGGTGCTGCTGGCCCGGGGCGCCGGGGCGCTGTCGCTCGACTGGCTGATCCGCCGGCATTTCAACGCAGCGGCGCGCTGACGCGGTGGACGGCACGGCGGGCATGCCGTCATCGAACCACCCTCAGCGGTACGACAGCACCAGCCCCTGGATCAGCTGCGTCCACCCCTCCAGCATCACGAACAGCAGCAGCTTGAACGGCACCGAGATCGTGGTCGGCGCCACCATCGACATGCCCAGCGCCAGCAGGATGGCGGCAACGATCAGGTCTACCACCACGAATACCAGGTAGACCACGAAGCCGATCTGGAACGCCCGCGTCAGCTCCGACAGCGTGAAGCTGGGGATCAGCACCATCATGTCGTCGGACTTGAGGTCGTCGGCGCGGCCCTCGGGCCAGATGCGCTTGGCGGACTGGACGAAGAAGGTGCGGTTGCGCTCCTCGGTGTGCTTGACCAGGAATTCCTTGAGCGGGCCGCTGACGGCGTCGTAGACGGTGACCACGTCGTTGACGTTGAAGGCGGCGTTGGCGTCGGCGCGACGCTTGATGGCGTCGAAGGCGTCGGAGCCGATCGGCGCCATGATGTAGGCGGTCAGGATGATGGCTATCCCGTTCAGGACCATGTTCGGCGGAACCTGCTGCAGCCCCAGCGCGGCGCGCAGCAGGCCGAACACGATCACCAGCTTGGTATAGCTGGTCACCATCAGCGCGACGAAAGGCGCAATGCCGAACGTCAGGATGATGGTCAGGATCAGGACCGGATTGTAGAGTCCGCTGTTCATCGCATGCACCGGGGCGGAACGGGAGAGGGCGGCCTGCCGCGATTCATGCGTCGCCGCCGGCGAAGGTGGTGATGCGCACGCCCAGCCGGTTGCCGACCGCGATCAGGGTGCCGGTGCCGATGCGGTTGCCGTTGGCGACGATGCGCACCTCGCTCTGCTTGAGCGGCTGCGGCAGCTCGAACACATAGCCCGGGGCCACCGCGCGCAGCTCGGCCAGCGGCACCGCGACGTCGCCGACTTCAAAGCGCAGCGTCACCTCCAGCTGGTCCAGCCGCGACAGCGGCGGCTGCGCCGCGTCCGGATGGGGAATGGGCTGGGCCTGCCGTGCGGGGTCATGCTCTTCCATATGCGCTCCGTTTGAAACATCCGTACTGCCGGCGCCGGCCTGCACCACCAGGCGCCGGCCCTCGGCCAGCGCGGTCCAGTCCGGGCCGTGGCGCCCGGTGGTACAGCGCACCACCAGCGCGCTGCCTTGCGAATGCCAGTCGTCGATGCCGACGATGTCGCCGGGCTCGATGCCGTGCATCTCGCCCAGCGCCAGCCGCGTGGTGCCGATGCGCACCGCGACCGGCACCGGCAGACGCTCCATCCACGCCGGCGCCTGCGCGGGCACCCCCGCGGGCAGCGCCGCGAGCCGTTCGGGCTGGTCCAGCTGCAGCGTGCCGCGCAGCCGCGCCGGCGGTGCGTCGCGCCGCAACTCGAAGCCAAAGGCATGGGCCGCGGCCAATGGCTGCGCACGGGCCCCTTCGGGCTGCCAGTTGAAGGCGTCGGGCACGACATGGCCCAGTGCCGCCACTGCTTCGGCCAGCGCGTCCGCCATCAGCGCGTGGCGCAGCAATGCGGGCAGCGCTTCGGCCGCGCCAGGGACCCCCAGCAGCAGGCGTTCGCTGGGCACATCCCAGCGCAGCACGCCCTGGCCGCTGCCGAGGGTGAAGGCATAGCCGGCTCCGGGCCGCGCCACGATCTCCGGGTCGGCGGGGACAAAACGCAGTTGCCAGTCGTGGCCTCCCGCCCGCACCGGCACGGCGGCCGCGCGGCAGGCCAGCCAGCCGGACAGCCGCGCGGTATCGGGCTCCATATGCGGCAGCGCCGGCGTGGCATCGAGGCCCGCCGTGGCCAGCCGTGCCGCCGCGGCGGCGCCGTGCACCAGCACGCGCATGGCGCTGCCGCGCGGCGCCGCGGCGGGCGCCTGCGCGGACGGGTCGCGGCCAGGACGAGGCAGGACGGAAGACATGTTGGGCGGCTCGGTTGCTCGAGACGCAACGATAAGCAGCGGGGTGCAGCCACGTCCACTACGAGGCCTTGTAGGCCCGCGCCCAAAACCGCCGGGCGCCGGCCGCGCGCGCCGGATGTGCGGCGCGCGCTACGAATCCTCGGTACTGGTGGCTGTGCGGAGGCGGCCATACACTGCGCCCACTGATCCCACCGGCAAGGACGATGGCGAAACTCCCGGCAAACCTCCCAGCGTTCCCGCGCGGCCTTGGCCCGGGCGCGCCGGGGCTGCAGCAGATGGCGGCGGCGGCGTCGCGCCAGTCAGACCTGGCGCTGACGCTGCTGCTGTTTGCCGTGATCGCGCTGTTCGTGCTGCCGCTGCCGACCTTCCTGCTGGACCTGCTGCTGACGATCAACCTGGGCATGAGCCTGACCCTGCTGATCGTCGCTACCTATATCCCGTCGGCGCTGTCGCTGTCGACGTTCCCGTCGCTGCTGCTGTTCACCACGCTGTTCCGGCTGTCGCTGAACATCGCCTCGACCAAGCTGATCCTGCTGCATGCCGACGCGGGCCACATCATCGATACCTTCGGCAAGCTGATCGTCGGCAATAACGTGGTGGTGGGCGGCGTGGTGTTCCTGATCATCGCCATCGTGCAGTTCATAGTCATCGCCAAGGGCTCGGAGCGCGTCGCCGAGGTGGGCGCGCGCTTTGCGCTGGACGCGATGCCGGGCAAGCAGATGAGCATCGACGCCGACGTGCGCGCCGGCACCATCACCGCCGGCCAGGCGCAGGAGCGCCGCCGTGCGCTGGAGCAGGAATGCCAGCTGCACGGCGCCATGGACGGCGCGATGAAGTTCGTCAAGGGCGACGCCATCGCCGGCGTGGTGATCGCGCTGGTCAATATCCTGGCGGGCATCACCATCGGCACGCTGATGAAAGACATGAGCATCGGCGAGGCCCTGCAGCGCTATGCCATCCTTACCATCGGCGACGGCATGGTGTCGCAGATCCCGTCGCTGCTGGTCTCGATCGCGGCCGGGGTGGTGATCACCCGGGTCTCGTCCGATGAAGAGCGCAGCCGCTCGCCCAACCTGGGTGAGGTCATCGGCAAGCAGATCCTGGCCCAGCCCAAGGCGCTGGTGGTATCGGGGCTTGCCATCGCGGTGTTCGCGGTGGTGCCGGGCTTTCCCAAGTGGACCTTCGGGCTGATGGCGCTGGTGGTGGCCGGCGGCGGCTACCTGCTGCTGCGCCGCGCGCAGCGCAGCACCGGCACCGTCACCTGGATCGAGATGGCCGATGCGGACGAGGGCGCGGCGGCGGCCGGGACCCAGGCCGCGGTGGCGCCGGCGCTGGCGCTGGAGCTGGACGAAGCGCTGCGCGGGCGCATCGACCTGCGGCTGTTCGAGCAACGCATGACCACCGCCAAGGGAGAGGTCGAGGCCGAGCTGGGCATGGTGTTCCCGCGCCTGCGCATCCAGCACCGCGCGCTGGCCGAGCGCGATGCGTATGCCATCCGCGTGCAGGACGTGGTGGCTTCCGGCGGCGTGCTGCGCCCCGGCAAGCGGCTGCTGGAGCCCGGTGCCCGGGCGCGCGTGGACCAGGGCGTGGCCGAGACCGGCGCGCCGTTCGGCCCGTTCCAGGAAGTGGTGTGGGTGCCGGCCGAGCCTGGCGCCGCCGACGGCGTGCGCACGCTGTCGTGCGAGGAGGTGCTGGCGGTGCACGTGGGCGCGGTGATCAAGCAGCATGCGGCGCCGCTGCTGGGCATCCAGGACGTGCAGTCGATGATCCACGTGATCCAGGCCGAGGCGCCGGACCTGGTGATGGAGCTGGCGCGCGTGGTGCCGCTGCAGCGCATTACCGACGTGCTGCGACGGCTGCTGCAGGAGGGCGTGCCGATCCGCAACCTGCGCACCATTTTCGAAAGCCTGGTCACCTGGGCACCCAAGGAAACCGATGCGATCGCGCTGACCGAGCTGGTGCGCGTGGACCTGGGTCGCCTGATCACCAGCCGCCATGTCGGCGCCAACCGCTCGCTGGACGCGGTGCTGTTCGAGCCCGCGCTGGAAGCCCGCGTGCAGGGCGCGATCGAGAAGGCAGCGCGCGGCAACCTGCTGCTGCTCAGCCATGACGTCACGCGCGATATCCGCGAGCAGCTGCGCGTGCTGCTGGAGAAGGCCGCGGAGAAGGCAGGCGCGGCGGGCGCGGGTGGTGGAGCGGGCGCCGCGCGCGTGGTGGTGGTGGTCAGCGTCGACGTGCGCCGCTATATCAAGCGGCTGATCGAGCCGGTCGCGCCGCGCATCCCGGTGCTGTCGTACCAGGAGGTCGATGAAGACGTGACGCTGGTGCCGGTGGGCTGGATCCAGAACCCGGCCGGAGAGTGAGATGGGCGCCGACACCATCCTCGACATCACGCGCCAGGCGCTGCTGGTGGTGCTGTGGGTCACGCTGCCGGTGGTGCTGATCGGCACGCTGGTGGCGCTGGTGGTGGCGGTGCTGCAGGCAGTGACGCAGATCCAGGACCAGAGCATCGGCACCTCGGCGCGGCTGATCGCGGTGCTGGTGTCGCTGGTTCTGCTGGGGGGCTGGCTGGGCGGCGAGGTGATGCGCTTCGCGCAACGCGCGCTGCAGACCATGCTGACCTTCCTGTAAGGAGAAATCGATGCGCAGGCAATCACGCAGGACCAACGGACAAGCAAACTGACATGATGCTGGGGCACCACGGGGAACACGGATCGACTGGCCGCGCCACGCGCCCGCCGGCATGGCGCCCATGCCCGCCACGGCGGCCATGGCGCACCGCGGCGGCGCTGCTGTGCCTGGCGGGCGCGCTGCTGTGCGGCACCCAGGCTGCGCGCGCGGCGGACCTGCGCTGGCCCAACAAGCCGTTCCAGGCCTCGGCCAGCGACAAGCGGCTGGCCGACTTCCTGCGCGAGCTGACGGCCTCGCAGGGCACCACCGCGGTGATCGATCCCAAGGTGGAAGGGACCATCAGCGGCAAGTTCAATGAATCCGCGCAGCACGTGCTCAAGAGCGTGTGCTCGATGTTCGGCCTGACCTACTACTACGACGGTTCGCTGCTGTATATCGACGTCGCCAGCGAGGCGCGCAGCGAGGTGCTGCCGATCGCGCGCGGCTCGGGCGCGCGCCTGCGCGATTCGCTCGAGCGCATGCAGGTGCCCGATTCGCGCTATCCCATCACCATCAACGACGCGGAAGGCACGCTGATGGTGTCGGGCCCCAAGCGCTATGTCGAGACCGTGCGCGCCGCGGTGCGCGCGGTGGACGACCGCTCCATCGCCGACGAACGCGCCGAGATCCAGCTGTTCCCGCTCAAGTACTCGTGGGCCTCGGATTTCCGCATCAACCGCGCCGGCAAGGAGATGACCGTCCCCGGCGTGGTCACGGTGCTGCGCAACCTGTACGGACGCAACCGCACCCTGGCCACCGGCACCGGCCCCAGCCTGGGCACCAGCCGCGGCGCCACGCGCCAGGCCCAGCTGCGCATGGGCGAGGGCGGCGGGGGCGGCATGGGCATCCCCAGCGCCGACCCGTCGCAGATGCTCGATGCCATGGGCGGCGGTGGCGTCGGCCTGGGTCTGGGCATGCAGAACAACTGGGGCAGCGGCCAGTTGCCGCAGTTCCAGGCCGATACCCGCCTCAATGCGGTGATCGTGCGCGACACCCCGGACAAGATGGCGCAGTACCGGCGCCTGATCGAATCGCTCGACGTCAAGCCGCGGCTGGTGGAGATCGAGGTCACCATCATGGACATCAGCCAGGCCGACCTGGACAGCCTGGGTGTGGACTGGCGCCTGCATACGCGCCATATCGACCTGCAACTCGGCGGCGGCAACGGCAACGCCGGCCTGAGCTTCGGCAATCTCGCCAACGAGGCCGGCACCACCGCCGCGACCATCGGCAGCGGCCTGCAGTTCACCGGCGCCATCGGCAGCGACGTGACCCGCTACCTGCTCACGCGCGTAAAGGCGCTGGCCGAGCGCGGGCAGGCCAACTTCGTCGCGCGGCCCAAGGTGCTGACGCTGGACAACACCGAGGCCGCGCTGGAGAACCTGCAGGAATTCTATGTGCGCGTCGACGGTTTCCAGGATGCGGGCCTGTTCAACGTCACCGCCGGCACAGCGGTGCGCGTGACCCCGCTGGTGGTCGACGAGCAGCAGAGCCGCGCGGTGATGCTGACCATCGACATCGCCGACGGCAACCTGTCGGGCGAGACCGTCGACCGCATTCCGGTGGTGCGGCGCCGCTCCATCACCACGCAGGCGATGGTGGAAGAGGGCAAGAGCCTGCTGATCGCCGGCTACACCACCGAAGAAAAGGTAAACGCCTCGTCCGGCGTGCCGCTGCTGCAGGATGTGCCGATCATCGGCAACCTGTTCAAGTACCAGGAGAAGCGCCAGAACAACATGGAGCGCTTCTACCTGCTGACGCCGCGCCTGGTGATCCCGGGGATGAGCTGATGGCCGACCTGCGCGATTCTCAAGCTTCGGGCTGGACCCTGCGCTTTCTCGGCGGCGACGTCTACGGCCGCCAGGTCACGCTGCGGCGCGGCGCCAATGTACTCGGCACCGCGGCGGACGTGGACATCAGCGTGCCCGGCGCCGAGGTGCAGCCGCGCCACCTGGTGCTGAACGTGGGCGAGCTGGCGGTGTCGGCCGAGCGCGTCGGCGAGGCCGCGGTCAACGTCAATGGCCGCGCCACCACGCAGCGCGCGTTCGCACTGGCGGGCGGCGACATCCTCACCATCGGCGCGCTCGACGTGGAACTGCTGCGCGCGCAGCCGGGCATGTCGGAGGCCACCGACACGCTCTTTGCCTGGGCCGAATCCGGGCGGCGCGCCGCGCGCGATGCCGACGCGCAGCAGCAGGGCGGGCGCCGGCCCGGGCGCGCGCTGCTGGCGGCACTGGGCGTGGCCGGCGTGGTGGGGCTGGTCGGCGCCGGCTGGCTCGCCGCCACCTATGCCAACGCCGGGCTGGCGCCGCGCACCCAGCAGGCGGACCCCGCGGCGGTGCGCAAGACCGTGGCCGCTTATCCGGAGCTGGAGGTGGTGTCGCTGCCCAACGGCACGGTCACGGTCAAGGGCTTCGTCAATTCGCGCGTGGACCGGCAGCGCATCGTGCAGGCGCTGGCGCCGTTCGGCCGCGGCGTGCAGCAGCAGGTGCGCTCGGCCGACGACCTGATCGAGCATATCCAGCGCTATCTCGACGAGCCCGGCGTGGGCATCGCCTACCAGGGCCAGGGCCGGGTGCTGCTGAGCGGCACCGCGGATCCGGTGCACGGGCGCGACAAGGTGCGGCGCGTGATCGAGGACCTGCACCCGGGGGTGCTGGTGTCCGACAAGATCGATTACCGCGAGAGCGCCGAGAGCCGGCGCCGGCAGGTGCGCGACGGCCACATGGAGAACTGGCAGGGCGTGTTTCCCGCGCGCGTGGTCAGCATTACCGAGGACGGCAACGGCACGCGCTCGGTGCAGCTGGCCAACGGCGCGCGCTATTTCGAAGGGGCGGTGCTGAAGAACGGCGCCGAGATCGAACGGATCGACGCGGACGGCGTGGTGCTGAAGGACAGCCCGGTGCCGCCGCAGGCACGGCGATGACGGCACAACCGCGCGCCGTGCCACAGGATTTGCGCCCGCGGGCGCAGATGCCGCTTGCCCCCGGAGGGCAGGTGTATGACGCCAACCTACCTGAAGGAGATTGTCATGGCTGAAGTCGACCTCAATGCCAAGATGCAGGAAATCCAGCAGAAAGCGCAGGAGTTCTCGGTGAACATCCTGGGCCTGCAGGACACGCTGACGCGCCAGAACGCGGTGGTCAGCAGCGAGATGGCCCACAACACGCAGAAGGCCAACCTGGTCCAGGGCGCGATGCAGGACGTCAAGCAGACCTCGCGCACCAACTGACGGCAGGCCTGCCGTGCGCCCCGGCATGCCGGGGCGCCCCAACGCTTTGCAAGGAGAGCCATGATGGACCCTACCGCCGCCATTGCCGCCGCCCCCGCCGCCGGCGCCGCGCCCGACAGCGCCACCGTCGCCGCGCACCAGTCGCCGGCCGCGGCCCCCGCCGCGCAGCCCGACCCGGCCGATGCCCGGCAATTTGCGCAGATGGTCCAGCAGGGCCGCGCCGCCGACGGCTCGCGCACCGCGCACGTGACCCAGGCGGCAGACCCGACTTCGACCACGCTCGGCAACGCCATCCGCGCCAGCTATGTCTCGGCCGGCGAGGAATCGGCGCGCCAGGCCGCACGCCTGCAGGAACTGCGCGACGGCATGTTTGCGTCGATCTACGAGGGCAGCACCAGCGAGGTGGTCTACCAGGCCATGCTGCTGCAGACGCAGTCGCTGGAGCTGTTCTCGTCGATCCACGTGACCTCCAGCATCGGCAGCGCCGGCACCAACCTGTTCAACAGCCTGCTGAAGAACCAGCAATGATGTCCACGCCTCCGCTGTGCCGGCGCCTTGCGCGCGCGGCCCGCCTGGCGCCGGCGCTGATGGCGTTGGCGCTGGCCGCATGCAAGGTCGACCTGTACGCGTCGCTGAACGAACCCGAGGCCAACCAGGTGCTGGCCGCGCTGACCGCCGAGGGCATCGACGCGGAAAAGGCGCGCGCCGACACCAGCGGCGGCACGGGCGAGGGCCAGTGGCGCGTGCGCGTCGAGGAATCGCAACTGCCTGCCGCGCTGGAGATCCTGCGTAGCGAAGGCCTGCCGGGCGAACGCTTTGCCTCGCTGGGGCAGGTGTTCCAGAAGCAGGGGCTGGTGGCGACCCCCACCGAAGAGCGCATGCGCTACATCTTCGCGCTGTCGCAGGAGCTGTCGGAGACGCTGCGCAATATCGACGGCGTGGTCACCGCGCGCGTGCATGTGGTGATCCCCGCCACCGATCCGCTCTCGGACAAGATCCGGCCGTCGTCGGCGGCGGTGTTCATCAAGCACCGCGCCGATACCGACCTGCGCCTGCTGGTGCCCACCGTCAAGGACATGGTGGCGCACAGCATCGAAGGCGTGACCCACGACAACGTGTCGCTGTCGCTGGTCGAGGCGCGCCCGTTCGCGCCGCAGGCGGGCGCACCCGGGCCGGCGGCAGGCTTTGCAGTCGGACGCTTCGCCGCGCTCGCGGTGGGCGCGGCGGTGGCGATTGCACTGGCGGTGGCGGCCGTGGTGGCATGGCAGCGCGGCGTGCTGCGCTGGCCGCAGCGGCGCGGCGCGCCGCGGAGCGCGAATTGACGCCGCTAGCCACCGTTGCCGCCCCCGGGGCCGTGCCTGGCGCCTACCTGCCCGGCGCGCTGGCCGCCGCACTCGCGCCGGCGCCGCCGGCATTGCCGGACCCGGCGCTGGCGCGCGCGGTGGCGGACCTGGCGCAGCGGCCGCTGGCGCACCTGCACCCCAGCTGGCTGCCGGCCGACTGGCCGCTGGCGTGGCGCCGCGCGGACCGCTTCGGGCCCGCCGCCGCCGACGTGCTGGCGCAGCCGCTGGGCCTGGCGGGCGCGGACGCCGCCCGTGATGGCGTGATCCACCATCTGCTCGAGGCGCCGCCCTCGCTGGCGCGGCTGGTGCTGATGCCGCGCAGCGACCTGCGCCTGCTGGCCTGGTGGCTGGGCCTGGCGGTGCACCAAGCGGGCTTTGCCAGCGAGCGCCGCATGCTGCCGGCGCAGCTGGCCGACAGCATCGGGCCGCTGCCCGGTGCCCTGGCGGCGCCGCTGCTCGGCAGCGCGCCGCGCGCGATGCGCCGTGCCGCGCGCCGGCTCGACCGCCACGCGGTGGCCTTTATCCTGAAGCGCGTGCCGGCGCTGCCGGCGCTGCCGATGAACCTGGCGCCGCTGCGCGCGCATCCTGCCGGCGCCGGCCGGCTGATGGCCGAGCGCGGCTATCGGCTGCTGTGCGGGCTCTTGGCCGCCGAGGCGCCACACGCGCCGCACGAGGCGCTGCTGCAGGCGCTGCGGCGCAAGTTTCCGCGGCGGCTGGCGGCCCTGTCGCCGGCACCGCTGACCCCGGCGCAGTCCGCGCAGCTGCGCGAACTGTTGCGGCTCAACCTGATCCCTGAACGGTTCCCGGCATGGCACTGGCTTTTCTGATCACCAGCGAAAACCTGCAGCTGCTGTCCGAGCGCAAGGTGCTCAAGGAGGCCGAGTATGCCGCCTTGCTCGACGCCGCCGCGGTGATCGAGTCCGCGCGCAGCGAGGCCATGCACATCCGCAGCGAAGCGCAGCGCGAGGCCGAGGAGCGCCGCCAGCACGGCTACCGCGAAGGCTGGGCGCGCGCGCACGCCGACCACGCCGCGGCGCAGGTCAGCACCGCCGCCGAGGCCGAGCGCCAGCTGGGCGCAATGCGCCGCACCATGGCCGAGATCGTGATGAAGGCGGTGCAGCAGATTGCCGGTGAGCTCGACCCCGACATCATCCTGGAGGTGGCGCTGCAGCGCGTCGAGGCGCTGGTGCGGGCCGAGCCCTTCATCACCATCCAGATCCCGCTGGGCCGCGAGCAGGCGGTGCGCAGCCTGCTCGACCGTCTGGCCGAGACCCAGGAGTGGCCGCGCCGCGCCAACGTGGTGGTCGAACCGGGGCTGGAACCCGATGCATGCCGAATCCAGACTCCCTCGGGCTCCATGGAAGTGGGCCTGCAGGCCCAGCTTGAAGCCTTTGCGCGCCGGCTGCGGGCGGGCTGATCCCTACGTCGATACCCATGTCCACCGAACTCCCCGCCACCGATATCGAAGCCGCGCTGCAGCATGCCGCCGCTGACCTGGAACGCGCGTTCGAGCATTTCACGCCGGTGGCGATGCGCGGGCGCGTCAGCAAGGCGGTGGGGATGCTGATCAACGCCACCGGCATCCAGGCCCATGTGGGCGAGCTGTGCCAGCTGGTCACGCCCGGCGAGCCGCCGCTGCTGGCCGAGGTGGTCGGCTTCGTGCAGCAGACCGCGCTGCTCACGCCGCTGGGGCGCACCACCGGCGTCTCGGCGCTGACCGAGGTAATCCCCTCCGCCCATGGCCACCAGTGCCCGGCCGGCGCCGCGCTGCTTGGGCGCGTGCTTGACGCGCTGGGCGAGCCCATCGACGGCAAGGGCGCGCTCGATGGCGTGGCGCGCGTGCCGGTGGACAACGAGCCCCCCGACCCGCTCACGCGCCGGCTGATCCGCGAGCCGCTGGCCACCGGTGTGCGCGCCATCGATGGCCTGCTGACGCTGGGCGAGGGCCAGCGCGTAGGCATCTTCGCGCCGCCCGGCGTGGGCAAGAGCACCTTGCTCGGGATGCTGGCGCGAGGCGCGTCCAGCGATGTCAACGTGGTCGCGCTGGTGGGCGAGCGCGGCCGCGAGGTGCGCGAGTTTATCGAGTACAACCTGGGCCCCGACGGCATGGCGCGCACGGTGCTGGTGGTGTCGACCTCGGACCGCTCGCCGATGGAGCGCGTGCGCTGCGCCTATACCGCCACCGCGATTGCCGAGCATTTCCGCGACCAGGGCAAGCGCGTGCTGCTGCTGGTCGATTCGCTGACGCGGCTGGCGCGCGCGCAGCGCGAGATCGGCCTGGCCAGCGGCGAGCCGCCGACCCGGCGCAGCTATCCGCCGTCGGTGTTCTCGATGCTGCCGCAGCTGCTGGAGCGAGCCGGCACCGGCGTGCAGGGCTCGATCACCGCGGCGTATACGGTGCTGACCGAAGGCGAGGACGACAGCGACCCCATCGCCGAAGAGGTGCGCTCCATCCTCGATGGCCATATCGTGCTGTCGCGCAAGCTGGCCAGCGCCGGCCAGTATCCGCCGGTGGACGTGCTGCAGTCGGTCAGCCGGGTGATGCCGCAGGTGGTGGCCGGCGCGCACGCGCGCGACGCGGCGCGGCTGCGCCAGCTGCTGGCCCGGTACCAGGAGCTGGAGCTGCTGCTGCAGATCGGCGAATACCGGCCCGGCGCCGACCCCGTCGCCGACGCCGCCGTGGCGGCGATGCCGGATATCCGCGCCTACCTGGCGCAGCCGGCGGCGCGGCTCGATACCTTTGCCGGCGCCGTCGACAAGCTGGCGCAGGCGCTGCGCGTGCGCGAGCCCGCGCCGCTTGCCGGAGCCGCGCGATGACGGGCGGCGGCGCCGACCCGCGCCTGGGCCAGCTCGAGGCGGTGCGCCAGCGCCGCCAGGAAGACGCGCTGCGCGCGCTGCAGCAGCACCGCGCGCAGGTGCTGGCGGGGCTGCAGCAGGCCGAGGCCGCGCAGCAGGCGGTGCAGGCCGCGCTGGCCGAGCGCGCGGCGTTCATCGAACGCCTGCGGCAGGGCGCGTCGCAGGGTGGGGTGTCGGTGTCGGGGTTGCTCGATGCGCAGGGCTGGCAGAGCGCCTTCGATGCCCGCATCGCCCGGGCCAATGCCAACCTGGCCGCGGTGCTCGACGACGTGGCGCAGCGGCGTGCCGCCTTCGACGCGGCCCGCCACGCGCTGCTGCGCGCGCAGGCGCGGCTGGACGGCGCGCGCGAGCTGGCGCTGCGCGAGCGCCGCGCGCTGCGCGCCGGCGCCGGGCGGCGCGAGGACGAGGCCATCGACGAAGCCGCTGCGCGCAGCTGGCACGCTGGCCGGCACGACGCGCGGCAGGCCTGAGATGCAGGGCGATCTGCTCGATCCCGCCTTGCTGTTCCAGTGGGGGCGCGAGGTCATCATGCCGATCGTGATGGTGATGCCGCGGCTGCTGACGGCGTTTACGGTGCTGCCGTTCCTGTCGCAGCAGGCCATTCCCGGGGTGGCGCGCAACGGCATCGTGCTGGCGATCGCGCTGTTCGTGTCGCCGGGCGCGCGCATCGACCTGGACGCGGTCGCCGGTGGCCTGTGGCTGGTGCTGATCTTCAAGGAGGCCTTTATCGGGCTGCTGCTGGGGATGGCGTTCGGGCTGTTCTTCGTCGCGCTGCAGATGATCGGCGAGCTGATCGACTTCCAGACCGGCTCGGGCAATGCGACCTTCTTCGACCCGGTGACGCAGCAGGAGGACGGGCCCATGGAGAACCTGCTGTCGCACTTCGGCATCGCGCTGTTCGCGGCGTTCGGCGGCTTTATCGCCATGACCGGCGTGATCGTGGAGTCGTTCGCGTTCTGGCCGGTGATGTCGTTCGGGCCGGAGATGTCGCTGGCGTCGATGGGCTTTGCCAACCTCTACGCCGGCACGCTGTTTTCGTGGGTGGTCAAGCTGGCCGCGCCGATCCTGCTGCTGCTGGTGATCGTCGAGCTGGGCTTTGCGCTGATCGCGCGCTTCGTGCCGCAGTTCGACGTGTTCCAGTTCGCGCAGCCGGTCAAGATCTCGGTGGCCTTCCTGATGCTGGTGCTGATGCTGGCGGTGATGGTCGATACGCTGCAGGGCTTCCTGCGCCCGGACAATATCCTGATCGAGATGCTGCGCCGGGGCGCGCCATCCTAGCAGCGACGCGGCATATCGACCCCAGATGAGCGACAGCGAAAAGAACCTCGAGGCGACCCGCCGCAAGCTGGACGAGGCGCGCAAGCGCGGCGAAGTGCCGCGCAGCAGCGACGTCACCTCGGCGGTGGTGTTCCTCGGCGTGCTGGCGGGGCTGTGGCTGCTGGGCCGCTATTTCGTGCGGCTGTTCCAGGCCCTGTGGCACAGCGCCATGGGCAGCGTGCCGCAGCACCTGGCCGACCAGCAGATGCTGGTGCTGGGCGAGGCCGCGGCGCGCTTCCTGCTGATGGGCGTGCTGCCGATCGTCGGCCTGGCGCTGGTGTGCGGCATCGTCGGCGCGTTCCTGCAGGTGGGGCCACTGGTGGCGTTCGAGCAGATCAAGCCAGACCTGGCGCGGCTGAACCCGGCCGAGGGCCTGAAGCGCATGTTCGCGGTGCGCAACCTGGTGAACCTGGCCAAGATCCTGGTCAAGATCCTGCTGCTGGCGGGGCTGGTCTACGTGCTGGCGCTGGGCGCGATCGAGGATGGCGTGCGCACCGGCTATGCCCGCCCCGCGGAAATCCTGCTGCTGGTCGCCTACATCATCCTGCGCATGTGCTGCTGGGCCGCGGTGATCTACCTCGTGATGGCCGTGGTGGACTACGTGCACGAGCGCCACCAGTTCATGAAGCGCCAGCGCATGAGCGTCGACGAGTACCGCCGCGAGTACAAGGAGACCCAGGGCGATCCGATTATGGCCGGGCGCCGCCGCGCCGCGTTCTTCGAGGCCGCGTTCTTCGGCGTCAGCGAGCGGGTGCGGGTGTCGACCGCGGTGGTGTATTCCACCCAGTACGCGGTGGCGCTGCGCTACGACGGCCCCGGCACGCTGCCGCGCGTGGTGGCCAAGGGCAGCGGCCAGGTGGCGGCACGCATCCGCCAGGCCGCGGCGGACTACCTGGTGCCGTCGGCCTTTGATTCGGACCTGGCGCAGCGCCTGTACCTGAACGTGCCGCTGGACCGGTATATCGATCGGACGTTGTTCGAGCGGGTGGCGGAGCTGATGCGGTGGGCGAAGGGAGAGTGAGACTGGGTGGGGGACACTGAGCGCTGCAGGTTTTCTCCCCTCTCCCCAACCCTCTCCCGCAAGCGGGAGAGGGCGTACACAGGCGGTCGAGCCAACGCCAACGCCAACGACAGAAAACTACGCCGCGATCACGCCTTCGGCATCCTTTTCCCTGTCCACCGACAGTGGCGCGCCCGGCGGCCGCAGCAGCGTTGCCGCGCTGGCCAGCTGCACCCGGTTGCGCACGCCGAAATGGCTGCGCAGCCGGCGCATGTGGTAGTCGACGTTGAAGATCGACATGTCCATGCGCCGCGCGATCTCCTTGTCCGACAGCCCCTGCGCCAGGCAGGCAAGGATATCGCGCTGCACGTCCGACAGGCCTTCGCGATGGCGCCCGGCAAATGCGGGGATTTCGACGTGGCAGGTCAGGAACTCGTGCAGCGCCAGCCCCGTTGCCAGGGCCTGGCCCACCACGGAGTCGCCGATCCAGCGCCGGCTCTCGATGCCTGACATAAAGCTGATCAGCACGAACTCGCTGTTGCCCGGCATCGGCAGGTTGAGGAAGATGCCGCTGCGCACGCCGGCGTCGCGCAGGTCTTCCAGGAAGCGGCGCCGGCGCAGCGGCGGCACGTTGCCCAGCGGCGTCTGCGCCAGGTCGTCGGCATCCCACACGGTGGGCAGGCAGAAGGTGCCGGGTTGCGGGGTGCGCGGATCGATCTCGTAGTAGCGCTCGCGGAAATAGCGCTCGCGCCAGCCCGGGGGGGAATAGCTTTCAAAGAAGGTGCGTGGCTGCAGCTGCCCGCCGACATGGGCCGCGGTGGCGTAGCCCAGCCAGTCGAAGCCGATGGCGCGGATGGCGGACTGCATCACGGCGCTGCGGCCTTCGTGGGTCGGCTCGGCCTGCAGCGCTGTCACCAGGCCGGGGGTGGCGCCGTGGCGCACGCGCTGCCTGACCGGCACCAGGTGGCGCTCGCCGAATACCTTGATGCCGTTGTTGGCCACCAGTGCCGGGGCGGCGCCAGGCGCGGTGGCCGGGCGGGCCGTGGGGCGTGCGGTGGTTGCTGCGGTGCCATGCCCGGACGCCCCCGCGTCACGGTACGGCACGACTTCCACATCTTTGATCATGTAGGCCTCCGACAACGAGTCTTGGCGTGCGACCACGGCCTTGTGAGCCGGTCCACGCGCGCAAATGGGGCTGGCCTGCGCGGCGGCACTGCGGGGCGCGGCGCGTCATGCCGGTCGTGGCGGTCCGCCGATACTGCACGGAGCCTGGCCATCGCCAGCGCGTATCGCGGCTGCGCTGCATTGCCGTCGAGCTGGCAAGCCCGACATACTGCTGACCCGATTCCCGTCGGAAGAAAACTGGGCAGGCCCCGCGTGGGGCTGCCGTGATTTTTATTGTGCTGTACGCGAGCCGCGGCGCACGGCCGCGGCGGTGTCATTTTGCGCCCTACGCTTCCAGTGCCTTGCCGCGCGTTTCCGGCAACGTCAGCGCGGCCAGGATCAGCACGCCATACGCGGCCGCGGCGAAGATGCCGATGGCGTGGCCCAGCGACATCTGCTGGCTGACATGGCCGATCAGGAACGGGAAGAACGCGCCGATGGCACGGCCCACGTTGTAGCAGAAGCCCTGGCCCGAGCCGCGCACGCTGGTCGGGAACAGTTCGGTCAGGAACGCGCCCATGCCGGCGAAGATGCCCGAGGCAAAGAAGCCCAGCGGGAAGCCCAGCAGCAGCATCACGGTGTCGTTGACGGGGATGTGCGTGTAGGCCAGCGCGATCGTCATCGAGCCCAGCGCGAACAGGATGAAGTTGCGCTTGCGGCCGATGCGGTCGGTCAGGTAGGCGCTGGTGACATAGCCGATATAGGAGCCGACGATCACCATCGCCAGGTAGCCGCCGGTGCCCAGCACGGTCAGGCCGCGCTCGGTCTTGAGGAAGGTCGGCAGCCAGGTGGTGATGGCGTAGTAGCCCCCCTGCGCGCCGGTGGTCAGCAGCGCCGCGCGCAGCGTGATGCTGAGCAGGCGCGGCGAGAAGATCGCTGCGAACGAGGTCTTTTCGCTGGCCTGCGCCTCGCGTGCCTTGTGCTCGGTATAGACCTCGGGTTCCTTGACCAGGCGGCGCAGCACGATCACGAACACCGCCGGCAGCAGCCCGATCAGGAACAGCACGCGCCATGCGGTCTCGGCGGGCAGCAGCGAGAACACCAGCGCATAGAGCAGCGCCGCCAGCCCCCAGCCCACGGCCCAGCCGGCCTGGACCATGCCCACGGCCTTGCCGCGGTCCTGCGCGCGGATGGCTTCGCCGATCAGCACTGCGCCGGCGGTCCATTCGCCGCCGAAGCCGAAGCCCATCAGCGCGCGCGCCACCAGCAGCTGTTCATAGGTCTGCGCCAGCCCGCACAGGAAGGTGAAGAAGGCAAACCACAGGATGGTCAGCTGCAACGTGCGCACCCGGCCGATGCGGTCGGACAGGATGCCGGCGACCCAGCCGCCCGCGGCGGAAGTCAGCAGCGTGGCAGTGCCGATAAAGCCCGCGTCGGCGCGGCTGATGCCCCAGGTGGCGATCAGCGTGGGGATGACGAAGCTCAGGAACTGCGTGTCCATGGCGTCGAGCGCATAGCCGACCTTGCAGCTCCAGAAGGTGCGGCGCTCATTGGCGGTGATGTCGCGGTACCAGGAGAAAAAGCCGCGCGACGGTGCTGCCTCGGCGTTGGCGGGCGATGATGGCTGGGGGCTCTGGATACTGCCAATCTGCGTTTCCATGCATTCCTCTCGTGCGATGTCTGGCTCGGCCGTGGCAGCGCGCGTGGTGCGCGGCGCTTGCCTTGTGGTCCCGGCATGCGTTGCCGGCTACCCGCTGGCGCGTATCGATGGCGCGGCGGTGCGCGGTTGCAGCGCGTCCTGCGGTGCGCCCGCTGACTGCATTCTTGAAAGGCACGGCAGCCCGCGTCCAACTAGTTTTTCGGGCGGCGGCCGATAAGAAAAATTGATTCCTGTGCTGAAAGCCCGTAAATGCGCGGCTGGCGCCGTTCCGGCCCGTGGCGCCATCGCCACGGGCCGCGGGTTTTCCCCGATGCCCCGGCGGCGCGCGCGGGCCCGGACCCGCGAGGGCATAAGCATACGGCGCGCCAGCGCATGCGGGTTGGCCACGGCCCTACGGAAACCCGTAGACCGGGACCGCACGCGCGCCCGCTACGAGCCTTCGGTAATGGCACGCGCCGCCGCGCTCGGCTAGGCTTGCACCCATTGCCCCGACCGCGCGCGTGCCGCCTTGCCTATGTCGACTCTTGCCAGACTGACCCTGTCCACGCTCCGGCTCGCCGTGCCCGCGCTGCTGCTGGCGTGGCAGGCGCCGGCGCACGCGCAGCTGATCCCCGTGGAGCGCTCGGTCGAGGTGCTGGCCGATCCGGCGCGCGTCTGGCAGCTGGCCGGCGGCTACTGCGCGGTGCCGGAGTGGGACACCGTCTACAAGGACTGCCGCGTGGTGCTGGGCAGTGGCAGCCCGGGCACGGTACGCCGCATGGCCCACAAGGCCGGCGGCCTGCCGGCGGTCGACGTGCTGACCGACAAGGGGCCGTACTCCTACAGCTACCGCAAGCTCTCCAGCCATACGCGCGGTCGGCTGCAGGCCGCGCCGGGGCAGGGCGTGGGCACCACGCGCGTGACCTGGCAGATGTGGCTGGACCCGTCGGCCGTGCCCGACGGCGCGCGCGCGGAGTATCCGGCGGCGCTGGGCGACGACATGCTGGCCGCGCTGCAGCGCATGAAGGCGCAGGCGGAAGCGGCGCAGCATGAGGCCGAAGAGGACGCCGCGCGCGGCCCTGCACTGATCCCGCCGCGCCAGCCGCCGACGCCGTCGCAGCCGTCGCCGCTGGGGGCGTGAGCGCGGCGCGCCGGCCATGCTGCGCGGCAGCATGGCACGCTACCGAGCGCCGCTGTCAAACGCTTGTTTGCCACCGTGTCATCGCGTAGATTCGGTGGCTCGGCGCCTGTCTTGATGCGCCGCCGCAGCGACCGTCCCCTATCCATCGCCCATGAACCTGCGCTTTCTCGAAACCTTTGTCTGGGTGGCCCGCCTGCGCAGCTTCCGGCTGACCGCGGAGAAACTGTTCAGCACGCAGGCCTCGATCTCCAGCCGCATCGCCGTGCTGGAAGAGGACCTGGGGGTCAAGCTGTTCCTGCGCGATTCGCGCGGTGTCACGCTGACGCCGGAGGGCCAGCGGGTGCTGGAGTATGCCGAGAAGATGGTAAACACCATGCACCATATGCGGCAGTCGCTGGACCGTTCGCGCGCCATTGCAGGGCGGGTGCGCATCGGCGCGATGGACTCCGTCATCCATACCTGGCTCTCCACCGTGGTCAAGCGCGCGATGCAGGCCTACCCGGCGCTGGAGATTGAGCTGACCGCCGATGCCGCGCTGAACCTGTGCGACCAGCTGCAGAAGGGCTATCTCGACGTGATCTTCCAGACCGACCTGCTGCGGCTGGAAACGGTGCGCAATGTCGAACTGGCGCGCTACCCGATCCGCTGGATCGTCGCCACCGGTTCCGCCTGCGACCGGCCCTATGCCTCGCTCGATGAACTGGCCGCCGAGCGCGTCATCACCTTCGTCAAGAACTCGCGCCCGCACCAGGACATCCTGAGCCTGTTCCACCTGAACGGCGTGGCCTCGCCGCGCATCAACTGCGTGAACTCGGTGGCGGCGATGACGCGGCTGATCGGCGACGGCTTCGGCATCGGCGCGGTGCCGCCGGCACTGGTGCGCAAGGAGCTGGCCGAGGGCACGCTGTCGGTGGTCGACGTGGAGAACCATCCGCCCGCGCTCGATATCGTCGCCTCGTGGCGCATCGGCGCGGGGCTGGAGGTCAACGAGTCGATCGTGGGGCTGGCCACCGGTGTGGTGGCGGAGTTCTGCGCCGAGGTCGGCGAGGACATGGCGGTGCCGGTGCAGGCGCCCGCCGCGACGCCCCACGCGGGCTCGTAGTCATCGGATTCCTTTATCGCGCTCGATCCGAAAGATTTGTTGGACGCCAGCGCCGGCGCGCGCCCAGAATCGGCAGGTCAACCCGACTTTGCGCGCCGCCCGGCGCCCGCCTGCCGACCATGAACCAGCCGCTCCAGCACGCCGCCTCGCTCCTGCCCGAAGACCCCGCCGCACTGCGCCAGCTGATCCGCGCGGGCCGCTACCGCGGCCACACCAGCGGCCTGGCGCGCGGCCACGTGCAGGCCAATATCGTGATCCTGACGCGCGACTGGGCCTATGACTTCCTGCAGTTCTGCGCGCTCAACCGCAAGGCCTGCCCGCTGATCGACGTGACCGACCCGGGCGACCCGGTGTTCCGCAACCTCGGGCGCGACGTCGACATCCGTACCGACGTGCCGATGTACCGGGTCTACCGCGACGGCAACGCCTACCACGAGACCACCGGCATCACCGAGTTGTGGCGCGATGACTTCGTCGCCTTTGCCATCGGCTGCTCGTTCTCGTTCGAGCAGGCGCTGCTGGCGGCCAATGTGCCGCTCAAGCACATCAACCTGGGCCGCAACGTCGCCATGTACCGCACCGCGATCGAGACCCGCCCGGCGGGCCGGCTGTCGGGCAAGCTGGTGGTGTCGATGCGCCCGCTCAGGGCCGCCGACGCGATCCTGGCCACCGAGATCACCGCGCGCTATCCCGACGTGCATGGCGCGCCCGTGCATATCGGCGACCCGCGGCTGATCGGCATCGAGGATATCGAGTCGCCCGACTACGGCGACGCGGTGCCGCTCGACGCCGATGAAATCCCGGTGTTCTGGGCCTGCGGCGTCACGCCGCAGGCGGTGATCCGCGAGGCGCGGCCCGAGATCTGCATCACCCACGCGCCGGGCTGCATGCTGGTGACCGACCTCGACAACAACCGGCTGTAGTTTGCCGGCAGCTCCCCCGGCAGCCGCGGGCCTACGAATTCCCATAGTTGGCCTGCGCCGCCGACGCGCGCAGAATCGGCGCGCATGATGCCCGCGGCCTGCCCGTGACCCGGCCGCGTGCCAGGGCATCGGCAACCGTCTGACCTGCCGGCAGGCGCCGGCGTCGCCAGGAGACTTGCGTCATGCTGGATTTCATGGATGCCATCCGGGCCGCCGCGCGCGCGGCCGCCGAGGCCGCGGCCCGCGCCGCAGCCGAAGCCGCGCGCGAGGCCGCCGAACGGGCCGCCCGCGAAGCCGCCGAGCGTGCCCAGCGCGCAGCCGAGGCGCGCGAGACCCAGCGCCAGCAGGACACCCAGAACACCCAGCAGGCGCAACAGTCGCAGCAAACCCAGCAGACGCAGCAAGACCCGCAGGCGAAACCCGCCGACCAGCCGGACAAGCCGCAGGCGCTCGCGGTGACGCCGGCGCTTTACACCACCAGCACCACGGGCGTGCAGGCACCCCGCGCGATGCAGGTCGATGCGCCGGCGCCCGAGAAGCCCAGGACCGACCCCGCCGAGGAAGCCCGCAAGAAGAAGGAAAGCGATGCCAGGGCGCTGACCGATGGCTGGCAGCAAGAAGCGCAGGACGCCTATGACAAGGTCGTGGCCGACCTCGACGGCCGCGCCATGACCGACAAGCAGTGGCAGCCGCTGGGCCTGAAGTATGGCAACGTGATGGGCGGCGCGCAGAACGAGCTGCGCGTGGCCGCCAACAACGCCGCGGCCACCGGCGGGGATGTCAAGGCCGCGGTCGAGGCCAAGGCCGAGGAGATCCGCAAGCGCTATGACGATCCCAATGTCGCGCTGAATATCGACGAGACCAAGACGCAATTCCTGAAGAACGAGAGCACGCAGGAGGCGCGCGACACCCAGGGCGCACGCTTCAACGTGGTGCTGGCGCAGGAAAAAGAGCAGCAGGCCGCCGCCAGGGTCGACGAAGAACAGGCCGCCTACCTGAAGATTCCCGGCGGCATCCGGCGCTTCGAGCTCGAGGCCGACGATGAACTGGTGGCCGCGCGCGACGCGCATCAGCAGGCACAGCAGGAACGGGTAAAGGCCGAGGAGACCTTCCTCGCCGCCATGCAGAAAGAGATCGACACGGTCGCGGCGAACGCCTACCAGCAGGACGCCAATCAGGCCCTGAAGGACCTGCGCAACAATCCGCACGACCGCACCATCTCGATGGCGGATCGCTCGTACGACCTGACCCTGGCCAACGGCAAGGTCAGCGACGCCGACGCGCAGCTGCAGGCGCTGGCGTCCGGAAAGGGCGTCAAGGTGCCGGACAGCTATCGCCAGCAGGCGGTGCAGGACCTGAAGGCGCGCTACGGCACCGAAGGCGGCATGGGCCAGCTGATCGACCGGGTCGACCTGCGCGGACGCATCGCCGGCGAGATGGAGCACCTGACGCCGTCCACCGACTTCGAGCGCAAGCTGGCGCAGAACGACCCCACCACGCTGGCGATGGCGCAGGCGCAGGGGCTGACGCTGGATCCCGAGGCCAAGACCGATCCCAACTCCACCACGCCGCGCGACCTGCCGCAGGCCGAGCGCGCGCTGATGGAACACAACCCGGCCGGCTACGTCATGTACAAGGCGCTGGGCGCGGACAGCCTGGTTCCGGCCCCCGACCTGCCGGCGACCGATCCGGCCCGGATCGCCTACGACAAGGGCATCGCCGAGAAAGGCCTGCTCGGCTACACCGTCGAGCAGCTCAAGGCGCGCAGCGAGGACCCCAAGCTCAGCCAGGCCGAGCGCGACCAGGCCGCCAGCGGCCTGAACCGGATGCTCGGCTTCATGGAGGGCTCGGTGCCGCTGCGGGTGGACGCCATGACCCGCGGCATCGACCAGAAGCTGGACAGCGGCGACGTCACCGGCGCGCTGCAGATCCGCAAGTCCGGCGCGGATGCCGCGCAGACGCCCGAGGAACGCCAGCTTTACGTCGACGTGCACAACGACCGCTTCAGCGGCGACCTGTTCAAGGCGCAGATTGAAGCGTCGATGGACAAGGACCTGAAGAACAAGACCCACGATGACGAGGGCCGGCCCATCATCGGCCAGGAAAAGATGTACGCCGACAAGGTGGGCGTGTACCTGCAGGAAGTGGCGCCGCACCTGATCGAGGAAGACGCCGGCACGCTGCTCGATACGGTGAAGACCGAGTACAGCAACGACTGGACCGGGCGCAACAACAGCCAGTCGCCCGGATACAACGACTGGGACGACTTCTACCACGGCCTGTCGGCGGTGGTCGATGCGGCCGATGCCGGGTATCACGCGCGCAACCCGCAGGCGAAGCCTGGCACGGCCCCGGCCGCGACCGGCACGGCCAGCTGGCTGACCGACCGCGACAACGAGGTCAGCATGCTGATGATGATGAACCAGGGCGGCTCGTCGCGCCAGGGACGCATCTACGGCGGGGCCCAGGACGCGGCCGCCAAGGGCCACATCGGGCTGTCGGCGGCGTTCGAGCAGTCGCTGAAGTCGAGCAAGGACGCGCCGGTGATGTCCGACGTCTACCTGCGCAACGCGGTGCAACGCGGCAGCGAGGACTACGCCGGCACCGATGAGGCGAAGGAAGCCAACCAGCGCTTCGAACTCGACAAGGACGAGATCCTGCGCCAGACCTTCGACAGCCTGGCGATGCGCAAGGAAGAACTCAGCGCGAAGGCCTCGGACGAGAAGGGGCTGTCCGAGGCCATCGCCCTGGGCGCGCCGCAGGGCGACGCCAACGCGATCCGCGAACAGATCGCCGCCGACGCCAAGGCCGGCACCACGGTCAAGGCGATCCCGATGTACGTGGCCGGTCCCGGCGGGGTGCCGTACCAGACCGCGGTGTTCGAGTTCGAGGGCAAGGACGGCAAGACCTTGTGGGTGGACGACCAGGGCGCCGTCTACGGCAAGGAAGAGCTGGACGCGAAGCGCGATTTCCAGGAGAACAACCTGCTCTCCGACAAGGGCATGGTGTACTTTGCCGAGAACCTGGACCTGGGCCGCGACGGCCACGTCGACTACGCTGCGATGGACGCGCATATCGTCACCGACAGCGAGAAGAGGTGGGGCTGGATCAACCTGGGCGCGGCCGCGGTCGGCGCGCTCGCGGGCGGGGTGCTGGTGGTGGCCTCGGGCGGCGCGCTGACGCCGCTGGTGGCAGCGGCCTGGGTCGGCATGGTGGGCAGCATGGGGTACGGCATCGGCACCTCGTGGGCCGCGCTGGACAACATTGCGGACCATGGCCGCTCGGTCAATCCCTTCGCCAGCCAGGAAGCGATGGCGCAGTGGCTCAACGTGGCCGGCTCGCTGGCGGGCATGGGCGGCATGGGCCTGGCCAAGACCGGCGCGCTGGCGATGAACGCCGGCACCCGGCTGGCCGGCAGCACCAACCCGCTGCGCCAGATGGCGGGCGGCATGCTGACCCACAGCGCCGGCCATTACGGCAGCGCCAGCCGCGTGCTCAATGGCGTGGGCTTCGGCATCGGTGGCGTGCAGACCCTGCAGCAGGCCGCCATGTTCGCCGAGCATGGGAGCGAGATGAGCGTTTCGGAGAAGTTGCAGAACGGCGCCATGCTGCTGATGGGCGCCACGCAGATGCTGCCGTTCGCCGCGCAGAAGCGCATTGGCGAATCCGTGCGCGACGGCTACCAGGCGGCCATGCGTGCGCGCGGCGCCGCCGCGGGCGACGCGGCCGGCACCGGCAATCCGGGGCGTGGTGCGACACCGGAAGCGCTGGGGGAGTTCCGCGACGGCTATGGCGTGCCAGCCGCGACGCGGCCCACCACGCGCCGCGGCCCGGCCGGCCGCGACGCCGAGGGCCAGCCGCCCGCGCGCACCGACGCCGATGGCCAGTCCGGCCGCTCGGGCAAGCAGGCCGACGGCGAACCCGCTACCGGCGCGGCCAGGCCCGCGACCTCCGAGCGCGGCAACGGCGGCAGGCCGACGAGCGAGGGCGGCACCACCCCGTCGCATGGCCTGCCCCCGCCGCACCGGCTCACGCCCTGGCAAGCGGTCAGGCGCGGCAGCGCCGCGGCCTTCGACATGGCGGTCACGCGCGGCACGATCCTGCAGGAACGTGTGATCCACGGCATGATGGACCGTGCCATGAACCGGGCCATGGCGCGCTACGCGACGGAGTCCGCCGCGCGCAACCCGTCGGGCGAGCGCAGCGGCAGCACCCGCGCCGACGCGCCCGTGCCGGCCTCGCGCCGCCGCACCGCCACCGGCACGCCGGCGCTGGCGCGCGCGCCGCGCCACCCGTCGGGCGACGGCGAGGGCGGCGTGCAGCGCCGCACGGTGAGCCACGGCCCCGCGGCGGTGGCGCATGCCGATGGGGCCGAAGCGCCCGCGCGCATGTCGCTGCGGCAGAACGCGATCTCGCCGCTGGACAATGTGCTGTGGATCGACGGCAGCATGGAGAACATCGGCGTGCCCTACGGCGCCGAGATGGCCGCGCGCGCGCTGGCGGACCTGGACTCGGTGATGATCGTCACCGGCCCGCTGACCGCCCATGGCCGCGCCGAGACCAACGGCCCGGTCGGGGCGGCCTCGCTCGGCGCCTACCTGGCCTCGCTGGGCAAGGACGTGGTCTATGTCACCGACCGCGCCCATGCGCGCACGCTGCGCCAGATGCTGCGCCAGGATTTGAACCAGCCCAATGCGCGCGTCGAGACCTTCTCGGCCAGGGACTTTGCCAGCGCCGGGCGCCAGTCGCGCGCGCTGCTGGCGATGCACAAGCCGCAGGCGGTGGTGGCGGTGGAAGTGGCCGGGCGCAACACCAACAACGAGTACCGGCTGCAGAACGGCGAGCGGGTGCGCGGCAATGCCATGCTCGACCAGTTGCTGATCGACGCCAACGACATGGCCGACATGGTCACCATTGCCGTGGGCGACCACGGCAACGAGGCCGGCATGCGCGCCGCGCGCGACCGCTTGCTGCGCGACATGGCGGTGACCGAGCAGCTGGCCGACAGCTGGTCCGACGTCGGCGCCGACCACCTGGTGACGGGCATGAACTCCAACCTGGCGGCGCAGGCGATCGGCTTCGGCCTGCAGCGCGCGCTGGGCCGCGACAGCGGCATGCCCAGCGTGGAAACCGTGGGCGCGCTGCTCGACACCATGGCGCGCCACAAGGCGCGCGACGGCGTCACGCTGGAAGTCGGTGCCACCAGCGTGCGCGGCTACGACAAGACCGTGCAGAAGGGCGTCTACGAGCTGCTGCAGAAGGCGGCCGAGCGCCTGCCCGCGGGCCTGGACATGGCGCAGCTGTTCGAGGGCATCCAGCGGCGCTTCCTGCCCGAAGGGATCGACCCGGCCGACTTCGGCATCCGCGTGCAGGACGATGCGATCGTCATCACCGCCTTCGATTCCAGCAACGGCGGCCTGCTGGCTGCGCAGAACATCGCGCGCCACACCTTTGCCATGACCGGCAAGGCGGTGCAGGTGGTGGCCTTTACCGACCATGCCGCCGGCACCTACGGCGGGCGCGAGCGCGGCGACCTGGTGAACCTGGTCCACGCCGGCGTGGTCGCGGCGCAGAAGGCCAAGGGCGCGGTCGACCTGTTCGCCTGCAACACCGCCTGCACCGCGTTTCCGGAGGCGCTGGCCGGCACCCACCAGGCCAAGGTGGTCAACCTGATCATGCAGACCGCGCCCAAGATCGTCACCGAGGGCGGCGCGCGGCCGGTGGTGGTGGCCACGCCCGGGACGGTGAAGCTGCATGCCTACCTGACAGCGGTGGCCGAGGCCAGCGGCGGCAGCGTCACGGTCAAGGAGATCGGCGCGACCGAGTGGGCCGATGCGGTCAACAACCTGATGCACCTGGCCGACGGCCCGCAGCTGGAGCAGCTCAAGGGGCTGGTGGCCAAGTACATCAACGCCGAGCAGATCCCCGCCGACGCGACCTCGCTGTGGTTCTGCTGCACCCACTATCCCGCGCTGGAAACGCTGGTGCGCCAGCAGCTCGATGCCATCGGCCGCAGCGACGTCAGGCTGATCGACCCGATGCAGTACCAGGCGCGCAAGGGCGTGGAGATGCTGGTGGACCAGGGCCTGATCGACCGCGGCGCACTGCTGGAGCAGCCGCTGGACCCGTCGGCGGTGCCCGACGACAAGACCCTGCCGACCATCGTCTTCACCACCGGCCAGCCGTCGCGGGTGTCCGGCCTGGCGCACGCGATGGGACGGCGCCCCGATATCCGCGTGTTCAAGACCGCCTTCGGCGAGGCCGCCGACGTGTCGCCGGCGCTGGCGCTGGTCGACGGCGGGCGCCACCTGTCGCCGGTCGACCGCATCAGCTTCAACTACATCGGCCGCGGCCTGCGCGAGTTCTACATGCCGGGCGGCGCCGAGCGCGCGGCGGCGTCGCTGGAAGACGCCAGCAACGTGATGCTGGTGACCGGCTTCTCGGTGGCCAAGGACATGCCCGAAACCGACGGGCCCCCGGGCACCGCGGAACTGGGCCGCGCGCTGCGCCTGCGCGGCAAGCAGGTGACCTATGTGGTGGATTCGGCCAACCGGCCGATCCTGGAAGGCATCCTGCGCGAAATGGGCGAGCCGCTGGACAATATCCGCGTGTTCGATGAACCGATCGACAGCGCCGCCGAACCGGCCCGTGCGCTGTTGCGCGAGGTCGGCCCCGACCGGGTGATGGCGATCGAGCTGCCGTCGCGCAGCGCGCGCGGCACCAAGCACAATATGCGCGGCATCGGCATCGACGGCTTCAACCCGGCGCTGGACCAGATCGTGCTGGAAGCCAATGCCATCGATGGCATCGAGACCCTGGGCGTCGGCGACGGCGGCAACGAGGCCGGCATGGGCGGCGTCGGCGGGCTGATCCCGCGCGCGCTCGACGGCAGCGATATCGCCGCGGTGGTGCCGGTGGACCATGTGGTCACCGCCAGCGTGTCGAACTGGGGCGCGTACGCGGTCTCGGCGCTGTTGTTGCGCCGGGGCAATATGCCGGAACGCTTCCAGAGCCCGGAGGAACTGGGCCGCGTGCTGCAGGCCGCGGCCGATGCCGGCGCCGTCGACGGCGTCTCGCGCGAGCGGGTGGCAACGGTGGATGGCTTCTCGACCGAGGTGCACCAGGCGGTGATCACGTTGTACGGGCGCGCCGCCGCCGGCGGCGAGCCGCGCGGGCCGGGTGCCGCGCGCGCACCGCTGCCGGGTGGGCCGGCGCCGGCGCGCACGCCGCTGGCCGACGCCGCCGAAGCGGTGGTCGCGCACGGCGGGCAGCTGCCGCGCAAAGCCACTTCCACCAGTCGCGCCGACGACGCCGGCAGCGAGCCGGCGGCCATGCCCGCGGCGCGGCCGGCGATCCGCGACGGCAGCTGGTCGGTGCGCGACGGCGCGCCTGGCCGCGCCGCGATCGAGGCCACGGTCGACGGCATCCATGCCTCCGGCGGGCGCCTCGCCGGCGTGCACTACGTGGTGACCCATGGCGATGGGCTGTCGGTGCCGCTGCGCGCGGGCCTGCCGGAAGCGTCGTTCCTGTCGCTGCAGCAGGCCATGCGCGACCTCGGCCCGGCGCTGCAGGCGGGCGGCAACTTCCGCATCGCCATGGTCTCGCAGCGCGAGGCGGCGCGGCACGGGGCGGTCGACGCGCGCAGCGTGATCGGCACCGTGCCGCTGTCGCTGCGCGGACACAAGCCGCACGCGGAAGGCTTTGCGCTGAATCCGGATTACCACGGCGAGATCCGCGCCGCGCTGCCCGACGATTTCCGTGCGGGCCTGCCGCTGGTGCGCCAGCAGGACGGCCGCCGCATCGACGTGCTGGCCCAGCTGGAGCAGTTTCCGCGCGGGCGCGCGGACCTGGACCTGGCGCAGCAGGCCGGGCAGAAGACCTTTGGCGATGAGGCGGTGGCGGTGTCGGTGCCCCAGATTCCCGGGCATTTCACCGTGCGCGCCGAGGGCCTGTTCGGCGGCATCGCGATGCGGGCCGGCGGCCGCGACGACGGGCCGCGGCCGTTGCTCGATGCGCCGGCGGTGATCGACCGCATCCGCGCGCATCCGGATTACCAGGAAGGCATGCCGGTGGTGCTGTACGGCTGCTACGGGCAGGACGGCGCGGTGTCGCTGGTGCAGCAACTGGCCACCGGGCTGAACGCGCGCGTCTACGGCGCCGACGGCCGGCTGGACGTGGACGCGTTCCGCGCGCCGGGCAGCGACCTGGCCTATGGCGCGCGCCTGCGCGTGGCCGCCGATCCCGCCACCATGGCCGCGTCCGGTGCGCCGGTGCATGTGCAGGACGGCGGCCGCTTCCATGGCGCGATGCCGGCGCTGCCGCTGGTGGCCGTCACCAGTGGCGGCAAGCCGGTGCGCCCGCATGGCGCGCGCGCCGCGGGCGATCCGGTGCCGGCCAGCTGGCGGCAGACGCCGGACCGCTGGGCCGAACTGGCGCTGGGCGAGCCGGCGGTGCGCGTCAACGCGCCCCGGGATCATCTGGTGGTGGTTGGCGCCGTGCGCCCCGAGGGCGGGCTGCGCGGCGAGGGGGGCGAGGGCATCGGCGCCCACGAGCTCGCCTTCCAGCTGGCGCATGACTGGGAGCCCGGCCAGCCCATCGTGCTGGCGCTGGACGGCGCGCATGCCCCGCAGGGACGCATGCTGGCGCAGCAGGTGGCCGACGTGATGCGCACCGACGTGCTGGTGCCGGAGTTCGCCTTGCGCCGCGGCGCCTACGCGCAGGACCCGGCCAAGAGCCAGATCGACCTGGCGCAGCCCGGACGCTGGCGCCGCCTGTCGCCGCAGCCGGATCCCTACGCCGGCCACAGCTTCAAGATCGACCATCACGGCAACGTATTCCTGCGACGGCCCGATGGCACCCGCGAACGGGTGCGGCTCGAGACCTACCTTGGCCCGCGGCTCGGGAGCGGCGGCGCCAAGACCGTGTTCGCGCTGGGCAAGGACCTGGCGGTCGGCATTGCCAACGAGGCCTGGCTGGGCGACATGGTCCACGGCGAGCGCGCCGCCATGGCCGAGGCCGCCGGCACGCACGGGCTCAATACCGTGCGTAGCTTCGGGCCGGCGTCGTTCGAGGCGTTCGGGCGCCCCGCCATCGGCTATGAGCGCTACGCGGCCAGCACCAAGGACCTGTTCGACGGCGCCGGCCAGTTGCGGCCGCAGCATGCCGCGCTGCTCAACGACCGCTCGGCGCGCGATATCGCCGCACTGGTCGACACCATGAAGACGCGCGGCCTGCACCTGGGCGACGTGGAGTTCGCGCTGTTCCCGGACGGCGCGGTCAAGGTGGCCGACCTGACCCATGTCGAGACCGGCTCGGACGCGTCGCAAGGCAGCGCCGTGTACCGCATGCTGGACCGGATGCAGCAGGCAGCGCGCGCCCGGAGTGACGACGGCACCCGGGGCGGCGAGGGTGGGGAGGGCGGCGAGGGCGGGGTGGTGCGCGCCACCATCTCGCATGGCCCGGCCAGCAACCCGCCGCCACCGGGCAGCAATGGCCCGCGGCCGTGGAAGGTGCGCACCGCGCTGGCGGTGTCGGCGGCCGGCACCTTCGCCGCCGCCTCCGGCGCCGCGGCGATCTCGGCCCAGACCGGTGCCAACCTGGTGCTGACCAGCGCCGGCTGCTTCATCTACCGCGGCAGCGTGGCGATGGGGCGCACCGTGCATGCCAGCAAGGTGATCCGGCGCGCCGGCACGCACACGCCCGCCGATATCGCCTGGCTGCGCCGCACGCTGACCGAGAAGCCCGGCACCGCGGTGTGGGGCATCAACGACCAGAACCAGCAGAAGTTTGCCAGGGCGCTGGACCAGCTCGATGCCTACGCCCACCACGCCGACAAGAAGGACCTGCCCGAGGCCGCCGACAAGATCCGCGAGGCGCAGGCGGTGATCGGCACCATCGGCGCCTCGCTGCTGACTCCGGATACGCGTGCCGGGCAGGTCAACGACGCGCTGCAGCTGACCACGCTGGCGATCAACAACGGCAACACCATGCTGTGGTTCGGCGAGCACGGCGTGACCCAGATCGGCGAGCCGCTGACCTACAGCAGCGCGGTGTTCCTGGCCGCCAATTCGGTGCTGAGCACGGTCAATTTCGCGGCCCGCGCGGGTTATCACACCGGGCTGGCCCAGCCCGCGCTGCTGGGCGCGCGGCTGCGCAAGTTCGTGATGAACGCGTATTCGGTGGGGGCGGTGCCGCTGGCCGCGGCCGACATGATGCATACCGGCGGCGTGGTCGGCGCGATCGAGGCGGGCAGCCTGGCGGTGTTCGGCATCGGCGCGCACCTGCAGTCGCGCAACGAGCAGAAGCTGATCAACGCCGAGAAAAACCGGCTGGCCAGGGCGGCCGATCCCGATGCCGTGGACAAGCCGGTCACGCCATGGCTGGCGCAGAAATGGGATTTCTTCGGCCGCGCCATGCCCAAGGGGCTGGTGCTGCTGGGCGGCGGCGTGATCGTCAACTTTGGCGCCAAGATCCTGGTGGAGTTGCTCAAGGACGAGGACAAGGGCGCGCCGCGGCCGACGCCGACCCCCGGCGGTGGTCCGTCGACCCCGCCGACGGCCGATCCCGGGGTACCCACGCCGCCGCAGCAGCCGCCGAAAGAACCACCCAGCCAGACCCCGAGGGAGCGCCCCGCATCCGGACCGGTACGGGTGCAGCCCTACAGCCCGGACAACGTCGCCAGTTCCACGCTATGGGGCATTGCCGGCGCGCATCTCGACACGCTGCTGTCCGACGGCCAGAAGGCCGAGGCGCAGGCGCGGGCGATGACACCGGACCAGCAAGTGGCCAACTTCGCGCTGCGCGAACTGATCAACCTGAATCCGCGCTATCGGCTGGCCGACAACCCCGACCACCTGGAGCCTGGCTGGGAGCTGGACGTGACGCGATAGGCCGCGACGCGATAGGGCAGAGGGGCGCCGCGCTTCAGTTGCTGCCGTGGCGCTCCAGGTATTCGGCAAACTCGTCGCGCACCACCGTTTCGATGCGCGCCAGCTCGGCGTCGGTGATGTCCTCGAACAGCTTGCGCTTGCGCCGCGACAGCTCGCCGTGGTTCTGCACGATCAGGTCGACCAGGTTCGACAGCCGCGACTGGCGCAGGTCCAGCCAGCTTTCGAGCCGGGTCACGCTGGCGTCGTACGCGCGCAGGTACTGGATTTCCTGCGCCAGGTCCTGCTCGACGCATTGCTCGATGCACTCGAACACGAATTCGCACAGCGCGGTGGCGTCGAACGAGGCATAGAGCCAGTAGGGCTGCGGCGACTTGATCAGGATGGTGTCGCTGTCCGCATCCAGCGCGTAGTTGAGCAGTGCGGTACGCGGCGCGGAATAGGCCTTCAGCAAGCCGGCGTAGACGTCGAGCTGCTTGAGCATGCGCGCCGACACCGGCAGCACCACGCCCTCGGGCGTGACGCCGGCCTGGCGCAGCAGATGGTGGATCAGGAAACGATGCAGGCGGCCGTTGCCGTCATAGAACGGGTGCGCAAAGACAAAGCCGAACGACACGCACGCCGCTACCACGATCGGGTTTGCCGCGTGGGATTCGACCAGCCCCGCGACCGCGGCAATGCCGTCCATCATCGCCCCCAGCTGGGCGGGCGGCGGCGGAATATAGTCGGCGATATTGCGCAGCCGCCCGCCGCGCGACAGCCAGTTCTGCTGGTCGCGAAAGCTGTATTCGGCGCGCAGGCCCGAGATGATCTCGTTCTGCCATTCGCACAGCTGGGATTCGGTCAGCGGCGCGCGCTGGCCGGCATATTCCAGCAGCCGCCGGAATTTGGCGACGCGCTGGTTATCGGGAATCTCATGCTCGATCGAATAGGTCGAGCGGGTTTCGGCCAGGTAGAGATAGTCCACCGCGCGCGCCAGCAACTCCGGCTCCAGGTGCCGGATGGCACTGCCCACACGGCCGGGCAGGTCGGCGGCGATCCAGCGCGCCAGCTTCTCGGTACGGCGCACCACCGGGCAGAATGCCGCCGGCCCGAGGTGATTGTTCTGGATCCCGAACTGCAGGTCCGGCGTTGACGGGCCGGTCACGTATTCCGCCTCGTCCAGCGCCAGCACCCGCGGCGCACCGGCCGGCAGCTTGTAATCGAACTGCGCCCCGGCCAGCCATTTGGCATAGAAGGCGCTCAGCCGGGCATAGCGCGAGGTCGGCGTGGCCGCCAGCCAGGCGCGCACGTCCTGCACCGCCTGCGGCTGCTCGAACAGCGCCGCCAGCACGGTCAGGTCGAGCTGTTCCTTCTTCAGCGCAAAGGTGAGGTGGTCCACCGTGGTGTCGCCGCCGCGGTAGCGGTTGCGGGGGTAGACCGTGCGCGTGGTGCCATCGGGGCCGGTATGCGTGCTGAGCACGCCGGTCTTGTCGCCAAGCGCGGAGGTGCAGCGCAAGGGCGGCACGCGCAGGCGGAACTGGCGGATCAGGGCGTCGTAGCCTAGTGGTGCATGAGCCATGCGGAGCTTGGTGAAACGTAAGGCAGATGCCTGCGGAGCTTACCATAGCTTCTACCGGACTTACCAAAACATCTACTCTACGCTGAATTTTTATCAATTCATCTATGAGGCCGGCGCGCAGCGGGGCGGACCTGCCGGCCGGCGGGCCGGCTTTTACCAGGCGCTCTACTGCGCTTGCCGTTTTGTCTATTCCAGGCGCTGGCGATGACGCTTTCGTCTACATCGGGCAGCCAGCGCCGCGCTCACCCCGGGTTTTTTAAACGCCGGTTGAAAATGACAGGCTTGTCATAATCGAGGCGGCTTTCCATATAATCGGCGGCGCGGTCGAAAGACTTGCTCAGGGTTTTCTCTGAGTTTGCCCATTAATCGGCGTAAAATCCATTTGCGGTATTTGACCGATGCCATTTATCGCCTATAACTGCAACTACATGTTGCGGCCGATGTCACGCACCATGCCTCAGCCCGCCAGGTTCGCCTGCGGGCATTTTTTTATGTCGGCGCGAGATTAATCGGGGGCATTTAGCCGGAATCTGCGCGGGTGGCGGCGGATTATCATGACAAACTTGTCATCATGGCGCGGCCATCATCATGACAATGTTGTAATGATAATGCGCGGTTGTGGCCGCGGCCGATTCAGAAGAAATACTCATCGATGCCGGAGCTTGCGCTGGGCTTCCGCGCCAGCAAAGGGATTGCGGCCATCAGCCGGTACCACGGCCAGGTTTTGCATACAGCTTCTGATGCGATTTTGTCGTGAATATCCGGCGTCCAGCCATGACGGGCATTAATTCAGTGAAAACCCTGCCCCGGCTTTCGCTTGACTTCGTTGATATATCACATACTGTGTATCCCATCGCCGCTCCTAAGTTTGAGAGAGAGGTGAGGGCGGAGACCTCAGGTCGCGTCGTGATAAGAGGCAAACAAATGCCAATGACATTAGGAGACATGAAATGCCAGCAGCCATCCCTAAGCTGAGGCGCAGCGCGACCGTATATTCCTCCGCCCTGTCGCGAGTTAATGGCCAATCTAATCAAGGAGCGCGCAATGAGTAATCCATCGGCAATGGGGATGGGCGTCAATCACCAAGTCCCGGAAGGCACACGCTGGATCCAGCTGATCGTGGGGGTGGTCTGCATGATCGCCACCGCCAACATCCAGTATGCATGGACCCTGTTCGTCCCGGAGATCCAGGACACCTACGGCTGGTCCCGCGCCAGCATCCAGATCGCGTTTACCGTGTTCGTGCTGGTGCAGACCTGGCTGGCGCCGATCGAAGGCTACTTTATCGACAAGTTCGGGCCACGCATGATGGTGGCGTTCGGCGCAGTGTTCATCGGCGCCGCCTGGTGCATCAATTCGCAGGCGACCACGCTGATGGGCTTCTACGTCGGCGCGGCGGTGGGCGGTCTGGGCGTGGGCTCGATCTACGCCACCTGCATCAACAACGCCCTCAAGTGGTTCCCGGACCGCCGCGGGCTGGCCGTGGGCCTGACCGCCGGCGGCTATGGCGCGGGTTCGGCGGCGACCATCCTGCCGATCGCGGCGATGATCGAGTCGCAGGGCTTCCAGCACACCTTCCTGTTCTTCGGCCTGCTGCAGGGCTCGCTCGCCTTCGTCGCGGCCTGGTTCCTGCGTTCGCCCAAGGCGCATGAAGTGAAGGCGTCGAAGAAGCTGGTCCAGGCCACGCGCGACTACACGCTCAAGGAAGCGCTGTGCACCAAGCTGTTCTGGCTGATGCTGGTCATGTTCGTGCTGGTCGTCACCGGCGGCATGATGGCCGTGGCGCAGCTGGGCGTGATCGCCAAGGATCTCGGCGTCAAGGAATTCAAGGTCGACCTGCACTTCTTCGTGATGGCCGCGCTGCCGCTGGCGCTGATGCTTGACCGGATCATGAACGGGATCTCGCGTCCGCTGTTCGGCTGGATCTCGGACAACATCGGCCGCGAAAAGACCATGGTGATCGCCTTCACGCTGGAAGGGCTGGGCATCATCGCGCTGGGCTACTTCGGCAGCAACCCGTACGCGTTCCTGATCCTGTCCGGGGTGGTATTCCTGGCCTGGGGCGAGGTCTACTCGCTGTTCTCGGCGCTCGCCGGCGATGCCTTCGGCACCAAGCACATCGGCAAGATCTACGGCGTGCTCTACACCGCCAAGGGCATCGGCGCACTGTTCGTGCCGATCGGCAACCTGATGATGGAAGCGACCGGCACCTGGTCCACCGTGCTCTACACGGTGGCCGCGATGGACCTGACCGCGGCCTTCCTGGCGATCATGGTGCTGCGGCCGGTGCTGAAGAGCCACGTCGCGACAGCCAGGAGCCTGTACTCCAAGGAGACGGCGGCAGCCGGCACGCAAGTACCGGCCTGAGTGGAGCGGACACGGCGCATACGCCAGGCACCCGGGCGTTTCGCCACGGAACGGGCGGGCTTCTTCGGAAGCCCGCTTTTTTTGTTGGACCGGAAGATCCCACCCGGGCCGGGCGCCCTGTGATAAACGTACGCCTGTGCCAACCCATCCCGCCCCGTGCGCGACGCCACCATGTTCCAGGTGCATGCTCCCTGCCCATCCCTGACGCCCTATGTCGACGGCTACTGGTTCGTGCAGGACCTGGAAGGTGCCTACGCCGGCAGCGATATCACCACCTGTCCGTACCCGGGCGCGGTGCTGTCGGTCAACTTCGGGCGTCCGAACGCGATGGTGGGCGGCCCCACCGTGCCGGCGGTGTCGCTGCTGGGGTTCCAGTCGGCCTGCCGGCGCTGGCAGTCGTGGTCCGATACGTATTTCGTCATGGCCATGCTGAGCGGCGCCGGGCTGGCGCGGCTGTTTCCCGGGATCGGGCCCGACTGCAGGGACCAGTTGCTGAACCTCGCGGACTACCTGGGCGACCAGGCCAGCCACGCGCTCAGCGCCGACCTGAGCGCCGCCTGGATGCCGGCGCGGATCGTTGCCCGGCTGGATGCCTGGCTGCTGCGGCGGCTGTCCGCGCTGCGGGAACCGGCGGCGCTGCCGTCGATGCGCGCGGCGCACGCGCTGTTGCGCCAGGGCCGGCAGGTACAGGAAGTCGCCAGCCTGATGGCGGTCAGCCGGCGCCAGCTGAATCGCTGGTTCGAGCAGCAGCTGGGGCTGGGCCCAAAGCAGCTGATGGAGCTGGAGCGCCTGCAGCACAGCATCCAGGCGGTGCAGTGCGGCGCGGGCGATGCGCTGCACGGCTACAGCGACCAGGCCCACCAGATCCGCGCATGGCGCCGCCGCGTGGCGCAGACGCCGGGCGCGTATGCGCGCAGCGGGCAGTCGCCGCTGGCGGCGTCTTTCGGGCAGCGCCCGGCCGGCGCGCCCGCGTTCTACCTCTGACTGGCGCGCCGCCGGCGCACGCCACCACGTCCCAAACGTTCAATACAGCGTTCCCGCGCGGCCGCATGCTGGCGGCCTGAACGGAGGGAACCATGAACGCTGCAAGCCTGCCGCCGGAGCGCGGCTTTATCTCCTACACGGATGGCACCACGGTTTTCGAGGGCTACGTCGCCAGGCCAGCCGGTTTGGCAGCGTCACGCACGCCGTGCGTGGTGCTGGCTCATGAGTGGAGCGGTCTTAACGCGGCGATGCGTCGCTGCGCCGATCGCTTCGCGGCACTGGGCTATCCCTGCTTTGCCGCCGACGTGTACGGCAAGGGCGTGCGCGGCGACGAGCAGGGCGACAACGCGCACCTGATGAACCCGCTGATGGCCGACCGCCGCCTGCTGCGCCGGCGGCTGCTGGCCGGGTTTGAAGCGGCCACGCGGTTGCCCGGCGTGGACCCCAAGCGCATGGCCGCGGTGGGCTACTGCTTCGGCGGCCTGTGCGCGCTGGACCTGGCACGCGCCGCGGCGCCCGGCCTGGTGGCCGCGGTCAGCTTCCACGGCGTGTTGCAGCCGCCGCGCATCGGCACGCAAGGTCCGGTCGACGCCAGCGTGCTGCTGCTGCACGGCTGGGAAGACCCCGTGGCGCCGCCCGCGGATGTGCTCGGCATCGCAACGGAGCTGACCCAGGCCGGGGCCGACTGGCAGTTGCATGCCTATGGCCATGCGCGGCATGCGTTTACGTTCGAGGGCGCCAACTTCCCGGAGCGCGGCATTGTCTATGATGCCGTGGCCGACCGGCGCTCGTGGGCGGCGTGCGCGGCGTTCCTGGCGGAGCGGTTCGCGGCGGCGTAGCGGCGGCGTCGCGGCAGGACCAGCGCGGCACGCTCAGATCGCTTGTTGCCGGGTCAGCCTGGCGCGGCAATGGATGCAGGCGTCGCGCACCATGAAGTTCACCAGCGTCGGCGAAACCCCCAGCTCCGACGCGATTTCCTTCTGCGTCATGCCCTGCAGCCGGCACATCTCGAAGGCGCGCTGGGTGCGCTCGGGCAGTTCCGCCAGCGCGCCGGCCAGCGCGCACAGCGCCTGGCGGTCCATCGCGATAATGTCGGGCGTGGTGGTTGGCGATGGCGCGTTGATGCCTTCGTCTTCGGGCGCCATCCATTTCTGCTCGAGTGTCTGCCGGCGGTAGGTGTCGATGGCGAGGTTGCGCACCACCTGGAACAGGTAGCTGAGCCGGCAGCGGATCGACGGCTCGTCGGCCATGCCGCGCAGCCGCAGGAAGGCGTCCTGGACCACGTCCTCGGCCTGGTCGCGGGTGCCCACGATGCGCGCCGCGGCACCGACCAGCGCGCGCCGATTGGCTACGAATAGTCCGAGCAGGGAATCGCCTGCCAGGAGGGGAGCGGCGTGTAGGCCTGGTTCGGTCAGGGAAAGCATGGGGGCGGCTCCTGGGGATTGCTGCAGTGCGGAGTTGTACGTTAATACGAATGCGAATGATTCGCAATTAATTAAAACGTAACACAGATGTTACCAAGATTGAAATTAATGGCACCGTTTCGGCATATGAGAGAAATTAAATTTCTCGACGGATGCTTCGTCTAGGGGCGGGCGCAGTGGGCGCCAGGCCGTTTCCGAGTCCCTTGGGGCTTCCCTAAATTTGGGTCGCCGCCATTCGTCAGGACACGGATGGACTGTCGAAACCTTCCCCATGCCGGCTTTCCGCGCCGCCTGCCGGCGCCGGTGCCGCAGCTGTCGCTATGGCAGGTGGACCTGGCCGACCCGGTGCATGCGGCGGCGATTGCGTCTGCCAGCTGCCTTGGCCCCACCGAGCAGGCGCACTGCGCCACGCTGCGGCAAGCCGCTGACCGCCGGCGCTTCACGGGCGCGCGCGTGGCCTTGCGTACCGTGCTGGCGCAGCGGCTGGAGTGCTTGCCGTCGACGCTGCGTTTCCGCACGGGCAGCCATGGCAAGCCCTATCTCGAGGGCATCGCGGCACCGGCGTTCAACCTTGCGCATGCGGGGGACTACGCGTGGATCGCGCTGGCGGAGGCAGGCGGGGAGGTCGGCGTCGACATCGAGCGGATCGACCCGGCCCTGGGTGTTGCGGCGATGCGCGAGCTGGCCGCGCACTGCCTGACGCCGCGCGAGCGCGCGTGGCTGGCGCTGTTGCCGGCCGACGCCTGGCCGCGTGCGTTCTTCCTGCTATGGACCGCCAAGGAGGCGCTGCTGAAGGCGCTGGGCCTGGGGATCGCCGACCACCTGCAGCATGTGTCGGTGGTGGCGGAGGGGCGGGGCGGCGCGGGCCGCCTCGCCGTGGTGCCGGAATCCGGTCAGTTCGCCGGCCAGCTCGCCGGGCATGCGGCGGCGCTGGCGCGGATGCGGTTGTACCGGCTTGCCGCTCCGGACGGCTACGCGGCGGCGATCGCCTGGGTGCCGCCGGCCTGAGCCGGCTGCGCCATCCAGCGGCGTTCGCCGGCGAGCGCATCGTAAATGTCGCCGGCGATCTCCTCGGCGCGCGCGGGCAGCACCGACAGCAGCGTGTCGCTGAGGCCATGGCTGCTCTGGCAGAAGCCCTGCAGGTACACCGGCACCGCCAGCTCCGGCGTGGCCTGCACGCGGTAGTTGCGGTCCACGCTGAAGTCGCCCAGGTAGCGCGCCAGCGGCGCCAGCAGCCGGCGATGGCTTTCGCGCTCGTAGCCGGTGGCCAGCACCACCGCATCGTAGCGGCGCGTGTCGGTGTCGGCCGGCGCGCCCGGCGCGGTGGCGGCGATGGCCAGCTCGATGCCGCTGGCGCTGCATTGCGCGCTTTGCACCGCCTTGCAGGTCAGCAGGTTGACGCGGAACTGCCCGCACACCTTCTGCCGGTACAGCATGGCGTAGATCTGGTCGATCAGGTTGGCGTCGATGACCGAGTAGTTGGTGTTCAGGTATTCGTCGATCAGCCGGTCGCGGCCCGCCTGCGCCTGCTCGAACACCACATCGGTGTAGGCCGGCGCAAAGATCTCGTTGACGAAGGGGCTGTCGTCGGCCGGTTTCAGCGCCGCGCCGCGGATGATCCAGTCCACCTTCACCGAAGGATAGTTGTCGTGCAGGTCGATAAAGGCCTCGGCGGCGCTCTGGCCGGCGCCGATCACCGCGATGCGCATGGGTTTGCCGCCGGCGCAGGGCTGCGTGCCGATCCAGTTCAGGTAGCCGCTGTGGTGGGTCAGGCGCGGGTCGCCGCGCAGACCGGCAAACGCCTCCGGAATGCGCGGGGTGCCGCCGGTCGACAGCACGATGGCGCGCGCCAGTCGCGTGCGCTCGCGGCCCTGCGCATCGACCGACACCACCCGCACGCGTCCGATGCGCCCGCCCTGGGCTTCCGGCTCGATCCGCGCCACTTCCTCGCCGTGGCTGCATTGCGCGGCAAAGTGGCTGGCCGCCCAGCGCAGGTAGTCGTTGTACTCCATGCGGCTGGGGTAGAAGGTGCGCAGGTTGATGAAATCGACCAGGCGCCCGTGGCGGTGCAGGTAGTTGATGAAGCTGTACGGACTGGTCGGGTTGCGCATCGACACCAGGTCCTTCAGGAACGAGATCTGCATCTCGCTCTGGGCCACCAGGGTATTGCCGTGCCACTGGTAGTCCTGTTGCTTCTCGATGAAGTGGGCGTCGAGCGGGCGGCCGGCCGTGGCCTGCTCCTGCAGCGCGATCGCCAGGGCCAGGTTGGACGGCCCGAAGCCGATGCCGATCAGGTCGTGGGCGGCCGGGGGAGTCTCGCGTAGCGTCATGGGTTCGGTCCTTGCTGAGCAGTCGAAGAAGAGGCCAGGGAGGGAAGCAGCAGGTGTTCGCCAAAGAAGCGCTCGCGCAGCAGCATCACCAGCATGGCGCGCTTGTGCGGGAAGTCGAACTCCTTGACCTTGGAAAAGCCGGCCTTGTCGAGGTTGGCGATCTGGCGCACATGGTCGGCGCGCGGCTCGCCCACGATGCGCTGGGTGCGCGGATCGTCGAGGAACTGGTAGTGCTGGATCGCGGGGAACCACGCGGTCAGGAAGGCCTTGCCGCGGAACGCCGGCTCGCCGATCAGCACATGCCAGCCACGGTCGTGGTCGTGCGCGTCGTAGAACGGCGCGATGCGGTTCTCCTTGGCCCAGTACACCTCGAAGTAGCCGAACGGCGCGTCGTCGAATGCGGCGATCAGCGGCAGCATGTGCGGGTCGTCGAGCAGCCCCTGCAGGTAGGCGCGATGTTTGGCCTCGTCGCCTTCCTCGTTCCAGAAGTACGCCACGTCGGGGTCGTTCATCCAGCGGTGCAGCAGCGGCAGGTCGCGCTCGAGCTCGGCGGCGCGCAGCGTCAGGGTCTGGTCCAGCCACGGGATATGGCGCGCGTAGACCACGCCGTGCGGCTTGGGCGCGCGCTGCGGATGGCGCTTGCCGTCGGTCAGCGCATAGCGCAGCGGATACGGCCCGGCCGATGGCGCAAGGTAAAGCTCGGGGCGTTGCCACAGCAGTTCGGCATGGGCCACGCTGCCGCGCGCGCCGGACGCATCGCGCCCCAGCACGCCAAGTGCATGCAGCCGTTGCCCGGCGTCGCGGGACTCGAGCTGGACGCGCAGCGTGCGCGGCGCGCCATGCGCGAACGCGGCGTCCAGCGCCGCCATCGCGGCATGCGCCAGCGCGGCGGCATCGGCCTCGGTCTCGAGCAGCCGCAGGGTGTCGCCGTGCAGCGCGAAGCGGACCGGCGCGGCGGCGGCTTGCGTGACGGTAAGCTGTGCGCCGTCGAAGCGGCTTTCGCAGCGCAGCGCGGGGTCTGCGGCGAAGGAAACGTGGCGAGGGAAGGGAGAGAGCGTAGTCGGCATCGAAGTCCTGTGCAGGCGAAGCGATGGTTGCGGGCGGCGCGCCTGGCGCTGCCCGCCATGCCTATCGAGACGAGGCAGCGGAGGCCGAATTTAGGTGCGCCGCAAGCGGCTGCACCCGGCCCGGCACGCAGGCAAACGCCTGCGCCAGCGCCGCGGCGATGTCCTCGTGCGCCTGCGCGGCATCGGCAACGATATTGCCCATGCGCAGGAACTCGTGGACCATGCCCGCATACTCGCGCACCGTCACCGGCACGCCGGCATCGGCCAGCTTGCGGGCATAGGCGTGGCCCTCGTCGCGCAGCGGATCGCATTCGGCCAGCACCAGCAGGGCCGGCGCCACGCCGCGATGATCGGGCGCCAGCAGCGGCGCGAAGCGCCAGTCGCCACGGTCGCCGGCATCGCGCAGGTACTGGCGGTAGAACCATTCGATGGTGTCCGTATCCAGCAGGTAGCCCTGACCGTAGCGCCGGTGCGAAGCGGTGTCGGTGTGTCCGCCCAGTCCCGCGTAGCACAGCACTTGCAGGCAAGGCTGCGGCAGCGCGGGATCGTCGCGCGCGGCCAGCGCCAGCACCGCGCTGAGCGTGCCGCCGGCGCTGTCGCCGCCCACGGCAATCCGCTCCGGATCCAGCCCCAGCGTGGCCGCGTGCGCGCCCAGCCATGCCAGCGCGTCGATGGCGTCGTGGGCCGCGGTCGGGAAGCGGTGCTCCGGTGCCAGCCGGTACGCCACCGACAGCACCGCGCAGGGCGTGCGCGACGCCAGCGCGCTGCACAGCGCGGCATGCGAGTCCAGGCTGCCCACGGTGAAGCCGCCGCTGTGGAAATGCAGCAGCACCGGCAGCGCCGGCACGTCGCCGTGCGCGCGCGGCGCATAGAGGCGGGCATCGAGGCGCTGGCCGTCGCGGGCAGGGATCAGCAGCGCTTCGACCCGCGCCAGCGGCTCGGGCGGCAGGTCCAGCGCGGCCGAGGCCGCGTCGAATTCGCGCCGCGCCTGCGCCGGCGTGAGCTGGTGGATGACCGGACGCTTGCCGGTGGCGGTGGCGATTTCCACCATGTCGAGCAGCGCTTCGAGATCGGGATGCAGTGCCATGATCGGTACCGATGGGGAAGAAGGGGTCAGGCGGCGGAGGCTTGCGGCACCGGCTTGGCGGCGGGCGGCGCGGCGTCGCCGGCAATCTGCCCGTTCTCGATCCTGACCACGCGGTCGGCCAGGCCGAAATAGCGGTCGTCGTGCGAGATCACCAGCACCGCCTTGCCCTGCGCGCGCAGTTCCGGCAGCACCTCGCGATAGAAGATGTCCTTGAACAGCGGATCCTGGTCGGCGGCCCATTCGTCGAGGATCAGCACCGGCCGGCGCTCCAGGCAGGCAACGATCAGCGCCAGCCGCTTGCGCTGGCCCTGCGACAGTGCCTGCGTGGTAAAGCGGCCCGCGCGCACGCTGACCTTGTGGCCGAGCTGGAAGCGCTCGATCAGGCGGTTGGCCAGGGCCTGGTCCTGCGGGTCGTGCGCCAGCAGCGTGTCGAACAGGTGGAAGTCCGAGAACACCGCCGAGAACAGCGCCCGGTAGTCGGCCAGCCGCGCCGGGTCGGCCGCCTTGCCGTTATGGAGCAGGCGGCCCGACAGCGGCGGGTACAGCCCCGCGACCAGCTTGGCCAGCGTGGTCTTGCCGCTGCCGTTGCCACCCACCAGGAACACGATCTCGCCGGCGCGCAGCACCAGGTCGACCGGCCCGAGCGCAAAGAAGCTGTTTTCGCCCTCGTGGAAGTAGCGATGGCTGGCGCCGTCGAGTGCAACCGACGAGAACGGCGCGGCAGGCGCCGCGCCCGGCGGCGCCTCGGGATCGGCGTCGGCACCGAGCGCCTCGATGCGCGCGTAGGCGACGCGGCCCATGCTCAGCGCCGGCAGCGCGTTCAGCAGCGATTCGAGCGGCGACATGATGTACAGGAACATGATGGTGAACCCTGTCATCACCGCCGGATCGAGCGGCGTCGCGCGCGGCACGAACAGCACGCCGCCGATGACCGCGAAGAACAGGAAGCTGCCGAACCCCAGCGCCACGAAGAAGATCGACAGGCCGCGCGTGCGCGCCGCGCGCACCGCTTCGAGCGTGGCGCCGAGGCTGTCGCGCAGGAAGCCGCGCTGCTTGTCGTGGTTGAGCTTGAGCTCGCGCGCGCCGGCCACCAGCGCCTTGAACTGGCCGTGCAGCGTGTCCTGGGCGACGCCGGCCTGCTTCAGGTGCACCAGCGCGCGGCGGTGGTTCAGGTGATAGATCCACGAACCCACGCCCAGGATCGCGCAGGCAATGGCGAAGGTCGGCAAGGACAGCCAGGCCAGGTAGCCCAGGCAGCCCAGCACCACCATGGCGTTGGTCAGCACCACGGGGATCACCGACAGGCCGTTGGCGACATGGGTGCTGTCGTCCGCCAGCGCCGCCTGCACGCGGGCATTGCCGGTCTGCTCGATATGCGGATAGGGCGCGCCGATAAAGCGTTCGCAGATCTGTGCGCGGATGCGCGCCAGCGCGCTCTGGCTGACGCGCACGAACAGCGTCGACGCCAGCGTGCGGCACGCCAGCACCGCGATGGCCAGCGCCGCGAACGGCAGCGCCAGTTGTGGCGCCGCGGCGCCCTGCGTGGCCAGCACGCGGTTGATCAGCGCCACCATGCCGACCGCGCACAGGCCGGCGGCCAGGCTGGCCGCGGCGGCCAGGACGATGGTAAGGCGCAGCGTGCGCGGCAGGGAGGCAAATAGCGTCATGCGGGCTTGGCGGGAGGGTCGTTACTGAGCGGATGACGTGCGGGCGCCGGGAAAAATTACGGTCGTCGCCGAATTGCGGGGTGATGCAGGGACGCACAAATTGATGCGGCTGACTTCGTGGATACGCCGGCCCTCACCCCCGCCCCTCTCCCGCACGCGGGAGAGGGGAGAAAACAGGCGGGAGGGAAAAGTCCAAAAGAGTAAGTCGCCGGCTGCGCCGGCGAAACAGCCACGCCCGCCAAGCGCGACCAACAATCCAACCGCAATACCAAACAGCCCGCCGCGCCCTAATTTCCGGGCCAGGCCATCCGTCATCCGTGAAGCACCGCCCCCATATGGCGCGTGCGTCCGCACCAGGAACCCGATGATCGCCTTGCTTGCGCCATTTTTCGCCGGCCCCCTGCGCCCGTTCGGCGAGCGCCTGACCATTGCCACGCAGTCAGCGCAGCCCTCGGCCAGCGCCGCGGCACTGGACCGCAGCTGGGCGGATGCCTGCCTCGCCAGCCTCGCTCAGGCGCTGGGCTGCAACGACCGGCGCGCGCTGGCGGCGGCATGGTTCCGTGACTACACGCTGGCTGTGCTGCCCGGCGCGCTGGTGGCAGCAACGCTGCATCGGCGCCGCCTGCCGTTCGATCATCCGGCGCTGGGATGGCAAGTCGCGGCCGATGGCCGTCTCGCCCGCCTGGTGCTGCCTGACGACGGCACGCCGGCCGCGGCGACGCTACCGCGCTTGCTGTCGCCATTGCTCGCGCGACACCTGCCGCACGTGGTGGCGGCATTCGCTGTCGCCGCGCGCGTATCGCCACGGCTGCTCTGGTGTACCGGTGGCGTTGCCGCCGCCGGCATCGCGCGTCAGCTGGCCGCCCATCCAGGTGTTGCGGCGGCGCAGAAGGAGGAAGTGCTGGCGTGGAGCGGCAATGCCGTGTCCGCCGACGGCTTCGGCAATCCGTTCCACGGCGCCTTCCGTCCGGGCGCCGAGCCCTGGCTGCCCGGCGTGGCGGCGGTGCGGCGCATCTGCTGCCTGAACCACCGCCTGCCCGGCGAAGGGTATTGCGGCACGTGCCCGCTGGTGGCGGATGCGCGGGCACGCGCGCGGCTCAGCGGCGCGCAGACGGCTCCCGCCCGCGCCACTGCCGCCACAGCCAGCCCGCGGTGACCGCCACCGGCACGCCCAGCCCGACCCAGCACAACGCATCCCACGCGCCGTCGCCAAAAATGCCGGCCGCGAGCCCACCCAGCGACAGCGCGCCCAGCAGCACCGGCATCGGCCAGGTATCGTCGATCAGTTTCATGCCTGGTCTCCCGACAGTTGCGGCGGCAACGGTGCGCGCGCCTCCTCGCGGCTGCGGCGCGGCCGCTTGAGCCAGAAGATCAGTCCGGTCACGGTGGCCCCCGCCGTGATCACGGTCAGCAGCGCCCACAGGATCTGCAGCGGCCTGCCGGCGTAGTCGCCAAAATGGAACGGCGCCGACAGCAGCAGCACCTGCAGATACCACGGCATGCCGCGCACCGCGGCGACGCTGCCGTCGCCGGCGTCGACCAGCACGATCGCATAGACCCGCTTCTGCAGCTCGGTATGGCCGCGCAGCACCACGCCATAGTGGCGGCCGGTGGAGAACTCGGTGCCGGGGTAGAACACGAAGGCCGGATCCTTGCCCGGCACGGCCTGGTGGGCGGCTTCCAGCGCGCGGTCGACCGGCACCAGCCTGGGCGGCGTCGGGCCGGGCAGGGTGGCGATCAGGTGCTGCAGCTCGGTCTTCTGCCACAGCCCGATGATCAGCGGCGAAAACGACAGGAAGGTGCCGGTCAGACCGACCACCAGCGCCCACACCATTACCACGATGCCGAACAGGTTGTGCAGGTCCGCCTGCACCACGCGCACCGGCTTGCCGAAACGCACCAGCCCGAAGGCCAGCTTGCGCATGAAGGGCCCGTATAGCACCAGGCCGCTGACCAGGCTGAGCGCGAACAGCACGCCGATAAAGCCGATGAAGAACTGCCCGGGCAGGCCCAGGAACAGGTTCAGGTGCAGCTTGAGGATAAAGCCGCTGACGGTTTCGCCGGCCGGGCCGGGCTTGCGCGGCGCGCCGGTGGCGGCATCGAACTGCACCGTGGTGCCGTGGCGCAGCTTGGGCTCGCCGGGCGGGCCGACGCGCACGCCGACGGCATCGGCGTCATCCTCGGCGAAGGCGATCGACTTGGGCGCCTGGCCCGCATGGGCGGCGCGCGCCGCGTCGACCATGCCCTGCAGCGGCGGGCGCTGCGCCGGCACGGGCAGGGTGCGTTCAGCGGACACCAGGCCGTGGTGTTCCTGGCCGGCGAGCGCGTCGATGTCCTCGTGGAAGATCAGCAACAGGCCGGTGAGGCAAAGCACCAGCAGGTTCAGGGTGCAGAGCAGGCTGGTCCAGCGGTGGATCGCGTACCAGAAGCGTAGCGTGGGGGCTTTCATGTGATGGGACTCCTGCAAGGCCGCGGCCCCCCACCCGGGTTGCGGGTGCGGGGCCGTGCCTGCCGCCAGGGGTTGGCATGCCGGGCCATGCCCGGCTTACCAGCGGTACGTCACCGTGCCGATGATGGTGCGGCGGCGCCCGTAGTAGCAGTTGGTGGCGCTGTCGCATGCGGCGACGTAGGTCTTGTCGAACAGGTTGTTGACGTTCAGCCGCAGCGTGTAGTGCCGGGCAAACGAATAGCTCGCGGCCAGGTCCACCAGCGTGAAGCCCGGCACCTCGGTCACGTTGGTCTGGTCGTAGGTCTTGCTGACGTAGCGCACGCCGCCACCCAGCCAGACCCCGGCGAGGAAGCCGCCGGACAGGCGGTAGTCGGCCCACAGCGAGGCCATGTGGCGCGGCACGTATTGCGGCGTCTTGCCGGCGTTGGGCGCGTTCGGGCCGGCCTTCGTGACCTCGGCGTCGGTGTACGTGTACGACGCCAGGATGTTGAAGTTGGGCGTGACCGACCACGTGCCTTCCAGCTCCACGCCGCGCGAGCGCACTTCACCCAGCTGCGACGAGAAGCCGCTGACCGGCGAGGTGGTCAGCACGTTGGCCTGGGTCAGGTCGAACAGCGACAGCTGGGCGAAACTGCGGCTGCCGGTCGGCTGCCACTTCAGGCCGGCCTCGTACTGCTTGCCGGTGGTGGGCTGCGGCGTGCCGCCGCCGAACAGCGGCACCGCCGTGGCCGGCTCGAACGACGTCGAGTAGCTGACGTAGGGCGAGAGGCCGTAGGGCCCTTCCCACAGCAGGCCGGCGCGGCCGGTGAACTTGCCGTCGTCGCTGCCGGTGCGGGTGACCGCGTTGGTCGCGAGGGCGCGCGTGTCGGTGCTGACCTTGGCCTTGTCGTACCGCCCGGCCAGCTGCAGCACGAAGCGGTCGGAGATCCGCACCATGTCCTGCAGATAGAAGCCGATCTGGCTGCGCGTGGTGTCCTCGTCGGTCTGGTAGTTCGGCGCGACGAAATTGCCGTAGACCGGGTTGAAGATATTCAGCGGCGGCTGGGCGGCCGGCGTGTTGCCGGTCAGGCCGCGCAGACGGTTGAAGGTCGAGCGCGAGTAGTCGATGCCGGTCAGGATGGTATGGTCGAAGATGCCATGCCTGACCTTGACCTGCGCCTGGTTGTCGACCGTGAACAGGTCGAACGACTCGTTCGAGCGCAAGCCGATGCGCCGCAGCAGGTAGGGGCCGTTGGGCGGATTCGCCACCAGCCCGCCGTTGCCGCCGATGTTCTCGTAGCTGACGTACATGTGGCCGTAGCGCAGGTTCTGGCGCAGCGTCACGGTATCGTTCAGGCGATGCGAGAACTCATAGCCGGCCAGGTACTGCTCGCGCTTGAAGCGGTCGAAGCCGGGCTCGCCGGTGAACAGGTCGGTCGGGATCTTCGAACCGTTGGCCAGCGGCGTGACCGTGCCCAGCGCCGGCAGGAAGTTGGCGCTGTTGCCGGCGTTGTCGTGGTAGATCTGCGCGTACGCCGTGAAGCTGGTGGCATCGGTGGGGCGCCAGGTGATCTGCGGCGCGATGAAGAAGCGGTCGTCGCCGGCCATGTCGGTCTGCGTGCCGCTGTCGCGCGCCAGCGCGGTCAGGCGGTACAGCACCTTGCCGTCCTTGTCGAGCGCGCCGGTGAAGTCGCCCGAGATCTCCTTGCGGTCATAGTTGCCGAAGCTGAGGTTGATCTCGTTGGCGGTCTCCGCCTGCGGCCGCTTGCTGATCTGGTTGATCAGGCCGCCAGGCGAGGTCTGTCCGTACAGCACCGACGACGGGCCGCGCACCACGTCGACGCGCTCCAGGCTGTACGGATCCAGTTCCCAGCCGCCGTAGCCGCCGGACGCCGGCAGTTTCAGGCCGTCCCAGTACTGGCTGTTCTGGGACACGGTGAAGCCGCGGATCATGTACGTGCTGCGCCGCGTATCGACGATCGGCTCGGTGCGCACGCCGGCGCTGTAGCGCAGCGCTTCCTCGACCCGCTGCACGCCCTGGGCGCGCATCTGGTCGGCGGTGATGACGCTGATCGACTGGGGCGTGTCCGCGATCGGCACATCGGACTTGGTGGCGGACACCGACTTCTTGTTCGCCGGCCCGTAGTTCTCCACGCTGTCGGCGCGCACGCTCACGGTCGGCAACTGCACCTCCGCGGTGGTGCCCGCCTGCGCCGGGCCGCGGTCTTGCGCCTGCGCGCACTGCATGGAGACCGCCAGCGCCAGCGCCGTCAGCGCAAATGGTTGAAGGCTTGGCCGGCCCTGGCTCGGGCGACCCGTGCTACCCCTGTGCATATTCCTCCTGGATTTCGGCTTTCTTGATTTCGGCCGTATTGTAAATGCAAATCATTGTTATTAGCGTTAAGAAATTTCATTCGCAGCCTCCTACGTCGGGAGGGTGGCCGTGCCGGTAGCCGGGTGCCGCGCTTGGGAATTGGGCATGGGGCGGGCCTCGACACTGCGGCGCAGTTGCACGAGCAAGCGCGGGTCGCGCACGATGGCGTGGTGGTCGACGCCGTCCAGCACGGTCTCTTCGCGCGGCGCGCCCAGCCAGCCGGCCAGCCGCGCGGCCGCGCCGTCACGGCCGGCGCGCCACCAGACCGCGCGGGGCGCCTGTACCACCGGCAGGGTGCGCTGGGCCGCGGCCAGCAAGCCCAGCCGGTGCGCGGCCACGAACATGTGCGCCAGCTCGTCCGCGCCCAGCGCTGCCTGCGGCGCCGTGGACGCGGCAATGCGCGGCGCGAGCAGGGCGCGCACAACTTCGGCGTCGGGCTCGGGGGCGGCATCGCGCGGCAGCGCGAGCGGTTCGGTAGCGGGCAGCAGGCGCTCGGCAAACGCCGCCAGCGCGGCGGGCCAGCCGGGCGTAGCGCTGGCGTGCGAGCGCGGCTCCGGCACGAACGGATCGACCAGGCCCAGCCACTGGACAGCTTGGCCCTGCGCCTCCAGCTCGCGCGCCATCAGGGTGGCCAGTGCCGCGCCGAGCGACCAGCCCAGCAGCAGGTAGGGCCCTTGCGGCTGCGCCGCACGCCATTCCCGCACATAGTCCGCCGCGATCGATGCCAGCGAGGCGTCGCGCCATGCCGGATCGGCCAGCGCGCGCGCCTGGAAGCCATAGACCGTGCGCTGCGCGCCCAGCCGGGCGACGATGGCGTCGTAGTCGAACAGCGTGCCCAGCGCCGCGTGGACGCACGCCACCGGCGGCAGCGTGGCGTTTGCCGGGCCAGGCGCGAGCACGCGCAGCGCGGCGGCGGGCGGGGCTTCCGGCAGGGCTGCGGCAGGCTCGCCGTCCGGCAGCAACTGGCCGATGGTCGGGGTCCGCATCAGGTCGCGCAACTTCAGGTCCCGTCCCAGCGCCCGGTTGGCGCGGACGCGGGAAATCACCTTCAGGCTCAGCAGCGAATCGCCGCCGAGCGCGAAGAAGTTGTCGTCCAGTCCCACCCGCGGCACGCCAAGCACGTCCTGCCACACCTGCGCGAGCCAGCGTTGCGCTTCGGTTCGCGGTGCCACGTGCTGCTCGGCGATTGCCGCGCCAGGCGCGGGCAGGGCGCGGCGGTCGAGCTTGCCGTTGGGGGTCAGCGGCAGGGTGTCGAGCACGACGAAGGCGGACGGCACCATGTAGTCGGGCAGTTCGGCGGCCAGCGCGGTGCGCAGTGTCGCGCCATCGATAGTTGCGCCGGCAGCGGGCACCACATACGCCACCAGCCGCGCACCCGACGGCCCCTCGGCGGCGATCACCGCCGCATTGCCGACACCGGCCTGCGCAAGGACGCGCGCCTCGATCTCGCCCGGCTCGATGCGGAAGCCGCGGATCTTCAGTTGCTGGTCGATGCGGCCCAGGTATTCGAGCTGGCCGTCGGGCAGCCAGCGCGCGAGGTCGCCGGTGCGGTAGAGCCGCGCGCCGTCGCCAGCGAACGGATCGGGCACGAAGCGCTCGGCGGTCATGCCGGCCTTGTTCAGGTAGCCCCGCGCCAGGCCCTCGCCACCGATGTACAGCTCGCCGGCCACGCCCGGCGGCACCAGGTTCAGCTCGGCATCGAGCAGGTAGCAGCGGCGCGCGCCGACCGGGCGCCCGATCGGTGCGTAGGTGCCGGCAAACTCGGCCTCGGGCGCATCGGCGCGCACCTTCCAGACCATCGGCGTGACCACCGTCTCGGTCGGGCCATAGCCGTTGATGAAGGTCCGTGGCGCCAGCGCGCGGCGTGCCTGGGCAAACGCGGCACGCGGCATGGCCTCGCCGCCGAAGGAGTAGAGCGCCACCGGCGGACGTTCACCGCTTTGTTCGCAATGCTCGGCCAGCTGGCGCAGATAGGCGGGCGGGAAGCCGGCGTTGGTGACGCCGTGGCGGGCCATGGCGGCGGCGGTCTGCTCTGGGGTCCACAGCGCATCGTCGCGCAGCAGCAGCGAGCCGCCGCAGGCGAGCGCGCACAGCCAGCGCTCGTGGGCGCCGTCAAAGGCGAACGAGAGGAAGTGCAGCTCGCGCGAATGGGGGCCCATCTCGTAGGCGTCGATGGTCGCGGCCACGTGCATGGCGAGCGGGCCGTGCGCGACACAGACCCCCTTGGGCCGGCCGGTGGAGCCGGAGGTGTAGATCACGTAGGCGAGCTGGCCGGGGTGGATCGGCTGCTCGGGCAGCGGCACGATGCCGTCGTCGACCGTATCCATGGTCAGCACCGGCAGTGTGGCCGGGGCAGGCAGCGCATCGAGCAGCGCTGGCTCGGTGAGCAGCAGCCGGATCGCGCTGTCGTCGAACAGGTAGGCCAGCCGGTCCTTCGGATAGGCGGGATCGAAGGGCACGTAGGCGGCACCGCAGCGCATCACCGCCAGCAGCGCGACGATCAGGTCGGGCGAGCGCGACAGGGCGATGCCGACGCGATCCTCGGCGCCGATGCCACGCGCTTGCAGCACGGTGGCGAGGCGGTCGGCGCGGCCCAGCAGTTCGCCGTAGCGCAGCACCTGGTCGCCACAGATCACGGCGACGGCGTCGGGCCGTGCCGCGGCGTGGCGGGCGATGTGCGCATGCACCGGCAGGGTCTCGCCGGCAGGCGCATCGCCCTGGCCCAGCGCCAGCAGCGCCGCCTGCTCGTCCTGCGTCAGCAGGCTGAGCGCACCGACGGTCTGCCCTGGCACGGTGCCGATGGCTTCCAGCAGCCCCGTCATCTGCGCGCAGATGCGCGCCACCTGCGCGGCGTCGAATGCGCGCCGCATGTAGGTGAAGCCCAGCCGCAGGGTCTGGCGCAGGCTGACCTCGACGTCCATCTCGTATTCGGTCAGGCCCGTGCTGCCCTGCGTGGCGAAGCGCAGGCCGCTGCGGCTGGCCGATGCCAGCGCGTCTTCGAGGGGGAAGTTCTCGAACACCAGGATGCTGTCGAACAGCCGCTGGCCGGCCTGGCCGCCCCAGCGCTGGATATCGGACAGCGGCGTGTGCCCGTGCTCGCGCGCGGCCAGGTTGAAGCCTTGCAGTTCGCGCAGCCAGTCGCCCACCGCCTGCTCGGGCCGCGGCGCGGCCAGCACCGGCAGTGTATTGATGAACAGCCCAAGCATCTGCTGGCTGCCCGGCACGTCGGCGGGGCGGCCGGCCACGGTGGCGCCGAAGGCCACGCGGCGCTGGCCGGTGTAGCGCTGCAACAGCAGCAGCCACGCCGCCTGCACCACGGTGTTGAGGGTCACCTTGTGCGCGCGGGAATAGGCCGACAGCCGTTCGGTCAGCGCCGCGCCGCAGTCGTGCTGCAGCAGCCCGTAGCCTTCGCCGCCGGCCGGCGCCGGCAGCGCCTGCGCCAGCCGCGTGGGGGTGTCGAAGCCATCGAGCTGGCCGGCCCAGAACGCCTGCGCGGCGCCGGCGTCGCGCTGCTGCAGCCAGCGGATGTAGTCGGCAAAGCGGCCTTGCGTCGGCGCCACTGCCTCGCCCGCATAGCGCTTCAGCACCTCGCCCAGCAGCTGCGAAGTGCTCCAGCCATCGAGCAGCAGGTGGTGCACGGTCCAGACCAGGTGATGCCGGCCGGGACCGGTGCGCACCAAGGTCAGTCGCATCAGCGGCGGGCACTCCAGGTCGAAGCCCTGGGCCAGGTCCGCCGCGGCAAGCCGGTCGAGCGCGGCCGGCAGCGCCTCGGGCGGCTGCGCCGACCAGTCGTGTTCTGTCAGCGGCAGCGCCACCTCGTGCGCCACCCATTGCAGCGGCTGCTCGCCGCGCTGCAGGAAGCCGGTGCGCAGGGCATCGTGACAGCCCAGCGCCGCGCGCCACGCCTGGGCGAAGCGGGCGGCGTCCACCCCCTCGACATCGACCCGCAGCTGGTTGATATAGGCACTGCCGGCGTCCGCGCGCGCCATGCTGTGATACAGCATGCCCGCCTGCATCGGCGACAGCGGGTACAGGTCCTGCACCCGAGCGGCGTCGAGGCCGAGGCCGTCGAGCTGGCCTTGCGACAGGCGCGCCAGCGCAAAATCCTCGCTGCGCAGGCTGGTCCGGCGCGGCGTTGCCTGGGTATGCACCGCGTCGGCCTGGCCGTCGAGCGGCGCCAACGCCTCGGCCACCGCCGCCAGCGTCTGCCGCTCGAACAGCTGCCGGGGCGTCAGCAACCAGCCCAGCGCGCGCATCCGCGCGACGATCTGCAGGCTCAGGATCGAATCGCCGCCCAGTTCGAAGAAGTTGTCATGGCGGCCCACGCGCGCCACCTTCAGCACCGCGGCCCAGGTGTCGGCCAGCACCGCTTCCACGCCGGGCTGCGGCGCCTCGTAGGCGCTCGAGCCGGCAAACTCCGGCGACGGCAGCGCGCGGCGGTCCAGCTTGCCGTTGGGCGTGACCGGCATGCGCTCCAGCACGACAATAGCGCCCGGCACCATGTAGTCGGGCAACGCCTGCGCCAGCCAGCCGCGCAGCGCGTCGGTGTCGATCGCCGCACCGGCCGCGGGCACGGCATAGGCCACCAGCCGCGCCGGGCCGTCGCCGGTCAGGGCGATGGCCACGGCCTCGCGCACGCTGCCGTGCGCAAGCAGCCGCGCCTCGATCTCGCCCAGCTCGATGCGCAGGCCGCGGATCTTCACCTGGTGGTCGAGCCGGCCCAGGTATTCGATCTGGCCGTCGGCGCGCCGCCGCGCGAGATCGCCAGTGCGATAGAGCCGTTCGCCATGCACGCCATGCGGATCGGCGACAAAGCGCTCGGCCGTCAGCGCCGCGCGGCCGAGATAGCCGCGCGCCAGGCCCGCGCCGCCGAGATACAGTTCGCCCGCGATGCCTTCGGGCACCGGGTGCATCGCGCCGTCGAGCACATGCGCGCTGACATTGGCGATCGGACGTCCGATCGGCACCGCATGCCCGCCATCGTCACGGCAGGTCCAGTGGGTAACGTCGATCGCCGCCTCGGTGGGGCCGTACAGGTTGTGCAGGCCCGCCTGCGGCAGCAAGGCCATGGTGCGGCGGGCCAGGTCCGCCGGCAGCGCCTCGCCGCTGCAGACGATATGGCGCAGGCTGGCGCACGCGGCGGCGACCGCGTCGTCGGCGACGAAGGCCTGCAGCATGGCTGGCACGAAATGCAGCGTGGTGACCCGATGCTGCGCGATCAACGCGGCGATCCGCTGCGGATCGCGATGGTCGCCCGGTGCCGCCAGCGCCAGCCGCGCGCCCGTCATCAGCGGCCAGAAAAACTCCCAGACCGAGACGTCGAAGCTGAACGGGGTCTTCTGCAGCACGGTGTCGGCGGCATCCAGCCGGTACTGCGCCTGCATCCACCAGAGCCGGTTATGCAGCGCGCCGTGCCGGTTGCCTGCGCCCTTGGGCCGCCCGGTGGAACCGGAGGTGTAGATGATGTAGGCCAGGTTTTCCGGCGACAGCGCGGGGACGGGGTTGTGGTCGCCGCCCTGCGCATAGAGCGCCGGATCGACCAGGTCGACGGCCGCAACGGTACGGGACAGCGCCGGCATCGCATCGGGGTGCTGCACCAGCACCAGCGCGACGCCGCTGTCCTCGATCATGTAGGCCAGGCGATCGGTGGGGTAGTCCGGATCGAACGGCACGTAGGCGCCGCCGGCCTTTAGGATGGCCAGCAGCGCGACGACCATTTCCACTGAACGCTCGGCCAGCACGCCGACCGGTACGTCCGGGCCTACCCCGTGCGCGATCAGTCGATGCGCGAGGGCGTTGGCGCGGCGGTTCAGCGCCGCATAGGTCAGGCGCTGCTCGCCGAAGCACAGCGCAATTGCGTCGGGCTGCGCCGCGACACGGGCTTCAAACAGCCGGTGCACCGGTTCCGCGGCGGGATAGGGCTGCGGATCGGCACCCAGCGCCAGTGCGGCGCGCGCCTCGGGCGGCGCCATCAGCGCGATCTGGCCCAGCGGGCGCGCCGCGTCGGCGGCCAGCTGGCGCAGCACCGCAAACAGGCTGTGCGCCAGCTGGGCGGCGTGGGGCTCGGCCAGCTGTGCGCGGTCGAAGCGGCAGGTCAGGTGCAGCGCGTCAGTATGCGCGAACAGCAGCGTCAGCGGGTAGTTGGTCTCGGCCCGGTTGCGCACGCCGGAGAACGACAGGCCGGCAGGCGTGCGGCGCAGCGCGGCATCGACCGGATAGTTCTCGAACACGACGATCGAATCGAACAGCGCCTGACCGCTGTGGCCGGCCCAGCGCTGGATGTCGTAGAGCGGGGTGTGTTCGTGCTCGCGCAGCGCCAGGTTCAGCGCCTGCACCTCGCGCAGCCAGTCGCCCACCGCTTGCTGCGGACGCGGCGACGCGATCACCGGCAGCGTATTGATGAACAGCCCCAGCATCTGCTGCGCGGCCGGCAACTCGGCCGGGCGTCCCGCCACGGTGGCGCCGAAGGCCACGCACGGCTGGCCGGTGCAGCGCTGCAGCAGCAACAGCCAGGCGGCCTGCACCAGCGTGTTCAGCGTGACCTTCTGCGCGCGGGCGAAGCTGGCCAGCGCGGTGGTCTCGGCGGCGTCCAGTTCGTGGTGATGTTCGCCCTGGCCCTGGCCGTGTTCCGGAGCCGGCAATGCGGCAAGCAGGCGCGTTGGCGCGTCGAGCGGTGCCAGCTGCGCCTTCCAGAAGGCTTCGCCGGCGGCGGCATCGCGCGACTGCAGCCAGCCGATATAGTCGGCAAAGCGTCCGCCGCTGGCGGGCAGCGTGTCGCCGGCGTAGTGGCGCAGCACTTCACCGAGCAACTGCGCGGTGCTCCAGCCGTCGAGCAGCAGGTGGTGCACGGTCCAGACCAAATGGTGGCGTTGCGCGCCGGTGCGCAGCAGCGCCACGCGCATCAGCGGCGGGCGCTCGAAGTCGAAGCCCTGCGCGCGCTGGCCGTCAGCGAAGGCGTCGATCTCTGCCGCGCTGCGCCCGCGCCAGTCGTCGACCAGCACGGAGAGCGCCGCCTGCCTGGCCACCCACTGCAGCGGCGGGTCGGCCCGGTGCAGGAAGCCGCTGCGCAGGGTGTCGTGGCGCGCCAGCACCACCTGCCATGCCGCGCGGAAGCGCTCCGGCTCGATGCCGTCGACATCGACGCGCAGCTGGTTGGTATAGGCGCTGCCGTGCTCGCCAAACACGCTGTGGAACAGCATGCCCGCCTGCATCGGCGACAAGGGGTAGAGATCCTGCACCTGCTGCGGCGCAAGGCCAAGCGCATCCAGCCCGGCCTGCGAAAGGCGGGCGAGCGGGAAGTCGGATGGCGTCAGGCCCGCTGCCCCGGCGGTGCAATGGGCGACAACCGCCTCCAGTTCCGCGCGAAACGCCGCCGCCAGCACTTCGATCGTCGCGCTGCGATAGCGACGGCGCGCATAGGCCACGGACAGCTTTAGCCGACCGTCCTGTACTTGGCCGCTGATCGACAACGGGTGCGACAGCGGCGTGGCGGGATCCTGGTTGGCGCCCGCGCTGTCGGCCGAGAGCCGCCACGGGTTGTCGTCGGCGAAGCTGGCGTCGAGCTGGCCAAGGTAGTTGAACACCACCTCGGGCCTGGGCACATCGACCAGCGCGGTACGTTGCGCGGGCGCGCCGAAGCGGCGCAGCAGGCCGAAGCCGATGCCATCACCGGGCACCGCGCGCAGCTGCTCCTTGACGGCCTTGATCGCGGCATCGAGCGCGCCGCTGCCGTCGAGCACGACCGGGAACAGCGTGGTGAACCAGCCGACGGTGCGGCTCAGGTCGAGGGTATCGTCGACACCGGTAACGCGGCCATGGCTTTCGAGGTCGATCAGCACCTGCGAGCGGCCGCTCCAGCCAGCCAACGCTCGCGCCAGCGCGGTCAGCAGCAGGTCGTTGACGCGCGTGCGGTACGCCGCCGGGGCGCGCTGCAGCAGCGCCTGGGTCAGGTCGGCCGGCAGCGTCAGCGTAACGGTGTCGCGGCCGGCGATGGTCAGGGCGCCGTTTGGATCGTCGCACGGCAGGCTGGCATCGATTTTTGCCAGCGCCTGCCAATGCGGCAGTTCGGCGTCGCGCGTGGCGGCATTGGCGCGCAGCGCCTGCGACCAGCGCTGGTACGACGCGGTGCGAGCCGGCAGCACGGCCTGCTGGCCTTGCCGGCGTTGGGCGTACGCGTCGCGCAGATCCTCCACCAGCACGCGCCACGACACGCCATCGACCACCAGGTGGTGGATCACCAGCAGCAACTGCCAGCGCTCGCCACATTGCAGCGCAACGGCACGCAGCAGCGGGCCTTCGGCCAAATCGAGACTGCGCTGGGCGGCTTCGCAGTGCGCCAGCCGCTCGGCTTCGGACGCGGCATGGCGCACCCACAGCAGGTCGGCGCAGGTTTCGCCGTCGGCATACGCCTGCTGCCACGCGCCGTCGCGCTGGACGAAGCGCAGCCGCAGCGCATCGTGATGCGCCACCAGGTCGGCAAGCGCCGCGGCCAGTGCCGGCAACTCAGGCGCCTCGCGGCAATCGAGCAGCACCGACTGGTTCCAGTGCTGGCGCCGGGCCATCGGCGTGTCGAAGAAGTCGGCCTGGATCGGCAGCAGCGGCACCGCGCCTGCCGGCACGGCGTTGCCATCGATCGCGTCGTGCGCGACCGGTGCGGCAACCGCCGCCAGTTCGGCCAGCGTCTGGCGCTCGAACAGTTGCCGCGGCGTCAGCACCCAGCCGGCGGCGCGGGCGCGGGCGACGATCTGCAGGCTCAGGATCGAGTCGCCGCCGAGTTCGAAGAAGTTGTCGGCGCGGCCGACGCGCGGCAGGCCAAGGACTTCCGACCAGATCGCGGCGAGCGCGGTTTCGGCGTCGCCCTCCGGCGCGATGAAGTCCTGGGCACTGTCGAAAGCCGGCGCGGGCAGCGCGCGGCGGTCGAGCTTGCCGTTGGGGGTCAGCGGCAGGGTATCGAGCACGACGAAGGCGGACGGCACCATGTAGTCGGGCAGCTCGGCGGCCAGCGCGGTGCGCAATGTCGCGCCATCCACGACCGCTCCCGCAGCGGGCACCACATACGCTACCAGCCGCGCACCGGATGGTCCCTCGACGGCGATCACCGCCGCATTGCCGACACCGGGCTGCGCGAGGATGCGCGCCTCGATCTCGCCCGGTTCGATGCGGAAGCCGCGGATCTTCAGTTGCTGGTCGATGCGCCCCAGGTATTCGAGCTGACCGTCAGGCAGCCAGCGCGCCAGGTCGCCGGTACGGTAGAGCCGCGTGCCGTCGCCGGCAAACGGATCCGGCACGAAGCGCTCGGCGGTCATGCCGCCCTTGTTCAGGTAGCCCCGTGCCAGGCCCTCGCCGCCGATGTAAAGCTCGCCGGCCACGCCCGGCGGCACTAGGTTCAGCTCGGCATCGAGCAGGTAGCAGCGGCGCGCGCCGACCGGGCGCCCGATCGGGGCGTAAGTGCCGGCAAACTCGGCTTCGGGCGCGTCAGCGCGCACCTTCCAGACCATCGGCGTGACCACCGTTTCGGTCGGACCATAGCCGTTGATGAAGGTCCGCGGCGCCAGCGCGCGGCGGGCCTGGGCAAACGCGGCACGCGGCATGGCCTCGCCGCCGAAGGAGTAGAGCGCCACCGGCGGGCGCTCGCCGCCTTGTTCGCAATGCTCGGCCAGCTGGCGCAGGTAGGCGGGCGGGAAGCCGGCGTTGGTGACGCCGTGGCGGGCCATGGCGGCGGCGGTCTGCTCTGGGGTCCACAGCGCATCGTCGCGCAGCAGCAGCGAGCCGCCGCAGGCGAGCGCGCACAGCCAGCGCTCGTGGGCGCCGTCAAAGGCGAACGAGAGGAAGTGCAGCTCGCGCGAATGGGGGCCCATCTCGTAGGCGTCGATGGTCGCGGCCACGTGCATGGCGAGCGGGCCGTGCGCGACACAGACCCCCTTGGGCCGGCCGGTGGAGCCGGAGGTGTAGATCACGTAGGCGAGCTGGCCGGGGTGGATCGGCTGCTCGGGCAGCGGCGCGATGCCGTCGTCGACCGTATCCATGGTCAGCACCGGCAGTGTGGCCGGGGCAGGCAGCGCATCGAGCAGCGCTGGCTCGGTGACCAGCAGCCGGATCGCGCTGTCGTCGAACAGGTAGGCCAGCCGGTCCTTCGGATAGGCGGGATCGAAGGGCACGTAGGCGGCACCGCAGCGCATCACCGCCAGCAGCGCGACGATCAGGTCGGGCGAGCGCGACAGGGCGATGCCGACGCGATCCTCGGCGCCGATGCCGCGCGCGCGCAGCACGGCGGCGAGGCGGTCGGCGCGGGCCAGCAGTTCGCCGTAGCGCAGCACCCGGTCGCCACAGATCACGGCGCCGGCGTCGGGCCGTGCCGCGGCGTGGCGGGCGATGTGCGCATGCACCGGCAGGGTCTCGCCGGCAGGCGCATCGCCCTGGCCCAGCGCCAGCAGGCTGCGGTGCTCGGACTCGTCAAGCAGGTCCACCGCATCGAGCGCTTGTTCCGGAGCGTCGGCAAGCCGGCGCAGCAGCCGCACGTAATGGCGCGCAAGCCGCTCCGCGGTGCCGGCGTCGAACAGTTCCGCGGCATAGTGGAAACAGGCATGGACATGGCCGTCGCTGTCCTCGCGCGTATCGAGCGTCAGCTCCAGCGCCGTGGTGCGCTCGCCCACTGGCGCGCTTTCCAGCTCAAGGTCGGGCAGCGCAACGCGCGCGGCGCGGTCGCCGCGGCGGTGGTTGTGCACCACCTGGAACAGCGGGTGGTAGCTCACGCTGCGCTCGGGCTGCAGCGCTTCCACCAGTTGCTCGAACGGCAGGTCCTGGTGCGCCTGCGCGCCCAGCACGGCTGCGCGGGTCTGGCCGAGCAGCGCGGACAGCGGCTGGCTGCCGTCAAGCTGCGCGCGCACGACCTGCGTGTTGACGAACAGGCCTACCACGCGTTCGGTTTCCAGGCGGTTGCGGCCGGCCACCGGCACCCCCACGCACAGGTCGCGGCTGCCGGTATAGCGGTACAGCAGTGCCTGGAAGCCGGCCAGCAATGCCATGAACAGCGTCCCGCCGCCGGCTTGCGCGCGTTGGCGCAGCGCCTCGGCAAGCGTGGCAGGAATGTCGATCTCGCAGCGCTGCGCGCGGTAGGCCGCCACGGCGGGGCGCGGACGGTCGGTCGGCAGCGCCAGCACGCCGGATGCGCCCTCCAGTGTTGTGCGCCACCAGGCCAGTTGCCGTGCCTGCTCGCCAGCCTCGAGCCAGTTGCGCTGCCACACCGCATAGTCGGTATAGCCGATCGCGTGCGCGGCTCCGGGCAGGGGCTGGCCGAGCCGCTGCGCGCGGTAGGCCGCGGCCAGCTCGTCGATCAGCAACTGCATCGACCAGCCGTCCGAGACGATATGGTGCATCGCCAGCACCAGCCGGTGGTGCCGTGCGCCCAGGCGCAGCAGGTGCACGCGCAGCAAGGGCGCGCGGCCCAGGTCGAACGGCGCTTCGGCGATCGCCGCGGCTTGCTCATCGGCGCTGCCGGGGTCTGCCGACAAGTCGGTCAGCGGCAGTTCGATGCTGGCTGCGGCGCGCACATGCTGCCGTACCATGCCATCGGCGTCCGCCAGAAACACCGTGCGCAGGGCTTCATGGCGCTGCGCCAGCGTGGCAAGCGCCGCCTGCAGCGCGCCGGCGTCGAGTTCGCCGTGCAGCTCGACGCGGCTGCTGATGTGGTAGGCCGCGCTTTCCGGCGCGAAGCGGTGCAGGAACCACTGGCGCTGCTGCGCGTACGACAGCGGCGCATCGTAGCCGGCAGCGGCATCGGGCCGCGGCAGCGCGGGGATCGGCAATTGCGAGAATGCGATGCCTTGCTCGGCCATCTTGTCGAGGAAGGCGCGGCGCTGGGCCGGCGCCAGCGTGGCAAAACGCGCGGCCAGACGGGCCGCGGTGTTGGCTTCGATCATTCAGACTGACTCCAGGGTATTGGCGAACGCTTCCAGTTCCAGCAGGGCGGCTTCGTCGGCATGGCGTTGCTGGGCCGGCAGCGCCGTGGCCAGCTCGGCCAGCGTGGCAGCGCCGAACAGCAGCGCCAGCGGCACCTCGATGCCAAGTTCGCCCTGGATCCGGGACAAGAGCTGGACGGCCAGCAGCGAATGGCCGCCCAGTGCGAAGAAGTTGTCGTGGCGGCCCACCGCGGGCACCTGCAGCAGCCCTTGCCAGATCGCGGCGAGGCGGATCTCGAGATCGCCTTGCGGTGCTTCCCGCGCCGCGGCCGCGGGTGGCGCGGCGGCCTCGGGCGGCGGCAGCGCGCGGCGGTCCAGCTTGCCGTTGGCGGTGAGCGGCAGCGCGTCGAGCAGCACGACGGCGGCCGGCACCATATGCGGCGGCAGCGTCGCGGCCAGCGCGCGGCACAGCGCGGCGGGATCGGGCCGGGCATCCGCTTGCGGCACCGCGTAGCCCACCAGTTGCATGCCGCCGGCAGCGGGAGCGGCGACCACCGCGGCCTGGCGCACCTGCGGCAGCGCCGCCAGCTGCGCCGCGACTTCGCCCGGCTCCACGCGGAAACCGCGGATCTTGACCTGGTCGTCGATGCGGCCCAGGTACTCGAACACGCCGTCGGCGCCGCGCCGCACGCGGTCGCCGGTGCGGTACAGCCGCGCACCGTCGCGGGCGAACGGATCGGGCACGAAGCGCTCTGCCGTCAACGCCGCGCGGCCGAGGTAGCCGCGCGCCAGCGCGGGTCCGCCGACATAGAGTTCACCGGCCATGCCGTCGGGCAGCGGGCACAGGTCCGCGTCCAGCACGTACGCGCCGGTGCCGGGCAGCGGCTGCCCCAGCGGCAAGCCTGCGCCGGCCTGCGGCGCGGTGCCGGCCATGTGCACGAGCACGCCGACGGTGGACTCGGTCGGCCCGTAGTGATTGACCAGCCGGCACGCCGGCCGGGCCGCGTGGAGGCGCGCGCGCAGCGGCGCGTCGGTGGCTTCGCCGCCGAGCACCAAGGTGTGTTCGGGCAGCACGTCGGCAAGCGGCACCCCGGCCGCCTGCGCGCCGTCGAGCAAGGCGCGCAGGTGGCCGGGCACGATCTTGAGCACGCCGATGCGGTGCTGCGCCATGTAGCGCGCGAACGCCGCCGCATCGAACACGCAGCGGCGCGCCGGCAGGTGCAGCGCGCCGCCGCTGGCCAGCGCGCCGAACAGCACCGTATGGCCGAGATCGGCCGCGGGCGTCGACACCATGGCCATGCGCGACGCCGGCGCCAGCGCCAGTTGCGCCAGCACGCCGTGCAGGTAATGCGCCAGCGCCCCGTGCGAGATGCCCACGCCCTTGGGCCGGCCGGTGGAGCCCGAGGTGTAGATCACATAGGCCAGGTGGTGCGGATGCAGCGCCGGCGACGGGTTGGCGTGCTCGCCGTGATACAGGGAAGCTGCGCTCAGGTCGACCACCGGCACGGCCGCGGGCAACGGCGCGATGGCGTCGGGCCGCTGCGCCAGCAGCAGCGCCACGCCGCTGTCCTCGACCATGTAGGCCAGGCGGTCGGCGGGATAGTCGGGATCGAACGGCACGTAGGCGCCGCCGGCCTTGAGGATGGCCAGCAGGGCGACGATCAGTTCGACGGAGCGCTCGGCCAGCACGCCAACCGGCACGTCCGGGCCTATCCCGTGTGCGAGCAGGCGATGCGCGAGGGCATTGGCGCGGTCATTGAGTTCGCGGTAAGTGAGTTGCGTATCGTCCGCCGCCAGCGCCACGGCATCCGGCGCGGAGGCCGCATGGGCTTCGAAGCGATGGTGGGCAAGTTGGGTCACCGTTGCTGCGGCTGCCAGGGGCGCGTCAGCCGTGGCGAGGCCGATGCGGCCCAGCGGGCGCGCCGCGTCGGCGGCCAGCTGGCGCAGCACCGCAAACAGGCTGTGCGCCAGCAGTTGCGCCTGCGGTTCGCCAAGCACGGCGCGGTCGAAGCGGCAGGTCAGGCGCAGCGTGTCGGTATGCGCGAACACCAGCGCCAGCGGATAGTTGGTCTCGGCGCGGTTGCCGATGCCGGAGAACGACAACCCGGCCGGCGCGCGGCGCAGCGCGGCATCGACCGGATAGTTCTCGAACACGACGATCGAATCGAACAGCGCCTGGCCGCTGTGGCCGGCCCAGCGCTGGATGTCGTAGAGCGGGGTGTGTTCGTGCTCGCGCAGCGCCAGGTTCAGCGCCTGCACCTCGCGCAGCCAGTCGCCCACCGCTTGCTGCGGACGCGGCGACGCGATCACCGGCAGCGTATTGATGAACAGCCCCAGCATCTGCTGCGCGGCCGGCAACTCGGCCGGGCGCCCGGCCACGGTGGCGCCGAAGGCCACGCACGGCTGGCCGGTGCAGCGCTGCAGCAGCAACAGCCAGGCGGCCTGCACCAGCGTGTTCAGCGTGACCTTCTGCGCGCGGGCGAAGCTGGCCAGCGCGGTGGTCTCGGCGGCGTCGAGTTCGTGGTGATGTTCGCCCTGGCCCTGGCCGTGTTCCGGAGCCGGCAATGCGGCAAGCAGGCGCGTTGGCGCGTCGAGCGGTGCCAGCTGCGCCTTCCAGAAGGCTTCGCCGGCGGCGGCGTCGCGCGACTGCAGCCAGCCGATATAGTCGGCAAAGCGGCCGCCGCTGGCGGGCAGCGTGTCGCCGGCGTAGTGGCGCAGCACTTCCCCCAGCAGCTGCGCTGTGCTCCAGCCGTCGAGCAGCAGGTGGTGTACGGTCCAGACCAAATGGTGGCGTTGCGCGCCGGTGCGCAGCAGCGCCACGCGCATCAGCGGCGGGCGCTCCAGGTCGAAGCGCTGGGCCAGTTCGGCGGCGGCGAAGCGGTCCAACTCGGCGGCGTCGCGGCCGCGCCAGTCCTCCGTAGTCACCGGCAACCGCACTGAGCGGGCCACCCACTGCAGCGGCTGTTCGCCGCGATGCAGAAAACCGCAGCGCAGGCTGTCGTGGCGCGTCAACGCAGCCTGCCACGCCGCGATAAAGCGCGCCGGATCGAGTCCGTCGATATCGACGCGCAGCTGGTTGGTATAGGCGCTGCCCTCGGGCGCCAGCACGCTGTGGAACAGCATGCCGGCCTGCATCGGCGACAGCGGGTAGAGGTCCTGCACCTGCGCCGGATCGAGCTTCAGCGCATCCAGTCCGCCCTGCGTCAGCCGCGCCAGCGGGAAGTCGCTGGGGGTGAAACCCGCGACGCCCGCATTGCAGTGAGCAATCAGCGCTTCCAGCTCCTGGCGCAAGGCTTCGGCGAGTCGGCGAACCGTCTCCGCCCGATGGCGTGCCCGGCTGAAGGCCAGCGTCAGCCGCAGTTCGCCATCCAGCACCTGTCCGTTGACCGACAGCAGGTGCGACAGCGGGGCTGCGGGATCCTGGTTGGCGCCCGCGCTGTCGGCCGAGAGCCGCCACGGGCTGTCGTCGGCAAAGCTGGCGTCGAGCTGGCCAAGGTAGTTGAACACCACCTGTGGCCTGGGCACATCGGCCAGCACAGCCTGTTGCGCGGGCGCGCCGAAGCGGCGCAGCAAACTAAAGCCGATGCCATCACCGGGCACCGCGCGCAATTGCTCCTTGACGGCCTTAATCGCGGCATCGTGCGCGCCGGTGCCATCGAGCGCGACCGGGAATAGCGTGGTGAACCAGCCGACCGTGCGGCTCAGGTCCAGCGTGTCGTCGACACCGGCGACGCGACCATGGCTTTCGAGGTCGATCAGCACCTGCGAGCGGCCGCACCATGCGGCCAGCGCCCGGGCCAGCGCCGTCAGCAGCAGGTCGTTGACGCGCGTGCGGTACGCCGCCGGGGCGCGCTGCAGCAGCGCCTGGGTCAGTTCGGCCGGCAGCGTCAGCGTGACGGTATCGCGGTCGGCGATGGTCAGCGCGCCGTTTGGATCGTCGCACGGCAGGCTGGCATCGATTTTTGCCAGCGCCTGCCAATGCGGCAGTTCGGCGTCGCGCGTGGCGGCATTGGCGCGCAGCGCCTGCGACCAGCGCTGGTACGACGCGGTGCGAGCCGGCAGCACGGCCTGCTGGCCTTGCCGGCGTTGGGCGTACGCGTCGCGCAGATCCTCCACCAGCACGCGCCACGACACGCCATCGACCACCAGGTGGTGGATCACCAGCAGCAACTGCCAGCGCTCGCCACATTGCAGCGCGACGGCGCGCAGCAGCGGCCCCTCGGCCAGATCGAGACTGCGCTGGGCGGCTTCGCAGTGCGCCAGCCGCTCGGCTTCGGACGCGGCATGGCGCACCCACAGCAGGTCGGCGCAGGTTTCGCTGTCGGCATACGCCTGCTGCCACGCGCCGTCGCGCTGGACGAAGCGCAGCCGCAGCGCATCGTGATGCGCCACCACGTCGCGCAATGCCGCGGCCAGTGCTGCGGTATCAGGCGCCTCGCGGCAATCGAGCAGCACCGACTGGTTCCAGTGCTGGCGCCGGGCCATCGGCGTGTCGAAAAAGTCGGCCTGGATCGGCAGCAGCGGCACCGCGCCTGCCGGCACGGCGTTGCCATCGATCGCGTCGTGCGCGACCGGTGCGGCAACCGCCGCCAGTTCGGCCAGCGTCTGGCGCTCGAACAGTTGCCGCGGCGTCAGCACCCAGCCGGCGGCGCGGGCGCGGGCGAGGATCTGCAGGCTCAGGATCGAGTCGCCGCCGAGTTCGAAGAAGTTGTCGGCGCGGCCAACGCGCGGCAGGCCAAGGACTTCCGACCAGATCGCGGCGAGCGCGGTTTCGGCATCGCCCTCGGGCGCGACGAAGTCCTGGGCACTGTCGAAAGCCGGCGCGGGCAGCGCGCGGCGGTCGAGCTTGCCGTTGGGGGTCAGCGGCAGGGCGTCGAGCACGACGAAGGCGGACGGCACCATGTAGTCGGGCAGCTCGGCAGCCAGCGCGGTGCGTAGTGTCGCGCCATCGATAGTTGCGCCCGCAGCGGGCACCACATACGCCACCAGCCGCGCACCCGACGGCCCCTCGGCGGCGATCACCGCCGTGTTGCCGACACCGGGCTGCGCGAGGATGCGCGCCTCGATCTCGCCCGGTTCGATGCGGAAGCCGCGGATCTTCAGCTGCTGGTCGATGCGTCCCAGGTATTCGAGCTGACCGTCAGGCAGCCAGCGCGCCAGGTCGCCGGTACGGTAGAGCCGCGCGCCGTCGCCGGCAAATGGATCCGGCACGAAGCGCTCGGCCGTAAGCCCCGGACGATTCAGGTAGCCGCGCGCCAGCCCCGCGCCCGCAATGTAGAGTTCACCGGCCACGCCGGGTGCGACCGGGTTCAGCCCGGGATCCAGCACCCGCACGCCCAGGTCCGGAATGCGTTCGCCGATCGGGCTGCGCGCGCGGCTGGACGGGTCCAGGTCGGCGCGCGTGATCGGGCGGTAGGTCACATGCACCGTGGTTTCGGTGATGCCATACATATTGACCAGCCGCGGCGAAGCATCGCCGAAGTGGTCGATCCAGGGCCGCAGCGCCTGCGGATCGAGCGCCTCGCCGCCGAAAATCACATGGCGCAACGCCAGCGGCGCGCCGTACAGCTCGGGCTGGGCCAGCAGCGCGCGGAAAGCCGACGGGGTCTGGTTCAGCACGGTGACGCGTTCGCGCTGCAGCAGCGCGATGAATTCCTGCGGCGCGCGGCTGACGTGGAACGGCACGATCACCAGTTGCCCGCCATGGCACAGCGCGCCAAAGATCTCCCAGACCGAGAAATCGAACGCATACGAATGAAACAGCGTCCAGACATCCGCGGGGCCGAAGCCAAACCAGTGCTGCGTCGCCGCCAACAGGCGCGACAGGTTGCCGTGCTGCAGCTGGGCGCCCTTGGGCCGGCCGGTGGAGCCAGAGGTGTAGATCACGTAGGCGAGGTGTTCGGGACGGACCTCGACCGCGGGCGCGTATTCCGGGCAGGCGCCGCCGTGGTCCTGCGCGTCTGGCTCCAGCACCGGCAGGCCATCCCGCTGCGGCAGCAGGCCGCGCAGTGCGGGCTGGGTCAGCAAGGCGGCAATGCCGCTGTCCTCGAACAGGTAGGCCAGGCGCTCGGCGGGATAGGCCGGGTCGAACGGCACGTAGGCGCCGCCGGCCTTCAGGATCGCCAGCAAGCCGACGACCATCTCCGGCGAACGCTCCATGGCAATGCCGACGCGCACTTCCGGGCCGACGCCGAGCGCGATCAGCCGGTGCGCCAGCCGGTTGGCGCGGCGCTCCAGTTCGCCGTAGGTCAGCGTGGTATCGCCATGGCGCAGGGCAATGGCTTGCGGCTGTTGTTCGGCATGACGCTGGATGCGGCGATGGGCGGGCTCGGCGGCGACGTGCCGCGCCGGCTGGCCGGCAGCGTGCTGGTGCGCCAGCGTGGCGGCGTCGTCGTCGCCGAGCAGGGGCGTGGCCGCCAGCGGCAGTTCGGGCTGGCGCAGCAGCCCGCCCAGCTGGGCCAGGTAGTGGCGCAGCATGCGCTGCGCCGTGGCGGCATCGAACAGCGCGCAGTCGTACTCCAGGCTCAGGGCAAGGCTGTCGCCACGGTCTTCGGCGTCGAGGATCAGGTCGAACTTGGCGCCGGTCTGGCGCGCTTCCACGGCCTGCACCTGCAGCCCCGGCAGCGCCGGCGCGGCGGGTGCCGTTGCCGTGCGCAGGTTGAACATGACCTGGAACAGCGGGCTGCGGCCGGCGTCGCGCGGCACCTGCATGCCGTCGAGCAGCACTTCGAACGGCAGCTCGGCGTGGCTGAGCGCCCCCAGTGCGTCAGCGCGCAGCTGCTCGCACAGCGCGCGGCCGGTGATGCCGGGTGCGGTGCGCGAGCGGTAGACATGGGTGTTGGCGAAGAATCCGACCACATCGTCCAGGCCGTCGCCGTCGCGGCCCGCGTGCGGCACGCCGACCGCGAAATCGTCCTGCCCGGCATAGCGGCTGAGCAGCGCCTGCCACGCGGCGAGCAGCGCCACGAACGGCGTGCAGCGCTGCGATGCGCAGAAGCGGCGCAATGCGCCGAGCCGTGGCAGGTCCAGCGCCGCATCGATGCGTCGGGCAACGCGCGTGGCCGCGTTACCGTAAGGGCGGTCGGTCGGCAACTGCAGGGCCGGCACGTGATTGCCCAGCTGGCGCTGCCACCATGCGCGCTGCGCGTCCAGGTCGCCGCTGGCCAGGCGTTCGCGCTGGCGGCTGGCATGGACGCCGAAGGTCGTGGCGGGTGCCGGCAGCGCGATCTCGCCGTCGTCCGCGAGCACCTGCGCATAGGCCGTGCCCAGGTCGCGCGCGATCACCGCGTTGGAAACCGCATCGGAAGCGATATGGTGCAGCGACAGCAGCAGCACGTGGTCGTCGTGGCCACGCGTGAGCAGCGTGGCACGCAGCAGCGGCGCGTGCCCGAGGTCGAACGGCCGCGCGGCCTCGGCGTCGAGGCACGCCTGCAGCGCATCCGGTCCGGCGGCGAGCGTTGCTTCGGCCAACGCAAAGGACGGTGCGGACTCGACCACCTGCCGGGGCAGGCTGCCGGGCGCGGCGTCGTCCGCGATGAAACGGGTGCGCAGCGCGGGATGGCGTGCGATCACGGCGCGCAGCGCGGCCTGCAGCGCACGGCGCTCGAGCGCGCCGCGCAGCACGAAAGCGCGGGTCTGGTTGTAGGCCGTGCTGCCGGGCTCGTATTGCAGCAGGAACCAGAGGCGCTGCTGCGAGAAAGACAGCGGCGCCGCGGCGGGCGCGGGGCTGGCCGGCGCGGCCGCCGGTTCCGCGTCCTGCTCCAGCAGCAGCGCCAGCAGCGCTGCCTGCCGGGCAGGGGTCGAGGATTGCGTCATGGATGCGTTCCAGGGAAAAGACGTTATGCGGTGGCGTTGGCCGAGGCGGAGGCCCGCAGCGCGGCGCGCGCTTCGGGCGACATGGCCGCCAGCTGGCGCTGCAGGCCGGCCAGTGTTTCCAGGCCGTCGGAGTCGGGGCTGGCGCGGCGCAGCGCCCCGGCCAGAGCGGCCGCGTCGGGAGCGTCGAAGACCATGGCCGGGGCGATTTCCAGCTTCAGCAGCTTGCGGATGCGCGCCACCAGCTTGATCACCAGCAGCGAATGGCCGCCGGCTTCGAACAGGTCCTGGTCAACCGTCAGGCCGGGCGCACCGAGCAGGTCGCGCAGCTGGTCCAGCAGCAGCGCTTCCAGTTCGCTTGCCGGTTCGCGCGCGGAGGCGGCAGCAGCGGGCGCCGGGCTTGCCGCTGCTGCCTGCGCCAGCGCGCGGCGGTCCACCTTGCCGTTCGGCAGCCGGGGCAACGCCGTCGCGGCGAACCACAGTGCGGGGATCATCGCTTCGGGCAGGCGCTCGGCCAGCGCGTGGCGCAGGGCATTGCGCAGGGCGGCGGCGTCTGTGGCCGTGGCATCGGGGACGATCCACGTGGCGAGTTGGGGCACGCCACCGGCCGGAGCGGCCAGCATGACCACCGCCTGGCGTACGCCGGGCAGTGCCGCCAGCGCCTGCTCAACCTCGCCGCATTCGATACGGAAGCCGCGCACCTTGACCTGGTGGTCGGCGCGCCCGACCAGCTCGATGCCGCCGCGCGGCAGGTAGCGGGCAAGGTCGCCGCTGCGGTACAGGCGCTGGCCCGGGCGTTCCGGGTGCGCAACGAAAGCCGTCCCGGACACATCGCCGCCCAGATAGCCTGCGCATAGTTGCGCGCCGCCGAGATAGAGTTCGCCGGTTTCGCCCACGGCGGCCAGGTGGCCCGTGGCGGTGCGCACGTGGGCCTCGCAGTTGGCCAGCACCTGCGTCAGCGGCAGCGGCGCATGCACCGCGCCCGCCGCGTCCACCGCGCGGCCGGCATCGTGGACCAGGATGCCCACCGTGGTTTCGGTCGGCCCGTAGTGGTTGCACAGGCGGGCCTGCGGCATGCGCGCGCGCAACCGCTGCAGCAGCGCCGCGGATGCGGCCTCGCCGCCCAGCACGATGGTGGCATGCGACGGCAGCGGCAGCGGTGCGGTGTCGCCCTCGAGCAAGGCATCCAGGTGCGAGGGCACGATCTTCAGGCAATCGACATGCTCGCGCGCCAGGAAGGCGGTGAAGGCGGCGGCGTGCTGCATGTCGGCCTCGTCGGCGACGCACAGGCAGGCGCCTTGCCACAGCGCGCCAAACAGGGTGGTGTTGCCCAGGTCGGCGGCAACGGTGGAGGTCAGCCCGAAACGCTGGCAGCGGTCGAGGCGCAGCGCCTGCCCGGAGGCCGCCGCGTAGTTCAGCAACTGGCCATGGTCAATGGCGACGCCCTTGGGCGTGCCGGTCGAGCCAGAGGTGTAGAGCACGTAGGCGGGCTGCGCGGCGTTCACCACCGGCAGCGCCTTGGCATTGCCGGCGTCGCTGTCCGCCGCCAGCAGCGCCGCGATCTCGGCATGCGGCAGCGGCCCGGCGCAAGGCGCATGGGCCGCGTCGGTCAGCACCAGCGTGGCACCGGCGTCGGCCAGGATCTGCGCGCGCCGCTGCGGCGGCCACGCCGGATCGAGCGGCAGGTACGGCGCACCGGCATGCATCACCGCCAGCAATGCCACCACCAGCTCGCCCGAGCGCGGCAGCAGCAGGCCGACCGGCCGGCCCGGGCGCAAGCCCAGTGCGGGCAGCTGCCGCGCCACTGCGTCCACGGCGCGAGCGAGACCGGCGTAGTCCAGCTGCAGGCCCGGGGCCGACAACGCCGGCGCATGGGGGCGCTCGCTGGCCCAGTGGGCCAGCCGCTGCGGCAGCATCTGCGCGCCGGCATGCAGCGCCGGCGCATGCATGGCATCGGCGCGCGCGCGCTCGGCGGCGGTAGCCAGCGGCAATGCGCCGACGGCGGTGTCCGGAGTTGCGCGCAGCGTGTGCAACAGCGCGCGGTACTGGTCAAGCAGGCACGCCATCGCATCCGAGCCATGGACGCTGTCGGCATGGTGCAATACCAGCTGGCGCGGCACGCCGTCTTCCAGGTGGACCTGCAACGCCAGCGCCAGGCCCGGCAGCAGCGCCCGCGGTGCGTCGGCGCGCCAATGCAGCTCGCCATGCCGCCATTGCAGGCTGGCAGGGCCGCTGCAGCAGAAGCCGACCTGCGCAGGTGCGCCCGCGCCGGCGTCCGCCGGGCAATGCTCGCGCCAGTCGAGGTGCTGCTGCAATTGCGCGCCGAAGGCGGCAAGCCAGTCGGCAAACGGCGCAGCCATGTCCGGCTGCACCGCGACCGGCAGCAGCGCTTCATAACGGCCCACCGCGCCGGCCAGTACGTCGAAGTCATCGCGGCAGTCGTGCTGCCAGCCGGCGCAGAACGCCGCGGCCGGATCGAGACGCGCCAGCAGCAGCCACCACGCCGCCTGCAGCACGTGCGCCAGCGGCTGGCCCAGCGCGGCGGCCCATTCGGCCACCGCAACGGCTTCGGTCGCGGGAAGCCCGACACACTGCGCGGCCAGCGGTTCGCCTGCATGCCCGGGGCGTTGCCAGGGCAGCCTGGGTGCATCGAGGCCGGCCAGCCGTTCGCGCACGGCTTGCCAATAGCCCGCGCCGGCTTCGGTGTTGTCCTGCGCCAGCCCGTCGGTCCAGTCGAGGTAGTCCGCATAGGGCAGCGGCGCTTCGCCGCTAAGGGCGGTTTCGTCAGCGTAGGCCTGAGCCAGTTCGCGCAGCAGCGTCACCAGGCTGGTGCCGTCGGCTGCAAGCGGGTGGGCGGTCAGCGTCAGTTCTGCGCGGTTGTGGCCGAGCACCTGGAGTGCAGCCTGCAGGGCTGTTGCGGGCGTGCCCTGGTCCGGGCCCGCCGACGACCATGCCGGCGCTGCACCGGCGAAATGCTGGCGCAAGCCGCGCAGGCCCTCGACCCGGCCGAACACCAGGCCAGTGGCTGGATGGCGTGCGGCGACCCGGCACAGCGCTTTGTGCAGCCGCTGGGGGTCCACCAGCCCCTCGATGGTTGCCGACAGCGTAACCGGCATGGCCGCGTGCTCTGACAGCGCGCGCTGTTCGCGCCCGAGCGCGCGGGCGTGCCGCGCGAAATCCTGGGTGTTGGCGTCCATCGGTTCAGCCCTCCAGCGCGGTGTCGGCCGCCACCGCGGCGTGCTGCGCGTCGGTGCGTGCCGCCAGCGGCGGCAGGTCCTTGCGCTCGAACATGTCGCCCATCGCCACCACGATCTTGCGCGGGCCCTGGTAGGGGTCGCGCGCATGGGCGGCCAGCATGTTGTCCAGCATCACCACGTCGCCCTGGCGCCAGGCAAAGCGCACCGCGCAGGCTTCATACAGTTCGCCGATCAGGGCCATGACGTCGTCGCCGATCGGGCTGCCGTCGCCGAAGGTCACCTGGCGCGGCATCCGCTGCGGGCCGACGATGTCCAGCAGGTCGCGCCGCACCTCCGGGTCCAGGCAGGCCGTGTGGTGCAGCTGGACCTGGTTGAAGAAGCTGCGTTCGCCGGTGACCGGGTGCACGATCACCGCCGGGCAGTGCTCGCGCGTCTGCAGCGTGTCGGCGTCCAGCCAGGCAAAGTCGGTGCCGGAGGCGCGCAGCCGCGCTTCGACCTCGTCGCTCGAATCGGTCTTGAAGAAGTCGCGCCAGCTCACGTCGAGCTTGTCGTTGAAGGTACGCACATAGCGCAGCCCCTTGCGCTCGAAGCGTTCGGCCAGTTCGCGGGGCAGCCGGCGGTACATCTCGCGGCAATCGACGATGGGCGTGGCGCCGCCCACTGGCGACGGCAGCTCGCAGAAGAACCATTGCTTGCGCGGCCAGCGCGGCAGGTGCGCGCTTTCGTTGTGGAACAGGATCATCTCGCGCTCGGGGTACGGCGTGGAACGGTAGGTGTTGCGGCCGCCTTCCTTCTTCGGCAGGTCGCCGTAGGCGCCGTACAGGCCGGGCTCGATCGATTCGGCGAACTGCTCGAATTCCTGCGGCGTGCGCAGGCCGAAGCCGCGCAGCAGGATGCCGCCGTGGCGGCACAGCGTGGCCTCGATCTGCTCGCGGTGCGCCAGCGCCCATGCCACCGGATCGAGATCGGGCGAGGCGGGCTCCATCACGATCGGGAAGGTCTGGCCAGGTGCCAGGAACGAGGTCCGCACCAGCGGTGCGGCGGGGGCGGCAGGAGTTGCCTCGGCGGCGCGCCGGGGCAGGCCGGCGAGCTTGCCGAGTTTGTCGAGCTTGCTGGGGCGAGGCGCGGTGGCAGTCATGGCGGGCAGTTCTGGAGCGGATTCGCAAAGGCCGGCCGGCACCTGGAAGCCGGCCAGTGGAGAGTCGGGGGCGGCCAGCGCCTGCGCCAGCACGGCACCGTAGGCATCGGCGAGGCGTTGCATGGCGGCGCGCGGGAACAGCGCGGTGGCATAGACCCATTCGGCGCGCAGGCCTTCGTCGCACGGTTCGAGAAACACGGCCAGGTCGAACTTGGCCGCGTGCACCGGCGTGGGCAGGCGCGCGGCGTGCAGGCCGTCGAAGCCGCGCGCCTGGCCGGGGGTGTTCTGCAGCACGAACAGGACCTGCACCAGCGGATGCCAGGCGCGCTCGCGCGGCACGCCGGCGGCTTCGACGATGCGCTCGAACGGCAGGGACTGGTGGTCGAACGCGGCCAGCGTGCGCGTGCGCACCTGCGCCAGCAGTTCGGCAAAGCGCAGCCCGCCGTGGCATTGCGCGCGCAGCGGCAGCACGTTGACGAAGAAGCCGACCAGTTCCTCCAGCTCGCGGCGCGGGCGGCCGGCCACATCGATGCCGACGAGCTGGTCTTCGGCGCCGCTGATCCGGTGCAGCAAGGCGTGGAAGGCGGCCAGCAGCACCATGTAGCGCGAGGCGCCATGGGCCTGCGCCAGCGCGTCGGCGTGCGCCAGCAGCGCGGCGGGGAGGGTGGTGCAGCACGCGGCACCGTCGCTCGATGCCACCGGCGGGCGCCGGGTGGGCGTGGGCAGGGTCGGCAGCTTGGGCGCGTCCCGCAGCGCGGCGCGCCAGTAGTCGGCCTCGGCCTGCCGTTGGGGGCCGGTGTCGGCGCCGCGCTGGTGCGCCGCGTAGTCGGCGTACTGGATCGGCAGCGGCTCGCAGGCGACCGCGACGCCGGCCCGTGCCGCGTTGTAGGCGGCGGCAAGCGTATCGAGCAGGATGGCGACGGACCAGCCATCGCCGACGATATGGTGGAGCGTGAGCAGCAGCGCGTGGTCGTCGGCGGCCATCCGCACCAGGCGCGCGCGCAGCAATGGCGCCTGCGCCAGGTTGAACGGGTCGCGTGCCTGGCCTTCGGCCAGTTCCTGCAGCGCGGCATCGCGTTGGCCCGGGCTCAGCGCCGAAAGGTCGCTGAGGGGCAGGTCGAGCGCCAGTTCGGCTTCGATGTGGGCGTACGGGGCGCCCTGCGCATCGGCGGGATAGCTGGTGCGCAGGATCTCGTGGCGCGCGACCAGCGCGTTCAGGGCGGCGTGCAGCGCCGCGGTGTCCAGTGTGCCGGTGAGGCGCAGCCCGCCGGCCATGTTGTAGGTCCAGCGATCTGCTTCGGCGGCAATGCGGTCGGTCAGCCAGAGCCGCTGCTGCGCCGGCGCCAGTGGCATTTGCGGCAGGCGTGGCACGGGGGCAAGCGGCGCTTCGGCGGCATCGCCTTGCAGCTGGTCGAGCGCGGCGGCGCAGGCTTGCAGCGTGGGATGCTCGAACAGCAGGCGCATCGGCACCGCGGCGCCATATTGCTCGCGCAGCCGCGCCACCAGGCGCGCCGCGCTCAGCGAGTTGCCGCCGCTGGCAAAGAAATGCGCATCGCGGCCGGCCGGCGCAGTGCCTAGCAATTGCTGCCACAGCGCAGCCAGCGCGAGCTCGGTTGCGCCGCGCGGGGTATCAACTGGTGCGGAGGCCGGGTCCGCGGCAGCGGTGCCGCCGCGCGCAAAGCTGCCGTGCGCCCAGACCGCGCACGCGTCCAGGCTGTCATCCAGCCAGCCGGCGCGGCACGCGCTGCGCTGCAGCTTGCCGCTGGTGGTCTTGGGCAGGCCGCCAGGGTTGAGCAGCAGCGCGACCGCCAGCGGTTCGCCGCAGGCGTTGCCGACCGCCTGCGCCAGCGCCTGCACCAGGGCCACGTGGCCGACGCGCTTCTGCTCCGGACGGGAGATTTCCACGGCGATGCCGATGCCCTCGCCGTCGGGGCCTTCGGCCGCGAACGCTGCCACCCGGCCGCGACGCGCGGCGGGCACCTGCTCTTCGACCGCGCGCTCGATGTCCTGCGGATAGAGGTTCTGGCCGCGCACGATGATCAGGTCCTTGCGGCGCCCGGCGATATAGAGCTGCCCGCCATGCCACAGGCCGAGGTCGCCGGTGCGCAGCCAGCGGTCTGCGCCGGCATCGTCGCCGTAGGCCGCGGCACTGGCTTCGGCATTGCGCCAGTAGCCGCCGCACAGGCTGGGCCCGGCGATCTCGATCTCGCCGATCTGTCCGTCGGGCAGCGCTTGCCGGTCGGTGCCGGCGATGCGGATGGCATGGCCGGCGCGCGGGAAGCCGCACCCGACCAGTTCCATGCCGTCCTGCGCCGGTTCCGCGTTGCCGCGCGCCAGCGCGGCCGCATCGAAGCGCGTGCTGACCATGCCGGCGCCGCGCTCGGAGCCCGTGGCGAACAGGGTGGCCTCGGCCAGGCCGTAGCACGGATACAGCGCCTGCTGCCGGAAGCCGGCCGCGGCAAAGCGCTCGACAAAGGCGCGCAGGGTGTCGGCGCGCACCGGCTCGGCGCCGGAGTAGGCCACCGCCCAGCTCGACAGGTCGAGCCCGGCCAGATGGCTGTCGCGCACGCGTTCGACGCACAGCCGGAAGGCAAAGTCCGGGCCGCCGGACAGCGTGCCGCGATGCTGGCTGATCGCCTGCAGCCAGCGCACCGGACGCTCCAGGAAGAACTGCGGCGACATCAGCACCACCGGGATACCGCTGTGGATGGGCTGCAGCAACCCGCCGATCAGGCCCATGTCGTGATACAGCGGCAGCCAGCTGACCATCACGTCGGCGTGCCCCACGCGCATGCCTGCGGCAATCGCCACTTCATTCGCCATGACATTGCCATGGCTGACCATGACGCCCTTCGGCGAGGCCGTCGAGCCCGAGGTGTACTGCAGGAAGGCCAGCGTCCCGGCCCGGGCAGGGTAGGGCTGCCAGGGTTCCGCCGCGGCGGGCAGGGTGGCATCGGCAGCCACCACCGCCGCGCCGGGCGCAATCTCGGCCAGCGCCTCGGCGTGGTCGCGCGCCTGCGCGCTGGTGGTCAGCAGCAGCGCCGGTTCGGCGTCGGCGGCAATCGCGCGCAGGCGCGCCGCCTGCGCGGAGCGCACGGCGCCGGGCTCGAACGCCGGCACCGCGACCAGTCCGGCGTACAGGCAGGCGAAGAAGGCGCTGACGTAGTCGATGCCGCTGTCCATCAGCAGCAGCGCGCGTGCGCCCGGCTCGGCCTGCGCGGCCAGGTGCGCCGCCAGCGCGCGCACGCGCATGTCCAGCGCGGCGTAGCTGTAGCGGGTTTCGCCGGCGGCGTCGACGATGACCAGTGCCGTGTCGGCGCCGCGCTGCGCGGCCAACAGGCTGAGACGGGCCACCAGCGTGGCCGGTAGATTCGGATCGGGCTGCATGCTTGGATCGGCTCTTCGGGAAGACGGTTGGCGTTGGGTCCTGCGTGGCGGGGCGGGTCAGGCGGGCAATAGCGGGGCGGATGCCGCGGTCAGGGATGCCCCCGTGCCGGCGGCGGGCGCTGCGTCCAGGCAGGCAATGAGCCGGCCGACCACCTCGGCCTGGCTGTCGTGCAGGAAGAAGTGGCCGCCAGCGAACCAGTCGAGGGTGTGTCCGGCGCGGGTCTCGATGGCCCAGGCGTGGAGGTCGGCCGGTGCAATCGGGTCGTCAAGGCCGGCAAACACGTGCACGGGCAAGGGCAGGGGCGCCACTGCGCCGCACCGGAAGCTTTCGCACACGCGATAGTCGGCGTCGAGCACATCGAGCGTCAGGCGCAGCAGCTCGGCATCGGCAAACACCGCCTCGGGCGTGCCGCCGTGCTTGCGCAGGTCGGCGCTCAGCGCGGCGTCGCCGCGCAGTGCCGCCAGCCGGCCCGGATCGCGCCGGGTCGGGGCGGCGCAGCCGGACACCACCAGCCGCTGCGGCAGGGCGTGGCCGCGCTCGCGCAGCAGGTGGCAGAGGCGCCAGGCCAGCAGCCCGCCCATGCTGTGGCCGAACAGGACGTACGGGCCGGCGCGGCGCTCGAGCTGGCGGCACAGCACGTCGGCCATGTCAGCCGCGAGCGCCTCGAAATCGCGCAGCAGCGGCTGGTCGAGCCGCGCACCGCGGCCCGGCGGCTCCAGCGGAACCAGCCCGACCTGCGCCGGCAGCAGGCGCCGCCAGCGCAGGTACGCCGTGGCGCTGGCCCCCGCGTAAGGCAGGCAGTACAGCTGCAGGGGCGCCATGGTCAGGCGCCCGCCTGCGCTTGCGCCTCCATGAAGCGGCGCAGGCTGAGCGGACGCATGTCCACCCAGGTGCGCTCGATATAGTCAAGGCAGGCCTGCCGGTTGCCGCTGAACCCCGCCGCGCGCCAGCCGCCGGGCACGGCCTTGTAGTCCGGCCAGATCGAATACTGTTCTTCGTGGTTGACGAGGACCAGGAAAGTGGCGTCGTCGCGGTCGAAACTCATGGCGGGCTCCCGTTCAGTGCAAGGTGTGTGGCGCCATCTGGCGCATCACCCTGTTGGACGAAGGCGGAACGGGAATATTTAGGCGGGAACGGGCCGCGGCGGCGGCCCGACGGGCAGGGCCGGGTCCTGGCGAGAGAACCGGGCGGAATCCGGGAGGGTGTCGCGGCCTGCCGGCCAGGCCGCGACCGCGCTGGTCACGACGACGCCGTCATGCCCGCGCCTCGATGAACTCCTTGAAGCGCTTGAGGTCGCCCTCGACCTTGCGTTTGAGCACGCCGGCGGCATCTCCGACCGCCTCGACCACGCCCTCGGTTTCGTAATTCATGCGCACCGACACCCGGGTCGCGCCCGCATCCAGCGGAGAAAAATTCACCTGGCCCGAGTTCTCCGCCCCGGCGACGCTGCGCCACGCGATGCACTGGTCGGCGACATTCTGCGTTATCTCGGCATCCCACTCCTTCTGCTTCCCGCCGACCTCGGCGCGCCAGTGCAGACGGCGGTCATCGAGCTGCCTCACCTCTTCGACACCCTCCATGAACCGCGGAAATTCCTCGAACCGGCACCATTGCTGATACGCGACCTGCACCGGCACCCGGACGTCGATCGACTCTTCGATGGTTGACATAGCACCTCCTTTTTTCAAAAGGCGGGCGAACCGGTGCAAATCTCGTTCCAGAGGCGTGGCGCGGCGCCGGCACCCGCCAGGGCGATGGGGACACGAGCGGTGCAGAAATTACGCGCAGCACTGGAAGAACAGGCCGGGAATGCCGGACCCTGGGGGAACCGCGGCGTGCGGATGCCGCCACACAGGGGTGCCGGCGGGGATCAGGCGTCTTGCCAGTATCCGGGAAGAGGGCAGGGATGCCGCCCCGCTGCCCGCCTCATTCCCGTTCCCCACCCGGCGACGCATGCCCTGGCGCACGCCGCAGCAACTGCGTGCGCCGGTCGGCGGCCAGCGACAGATAGCGCTCATAGTGGCGCAGGATGTCCGCGATGATCTCTTCCTGCCGCAGATACTGGATGTCGTAGCCTTCGCGGCCATCCTCGAAGAACGTCACCGGCGCATAGGCGTGCTGGCGCCGCGCCTCTGGCTCGGCCGCCTCGCGTACCAGGAACGATGGCAGCAGCTGGCGCCGGCAATGCACGCCGTAGACGAAGTCGCGCATGTCCGCCACCGGGATGGTCAGTCGCGCGCCGGGGCCACCCGGCTCGCCCGGCTCGGTATCGTCAGCGTGCAGCCGCACCGTGCTGGCGACGCCGCGCCGCTCCAGCTCGGCCGACACGTCGCGCATCGCCGGCACCACCGAGCCCTCGATAAACTGCCGCACATCGGTCTCGCTGGGCTGGTGGACGATCTGCGCCAGCCGGCGGCGCCAGTGCTGGCCGCTCCAGAAGCTGGTGGCCGGCGCCAGCTCCTGCGATGAATGCGCGAGATCCGCCTGCAGCCCCTGCCATAGTCCGTAGCACAGCGCCAGCATCACCAGCGCCACCGGCAGCGCCGCCACCAGGGTCATGGCCTGCAATGCCTTGAGGCCGCCGGCCACCATCAGGGTGGCCGCGGTCGCGCCCAGCACCGCGGCCCAGAACAAGCGCTGCCATACCGGCGAGCCGCTCGCGCCCTGCGAGGCGATGGTGTCGATGACGAAGGCGCCGGAATCCGCCGAGGTCACGAAGAACACCGCGATCAGCACGATCGCCAGCCATGACAGCACCGTGCTGAACGGGAAATAGCCGAAGAAGCGGAACAGCAGCGCGTCGACATTGCCGGCCGCCTGACCCAGCGCGCCCGCGGCGGCATGCATGTCGAGCCAGATCGCGGTATTGCCGAAGGCCGTCATCCACACCAGGTTGAACGCGGTCGGCACCAGCAGCACACCGATCACGAACTGGCGGATCGTCCGTCCGCGCGAAATGCGCGCGATAAACATGCCGACGAACGGCGACCACGAGATCCACCAGGCCCAGTACAGGATGGTCCAGTCGCCGAACCAGCCGGCATCGCGCGTGGGGGCATAGGCATAGGTCCGCAGCGACAGGCCCACCACGCCGGACAGGTAGTTGCCGATGTTGTCGCTGAGCGCGCGCAACAGCGTCACGGTCGGCCCCTCGACTATGATGAAGGCCAGCAGCACGAAGGCGAGCGTAAGGTTTAGCTCGGACAGGCGGCGCACGCCCTTGTCGAGTCCCGTCGCCGCGGAGATGCCGGCCAGCGCCACCACGGCGGCCACCAGCCCGACGCGGAAACCCGCGCCGCCGGTATCCCAGCCGACCACCTGCTCCAGCCCCGCGCCCAGCTGCAGCACGCCGTAGCCCAGCGTGGTGGCAATGCCGGCGATGGTGCCGACCAGCGCAAAGGCATCGACGGCATGGCCGGCAACACCGTTGATGCGCTGATGCAGCACCGGATACAGCCCGGAGCGCATGGTCAGCGGAAGGTTATAGCGGAAGCCGAAATACGCCAGCACCAGCCCCATCACGCCATACACCGCCCAGGCATGGAAGCCCCAGTGGAAGAACGTCATCAGCATGGCCTCGCGCGCGGCCCCGGGCGTGCCGCCGGCGGCGGTCGGCGGCTTCAGGTAGTGCTGCATGGGCTCGCCCACGCCGAAGTACATCAGCCCGATGCCCATGCCGGCGGCGAACAGCATGGCGGTCCACGAGACAAAACTGAACTCGGGCCGGGCATCGTCCGGCCCCAGCCGGATGTCGCCGAAACGGCTGCCCGCGACCAGCACCAGGAACAGCAGGAAGATGGTGACGGTGAGGGTGTAGAACCAGTCGAAATGGCTCGTGACCCAGGCCTGTGCTTCGGAGAACATGGCATCGGCCTGGCGCGGATACGCGGCGCAGAACCCCAGCAGCAGGCCCACCGCCAGCAATGCCGGCACGACCACCTGGGGCTTGAGCGTGGTGCGCGGGCGCGCGGAGGCCGGACCGGAGGTGCCGGGCGCGGCGGCGTGCGGGTCGTTCATGCAAGCTCCTGTCGCGTTGTGCCAGCTTGCATGATGCCAGAGCGGGTGAGCCACGCATACCGGCTGTCAGCGTGCGCGGCGCGGCGGGTCGATGCGGTATCGCCGGTCCGGCGTGCAGCGCGTCCGGCCGTGCGTTCGCTAAGCCGGGGGTATCGCTCGTCTATGATTCAGCATGATGGTTCATGCCGGTAGCGCGCAACCAGTTGCTTCATCGCGCGGAAGGCGGTGGCGCGATCGTCCCCCAGCAGGAAGGCGTGCACGCCTTGCTCGCGCCATTGCTCGCATTGTCCGGCCGCGCGCGGAATGGCGCAGAACGGCACGCCGCGGGCCTGGCAGGCCTGCGCGATGCGGCGGATCGCAGCCTGCACGGATGGATGCTGCGCGTCGGCGGGAACGCCCAGGCTTTGCGACAGGTCGATCGCGCCCTCCAGCACCATGTCGATGCCCGGCACGGCCACGATTTCTTCGATGGCGTCGACCCCGGCGCGGTCCTCGATCATCGCCACCACCATCAGCTCGCGATTGGCCCGCTCCATGTACTCGGGCAATGCCAGCGTACCGAAGCCAGTGGTCCGGCCGCCGGCGATGCCGCGCTTGCCGAGAGGGTGGTAGCGCGCGCTGTGGACCGCCAGTTCGGCGGTCGCGCGGCTGCATACGTGCGGCACCACGATGCCCTGCGCGCCGGCATCCAGCACCCGCAGGATGATGTCCGGCGCTGCCCACGGCACCCGGACCAGTGCCGTGGTGCCGGCGCATTCCGCGGCGCGGATCATGTTCTCCAGCGTCTGCGGGTTCACGCCGACATGCTCGAGGTCCAGGATCACGAAGTCGAAGCCGGCGTAGCCGATCATCTCTGTCATCAGCGGCAACGGCAGCGAGTTGATCAGACCGAACACATCGCGCCCGTCCGCGAGCGCGGCCTTGAGACGGTTAGGCTGCAGCATGGGCAGCCTCCACCGGCAGGTAGCAGTGCCGCGGGTGCGGGTGGCGCAGGAAGTCGTGGTGCGAGATATGCCAGGCATAGGCGCCGGCGTACGGGAACACCACCAGGTCGCCGGCGCGCACGCTGTCGACGTACGCGTCGTGCGCCAGGATGTCCTTGGGCGTGCACAGCTGACCGACCACGCTGACGCGCGCCTCGCGCACGCCGGGGCGGGCGAACGGATAGCGCCAGGACGCCACCGGCAGCACCCGGAACGGGTGGCTGTGCCCCTGCGCATAGGGCGTGCGGAAGTGGTGCGTCCCGCCGCTGGCCACGGCGAAGGCCCGGTCGAATGCGTGCTTGACGTCGATCACCTCCATTGCGTAGTAGCCGCAGAACGCGGTGATATAGCGTCCGCATTCGAAGCGCACGGTCAGCCCGTCGCGCTGTGCCGACAGCGCCGGCAGGCCTTCGGCAAAGCGGGCCCAGTCGAACTGCCGTTCGGGCTCGCGGTAATTGACGCCGATGCCGCCGCCGACGTTGACCTGGTCAAGCATGTCGAGCCCGTATTCTGCGCGCCAGCGCCTGACCTGCTGCAGGTAAGCGTCGAGCAGGCGCAGGTGGGCGGCGGCGTCGAGCTGGTGGGACATCAGGTGGAAATGGAAGCCGCGCAGCCGGATTTCAGGGTGCGCGCGCAGCCATGCCAGGCATGCGGGCAGCTGGTCCCCGGCGATGCCGAACGGCGTGGGCTTGCCGCCCATCATCAGCGTGGTAGCCTGCAGCCCTTCGAGCGCCAGGTTGACGCGCAGCAGCACCGGCGCAGTGGTGCCGCGCTCGCGCGCGAGCCAGGCCAGGCGTTCCAGCTCATGCAGGCTTTCCACATGCAGCGCCTCGACCCCGAGTTCCAGCGCGCCGGCCAATTCCGCGTCGGTCTTGCCGGGGCCGCTGAAGATCAGCGGCACCTCGGCAAAGTGCTCGCGCACCCAGGCCAGCTCGCCGCCAGAGGAAATCTCGAAGCCATGCGCCAGCGGCGCCAGGGTCTGCAGGATCGGCAGGTCGGAGTTGGCCTTGATGGCGTAGAACAGCTCGAAGCCCGGCGGCAGGCTGCCCGCAATGGTGGCGGCGTGCGCCCGCAGCGCCTCGAGGTCGTAGACGTAGGCGCTGAGCGGGGCGCCCGCGTCGGCGAGCGCCTGGTGCAGGTGGCCGGCGACGTGCGACCAGCGCAGTACGGGGGCGGTCATTGCCATGCCGCCTCCATGCCGGCGAAGGGAATCGGATTGGCGACGGGCACGTAGGTCGAGGCGCGGTCGGCGCGCTGGAAGAAGCGGTTGCTGAAATTGGTCTTGGCCGGGAACGGGCGGCCGGCGAGCAGGCCGTTGATGCGCCGCGCCGACGCCGCATTGCCGTGGCGATGCTGGTAGGTGTGCAGGTGATGGCGCACCACCGCCCACAGCCGCGCGGTCAGGGCCTGCCTGCCGGCACCGAGCTGTGCGATCACTTCGCACAGGTTGTTGACGAACACGCAATAGGCGACGCGGTTCCAGCCCTGCTCCTCGTCATACCATAGCGACGACCGGGCGCGTTCGCTGATGCCGGCCATGGACGACGCGGGATGGCGCGCAGGCGTCAGCTTGACCCCCTCGAAGTCGCGCAGGAACAACTGCGCCGGCATGTCCTGGCGCAGGCCCAGCACCACGTTCTGCAGGTGCGGCTCGAAGATGATGCCGTGCGTGAAGAAGAGGTGGAACACCGGATAGATCAACTGCTCCACATACGCGGAGAACCAGCGCTCGGTCATGGCATCCACCGTGGTCCTTTCCCGCGCGGCGAGCGCCGTGAGCAGGCGCTGCATGCGCGCATCGCCGTAATAGTGGTTGCCGAACAGCGAGCCGGCCAGCAGCGGCACGCAGTCGGGCGCGCGCAGCGTATCCACGCTCTGGCGCAGGATCAGGCCGAAGCCTTCGATGACCTGGCGGTTCTGCTCGATGTCGGCGTGCCCGAGATCGACCGACAAAAACGCCGGCTCTTCCATCAGCGCCAGGCCAGGGAACTCGCGCGCCAGTTCCGGCAGCAGCGGGCGCAGCACGCGGTTGACGTGCATGGCGCTCTCCAGCTCATACCATGCGTTCTTGCGCACGCAGTTGGTAATGCGGATATTCAGCGACAGCTTGTAGAAGTACGGATTGCCAGGCTGGTACAGGGTCCGGATCGACGAAGTGGGAAAGAAGTCCGCGCCCTGCGTGCCCAGGTCTTGCAGGCGTCCGCTTGCCAGCGCATCGCGCACGAGCGGATGCTCGCGCAAGTAGCCCGCCTGCCACGGATGGACCGGCACCGCGACGCGATCGGCGGCTACGGCCGGGGCATTCGCCGCGATCAGCTGGTCGCAGCTGGCGTCGAGCAGCGACTGCTGCGCGATGTCATCGCGCGGCACCGCGAACCATGCCAGCGCAAAGCGCGTGCGCAACTCAGGCGAGTAGCGCAGCAGGTCCTCGTCGGAAAAGCCCTGCCGGCTTTTCGGCGTGGGATGGAAGGGATGGCCAAAGGTCAGCGATTGTTCGGAATCGATATAGGCGTCGACCGGATCGGCCGGGATCGTCGCGGATACCGGCACCGACAGCACTTCGGTGCTGACGGCGACGCTGTTGCGGATCTGCTCCATCAGCTCGGTGTTGGGGGGCAGTTCATGCTGTTGCGCCATCTCGCGCAGCAGCAGCGCGGCCAGCGCTTCCCAGTCGAGCAGCGCCCACGGCTTGTTCTCGGCCTTGTGGAAGACCGGCGACAGGTAGCGGTAGTTGCCGGTCAGCCAGGCCCCGCCGACCACGGCCAGCAAGCGGTCGTGGATATGCGGCAGCTGCACTTCCAGCACCTGGGCCGGTTCGCGCTGCAGGGTCATGGCGATGGTCGCGGGCCAGTCGTTCTGCCCGACCGGCGGGCCGACGCGCAACTGGCCGGCGGGGGCCGCGACTTCGCGGCAGTAGCAGTTCAGCAGCGTTTCCTGGCAGCGCCGCGCGGCGGCCAGTCCGGCCAGTTCCGCCATGTCAGCCAAGGGGCGGCGCGTGCCGGCAGGTTCCATCTTGCTTTGCGTTTGCATTGTCTTGTGACCTCGTTCTCGGGAGGGATCAGAGCGGGCTCATCCGCTGTCGGGCGGTAAGAAGGTAGGCAACGGCCGGCACCAGCAACGCCGCGCCAAGCAGGTAGGGCGCGCGCTGGCCGGCCAGGCTGACGGCGGCGCCGGCGCCAAGCCCGGCCGCGACGCCGCCCCATTTCGAACTGCTTTCGAACCAGCCGAAGGTGCGGCCGGCGTTGCCCGCGTGCACCACGCTGGCGACCAGCGCATGCAGCGCGATAAAGCCGACCGTCATGGCGATGCCCATCAGCACCCGCCAGGCCACCAGCGCGGGCAGCTCCAGCGGCGCGGCCTGGGCCAGCAGCGCGACCGCCAGCGTGCCGTAGGCGGTGGCAAGCAGCGTCAGCGATGGGGCCAGCCCCAGCCGCCGCGACAGCAGCGGTGCCGCCGCCAGGTACACCAGGTGCGGCAGGCCGAACAGCAGCCCGGCGGCGGCCGTGGAGAGGGCGGGCATGCGGTGCTGCAGGTCCGGGATGAAGTAGGGGAACGTCGCCACGGTGGCAAGCACGAACGCGAACTGCAGCACATAGATCTGCCGCGGCGTCGCCGGCGCCGCCGCGCCGGCGACGGTGGCGCGTGCCGCCGGCCGCTGCGCCGCGCCGGTGGCGTCGCCCGCGGGCAGCCAGGCGATCAGCGCCGCGGCGGCCAGCGGCAGCAGCGCCAGCCAGCGGTACAGTTCGATCGGCGATCCGTTCCCCATCCACAGGCCGAGGCAGGCCGGCGCCGCCACCAGCGCGGCGCGCGCCGACCATTGCATCGCCGTCAGGCTGCGGGTCAGGGTGGTGCCGCTGGCGACCGTGGCCAGGTAGGCGTTGGAGGCCGAGAACGTTCCGCCCAGCACGCCCTGCAGCACCAGCGCCGCCAGGAACGCAAACGAGCTGGTCGCGTAGCTGGCCAGCAGGAAGCTTGCCGCCAGCCCCAGTTGCGCGCGCATCAGCAGCGGCTTCTTGCCGAAGCGGTCCGCGAGCCGGCCCCACCATGGCGCCGAGATCGCCGCCAGCAGCGTTGGCACCACGTAGAACGCGCCCGCGAGCCACGGCACGTCGTTGTGCAGCGAACGCTGCAGGATCAGGGCGAAGAACGGCGGCATGCCCAGCGCCGCAAACGCGGCGATGAAATGGCACAGCATCACCACCGCGACCACCCGGCGCGTGCCGGCGCTCATGCGGCCACCCTGAGGAAATTGGGGGCACGCTTGCCGTAGAACTTGTTGACGTCGGTCGCGCCGGTCTGGGCCTTTTCCGCCAGCGACGCCGCGGTCAGCAGGTACTTCAAATGCAGCCGGTCGTCGTCGAGCAGCACCTGGCGCGCGCAGGCTGTGTCTTCACCCGCGGCGGCCAGGTCGGCAAGGACGGCCTCCACGTGGCGCCGCACGCGCGCGTAGCCGGCGGCCGGGTCGGTGCCGCGACGCTGCGCCAGGCCTTCCACCAGCGCCGCAATGTTCAGCTGCAGCGTGATGGTGACGAACATCTGCGCCAGCGGCAACGCCGCGTCGACGCCGATGCGCTGGTCTTCCAGGCCGTCCAGGCGCGCCGCCAGTGCCGGCCAGCGGCGCGCGAGCATGGCGCGGTCGATGCGCGCGGCATCGTTGTCCTTGAGCATCAGGCGCAGGCCGTCGTCGCCGTAGACCAGCATCGAGTTCTGCTGGTTCGATTCCAGCGCCGCGCCATAACGCAACCACAGCGTCAGGTGCAGCTGCAGGGTCAGCGCCAGGTAGGCGTCGAGCCAGGCCTCGAGATCGCCGCCGTGATAGCGGTCAGCGAGTTCCTCGGCCACGCACTGGCCACTGGCGGTTTCAGCCAGCAGGCCCGCCACCGGGACCACCGTCTTGTCCGCCAGTTGCAGCTCGGGATAGCGGCGCAGGATATAGCCCAGGAACGGGCGCTGGTCGACATGGGCGCCGTTGGCTTCGTCGGTCAGCAGCACCTGCCCGTGCAGGGTGGGCTCCTGCCGGACAATGTCGCCAAGCAGGGTCTGGATGCGATGGCCGTCGCCGATGGTGCTGGGCTTGATGGTGCGGATGTTCTTGGCGCCCAGGGTGCGGATCGTCAGCGGCAGCTTGATATGCCAGGCGGGAGCGTCGAGCACGACCAGCGAGCGCACCGACAAGGTGGGCGACACGCGCAGGCAGGCGCGCGGTGCGCGGATGACCTGGCCGTCAAGCCCGGCATCGGCGAGGAAACCATCGAGGTGATGCTGCCAGACGAAGGGATGCACCGGGACCAGCGCATGCGAGCGGGCCAGCGCGGGATCCAGGCCGACCTCGGCGAACTCCGGCCAGTTGGGTGGCAGCGCGTCGCCGCTGGCATGATGGCACTGGCGCGGGACCGCAAGCCAGTTCAGCGCGAATGCGGGCTGGAACTCGGGCGCGTAGCGGGCCAGGTCGGTGGCGGCAAAGCCCAGCTTGGCGCGCGCGGTGGGGTAGTAGGGGTGGTCGAGAAAGCCCGCGACGCGATCGTAGTGCAGCATGCGCTGGTTCCAGTCGGGCAGCGCGTGGCCGCCAGCGCTGCCCGCCTGCGCGAACCAGCGTGCGCGCTCGGCCATCGAGACGGCGCGATGCTCCGCCGCGGCACGGCATTCGTCGAAGTAGGCGGTGAACAGGCGCGCATCTTCCCCGGGCAGGCCGTCCGCGAATGCGGCCAGGATGGATTCGACCTCATGCAGCGCGGAGAACGCGCCGCCCGCCTCGCGCAGCACGGGCAGGCGGGTCAGGCGCCATTCCTGCATATAGCGCGTCGGGGTGACCGGGATCCACAGGGTGCCGGCGCCGAGGTGCGGGACGCGCAGCCACTGCTGGCTGGCGTCGAAACCCTGGGCATCGGCGGCGGGTACCGCTTCAGCGCCGCGGATTTCGCCCCGGCTGACGCAGGCGCGCACGTCTTCGCGCAGCAGGGTGTCGACCACGCGGACGCAGATATAGGCCGCATCGGCATTGGTCGCCGTGGCGGACTTGCTCGTCTGACCAGGCAGGCGGGCGGTCATTGTGCGATCTCCCAGGCCAGCTTGCTGCTGGCCAGTTCGACCGCCGCGGCAAGACCCGCGCTGTCGGGGCCGCTGCCGCGCAGCACGCCCAGGTAATCCTTGTTGGAGTTGGTCAGCTGGATCGCGTCGCCGACCTTGCGCAGCGGCTGGTAGGTCAGGCGAACGCCATCGCCTTCATGCTGGCTATGGGCGGGCGCGTGCCGCAGCGTGCCTTCCGCCTGCGCGGTGAAATAGCGGATCCACGCCGCCCGCCTCGGCACCTCGAGCGCTGGCAGCGCCTCGCCCAGGTGCAGGCGCAGGACCTGCTCGAACAGCGGGAACTGCAGGGTGTCGGACAGCAGGAACTCGCGGTAGTCGCCGATGCTGCGGTAGTTGATCTCGATCAGCCGCGGCCCCTTCGCGGTCAGCACGTATTCGGTATGGCAGGCGCCGAAGCCGATGCCGAAGCGGCGGATGGTGTCCAGCACCTCGGCTTCGACCGAGGCGGGCAGGCCGGTGCCCCATACCGCTTCCAGCTCGACGAAATACGGCGGCGGCGACAGCGTCACGCGAAAACCGCCCAGCGCGCGCAGCTCCTTGCCATCGCCCAGCGTTTCGAGCGTATACAGCGGGCCCTCCAGGTATTCCTCGAGCAGCAATGCCTGGCCCGGGTGCCGCGCCCAGATCTCGCCGCATTGCCCGGCCAGCTCGGCGTGGCTGCGCGCCAGGCTGACCTGCTGGCTGGCGACGCCTTCGCGCGGCTTGACGATGCACGGCATCGGCACGTCGGCCAGCGCGGCCAGGCTGGCGTTGTCGCAAACGACCGCGTGCCAGAGCGTGTCGATGCCCGACTCTGCCAGGCGCCGCCGCATCTCTGCCTTGTTCTTGGCGGCGTAGGCGGTGCGCCAGTCCTTGCCCGGCAGGCCAAAGTACGCCGCGGCGATCGCCGTGGCGGCCTGCAGGTGATCGCTATTGGAAAACACGGCCGCGGGCTTGGCACCGCGGCGCGTGATGGCATCGATTACCGCCAGCGGGTTGAAGACATCGCACGGGACGATGTCATCCGGGTAGGCGGGCAGGCCGGTGCCGGCAAAGTGTGCGCGATGGGCATCGGCACAATCCGTCAACAAGACGACGGAGTGCCCCAGCGCGCGCGCCGCCGGCAGGAATCCCTCGTTGACGGCGGGGGTCGGTACGTGTGCGAGTACGAAAATCTCTTGCATGAGTCGGGCCTCAGGTGGAGTGCGGGGGAGCGCAATGTGCAACGCAGGGGGTACGAAGCAGCCGAATCATGCTAATGCGACTCATTCTCACGCTCAACGCGATCGGGGGCGGGAAGCGGCATTTGCCAGGGCCGCTCGGGCCGTTTGTTCCGTACTCGGGTGCCATCCACAGCACACCATCCGGGCCCGGTACATATGTCCGGTACGAACTTTGTGCCAGCCAGGCCACTTGTGGGGGCGGTTTTGCCGCTACGGGTCTTGGCCTGTTATTGAGAATCAGTTACATTACGCGTCCGCCGTGCTGCGCGTTTCCCGCAGCCGGCACTGTCATGGTTGGCCCGAGACCGAACGCCTATGCCCCCAAAGTTCTTGCTCATGCTTGCCGTCTTCCCGCTTTATCAGGCATGGGACCTGTACCAGCTTGTCAGCAGCGGGCCGTCGTTCCACTTTTATGCCGAAACCGCGGCGACGCTTGCGTTCCTGGTGATCCTCGGGATCGTGATCGGAGAGCGACGACGCGCCTTGCACGCGTTCGAAACGCTCAAGCATTCGGCCGATGCCGCAGTGCGCGCGGCGGCCGAACGCGACGCGGCCGCACAGCGGTCCACGCGCGACTTCCTGCAGTCGATGCAGGAGCAGTTCGAGCGCTGGGGCCTCACGCCGGCCGAAAGGGACGTTGCATTACTGCTGGTCAAGGGCCTGTCGCTGGAAGAAATCGCCGGCGTGCGCGAGACCGGGGCCAAGACCGTGCGGCAGCACGCCGCCAACCTTTATGCCAAAGCCAAGGTCAGCGGACGGCATCAGTTGGCGGCATTCTTCTTCGAAGACCTGCTGGCGCCGCGTCCTGGTAGTGGAACATAGCTCGGCCAGCCCGGCGCGCGTCTTGACCCGGCCATCCCTTGGCTACACCGCGGCCAGCAAGTCGTCGGTATGCACCATCAGTTCACGGACCTGCCGCAACACCGCATACTGGTTGAGCACGGCACGCCAGCCGGGCGCTTCCAGCAGGGCATGCCAGACCGGCTCGAGCGCGCGCGCGTCGGCGGGCGTTCCCGCCATCAGGGCGGCGGCGAAGTCCAGCGTCGGCGTTGCCGACAGCAACTGCATCCGGGCGGCGGCGCTAAGCAAGCGTGGCGCCGGCTCGGGAGGCGCATCGCAGCAATAGAGCACCGTGCGGGACAGCGCCGTGGCTGCCGAGGGCAGGGCGCACAGCGCTGCGCCTCGCAGCGGCACCGTGCCTTCGCGGGTCGCAAACGGATAGACGGCGTCCTTGTCCGCATGCGCGAGCAGGCGCAAGCCGCGCAGCAGCCGCGGAAAATCCGTGGTGGCGGCGTCGACGGAGGCCTTGACCTCGACCAGCAGGCACACGTCCCAGGCCGGTGTGCCGCCCGCGGTGTCGCCTGTCGCCGCGACTTGCCTGAGCAGCACCACATCCCATTCGCTCTTGGCATGCTGGTGCGCCGCCGGGATCGCTGCCGGCACGCGCATCGACGTCACCACGCGGTAGGGTGACGGTGCGCCCACGGCCGCATTAAGCCGCTGCGCCAGCGCCTGGAGCGCCTGTGCGGCCAGCGCCTCGGCGGCTTCGCCACGCTGCCGCGCCGACAGCCCCTGCGCGACGGCGGAGGCGCTGCCCGAGCGCGGACCGTACCGTTCCCACAGCATCCGGTATTCCACGACGAGCGGGTCCGACGCCAGCGCATCCAGGCGCCGCAGGCGTGCCAGGGCCGGATGTTCCAGCAGTGGGATCACGCCGCGCGCCGCCGGCGAATCGCCCGCCGACGCAGGCGTGTGAGATATCCCCAGCAGGTGCTGCGCGGCATCGTGCAGTTCGTTCCAGGCGCCAGCGCCGGCGCATGCATGCAGCCGCGCCAGCGCCTCGCGTTGCGCGCCGGGGCCCAGGCGTTGCTGTTTGCCGGGATGGGCGAGCGCATTGACGGCGGCGTGGACGAGGCGGCGATCCTGGTCCGCACGCACGGACAGCGACGCGTACTCCCGCACGGGCGCGGCCCGATGCCGCAGCACCATGGCCTGAAACACCGGATCCCCACCATCCGCGCGCGTCGCCTCGCGCACCATGCGCGCGAGCGCGCCAGTGAAGCGGTCTTGGCACCCCACATCCGGCGTCTCGCCCCGCGCCAACGCGGCGCGGGCCTGTTCGATCACGAGCGCGAGCGTCGTTGCCGGACTGGCATCGAGGGCGGGCTCGCAGGCGCCGTCGAGCGCCGGCAGGCGATAGCGGCGCGGAACGGCGCGCAGCATCGCGTCGAGCAAGGGGTGTGGGGGGAGAGGGGGCTTGTCCATGTCGGGATGCATCAGCGCTCAAGCCTGGGCAATCCAGGAGCGCTCCAACACGAATTTATACACAAGGCTCCATCTGCGCCATTCAGGCACTCGGTTGCCGCAATGGCATGTGCAGACGCAAGCGTGCAATCCTGTCCCATTCGCCGTAATGGCCTTCGATGCGACCCAATGGGATGGAAAGAAGGACCAGTGCCACCCCGAGAAAAGCAGAAGCCGCTGCTCCCACATCGGTGTAACCCTGGATCACCCATGGCGATGTCATCAGCCAGACGCCGAAGCCAATATTCAAAAGGCGTAGCGGACGCGCGACCTCGCCCCACGCCATGATCGAGACGGTTACCACCAGGGAACCAACGACGTGATCATTGCCGGCCGCTACCCCCGACGCATCGAAAAGAAGGCGAGTGCACATAAGCGTGACGCCAATCACGCAACTTGCGAGCAAGGTCCAGGGGACATTGACACCTGAGAAGAGCATTTCGCGCACCACCGTGCCGGCAGGGGCCGCAAAGTTGTCTGAAGTATCGGCGCGGCCGCCGCCCATGGAATCGCCGCACATCAGTACGTACCACCACTTCTTGCCCTGCTGCCGCCGATCTTTCAGGAATTGCCAGGTCGCGAGGATCTCGTCGAACGAGTATGGAATCTGGAGCAACATCGCCAGCGCCCCGACGAGGCAAAGCGCGCACCATGTTCCGATCCAGATCGGCTGGATGATAATGAAACCAATGCTGACAACGCCGAGTGGCACGATCAGGATGCCGAACAGCAGGACGAGCCACGGCATGGTGCGCCAGCGTCGCTTGTCGCCAATCACCCCCGTAATGATTTCCAGCACGTATACAGTCGCGCCGAGTCCTGCATCTGCGACTGGCCATGCCTCCGATACCGACGAGGTGACGATGCGCTCCGTACCGTCACCGAAAAGCGGGTCCCAGGCGGCATCGATATGCCCAAGCTGATAAGCGGCGAGGTAGCGCGAGATAAACAGGCCGACGAACGCGAGTGCGATGATAGGCATGCGGTTGGTCCATCCTGACGGACTATAGTCCCAGCCCGGCAACGTATCCGGGCCGCCGATGCGGGCGATCGGGTTGATGCCTGGTGCGGACGGAATGGCAACCGAGAACGCGATGGCGAGCGCACCGACCAGTGTATCGTTGGCATACGCCGCCGCGCTTGGGGTCCAGAACAGCAGTGGCGCAAATAGCAGCCACAAGCCAAGTGCCGCCACGGTCCAGCGTGCCCATCCGGCATCCCGCGACAATGACACCAGCCCGAATAGCGCGATCAGCGCTCCGGTGACGACATCGCTGATGGTCATCCACGTATCGGAGTAAGCCAGCCCGCGTCCTGTCGGCGTGATCGGTTCAACCGCCTGCATCCAGTGATCCACGTAGCCCAGGATGAAAGGGCTTGTCGCCAGCCACAGCCCCAAGGCGACATTGGCGAAGTGGCACCACAGTGTGCGTTGATGTTCAGAGCGGTCCAATGCGTGGTAATCGGTGATTGCAGCAGGGCTTGGCGCGCCCCGGTCTGCGCTTTCCTCCAGCCACAAAGGTAACGGCAATTTGTTGCGCTTGTACCAGTGCTCAGGATCCTGGAGCAAGGCTCCGATCATTGCCGGCAGGCTGCGTCGCAAGCTGTGTCGGGGCTGCCATCCGAGCAGGGTTTCGGCGCGCCCGATATCGAGTTCGTAATGGTCGTCCGCTAATCTGACCATGAATGGCTTGACGAACGGTTCCTCTCCGCGGTCAATGGCGTCCGGAATCATCGCCTCCGCCTTGTCCTGCAGCCATGCGCCGGTGGCGGCGACAGCTTTCGGGATCTCGTTCGTATCCCACGTTTCACCGTGTACCAACTGCCCGATCAGGTTCTGCAAGGCTTCATAGCTTTCCGTCACCGGCTCGCCAAGTAGAGCCGTGGTTTCCTGGGGCAGGTGCGCGCGCCGCTCCACCGCACTGCGGAAGGCCGACGCTACATCTTCCAGGTGGACGCATGCTTGCCCGCGCGACACATCGCCGGGAAACAGGCGACTTTGCATCTGCCGCTCATAGATGCGTTTAATTTGATAGGCCAACGCCGGCAACTCGCAATGGTCGCTATAGACTCCCGCGATGCGGAAAGTCAATGCAGGGATGCTGCCACGCTCGGCATGCAGAACACGCTCAGCTGCGAGTTTGGACTCCGGATAGGGCCACGCCGGCTCTAGTGGCGCATCTTCGTTGATCCGCTGTCCAGGCGCCGTCGGGGCATGGACGAGCATGGTACTGGCATAGATAAACTGCTCCACCTCGAATGACTGCAATGCGCGCAGCAGGCGTTGCGTCCCTTCGACATTCACCGCTTCGTATTGCGGCTTGGGTTCGCCCGAAAAGTCGTAGAACGCTGCCAGGTGGATAACGGAGGCGAGACGGGTGCCGTAATGCCGGCGCACCTGCGCCAACGCGTGCTCCAGCGATTCGCTGGAGGTGATGTCCCCATTGATGCAGCCGCTGTCCTGCTCATGACACTCGCGCTCCAGGCCGACGATCGTATAGGCCCCGGTCAACTCGCCCGCGATTGCCTTCCCGAGCCGACCTTCATAACCGGTGATCAGAACAACAGGCTTTTGCGAAACCATGGCATCCCCTTAAGGTGAGCACGCAGGCAGGATGTGCGCACGCAAGAAGCGCACCCAGAACGTTCCTTTGCGATCAGAGAGAAGCCAAAAACTGGCGGTTCGACCAAGCTATTTCGCGATCCGCAACCGGTAAGAGAAAGGCGCCGCGCGGCTGGCTCAGTCAGGCCACAGTAGTTACAACGACCACGGCGATGAAAAATTAGCTTCATGATGATGAACTTCCTGCGCCGGTGCGATAGCAACAGCGGACCTGCGCGGGCTCGATATTTTTCGTCCGCTCGATGCAGGGTGCGTGGCGCTTGCGCCCATGGCATGGCTATCCGGGAGCGCACGATTTGACATAACACTTATTATGCGAAGAGAGGGTGTTGGCCGTTATTAGTAATGTCCGCTTCTGGCTAAGTTCAAATGTCCGAGTTTGGCAGGCGCAAGCTTGACGGCTTCCACCTTGGGAACCCGTCATGCCAGCAGGAGCCATTACCGCGACGACGCGGCAGATCGACCGGCTTAAGTTTGTTCAGGCGCTGGCCCGGTTGGCCGATCGACACATTGCAAATTTGCCGCCTGGAAATCCCGCATGCCTGGCAGGAAATGTCCGGCGCTCCTCGCGTGGAGTACTTGGCAGCGATGTAGCCGACGGCGCCTATCCTCCCCGCGCGCGCCCCGCCTGCCCGGTGCTACCATTGCGCGGCATTCTGTACAGAAAGACAGATAGCCAGTCACCCGTCGCTGCGGCGACCGCGTGGTGCGATGCCATCAGATATTCCATGGAACTGCGTCAACTCCGCTATTTCGCCAAGGTCTGCGAGCTCGGCAGCTTCGGCAAGGCAGCGCTCGAACTGGGACTTGCGACCTCCGCGCTCAGCCAGCAGGTCAGCAGGCTCGAACGCGAACTGTCCACGCGCCTGCTGCAGCGCCAATCCACAGGCGTGGTGCCAACCGATGCCGGACTGGCATTCCTGCGGCAGGCCCAGCTGACGCTGCGCCACGCCGACAATGCGGTACGGGCCGCGCAGCAGGCGCGGCTCTCCGGCCATGTCAGCATCGGCCTGGCGTCGACTACCGCCGCGGTGCTGGGCGTGCCCCTGCTGCGTGCAATGGCTACGCGTTACCCCGACGTACGGGTCCACGTGGTCGAGGCGCTGTCCGGGCATCTGAGCGAGATGCTCAACGCGCGCAGGCTGGATCTGGCCATCGTGTTCCGTACCGAGACCGCGCGCCGCTGGAGCGTGACGCCGCTCCTCGATGAAAAGCTCTATGTGCTCGGCGCCGCGGGCTTGCCGGGCCTGCCGGTCAGCCAGCGTGCCCGGCTCGCGCAACTGGGGGAGCTGCCGCTGATCCTGCCGAGCGTTACCCACGGTCTGCGCGCTCTGCTCGACGCGGCCTTTGCGCGGGTGCGCGTGACGCCGAACGTGGTGGTGGAGATCGACGGCCTGTCGATGCTGATGGACGCGGTGCGCGCGGGCTTTGGTGCCACCATCCAGCCGGGCGCAGCGACCGCGCGCCTCAATGATCCGACGCTGGTCCGCTCGCTGGTGGTCGACGCCCAGGTTGGACGGCACAACCTGCTGGCCAGCCTTTCCGATGATGAACTATCGCCCGCGGCACTGGCCGCGCGGGTCGTGCTGGCCGACACCGCGCGCGGCCTGGTTCGCGACGGCGCGTGGTTCGGCGCGACGCTCCACCAGGATTGAGATCGGGACGACCGCGCCGCAATCAACCGCCGTTCACACGCGCCGGCGCGATGGTCCGATGGCCGGCCTCAATCGACCGTAATCTTCCGCTCCCTGACGATCGCGGCCCACTTTGCGCTCTCCTTCTTCATGAAGGCAAGCAGTTCCGGCCGCGTGGTCGGCTGCGGTGTCAGGCCATGCTTGTTCAGCGCATCTTTCACTTGCGCATCGTTCAGCACCTTGACGACCTCCTGATTCCAGCGATCGAGGATGGGCGCCGGCGTCGTGCCCGGGGCCACGAAGGCGTACCAGTTCAGCGCCTCGAAGCCGGGGTAGCCGGATTCGGCCACGGTGGGGACGTTCGGCAGGTACGCCGGCCGTACCGGACCGGTGGTGGCCAGCGGCACCAGCTTGCCGGCCTCGACTTGCGGCATCGCGGTCGGCGGGGCCGCAAAGTATGACGTCACGCGCTGGCCAAGCAGATCCTGGAGTGCCGGAGCACCGCCCTTGTATGGAATGTGGACCATCTCGATACCGGCACGCTGGTTGAACAGCTCTCCCGCCAGATGGGAAGCAGAGCCAGCGCCGGTCGACGCATAGTCCACGGCGCCGGGCTTCTTCTTCGCCAGCGCGACCAACTCGGCCAGGTTCTTCACGCCGGCGCCCTTGTGCACCACCAGCATATTGGGAAAGTTCACGCCGCCCGATACCGGCGCCAGATCCTTGAACGGATCGTAGGGCAGCTTCATGAGATGTGGGGCGATGGTCAGCGGCCCGATCGAGCCGAACAGCAACATGCTGCCATCCGCAGGACCGCGGGCCACCAGTTGGTGGGCAATATTGCCGCCAGCGCCGCCACGGTTGTCGACCACAACCGGCTGGCCGAGGTTGTCCGCCAGCTTCTTGGCGATCAGCCGCGCGGCGGCATCGGCGGCGCCGCCGGCGGCGAAGCCCACCACCAGCGTAACCGGCTTGCCGCCGGCAATGGGCTGCGCTTGCGCAACGCCCGATGACAGGGAAAAGCAGAGCGCGGCCAGCAAGGTTGCGCGCAGGGTCGGTCGACGGTCCATCGAATCGGTCTCCGTATTGTCGTTCTGGAAAGGGTTATTCTGGAAAAGCGTGGGGACTGGCCAGTTGCCGGGCAGCCGCTCAGTCCGCCCCGAGCCCGACCGGGTTCGGCCGGCGCTTCTCCACCGCATGGCGCAGCAGCGCGGCACTGCGGAACACGCCGTGGGCAAACTTGCCGTAGGGCATGGTGGCGAACAGCGCCATCACCGCGCCCAGGTGCAGGCACAAGAGCATGGCCATCGCCGGCGTGCCGCGGCCCAGCCACAGCGCCAGGCCGCTGGTGGCGGTAAGGAACAGCAAGGCGATGAAGCCGAGGTCCATTGGCCGCTGGCCGTGCGCCAGGTGCAGGCGGTGACGTTGCAGGTTGAGCCACCCGAGACCCGCGGTGCCGGTCGCGAGACTGACACCACCGATGCCACCGAGCAGCTTGGGCAGGCTCGGCAGCTCATATGGCGCGTGCCAGCCAAAAGCATAGTGATAGACCGTCGCCACTGCAGTTGCGGCAAAGCACAGCAGGAAGCCATAGAACGTCAGGTGATGGAAACGCCGGCGTGACAGCGTGAAGGCGTCGTCGGCATTGTTGCAGCCGGCACCATGCCCGCCGTCGAGGTATTTCAGCCGCAGCACGGCAGCAGCGGCTTCTGCCGCCGCCGGGGCGCTTACCGGGGCACCGCTGGTCGCGGGGGTGACTTCGCGCCAGAACCTGCGTATCCCCATTGCCAGTGCAAGCACCACGAACCCGAACACCGGCGCAAACATCGACACCAGCAGGTTGTGCGGGAACAACGCATAGAAGTTGCCAGTGGCCGGACCGGGCCACAAGGTGTCGTTGAGCGCCACGGCCAACAGCAGGAACAGCGTCAGGCCGAGAGCCAGGGCCAGCGACAAGGTGAGGCCATTGCGCCGGTACAGCGCGCCGAGCCTTGGCGGCCACGCATAGTCCTGGTAGGTCTGGCCACGGACCTCCGCCATCGCCACCGGGATATTGACGGCAAACTCGTGCGGCGGCGCGTACTGGCAGGCATGCAGGCATGCCCCGCAGTTGTGGCACAAATTGGCCATATAGTGCACGTCGGCACGGCCAAATTCGAGCCGCCGCGTCATGGCGGGAAACACCGCGCAGAAGCCTTCGCAATAGCGGCAGGCATTGCAGATCTGCAGGATGCGCGCGACTTCGCCCTCTGTAGCCGTCAGCGGCAATACGGGATGGATCGGAATCACGCGTCGGTCATTGCCACCCACGCCTTGCGCGTCGGCATGCGCCTGATCGACCAGTTCAGCTAGCGATGGCATCGGACTGCTCCATGTCGAAATCGGGATGTCGGAAATCACAGGCACGCGCGGCACTCACGCCGGCGATGCGGCCAAAGGCCGTGCCGATCGCCATGCCGACGCCCGCGGTATAGCCCTTGCCCAGCACGTTGCCGGCCATCATTTCGCCGGCGACGAACAGGTTCGGGCTAGGCCTGCCATCGAAGTGGACCTGCGCCCGCTCGTTGACCCTGAGGCCGAGGTAAGTGAAGGTCACGCCGGGACGCAGCGCGTACCCGATATAGGGAGGCGTATCGAGCGGCCGGGCCCAGTGCGTCTTGGCCGGTGCGATGCCGTCGGTGGCGCAATCGTCCAGCACCGTGTGGTCGAAGGTACCGGGCCGGCAAGCGGCGTTGAAGGCTTCAACGGTCCGCACGAAGGTGGCTTCCGGCACCCCCAGCTTGCGCGCCAGTTCGTCCAGCGTATCGGCGGTCGTACCCGGGAACACCGGCGGCATGAAGCGGCCGATGGCCTTCTGGTCAATGATCGAGAAGCCGATCTGCCCCGGCTGCTGCGCGACCAGGCGTCCCCAGATCGCATATCGCTTGGGCCAGAAGTCCTCGCCCTCATCGTAGAAGCGCTCCCCGTCGCGGTTGACGACCACGCCGAGCGAGACACAGTCGATCCGCGTGCAGATGCCGCCGTCATAAAGCGGAGCGCGTGCGTCGATCGCCACCATATGGGCCTGGGTTGGATCGCCGATCGCATCGGCCCCCGCGTCGATCATATGGCGCAGCAGCACGCCCTGATTGAAGCGCGTGCCGCGGATTAGGAAGTTGTCCGACGGCCATTCGCCGCGTTCGTTCTGGCCCCAGGCTTCGCGCAGCCAGTCCCGGTTCGATTCGAAACCGCCGGCGGCCAGCACGCAGGTCCTGGCCTCGATGCGTTCGCCGGTTGCGGTCAAGGCGGCGACGAAACGGTCCCCGTCGCGCGCGATGGCGGTAACCGGGGTGTCGTAGCGGATCTCGACACCAAGTGCCTCGGCGCTGCGGAAATAGGCGTTGACCAGCGCCTTGCCGCCGCCCATGAAGAAGGCATTGGTGCGCGCCACGTGCAGCGCCCCTGACAATGGCGGCTGGAAATGGACGCCGTGTCGGCGCATCCAGCCGCGGCATCGCGACGATGCACGGATCGTCATGCGCGCGAGTGGCTCGCTAGTGATGCCACCCGTCACCTTCAGCAGGTCCTGCCAGTATTCCTCTTCCGGGTAGGCATCGACCAGCACATCCTGTGGCGCCTCGTGCATGCAGCGCAGGTTGCGGGTGTGCTGTGAATTGCCCCCGCGCCATTCGCGCGGCGAGCCTTCCAGCAGCAGCACCGAGGCACCCGCTTCGCGCGCCATCAACGCGGCGCACAGCGCGGCATTGCCGCCGCCGATCACCAGCACATCTTTCATGGGGAATCTCCTTGTGGGCTCGACTGTATGCAAGGCCCGACGGAGACGAAAGGTGACGGCGATTAAGACGTGTTAAGTAATTGTGAAGGGTCGGGTGGTGACCGGAACCGTCGGACCACAGGGCAAAATCAACGAACTGGGGATCCCTACTCCTACACGCTCACGACTGATGTCCCCACCCAGCTTGGGCAGACTTCCGCATGTCCGGGACCCGAGGTCGGCGCACTTCATCGGCCCGCTCAGCTGAGCGCCAGCGCCACCCCAGCCTGCGCATGGAGCGCCGTGGTATCGAACACCGGCAGCGCTACATCCCCCTGGCCGATCAGCAGCGTGATTTCCGTGCAGCCAAGGATCACGCCTTCGGCGCCTTGCGCAGCGAGTTCGCCAATGATGCGCTGGCAGTCAGCCCGGGCGTCGTCGCGCACGATGCCGTGGCAGAGCTCTTCATAGATGATTGCGTGAACCCGTTCGCGCCCGGCCAGGTCCGGCACGACGACGTCGATCCCGTGCATGTCGCGCATCCGTCCGCGGTAGAAGTCCTGCTCCATGGTGAAGCGGGTGCCAAGCAGGCCTACGCGTCGGATGCCGGCCGTTTGCAACGCGTGCGCGGTGGTGTCGACGATATGGAGGAACGGGACGGCAAGCGCCGCTTCGATCGCCGGCGCTACCCGATGCATGGTGTTGGTACAGAGCAGCACGAAATCGGCGCCGCCAGCCTGGACCTGCCGTGCCGCTTGCTGCATCAGGCGCCCAAGCTCGTCCCATTGCTCCGCGTGCTGCAAGGCCTTGATCTCGTCGAAGCAGACGGTGGCCATGAGGCTGCGGGCGTTGTTGTGGCCGCCTAGCCGTGCTTTCATTTCCTGGTTGATCAGTCGGTAGTATTCGGCCGAGGATTCCCAGCTCATGCCGCCGATGAGGCCGATGGTCTTCATGTTCCGCTTCTCCTTGCGCAACGGGTCTCGTAATCTTGAAAAGACTAGCAGCGCGGGGCGATGTCAGACATGAACAGTTTCGCTGAATTTGCCCTGGCCAGTGCTGGCTCGAATCGCGATAAAGCGCGACGGGAATGGTGGCCGCTGGGCTTGAAGCCATCGGATTCACAGGAACCGAGCCATGTTCGCGAACCCTGAATGACCGGCGTGCGCCCTACTCTTTCACGCGCACGACTGACGCCCCCATCCAGCTTCTTCTCAGGTAGAGGACGGCCGGCTTGCCATTATCTCCATGGCTCCCGTGGCCAATCGATCCATCCCGGCCGACAGAGAAGACTTCGTCCTTCATCGGCCCCGTCAGGACCTTGTATTGAACGTAGGTCCTGGCAGGCGTCCGATGCGCAGACGGCTGAACGATGGTGGTCCAACGCTGCGCAGTCACTGACGATGGCGTGCCGTAGGCGGCGTTGTAGAGATTCATGACGGTGGCTCCCTCGAATGCCACCAGGACCAGGGCGCAGGGAAACAGGAAGTACAAGAGGCCGCTGCCAAGCTCGCTGATCTGTGTGCCGATGGGGCGGATCATTGCGGCCAAAAGGGTCTGAGCGGCGACGAAGATGAACAGCCCGGCAAACACCAGCGGAAATCGCAGCAACCACCAGCGCAGGCTCTGGTTTCCACCCAACGGATACGGGTCGACTTCGCCTAGGGCGATCACCATGATGGTCGCGATGCCAACGATCATCCCGATCGCTATGCCGGCCTTGAAGGCGTCGCTGCGGCCTGGCTTGTCCGAAGCCGATGCCGATGCCGCAGCGCGGTCTGATGTTTCGATACCCGGCTGCATCCTTGCTCCGATCTGAAGGTCTCCTGGCGCCACCGCCATTCGTGCGGGCGCATCCACGCCTGCTGGTGTTCTCGCAAGGCAATGGATGCGGCTTGCGACATTGTAAAGGTGACGCACATCCTGGCTCCGCGCGCGCCCTTGCCACCGCGATGCAATCCCAACACCAACAGCGGGGACGGCCAAAACCGTACCCCGCTGCCCTCTTCCCCCCAAAAAAACCTCAGGGCTTGACCGCGATCGCCCCGATCTCCACGGCAACGTCGCGCGGCAGGCGCGCGACCTGCACCGTTGCCCGTGCGGGGGCGACGCCGGTGAAGTAGGTCCCGTAGACCTCGTTCATCTTGGCGAAGTCGTTCAGGTCCTTCATGTAGACGGTGGTGGAAACGACGTCTGCCATGGTCATGCCGTCGGCTGCCAGCACGGCCTTCAGGTTATCGAGCACCAGCCGGGTCTGGGCTTCGATGGGGGCATCCTTGAGCAGTTCGCCGGTCTTCGGATGGATCGGGATCTGGCCGGCAAGGTACAGAACGTTGCCGGCGCGGACGGCCTGGGAGTATGGGCCGATGGCCTTGGGGGCATCGGCCGAGGCGACGGCGCGCAGCGTGCCGCCGTGCTGGGCGCAGGCCGAGAGCGATGCCACGCCGCACAGCGCCGCGGCCATCAGAGCAATAGATCGTTTCATGGGCTTGACTCTTGTCGTGTTGAAACGGGACCGGTTACGCCATGGCGCCGGACAGGGTCCACATCGAATCGACCAGCCGGTCGATGTCGTTCGCGTCGTGCCACAGGTGCGTGGAAATGCGGATGCCGTAGTGCTGGGCCGGCGCCCCGATGACCTCGAAGTTCACCGAGCGGATCACGAAGCCCGGGGCGAAGTCGCTCAGCATGCGGTTGACGAACAGCGTGGCCTTTTGCTGGTTCATGGCATCGTCGCGATTGCGGAACGGGTTGAAGCAGGTCAGCGCGGACAGCAGCTTCGGATCGTCCTTGGGCGAATACAGCGATTCGACGCCCCAGCGCTCGACGATCTTCTCCTTCAGGTACGACGACAGCGTCAGGTCGTAGGTCTCGATCTTCTTCCTGCCGATGGTGTCCCACATCTCGCAGGCGCGGGCCAGCGCACGGAACATCGGCACGTGAAGGCTGCCGCAGGACGTCACCGTGGCGGCGATGTCATAGGCACCGCGCGCCTGCCGGACATAGGAACTGGTATGGATCGGATACCATTCCGGGAGCGGCAGCGGATTGGACGGGCGCATCTTGTTGCGGATCACCAGGATGCCGGTGGAACCCGGGCCGCACTGCCACTTGTGGCCGGCCCCCGACATGAAGTCCATGCCCAGCGCGCCGTAGTCGTACGCCATCATGCCAGGCAGGTGGGCGCCGTCGACGATGCTGATCAGGCTGTGGGCCTTCACCACCTGCATCAGGTCGGCGATCGGCAGCATGGTGCCGGTCTTGTAGGTTGGCGACGACCACATCATCGCGCGCACCCGCTTGCCCTGCCCCTTGAGCGCGCGGATGCGCTCGTCGAACAGCTGGACATAGGTGCTTGCAGTCTGGTTGTTGCCCACCGGCAGCGCAATGGTCGAGACCTCGATGCCGTAGCGGTCCACGGCGATATTAAGCGGGGTCAGGCCGCCGCCGTGTTCGTGATTGGTGGTGACCACCACATCGCCCGGCTCCCACTTGATGCCGAGAATCGCATGGCACATGCCCGACGAGGTATTGCCGGAGAATGCCACTTCGTCGCCGTCGACGCCGAAGCCCTTAGCCACGGCCGCGCGCAGGTCGGCCAGGTTGCCGTAGCCGCTCGATGAATCCGCGGCCTTGGCCAGGTTTTCCTGGCTGAAGACGTCGAGCACCACCTTGGGCATCGAGCCGCCGGTGCCGATGTTCATGTAGACCTTCTCGGGCTTGAGCACGAACATGCCCTGCACCTCGTTCCAGAAGGCTTCGTCCTGCGCCAGCTGCGAACGCAGGTCAGACGATGCCGCCGAGGCGTCGTCCGAACAGGCGCTGATCAGCGGCGCCAGCGCCAGCGAGCCGGCGCCGTAGGCCAGCATGCGCAGGAAATCGCGCCGCTTGGGCGTCCACGTCGCCAGCTCTTCCGGATGCGGTGGCGTCGCGACAGCCGCTCTCTGCTTTTGCTTCAGCTCGTCCATGGTGCTCTCCCGTTGTGTCCTACGTTCGGCGCATCGGCCGGCCAGCATGCCCGCATGCCTGTCGCCTGTTCTGGGGAAAAGTCTATGCAAACAACCGCGGCAACAGCAGCACGACTTTCCCCTACGCAGTAATACAGAGAGCCCGTTTTGCGCGGCGATGATGGTGCGCACCACCGCCCTGCCGCGGTGCAGGCGCACCAGGCATGAACACATCGCACGGCTAAAGGGCAGTCAGCAGTCCGCGGCCAGTGCGGCGTCGGCCAGCTGGATCGCGTGCAGGTCGGAGAAATGGACCGCGTACTTCACCAGCTCGGCGCGGCCGCCCACCTGCAGCTTGCGGCGCAGGTGCAGCCGGTGCGTTTCGACGGTGCGCACCGAGGTGCCGAGCCGCTCGGCGATCTCCTTGTTGGAGCGGCCCTCGGCCAGCAGCTTCAGCACCGTGGCTTCCTTCGGCGTGAGCGTGCGGCGCGAAGACGGCGGGGGCTCATCGGTCTGCAGGAAGGCTTGCAGTTCGGCGTTGAGGTAGGTGCCGCCGGCCGCGACGGTGCGGATCGCGGTCACCAACTCACTCGCGGGGGCTTCCTTGAGGACGTAGGCGGCGACGCCGAGGGCAAAGGCGCGCCGCACGTATTCCGGATCCTTGTGCATCGACAGCGCGATCACGCGCACCGACGGGAAGCGTTCGGCAAAGCGCGTGGCAAGCTGCAGGCCGTTGGCATCGGGCATGTGGATGTCGGATACCACCAGGTCCGGGCCATGCTGTCCGGCCAGGACGACGGCTTCTTCCACGCTCGCCGCCTGGCCCACCACCGTCATTTCCCCGGTGGCCTCCAGGCGCAGGCGGACGCCGTCCAGCACAAACGGATGGTCATCGACCAGCAGCACACGAAGGGTTGGGGTCATGCGGCAGGCCTCCTTGCGGGGGAATGATGGCCCAGGCCGCGTTCTGGCCGGGTCCTGACTGGTACTTCGGGCTCTGGCGGCGGCAGGCGCAGCCGTGCTTCGACACGCGTGCCGTCGGTGCCGCTATGCACCGCAAAGTCGCTGCCTTCCAGGCTTTCGATGCGCTCGCGCATATTGCGCAGGCCGATACCGCCCTTGCCGTCGGCGCGGACCTTGTTCAGGTCGAAGCCATGGCCGTTGTCCTCGATCGTCAGCGCAACATGATGGGCGCCGCCGGCGAGCGTGACCTGCACCCAGCCGGCCTGCGCGTGCGTGAGGGCATTGTTCAAGGCCTCCTGCGCGACCCGGAACAACGCGGTGCGCTGGGCCTGCGACAGCGCCGGCATGGCGCCCTGCTCGGTGAAGCGCAGGTCGACGGCACGCTGCGGCCGCAACTGCTCGACCAGCATGCGCAGTGCGGCCGCCAGTCCCAGGTCGGTCAGCAAGACCGGATGCAGGCCGTGCGAGACGCGCCGGATCTCGACCAGGGCCTCCTGCAGGCGGCCCAGGCCCTGCGCCAGCAGTGCCTGCGGGGCGTGGCGGCGCGACGGCGGGTGGTCTTTCGCCTGGTCTTGCTGCCGGGCCTTTTCCGTGTCCTGTTCCAGATGCACCTGAGCGGTCTCAAGCAGGTACTTGGACGACACCAGCACCTGCACCACGCCGTCATGCAGCTCGCGTGCCACGCGCGCGCGCTCCTCTTCCTGCGAACTCACCACGCGCCGTGCCAGGCGCCGCAGTTTTTCGCCGGAGATGCGGGAGTTGCGCAGGTTCCAGGCCAGCCCGGCCAGGCTGATCAGCATGACCGAGCCGATCGCGAAGGCGGTAAGCCGTATCTGCGTATCGCGCAGCGTGCGCGCGGCATTGGCATCGAAGGCGGCCAGCTCACGCTCGATGTCGTCCATGTACAGGCCGGCGCCGATGATCCATCCCCAACTGTCGGCCGTCTTCACATACGACATCTTCGGCGCCTCGGCCCGGGAGGACGGCTTGATCCAGTTGTATCGGACAATGCCGCCGCCGGCGTGCGCCTGGTTGATCAGCATCCTGGCCTGGTCGCTGCCGGTATCGGCCGGATCGCAGAAGTCCACCCCGTCGATCCCCATGCTGCCCGGGTTCAGCAGCACGTTGCCGAAGCGATCGTAGACAAAGAAGTAGCCGTCATTGCCGAAATGCATGCGCGAGAGTGCGGCAAGCACCTGCTGCTGCAGCGCAGTTTCCTCGCCGCTGCCCTGCGCGATGCGCGCCAGCGTGGCATGGCCGAGTTCGACGTAGTGGCGCAGCTCCTTTTCCTTGCTGGCCACGTAGACGGCCTGGACCTGTTTGCGGTCCTGCCGGGCATGGCTGACCATCTGGTACGAGACCGCCCAGGTTACCAACAGAAAGACCACCAGCATGAAGGCGGCCGCCAGGGCAACCGTTCTCATGCGGATCGTCACGCTTTGCACGCGCGGGGGCAATTGGATCATCGCGGGGGCCCAGGGGAGCCGGTCATACTCGGGCTGGCGTACCGACTGCAAGGCCGCCGACGAAACACCGAAGCGGCGCTGGCGAGAACGCCGACGCCGCCACGACAAATCGATTCCTCCCAATTCGATTTATCGAAACCGCCTCGTACGCGCGTTCTGGTGCCGCGCTTTGCCGGGTGGTTTCTCGACCCCTGATGCAGCCGGCGAACGGATGGGCTCAACCGATATGCATGAGGAAACCTATGACGTTTTATGGCAAAAAGCAAGCAGCGTGCCGGAGCACGCTGCCCAGGATGCAAGCGCGACAAAACGTCGATTGGGGCGACTACCGATAACAATGCAGACATGGGCCGCGCGCGCGAGGAAATACACTGGAAATATGTGCTGGCGTACTAAGCCGCGGCCGGAAAGCTGCCAAAGTCCACCGGGCGGATGTTTGCGCCCCCACGATTTTCCGTTGCGCCGCACAGAGACTCATGCCTGGAAAACGCTTGCCATCGCCCGACACTGCCACGCGCCGGGCCGTGAACCTGACGTTGGCTGCCTGCGCCGTCGTGCTGGCGACGGCCGGCTGCGAACGGGAAGCCGACCGCCGCGCCACGGCGCCGGTGCCAACGGGCACCGCATCGGTGGCGGCGGCGACCAGGCCGGTGCCCGCGCAGGTGCCCACCGAACAGGCGCCACCCGCACCGCCAGTCCCGGCAGCACCGCCGCGGCCATGGTTCGACGACATCCTGGACGCCGAAGGCAAGCTGGTGCGGGAAGCCTACTTGGCCATTGCCTCCGATTACAGCAGCGACGAGGCCATCGCCTATCGTTATGGCGCGGCCAATACCAGGCCGGTGGCGACGGCGCCAACTCACTGGCAGCCGAACGACAAGACCTTCTATCCGCACGCCAATCCCTGCTACCAGAAGGAATTTCCGAAGGCGGAGCCGGATTACAACCTGAAGGTCATCTATCAGCTGGGCCAGCTGGATTGCGCGCGCAATGATTACGGCAGCAATATGGGGGATGTCATTTATCGCGCCGATGCGGCGTCGGACCCTGGAGTCACCTCGCTGCTGACGCTGGCCCTGAGTGCCGGGACGATTGCCGAAAAGCCGCAACTGCCGTGGGTTTACGGGCATGTCGCGACCGACCCCCAGCTGAACAATCATGTTGCGGCCAATGGCGGCGTATTGCCCCGGCGCCCGATCGCCATGGGGCGCTGCAGCGAGCACGATTGCGCCCAGGCCCTGATCGCTTTCCAGAACGGCCTGATTGCCTCGGTCGGCAGCAACACCGCCTCGCACTCCGCCGCGGTGAAATTGCCTGCGGGCAAGGTGCCAACGGCGATTGCGATCACGACCAATTCGGAATTCGCGCTGGTCACGGTATGGGATACCGTAAGCTTCAAGGGCCAGGTGGCCGTGCTGGCGCTGGGCAGCCTGGCCGATGGCAGCAAGGTGGGCGGGCCCTATGACCCCAGCGCGGGCTCGTGGCCAGGCCTTTACCCCGGCCTGCGCAACATATCCAACTTTGTCTTTATCAAGCTGCTGGGCTTTGTCGACCTGCCCGGGATGGTGGCGCCGACGGAGGTCTCGGCGGTGACGGATTTTGCCGTGATGCAGGACAACAGCACGCAGGGCTGGCTGATCGACCCGGTCGGCCGCCGCGGTGCCAGCCTGACCATGACCGAGGTAAACCCCGCCACCAGCAGCGTGAACCAGAGGAGCTTCACGCGTGCCGGCATCAACGGCAAGCTGGTGTCACGCGCGGGCGTGGCCGCGGTGATCTCGAAGTCCGAGAAGAAGGTGGTTTTCCTGGACCTGAAGCCGCTGTTCGACAAGGTCAACCGGACCTACTTCGAAGCCAGCCATGCTGCGCTGCAATCGACGCTGGCCAACACCGGCCTTGGCGATGCACAGTGGCCGCCAGTGTTTGCCGTCGACAACTACGCGCCGACCATCGTCAAGTCAGTCCGCCTGCCGCAAAAGCCCACGGCGGTCAGGATCTCGATCCTGCCGCTTCCCGGCCGCGCCTGGGTAGCGACAGAGGAAGGCAAGATCCGCGCGTTCTCCGTGGCGGGGCTGCAGTCCGGCCGCAATCCGGACCCCAGGCTGATCGAGGAGATGCTGAGCGTGCAGGTCGGCAAGAATCCCACCAGCATGAAGCACCATGTCAACGTGGGGCTGGGCAATTCCAACACCCGGCTGTGGGTGGTCTCGCGCGGCGCGCAGAAGATCCAGCTGGTCGACATGGTCGGCCTGACCGTGGAAAAGACGCTGCAGGACTCGCGCATCGTCGATCCCATCGCGGTGGACGAGACCCAGCAGAACCCCTTGCTGACCAGCGTGATCACCATTACGGACTACACCGGCAGGCAGGTGATGAACTACCGCTACGCGCCGATCTCATTGCAAGGCGGCAATACGCCGCTGCAAATGGGCGTCGGCAAGTCGGGCAATGCGCCGTTCGAGTTTGGCGGCGCCTATGACGTGCCCGGCAAGCCGTTCGATTTCACCCAGAGCAATGTCCCCTGAGCGCCCTGCCCGGCTGCCCGCAGGCGGCGCAGTGCCGCCAGCCGTTACGGCGCGCTGAGCAGCACCGCCGCGGCCGGGTCCGGCGGCGCGTTGCCCTCCATCACCATCAGTTGCACCGGTGACGGCGCCTGTGGCGACAGCGTCGACACCACCTCGCGCAGCGGACCGATGGCGGTGCCATTGGCCATGCCGGCCGGGTTGGTCCTGAAGCTGGCCACCGGCGCCTTCTGCGCGCCCACATAGACGCTGTAGCTGGTTTCCGGCTTCAGCTTGAACAGCGAAACCTCCAGCGCGTCGACCACGCCCAGGTTACGCGCCACCACGAAACCCTTGGCCTCGCCGCGGGGCGGCCTGAGCGCAACGTTGACGGGTTCGCTGTTCGCCCGCGGCACAAGGTTGTCGGTGCCGGCTCCGGCGGGCACCGCATTGCTGACATAGACCAGCGCCTGTGGCGCCTGGCCCACCGGCACGCGCGCCGTGACGCGGTTGGCCGCGGTGTCGATCACGTCCACCGCGTCGCCGTTCTCGAGGCCGACATAGATCCGCGAGCCGTCATCGGCGGCCCAGATGCCATGCGGCAGCGCGCCGACCGGGATGGTCGCGGCCAGCGTGGGCGTGGCGTCGGTGGTGAACACCTTGACCACGTTCTCGCCGCCCACCGTCACGTAGGCGAGCGTGCCGCGGGCGGTGCGGGCAAAGGCCACGTGGTTGGTGATGAAGCCGGTGTCGAACACGCCCTTGACGGCCAGCTTGTCGGTGTCGATGCGCGTGACCTTGCCCACGTCCTTGTGCGTCATCCAGACCTCCTTGAAGTCCGGCGTAAATTGCAGGAACGGCGAGAACGGGCTGGCCACGTCCAGCCGCTTCACCACCTTGCGGGCCCTGACGTCGATCACGTCGACCACCGGATTGAAGCTGGACACGACGAAAGCAAGCTTGCCCGCCGGATGGAACAGCACCATGCCCGGCCCCGCCGTGGTCGGGATGCGGCGGGTTTCACGGAACGTGGCGGGATCGATGACCGAGATGTAGTCTTCGCCGCGCACCACCACCCATACCTCCTTGCCGTCGGCGGTAAAGAAGCCCTCATGCGGAGAGCGGCCGATATACGCGATGCCCTTGACCCGGTTGGTGGCGGTATCGATGAACGCGACCGAGTTGGAGCCATTGGAGATGGCGATCAGCGTCCGGTGGTCCGGCGAGAACCCCAGGCCGTGTACGTTGAGTTCGCCCTTGTACAGCGGCGACAGCACGTCGGGCCGTGCATTGCCCAGCCGGATCTGGCCCAGCAGCCGGTTGCCGGCGGGGTCGATCACCGACACGGTGTTGCTGTTCTGGTCCGCGGTGTACACGCGGTCCTGCGGTTGCGGGGCGGCGCCGGCCAGCGGCGCGCCGAGCGAGATGGCCAGGGCGACAAGCGTTTTCTTCTTCATGGCGGTCATGGAACTGGATGCGGTTGGCTCGGTGGCGGGATTGGCGTGGTCAGCGCGGCGTGGCCTGGGGCGGCTGCGCCTGGTGGCGCTGCAACCACGCCTGCATCAGCCGTATCTCGTTCTGCTGCTCGGTAATGATGGCCTGGGCCAGGTTGCGCAGCGCCGGATCCTTGCCGTACAGCAGCAACGCCTTGGCCATGTCGATGGCGCCCTGGTGGTGGGGGATCATCATGGCCACGAAGTCATGGTCCGGCACGCCATTGGTCGGCGCCTGGGTCATGCCGTGGTGCATCACGCCCATGGCGTCATCGATCAGGCCGGCGTAGGGCTTTGCGGTGCTGGCCACAAAGGGCGGCGATGCCGCCGCGTGGGCGGGGTGCTGGTGGGCATTCTCGGCCGGCACGGCAAAGCTGGCGGCCGACAGGCACAGCGCCGCCAGGGCGCGTGCCGCGGTGGCGGCGCCATGGCGTGAGGAACTCCGTTGCATCGCGGGTCTCCGGTTGGCCGGGCCTGGCGTGTGCCTGGGCCCGGGCGGTTATCTGCGTATACACGCTGGACGCCACGATTATTCCGCCCCCACCAAAAAATTCTTCCGGCGTTGCGGAGCCTGGGCCGCTATTGGCAAGCCTCTGTCAAGGCTTCCGCTCCCCCGCGGCCTGGCCGTCCAGGTATGTCAGCACCTGGAACGCCGCCTTCACCCGTTCCGCGACCGGGTAGTTCTTGTTCGCCAGCATCACGATGCCGATGCGTTGCGACGGCACGTAGGCGACATAGGCGCCAAAGCCATTGGTCGAGCCGGTCTTGTTGACCAGCATGCCGCTGCGCGCGGCCTGCGGCGGCTCCAGCCGCGCCACCGGATTGGCCTCGAACACCACCTGCTGCGAACTGCCGGCCAGCACGCTGTCGCGCTGCGCCGGCCAGGCGTACATTTCCCAGGCCAGCCCCTGCACCATGTCGCCGACCTGGAAGTAGCCGGTGCGGGTCGCGGCCAGCGCGCGCCGCAGGGTCTCGTCGAGCCCGGTGCTGTCGATGTTGGCCCTGACGAAGCGCATCATGTCGGCCGAGGTGGTCTTCACACCGTAGGCCTCGGCATCCAGCACGCCGGGCGTCACGCGGGTCGGCTTGCCGTCCCTGGCGTAGCCATAGGCATAGTCACCCATGCGCGCTTTCGGCACCGTGATGTAGGTGCTGCGCAGCCCCAGCGCGGGGAACAGGGTCGTCTCCATCAGTACGTCGAACGGCTGCCCCATGCTGCGCGCGGCCAGGAAGCCGAACAGGCCGATGCTGGGATTCGAGTATTGCCGGTAGGTCCCCGGGGCGTAGCGGGGGCGCCAGTTGCGGAAATAGTCGACCATCTTGCCGGTATCGGTGACGGCCGCCGGAAACTGCAGCGGCAGCCCGCCGGCCGCATAGGTGCCCAGGTGCAGCAGGCTGGTCGCGCCCACGCTGCTGCCGGCGAGTTCCGGCAGGTACTTCGCCGCATTGTCGGCCAGCGACAGGTCGCCGCGGGCCTGCGCATAGGCGGCCAGCGTCGCGGTGAAGGTCTTGCTGACCGAGCCGATCTCGAACAGCGTGTCGGCGTCGACCTTGCGGCCATCGGATTTGTCGGCCACGCCGTAGTGGAAGTCGTACTGCTTGCCGCCAACCGTGACGGCCACGGCCATGCCCGGCACGTCATGCGCCTGCATCACCGGCTGGACCGCCGCGTCGACGACACGCTTGAGCGCGCCGGCATCGACGCCAGCATGGGCACTGGCGCCGCAAAGCAGCGCCGCAGCGGCGGCAATGCCCTGCATTGCCCTTTGAAGAGTTTTGTTCATATCAGATCGTCGAGACCGTGGTGTGCCGGCAAACCAGCGTAGCCAGCGCAGCGAAATAAACGAGACTTTACCGGGTCCCTGGCCTGGCCCCGGGGAAATCGGTGTCCGATGACCGCTCCCGATCGGTCCGCCAGTCATCGTTCTGTCATCCACCCCCGCCAGAATGCGCAGGTCATTCAAGTCAGGGGAGTCGACATGACGCACGCAATTGAAGTCCGCGGGCTGAGCAAATCGTTCCGTGCGGACCGCAAGGCGCTTGACGATGTCACGCTGCAGGTCGCACCGGGCGAGATGGTCGCCCTGCTGGGCGCGTCCGGATCCGGCAAGTCTACGCTGCTGCGCCACGTGGCCGGCTTCGTCACCGGCGACGCCGGCGCCGGCGAGATCCTGGTCAACGGCCGCCACGTGCAGCGCAACGGCCGGCTGGCGGGCAACGTACGCCAGGTGCGGCGCGAGATCGGTTTCGTGTTCCAGCAGTTCAACCTGGTGGGCCGCCTGCCGGTGATCACCAATGTGCTGGTCGGCATGCTGTCGCGCGTACCGAAGTGGCGCGGCCTGCTGCGCGTGTTCAAGGCCGATGAAATCCGCAGCGGGCTCGATGCCCTTGCGCAAGTTGGTATAGACGACTATGCCTTTCAGCGGGCTTCGACGCTGTCGGGCGGCCAGCAGCAGCGCGCCGCGATTGCGCGCACGCTGGTGCAGAACGCCAGCGTGATCCTGGCCGACGAGCCGATCGCCTCGCTCGACCCGGAATCGTCGCGCCGCGTGATGTCGCTGCTCAGGCAGATCAACCGCACCCGCAAGGTGGCGGTGGTGGTGTCGCTGCACCAGGTGGACGTGGCCATGCGCTACTGCCCGCGCGTGGTCGCGCTGCGCCACGGCAAGGTGGTCTATGACGGCCCGTCGGCGGCGCTGACGCCGGCCATGCTGCGCGACCTCTACGGCACCGAAGCCGACGAACTGCTGCGCGATGCCGTGCCGGAAGACGACGACGCCACCGCGCCCATGCCGGCGCCGGCGCTGGTCACGATGAACCTGGCCGCCGCCTGAGCGGTTGCCGCAGACCCATTCACCCCAAACCGCATTCCACCGGGAGTTGCCCATGCTTCGCAGAATTTTCATCGCCGTCGCGGCCTCGGCCGCGGTTGCCCTCCCCGCCCTGCCCGCCTTTGCCCAGGAGGCCAGGAGCCTGAGCATCGGCTTTATCTCGACCGAATCGTCGTCGAACCTGAAGACCGCCTGGCAGCCGCTGATCGACGACCTGAGCAAGACCCTGGGCGTGCCCATCAAGCCGTTCTTCGCCTCCGACTATGCCGGCATCATCGAAGGCATGCGCTTCAACAAGGTGCAGATCGCCTGGTTCGGCAACAAGTCGGCCATGGAGGCGGTGGACCGCGCCAGCGGCGAGGTCTTTGCGTCGGTGATCGACAAGGACGGCAACCCGGGCTACTGGTCGGTGCTGGTGGTCAACAAGGACAGCGACCTGAAGAGCGTCGAGGACGTGATCAAGCGCGGCAAGGACCTGACCTACGGCGCCGGCGACCCCAACTCCACCTCGGGCACGGCGGTGCCGGGCTTCTACCTGTGGAACGCCAACAAGGTCGAGCCGAAGACGCTGTTCAAGGCCGTGCGCATCGGCAACCATGAGACCAACCTGCTGTCGGTGCTGAACAAGCAGGTCGACGTGGCCGTCAACAACACCGAGAACATGGAGCGCTACCGCATCAACACGGGCAAGAACGCCTATGACCAGGTGCGCGTGCTGTGGAAGTCGCCGCTGATCCCGGCCGACCCGATGGTTTACCGCAAGGACCTGGCGCCCGAACTGAAGAAGAAGATCCAGACCTTCTTCGTCAACTACGGCAAGGGCACCGACGCGGCGCGCGAGAAGCAGGTGCTGGCGGGCCTGACTTACCAGGGCTTCCGCGCCTCGAGCGATGCGCAGCTGGTGCCGATCCGCCAGATCGAGCTGGCACGCGAAAAGGCCAAGATCGAATCGGATACCACGCTGGCCGCCGCCGACAAGGAAAAACGCCTGTCCGACGTGACCCGCCGCCTGGCTGAGCTGGACAAGGCCGCCGGCAGCGCCAGCAGCACGCAGTAATCCGATCGCCGCTGCCACACTGTTCATCCTGTCTCACCGAGGCCGGGGGCCCGTCGCCGCCCGCCTCGCCCCCGCATTCCCATTCCCCGTTGCATCCGGACCGTTCCATGACAGTCACCGCCACGCCTGGCCTCCCTCCCTCGCCCCGAAGCCATGTGCGCCCGCCGCGCACATCCCTTGCCGTGCCGCTGACCTGGGCAGTGCTGCTGGCCATGCTGGCCCTCTCGTGGCAAGGCGCCGACATGCGTCCGCTCGACCTGCTGCGCGATTCCGACAACATGGCCAGGTTCGCGGCGGATTTCTTCCCGCCCGATTTCCGCGACTGGCGCCACTACCTGGACGAGATGCTGGTCACCGTGCAGATCGCGCTGTGGGGCACGGCCCTGGCCGTGGTGATGGCGGTGCCGCTGGGGCTGCTGTGCTCGGCCAACATCGTGCCGGCCTGGGTCTACCAGCCCGCGCGCCGCGTCATGGACGCGTGCCGCGCCATCAATGAAATGGTGTTCGCCATGCTGTTCATCGTCGCCGTCGGGCTGGGCCCGTTCGCCGGCGTGCTGGCGATCTGGATCCATACCACCGGCGTGCTGGCCAAGCTGTTTGCCGAAGCCGTCGAAGCCATCGACCCGCGCCCGGTCGAAGGCGTGCGCGCCACCGGCGCGGGCCCGGTCGCGGAGATCGTCTACGGCGTGATTCCGCAGGTGCTGCCGCTGTGGCTGTCGTTCGCGCTGTACCGCTTCGAGTCCAACGTGCGCTCGGCGTCGGTGGTGGGCATCGTCGGCGCCGGCGGCATCGGCACCGTGCTGTGGGAAATCATCCGCAGCTTCCAGTACGGGCAGACCTGTGCCGTGATGATCATCATCATCGTGTTCGTCTCGGCCATCGACATCCTGTCGGCCCAGATCCGCAAGGTGCTGGTCTGAACACCATGCCGACCACCGAAGTCTCGCTGGCGCTGCGCGAAGTGCGCGGCTCCGACGCCGAGCTGCTGCACCTGTCCGCGCTGCTGGCCGCGATGGACGGCGAGGCGCCGCTGCCGCTCGCCACCATGCGCGAGCGCTATGCGACCATGCGACGCTATCCTGACTACCGCTGCTACATGATGGTGGGCGCCGATGAGGTGCCACTGGGCACCTTCAGCCTGCTGGTGTTCCCGGTGATGGTCCACGACGGGCGCCCCGAGGCGATTGTCGAAGCGGTGGTGGTGGCACCGGCCGCGCGCGGCATGGGCATCGGCAAGGCCATGATGCGCGAGGCGATGCGCCTGGCGCGCGAGGCCGGTGCGGCCAAGCTGGCGCTGTCATCCAATGCGCGACGCCTGCGCGCCCACCAGTTCTATCGCCAGCTCGGCTTTACCGAGCACGGCATCAGCTTCAGCATCGCGCTCTGAATCAGGCCTGGCGTGCCGCTGCAGGTGAGGCGCCCGGTGCCGCACCCACCAGTTGCGCCAGCGCCGCCACCGCGCTCTCCAGCCCGCCGCTGTTGTCGATCTCGACCAGCCGGCATCCCGCCGGCACGGCGAACGCCTGCCGCGCGCGGGCCAGCCGTCTGGCAATCGCGTCTTCCGCTTCGCGTCCGCGCTGGCGCAGCCGCGCGGCCAGCACCTCGGGCTGCACCCGTACGTGCACCGCGCACAGCCTGGGGTAGCGTGCCACCGCCTGGGGCAGGTACTCGCGCGAGCCGTTGACGATCACCGTCAGGCCGCGCGCCAGCCACTGCTCGATCTCGATGCCGATGCCGTAGTGCAGGCCGTGGCTGTGCCAGTCCAGCGCCAGGCAGCCCAGCGCCCGGCGGCGGTGGAATTCCTCGGGCGTCAGCGCCACCGAGGCCTCGTTGGCGTCGGCGGCGCGGGTGATGTAGCGATGCGCGATGACGATGCGGTGATCGGCGCACAGGCGCTCGCGCAGCGCGCGCAGCAGCGAGTCCTTGCCGCTGCCGGACGGTCCCATCAGGTAGAACAGGCCGTCTCCGTCGGCCACGGTCGCGGCGCTCATGTGCCCAGGTACGCCGCGCCGGCGCCGTCCACGGTGCTGCCGTCGAAGCCGTAATGGCGGGCGACGACAAAATCCTCGCCCGCGGCGGGCTGCACGAAGACGCTGACGCGGTCCACATGCAATGGCGATTGCAGCAGCTTGCCGCTGGCTGCTTCCAGTTGCGCGATCGCGGCGCGCTGGCTGGCGACGTCGAGCATGCCGGTCAGGGTGATATGGAACACGAAGGTGCCGAACACATACGGATAGCCCCATGCGTCGAGCATGCGGCGCTCTTCATCGCTCAACTGGTCCGGCGCGCGCCTGGCCAGGTCCTGTGCCGAAGGCGGCGCGCGCAGGGGATCGAAAGCCAGCACGCAGGCATCGGCCAGCGCCTGCATCGGCGGCGAGCCGCCATCCGCGAGCGTCCACGCGATAAAACCCCGCAGCGCGCGCAGCGCCAGCGCTGCATCGAACGGCGTTTGCCGACGCGCAAGCTCCCGCGCGGCGGCATCGACCATCGCCCCACTGGCGCCGTCGGCAAGCCTGAACGGCGGCTTCAGAGTGGCATGCAGGCCGTAGTGGGCCGGCGCCTTGATCCAATCCGCCGGCGCGGCGGGCATGTCGCCGGGCGGAGGCAGCGTGGCGCCGGTGTCGGCGTCGCGCCCCAGCCAATGTTTGCCGAAGGTGCCCAGCGGGCCGGATGGCGACAGGTAGATGGCGTAGCGGTACGCAGCTTGAGTCATGCGGCAAGGTTACCAGCGGCATCACGCGCGCGCAGGCGCAGGCTGCCCCGGTTTGGTGGGGTTGACCGCAGACAGTAGCGCAGGCAGATGACAGCCGGATGTCTAGACCAATCCCGCGCGGCCGCCTCAGTCACGGTCGGACACCGTCAGCTGCACCCAGTCGCCGGCGAAACGCACCACGCTGTACTGCACCGGGTTGCCGTCGATATCGACGTTCAGCGCCTCGACCTGCAGCACCGGGCGCGTCTTGGGCTGGTTCAGCATCCGCGCCACCGGCGCGCTTGGCATCGCCGCGGTAATGCGCGACCACTTGCGCGTGTAATCGGCAATGCCGTAGTGCGCCAACGCGCGCGATACGGATTGCCTGGCGCGCAGCACCTCGTCGATGCCGGGAAAGCGCTTGAGGTCGAAGTAGTGCTCGGCCACGTCGATGGTGCGGTCCTCGGCCTTGCCGATCATCTGCGCATGGAGCAGCTCGGCGGTGCGTGCCAGCCCCAGCTGCCTGGCCACGTCCGGCGCGCGCACCACCTGGCTGGCGACGACTTCGGTATGGCCGCGCACGCCCTGCGCCGCCAGGTTCTGCGAGAAGCGCGTGCGGCGCCCGATGGCGTAGTCGATCGCGTGCTCCTGCACGAAGGTGCCGCGGCCCTGCTCGATGCGCACCAGCCCGCTCAGTTCCAGCTCGCCCATGGCGCGGCGGATGGTGTGGCGGTTCACGGCGAAGCGGTTGGCGAGCTCCGGCTCCGGCGGCAATTGCTCGCCCGGCAGGTACAGCTTCTTGCGGATGTCGTCCGCCAGCGCCTCGCCAATCTGGCGCCACACCGCGACGCCCGAACCCCGTTCCACTTCTCGATCAGACATCTTGCGCTGTCCTCTTGTCATCAAGCGTTAACCCATGCCGTGCGATTGTGCCTGAGTCATGCCGCGCTGGCAGCGTGCCCGAGCAATCCCCTGCCCCGTCATGAAACATTCATTTGGCTGTGGTCTAGTAGCTGCGTGTTCCAGCAACGACATCTAAACGTATAGACGTATAGGGGTGATGATGCAAAGCGAAAACGCGCTGCCCGATGCGCCCGCAGCCCATGCTGCCCGCGCCGCCTGGCTGCGGATCCTGGCGACCGCGCCAGACGAAGCACTCGACGGCGCCTACCAACGGCTTGCGCAAGCGCAGGCCCTGCCCCCCTACCGGCTGCTGCGCAAGCCCGAGGCCGGCATGGCCATGGTGCGGGGCCGTGCCGGCGGCACCGGGGCCCAGTTCAATCTTGGGGAAATCACGGTGACGCGCTGCGCGGTCGTGCTCGAGGCTGACGGCGCCGATGTTGCCGGAGCTGCTGCCGCGGGCATTGCCTATGTCCAGGGCCGCAGCGAGCGCCATGCCGAGCAGGCCGCGGTGCTGGACGCGCTGCTGCAGCGTCCGGCCTGGCACCAGCGCGTGCAGGACCTGGTGCTCGCGCCGCTGGCCGAGGCCCACGCCCGCCGCGCCGCGCACGCGGCGGCCACGGCCGCGCAGACGCGCGTCGAGTTCTTCACCATGGTCCGCGGAGAAGACTGAGATGAACACCACCCAACCGATGCCATCCACGCCGGCCGCCGCGCTGCTGCCCGGCTTCGACGATCCGGTCGACGATGCCCAGCAGGTGTTCCGTGCCGCGCTGCAGGCGTTTGCCCACCCGGGCCAGCTGCAGGCACTGCCGGCCCGCAGCGGCTTGCCCGAGGGCCTGTCGTCGGCGCTGGCGGCGCTGCTGCTGACGCTGGCCGATGCCGATACGCCGGTCTGGCTGCCCGCCGCCGTGCCGGCCGCGGCGCGTGCCTTCCTGCGCTTTCACTGCGGCTGCCGGCTGACGGATGATCCCGGCGCCGCGGCCTTCGTCTGCGTGCCGGCCGGCCATGCCATGCCGGCGCTCACGGACTGCGCGCAGGGCGACCCGGCCTTCCCTGACCGCTCGGCCACGGTGCTGGTGGAAGTGGCCTCGCTCGCCGACGGCGACACCCTGACGCTGCGCGGTCCCGGCATCGAGCACACCCAAGTGCTGCGCGTTACCGGCTTGCCCGCGGACTTTCGCGCGGCCTGGCGCGCCAACAACGCCGGCTTCCCGCTCGGCGTGGACCTGCTGCTGTGCAGCGGCGACCGGTTCTGCGCGCTGACGCGCACCACCATCGTGGAGGACTGACATGTACGTAGCCGTCAAAGGAGGCGAACGCGCCATCCTCAATTCCTACCGGATGCTCGACGCCTATCGCCGCGGCGACACCGCGGTGCCGGAACTCACGCTGGCACAGATCCGCGAGCAGATGCCGCTGGCGGTGGCGCGCGTCATGGCCGAGGGCTCGCTGTACGACCCGCACCTGGCGGCGCTGGCGCTCAAGCAGGCCGCCGGCGACCAGATCGAGGCGATCTTCCTGCTGCGCGCGTACCGCACCACGCTGGCGCGCTTCGGCTATACGCAGCCGCTCGATACCGGCGCGATGCGCCTGCAGCGCCGGATCTCGTCGACCTTCAAGGATGTGCCCGGCGGCCAGGTGCTGGGGCCCACCTACGACTACACCCAGCGGCTGCTGGACTTCTCGCTCGAAGCCGGCCGCGCGCCCCAGCCGCTGCCCCCTGAGCTGGAACCGCTGTCCGACACCATGCCGCGCGTGACCAGCCTGCTGGAAGCGGACGAACTGGTCGAGGCCGACGAGATTCCCGCCGGCGACCCCGCGCCGCCCGACCTGACGCGCGAGCCGCTGACCTTCCCCGCCGGCCGCGCCGCGCGCCTGCAGAACCTGGCGCGTGCCGACGAGGGCTTCCTGCTGTCGATGGGCTACTCGACCCAGCGCGGCTACGGCAATTCGCACCCGTTCGCGGCCGAGATCCGCTACGGCACGGCCGAGGTGGAGCTGTTCGTCGAAGAGCTCGGCTTTGCCGTCACCATTGGCGAGATCGAGCTGACCGAATGCCAGATGGTGAGCCAGTTTGCCGGCAATGCCGACGAGGCGCCGCGCTTTACGCGCGGCTATGGGCTGGTGTTCGGCTACAACGAGCGCAAGGCGATGTCGATGGCACTGGCCGACCGCGCCATGCGCGCCGAAGCGCTCGGCGAGGCCGCCGACGCGCCGGCCAACGACATCGAATTCATGCTGTACCACAGCGACAACGTCGAGGCCTCGGGCTTCGTGCAGCACCTGAAGCTGCCGCACTACGTGGACTTCCAGGCCAACCTGGAGCTGCTGCGCCGGCTGCGCGCGGAGGGCGCCCATGCGCCGGACAGCGCCATGCCTGCGACAGCGGCGGCACCTCCGCAGCCGCAACCCCAGCCACAGCCGCAAGAGGAGACGCTGGCATGAGCGCCGCCGACACCACCCTGGCCGCGGGCATCGCCCGCGACGAACACTACAACTTCGGCTATCTCGACGAATCGACCAAGCGCATGCTGCGCCGCGCCTTGCTCAAGGCGGTGGCGATCCCGGGCTACCAGGTCCCGTTCGGCAGCCGCGAGATGCCCCTGCCGTACGGATGGGGCACCGGCGGCATCCAGGTGACCGCCGCGATCATCGGCAAGGACGATGTGCTCAAGGTGATCGACCAGGGCTCGGACGACACCACCAACGCCATCAATATCCGCCGCTTCTTCGCCCGCGTCACCGGCGTGCCGACCACCGAGCGCACCACCGAGGCCAGCATTATCCAGACCCGCCACCGGATCCCGGAGACCCCGCTGCGCGCGGGGCAGACGGTGGTGTTCCAGGTGCCGATTCCCGAGCCGCTGCGCTGGCTGGAGCCGAGCGAAGGCGAGACCCGCACCATGCACGCGCTGGCGGAATACGGGGCGATGCACGTCAAGCTGTACGAGGACATCGCCCGCCACGGCCACATCGCCACCACCTACGACTACCCCGTGATCGTCAACCAGCGCTACATGATGCGGCCTTCGCCGATCCCCAAGTTCGACAACCCCAAGCTGGACCGCAGCCCGGCGCTGATGCTGTTCGGCGCGGGCCGGGAAAAGCGCGTCTATGCGGTGCCGCCGTACACCGCTGTCAAGAGCCTGGACTTTGCCGACCATCCGTTCACGGTGGAGTCATGGTCTAACTGCTGCGCGCAGTGCGGCGCCACCGACAGCTACCTGGACGAGATCATCACCGACGACGCCGGCACGCGGCGGTTCGTGTGCTCGGATACCGAGTACTGCGCCGGCCGCCAGGCCGCGCAAGCCGTCGAGAGCGCTGCCGGAGGTGCGCAATGAGCGCCGCCCCGCTGCTGTCGGTGCGCAACCTGACGCGCACCTGGGACGGCCTGCACGGCTGCCATGACGTCAGCTTCGACCTGTATCCCGGCGAAGTGCTGTGCGTGGTGGGCGAATCGGGCTCGGGCAAGAGTACGCTGCTGCAGGCACTGTCGATGCAGGCGCCGGCGCAGCGCGGCACGGTCAGCTACGCCATGCGCGAGTCCGGCCTGACCGACCTCGCCACCTTGTCCAGCGCGCGCCTGCGGCTGCTGGCGCGCACCGACTGGGGCTTCGTGCGCCAGCACGCGCGCGACGGCCTGCGCATGCAGGTCAGCGCCGGCGCCAATATCGCCGAACGGCTGATGGCCGTGGGCGAGCGCCACTACGGCAACCTGCGCGAAGTCGCCGGCAGCTGGCTGGAGAAGATGGAGATCGACCTGGCGCGGCTGGACGACGTGCCCGGCACCTTTTCCGGCGGCATGCAGCAGCGGCTGCAGATTGCGCGCAACCTGGTCACGCATCCGCGCCTGGTGTTCATGGACGAGCCCACGGCGTCGCTCGATGTGTCGGTGCAGGCCCGCCTGCTGGACCTGCTGCGCCGCCTGGTGGCGGACCTGGACCTGGCCGCGGTGCTGGTCACGCACGACCTGGCCGTCGCCAGGCTGCTGGCGCACCGCACCCTGGTGATGCAGGGCGGGCGCGTGGTCGAGCAGGGCCTGACCGACCAGATCCTCGACGATCCCCAGCATCCGTACACGCAGTTGCTGGTTTCTTCCATCCTGCAGGGCTGAGCACGATGCACGCAGAACAACCACAGAAGCTGGTCGAGGTGCGCGGCCTCGGCAAGATGTTTACGTTGCACAACCAGGGCGGCATCCGCCTGCCGGTCTTGCGCGCGATCGATTTCGATGCCGCGCGCGGCGAATGCCTGGTCCTGTCCGGGCCGTCCGGCACCGGCAAGAGCACGCTGCTGCGCTGCCTGTACGGCAATTACCTTGCCACCGAAGGCAGCATCCGGCTGCGCGACACCAGCGCCGACGGCGCGCCGTGGGTCGAGCTGGGCCACGCCAGCGAGCAGCGCGTGCTGCAGCTGCGCCGCGACGTGATCGGCTATGTCAGCCAGTTCCTGCGCGCCATCCCGCGCGTGGGCGCGCTCGACGTGGTGGCCGATCCGCTGCGGCAGCGCGGCGCCGGCGAGGACGAGGCACGCGCCCGCGCGGCTGAACTGCTGGCGCGGCTGAACCTGCCGCGCCGGCTGTGGGACCTGCCGCCCGCCACCTTTTCGGGCGGCGAGCAACAGCGCGTCAATATCGCGCGCGGCCTGATCGGCGGTCATCCCGTCCTGCTGCTGGACGAGCCCACCGCCTCGCTGGACCCTGAAAACCGCGCCGTGGTGGTCGCGCTGATCCGCGAAGCGCTGGCCGAGGGCCGCGCGCTGGTCGGCATTTTCCACGACGAAGCCGTGCGCGATGCGGTGGCCACGCGCCTGCTGCCGCTGCACCCCGCTACCGCCCTCGCCTGAACCGAACCGCCCAGAACGGAGCCAGACATGCCTGCGACCTACCTGACCCATGCCACCCTGGTGCTGCCGGACCGCGTGCTGCATGACAGCGCGCTGCTGATCGAGGATGGCCGCATCGCGGCGATCGAGCCGGCACCCGGGGCCGTGCCCGCGCATGCCGCCGTGGTCGAACTGCATGGCCACACCGTAATGCCCGGCCTGGTGGACGTGCATTGCGACGCCATCGAGAAAGAGGTGGAGCCGCGCGCCAGCGTGCTGTTCCCGCTGGACTTCGCGGTGGCGCAGGTCGATCGCCGCAACGCCGCGGCCGGCATCACCACGCCCTATCACGCGCTGTCGTTCGCCGGCAACCAGTTCGGCGTGCGCAACGTCGACACCGCCGCCACGGTGGTGCGCACGATCGCCGCCTACCGGCAGCACAGCCTGGTCGACAACCGCATCCATTGCCGCTACGAGGTCACCGACGCCGGTGCCGTGCCGGTGCTGGAAGCGCTGATGGCCGAAGGCGTGGTCGACCTGCTCTCGGTGATGGACCACTCGCCCGGCCAGGGCCAGTTCAAGACCATGGACGCCTACCTGGCCTACATGATGGGCAACCACGGCATGAGCCGCGACGCCGCCGCCGATGCCGCGCGCCAGAAGGCCGCCGCGCTGGAGGGCGCGCACGAGCGCATCGACCGGCTGGTGGCCGCGGCGCACGCGCTGGGCATTCCCACCGCCAGCCACGACGACGATTCGCCGCAGCGCATCGCCGCCATGCACGCGCTGGGCGTGCGCATGAGCGAGTTCCCGATCAACCTGGAGACCGCGCAGGCCGCCTGCGCCCGTGCGCTGCCGACCATCCTGGGCGCGCCCAACGTGCTGCGCGGCAAGAGCCAGAGCGGATCGATGCGCGCCATCGACGCGATCCGGGCCGGCGCCGGCACCATCCTGTGCTCGGACTACCAGCCCTCCACCCTGATCGCCGCCGCGTATGCCGCCGGTCGCCAGGCCGGCCTGCCGCTGAACCAGGCGCTGGCGCTGGTCACCGCCCACCCCGCCGATGCCTGCCAGCTGGCCGACCGCGGTCGCCTGGCGCCGGGCCTGCGCGCCGACGTGATTGCGGTGTCCGAGGTGGCGGGCCAGCCGATGGTCACGCACACGTGGTCGCGCGGGCGGCTGGTGTTTGCGGCGGGTTATCCGTCGCTGCGGCCCGCCGGCGATGCGGCCGTGCCGCGCCGGACGGTGCTGCGCGAGGTGGCATGAGCGGGCCGGGCGCGGCCATCGAGTTTGCCTCGTATTGCGAATCATTATCATTTGAGCATACAATGCGAGGCTGTTTGTCCGTGCCCGAGTTTTCCGCGCCATGCCCGCCGCCGAGCCTACGCTCAACGATGAAGTCCGCACGCTGTACCTAGACCATCACGGCTGGCTCCATGGCTGGTTGCGCCGGCGCCTGGCGAGCGCGGGGCAAGCGGGGCACGCGGCCGACCTGGCGCACGACACCTTCGTGCGGCTGCTGGCGCGCGAGGCGCCGATCGCCGCGCGCGAGCCGCGCGCTTTCCTGGCCACGGTGGCGCGCGGGCTGGTGGCGAATTTCCATCGCCGCCAAGCACTGGAGGCCGCCTACCAGCAGGCACTGGCGGCGCTGCCCGAAGCCGAGGCCCCGGACCCGGAAACGCGTGCGCTGCTGCTCGAGACCCTGGCCGAGCTCGACCGGCGCCTGAACACCCTGCCCGCGGCGGTGCGCCGCGCCTTCCTGCTGTTCCAGCTCGACGGCATGCCGCAGGCGGCCATCGCCGGCGAACTGCGCGTGTCGGTGGCCACGGTGCAGCGCCATATCGTCAAGGCGCTGCACCAGTGCTGTTTTTCCGCCTGAGCCGCGCCGCATGTCGTTACCCGGTGCACCGTACCCGCCGATCGATGCCGCCATCACGCTGCGCGCCACGCAGTGGTGGCTAACGCTGCAGTCGCCCGAGGCCTCGCCGGCCAGCCGCGCCGGCTGCGCCCGCTGGCGTGCCGAGCATCCCGACCATGAGCGCGCGTGGCAACACCTGCACGACTGCAGCGCCGCCCTGGCTTCGATGCCGCGCGGCGTGGCGCGGGCAGCGCTGGCAAGCCCGCCCCCGCGGCGCGGCCGGCGCCGTGCGATCGCGCTGATGGCCGTCACCGCGGTTGCCGCCGGCTCCTGGCAATGGCAGCGCGGCGGTGCGCTGCTGGCATGGCGGGCCGACCATGCCACCGGCATCGGCGAGCGCCGGCGCGTGACGCTGCAGGACGGCACGGAGATCGACCTGGATACGGACAGTGCCATTGCCGTGCACTACGGCGCCGCCGAGCGCCGGGTCACGCTGCTGCGCGGCGCCATCGCCGTGGCAACCGGGACGGACGTGCTGGCCAGGCCTTTCCGCATCGGCACCGCGCAGGGAACGTTGCGCGCGCTGGGCACCCGCTTCACCGTGCAGATCCACGACGATGCGACCGCCGTCGCAGTGCAGGTGGGCGCCGTCGAGATTCGCCCGGCCGATCCGGCCGCGGCGCCGCGCGTGCTGCAGGCCGGCGAACGCACCCGCTTCAGCCGCGCGCAGATCGATCCGCCCGAGGCCGGCGACGTTGCCGATACCGCCTGGACCCAGGGCATGCTGGCCGTGCACGACATGCGCCTGGACCGGTTCCTGGCGCAACTGGCACGCTACCGCCATGGCCGGCTGGGCTGCAGCGGCGATGCGGCGGACCTGCGCGTGTCGGGCATCTTCCCGCTGGACGACTCCGACCGCGTGCTCGATGCCCTGCCCCACCTGCTGCCAGTGAGCGTCGAGCGCTGGACGCGCTACTGGGTCAGCGTGCGGCGCAGGGCGTGAGTCCGGGCCGGACATCTATCAGCCGGCATCGCCAATAGAAATTTTTGTTGCGCTGAACTGAGGGGTTTGCCTGTTTCAAGTGGCCTGACAGAGGAAAGGCTGATTTCCGGCCGCAATCTGAAAGGACTGTTTCATGGGCAAGCTTCATCTGCCATCTCCGCCCGCCGGCACGCGCCGGCACCCTGCGCTGCGCATCCGCCGCAGCGTGCTGGCCGTGGGCCAGGCGCTGGCCCTGACGGCCGCCGCGGCGCCGCTCGCTGCCTTTGCCGCGGAACCGGTGCCGGCACCGGCGGCCGCGGCACGCAGCTACGCGATCTCGGCCGGCGCGCTGCAGCCGGCGCTGACGCGCTTTGGCCTGGAATCGGGTGTGCTGGTGTCTTACGACGCCGCCGACCTGGCGGACCGGCGCACCGAGGGGCTGCAGGGCCGCTACGCGCCCGAGGACGCGCTGGCCGCCCTGCTGCGCAACACTGGCCTGCGCGCGGTGCGCGTACCCAACGGCTTTGCCGTCAAAACCGCGCGAGCCGCCACCCCGGAAGCCAGCGGCGCCACCCTGCCCGCGGTGACCGTCACCGCCGCCCGCCATGACGCCGAAGCGCTGACGCCGGCGTACGCGGGCGGGCAGGTAGCACGCGGGGCGCGGCTTGGCTTGCTGGGCAATGCCGACGCCATGGACTCGCCCTACAGCAGCGCGGCCTATACCGCCCAGGCCATCGAGGACCAGCAGGCCCGCACCATCGGCGACGTGCTGGCCAACGACCCGACGGTGCGCTTCACCACCTCGGCCGGGCACTTGTACGAGAACTGCACCGTGCGCGGCTTCGATATCTCGTCCAGCGACCTCGCCCTGAACGGCATGTATGGGCTGGCGCCCTACGGGCATGCCCCCACGGAATTCGTCGAGCGCGTCGAACTGCTGCGCGGCCCCACCGCCATGCTGACCGGCATGGCACCCAGCGGCGCGGTTGGCGGCGTCATCAACCTGGTGCCCAAGCGCGCCGCGGATACGCCGCTGACGCGGCTGTCGGCCAACTATCTGTCCGAAGGCCATGCCGGCGCCAGCGTCGATATCGGCCGCCGCTTCGGTCCGGACCATGCCTTCGGCGTGCGCGTGAACGGCGCCTATGGCAATGGCCGCACCGGCCTCGACGGGCAATCCAGGCGCCGCGCATTGGGCGCGGTGGCGCTGGACTATGCCGGCGAGCGCGTGCGGGCCTCGCTCGACGCCTACGCCAGTGAAGAGGAAGTGCGCAACGGCAGCGCCTGGATGGCCTCGTTCGCCAGCACCGTGCCGGCTCCGCCCAAGGCCGGCACCAATATCCTGCCAGGCACCCATGGCCGGCTCGACAACAACGCCGTGGTCGCGCGCGGCGAGGTCGACCTCGCGCGCGACTGGACCGCGTACGCGGGCCTGGGCACGCTGCACTACAAGTACAGCGGTTTTATCAACGGCACGCGCGCCAACAATGTCCGGCCCAACGGAGACTACACCGGCATCACCTACAACCAGAAGGGCTACACCGATACCGTCTCGGCCGAGGCCGGCGTGCGCGGCACCGTGCGTACCGGACCGGTAGAGCACCGCCTGGTGCTGGGCTACACCTACCTGGGCCTGCGCAGCGGCACGGTCAACGTGGCCAGCCGGTCGTTCCTGTCCAACATCTACGCCCCGGTCACGCCGATCCTGGCGGCATCCCCCGGCAACGTGCCCAGGACCGCCGACACCACGCTGACCAGCCTGGCGCTGGCCGACACGCTCGCCTTTGCCGACGACAAGGTGCAGCTGACCCTGGGCCTGCGCCACCAGCGCGTGCAGGCGCAGAGCTTCAGCGCGACCACCGGCGCGCGCACCGCGGACTACGACGAAAGCGCCGTCACGCCCTCGGTGGGCCTGGTGCTCAAGCCGTGGGGGCCGCAGCTGGCGCTCTACGGCAACTACGTCGAAGGGCTGAGCCAGGGCGATACCGTGACCGACGTGACCGCGCGCAACTACCAGCAGGTGTTCGCGCCTTACAAGACCCGCCAGGGCGAGCTGGGCGTGAAGTGGGACAGCGGGCGGCTGACGCAGACCCTCAGCGCGTTCCAGATCACGCGTCCGACGCTGATCAAGGATGGCGCCACCAATACCTACGGCCCGGACGGCGAGCGCCGGCATCGCGGCGTGGAGTGGAACGTCTACGGCGAAGCCGGCCGCGGCGTGCGCGTGCTGGGCGGCATCGCCTATACCCGCGCGGTGCTGACGCGAACGGCCAACGGCGCCTATGACGGCAACACCGCGTTCGGCAGTCCCACCTGGTCCGGCAACCTGGGGGCGGAGTGGGACCTGCCCTGGGTACCGGGGCTGACCGTCAGCGGCCGCGTGACCTACACCGGCTCGCAGTACGTCAACACCGCCAACACGCAGAAGATCGACAGCTGGACCCGCTACGACATCGGTGCGCGCTACGTGACCAAAATCCAGGGCAAGCGCGTGGGCTTCTACGCCAGCGTCGAGAACCTGTTCAACCAGAGCTACTGGGCGGGCTCGTTCAACGACGGCTACGTCACGCAGAACGCGCCGCGCCTGTTCAAGTTCACAACCTCGGTGGATTTCTGATGCGCTTCCCTGTCCTGATCCGGCGCCGCGCCGCCTGGCTGTCGGCGTCCCTGATGCTGTCGCTCGCCGCCATCGCCACGCCGGCTGCCGCATCCGCTCCCGCCCTGGCCGTGGGCCAGCCCGCGCACGGCGTCTGGCAGCCCGGCGCACCGCTGCACTACACGCTGTCTCTTCAGGCAGGCGACGTGGTGCGGGGACTGCTCGACGGACCGGCGGCGACGCTCGACCTCGCCGATGCCGCCGGCAAGCCGGTGCGCCGGCTGCTGGGGCCGACCACGCTGTCGCGCAGCTTCCTGTTCGTGGCCCCCGGCAGCGGCGCGTACCGGCTCACCGTCAGCGGCGACCACGCCGACGTGCCCGGCGCGGTCGGCGGGCGGCCCTTGCCCGGCGCGCCTTACGTGCTGCGCATCGACGAGATCGTGCCGCGAGCCGCCCAGCACGCGCCCGCTGACCTGCCCGACAGCCTCGCCCTGCGCGAGCTGGCGCAGACCCTCACCGACGGTGGCAACACCGAGGCGTTCTGGCAGGACATGGCCCGGCGCGGCACGCCCCTGGTGGAGCCCCTGCCCGCAACCGGCGGCGGGCAGGAAGCGATGGTGCGCGTGACTTTCCTGTGGCGCGGCGCGCGCGAGAACGTGCGCCTGCTCGGCAGTCCCGCCGGCGACCATGATGCGCTGCTGCGCCTGGGCGACAGCGACGTCTGGTACCGCAGCTACCGCGTGCCGGCAACCACCCGCATGAGCTACCAGCTGGCGCCGGACGTGCCCGTGCTCGACCAGCCTGCCCCGCAGCGCCGGCGCGCGATCCTGGCCACGGTGCAGCGCGATCCGCTCAATCCGCGCACGTTCCCGGACCAAGGCGCGGATCCGTTCCAGCTCAAGTCCGTGCTGGAGCTGCCGGCCGCCCCGCCACAGCCGTGGCTGGCGCCGCGCGCGGGCGTGCCCGCGGGCACGGTCACGCCCTACCGCATCGACAGCCGCCTCCTCGGCGAGGCACGCGACATCTACGTCTACCGCCCGGCTCGCGCCCGGCCCACGGCCACGCTGGTGCTGTTCGACGCCCACGCCTACCTGTCGCTGGTGCCCACCCCCACCCTGCTCGACAACCTGATCGACGCGGGCCTGCTGCCGCCCGTCGCCGCGCTGATCGTGGCCAATCCGAGCGCCGCGGCGCGGGCCGCGCAACTGCCGCCAAACCCGGCCTTCGCAGACTTCCTCGCCAACGAGCTGATGCCCTGGGCCGCCGCGCTCGGGCTGTCGGCACCGGCCGAGCGCACCGTGGTCGCCGGGTCCAGCTACGGCGGGCTGGCGGCGGCGTACGCGGGGCTGCGCCATCCGGAGCGTTTCGGGCTGGTGCTGAGCCAGTCCGGCTCATTCTGGTGGGGACCCGGCGGCGCGCCGGACCAGCCGCCGCGCCAGCCGCAATGGCTGATCCGGGAATACGCCGCCAGCCCGCGGCTGCCGCTGCGCTTCTACCTGGAAGCCGGGCGTTTCGAGGACGGCCGCGGTGCCGTCAACATCCTGACCACCACGCGGCATATGCGCGACGTGCTGGTCGCCAAGGGCTATCCGGTGGTGCATGCCGAGCATGCCAGCGGGCACGACTACCTGCAGTGGCGCGGCACGCTGGCGTGCGGCCTGATCGCGCTGCTGGGCCGGCCGGAACGCGTCGACGCGGAGGTGGCAAGCGCCTGCCCGGCGTTGCGTGCGGGTACCTCTGCGGCAATCCCGGACGCAGACAAGCGTCCGGCGCCCGGCGTCACGCCGCGGGGTTGAACCCCAGCGCCGTGCTGACCGCGCGCGCCTCGCGCCGCACGGCGCTGCCGATGGGTCCGTCGATGGCGGGGTCGAAGCCGCCGGTGGCGCCCAGCGCGGTCAGCACCGCGCACACCCGCCCGGTGTAGTCGCGCACCGGCGCCGCCACCGCGCTGATGCCGGTCAGGTTGGTGTCGCGCACCCAGGCGCAGTCATCGGCCTGCACCGCGCGGCGCAACGCGCCGATGGGGTCGCTGGCATCGAGCTGCGCCAGCCGCGCCGGGCTGGCGGCCGCAAGCTCTTCCCGGGCCTGCGCCAGGATCCCTTTTTCATCGAGCAGGCCCAGGAATACGCGCCCGGTGGCCGACCACAGCAGCGGCATCACCGAGCCCGCGCGCACGTTCACCGTCACCGGCAGGCCCGGTTCCTCGAAGCGCATGATGGTCGGCCCCTTGTTGCCCATCACCGCGATGAAGCAGGTCACCTCCAGGGTCTCGCGCAGGCGCACCAGCGACGCCTCGGCCAGCCGGATCGGGTCGGCCTGGCGCATCGCCGCCATGCCGATCTGCAGGGCCTCGAAGCCAAGGTGGTACTGCTGCGTGCCCGGCTCCTGCGCCACCAGGTCTTCTTCCACCAGGCTGACCAGGTAGCGGTGGACCTTGGCCGGGCTTTCGTCGATATGCGCGGCCAGCGCGGTCAGGCTGGCACGCCCGCCCAGGCGCGCCAGGCCCTTCAATACGGCCATGCCGGTGACGGCCGACTGCACGCGCTGGCGCCGTTCACGGGCGCGGGCCGGGGTGGCTTCAGGGATGGGTTCGGGAGCTTTGGATCGGGGCATGGCGGAACGGAGCTGCGCGACGGGGTACGGGGCTTCACGGCGACAGCGGACGATGCCACACCGTGACGCGGGGCCGGTTCAAGGTTAACCCGTATTCAATTGTTACGCAATGCGTATATGATTTACGCAAAATAGAAAACGCCGGTGCCAGGACACCGGTCCACCCATCAGGAGACAAAGACCCATGCCCCGCCCCCGCTTTGCCCTTTCCGTGCGCCTGGCCCTTGGCGCGCTGACCCTGCCGGTGCTGGCCGCCGGCCCAGCCCACGCTGCCGACGCCTATCCCGCCAAACCGATCCGCTGGATCGTCCCGTATGCCGCGGGCGGCGGTTCGGATTTCCTGGCACGCACCATCGGCCAGGGCCTGTCGGCCAAGGTGGGGCAACCGGTGGTGGTGGACAACAAGCCCGGGGGCAATACCGCCATCGGCGCGGCCGAGACCGCGCGCGCGGCTGCCGACGGCTATACCGTGCTGTCGGCCGACAACGGCACGCTGGTGTTCAATCCCGTGCTGTACAAGTCGCTGTCCTACCATCCCGCCCGGGACCTGGCCCCGGTGACGCTGCTGGGCCGCTTCCCGATGATCCTGGTGGTGGGCGCCGCCAGCCCGGCCAAGACCGCCAAGGAATTCATCGCGCAGGCCAAGGCCACGCAGGGCGGCATCAACTACGGCTCGGCCGGGGCGGGCAGCCCGCACCACCTGGCGATGGAATTGCTGAAGGTGGAAGCCGGCCTGCCGATGACCCATGCGCCATACCGCGGCGCCGCGCCGGCGCTGTCCGACGTGGCCGCCGGCCAGGTCGGCGCGATGATGGTGGACTACGCCGCCGGCGCCGGCTTCATCAAGGGCGGCAAGGTGCGCCCGCTGGCAGTGGCCAATGCCACCCGCCTGCCGCAGCTGCCCGACGTGCCGACCTTCGCCGAGCTGGGCTACCCGCGCGTCGAAGCCGCCGCGCTGGTGGGCATGGTGGTGCCGGCCGGCACGCCGCCGGAGGTGATCAACACGCTGAACAAGGACGTGGTCGCGGCCATCCGCGAGCCGGCGGTCAACAAGCGGCTGGTGGACTTTGGCGTAGAGCCCGTGGGCAATACGCCGGCGCAGTTCAGCGAGCTGCTGCGCAGCGAGTCCGGCCGCTGGACCAGGCTGATCCGCGACCTGAAGATCACGCTGGACAACTGAGTCCGGCCGCAACACCGCGGGGCCGTCCGGCGCGCCCGGACGGCAGCGCTTTTTGCCAGGCATCGATGTCTGCCAGGAGTACGTAGCATGACCATCCCCTCCCCCGGCGCCGCGCGCGGCGGCTGCCCGCTCGACCACAGCACGCTGAGCGCGCCCAACGGCTGCCCGGTCAGCCACAACGCGGCGCAGTTCGATCCCTTCGGCGACGGCTACCAGCAGGACCCGCCCGAATACGTGCGCTGGTCGCGCGAGCAGGAGCCGGTGTTCTACAGCCCGCAGCTGGGCTACTGGGTGGTCACGCGCTACGACGACATCAAGGCCATCTTCCGCGACAACCTGACCTTCAGCCCGTCGATCGCGCTGGAGAAGATCACCCCCACCGGCGACGAGGCCAACGCCGTGCTGGCCAGCTACGGCTACGCCATGAACCGCACGCTGGTGAACGAGGACGAGCCCGCCCACATGCCGCGCCGTCGTGCGCTGATGGCACCGTTCACGCCCGCCGAACTGGCCCACCACGAGCCGCTGGTGCGGCGCCTGACGCGCGAGTATGTCGACCGCTTTATCGACGATGGCCGCGCCGACCTGGTCGACCAGATGCTGTGGGAGGTGCCGCTGACGGTGGCGCTGCATTTCCTGGGCGTGCCCGAGGAGGACATGGACCTGCTGCGCCAGTACTCCATTGCCCATACCGTCAACACCTGGGGCCGGCCAAAGCCGGAGGAACAAGTGGCGGTGGCGCACGCCGTCGGCAACTTCTGGCAGCTGGCCGGGCGCATCCTCGACAAGATGCGCGAAGACCCGTCCGGTCCCGGCTGGATGCAGTACGGGCTGCGCAAGCAGAAGGAGTTGCCCGAGGTGGTGACCGACTCCTACCTGCATTCGATGATGATGGCCGGCATCGTCGCCGCGCACGAAACCACCGCCAACGCCTCGGCCAACGCCATCAAGCTGCTGCTGCAGCATCCCGACGCGTGGCGCGAGCTCTGCGAAGACCCCGCGCTGATCCCCAACGCGGTCGAGGAATGCCTGCGCCATAACGGCTCGGTGGCAGCGTGGCGCCGGCTGGTCACGCGCGACACCGAAGTGGGCGGCATCCGCCTGCCGGCGGGCAGCAAGCTGCTGATCGTGACCTCGTCGGCCAATCATGACGAGCGCCATTTCGCCGATGCCGACCTGTTCGACATCCGCCGCGACAACGCCAGCGAGCAGCTGACCTTCGGCTACGGCTCGCACCAGTGCATGGGCAAGAACCTGGCGCGCATGGAGATGCAGGTCTTCCTGGAAGAGCTGACGCGCCGGCTGCCGCATATGCGCCTGGCCGCGCAGACCTTTACCTACGTGCCCAACACCTCGTTCCGCGGGCCGGAGCACCTGCTGGTGGAATGGGATCCCGCCCAGAACCCCGAGCGCCGCGACCCGGCCCTGCTGGCGGTGCGCCAGCCGGTGCGCATCGGCGAGCCGTCGGCGCACACCATCGCCCGCACGGTGGTGGTCGAGCGCGCCATCGCGGCCGCCGACGGCGTGCTCCGGCTGCGCCTGGTGGCGCCCGACGGCAAGCCGCTGCCGCGCTGGGCGCCCGGCTCGCATATCGACGTGGAATGCGGCGATACCGGGCTGTCGCGCCAGTATTCGCTGTGCGGCGATCCGGACGATGCGGCGGCGCTGGAGATCGCGGTGCTGCGCGATCCCGCCAGCCGCGGCGGCTCGGCCTGGGTCCATGGCAGCGTCAGTGCCGGCGACCGCCTGCGCATCCGCGGCCCACGCAACCATTTCCGCTTCGACGAGCAATGCCGGCGGGCCATCTTTATCGCCGGCGGCATCGGCGTCACGCCGGTGAGCGCGATGGCGCGGCGCGCCCGCGCGCTTGGCATCGACTACACCTTCCACTACTGCGGGCGTTCGCGCCAGGCCATGGCCATGCTGGACGAACTGCAGGCGCTGCACGGCGCGCGGCTGCACGTCCACGCCAGCGACGAAGGCCGGCGCGCCGACTTCGGCAAGCTGCTGGGGCAGCCTGACGCGGACACACAGATCTATGCCTGCGGGCCCCAGCGCCTGCTCGATGCGCTGGCCGGATGCTGCGCCGCGTGGCCGGCAGACGCGCTGCGCGTGGAGCATTTCGTCTCCAGGCTGGGCACCCTGGATGCGTCGAAGGAGCAGCCCTTTACCGTGGAACTGAAGGACTCCGGCCTGGTGCTGGAAGTGCCGGCGGGGCAGACCCTGCTGGGCGCGCTGCGCGGCGCCAATATCGACGTGCAGAGCGACTGCGAGGAAGGCCTGTGCGGCTCGTGCGAGGTGCGCGTGCTGGCCGGCCAGGTCGACCACCGCGACGTGGTGCTCACGCGCGCCGAGCGCGACGCCAACCACCGCATGATGGCGTGTTGCTCGCGCGCCTGCAGCGGCGGCCGGCTGGTGCTGGAGCTTTAAGCGCTTCAGCCACTGGCCGTGGCGTTGAAGGCAGGTACCCGGGGACGGATCTGCACGGACATGGCGAGGCGTTGCGGCGAGCGCTTCGGGCAAGCCGCGATGCTGCCGCTGGCATACCGGCACCGGCACGGCAAGCGCGCCGTTGCAACGTAGGACAAAACCTGACAACGGCCGCAAGGACACAGGGCTAAAGTAGCAGCGCAACCGCCGCCCCCGCCCTGTTTGCCTCATGCCCCCTGATCCCGCCGCCGTCCACGCCGTTCCCACCGCTGATCATCGCCGCTGGCGCCGTACCGCTGTGCTTTTGACTTTGTCGTTGGTGGCCACGACACTTGCCGTTCCCGCCACGCAGGCAGCCACCATGTCCGCGCCGCCGTTGTCCGAGCTTGCCACATTGCTGCTGGGCACGGTGCGCGGCAAGCCGACCGGCATGCACGGGGTCACGCGCCTGACCACCGGCGACGCCGACCGGCAACTGCGCCTGGCCTGCCAGGAGCTGATGCGCGCGGGCCCGGTCGACCTCGACGACACCACGCGTTTCGACGGCTGCGTGGCGCGGCCCGGCAAGATCGTCGACTTCCACCTGAAAGTCTCCGGCATCGATGCCAGCCGCGACGACACCCGTGATTTCATGGCCACGGCCAAGCCGATTCTGGAACGCGGCATCTGCCGCAATCCGGACGTGCCGGTGCTGGGCAAGCTGGGGATCCGGCTGCGCTATCACTATGCGGCCGGACAGAAGCCGCTGGTGCTGCTCGACATCCCGCCCGAGCAGTGCCGCGGCAAGTGAGGCGACGGATTCAGCCCGCCCGCCCGTTCCCGTTACCCAGCACCTCTTCGCACACCGCCAGCCACGCCCGCGCCGCGTGCGACAGGTAGCGCCCCGGCGACCAGATATGGGCCATGGTCCAGTCCACCGCGGGTTCGGTCAGGCGCGCCATGGCCAGCGTGTCCTGCGCCTGCAGGCGCTCGGCCAGCGGCTGGGGCAGGAAGGTGGTGCCCAGCCCCGCCGCCGCCATCGACGCCAGGAAGTCCCAGTGCCCGCTGCGCGCCACCACCCGCGGCTCGATGCGGGCTTCCACGAAGGCCTGCCGCAGCTTGCGCGTCAGCGAGAAATCCTCGGTCAGCATCACCAGCGGCTCGTCGCGCAGCGCCCCCAGCGACACGGTGCGCCCGCGTGCCCAGGCCGCCTTGCGCGGCCCCACCGCCCAGATCGGATAGCGGCCGAACTGGCGCGTTTCCAGCGCCAGGCCGCTGTCGCCCGGCAGCACCGTCGCTCCCACCTCCAGCTCGCCGCTGGCCACCAGTTGCTCCACCACCTGCCCGCCGTGTTCGTCCAGCGTCAGTGACAGGTTGGGATATCGCTGCCGGAACGCGCTGACCGCCGGCGAGAAGAACAGGTTGACCATCGGCGGAATGCCGACCGTCAACTGCCCCCGCCCCAGCGAAGACAGGTCGGCGACCTCCAGCGTCAGCCGGTGCACCACGCCCAGCGCCTCCTGGCCGCGCTCGTAGACCACGCGGCCGACGTCGGTCAGGCGCACGCTCTTGCCTTCGCGGATCAGCAGCGGCTGGCCGACTTCGTCCTCGAGCTGGCGCACCATCTTGCTGATGGTCGACTGGGTCACGAACAGCGACGAGGCGGCCTGGGTAAAGCTGCGCAGCCGCGCAGTCTCGACGAAATAGCGCAGCGCGCGGATATCGATGGGCATGGTGGCGTGGACGGTGCGTGCGCCGGCGATGACGACCGGGGGTGCTCGCGACTCCATGAATATCACGAATGGAAAAGCCAATATTAAATCATGAATGGAATGCGAAAGGTGCGGCTACACTTCGCTCCCAACATGTCGCCCCTGCCCAAACCGCGCCCCCGATGAAGCGCGGAGCGGCAGGCGGCGGCAAGCGCCCCCAACCTCCCCTTCAAGACCCCGTTCCATGGCTAGCTGGCCGAATGCACGACAGTGGCTGTTCTCGCTGAAGGCATTCGCCGCCGCGATGCTCGCGCTCTACATCGCGCTGGCGCTGGGGCTGGCGCGGCCGTACTGGGCCATGGCGACGGTGTATTTCGTCTCGCATCCGCTCACCGGCGCGACCCGCTCCAAGGCGGCGTATCGCGTTGCCGGCACGGTGCTGGGCGCCACCGCCGCGGTGGCGACGGTGCCGCAACTGGTCAACATGCCGATCGTGCTGCTGGGCGCGATCGCGCTGTGGATCAGCGTGCTGGTGTACCTGTCACTGCTGCAGCGCACGCCGCGCAGCTACGTGTGCCTGCTGGCGGCCTACACGCTGCCGATCGTGGCCTTGCCGGCGGTCAGCCAGCCGGCGCAGATATTCGACATCGCCGTGGCACGGATCGAGGAGATCGTGATCGGCATCGTCTGCGCCGGGCTGGTGGGCTCGGTGGTGTTCCCGGCAAAGGTCGCGCCGGCGCTGCGCGCGCGTGCCGATTCGTGGCTGGCCGACGCCGCGGCGTGGGCCTCTGACCTCCTGCTGGGCAGCCCGCGCGCCGACCACGGCCGCCACCGGCTTGCCGCCGACATCCTGCAACTGGACCAGCTCATCAGCCAGCTCGCCTACGACACCGAAGGCAGCCACACGCTGCGCCACGCGCGCGCGCTGCGCCGCCGCATGACCATGCTGATGCCGCTGCTGTCGTCGCTGGAGAGCGTGCTGCAGGCGCTGCGTTGCCACGCCGGCGGCATCCCGCCGGGCCTGCGCGCAGCGCTGGCTGCCACGGCTGCATGGCTCGACGACAACGCGGCCACGGCGCCATGCGCAGCGCCCGAAGGCTGGGCGGCCGCGCCCCCAGCCGACGCGAGCGGCTGGCATGACCGGCTTGCCGCCACCGCGGCCGACCAGCTGCAGCGCCTGTGCGCCCTGTACGGCGAATGCCGCGCGTTGCAGCAAGGCATCGGCGACCACCGCGCCGCCACGCCACTGCCACGCGGCGAACGCGGGGCGCAAGCTGCCGGCCATCACCACGACCACGGCATGCTGCTGTTCGGCGCGGTGTCCAGCGGACTGGCGGTGTTCTGCGCCGGGCTGCTGTGGATCTTCTCGGGCTGGGAGGACGGCGCCGGCGCGGTGGTGGTGGCTTCGATCGCGTGCTGCTTCTTTGCCGCCGTCGACGAGCCGCGGCGCATGGCCGGGGCCTTCGTGCGCTGGAGCGCGATCTGCCTGCTGATTTCGTCCGGCTACCTGTTCCTGGTGGTGCCGCATGCGCACACCTTCGAAGCGCTGGCCGCGCTGCTGGCGCTGCCCTATCTCGGCATCGGCCTGCTGGTGGCGCGGCCGGGGTTCCAGCTGATCGCGATGCTGCTGTCGGTCAACACCGCCGCGTTTGCCAACGTGCAGGCCGTGTTCGACGCGGATTTCCTCGCCCTCTTCAATACCTGCCTGGCCAGCGCCGCGGCCATGGTGTTCGCACCGCTGTGGTCGGTGGCGGCACGCCCGTTCGGCGCGCGCGTGGCGGCACGGCGGCTGGTGCGCGCCAGCTGGCACGACCTGGCGCAGGCTGCCACGCTGCGCACCAGCGATGGCGATGCGCGGCTGGGCGCGCGCATGCTGGACCGGCTGGGCCAACTGGTGCCGCGCCTTGGCGCCGCCGGCGATCCCTTGTCCACGGACGGCTTCCATGCGTTGCAGGTCGGCTATTGCGCGCTGGCGCTGCACAAGGCGCTGCCGGACTTGCCGCCGCCGGCGCGCAAGCCGGTGCGCCGGGTGCTGGCCGCGGTGGCGCGGCATTTCCGCGCCCAAGGGCGCGCGGGCCGGCGCGTACCGGTACCGGCGCGCCTGGCAGCCGCCGTGGGCGAGGCCATGGCCGCGGTGGCGGGCAGTGGCCGCGCCGGCCAACGCGGCACACTGGGCGCGCTGGTGGTGCTGCAGGTCACGCTGCTGCCGGCTCCGGCCTCGTCGCTGTCCCGCTGATCCACGTCCTCTGCGCTGCGCCTCATGCTTAGTGAAATCGACCTCTACGGCGTGTTCGTGCCCGGCGTGCTGGTGCTGGCCGTACTCGCCTTTGCCGTGACCGCGGCAATCCGCATGGTGCTGGCGGCACTGGGCTGCTACTGCCATATCTGGCACCGCTCGCTGTTCAACCTTTTCCTCTATGTGATCGTCCTGGGCGCCGTGGCCGCCGTATTTGCCGTAGTGCCCGGACTACCGTCATGACCTTCCGATTCCGCTCCTTGCTTCCCGTGCTGCCGACGCTGCTGGCCGCCATTGCCGCGCTGCTGGTGCTGCGTTACCTCTGGGACTACTACACCGCCGCGCCCTGGACCCGCGACGGCCACGTACGTGCCGACATCGTCCAGGTGGCGCCCGACGTATCCGGACTGGTCACGCGCGTGGTGGCGCGCGACAACCAGTACGTACAGGCCGGCGCAGTCCTGTTCGAGATCGACCGCGACCGCTACGCGCTCGCCCTGGAACAGGCACTGGCGACGCTGGCGACCCAGCGTGCCGCGCTGGCGCAGGCGCGGCGCGAAGCCGCGCGCAACCGCAGCCTGGACGGCGTGGTCGCCGCCGAAGTCGCCGAGCAAGGGCGTGCGCGCGTCGAGCAAGGCCAGGCCGCGCTGGCGCAGGCCGAAGCCGCGGTGCGGCTGGCCCGGCTGAACCTGCAACGCACCAGCGTGCGCAGCCCGGTGGCGGGCTACCTCAACGACCGGCTGCCGCGGCTGGGCGACTACGTGTCGACCGGGCGACCGGTGCTGTCGATGGTCGACGCCGGCTCCTTCCACGTCGAAGGCTATTTCGAGGAAACCAGGCTGCACCGCATCCACATCGGCAGCCCGGTCGACGTGCATATCATGGGCGAGCCCCGCCACTTGCGCGGCCACGTGCACAGCATCGCCGCCGGCATCGAGGACCGCGACCGCAGCGCGGGTTCCAACCTGCTGCCCAACGTCAATCCCACCTTCAACTGGGTGCGGCTGGCGCAGCGCGTGCCGGTGCGCATCGTGCTGGAAGACGTGCCGGCCGACGTGCGCCTGGTCTCGGGGCGCACCGCCACGGTGGCGGTGCGCGAGCCGGCCGCGGACCAGGGCGCCGCGCGCCGCGCGGGGCCGCGATCGTGAGGCCGCGCCGTACGTGGGCGGCATGGCTGTGCGCATGCCTGAGTGCCTGCACGACGGTGGGACCGGACTATCGCGTGCCAGATCAAGCGGCAGTACGCGCGACCGCGGCCAATGGCCCATTGCAGTCCGCACAGGCGCCGGACGTGGCGATCGCGCCCGTGCCCGACGACTGGTGGCGCCTCTATGACGACGAACGGCTCGACCGGCTCGTCACGAAGGCGCTGGCCGCAAACACCGACATCCGCGCCGCCAGCGCCAACCTGCGGCGCGGGCTGGCGTTGCTGCACGAAGTGGAAGCCGAAAACCTGCCGCAGGGCAGCGCCGGCGCGGGCGTGTCGCGCGCGCAGCTGTCGGGGGAGAGCTTTTTGCAGCAAGCCCAGCCACCGGTGTTCAACCTGGGCGACGTGGGCCTGGGCGCGTCCTACCTGATCGACTTCTTCGGCAAGCTGGCGCGCGCCGACGAGGCCGCGCTGGCCGGTGCGCAGGCCAGCCAGGCGACCCTGGACATGGTGCGCGTCACCGTGGCGGCGCAGACCGTGCGCGCTTACGTGCAAGGGTGCGCCGCCACGCATGACCTGCACGCCGCCACGCAGCAATTGGCGGTGCAGCAGCGCACGCTGGATGCCACCCGCCGCGTGCACGCCGCGGGCCGCGCCGGCCCGGCCGCGGTGGCGCGCGAACGTGCCCGCAGCGAAGCGCTGCGCGCGACGCTGCCCCCGCTGCAGGCCGCGCGCAGTGCGGCGCGATACCGGCTGGCGATGTTGCTGGGCCAGGCGCCAGCGGCGCTGCCGGAGGCCGACGTGGCCTGCGAGGCCGAGCCCGCGCTGCGCGCGCCGCTGCCGGTCGGCGACGGCGCCGCGCTGCTGCGCCGGCGGCCCGATGTCCGCCAGGCCGAGCGCGAACTCGCGGCCGCCACCGCGCGCATCGGCGTGGCCACGGCCGACCTGTATCCGTCGATCCGCATCGGCGCCAGCGCCGGGCTGACCGGCGTGCTGAGCCACCTTGGCAGCGGGCCCACGGCGCGCTGGAGCCTGGGGCCGCTGCTGAGCTGGACCTGGCCCACCAACGGCGTGCGGCATCGCATCCATGGCCTGGAAGCCGACGCGGATGCCGCCCTGGCGCGCTTCGACGCCGTGGTGCTGCGCGCGCTGCAGGAAACCGAGACCGCGCTGTCGGCCTACACCCGCGAACTGGAACGCCACGCGGCCCTGCACGCCGCCGGCGAACACGCAGCGCAAGCCGCGCGGCAGCAGCGCCGGCTATGGGAGGCGGGGCGCCTGCCCTATCTGGCGCATCTCGATGCCGAGCGCGATCTCGCCGCCGCGCAAGCCGCGCTGGCGGTGTCCGCGGGCCAGGTTGCCATGCGGCAGGTCGACCTGTTCCTGGCCCTCGGCGGCGGCTGGCAGACCGCGCGCAAGCTGGCCGCCGTATCCGGATCGATGAATGAAAAAAACGACTGAATGATGGAAAGTTAAATCATCACAGGAATAGTGCCGCATGACTACACTTCGTCCCGTGCCGTGCAGACACCCAGGCGCGGCACCGCCCAAAAGGCGAATCCGGACGGCGCAGGGGGCAAACCCGCCAGACTTGCGCGGCCCTGCACGGGCCAGCCGTCCTCCAAACGAAAAAATCAGCAGACATGCATAAAAACGCTCTCAAAGCCCTTCTTGCCACGACTCTCTCCCTCGCAGCAATCAGCGCCGCCACCTCCGCCATGGCACAAGGCCTGAACGATCGCGGCGTTGCCAGTGACCGCTACGGGTACGCCCTGCACAACGGCAAGCGCGATCCGTTCACCGACGGCGCGCGTGTCCACGACAAGCGCGACCCCTTCACCGATGGCGCGCGCGTCAACGACCAGCGTGACCCGTTCACCGACGGCGCCAACCGCGCCACCGGCCTGGAAGTTGCAGGCCTGGACCGCAGCGGCGTCTCCGCGGCGCCGGCCCATCGCGGCGCACGCGCCGCCGCCGCGGCCTGATCTGGCGGCGGCACCACGCTGCGTGCTACTGATGTGCGCGCTCCGGTGCTAGATTGAGAAGGCGTGCCGCCGCCTGGCGTCGGCGCGCCTGATTAGACACCCCACCAGACGCGAGGAGCCGCGCATGTCCCTTCCCCATCTAGCTTCCGGACAAATCGCCAGCGTGCTGCCCCTGGGCGTGCGGCTGGACCAGACCGCCACCCAGGCCCTGTTCAAGGAAGGTCCCCTCGAAGTGATGCGGCTGGTGCTGAAGGCCGGCAAGCATGTGCCCCCTCATGCGGTGGACGGACCCATGACCGTGCAATGTCTGGAAGGCGAGGTCCGCGTGCGCGTGGACGGCTCCGAACGCCAGTTGCACCAGGGCGACCTGCTGTACCTGGGGCCTTGCGTGCGCTACGACGTGACGGCGGTGTCGGATGCCTCGGTGCTGGTGACGATGGTGTTGCCGGGCAGCCTCTGAGCCTTCCCTAAACCTCGCCCGGCTGCCAGCGCGCGCTCGCCGCCACGAAGGCGTCGATCAGCGCCGCCACCGGCGCGCGGCGCAGCGCCGCTTCACGCACCAGCACGCCGACCTCGCGATAGAGCGGCCCGCCCGGCAGCGGCACCTGCACCACGCCGGCCGTCTCGCGCAGCGGCACCAGCTCGGCCGGAATGATGGCGCAGCCCAGGCCCGCCGCCACCATCTGCAGGATTACCGCCGGCTCATCCAGTTCCATCCCTTCCCTGACCCAGAGTCGCTGCCGCTTCAGGTAGCGGTCCACCAGCTGGCCGCCGGTGCTGTGGCGGTTGTAGCGGATAAACGGCAGCGCCTCCACCAGCGCGCGCAGCTCCTGCGGCGAGCCGGCCGGCCCGATGCCGACGAAGCGCTCGCGCACCAGCGGCACCCACTTCAGGTCCGGCGGCAAACCCAGGCGCGGCCGGATCAGCACGGCCACGTCGAGCTCGCGCGCATCGACCTGCGTCAGCAGCTGGGTCGACATGCCGGGCACCACGTTGACGTGCGAATCCGGGAAGCGCTGGCGGAAGTGCCGCATCGCCTCGGCCAGCAAGGTGGCCTGCACCGTCGACACCGCGCCTAGCTCCACCGGCGCGGCCTCGGCGTGCGGGCCGGCACGGTCCTTCATCGCGGCATAGAGCTCGACAAAGCGACGCGCCTCCGGCAGCAAACGCTGCCCGGCTTCGCTGAGCGCGACCGACTTGCCGGTGCGCTCGAACAGGCGGCAGTCCAGGTCCTCTTCAAGGCGCCGGATCTGCGTGCTGACGGCCGACTGGGTCAGCGCCAGCCGTGCCGCCGCGGCCGAAAACGACCCGGTTTCGGCAGCCGTCAGGAAGGTCTGGAAGTAGCGGATCATCTATCGAAATCTTTGATGCTCAGGGCAAAAATGATTCGCTTCATATTACGGGTTGTGCTGGCTACAATCAACGCGCAGGCCAGTGCCCGGCCCGGTCAGAACCTCCCACTGCATAAGAAGCCCCCATGAGCACGACTTTCACCATCCCCCTGTTCCACCTGGCGTTTCCCGTGCGCGACCTGGCCGAGGCGCGCCGTTTCTATGGCGGGTTGCTGGGCTGCCCGGAAGGCCGCAGTTCCGAGGCGTGGGTGGATTTCAACTTCTATGGCCACCAGGTGGTGGCACACCTGTCGCCCGAGGAATGCGGCCACCGTGCCACCAGCGCCGTCGACGGCGACGACGTGCCGGTGCGCCATTTCGGCGCGATCCTGCCGATGGACCAATGGGAGGCGCTGGCCGCACGCCTGCGCGCGGCCGGCACCCAGTTCGTGATCGAGCCGCACGTGCGCTTCAAGGGCCTGGTCGGCGAACAGGCCACCATGTTCTTCCTCGACCCGTCCGGCAACGCGCTCGAGTTCAAGGCCTTTGCCGACCTGAACCAGGTATTCGCGAAATAAGCCGGCCCCCGCGGCGGTCAGGCGATGCGGCGCATCGCTTCGCGGATGGGCTCCGCTTCCGTCGGGCGCACCAGCCTGGCCACTTCCTGGCCGTCGCGCAGGAATACCAGCGTCGGCCACAGCTTGATGCGGAACGACCGGCCCAGCGGCCGTCCGCTGCCGTCTTCGATCTTCAGGTGGCGCAAGTCGGGATGGACGGCAAACGCCTCGGCCAGCGCCGGCTGGGCCCGCTGGCAGTAGCCGCACCAGGGCGCGCCGAACTCGAGCACGGTGGCGCCGGACAGCGTATCCACTTCGGTGCGGGTCGGTTCGGTGGCGGCGTAGTGTTGGGTCATCGGCATGGTCTTTCCTTTCAATGGGCGCGTCTGGTCTGCCTGCCAGATTCGTTCCAGGCGGACGGCGCGAGGCCGGCCTGAGGCTAGCGTGAAGCCAGCCATGGCCGCAGCATGCCGCACTTGCGGCGCCAGCGTGTAATTTCTACGCCGCCGGCGCGATTTCCCACCATGGCGGCAGCAAGCCGCGCACCTCCGCCGCGGCAAAGCGGTCATCGATCAGATACAGCACGCCCTGGTCCTGCTGCGTGCGAATCACCCGGCCCGCCGCCTGCACCACCTTGCGCAGCCCGGGATACAGGTAGGCATAGGCGTAGCCCCGGCCGAACGCCTGCTCCATGCGTACACGGAACTGTTCGTTGACGGCGTTGAACTGCGGCAGCCCCAGCGTCGCGACGAAGGCGCCGATCAGGCGCTCGCCCGGCAGGTCGACGCCCTCGGCAAAGGCGCCACCGAGCACCGCGAAACCGATGCCCGCGCCGCCTTCCGTAAAAGCCTCGAGGAATGCCGCCTGTGCGGCTTCGTCCATGCCCCGCGCCTGGACCCAATGCGGGATGTCCGGATGCGACCCGGCGAAGCGGGCGACGGCCTGCTGCAGGTATTCGTGGCTGCTGAAGAAAGCCAGGTAGTTGCCGCGGCGCGCGCGGAACTGGTCCGCCATCAGCGCCACGATGGCCGGCAGCGACTGCTCGCGCCGCGCATAGCGGGTGGAGATGCGCGAGGCAATCCGCACCGACAGCTGCGCGGCGCTAAACGGCGATGGCACTTGCACGCGCGCGCAATCGGCCGGCAGGCCCAGCGTGTCCAGGTAATAGTCCGCGGGATCGAGGGTCGCGGAAAACAGCGTGACCGAATGCGCGGCGGCAAGCCGCGGGCGCAGGAACGGGGCCGGGATGACGTTGCGAAGGCAAAGCCGGGCGTGGTGGTCGCGCCGGCGCGGCGTGCGCTGGATATCGAACAGCGAATGCGCATCGAGCTGTTCGGCCAGGCGGGCGAAATGCAGCGCGTCAAAGTAGAATCGCTGCAGCGCCGGATCGTGCGCGCCCGGATGCTCGGTCATGTAGGCCAGTGCCGCCGCACAGCATTCGTCCAGCGCGCGGCGAAAGGCCGCGGGCACCTCCGGCAGGACCTCGTAGGCATCGTCACCCTGGCGCGCGAGGGCGCTCCACTGCCGCGCCAGCCGGGCCAGCGGCCGGGATAGCGGCGCCGGGGCACCGCGGCGCAGCTCGCGCAGCGCCTGCGGATCCAGTTCCGCCGTGTACATCGCGCGGCCGCGCTCGACCAGGTTGTGGGCCTCGTCCACCAGCACGCTGGCGCGCCAGCCATTGGCCACGGTCAGCGCATACAGCATCGCGCTGCGGTCGAAGTAGTAGTTGTAGTCGGCCACCACCACATCGCTCCAGCGCACCAGCTCCTGGGCCAGGTAGTAAGGGCAGATGCCATGTTCCCGCGCCAGTTCGCGCACCGCGGCGCGGTCGCGCACCGGCACGGCGCGTGCCGCTTCGCGCGCGGCCGGCAGGCGGTCATAGAAGCCGCGCGCCAGCGGACACGATTCGCCATGGCAGGCCAGCTCCGGATGCTCGCAGGCCTTGTCGCGCGCAGTCAGTTCGAGCACGCGCAGCGGCTGCGCGCCGTGGCTGCGCAAGGCTTGGGCGGCGTGCAGCGCCACCCCGCGCCCGGTGGAACGCGCCGACAGGAAGAACACCTTGTCGAGCCGCTGGCCCGGCATGGCCTTGAGCACCGGGAACAGCGTCCCGACCGACTTGCCGATGCCGGTGGGTGCCTGCGCCAGCAGGTGGCGCCCGGCGCGGTTGGCGTTGTAGACCGCCTGCGCCAGTTCGCGCTGGCCCGGGCGAAAGCCCTGGTGCGGAAACGCCAGCTGCGCCAGCGCGGCATCGCGCGCCTGCCGGTGCGCCAGTTCGGCCCGGGCCCAGTGCAGGAAGCGCTCGCAGGACTGGACAAAAAACGCCTCGAGTGCCGGCGCGTCGAAGTGCGCCACCACCGGGTGCTCGCGCTGGCTGACGATGTCGAAATAGACCACCGCGATTTCGAGCCCGGGCAGTCCCAGCTTGCGGCACAGCAGGCAGCCATAGATCCTGGCCTGGGCCCAATGCAGGTGGCGGTGGTTGTCCGGCACGGCGGCGTCGCCGCGAACCGTCTTGATTTCCTCGAGCCGGTTGGCGGCGGGATCGTAACCGTCGGCACGGCCACGGACATGTAGCGGACCGAAATCCGCGGACAGCGCCACTTCCGCCTGATAGCCCGCCCCGCGCCGGCCGGTCACGACGCCATGGCCGGCCACGCCTTCCTGCGCCGACGGCGTCGGCACGAAACGCAGGTCCAGGTCGCCCGCCTTGGCGGTGAACTCGCACAGCGCGCGCACGGCGACGACGTACGTCGGCTGCGCTGGCGCAGTGGGCGGTGCGGGCAAGACGGGAGGGGGCGCGATGACGGCGGACACAGGCAATGGGTACAGCGAAAACTGTATAAATATACAGTAGCACCCCGGCCGGGGAACGCCCTTATCGCCCAACGGGCATAAAGAAAGAGCAAATCGTTATTTCCATGTGCCCCACGCGCCGCTCTATATTGTCCGGCTGACAAGACAACAAGTGCCTGCCTGCCCGGCAGCGGACACGACCGGAGCCCGACCTTGACCTGTGGCATCACCCTTGGCGACACCCTGACCTGGCCCGCGCGCAACCTGCCGCACAAGACCGCGCTGGTCAGCGGCATCGGCACCGGGCGGCGCGCGTGGACCTTTGCGCAGCTGGATGCCGAGGTCAACCGCCACGCGCATGCCTTGCAGTCGCTCGGCATCGGCAAGGGCGACGTGGTGGGGGCCTTTCTCTATAACACACCGGCTTTCGTCTTTGCGCTGCTGGCCACGGCCCGCCTGGGCGCGGTCTTCAACCCGGTCAACTATCGCCTGGCGGCGCAGGAGCTGGCCTACATCCTGAACGACGGCGGGGCCAGGGCGCTGCTGTTCGAACGGGAAGGCGCGGCCGTCGTGGAAAAAGCCGCCGAACTGGCGCCCGGCACCGCGTTGCGCCTCTATGCCGACGCCGACCCGGCGCCCGCCTTCGCCACGCACCGGCTCGACACGCTGGCGGCGGAGCAGCCCGACACGCCGCCGACGGTGACGGTCGGCGAGAACGATCCCTGCATCCTGATGTACACCAGCGGCACCACGGGCCGGCCCAAGGGCGTCATGCATACCCATCGCAGCAAGCTGCAGCACAACGCGATGATGCACCAGGCCATGATGCTGTCGCGCGAGGATGTGGGCCTGTCGATCGCGCCGCCGAGCTGCACACCAGTTTCCTGCCGCGCCTGCAGGTCGGCGCTACCCAGGTGCTGCAGCGCCGCTTCGATGCGGGCGAGGCCTGGCAGCTGGTCGAAGCCGAGGGCGTCACGCACTTCTTCGCCGCGCCGACCATGGTCGGCATGCTGCTCGACCATCCGGACGCAGCAACCCGTGACCTGTCCTCGCTGCGGCTGGTGGAGTACGGCGGCGCATCGATGGCGCCGCACCTGATCCGCGAATGGGACCGCAAGGTCGGCGCCGGGCTGGTGCAGGTCTACGGCACCACGGAAATGGGACCGTGCATGTCGGTGCTCTACCCGCACGAACAACTGAGCCGCGCGGGCTCGGCCGGGCTGCCCGCGCTTGGCCACGAGCTGGTGGTGGCAAGGCTGCGCGAGGACGGCGCACCGACCGACCCGTCGCAGCCGTGCGCGCCGGGCGAGGTCGGCGAAGTGCTGGTGCGCGGACCGTGCATGATGCAGGGCTACCTGAACCGCCCGGACGCCAACGCGCGCGGGCTGGCGCACGGCTGGTACCACACCGGCGACCTCGGCAGCGTGGATGCCGACGGCTACCTGTGGATCCGCGACCGCATCGACTACATGATCAATTCCGGCGCCGAGAACGTCTATCCGCGCGAGGTGGAAGACGCCCTGATCGAACATCCCGGCGTGCTGGAAGTCGCGGTGCTGGGCGAGCCCGATCCCACCTGGGGCCAGGTGGTCGGCGCCTACGTGGTGGCGCGCGGCGAGGCCGCACTGAGCGCGGAACAGCTCGATGCCTTCCTGCTGCAAGGCGACCGGCTTGCCGCCTACAAGCGCCCGCGCCGCTACCATTTCGTCGAAGCGCTGCCCAAGACTACCAGCGGCAAGATCCAGAAACACCTGCTGCGCGCGGGCGGCGCGGCCTGATCGTGACTCAGGCCAGGCGGGCGTCGTACTGCCAGCGGCGTACCTTGGTATAGGCCAGCCGCCGGGCAGCTGCGTGCAAGGGATTGACCAGCACGTTGAACTCTTCGGGAATCACGATCGAGGGCACCAGCAGCAAGGCGCTGGCGCCCTCGCGGACCCAGGCCTCGCCGGTGTCGAGACTGGTCTTGCCGGCGGGAATGGCATCCCAGCCGACCGGCGCGCTGGCGGCCGTCAGGTGCCGTGCCGCGGCCCACAGGTCATCAGGGATATCGATTCGGACCAGGTAGCGGTTCAGCGGCAGCCCGGCCGAGCCCAGGTGGACCAGCGTTTCCAGGCAAGCCAGCGCGATGCTGGACGCCGCATAGAGCAGCGGCGTTCCCTGCCGGTTCCAGCGCCCTCCGGTGGCCCTGGCACCGGCGCCGCTGGCATCGTCCGCGGTGTAGAGGGGTGTGTCGGTGGCGATGCGCCAGGCCGGCTTCAAGCGTAGGCCCCGCTCTGCATCCTCGCCACCAGGTCGGAGACGATGCGCTGGCCCGCGACGGTATCCATCAACTCGGCGGGACGTTGCCCGCCCAGCGCCGGAGACGGCTGCTCCAGCCACTGCGCCACCCATTGTGGCGCATTGAAGCCGCGCGGATCGCCCGAGCTTTCCACCAGCGCCTGCACCTGGCCCATCAGCCGCACCATGCCCAGCACGCGCTCGCTCTGCTCGCTCGACAGGTTCTGGTGCGCCCGCGCCTTGCGGTCAACGGTGGCGCGCGGCAAGTCCAGCGTCTTCATCAGCTGTTCCTTGCTCGTACCCATGGATTCGGCCAGCCGGCTGAGGTCGGAAGCCGGCACGCCCTCGCGGATGGCGTGGATCACCGCCATGGCCCCTTCGGTCGACAGCGTGGCCTCGTAGACGGCCAAGTAGCTGTTGACGCTGAGCTCGCGAGCGGGCCGGCGTTCGGGTGCGAGCGGATAACGCCCCTTGGGCGTGAGCATGCGTGGCATGGCAAGAGCTCATCAAATCAAATGAGCTTTCAGTTTAGCTCACTTGATTTACGCCCAACGTGAACTGCACTGCGCTTTTTGCTGGGAAGGCACAAAGGAATGCGCCTACCGCCCGCGGCCACGCCGTCGCCCCCTGCCGACGGACAATGCAACGCGGGCCGGCCGGCTCCGCCGTGACGGCGTCCCGGTGGCGGCCGTGGATTCAGCAGGTGCCGCGCCGGCCTGCTCCCGGTACTCCGCGAGCAGGCTTTCCCGCTGGCGCACCCGCTCTTCCAGCACCGCAATCGCCTGACCAAGCCGGCTCATCTCGCTGCCCTGGCGCGACGCCGCCTCCGCGGCCCGGCTCAGGCGCTCGACCGCCGCCTTGCGTTCGGCCTCGATCAGCTTTTGCGCCTCCCTGGTGGCCACCCGCGCCGCATCGAGTTCCAGCGCCATGCGGCGCTCATTGGCGGCGGTGCGCTGCATCAGCGTTTCGCGCTCCTGATCCCATGCCGCGCGCCGGGCATCGAAATCGTTCTGCATGGCCTGGCGCGCGGCCAGCGCGGCGGCATGCTCGGCGCGCAGCGCTTCGGCTTGCTGCTGCCACGCGGCTGCAGCGGCTTCGGCACGCGCGGCGCGCTCGGCCGCGTCGTCGCGGGCCCGCGTCAGTTCCGCCATGGCAGCCTCTGCGCCTTCGAGCCGCGCCTGCATGACCTGTCGTTCCTGCGCCAGCGCTTCTCGCTCCTGCTGCAGCGCCTTGCTGGCTTGCGCCAGTGCGGCTTCCCGCTGCGCCAACGCGGCCTCGGCCGAGGCGCTGGCGCTTTGCAGCGCCGCCTCCCACAGGTAGCGCGCGGCTTCCGTGACGGGCTCCGGGCAGCCTGGCGCGGGCGCAAAACCCTGCGGATCCTGGATTCGCCCGCCCAGCGCAGCAAACCAGGCATCCAGGTGCGGGCTGACCGTGTTCGGCGAACCTCGCCCCAGATGCAGGCGGATGCGTTCGATGGTCGGCCGCTGGCCGGCCTTGAGCAGGCTGTCGGCGGCTTGCCAGACGTCGTCGCGGGTGATGCCTCGGCTGCGGAGCGTTTCCATGGGTGTGGTCCAGCGGTTCCTGAAAAATCACAAATAAGGTTCGATAATGGAGACTTATCGGTTGTTATCCCTTATTTGCGTATGATATATTACAGCATACATCATATTTAATATGATCAGAATCCGAGACGCCCACGAGGCCTACTTCCCACCGATTCCTTCCGATGTCGAATTACCGGCCCCGCTCCGCACGTCCCAACTGGATCCTCTCGCCGAGCAGGCGGCCAACGCGCTGCGCCAGGAAGGCGAATCCCGAAACACGGTGGCAAGCTACCGGTCCGCACTGCGCTACTGGTCTGCCTGGTATGCCCTGCGCTATCGGCAGCCGGTGCGGCTACCGCTTGCGCCCGCCGTCGTTATCCAGTTCATCGTCGACCACGCCACGCGCCAGACGCCGCAAGGCCCTGTCTGCGAGATGCCCGCGGCGATCGACCAGGCGCTGGTCGCTGACGGATGCAAGGCACGACCCGGCCCGCCCGCGCTGTCCACGCTGACCCACCGGCTGGCGGTCATCGCCAAGGTCCACCAGCTGCAAGGCCTGCCCAACCCATGCGCCGATGCCGGCGTGCGCGAACTGATGGCCAGCATCCGGCGCGCCTATGCGCGCCGCGGCCACCGCCAGGCACGCAAGGCCGCCCTGACGCGCGCGCCGCTGCTGCGCCTGCTCGATACCTGCGATGGCTCGCTGGCCGGGTTGCGCGACCGCGCGCTGCTGCTGTTCGCGTGGGCCAGCGGCGGGCGTCGCCGCTCCGAAGTCGCGCGCGCCACCATGGCCAACCTTACGCGCGTGGGGCCTGGGGATTTTGTCTATGTGCTGGGCTGGTCGAAGACCAACCAGTCAGGCAGCGATCACGCCGATAACGCCAAGCCCGTCACCGGCGCCGCCGGCCAGGCGCTGGAGGCGTGGCTGGCCGCCGCGGGGATCGAACACGGTCCGCTGTTTCGCCGCATCCGGCGCGGTGGGCATGTGGGAGAAGGCTTGTCGGACGCGGCGGTCAGCCGCATCGTCAAGGCGCGTTGCGCGCTGGCGGGGCTGGACGGCGATTATTCCGCGCATTCGCTGCGTTCGGGCTTTGTCACGGAAGCGGCGGCACAGCAAGTGCCGCTGGCTGAAACCATGGCCATGACCGGCCATGCCAGCGTATCGACGGTGGTCCGCTATTTCCGCGCTGCCGACGCACGGCGCTCGCGCGCCGCCGACCTGCTGGCACCGGATGCCACCGACAGCCCCTGAGCGACTCGCCATGTCCGCCAACCATGCGCCGGGGCCGGCGCAAATACGGGTATTTCGCTAGCCGGCGCCTCTGGCTCGCCTTGCAGGGCCTGCCTATACTGGCAGGCGCGCGGGACAGTGCCGGCACAGGCCGGACGCCGCGCACGGAACATCCGGCAGACAGTCACCGCCGCGCAAGCGCTGGCGGTACAGGCGCGAGACGACGCGCCGCTGCCCGGACCCGATCAAGTGGAAACGCGGAGATGGGCATGCCCAACGAACAATTCCTCGCCACGCAGGAAACGCGCCGCTCAGGGCTGAAGGCCCTGCGCGCGGCCCTGCTGCAGGTTCACAAGGAAGTCATCGGCTATGACCGGGCGCAGTATGAACGCCTGAACGGCCCGATTCCGGCTGGCCTGTTTGTCCAGCTGGTGACTGAAGACAACTACTTCCGCTGGCTCGACCCGCTGTCGCGCCTGATCATCGAGATCGACGAAGAGCTGGAGGCCCAGGAACATCACGACGACACCTGCCGTGCCGTCGGGCGCGCCGCCGAAAAACTCTTCAGCGACGGGGCCGACCCCGCGTTCCGCAAGCGCTACCAGGAAGCGCTGCAGGACGAGTCCGGCGTGATCGTCGCGCACGGGCGGCTGATGTCCGTCATCGGGCAACTGCGCCAGCTGCCCTAGCGCGCCCGCGCTTCCGGACGCGTGAGTCCGGACGCCTTATTTCCCTGCGCTTTACTTCCCCGTGCTTTGCTTGCCCGGCTTCGACTTGCCGGGCCGGCGCAGCACGTCGGTGTCGACCGCGACCGGGTCGCTGGCGGGGAAGGTTTCCTTCAGCGCCTCATCCAGTTCGCGCTCGATCTGTTCGTCTCTGGATGGCTGCTGCGCTGGCTTCGTCGGTTGGGGCGGGTGCTTCTGTGCGGGCTTGCTCATGTCGATAAGGCTCCTTGGCGGCCGTGAACCGATGGTAACCCTGGCGGCCCGGCATTGCCATGCGGACGCTTGCCGCTCAGTGGCCTCTGCCGCCACCTCCTCTGCCACCCCCGCGCCCACCGCCATGCCAGCCACCCCGCCCACGGTGGCCATTGCCGTGCCAGTGATGGCCACCGCGTCCGCCGCCGCCATAAATGAAGGCGAAGCTGCCATAGGCCGGCCACGGACGGTAGTACGGGTACCCGTATGCCGGATAGGCGGGATAGGCCGGGTAGGTCTGGTAGTACGGCGTCGACACCGTGTAGGCGGGATATGCCGGATACGGGTCGCCGGCGTACGGGTAAGCCACACACCCTGCCAGCGCGGTCGCGACGAGGATCACTCCGATTCCGTATTGCATGATGCCCCTCCCCACCGTCAGCGCTCAGCCTGCCGGACCTGGCAGGCACGCAAGTTAGACCGCGCGGCCGGCCCGGCATTCCGGTGAACCGCGCCCGCCCGATGCGCCCGGCCAAGCCATGGGCATGCGGGTGCCTATATCGGGACAAAACAAAGACATATTTAAGAAGTGTCCGATATTCAGATGAGAATCAACGGAATACATTGTTCTTGCACCCGACCCTGGGTGCCCGATAGAGCCAGGTTGCCCCCCTTCCTGGCTCCTTACCTTGCCACGATGGTCCCCGCCATCGTGGCATTTTTTTCGCCGCGGTTACCGGCTAAAGGCCCTTTTCGACCATCTCGAGCACGCGCTGCCCCAGGATCTCCGCCTGCTCGCTGGCGCGGCTGCGCAGGGGACCGTCGATCAGCAGGATCGCCAGCCCGTGCACGGCCGACCACGCCAGGTATTCGGCGCCCGGGCGGCGCTCGGCCGGCAGCACCCCCGCCTCCACCAACTGGTCCAGCGCCGCGCCCAGCAACTGGAACGGATTCAGGCCGCTGTTGCCCGCCTTGGCCGGGTCGGCGTCGTCCTCGACTTCGTCCGGCACCGAGAATGCCGTGCGGAACAGGCCGGTTTCCGTGAGGGCAAAACGGAGGTAGCCCGTGCCGACCGCGCGCAGGCAGGCGCGCGCATGCGCGGCGGCGCCACGGCCCGGGCGCAGCCCGCCGATTTCGGCCTCCATGGCGATCGCCAGCGAAGACAGGGCCGAGGCGCGCACCGCCTGCAGCAGGTCTTGCCGGCTGGCGAAATGGCGGTACGCGGCATTGGGCACCACGCCGGCGCGCCGCGTCGCTTCGCGCAGCACGATGGCGTCGGGGCCACCCTCGCGTGCCAGGTCGATGCCGGCGTCGAGCAGCGCGCGGCGCAGGTCGCCATGGCGGTAGGTCGCCCGTGCGGGCGGTGCGGAGGCTTCCCGGTTCATGCGGGCCTCCCGGAAAACGAATGACAGTTCATGATGTGCAGAGTCTTATAGTGAACAGTGTACACAATCAAACTGTCACAAGCTTGTAGCGCCTACGATGACGGGGGGCGCCGGCAGGCTCAGAGGATCGGCGCGAACAGCGTGGCGACGTGCATTGCCACGCGCAGAGGAGCCGGCGCGGCGAGGAACTCGTCCAGCCCGACCCGACGGGCCTGTGCGAAATCGGCCTCGAGCATTGCCGCCACCTGCGCCGCAAAGCCCTCGTCGGCAGTCATCACCATCAGCTCGAAATTAAGCCGGAACGAGCGGTTGTCGAGGTTCGCGGTGCCGATGGCGGCGGCCTCGTCGTCGATCAGGATCACCTTCTGGTGCAGGAAGCCGGGCTGGTAGCGGTAGATCTTGATGCCCGCGGCAATGGCCTTGTGGGCGTACAGCGTGGAGGCGGCATAGACCACCAGGTGGTCCGGCCGCGCCGGGATCAGGATGCGCACATCCACCCCGCGCAGCACCGCCAGTCGCAGCACCGCGAATACGGCCTCGTCCGGGACGAAATACGGCGACGTGATCCACAGCCGGTGGCGCGCCGACTGGATCGCCTCGACAAAGAACAGCGAGCAGGTTTCCTGCGCATCGGCCGGCCCCGACGGCACCACCTGGCAGGTCATGCTGCCGCCCGCCTCCGGCGGCGGCATCAGCAGATGCGGCACCTCGCGCGCGGCCCAGTACCAGTCTTCGGCAAAGGCCATCTGCAAGTCCAGCACGGCGCTGCCACGCAGCGCGATATGGGTGTCGCGCCAGGGCGCCAGCGGCGGACGCTGGCCCAGGTATTCGACACCGACATTGTGGCCGCCGATGAACGCTTCGCAGCCGTCGACGACCACCAGCTTGCGGTGGTTGCGGAAATTGAGCTGGAACCGATTGACGAAGCCGCGATGCGTGGAAAACGCCCGCGCCTCGACCCCCGCATCGAGCAGCGTGCGCACGTAGCGGCGCGACATGGCGTGGCAGCCGATGCGGTCGAACAGGAAGTACACCTTGACGCCGGCCTGCGCGCGCTCGCACATGAGCGCCTGCAGGCGCTGGCCCAGTGCATCGTCGTGGACGATGAAGAACTGCACGATCAACACCTGCCTGGCGCGCGCCATCGCCGCGAAGATCGCCTCGAAAGTCTGCTCGCCGTCGATGAGCAGGCGCACATCGTTGTTGGCCAGGCACGGCATGCCGGTCAGGCGCGGCAGCGCGCGCATGCAGGCCTGCACCGGCGTGTGGACCACGCAGGCGCTGCGGGCCTCGCGTTCGCGCGGGGTCATGCCGTGGCGGATTTCGCGCAGCCGGTCGTCGTTGAAGCGGCGCGCGTCGACATAGCCGGCGAAGGTGCTGCGCCCGAAGATCAGGTAAGGAACCAGGGTGAAGTACGGCATCATCAGCAGCGAGCCGGCCCAGGCAATCGCGCCCGGCGCAGTGCGCACCGTCATGACGGCATGCAGCGCGGCCACCACGCCTACGGCGTGAAAGGCCAGCACGATGATGGCGATGACACTCGGGCTCTGCAGCATCGGTGGGCTTGTGTCCGCTGACCGGGTCGCGATGCGCGCTATTTTGGCACAGCACGTTGCCGATGTTGGCGCCCGGCTGTGCGCCGCCAGCCAGAGCTGCCTCCTTTTTTGGCACGCCGATGGCATGACGGTGCCAGGCCGCTGTCAGGGCAGCATGCCCCCGTTTGTCCACAGGAGCTGTGGACAACTTTCCGTAGCGACCGGCAGCTGCCGCAGCTTCACGAGCGACTCCGCTTCGATCACGGCGAACCGCAAAAATCGACAGAGATTTCAGAAATGTCTGATTGTTTTTCGGACCGCACTTTTTATACGCTTTCTGGCTAGGCAACGCGGTGCCATCACGGTCCCGTGGCCGGGGCTGTCCGACCGCGGCCCGGGCGTTCATTGCCGGCTTTCGCCTTACGGTTCGTATCCTGCCCTGTGGTCCGCCTCCGATGAATATTGCGCTGCTCATGGGCTTTTCGCCCCAACTACGTACCGTGGCCGAGCTGCTGGAGGGCGCCGGCTTCCGTTGCCGCGTGTTCGAGACCGGCCGCGAGCTGATCCACCGCGTCAGCCAGGACCTGTATGACATGCTGCTGATCGACGATGCCCTGCCCGACCTGCCGGCGCTGGAAGTGGTGCGCGCAGTGCGCAGCGCGCGCTCGCGCGAGGTGCCGATCATCCTGCTGGCTGCCGACAACAGCGAAGACAAGCTGGTCGATGCGCTCGATGCTGGCGCCGACGACTACGTGTGCCGCCCGCTCAATGGGCGCGTGCTGATGGCGCGCATCACGGCATTGCGCCGGCGCGTGACCGGCGAACGCATGCGCCAGGGCCTGGTGGTGCAGGCCGGCCCCTACCAGCTCAACAGCATGGGGCGCTTCGCCACGTTGCACGGCGAGCGCATCGCCATGACGCCGAAGGAATTCGACCTGGCCATGATGCTGTTCTCCAACGTCGGCCGCGTGCTGGCCGCCGAGCGCATCCAGCAGGCAATCTGGCGGCATGAACTGCCACCGCTGTCGCGGGCGCTGGCGGGCCTGATCTCGCGGCTGCGCAAGACCCTGCGCATCGGCGTGGCCAACGGCATCGTGATCACGGTGGTCTACGCGCATGGCTACCGGCTTGACGTGCTGGAAGAGAGCATCGCGCCCCGGCTGCCGAAGGCGGCGAGCCGGACCACCGTGCCCAGGCCCTCGGGCAACTGAGCGCGCTACGCCGGCAGCGTCGCCGACAGCGCCAGGAAATCGAGCACGGCCATGCCGTCGGCCGAGCGCTTGGCCTCGCGCTTGGCCGCTGCCGCCGCGGCGCCGATCTGCTGGCTGCCCACGCGTTGCAGGCCGGCGACGCCCTCGCCGCTGACGCACACCACGCCCACCGCCATCGATACCGGAGGAAAGAACACCGGCCGCCCGTGCCGGTCTTCGCCATGCATGCCGCCAGCGGCGCGGTCGGGCGGCGCATACATGGCGCGTGCCGCATCGTTGAAGCGCAGGATCGCGGCACGCATGCGCTCGGCCCAGTCGGCGCTCTGGTACAGCACCAGGAAATCGTCGCCGCCCACATGGCCCAGAAAGTCCCGGGCCGGGTCGCACGCCTCGGCCAGGATCGCCGCTGCGCCCTTGAGCATCTCGTCGCCTTTCCAGTAGCCGTATTTGTCGTTGAACGGCTTGAAGTGGTTCAGGTCGACATAGCAGGCATGGAACTCGCTGGCGGCCTCGATCAGCCGCTCGATATGCTGGTTCAGCGGGATATTGCCCGGCAGGAAGGTCAGCGGATTGGCGTAGCGCGCCGCTTCCATGCGCACCTCGGTGATCGCCCGGATCAGGTCGGCGCCGGTGCCCAGCCCGATATAGCGGCCCTGGTCGGTGATCACGAAGCCGTCGGCGAGCGAGCGCGTGTTCTCGCCCGACAGGATCTGCGCCATGTCCTCCAGGCTGGCGCGCTGGTCGAAGCAGGCCGGGTCGCGGCTGGCCATGGCGATGCAGGCCTTCTTGCCATAGAGCTCGCGATGGAACGGCGCCGCGTAGCGGTCGATAAACGCCTGGCGGCCGATGATGGCCAGCGGCCGCCCTTCGTCATTGACCACCGCCACGGCCTGAAGCTCGGGCTGGTCCTGGAAGGTGCGCAGCACCGCATCGTTGCTGGCCGAGGGCGATACCGGCGGCGCCGGCCGCAGCAGCCGTCCCGCGGTGATGCCGGACCAGCCCGAACGCACCATCTGCGGAAACACGGCAATGCGGCGCGACGCCAGCGCCTGCCGTACATGCAGCGCGGCCTGCGCCGCCGGTTGCGCCACCGGCCGTCCCACGTAATAGCCCTGGGCGCCGGTCACACCCAGGTCGCGCACCACGGCCAGTTCATCTTCGTCTTCAATGCCTTCGGCGATCACGCGCCCGCCAAAGGCACTCATCATGCGCAGCAGCGCGCGCAGGATCTCCAGCCGGCGCGAGCAGGACGCGATGCCGCGCACCAGCGACTTGTCGATCTTGACGAAGTGGGGCGACAGGTGCGCGAGCAAGTCCAGGTTGGCGTGCCCGGTGCCGAAATCGTCCAGCGCGTACTGCATGCCGAGCTCGCGCAACACCGCCATGGCCACGCCAAAGCTCGCGGCGTCGCCGATCGGGGTCTGTTCGGTGATCTCGATCACCAGTCGCGACGGTGCAATGCCGGCTTCCAGCAGGGCCGCCATCAGCCGCCCCCGGTCCGCCAGCAGGTGCCGCAAGGTCTGCGGGCTGAAATTGAGGAAGAGCTTGCCGGGCAGGTCGAAGCCGCGCCAGGCAACCAGCGCGGTGCGCGCCGCCTCGACCTCCAGCGCGATGGTGGCGGGAACGCCCTGCGCCAGCCGGAACAGCGCGTCCGGTGCCGCCCACGGCGAACCCACGGGCCCGCGGATCAGGGCTTCGTAGCCGAGGATGGCGCCGCTGTCCGCCTGCACGATGGGCTGGAACACGGCATGCAGCGGCGGCAGACGCGCCGGCGCAAGCACGGCCCCGCCCGGGACAACGCTGGCAGCGTGGGGCGCGGGATCGTGCTGGGACGTGGCGACAGTCAGGCCATTCATAGGAAGCAAGCGGGGGATGGTGCAGAAGCGGTCAGGGCGCAGCGCGGCCCACATTGCATGACATCCACATGACAGCACGATGACAGTCCATATTGGAAGCATGTCACGTTGGCGTCACGTTGATCGACGACGATCCCTGCGCCGCGGCGACCGTCCCGTACAGAGGACGGCGCCGGCGGCGAATCGAGTCAAGCCCGGGCTGCGCAGGCCGCTCACTCCGGTGCGCCCGTCTGGAGTCATCTCCGTGCTGCAAGTTTTCAAGACATCCCTGCCCGGCCACCGTCGGGCAGTTGCCCCCGCGCGCTGGCTGGTGCGGCTGGGCCGCCTGCCGCTGGTGGCGCGCCTGTGCGCCGCCTTCGCCCTGGTCTACCTGTTCGGCGCCGCGGTCGGCCTGACGGGCATCGCCAACCTGGTCTCGATCAAGGCGCGCACCGATACCCTGTACCAGCACGACATGCACGGCGCCATCTCGGCGGAGCGGGCGCAATCAGCACTGGCTGCGCTCGGGCGCGCCCAGCTGGCGCTGACCATGGCCACCAGCAGCACCGAGCGCGACGGCGCCGCCGACGAGATCGCGGCGGCGCTGTCGCAACTCGATGCGGCACTGGCCGGCGTGCAGCGGGCCGCCCCGGCCCAGGCGGCGCCACTGCTGCGCGAACGCCAGCGCGCCAGCGAGCTCGTCCAGGCCTACGTGGCGTTGCTGCGCAAGCAGCCGCTGGATCCGCTGCAATTCGACAGCGCGGTCTCGGTCGACGGCCATTTCGTCACCGAGCAGCTGCAGCGGCTCAGCAGCCAGGTTGAAGCCATACGCCGCCAGCAGGAGCAGCAGGCCGCCGCCACCGTTGCCAGCGTCGCCGCCAGCCAGCTGCGCGCGCAGGCCTGGATGGCGGCCCTGCTCGGCGCCAGCCTGCTCGCTGCCGTCGCGCTGGCGTGGATTGCCGCGCGCAGCCTGCGCGCCGAACTGGGCGGCGAGCCGCGCGACGCCGCCGACATCGCCCGCCGCATTGCCGCCGGCGACCTGACCGCGCCGATCGCGCTGCGCCCTTCCGACCACAGCAGCATGCTGCACCATGTGGCCAGCATGCGCGACCAACTGGCCGGCGTGCTGGCGCGGATCCAGGCCAGCGCCCACGAGATCACCGCGGCCAGCCAGCAGATCGCGGCGGGCAACCAGGCCCTGTCGGCACGCACCGAGCAGCAGGCCAGCGCGCTCGACGCCACCACCGACAGCATGCAGGCGCTGGCGGCGCACGTCGCCGCCGCGCATGCGCAGGCCACCGAATCGAGCGAGATGGCCAGCGCGGCCCGCGCCGCCACCGACGACGGCGCCGCCGTAGTGCAACGCATGCGCGGCGCCATGGACGCCCTGCACGGCCATTCGCGCCATATCGCCGAGATTGTCGGCGTGATCGAGGGCATCGCGTTCCAGACCAATATCCTGGCGCTGAACGCCGCCGTGGAAGCGGCGCGTGCGGGCCCGGCGGGCCGCGGCTTTGCCGTGGTGGCGCAGGAAGTGCGCGCGCTGGCACAGCGCAGCGCCGATGCGGCGCGGGAGATCGGCGGCATTGTCGGCAATGCCACGCATGAGATCCAGCAAGGCGCCAGCCTGAGCGGCAGCGTGGTGGCGGCGATGGATCGCATCGCCGCCACGGTGGGCCACAGCCACGCGCTGGCCGAGGGGCTGCGCACGCTCGCGGACGATCAGGCCGACAGCGTGCAGGGCGCCAGGCAGGCGGCGGCGCAACTGCGCCAGACGGCACAGCAGAATGCTGCGCTGGTCGATGAACTGGCCGGCCAGGCGGCGCGGCTCGACCAGCAGGCCGCGGCGCTGGCCAGCGACGTGGCGCGCTTTCGCTTCCAGCAGCCGTGACCGGGCAGTCGCGGCAAAGATGTGTCGGGTCGAAACATTTGTCATGACGACGTAACCGGCATTTACGTCTTCCGCGACGAAGTTACAGATATGTTTCAACTGAACCAGCCCCGGTAACGTGACAGCCCGGTTGCGGCGAGTAACCTTGCTTCACACCAACTGAACTGGCACCCGCACAGGAAACCATGGCTGAACGACTCATCATGCTGGACGTACCCGGCGTCCTGTACTCCGACCGCTCCCGCGCCCGCCTCGGCGGCATTCCGGATTCGGGCACGCCACGCGACGTCAGGTTCTTCGACCCGGTCGCGCTGGGGTTCGTCCGCAGGCTGTTCGGCGTGGCCGGCGCCCGTGTGGTGGTATCTGATGCCTGGCGCCGGGGCACGCCCGCCGCCATCCTGCAACAGCTGGACCTGCAGGTCGAAGCCATGACGCCGCCGGTCGCGGGCGGCCACGGCGCCGAGATCGAAGCGTTCTTCGCCCAGGGCGCGCGGCCAGTCCATTACGTGATCCTGTCCTGCGCCGCGGCCGAGTCGATGCCCGAGGCACTGCGCGAGCATCTGGTCACGGTCGACCCGGCCGTGGGCCTGACCCTGGAGAATTTCCAGCAGGCGCTGGATATCCTGGGCGTGGCCTGTCCGTCGACGGTCATGCCGGCGCCGAAGCTGGATGCGGGGCTCAAGGCCAAGCTGGCGCAACTGCAGCAACTGGCACGGGACAACCCTGCCCGCTTCGGCAGCGCGCTGGCACCGGCACGCGAAGTGACCGCCGTCCACGCCTGAGACGCCGCTGCCATGCAGTTCCCGACGGGGCGCCCACGGGCGCCCCGTTTTGCATCCGGCGATCCTGAACGCGCGATACAAAGGGCCCGGCCTTCTCGCTCCGGCGTATGCCTGTCGCGGCGATCCCGTATCATGCTCGCTGTCGCCGGCCCCATGCCGGAGCTTTGTGCCAGGACCCGCCATGCCTCACCTCGTCATCGAACTCACGGAAAACACACGCCTGAACTGCTCGCAGGAAGAACTGCTGGATGAGGCCAATGCCGCCCTGCTGGCTTCCGGCCAGTTCCAGGAGGCGGATATCAAGTCGCGCTGCATCACGCTGTCGACCTACCGCCAGGGCATCGATGCCGTCGAGCGGGCCTTTGTCCATGCGCGCCTGTCGATCCTGGACGGGCGCGATACCGCCGTGCGCCAGGCGCTGGCGCAGGCGGTCTGCGATGTGATTGCCGAAGCCGTGCGCTCGGGCGGCGGCAGCGGCCAGAACGTGCAGGTGTCAGTGGAAGTCTGCGAGATGGCGCGCGCTACCTACGCCAAGCAATTGGTGGCCTGATCCGCCGCGCCGTCGGGCGGCCGCCCAATAAAAAACCCGCGGCCGTTGCGGCCGCGGGCGGAAGCTTCAGGAAGACTCCGGAAGCTCTGTCATGGGGAGCGCCCCCGCACCCATGACGTAGTCGATTCTAGGTGGGCTGCGTGGCCACCGACTTGACCTGGATTAAACGCTGCCGGATTGGTGCCGGCGGCCATAAAAAAAGGAGCCGGCAAGCGGCTCCTTTTCTTTCTGGACAACTGGCGCAGATCAGGCTGCGGCGTCCTTCAGCTTCTTCAGCGGACGGACCTTGACCTTGACGCTGGCCGGCTTGGCCGGGAACCAACGCTCTTCACCGGTGAACGGGTCCTTGCCGAAGCGCTTCTTCTTGGCCGGCACTTGCTGCGCCGTGACCTTCAGCAGGCCGGGCAGCGTGAACTCGCCCGCGCCCTTCTTGTTCAGCGCGCTGACGATGGTGTTTTCCAGGTGGGCCAGCACCGTCTTCACGGTCTTGGCTTCCAGTTCCGTCTGGGCTACCAGGTGAGCGACCAGGCTCGACTTGTTGAAGGTGTCCTTCAGCGGGCGCGCAACGGGCGCAGCGGCGGGAGCAGCCTTCTTGGCCGGCGTGGCCTTCTTGGCGGCAGCCTTCACGGGTGCCTTGGTTGCCGCAGCCTTCTTGGCGGCGGGCTTGGTTGCAGTCTTCGCGGTCGGTTTCGCTTTGGTCGCCATATCGATATTCGTAAGTTGAACAGATGGATGCCGGCAGGTGTTATGCATTGCTGCTGAGCGTTGCGCAATCGCCTGATCGACGCCCACTGAATCATAGCGGAAAGTGCCGTAAGTCAAGGGGTTTTCATGCATGCGACACGCAAAACCCGGTGAAAACCCCGGGTTTTGTCGCGGCTTTGCCTCAGTGCAAGCGCGAAAACGGCCTACGTCCCCCCGTTTTGGCGTGCGCGGCCGCAGCGCCAAGCCTCGCGAGCAACGCTGCGCGCGCCTCCGCACGCTACCGTTCGCGCTCGCGCGGAGCGCTCCGTTCAGCCTGCATTCAGCTGTTTTGATGCAAACTACGAGCCATGACCCCTTGTTTCCAGGCCCTTCTGCGCCCGCGCGCGCTGGTGGCCGCCGCGCTGCTGGCACTGGCGGCGGTCCCCGCCGCGCACGCCGACAAGGATGCCGATCGCGCGCGCGCCGCGGTGCAGTCCGGCGAAATCCTGCCGTTGTCGCGCATTCTCGAGACCGTCTCGCGCCAGTACGCCGGCGACGTCATCGGCGTCGAACTCGATCACGACGACGGCATCTGGCAGTACGAGGTCAAGCTGCTGCTGCCCGGCGGCTCGGTGGCCAAGCTCGAATACGATGCGCGCACCGCCGTCCTGCTCAAGGCCAAGGGGCGGGGGCTGGAAGGCGCGCGCCGCAAACCCTGACCCGGCAGAGACAACCATGCGCATCCTGCTGGTCGAAGATGAAACCGCCCTTGCCGCGCAGGTCCGTGCAAGCCTGGCCGACGCCGGCTATGCCGTCGACACGGCCGCCGATGGCCTGGACGCCTGGCACCTGGGCGCCGAAGAACCTTACGACGCGGTCATCCTCGATCTGGGCCTGCCGCGGCTGGACGGACTCTCGGTGCTGCGCCGCTGGCGCGCCGCGCAGGTCAACGCGCCGGTGCTGATCCTGACCGCGCGCGACAGCTGGACCGAGAAGGTCGAAGGCATCGATGCCGGCGCCGACGACTACCTGGCCAAGCCCTTCCGCATGGAAGAGCTGCTGGCGCGCATCCGGGCGCTGATCCGGCGCGCCCACGGCATGCCCGCGCCGGAACTGCAGTGCGGCCCGGTGCGGATGAATCCCCGCGCCGGCACGGTCAGCGTGGACGGCGCGCCGGTGGTGCTGACCGCCCATGAATTCCGCGTGCTTGACTACCTGATGCACCACCCCGGCGCGATCGTCAGCAAGACCGCGCTGACCGAGCACATCTACGCGCAGGACTTCGACCGCGACAGCAATACCATCGAGGTCTTTGTCGGCCGCCTGCGGCGCAAGCTCGGCGTCGATGTCATCGAAACCGTGCGCGGCCAGGGCTATCGGCTGCGCCCGCCGGCGCAGGCTCGCGCCTAGATGCCGGTGCGCCTGCGTCGCTCGCTTGCGCTGCGCCTGCTGGCGGTGGCGGCGATCTGGCTCGCCGCGGCGCTGGGGGTCAGCGGCTGGCTGCTGTCGGCCCTGTTCGAGCGGCACGTCAACCAGACCTATGTGCGCCAGCTCGAGCACCAGCTCGCCAGCCTGGCCGCGGCGCTGGACTGGAACGCCGAGGGCAGGCTGGTCCTCCACCGCAGTCCCGCCGATCCCCGCTACGAACTGCCCTATTCCGGCGCCTACTGGCAGGCGCGGGCCCCCGGCGCGCTGCTGCGCTCGCGCTCGCTGTGGGATACGGAGATGCCGGCGAAGGCGCTGCGCCGTCTGCCCGCTGCCGCGGACGCATCGGATGGAATCGCCGAGGTGCGCTCCGGTCCCAACCAGCAGTCGCTGCTGGTGGTGTCGCGGCAACTGGTGCTGGCGTCGGCCGATACCCCGGTGGAAATCTCGGTGGCGCTGGACCGCACCGAACTGCGCGCCGCGCGCCGCAGCTTCAACCAGACGCTGGCGTGGTCACTGACGGCGCTGGGACTAGGGCTGATGCTCGCGGTGGCGGCGCAGGTGCGGTTCGGGCTGGCGCCGCTGGCACGGCTGCGGCGCGCGCTCGGCACCATGCAGGCGCGGCGCGAGGCGAGCCTGGGCGGCGCGTGGCCCGCCGAGGTCGAACCGCTGGTGACCGAAATCAATGCCCTGCTGGCACGCAATGCGCAAGCGCTGGAACGCTCGCGCCGCCAGGCCGCCGACCTGGCCCATGCGGTCAAGACCCCGCTGGCGGTGCTGGCTAACGAGGCAGCGGCGTTGCCCGGCACCGCGGCGCAGGCCGTCTCGGGCCAGGTCGAAGCGATGCGGCGCCAGGTGGACCGGCACCTCGCGCGCGCCCGTGCCGCCGGCGCGGCCGCGGCCCGCGGCGAGCGCATCGACGCCGCCCCCGCCGTGCGCGAGCTGACGCGCGCGCTGGCGCGGCTGCATCGTGAGCGGGCCCTGGAGCTGACGGTCCGCGGTGGCGGGCATTTCGCCGGCGACCGCCAGGACCTGGTCGAGATGCTGGGCAACCTGCTCGACAACGCGTGCCAGTGGGCGCGCATGCGCGTGCGCGTCACGCTGCGCGAGGACGCTGGCGTGCTGGAAATCCTGGTCGAGGACGATGGCGCGGGCATGCCGCCCGAAGCGCAGGCGCTGGCGACCGCGCGCTTTGGCCGGCTCGACGAGGCCGCCACCGGCAGCGGCCTGGGCCTGGCCATCGTCACGGAAATCGCCGCCTTGTATGACGGCAGCCTGGCGCTGGCATCGAGCCAGCTGGGCGGTCTGGCGGCCCGTTTGCGGCTGCCGGCGGGGCAGCCCTGATCAGTGCGCGCGGGCGGCCATGGCGTCGCGCGTATCGCGCGCCAGGCCCAGTGCAAAGGCCGTTTCGGCGACCAGGAACAGCGGGCCGATCAGCAGCCCGACCAGGTCGTCGACGAAGGCGGGCTTGCGCCCCTCGTAATAGTGGCCGATGAACTGGATCACCCATCCCACCACGAACAGGCCTATGCCGATCGCGAGCCACCAGGCCGTCGGCATCGCAGCGATATGCGCGCCAGCGTAGAGGAACACCGCGAGGATCAGCGCCATGGCCACGCCGAAGCCCAGCGACAGGCGCAGGTAGAACAGGCACGACAGGATATACAGCAGCATGGCCGGCGTCAGCACGGCGTTGCCGTCGCCCAGTGCCAGCGCCGGCCGCGCCAGCAGCGTGGTCACGGCCAGCACGATCATCGGGATGCCGATGAAATGCGTGAAGACGTTGCGCGGATCGCGATGGTAGGCGGCGTAGTTGGCGAGATGTTCGATCAGGGTTTTCACGGGGGCGTCTCCTGGACTGCGCTATGGTGCGCGCGCGGCGGGCGCGAGGTGGATTTATAGTAGTGGGCGCGCACCGGCCGGTCTGTCAGGTTTTTGACATTCCGCCAGGTGCCCGGAATGGAGAGCGGCATGCGGCTGGCGAGCCCGCCACACCCCGCTCTCCTCGCCCCACACGACGCCAAAACGCACCTCCCAGACCCAATGTCCAGCCAGATGTTGCCATGCAGCGATCCGCTCGCCGCGGTACGCGCGGGTGCGTGGTTCAGCCAGTTGCCGCCGGCGCTGCGGCAGGCGTTGCTGGACGACGGCAGCTTGCGCCGGCTGGTCGCCGGCGAGACCCTGTTTGCGCGCGGCGACCGCTTCGATGGCCTGTATTGTGTCGCCAGCGGCACCATGCAGATCCACGCCAGCGGCGAATCCGGCAAGGCCGCGGTGCTGGGCCTGCTCGAACCCGGCACCTGGTTCGGCGAGATCTGCCTGTTCGACGGCCTGCCGCGCACCCATGACGCGCGTGCGGCCAGCGCCGCCACGCTGTGGCATGTGCCGCGCACCGCGCTGGCGCAGCGCCTCGCGCAGCAGCCGGCATGGTGGCAGGCGTTCGGGCAACTGCTGGCGGCCAAGACCCGCGAGGCCTTCCACTACGTCGAGGAAGCGCAGCTGCTGCCGCCGCCGGCACGCGTCGCGCGCCGGCTGGCGGCGATCGCGCATGGCTACGGCAACCTGCCGGACGGCAGTGCCACGCGGCGGGTGCGCATTGCGCAAGAGCAGCTGGCGCAGATGCTGGGCCTGTCGCGCCAGACCGTGAACCACGCGCTGCGCGAGCTGGAAGCGCACGGCCTGCTGCGTCTCCAATATGGCGGCATCGAACTGCTCGACCTGCCCGCGCTGGAAACGCTCAACTGACCGCACCGTACCGGAGCCCCATACACCATGACTATCCTGGACGCCGCCCAACTTGACGCCTGGCTGGCGCGCCTCGGCATCGCCGCGCCACCCTCGCCGACGCTGCAGGCGCTGGACGCGGTGCTGGCCGCGCACCTGGCCAGCATTCCGTTCGAGAACGTGGACCCGCTGCTGCGGCGCCCGGTGCGCATCGACCTCGATGCCGTGTTCGACAAGCTGGTCACGCGCCGGCGCGGCGGCTACTGCTTTGAACTCAATACGCTGCTCAGCGCCGGGCTGGGTGCGCTGGGCTACGAGGTGACGCCGCTGGCCGCGCGCGTGCGCTGGGGCGTGCCGGACGACGTGCCGACCATGACCTCGCACATGCTGCTGCGCGTGGAAGTGGCGCACCGCAGCTATGTGGTCGATGTGGGCTTCGGCGGCCCCACGCCGTTCCGCGCGATGCCGCTGTCCGAACCGGCCGACGATGGCTTTCCCTACCGGCTTGCGTCCTCCCCGGCGCAAGCCGCCGCCAGCGCATTCCACAGCTACGACCTGCAGGCACGCGGCGATGCAGGCTGGATCCCGGTCTACCGGTTCGACCTGACGCCGCAGCCGCCGATCGATTTCGTCGCGCGCAACTGGTATGTCTCGACGCACCCGGAGAGCGTCTTCCTGCAGCGCTTGATGGCCGCGCGCACCGATGCCGGTACGCGTGTGACGCTGGCCAATGGGGAACTGGCCGAGCGCGCCCCGGACGGCAGCGTGCGCCGCACGCACCTGCAGCATGCCGACGCCGTGGTGCAGGCCCTGTCGGCGCGCTTCGGCATCGTGCTGGACGACGAGTTGCGCCAGGGCCTGATGGCTGCGCTGCCTGACTTGCTGGCGCCTGCGACGGCATCCGCCGGCAGCTGAATCGCAGCGGCTTCGCCCTGCAGCATCGGCTCCATGCACCGCGCGCATTGCCGGCAGAAAGATTGCTGATAAGGCCTGTAACCGCCACCCGGCGCTGTGGACGCGGCCATGGCCGCGCCACATAATGTCCCGGCGATGCCGCCTGCGGGCGCGTCTGCAGGACAACAGCGCGGCACCCCGCCGCCAGCACAAGCCGGCCAGCATCGCTGACGCCGGCGCAGCCATACAGGAGACTCCATGTCATTGTTCGATCTGACGGGCAAGGTTGCCATCGTCACGGGCTCTTCGCGCGGCATCGGCCGCGCCATCGCCGAGCAGATGGCCGTACAGGGCGCCAAGGTCGTGATTTCCTCGCGCAAGGCCGAGGCCTGCCAGGAAGTGGTGGATGCGATCAACGCCCGCCACGGCGCCGGCACCGCGATCGCCGTCCCGGCCAACATCTCTTCGAAGGACGACCTGCAGCGCCTGGTCGACGAGACCAACCGCGCCTTCGGCAAGATCGACGTGCTGGTCTGCAATGCCGCGTCCAACCCCTACTACGGGCCGATGAGCGGCGTGTCGGACGACCAGTTCCGCAAGGTGCTGGACAACAACGTCATCTCCAACCATTGGCTGATCCAGATGGTGGCGCCGCAGATGATCGACCGCAAGGATGGCTCGATCATCATCGTGTCGTCGATCGGCGGCCTGCGCGGCTCGCCCACCATCGGCGTCTACAACATTTCCAAGGCCGCCGACTTCCAGTTGGCGCGCAACCTCGCGGTCGAGTTCGGGCCGCACAATGTGCGCGTGAACTGCATCGCGCCGGGACTGATCAAGACCGACTTCGCGCGCGCGCTGTGGGAAGATCCCGAGCGCTACAAGCAGTCCACCCAGGGCGCCCCGCTGCGCCGCATCGGCGAACCCATCGAGATCGCCGGCGCGGCCGTGTTCCTGGCCTCCGCGGCCAGCACCTTCATGACCGGCCAGGCCATGGTGGTGGACGGCGGCGTGACCATCTGAGCCTTTGACGCAAGCGTTGCCAGGCGGCCGGCGCTGATTGCGCCGGCCGCCTTCCTGCATTTCCCTCAACCTGCAGTGCAGTTCCGGGAGGCAGTCCATGTCGAGCAATCCGCAGTCGGCCGGCACCTGGCCGGTCATGTCGCTGGCCGAGGCTCACGCCCGCCTGACCGCGCCGGGCGCGCCGTTCGAAACCGAGACGCGCGTGATCCGCGGCATCCCCACCACCGTCTGGAAGAACGCGCCGCCCACACTGCGTGAGCTGCTGCTGGCCACGCGCGCGTTTGCCGAACGCACCTTCGTGGTGTACGAAGACGAGCGCGTCTCCTACGATGCGTTCCTGCGCGCCGCCATCGCCATGGCCCACACGTTGGTGCGCGACGGCGTGCGCAAGGGCGACCGCGTGGCGCTGGCCATGCGCAACCTGCCCGAATGGCCGGTGGCGTTCTACGGCGCGCTGCTGACCGGCGCCATCGTGACCCCGCTCAATGCGTGGTGGACCGGCCAGGAGCTGGAATATGGCCTCGCCGATTCCGGCAGCCGAGTCGCCATCGTCGATGCGGAGCGACTCGACCGCATCCTCGAACACCTGCCCGGCTGTCCGGCGCTGGAACGCATCTACGTCGCGCGCGCTGGCGCCGCACCGGCCGGCCCGCGCGTGACGGCGCTGGAAAGCGTGATCGGCCCTTCGGCGAACTGGGCGGCGCTGCCGGAGCAGGCGCCGCCTGCGGTCGACATCGACCCCGACGACGACGCCACCATCTTCTACACCTCCGGCACCACCGGCAAGCCCAAGGGCGCGCTCGGCACGCACCGCAACTCCACCTCGGTGGCGGTGGCCGGCGGCTTCAGTCCGCTGCGCAACCTGCTGCGCCGCGGCGAGCCGATCCCTGCACCCGATCCGGCCGCGCCGCAGAAATCGATGCTGCTGGCGGTGCCGTTCTTCCACGTCACCGGCTGCATGGCGGTGCTCAACGGCGCCATCGCCACCGGCGGCAAGATCGTGCTGCTGCACCGCTGGGATGCGCTGCGCGGCATGGAGCTGATCGAACGCGAGCGCTGCACCGCGGCCGGCGGCGTGCCGACCATCGCGTGGCAGATCCTCGAGCATCCAGAGCGCGCCCGCTTCGACCTGTCGTCGCTCGAGAACATCAACTACGGCGGCGCGCCGGCCTCGCCCGAGCTGGTCCGGCGCATCCGCGAAGTCTTCCCCATGGCCGCGCCGGGCATAGGCTGGGGCATGACCGAAACCTCGTCCACCTTCACCAGCCACAGCGCCGAAGAGTACGTGATGCGCCCGGACAGCAGCGGCCCGGCGCTGCCGATCGGCGAAATGAAGGTAGTCGACGGCCGCGGGCAGGCGCTGCCGCCGGGGGAAACCGGCGAACTGATGGCGCGCGGCGCCAATGTCGTGCGCGGCTACTGGAACAAGCCCGAGGCCACCGCCCAGACCTTTGTCGATGGCTGGCTGCGCACCGGCGACATTGCGCGGCTGGATGACGAGGGCTACGTCTACATCGTCGACCGGATGAAGGACATGCTGATCCGCGGCGGCGAGAACATTTACTGCATCGAAGTGGAAAGCGCGCTGTACGAGCATCCCGCGGTCATGGACGCCTCGGTGGTAGGGCTGCCGCACCGGACCCTGGGCGAGGAGCCGGCCGCCGTGGTCAGCCTCAAGCCGGGCATGCACGCGAGCGAAGCCGAGCTGCAGGATTTCGTGCGCGAGCGACTGGCAGCATTCAAGGTGCCGGTGCGTATCCTGATTTACCACGAGATGCTGCCGCGCAATGCCAATGGCAAGATCATGAAATCGAACCTGCGCAAGCTGTTCGACGCCGCCGCGTAAGCCAGTGCGGCGCGACCGCCTCGATCCGATCCCTCACCAGGAAAACAAATTGACGGACCAAGCCAAGCCGGATTCCTCCCTTTCCCACCCCGTGCGGATGCTTGGCGCGGCAGCGCTGGCCGCGCTGCTGGCCGGCTGCGCCGCCGGTGGCACCAACCTGGCCGCGGTGCCGGAGCTGCGTCCCGGGGTGCCGGCCGGCTACCTCGCCGCCGATGCGCGTCCCGACAGCCTGAAGCTGCTGCCCGCGCCGCCGGCGCCGGGCTCGGCCGCGCTGGCGCTGGACGAGGACTCCGCGCGCCAGGCCGGTCCGCTGCGCGGTTCGCCACGCTGGCAACTGGCGTCCGACGATGCCGTGCTGACGTTCCCGCAGGCCGCCAGCACCTTCTCCTGCGCGCTGGGGGTGCCCGTCAGCGAGAAAGACACGCCATACCTGAACATGCTGCTGCGCCGCAGCCTGGTCGATGCCGGCCTGTCCACGTACAAGGCCAAGGACCATTACAAGCGCACCCGCCCGTTCGTGGCCACCAAGACCGCGATGTGCACGCAGGCCGAGGCCGCCAAGCTGGAGAAGGATGGCTCCTACCCGTCCGGCCACAGCGCCATCGGCTGGGCCTGGGCGCTGATCCTGACCGAGATCGAGCCGGCGCGCACCAATGAACTGCTGGCGCGCGGCCAGGCCTTCGGGCAAAGCCGCGTGGTGTGCAACGTGCACTGGCAGAGCGATGTCAACGCTGGCCGCACCATGGCGGCGGCCACGGTGGCACGGCTGCATGCCGATCCCACCTTCCGTGCCGACCTGGAACGGGCCCGCAGTGAAGTGGCTGCCGCGCGCGCCGCGGGTGCGCGGCCATCGCGCGATTGCCAGGCGGAGACCGCGGCGCTGGCGCCCTGATTCCGAGGTGTAAGGCCGACCCGGGTTACTTCACCGGAATCACCGTGCCGGCCGGCACCGGCACGGCGGTCACGCTGTTCTGCGGGCTGCCGCTGACGATGCGGTCCGAATACGTCAGGTAGACCAGCGTATTGCGCTTGCGGTCGACCGCGCGCACCACGTGCAGCGCCTTGAACAGGATCGACATGCGCTCGGAAAAGACATTGTCCTGCTGCTTGATCGGCGCCTTGAAGCCGATCGGCCCCACCTGCCGGCACGCGATCGAGGCCTCGGGCGGGTCTTCCGCCATGCCAAGCTGGCCCTTGATGCCGCCGGTGCGGGCGCGCGACACGTAGCAGGTAATGCCGTCCACCTGCGGGTCGTCATAGGCTTCGATCACGACCTTGTCGGAGCCGGTCATGCGGAAATTGGTGCTGACGCTGCCGATCTCCTCGGCACTGGCACCCGCGGCGGCGGCCACGCAGCTGGCGGCCAGCAGGGTGCGAACGATTCGGTGGTAGCACTTCATGGTATCGCTGGGCATCGGCAGTCAGTTCACCGACGACTTGATGTCGCCGTGGCGCTTTTCCATTTCCTGGCGCAGCGCGCGGCGCTGCTGCGCGGCGGCAAAGCGCTGGCGCTCGACCTCGTCGCGCGGCTCCAGCGGCGGCACCTCGGCGGGGGTGCCGTTGTCGTCCACCGCCACCATGGTGAAGTAGCAGCTGTTGGTATGGCGCACCAGCTTGCTGCGGATGTTCTCGGTCACCACCTTGATGCCGATCTCCATCGAACTGCGGCCGGTGTAGTTGACCGATGCCAGGAAGGTCACCAGCTCGCCAACGTGGATGGGCTGGCGGAACACCACCTGGTCCACCGACAGCGTGACCACGTAGCGGCCGGCGTAGCGGCTGGCGCAGGCATACGCCACCATGTCCAGGTACTTGAGGATGGTGCCGCCGTGGACGTTGCCGGAGAAGTTGGCCATGTCCGGCGTCATCAGCACGGTCATGGAAAGCTGGTGGGACAGGTCATTCATGATGCGGGATACGAAGATTGCGGGGGCGGGATTGCCGGCTGCGGGCGCCGGCAGTTTAACCCGGATCGCCGCGCCGTTGCCGGCGGGCGCGGCGCATAAAAAAAGCGGCCTGCCAGGCCGCTTCTTTCGCTATGGACGCAAACTGCTTACTTTTTCTTGTTCACGGCGTCCTTGAAACCCTGGCCTGCCGAGAACTTGACCGTCTTGGCGGCCGGAATCTTGATGGTTTCGCCGGTGCGCGGATTGCGGCCGGTACGGGCAGCGCGCTTGCCGGCGCTGAAGCTGCCAAAACCCACCAGCGTTACAGAATCGCCCTTTGCCACTGCCTTCTTGATACTGTCCAGCGCTGCGTTGAGCGCACGCTCGGCGGCGGCATTGCTCAATTCTGCTTCCGCGGCGATGGCCGATACCAGTTCACCTTTATTCATGGCTGATTTCCCTTGTTGGTCGTCGTCACCGATGTGCGTGCCTCGCGGCAGGCCATCGATCGGCGCAGTCTAATCTGCCCGTCGCGCGTTGAGCAATCCCCAGTGGCACCAATGCGACAAAAAAACCCGCAAATCCTTGCTTGAGGCCGGTTAGCGGGCAATTTCCACTGCTGTTCGCGCTTGCCAGGCGCCGCATTTTACCGGGCCGCAGCCGCGCCGGGACCGGGCGCCCGAAATCGCGCCCTCAAAGCTAAACAGCATAGGACAGATTCCCTCAAATGGGGCGACGCACCATAACGGATCGCCCGCCGCACCTTGCCGGCGCCATTCTGGCGCGGGGCGCCCCGCTGGCGGCAGCGTCCCGACGGCGGCGGCTCCCACGGAATCGGGCCACGTGCGGCATGCCGGTGCGGGGTTTTACCCGGCACGGTGCAAGCGGCACCAGGATGCAGCCGTTTGTGGAACGCTTTTTGCATACTGGTGCGCCCATTTTGAGCATGAGGTCACTATGGACAACTGGAAGACCGGCACCGACGCGCTGTTTATCCTGCTCGGCGCCATCATGGTGCTGGCCATGCACGCCGGCTTTGCGTTCCTCGAACTCGGCACGGTGCGCAAGAAGAACCAGGTCAATGCGCTGGTAAAGATCCTGGTGGATTTCGCGGTCTCCACCATCGCTTATTTCTTTATCGGCTACACCATTGCCTATGGGGTGCAGTTCTTTTCCGGCGCCGAAACGCTGGCCCAGAAGAACGGTTATGAACTGGTCAAGTTCTTTTTCCTGGCGACCTTTGCCGCGGCGATTCCGGCGATTATCTCCGGCGGTATTGCCGAACGCTCCCGCTTTAATCCCCAGCTGGTCGCCACCTTCGTGCTGGTGGGTTTTGTCTACCCGTTTTTCGAGGGCATGGTATGGAACCAGCGCTTCGGCGTGCAGGACTGGATCGCGCGCGTGACCGGCGCGCCGTTCCACGACTTTGCCGGTTCGGTGGTGGTGCATGCGCTGGGCGGCTGGATTGCCCTGCCGGCGGTGCTGCTGCTGGGCGCGCGCCGCGGCCGCTACCAGAAGGATGGCCGCATCAGCGCGCATCCGCCCTCGAACATCCCGTTCCTGGCGCTGGGCGCCTGGATTCTGGCGGTGGGCTGGTTCGGCTTCAACGTGATGAGCGCGCAGACCGTCGACAAGATCAGCGGCCTGGTGGCGATCAATTCGCTGATGGCGATGGCCGGCGGCACGCTGGCCGCCTGGCTGGCCGGACGCAACGATCCGGGCTTCGTCTACAACGGGCCGCTGGCCGGCCTGGTGGCGGTATGCGCGGGCTCGGACCTGATGCATCCGTTGGGCGCGCTGGTCACCGGCGCCGTGGCGGGCGCGCTGTTCGTCTATATGTTCACGCTGGCGCAAAACAAATGGCATATCGACGACGTGCTGGGCGTGTGGCCGCTGCACGGGCTGTGCGGCGCCTGGGGCGGCATCGCCGCGGGCATCTTCGGCGCGAAGGCGCTGGGAGGCCTTGGCGGGGTGTCGCTCGGCGCGCAGTTGCTCGGCACCTTGCTGGGCATCGTGGTGGCGCTGGCCGGCGGCACGCTGGTCTATGGCACGCTGAAGCGGCTGGTGGGCATCCGCCTCGACGCCGAGGGCGAGTTCAACGGCGCCGACCTGACGCTGCACCGGATTTCCGCCACCCCCGAGCGCGAAACCAACTGGTAATACCCGCCAGCGCCTTTCCGATCTAAACAGACGGGCCGTGCAAGGCGGCTTGTCTTAACAATTATTTGCTTGCACTTCCACGCACGGCCTCTCAATAATTGCCGTGCCCGGGAATTGCGCGCAACGCGCAGGGGCTCGCACGCCGCAGCCGGCTGGTTCGGGGGATGTTGGGCCGGCGGCTGGCCGGTTACACCAACACGAAAGGAATACGCCGATGGACGCCTCTACCTTCGACAACCTCAAGACCCTGGTGGTCTCCTACGCCACCGAATTCGGCGTCAAGATCCTGGCGGCCCTCGCCTTCTGGGTCATTGGCCGCTGGCTGATCCATTTTGTCGTGCGCATGGTGCAGAATGCGCTCGGCAAGCAGAAGGTCGACCCCACGCTGCTGCGCTATGTCGGCTCCATCGTCACCGTGACGCTGAACGTGGTGCTGGTGATCGGCATCCTCGGCTTCTTCGGCATCCAGACCACCACCTTTGCCGCGCTGATCGCCGCCGCCGGCGTGGCCATCGGCATGGCCTGGTCGGGGCTGATGGCAAACTTCGCCGCCGGCGCCTTCCTGGTGGTACTGCGCCCGTTCAAGGTGGGGGACTTCGTCACCATCGGCGGCGTGACCGGAACGGTGCGCGAAATCGGCCTGTTCGCCACCACGCTGGATACGCCGGACAATGTCCAGACCGTGATCGGCAACAACAAGATCTTCAGCGACACCATCCAGAATTTCACCGCCAATGCGTTCCGGCGCGTGGAACTGAAAGCGCAGCTGGCCGGCAGCACCGACGTGGCCGACGCCGTGGCGCTGCTGAAGAGCCGCATCGCGGCGATCCCCAACGTGCTGGCCGAGCCGCCGGTCGACGTCGAAATCCTCGAGTTCACGCTGGTCGGCCCGGTGCTGGCGGTGCGGCCCTATTGCCATAACGACCATTACTGGCAAGTCTATTTCGACACCAACCGCGTCATCCGCGAATGCTTTGGCCAGGCCGGCTACGCCGCGCCGATGCCGGCGCACATGGTGGTGGTGCAGCAGGCCGGGGTACCGCACGCCGCCGCGGAGCAAGCCGCGGCACAGCAGGCCGCCTGAACTGGCGCGGCGCGGCTTCAGCGGGCGCTCGGGCGCGCGTGTGCGCCTGAACGCCCGTAATGTCGCATCAGCACCGCGCCGGCGCCGCAGGCCGCCATCACCACGCCCAGCGGCAGCGCGCTGCCGTCGCGCCATACGCTGACCGCGGCGCCGCCGAGCGTGCCGAGCGAAAACTGCAACGTCCCCATCAGCGCCGAAGCCGTGCCGGCGCGATGCCCCTGGTGCGCCAGCGCCAGCGCCGAGGCGTTCGGCGAGACGCAGCCCAGCGCACCGATAAACACGAAGAACCCGCCCAGCAGCACCGGCAGCACCGCCATGCCCGCCAGCGCGGCCAGTGCCAGCACCAGCCCCGCGGCCAGCGCCGCCAGCAGCGTGGCCCCCAGCACCTGGTCGAGCGAGCGCCCGCGCACCAGCCGGGCATTGAGCTGCGACATCGTGATCAGCCCGAGCGCATTGGCGCCGAACACAAAGCCATAGTGCGACGGCGCGATGCCGTGCAGTTCGATCAGCACGAAGGGCGAGCCCGAGATATACGCAAACATGCCCGCCGAGCCGAAGCCGGCCGACAGCGAATAACCCAGGAACTCGCGGTCGCGCAGCAGTTCCGCGTAGCTGCGGGCCACGGTGCCGAGCCGCAGCGGCGCCGCCTGGCCGCGGTCCAGCGATTCCTCCATGCGCAGGTGGACCAGCAGCAGGATCAGCAGGCCGGCCCCCGCCAGCACCCAGAAGATGGCGCGCCAGCCCGATACGGTCAGCACCGCGCCGCCGATGATCGGTGCCAGGATCGGCGCAACCCCCATCACCAGCATCAGCGAGGAAAACGCCCGCGCCGATTCATGCGCCTCGAGCCGGTCGCGGATCACCGCCCGGGCCATGACCATGCCGGCACAGCCCCCCAGCGCCTGCAGGAAGCGCCAAAGCATCAGCGATTCCACGTTGCGCGCCAGCGCGCAGCCCACCGCGGCGATGATGTAAAGACATAGCCCGACATAGAGCGGCGGCTTGCGCCCGAAGCGGTCGCTGAAGGGACCATAGAAGGCCTGTCCGAGCGCCAGCCCGACCAGGAAGGTGCCGAGGGTCAGCTGGACCTGGCCGATGTCGACGCCCAGGTCGCCGGCCAGTGTCGGGAAACTCGGCAGGTACATGTCGATCGACAGCGGCGCGATCGCCATCAGCGAGCCGCAGATCAGCAGCCAGGCAGGGAAACGCGGCGTCGACGCGGCGCTTGGGGGATGAGGCATGGAGGACAGTATCCGAGGGCAATGGCGGGGGCGATGGCGCTGCCCTGCGCGACCGAGCGGCCGGGGCAGCCCCCGGGGAAAGACGCAATTGTTGCACAACATAACCAACGCAGCCGCGGACCCGGCGACGTTGGCACGCGGCCGTTGGCGCAGCATGACCGCCCTGCTGCATTGCGTCGCCGAAGTCGGGTCCGGCAAAGCTGGCAAAGCTGGCAGGTTTGGTGAATAGTGGTGTCAGGCCCCGTTGTTCATGGGCATGGCATGGCGGCAACGCTACGACGCTTGCAGGGTGCGACTTTCATGCGTGCCGGCGTGGAGGGTACAATGCCAGCCTGTCGGCGTAAGACTCGCCGTCGGCCTCGCAGAGAGGGACGACAGTACAGGTCCCCGCAACATTAGCCTGCATGAGAATACGACAAACGCCGCTTTCCGCTTCGCTGGGCACCGCCGCTTTCGCGGTCGTGCTGCTGCTGCCGCTGCCCCAGACGGCCAAGGCGGCGCCGGCGCAGTTGCGCAATGCCAGCGTCCCGTTGCTGGTTCCCGCGGCCGATGAAGCCGACCCCGTGGCGCGCATGCTCAAGGGCGCGGCCACCGGCCAGAATACCGGCGCCGCCGGCGTGCCCGAACTGCTGCGCAACGCCACCCGCCCTGACAACGTGCTGGCGCGCGCCTGCCGCCAGCTCAACGATGCCCTGCCGATCGAGATCGACGGCGAAACCCGCCTGCGCCGCTGCCAGTCGGTTCCGGGCAAACACGTCTTGTTCCAACTGGAACTGACCAACTACCGCGGGCCGATGCTGGACCTGGCCAGCTTCGAGGTCAACTACGCCGCGCCGCTGCAGCGCAATATCTGCGCGAACCGCGATGTCGAGATCCTGACCAAGCTGGGCGTCAGCATGTTGTTCCGCTACATGACGCGCAAGGACCGCGGCGAGCGCCGCATCGGCGACGTCTATATCAACGGCCCGATCTGCAGCGCTGCGTTGCGCTGACCTGCGCGCCGGTGCCAACAAAAACGGCCCGCTGATGCGGGCCGTTTTTTTGTTTCAGGCAACACGCCTTAAGCGGCGCGGGGGCGCAGCGGCACCACGTTGGCGGCGCGCCGCACCAGCATGCGCGTGTCCTTCCAGCCCGCGTCGGCCAGCGGCGAGCCCCATACCAGTTCATGCAGGCGCGCCAGCGCGAACGGGTTGCCCAGCAGCACGTGCTTCTGCGCCGGCGTAAGCGCGCGCGGCCCGTGCGTCAGCGCATGCTCGACCAGGCTCTCGTGGCGCTTGCGTGCCGATTCCGGCTGCACCACGCGCGGCGTCGCGGTGGCGCACATTAGCGCGTTGGTGACCGGGTCCACCACGGCGTCGACGAAGTTCGGGGTTTCGGCGGCATTTTCGACATGCTGCTGGGTTTCGACGATCTCGCGCGGAACCAGCGTTTCTTCCGGGATCATGAACAGCCCGGCGTTGCGCGAAGCGCGGCCCAGCGAAACCCGCGACAGCATCACCGACAGCGGGATCGACAGCGCCAGCGAGCCGACGATCGGCAGCAGCCACAGCACATAGGACGGGTTCAGCCAGTACACCAGCCCGCCCCACGCCAGCCCCAGCGCGGTATGCCAGCCGTGGCGGCGGAAGGCTTCGCCCCAGGTGGTCTCGGCATCTTCACGCGGCGGCGATTTCCACGAGATGCCCCAGCCGCTGTACGCCGCGATCACGAACTTGGTATGGAACAGCATGCGCGTGGGCGCCAGCAGCGCGGACAGCAGCACCTCGATCAGCATGCTGGCAAAGAGCTGCACCGCGCCGCCGTAGCGCCGCGCCTGCTTCATCAGCAGCGCCACGCTGGCAAGCTTGGGCAGGAACAGCAGCGTCGCCGTGGCCGAGAACAGCGCCAGCGCCTTTTCCGGATGCCACTCGGGCCAGGTCGGGAACAACTGGTATTGCTGCGTGAAGTATTCCGGCGGCACCAGCGCGTGCTTGGCCAGCATCGCCGTCGACAGCAGCAGGAACAGCAGCCACAGCGGCGCCGACAGGTACGCCATGATCCCGGTCAGGAACACCGCGCGGTGCACCACGTGGAAGCCCTGCTTGAGCCACAGCCGGAAGTTCATCAGGTTGCCCTGGCACCAGCGGCGGTCGCGCTTGACCTCGTCGAGCAGGTTGGGCGGCAGTTCTTCGTACGAGCCCTCGAGGTCGTAGGCAATCCACACGCCCCAGCCGGCACGGCGCATCAGTGCGGCCTCGACAAAGTCGTGCGACAGGATCTCGCCCGACAGCGGGCCGCGGCCCGGCAGCGGCGCCAGCGCGCAGTGCTCGATGAACGGCTTGACGCGGATGATGGCGTTGTGGCCCCAGTAGTGCGACTCGCCCAGTTGCCAGTAGTGCAGCCCGGCGGTGAACAGCGGCCCGTACACGCGCGTGGCGAACTGCTGCACGCGTGCATACAGCGTTTCGCGGCCCACCGCCAGCGGCGCGGTCTGGATGATGCCGGCACCCGGGTTGGCTTCCATCAGCCGCACCAGCGTGGCCAGGCAGTCGCCGCTCATCACGCTGTCGGCGTCGAGCACCACCATGTAGCGGTACTTGCTGCCCCAGCGGCGGCAGAAATCGGCCACGTTGCCGGTCTTGCGCTTGACGCGATGGCGGCGCCAGCGATAGAAGATGCGGCCGAAGCCGCCGACCGCGCGGCACAGTTCCATCCAGGCATCGTGCTCGGCGGTGCGCAGGTCCGGATTGCCGCTGTCCGACAGCACGATGAAATCGAAGTTGGACAGGTGCGGGGTGCGCGACAGCGATTCATAGGTGGCGCGCAAGCCCGCGAAGACGCGCGTGACGTCTTCATTGCAGATCGGCATGATGATCGCGGTGCGGGCCTCGGCCGCTATCGGCGCGTCGGGCCGGTCTGGCACCGCCGAGCGCGAGATCAGATGCTTGTCGCCGCCCTTGGCCAGCACCAGGAAGCCCATCATCGCGGTCCAGAAGCCGGCCGACACCCAGGAGAACAGGATGGCGAACAGCACCAGGATGGCAATCTCGAGCGGATCGGTGCCGTGGTACGGCAGCACGTTGGTCATGAAGTACGTGGCCAGCACGGTCTGGACGGCGACCAGTGCCAGCAGCACCCAGCGCCGGTGCGAGCCGGCGGGATGCCATTTGCCTTCGGCGTCGGGGCCGTCGTGCAGCGTGTCCCAGGTCTCGGGCACCGGGGGGCGCCCAAGCATGCGGCGCCACGTGTTGCGCAGCCAGCCGGTGACGATATGCGGCGGCCACTGGCGCGGCACCATCGAGCTGCGCTCGGGCGCGGGGCCGGTGTCGGCCTTCACGGTGCCGTCTTCGCGCCGGTGCAGCAGCGGCGCGCCGCCGACCTGCGGATTGCCGTAGGCCATGGCGAAACGCCGCTGCACCGAGGCGTAGGCGCTGCTGCCGTGCGCCGGCGGCGCTTCCTTGCCGGCCAGGCGCGACTGCAGGCGCGTGATCGCCTCCTGCGCGTCGCGGCCGTCGGCGGTGACCGGGATCACCGGCGTCACCGAAGCCAGCGGCGTGGCGGGAGCCGCCGCGGCGGCCATGCCGGCGCTGTCGGCCAGCAGTTCGCTGCGCACTTCAGGCGATACGGGCAGGCGGTCGAGATAGCGCTCGCATGCCGCCGCCTGGGCCGGTCGCTGCTTTAGGCGGGGGGTAAGATGTAGCTCCACGTCTCGGACAGGGTTGTATTGCCGTTGCGAAGATAGCCGCGCAACTCTACCGGCTTGGTTTCGTCCTTGCGGCGCATCAGCATCGTCATGCGCCAGCCGCCGGTCGCGTCATTGCGCTGCACCGACGTCTTCAACAGCTCGCCGTTGGCATCGGCCGAAACCACCGGGTCGATGCGCACGTCCGCCGGCAGCCTGCGGAAGGCCGGGCCTTCGAAGTCCACCACCAGCGAAAAGCTCGTGTCCTCCTTGCTGCGGCTCTGGCCCTGGCCCAGGCGGGTCTGGGTCACCCACGACAGCGGCGGCTCTTGCTCGCCGTCCTTCTGCCACAGCAGGCGGTATTCGTAGTCGAAGGCTTGCTTCGGCTTGGGCGGGTTGTCGGGCACCCAGTACGCGACGATGTTGTCATTGGTCTCGTCCGGCGTCGGGATCTGCACCAGCTCCACCCGGCCCGAGCCCCAGTTGCCGCGAGGCTGCACCCAGCCGCTGGGCCGGCGCTCATACCACGCGCCGATCTCCTGGTAGCTGTTGAAGCTGCGGTCGCGCTGCATCAGCCCGAAGCCCTGCGGATTGGTCGCGGCGAACGACGTCACCAGCAGCCGCTTGGGATTGACCAGCGGACGCCAGACCCACTCGCCGGTGCCCAGGTGGATCGACAGGCCGTCCGAGTCGTGCACCTCGGGGCGGAAATCCTGCGCCGGCGCCGGCTGGTTCTCGCCGAACAGGTACATGCTGGTCAGCGGCGCGAGGCCAAGCTTGGTCACGTTCTCGCGCAGGTAGAGGCGCGACTTGACCTCCATCGCGGTCTCCGCGCCGGGCTTGATGGTGAAGCGATACGCTCCGCTCATGCGGCGCGAATCCATCAGCGCATAGATGGTGATTTCCTTGGCATTGACGCCGGGGCGCTCGATCCAGTATTCGACGAAACGCGGGAATTCCTCGCCCGAGTTGAGCGCGGTATCCACCGCCAGGCCGCGTGCCGAGAGCCCGTACCACTGGTCCCTGCCGAGCGCGCGGAAGTAGCTGGCGCCGAGGAACGACGCAAGTTCGTCCTTGCGCTTGCCCTGGTTCAGCGGATACAGGATGCGGAAGCCGGCGTAGCCCAGCCCTTTCAGCTTGGCGGCATCGACCTTGTGCGGGCCGTAGTTGAACGCGGAGGGGTCGAAGCGGAATTCCCGCACGTTGTTGCCCACCACTTCATGGATGCGCACGGGCTGGTCGAACACCATGCCCTCGTGGAAGAACGACAGCTCGAACGGCGAACGCGTGCCGCGCCAGGCGAAGCGCTCGGGCTTGTACTCGATCTCGCGGTAGCGCTCGTAGGTCAGCTCGCGCAGCTCGCGCGGCAGGTTCTGTGCCGGCGCCTTGTAAGGCGACGCCGCCAGCTGGCGCGCGCGCGCGGCGACGGTGTCGAAGTCGAACGCATGGGCCGCGATCGCGCACAGTGCCAGCGCCCCGCCGCCGAGCCAGGCCGCGATCCGCGCTCCGGCGCGGCGGCGCGCCCCCGGCCCGGCAGCGGGCAAGGTAAACGGTACGGCTATTCGTGGCGTGGCGATCTGTGACATGTATGCCAGGGTGAGCGGTTGAATCGGAGTGGCCGGCATCGGCGGCCTGAACGATGAAGGACACGGCAAGAGATGAGGCCGGCGCCGAGTGGCGAGGCCCTGGCGCGGGGCAGTCTGCCCGCGGGGCACCGTGTCCGGGTTGTTGCGATGCGCAATAAACCATAGCAATTCGAGACGCAGAAGTCACGTTTCGATCACGCAAGGTTTGAAACAAAATGTTGGCCAAGTTGCCCGAAAGCCGCTCCACGCATGGCTTTGCGGGCGATGAGGTCACATCGCCGCGAGCCTCGGCGCGGTCAGCCTCGATCGGCCACCCCGGTCGCGCACCGGCGCGGGCCGGAACGCGTCCGGCCCGCTTAATACACTGTTACTTTTTGGCGCCTTCGCTGTAGGGATCGAACTTGCCGCTCTTGGCGCCTTCGGAATAGGGATCGAACTTGCCGCTGTTCATGCCGCCCTGGCTGAACGAGTCGAACGACTTCTGCGCCCCGCCCTGGATCGGCTCCATCTGGTCGGGCCTGGCGCCCGGGTTCAGTGCGGTCACGTTGTCGCTTTTTGCGCCGTCGGTGTACGGGCTGAACTTGTCCTGCCTGGCCCCATCGGTGTAGGTGCTGAACTTGTCCTGCTTGGCACCGTCGGTGTACGGACTGAACTGATCGGCCTTGCCCGCGGTCTGGGCGTGCACCGTGCCAAAGGCGCAGGCGACGGCCAGGCCGATTGTGAGATAGCGCAGCGTCATGGGATCTCCTCTCGCAGGAATGAGCGCCCGTCGTGCCGACGGCGCGACGGGGCAGAAATCAACGCTAGGTCAGGGGCAGGCACGTGTCAACCGCGGCCCGGTGGCCGCAGTGGGCGAGGCGCGTCTGCAATCGTCGTCCACCGCCCCGCATTGCGCTTACAATGCCACTCGAACGCCACCATGTAGCCACAAGGAACCGCCATGCTGACCCGGCAAAACTCATCCTCTGCCAGCCTCGCCCGCCCCGCCCTGCGTGCCGCACTTGCAGGCGCGCTGGGGGCCGTGCTGCTCTGCGCCGCGCCGGCGCATGCGTACTTCGACAACTACCTGAGCGGCACCATCATCGGCACGCTCAACGACAAGGAAGGCGCGTCGCTGGCCAAGTCAGTGCGTGCCGCGCTGAACGACACCGCCGACGGCCAGTCCGTGGCATGGACCTACCCGGCAGCGGGCCGGCGCCAGCAGATCGATGGCACCATCACCCCGGTCGAGAGCAAGACCGACAAGGGCCAGCCGTGCCGGCGCCTGAAGTCAGACCTCAAGCGCGGCAGTGCCGAAGAGCACTGGAGCGGCTGGTTCTGCAAGCAGTCCAACGGCCAATGGAAATCGCGCCACGTGGACGAATAAGCCAGGTCGCAACAGGCTGTACCGCGCGGCCGGCGGCTTAGCGGCACAGCTTGCGCAGCAGCTCCCCGGCGATGGTGCCGGGACCGGCCACCTGGAAGGTGCCGGACTGTGGCGCGCGGATGGTGTAGAGCGATTCGCCGCGCGCAAAGCGCTTGCTGTAGAGGGTCTGCTCGACCACGGCAAACATCGACGTGGCACAGTTCAGCACCATGCGCTTGAGCGAGGAACGGATCGGTTCGCCGCTGGCGGTGCGGATCACGCCCGACGGCGAATTGCGCATCACCACCACGCCAACCTGCGTGCCCTGGCGGCGCACCGTCGACTGATCGAAATAGGAAATCACGCCATTGGCGCCCATCAGCGGCAGCCAGCGCTGCGGGTCGGGCGCGCCGGGATCGGGCGCGGCCACCAGGCGGCAACCTTCCTTGGGGGTGGAGCGGAACACGGTGCCGGAGCCAGGTACCTGGCACTCGTAGAGGCCGGCGGCAGCGGCCGGCCGGGATGCAGAGGCCGGCGCCACGTCGGTGGCCGGCACAGCGCCGTCATCGGCGTGCGCCTGCGGCAGGGCCAGGCCGAACACGCAGCCAGCCAGCGCGGCTGCGTGTCGAAACATGCGGAACATCATGGAATTGCCCTCATGTAGACGGGAAAAAACGATCCGCATTGTCGCACAGGATGCATGCATTGCGGCGCGCCGGCGCACCCCGATCCATGCATCCCGGCAGCCTTCAGCCGTGCAGGCGCCGCCAGGCGACGAGGTCCTCGATGGTCAGCACCGGCAAGCGGTACATCTCGGCAAAGGCCTGCGCTTGCGCGCGCCGCGCCATGGTGCCATCCGGATTCATCAGCTCGCACAGCACCGCGGCGGGAGACAGCCCCGCCATGCGCGCCAGGTCGACTGAACCTTCGGTATGCCCGCGGCGCTCGAGCACGCCGCCGTCGCGCGCCACCAGCGGGAACACATGGCCGGGACTGACCACGGCATCGGCGCCGGCGTCCTCGGCAATCGCCGCACGGATGGTAGTGATCCGGTCAGCCGCGCTGACACCCGTGCTGACGCCCTCGCGGGCCTCGATCGACACCGTGAAGGCGGTGCCGTACTGGCTGCGGTTGTGCTCGACCATCGGCCGCAGGCCCAGGCTGCGCACCTTGTCCGCCGGCAGGCACAGGCACACGATGCCGCTGCATTCGCGGATCATCATGGCCATATTGGCCTGGGTCAGGCGCTCGGCGGCAAGGATCAGGTCGGCCTCGTTCTCACGGTCGTCGTCATCGAGCAGGACTACTGGCCGGCCTTCGCGCATGGCCTCGAGGGCCTGGTCGATGCGCAACGCCAGCGCGCGCGGGTCGGCGCCTGCCATCGTAGCGACGGCGGCACTGGGGTTGGCATCCGCGGACACCGTGGGGGCAATGGCTTCGGTGGAAAAGCTAGACATGAAACGCTCCTGGTTCAGCATCAATGGGCGTTCCAGGGGAAGGGTCGACGGAACTGCAAGGCCCGCACGCCATGCTGACCGCACGCGCACGAACCGCCGAGCCCTGCGCGCGCAGGGCTCGGCAAACCACGGGCCGGGCAGGCGCCAGGCCACGCGGGCAAGCTCCGTCCATCTTCTTTCATCCGGACTATGACCGTCGGCCCTGGCTTCTCACCAGGTCTGCTGACCTCGCACGGGAATGCGAGCGCTCGCGGGCTCGCCGGACACGCGCTGCGCATCGCGGCATACCGCCGGTGGGGACTTCCACCCCGCCCTGAAGACGTAACGTAACCGGGCCGGCCAGACGGCCGGCACCGGCCCGCGCATGTTAGCACGATTGTTCTTTGTCACTGCGCGCCGCGCGCCAAGGCCTTATCCTGCTGGGTCCGCGTCGTGGTGCCGGCCACGATCGGCCTCGCCAACGTGCCTTCCCGTGTACTACAAATAAGGTAAGGAGGCAGCGCCGGGGGGCTGCAAGCGCCGGTTTACCCATGGCTTGCCTGACAACAACGCAGCATCTTTTCAGCGTGCTTCCCATGCGCCGACCAGACCAAGAAGCCAGACAAGACAGCCATGCGAGTTGCATCCCCCTCCTTCCAACCGTCTCCGCGCAGCGGTGGCGACGGCCGCGCCGCGCCGCCATGGCGGCGCTGCTTGCGCTGGCCGGTTGCCTGAGCACAGCCGCACGCGCGGCGCCTGCGATCCAGCTTGGCTACGGCTTCGACGACAGTCATCACGTGCAAAAGGCGGAGATCGCCATGCTGTGGGATTCGGGCCTGGCGTGGGGCAATCCGCAGGGCTGGCAGGTCGACCTGCAATGGGAGGTCAATGTTGCGCGCTGGCTCAGCGACAGCAACAACAGTCCGAACGATCTGTGGGAGTTCGGCGCGTCACCGGTGGTGCGGATCGCATGGTGGCGCCACACCTGGGTGCCGTTCCTGGAGCTGTCGGTGGGCGCGCGGCTGCTGAGCGGCACGCGCACCTCCTACGATCACGTTATCTCCAGCGCGTTCCAGTTCTCGGAATACGCCGGGCTTGGCGTGATGCTAGGCAAGGACCGCAACTTTGCCGCGGGCTACCGCATCCAGCACCTGTCCAATGGCGGCATCAAGGAGCCCAATCCTGGCACCACCTTCCACGTCATCTACCTGCGCTACCGCTTCTGACGGGCCCGTCGTGCGCCGTGCCCTGCGTTTCAAACAGGACGCGGGTGGCGTCGTCGGCCGGAAAGAAGCATTCGATGCGCAGCTCCTGCAGCGTGACGTCCTGCGGAATGCCAAGCGTGGTCAGCGTCGAGAACAACGACGCGCGGAATGCTCCCGCATGCAGCACCACCGGCAACAGCGGCGGCGGCGGCCCGTCGCTGCCGTCGTCCTCGGGCAGCAGCACGCCGCCCGGCCCCACCATGTCCGGATGCCAGTCGGCGATGCGCGCGAACAGCGCACGCGCAGTCTGGTCGTGCGCCTGCACCTGCAGCTCCTGCCAGACGCGCCGCAACAGGTAACGGCCGACCTGGCGCGCGTTCTCGATCACCGGCCACAGGCCATCGGGGTCGAATACAGTCAGCATCAGGTTGATCCGGTGCGGAGCGTCGGCAAGCGATGCCGGCGGGCGACCGCCGAGCAAGGTGTCGAACATGCGCCGGTAGGCGGCATTGGCGTCGACCAGGTTCCAGAAACGGTCCAGCACCACGGCCGGGTACGGCTCCTGCTTGGCCAGGATCAGGGCGATTGCCTGCTGCACCATTTGCAACGGCGGCGCGGTCAGCGCGTGTTCGCTGTAGGCCGGGGCGAAGCCGCTGGCGAGCAGCAGCCGGTTGCGCTGGCGCAGCGGCACGCCCAGGCGCTCCGCCAGGGCCAGCACCATCTCGCGGCTGGGGCGGGCGCGTCCGGATTCGAGAAAGGAGATGTGGCGCTGCGAGACTCCGGCGGCCAGCGACAGCGCCAGTTGGCTGTAGCCGCGCTTGCCGCGCCAGTAGCGCAACAGTCCGGGGAAGTCGAGAGTGGCCTCGGAGGCAGGGGTGAGCGTTTCCATGCGGGGTATTACAGCATGGCGGCGGCCTCGCCGCGAATACCTGACAGGTAATCGCAGCCATCCATAGGCTTGGCCGATGGCCGCAAAAGCGCCACCGTTTGCGGCGGGCGCATCACAGTCGCGATGTCGTGTAACAGGCGAATGGTATGCTTGATCTTTTCAGACACCCGGCGCGCAGAGGGCGCGCACCCTGATGGAAATTGCCATATTACTGGCGCTGATCCTGCTGAACGGCCTGTTTGCGATGTCCGAGATTGCACTCGTTACAGCCCGCAAGGCACGCCTGCAACGCCAGATCGAGAACGGCGACCGCGGCGCCATTGCCGCGGCGAAGCTGGGCGAGGACCCGACCCGCTTCCTCTCGACCGTGCAGATCGGCATCACCTCGATCGGCGTGCTCAACGGCGTGGTCGGCGAAGCAACGCTGGCGCAGCCGCTGGGCCTGTGGCTGCAGGGTTTCGGCATCTCGGAGACTACCGCCGGCTATGTGGCCACCGCGATCGTGGTGGCCGGCCTGACCTATTTTTCCATCGTGCTGGGCGAACTGGTGCCCAAGCGCCTGGGCCAGATGGCGCCCGAGGCGATCGCGCGCCTGGTGGCGCGCCCGATCGGCTGGCTGGCCGTGGCCTCGACCCCCTTCGTCAAGCTCCTGTCGAGCTCCACGCGGCTGGTGCTGCGGCTGCTCGGCACCAAGGTCGACCGCGGCCCCGGCGTGACCGAGGAAGAAATCCATGCGCTGCTGGTGGAAGGCTCCGAAGCCGGCGTGATCGAGCAGCATGAGCACACCATGGTGCGCAATGTGTTCAGGCTGGATGACCGGCAACTGGCATCACTGATGGTGCCCCGCGGGGACGTGGTCTACCTCGATGTCGAAGCCTCGATGGACGAGAATCTGCGCCGCATCGAAGAATCCGACCACTCGCGCTTCCCGGTGGTGCGTGGCGGCATGCACGACATTATCGGCGTGGTCAGCGCGCGCCAGTTGCTGGCGCGCCGGCTGCGCGGCGAGGAAGCGGACCTGCAGGCCGCGGTGCAGCCCGCCGTGTTCGTGCCCGAAAGCGTGACCGGCATGGAGCTGCTGGAGAACTTCCGCGCCTCGGGCGGGCAGATCGCCTTTGTCATCGACGAATACGGCGAGGTGCTTGGCCTGGTGACGCTGCAGGACCTGATCGAGGCCATCACCGGCGAATTCAAGGCCGAGGCCGCCGGCGAGCAATGGGCGGTCCAGCGCGACGACGGCTCGTGGCTGCTCGACGGCCTGATCCCGATCCCCGAACTGAAAGACCGCATCGGCCTGCGCCAGGTGCCCGAGGAAGAAAAGGAGCGCTACCACACGCTGTCCGGCATGCTGCTGTTGCTGCTGGGGCGCCTGCCCCAGATTGCCGACACGGTGCAATGGGGCGACTGGCGCTTCGAGATCGTCGACATGGACGGCAAGCGCATCGACAAGGTGCTGGCCGAACGCCTGCCACCGCAGGACGGGCCCGAGGAAGAAACCACCGGCTGAGCGCCGGGGTGCCGGCATCCCCGTTACACCGCGGCGTCAATCGCATCCTCCCTGGATCGAAGGTGCCGCGTTGATCCAAATCAAATGCAGTTGCGCCCAAATCACTTTGGCGCAATCGGCAACGCCCCTCCCCGTTCCCTTCGCTTATGATCGTGCTTCGCGGCCCGCAAGCGGCCGCGGCACGCATGGCTGCACCCGGGCGACGACTGTGAATGCAGCGCGCCGGCGGCCTGCCGAAGAACCCTTTCAGACACGGGGAGACGCGTGCGCCGCAAGCCATTGCGTGGCGGCCCGCAAGATCATGCATGGATCCTGATGCCGACGATCTCGTCGACAGCACTGCCAGCGGCGGCAGTAGCGCGATGCAACCGTCCGTGCTGGTACGCGCGCTGACCGCACGCCGCGCCCAGGCCGGTCCGCCGGCGACGATCCTGGCGATCCGCCTGGACCGCTTTGCCAACGCTTGTGAAACCCTCGGGACTGGCCGCGCTGCCCGGCTGCGCGGCATCGTGCAGGCGCGCATTGCCTGCCTGCTGCCGCCGGGCGCGTCCATGTACTGGATGGCCGCGGCCGACCTGGTGGTCATCACCGCGCTGCCCGCGGGCGTGCCGGATCCCGGCCAGGTTGCCAGCCGCGTGGCCGACGACCTGTCCAGGCCGTTCGCCTTGGACGGCTTCGAGCTGCACCTGTCCTGCAGCATCGGCGTGGCCAACAACCATGCCGACGTTCCGGCCGAGCGCAGCCTGCAGCAGGCGTTCGACGCCATGCTGCGGGTCAACCGCCAGGGCGGCGCCGGGCTGGCGCGCGCCGACAAGCCGCTATCCCCGCCCGCGGCCCCGTTGCTGGCGGCGCTGCCCGACGCACTCGAGCGCGGCGAGCTGAGCCTGCAACTACAGCCGCGCGCCGATTTTGCCGGCGCCGCCGTCAGCGGCTATACGGTGCGGCTGCGCTGGCAGCATCCCGTACTTGGCCGGGTGGCGCCGCAGGACTTTCTGCCCGGCGTCGAGGCGCTCGGGCTGTTCGGCCGCATCGGCAACTGGCTGCTGGAAAGCGTGCTGCCGCTGATCCGCGCCGCCGAGACCATCGCCCCGCTGCAGTTCACCCTGCTCGCCACGAGCGCGCAACTGCATCGCCCGCAAATGGTCGAGGCTCTGGCGCAGGCGCTCGATGCGGGCGGCATCGCACCGGAGCACCTGTGCATCGAACTGCCGGCCAGCACGGTGCCGACCGACGCCGACCTGATCGACCGCTTTGCCGCGCTGCGCCGGCGCGGCCTGCAGCTGGCGCTGGGCGATTTCGACGACAGCCCGGCCTGCCGCGAGGCTCTGGCGGCGCTGCATCCGGACGCCGTCACGCTGGACGCGAGGGGCCTGGGCCATGCGCGCGAGGACCGCTGCCGTGCCGACAGCCTGCGCGAAGCCTGCCGCGCGGCGCGCCGCGCCGGCGCCCGGGTCTGCGCCAAGGGCATCGAAACCCGCCAGCAGCTGGAAGCGGTGCGCGCCTGGGGCTGCCACAGCGTGCAGGGCTACCTGCTGGCACAGCCATTCCCCGCCGTCTGGCTGCTGCAGACCCATGCGGCGATCCAGCAGCGCGCCCGGGTCTTGCTCGCGCCGCCAGCCTGAGCAGCAGGCATCGGCGGGTGGGTGCACGATTTACAAATTGCGACATACCGGCTATCAAAGCCGCGCGCAGCAGCGGTAAAATCTGCGTCAATCCCAAACTCGGAGAATCTCCCGATTCTCAACCCTATTGAAAGGAGCCCGGCGTGAAGAAAGGTTGGATCTGGTGCGTTTTGTTTGCCACTCTGTTGGCCGGTTGCAACACGATGGCGGGGCTCGGCCAGGACATTCAGCGCGGCGGCCAGAAGCTGGAAAGCTCGGCAGACCGCCACAAGTAAGCCGGCCAGGGCTGCATCGACAGCAAAACGGCACGCCCGATGGCGTGCCGTTTTGCTTTGTCCCGCGCCGGCTCAGGGCTTGGCGCGCAGGGCCCTGGCCTGTTCGGCCAGCGCGCGGATGCGGCCCCAGTCGCCAGCGGCGACGGCATCCTTGGGCACCACCCATGACCCGCCCACGCACACCACGTTGGGCAACGCCAGGTACGACGGCGCCAGCGCGGCATCGATGCCGCCGGTCGGGCAGAAGCGCAGTTGCGGCAGCGGTCCGCCCAGCGACTTCAGCATCGGCACCCCGCCCGCGGCCTGCGCCGGGAAGAACTTCAGGAAGGTGAAGCCGGCTTCCAGCGCCGCCATGGCCTCGCTGGCGGTGGCGACGCCGGGCAGCAGCGAGATCCCCGCGCCCTGCGCGCCTTCGGCCAGCGCCGGCGTCAGGCCGGGCGAGACCGCAAACTGGGCGCCCGCGTCGCGCACCGCGTGCAGTTGCTCCACGTTCAGCACCGTGCCGGCGCCGACGCAGGCTTGCGGCAGCGCCGCCGCGACGGCACGGATCGCTTCCAGTGCCACGGGGGTGCGCAGGGTGATTTCCAGCAGCGGCAAGCCACCGGTTACCAGCGCCTCGCTGACGTGCAGGGCCTCGTCGACCGAGTGGAATTCCAGCACCGGGATCACTGGCACATCGGCAAGGCGTTGAAGCAGCGGGGAAGTCTGGTTTGACATGGCGATCTCGCGGTATGTGGGTTCAGGAAAACATCAGGTTCGGGCAGCGGCTCAGGCGATCACCGATACCGACTGCGCCAGCCGCGCCAGCACGGTCTGCGCATCGGGAATCGGCGCCACCGCGCCATAGCCGGTGGTCGACAGCGCTGCCGCCACGTTGGCATAGCGCGCGGCCTCGAACGGATCGGCGCCCGCGGCCAGCCGCGCAACGAAGCTGCCGCCGAAGCAGTCGCCCGCGCCCGTGGCATCGACCGGCTTGACCGGATAGGCCGGCACCAGGCTGCGGGACTCGGGCGTTGCGATATACGAGCCCTCCTCCCCGAGCTTCAGCGCGACCAGGCCGATGCCGCAGCCAAGCAGGTAGTCTGCGATGGCATCGCGGTCATCCAGCCCCGTCAGCACGGTGATGTCGTCCCAGCTGGGCAGGCATACGTCGGTCATGCGGAACGCTTCGCGCATGATGCCGCGCGCGCGCGCCAGCGACCACAGGCGCAGCCGCAGGTTGGTGTCCAGCGTGACCCTGGTGCCGGCCTTGCGCGCGTGCTCCATCGCATCCAGGCCGGCATCGCACGCGCTCGTGCTGATGGCCAGGCTGATGCCAGAGAGGTGCAGGTAGCGCGCCGCGGCGATCGCACCGAGCGGCAGCTGGTCGTGCTGGAAGCGGCTGGCAGCGGAGCCTTCGCGCAGGTAGTCGAAGCGGTGGCCGTGGCTGTCGTGCGAGACAAAGTAGACGCCGGTGGGGGCGCTGGCGTCGACGTGCACATGCCGCGTGTCGACCCGCTCCTGTGTCCACAGTGCGCGCAGGCGCTCGCCGAAGGTATCGGCACCGACCGCGCAGATATAGCCGGTGCTCGCGCCCTGGCGCGCAGCGGCAATGCAGAAGTTGGAGGTATCGCCGCCAAAGCCCTGCAGGTAGCGCGACGGATCGTCCGGCTGCTGGTTGAATTCAACCAGCGGCTCGCCATAGGCCAGGATGTCGATGCTCATGGGGAGGCTTGCCTCAGAAGAAGGTTTGGACGATGTCGATCACGCGCAGGTCGCGATCCAGCACCGGGATATGGCGCCACTTGTCGAAGGTCAGGCACGGGTGCGAGATATCGAAGGCGATCATGTCGCCGACCCGGATGTCGTCGCCCGGCCGGATCTGCAGGTAGGCGTGCTGGTCCATCATGCCGGTGACCTCCCAATGCGCGGGCACGTCCACCGGCGCCGCTTCACCCGGACGGTAGCGGCGCGCCGGGATCGGCATGCCGGCGTCGAACGCGGCATCGCGCTTGCCCATGCCGATGATGACGCGGTCGGGCTCCGGAATCGACTGGACATAGGCCCACAGCTGCAGCGCCGGCAGCAAACCCTCGCGCATTTTCTGCGCGACCGGGTTGCTCGCCAGGATGCGCTGCTGGGCCGCGCGGTAGATGCCCACATCGTGCGTCAGGTAGCAGCCGGGACGCAGCACGATGTCGATCGGCGCGCCGATGTCGGTGCGCGCGAATTCCTCGGCCACCACGTCGTACCAGGCCGAGCCCGCGCCCGACATCACCACCGGGCTGCGGCCAAAGCGGCCTTGCGCGGCCAGTTGCTTGGTCACCGCCACGGTGCGCTGCAGGAACTTGCGGATATCGGCCTCTTCCTTCAGCACGCCCTCGTAGATTTCCACGCCGGCCAGCGACAGCGCGTCGGGCCAGCGCGCCAGCGCGTCGAGCACGGCCTGCTGCTGCGCGTCGTCGCGCACGCCGGTGCGTCCGCCTTCGACGCCCAGCTCGAGCAGCACCTGCAGCGTCTGTCCACGCGGCTTGAAGAACTTGCCAAGCTGATCGACCAGCTCGGCCGAATCGACCAGCGCGAAGAATTCAAACTCCGGATCGCGCAGCAGGTCCGCGATGATTTCCATATTGCGGCGGCCGACCAGCTGGTTGGCCATCAGCACGCGCTTGACGCCGTGCGCATGCGCGGCCGCGGTCTGGTGCGCGGTAGCCAGGGTGATGCCCCACGCGCCGGCGTCGAGCTGCCGGGCAAACAGCTTGGGCGCCATGGTGGTCTTGCCATGCGGCGCCAGCTGCACGCCGTATTCGTTCATGAAGCGGCGCATCCACTCCAGGTTGTGCGCAAGCCGGTCCTCATAGAGCACCGCGGCGGGCAGGCTCAGTTCTTCCTGCAACAGGTTCCAGCCGGTCCGGCCAGCTTCAGCCGGAGCGATCGGCGCCTCCATGCGGCCCAGCGCCTTGTTGAGCGGATCGATCACGCCAGCCTGATACTTTATTTCACGCATGCCTGTCATCACCCTGAAAAAATCTGATTGACGTAATGATAGCCCTGAAAATAAGATATTTCATCCTTGTTATAAAGTAACAACCAACGCTGCGGCAGCCGACCGGGCGGTACCGGAAACGGTGCTCACCATCCGGCGCCAGTCACTGTTATAGCCCCTGCCTGCCCCGGCTGCAGATTTCGTCACATTAGCCACAAAGCCACTTCGCCACCTGGCCCCCATCACCGAACATGACCGCGCCCTTCGACATCCTGACCCGCATCGCCGAGCGCGGCCCCGCGCTGCGGCTGGCCGAGCAGAAGGTGGCGCAGGTGGTGCTGGAAGACCTGGCCGGCGCGGCGGCGGCGAGCATCAACGAACTGGCCCGCCAGGCCGGCGTGAGCGAGGCCAGCGTGACGCGCTTTGCCAAGGCGATCGGCTGCCGCGACGTGCGCGACCTGAAGCTGCGCCTGGCCCAGGCCGCGGCGGTTGGCGCGCGCTTCCTGCAGCCCGGCAACGTTCCCGCCGCTGAAGCCGCGCCGGCCACGCTTGCCGACAGCATCCACGCCGACATCCTCACCGCGCTGGAAGCCAACCGCGGGCTGATGGATACCCAGCGCATCGAGCAGGCCGCGCGCCTGTTGCTGGGCGCACGCATGGTCTACGCTTTTGGCATGGGCGGCGGCTCGTCGTTCATGGCCGATGAAGCGCGACACCGCCTGGCGCGATTGGGCCTGCCGGTGGCCAGCTACCAGGACGCGCTGCTGCAGAAGATGGTGGCGGCCACGCTCGGCCGAGACGACGTGGTGCTGGCCTTCTCGGCCAGCGGCCGCGTGCCGGAGATGCTGGCCAGCTGCGATATCGCGCGCGAGTACGGCGCCCGCCTGGTGGCCGTGACCGCGCTGGGATCGCCGCTGGCGGCGCGCGCCGACGTGCTGCTGCCGGTGCGCACGCTGGAGACGGATTTCATTTTCAAGCCATCGGCCTCGCGCTACGCCATGCTGATGGTGCTGGACGTGCTCGCCACGCAGTGCGCACTGTTGCAGCCGGACCAGAGCAAGGAGCGCCTGCGCCGGCTCAAGTACGTGCTCGACAGCCACCGCGGCGACAGCGGCCCCGGCAAGGGCCCCGACAGCCGCCAGCCGCTGGGAGACTGACCATGCCACACCTGTTCGACACCCTGATCCGCTGCGTCACGCTGATCGACGGTTCCGGCGCGGCCGCGCGCCTGGCCGACGTGGCCTTGCGCGATGGCCGCATCGCCCGCATCGATGCCCCTGGCGCGATCGACCCCGATGCCGCCGCGCACGTGGTCGAGGGCGATGGCCTGGTGCTCGCCCCCGGCTTTATCGACGTGCATACGCATGACGATACCAATGTCGTGCGCCAGCCGGAGATGACGCCCAAGCTGTCGCAGGGCGTGACCACGGTGGTGGTCGGCAACTGCGGCATCAGCGCCGCGCCGGTCACGCTGGCGGGCGATCCGCCCGACCCGATGAACCTGCTCGGCCATGCCGACGCCTTCCGCTATCCGGATTTCAAGGCCTATGTCGATGCGGTCGAGGCCGCGCAACCCGCGGTCAATGTCGCCGCGCTGGTGGGCCATACCGCGCTGCGCAGCAACCATATGGACCGCTTCGACCGCGCCGCCACGCCGCAGGAAATCGAGGCGATGCGCGCGCAACTGGAAGAAGCGCTGCGGCACGGCGCGCTGGGCCTGTCGACGGGCCTGGCCTATGCCAACGCCTTCAGCGCGCCGACCGAGGAAGTGCTGGCGCTGGCCGAGCCGCTGGCCAAGGCCGGCGCGCTCTACGCCACCCACTTGCGCAGTGAATTCGCCGAGATCCTCGATGCCATGGACGAGGCCTTCCGCATCGGCCGCCATGCGCGCGTGCCGGTGGTGATCTCGCACCTGAAATGCGCGGGCGTGGCCAACTGGGGCCGCAGCACCGAAGTGCTGGACGCGCTCGACGGCGCGCAGCGCTGGCAGCCGGTCGGCTGCGACTGCTATCCCTACACCGCCAGCTCGTCCACGCTGGACCTGAAGCAGGTCACCGGCGACTTCGACATCATGGTGACCTGGTCCGAAGGCGCGCCCGAGATGGGCGGCCGCCTGCTGGCCGACATCGCCGCCGAATGGCAGGTCGATCTGCTCGAGGCCGCGCGCCGGCTCATGCCCGCCGGCGCGGTCTACCACTGCATGGAAGACGCCGATGTCGACCGCATCCTGAGCCATCCGGCCACGGTGGTCGGCTCGGACGGGCTGCCCAACGACCCGCTGCCGCACCCGCGCCTGTGGGGCGCGTTCCCGCGCGTGCTCGGCCACTACGCGCGCGACCGCGAGCTGTTTCCGCTGACCGTGGCCGTCAACAAGATGACCGGCATGTCGGCCGAGCGCTTCGGCCTGCACCAGCGCGGCTTCGTGCGCGAGGGCTACTGGGCCGACCTGGTGCTGTTCGACGCCGCCACCATCCGCGACGCCGCCAGCTTTACCGATCCGATGCAGCCGGCCGAGGGCATTGCCTCGGTCTGGGTCAACGGTGAACTGTCATGGCAGCAGCGCCAGAGCACCGGCGTGCGCGCCGGCCGGTTCCTGCCCCGCGGTGCGGACTGACCCGCACGCACCGCCGCTTCCCTACCCTATCCAACTCATTCCAGGAGTACCCATGGACATCAAACGATTCGGCGTCGAAGGCGGCACCGGTACCGGCGGCCAGCACATGCCCTTTGCCCGCGCGGTCGCGGCCGATGGCTGGCTCTACGTCTCCGGCCAGGTGCCGATGGTCAATGGCGAGGTCATCGACGGCGGCATCGTGCCCCAGACCCACCAGGCCATCAAGAACGTGCTGGCGATCCTGGCCGAGGCCGGCTACGGCCCCGAGCATGTCGTGCGCTGCGGCGTGTGGCTGGACGACACGCGCGACTTTGCCTCCTTCAACAAGATCTTCAAGGAGTACTTCGGCGCCAACCCGCCCGCGCGCGCCTGCGTGCAGTCGAGCATGGTGGTCGATTGCAAGGTCGAGGTCGACTGCATCGCCTACAAGAAGCCGGCGGCCTGAGCCTGCTGCCTGCTTGATTCTCTGCTTCCGCACTGTTTGCCCCCCTCTCCCGCACGAGGGAGAAGGGCCTGGGGATAGGGCCGGCGTCACCACAAAGTGAGCCGCCAGGGCGCTTGCCCACGCATGCCCTCTTCCCCACCGCCTCTCCCCCAACGGGAGAGAAACAAGAAAGCCAAACCTCTGCTGCCGCCACAAGCGGCTCTTTTTCCACGCAAGGAGACAATATGGGTGCCGTCACCGGAACCACGCTCTTGGTGTATGCGCTGATCGCAGTGATCGCACTGGTGGTGCTGATTGCGCGCTACAAGCTCAACCCGTTCATTACCCTGGTCGTCGTCTCGGTTCTGCTCGGCTTTGCCGTGGGCATGCCGATGAGCGAGATCGTCAAGTCCTTCGAAGCCGGTGTCGGCGGCACCCTCGGGCATATCGCGCTGGTGGTGGGACTGGGCACCATGCTGGGCAAGATGATGGCCGAGTCCGGCGGCGCCGAGCGCATCGCCAACACGCTGATCGATTTCTTCGGGGCGAAGAACGTGCATTGGGCCATGGCCACCATCGCGTTTATCGTCGGCCTGCCGGTGTTCTTCGAAGTGGGCTTCGTGCTGCTGGTGCCGATCGCCTTCAACGTCGCCAAGCGCACCGGCACGTCGATGGTGCTGGTCGGCATCCCGATGGTGGCTGGCCTGTCGGTGGTGCACGGCCTGATCCCGCCGCATCCGGCGGCGCTGCTGGCGGTGACCGCATACGGCGCCGATATCGGCAAGACCATCATGTACGCGCTGATCGTGGGCATCCCGACCGCGGCGCTGGCGGGCCCGCTGTTCGCCCGGCTGATGGACCGCTACGTCAAGCTGCCCGAATACAACCCGCTGGCCGAGCAGTTCACCGAAGAGGATGAGCGCGTCAAGGAATCGCACGAGTTGCCGGGCTTTGGCATCACAGTGTTTACCATCCTGCTGCCGGTGGTGCTGATGCTGATCGGCAGCTGGGCCGACCTGTTCACCACGCCCAAGACCTTCGCCAACGATTTCCTGAAGCTGATCGGCAACTCGGTGATGGCGCTGCTGATCGCCGCGCTGGTGAGCTTCTACACCTTCGGCAAGGCGCGCGGCTTCAATCGCGAAACCATCCTCAAGTTCACCAACGAGTGCGTGGCGCCCACCGCCATCATCACGCTGGTGGTCGGTGCCGGCGGCGGCTTCGGCCGCATCCTGCGTGACTCGGGCATCTCCACCGCCATCGTCGACGTTGCCACCGGCGCTAATGTGTCGGTGCTGGTGCTGGGCTGGCTGGTCGCGGTCATGATCCGCATCGCCACGGGCTCGGCAACGGTTGCCATGACCACCGCCGCGGGCATCGTCGCGCCGATTGCCGCCAGCGTGCCCGGCACTCGCCCGGAACTGCTGGTACTGACCACCGGCGCCGGTTCGCTGATCCTGTCGCACGTGAACGACGGCGGCTTCTGGCTGGTCAAGGAGTACTTCAACATGACCGTGGCCCAGACCTTCAAGACCTGGTCGGTCTGCGAAACCATCATTTCGGTGGTGGCACTGCTTCTGACGCTGGGCCTGGCCACGCTGGTCTGACGGCCAACCGGGGCCGACGGGGCCGCACCGCGGCGGCTCCGGCACCATGCCTGCCATGGCCGGCCCGGAATGCGACATCTCTCATCGACGCCCTGGTGCCGGCAGCCAATACCGCAAGCGTGTCGGCGGCACTCGGCTCCGCAAGCGATTGCGGCCTTGCCTTGATTCCTTTTTTGATGCATATTGACATCAAATCTGATTCAAGGAGCCTGCGATGCGCACGACGGTCACGATCGATGACGCCCTGTATGAACAAGCCCTGGAGATGGCGGACCCCGGTATGGACAAGGCAGACCTGTTTCGCGAGGCAATCAAGACTTTCGTTCGGGTGCAGGCCGCCAAGCGCCTCGCGGCCCTGGGCGGCGCAGCGCCCGGCATGCAAGACGTCCCGCGCCGCAATCCCGAACCCGACATCAAATGAACGTGCTCGTCGACACCTCGGTGTGGGTGGGCCATTTCCGGCAGCGCAATGACGCCCTGGTCCGCCTGATGGAGGGGGACCAGGTGTTGACCCACCCCCTGGTCGTGGCCGAACTGGCCTGCGGCACGCCCCCGGCACCCCGGGCACAGACGCTCGGCGACATCGCGCTGCTGCAGGCTGTCCGGCAGGCAACGCTGGGAGAAGTCATCGCACTGGTGGAGCGCGAGCAACTGTATGGGCTGGGCTGCGGACTGGTGGATGTCACATTGCTGGCTTCGACCCTGATCACCCCCGGTGCCCGCCTCTGGACGCTGGACCAGCGCCTGGGCGCCTTGTCCGTCCGGTTTGGCGTGGGATATCGTCCTCGCCTGCACTAGGGTTCCGCCGCGCACGCAACGGTTTACATGGCCGGGCCCACCGCCTAAGGTCAACCAGTCAGTGACTCGCCGGGAAACCCTCCCATGTCGATCGACCGTCGCTCATTCCTCGCCCTGGCCGCCGGACTGGCCGCCACCGGGATCGGGCCAGCGCCGCCGGCCCATTCCGCCACCGTTGCCGCGCCCCTGCGCCGCACCATTCCCGGCACCACCGAAGCCCTGCCCGTGATCGGCATGGGCACCGCCGACACCTTCGACGTCGGCACCGGCCCCGACGAACGCAAACCGCTGGCGGAGGTCATGGGGCTGTTGCTGCAGACCGAAGGCTCGGTGGTCGATACCGCCCCCAGTTACGGCAGCGCCGAGGCCGTGACCGGCGACCTGCTGCGGGCGGCCAATGCGCGCAACCGGGTCTTCCTCGCCACCAAGATCTCGGCTCGCTCCGGCACGCCGGCGCAGGCGCAATGGGAACGGTCGCTGGCCGACCTGCACGTCGACAAGGTCGACCTGCTGCAGATACACAACCTGATCGACTGGCAGGGCAACCTGCGCTGGCTGCGGCAGCTGAAGGAACAGGGCCGCATCCGCTACCTGGGCATCACCCATTACCGCGACGACGCCCACGAGGCGCTGGAGAAGATCGTGCGCGCCGAGCGTGTGGATTTTGTGCAGATCAACTACTCCGTGGGCGAGCGCAATGCCGAGCGCACGCTGCTGCCGCTGTGCGAGGCGCGCGGCGTGGCGGTTCTGGTCAACCGGCCGTTCCAGGACGGCCGCCTGTTCCGCGTGGTCAAGGATCGCCCGCTGCCGCCATGGGCCGGCGACATTGACTGCGGCTCATGGGGCCAGCTGTTTCTGAAATTCGTCGTCAGCCATCCGGCCGTGACCGCGGCGATCCCGGCCACCTCCAAGCCGCGCAACATGGCCGACAATCTCGGCGCCGCGCTCGGCCGCATGCCCGATCCCGGCCAGCGCGAGCGCATCGCGGCGCTGCTGCGCTGAGCCGCCCCGCCATGGACGAGCCCGCGCGCGACGCACCCACCGGCGGCCTGGCCCGGCTGTGGCGCGGCTTCGGCGTGCGCAGCGGCGAAGCCGGCGCCGTGGTGGCCGGCTTCCTGTTCTTCTTCTGCCTGTTCGCCAGCTACTTCATGCTGCGCCCGGTGCGCGAGACCATGGGCATCGCCGGCGGCGTGAAAAACCTGCAATGGCTGTTCACCGCCACCTTTGTCGTGATGCTGGCGGCGATCCCGCTCTACGGCGCGGTCTGCGCCTGGCTGCCGCGCCGCCGCTTCGTGCCCTGGGTGTATGGCTTCTTCATTGCCAACCTGCTGGCCTTTGCGATGGCCACGCGCGCCCTGCCCGACAACGTCTGGCTGGCGCGCGTGTTCTACGTGTGGCTGTCCGTGTTCAACCTGTTCGTGGTGTCGGTGGCCTGGAGCCTGATGGCCGATGTGTTCCGGCCCGAGCAGGCGCGCCGTTTGTTCGCGCTGCTGGCCGCCGGCGCCAGCGCGGGCGGACTGGCCGGGCCGGTGCTGGGCGGCTGGCTGGTGCCGCACATCGGCCTGACCGGCCTGATGCTGCTGTCGGCCGCCCTGCTGGCCGCCACGCTGCCGGGCGTAGGCTGGCTGTTCGGCTGGCGCCGTCGTGCCGGCGCCGGCGTCGGGCCGCCGGGCCAGGCCGTTGCCGGCGCGACGCAGGATCCGGCCAATCCGATCGGCGGCGGGCTGCTGGCCGGGCTGTCGTTGCTGCTGCGCTCGCGCTACCTGCTCGGCATCGCCCTGTTCGTGATCCTGCTGGCCACGGCCAGCACTTTCCTCTACTTCGAGCAAGCCCGTCTCGTCGCCGAGACCTTCCCCGAGCGCACCCGCCAGACCCAGGTGTTCAGCGCGCTGGATGCCGTGGTGCAGGCGCTGACCATTTTGGTACAGCTGTTCTTCACCGGCCGCATGGCGCGCCGCTACGGCGTCACCGTGCTGCTGACCGCGGTGCCGCTGGCCGTCGCCGCGGGCTTCGTCGTGCTGGCCCTGCTGCCCACCTTCGGCGTGCTGGCCGGCGTCATGATCCTGCGGCGCGTGGGGGAATATGCGCTGCTGCGCCCGGGCCGCGAGATGCTGTTCACCGTTGTCGATGCCGAGACCAAGTACAAGGCCAAGAACGTCATCGACACCGCCGTCTACCGCGCCGGCGATGCGGTCAGCGCGTGGGTCAAGACGGGCATCGACGCGCTGTCGGGACATCCTGCCACCGTGGCCCTGGCGGGTGCGATGCTGGCGCTGGTGTGGGCGGGGCTGGGGTGGTGGCTGGGGCGGCGCCATGAGGGGCAGTTGGAGCCGTCCGCCAGCCCGCCGGGCCGGGCCGCTGCCGCACAGCAGCGCTGAGCCCTGCGTGCAGCCTGTGAGCGGCGCGGGAGCCCAGTCGCCCCGCCGGTTCAGCGTCCCGACTTGTTCGCCACCGGCAGCATCTCTCTGGAATCCGCCAGCGAGGATTCGATGCGACGGATCTCGCGGCGCAGTTTTTCGAGCTGGGCGCGGGCGGCACGGCTGTCGAGCTCAGCAGTCTGGACTTCGGCGCGCGACGTCTTCTGGTCTTCCGCCATGCGCAGGCGCTGCGCCTGCACCAGGCGCATATCATTATTGAGCGCTTCGGCGCGCGCCTGTGCGTCCTCTATGGCACGCTCATACTGGCGTAGCTGGGTGGCCAGCACTTGCCGCCGGATAGCGTCGCCGGCAATGGCGCCATTCTGCTTGCTGGCGTTGCGATAGGCTGCATCGGCTGCGCCAAGGTTATCGAACCGCAGAACGCGCCACATCTTGTTCTGGTAAAGCAGGGCTACATAGCAGAGCACTTTGTCGTCGGCCAGCAGCAGCGCCGTGCCGTAGTCGCCGTCGACACTGGCGCGCAACTCCCTGACCGAGCCGTCCGCGACGCGCTGCTGCAGTTCCGCGATGACACTCTGCGACGACGGGTCCACCGCAGGGCCGGCGTCGGCGAGAAAGCCCGGCGCTGGGGCGGGATCCGGCTTCGCCAGTACTGCGGACGCGCACACAGACAGTTGGATGGCGATGATGCCGGCAAGCAAGCGGGTACGGGACGTATTGTCTGTCATGCTCTGGTTCTGGGATCGGGGGCAAGGCTAAGGCAATGCGCCGCGGGACCAGGCGGCAATTGCTACCCCATGGCGACTGCCCGCGGCCGCGCGGCGCAACCGGCGGATCTTACGGCAAAGGCTGACAGGATCGAATACCTCCTTTTGGGTAATTGGTCCCGGCACTTTGACTGGCGGTGGACCACCAGATGCCAGACCGAGGTCGGCGGGATCGCGTTGGCGGCCCGGGCGGCGGCATGACGGACAACTTCGCCCGCTCGGATGCCAGTCTGCGCCGCGCAGTAGGAAATACCGCTGCACGCCAATGCCCGGGACAGGGTTTTCCCGGTTGACGCTGCGCCTGCGAAGCCATACATTGGCCCCGCAGATCTAGATAAGAGACCATCTGTAAGATGGTCTCTTCGCGCCTTGCTGTTGCTGCGGCCTCTTACAGAACAATTAAGAGGAGACCGCCGTGCAACACTCTGCCATCAAAATTCGTGGCATCGATGATGTCATTGCCTACATAGATTCCTGCCCGGGCATTCGCGGCAGAGCCGGTGTCATCTGGTGGCTCGCACTCGGCGGGCTATTCCTCGACGCATTTTCCAATTCTGCACTGAGCGCCGGCCTCGGGCCGATGACGCGCAACCTTCAACTCGCGCCGGCAAAAGTCGCCCTGTTGACCTCGTTTGCTTCCTGGGTGGCCATTGCCTTCAACCCTATCGGCGGCTGGATGGCCGACCGCTGGGGCCGCGTCCGTCCGCTGATTCTCGCCAAGGTCCTGGCTGTGGCCGGCGCATTGCTGGTGGTGTTTGCCCCCGGCTTCGAGGTGATTCTGGCCGGGCGCTTCTTTGTCGGTGCGGCCTACGGCATCGACTTTGCCATCGCCATGGCGGTGCTGGCGGAGTTCACGCCGGTGAAACTCAAGAGTCGGCTGAACACGTGGCAAGGCATGTGGTACACGGCTGTCTGCTCTAACCTGCTGCTGGCACTGCTGTTCTACTCCTGGGACGTTGGCGATGCGATCTGGCGCTACTCGGTGGCAGCTACCGCGGTCTTCGGCGTGATCATCCTGCTGCTGCAGGGCTTGTTTCTGGTGGAAAGCCCGATCTGGCTGGCGCGCAAGGAATTGCTCGATGCCGCCGCACATGCCATGACGCGCATCTACGGCCGTGAGTTCGTTGCCGCATCACCCGCGGAACGCATTCCCGTCCTCAACCAGGCGCGCCGCGGCATCGCCAACGTGCTGCTGATCTTCCGCGGCGTCTACCTGCCGCGCACCGTGCTGGCGGCCACTGTGCAGATCGGGCAGTCGATCCAGTACTTCGCGATCGGGTGGTACCTGCCGCTGATCAGTGCGGCCATGTTCGGCAAGGACTTTGCCTACGCGACGATCGGTGCGCTGGTCTTCAACGTCTTCGGCATCTTTGGCGGCTTCCTCTCGCCCTTGATTGGCCGCAAGCTGGGCCTGCGCCGCGCCTCGGCGTTCGGCTTTGCAGCGGTATTCGCCATGCTGCTGATCCTGGGCCTGTTCAACGGCAAGATGCCGATGTGGATGGCAGTGGTCGTTCCGTCGCTGTTCATCCTGTTCCACTCGTGCGGGCCCGGCGCAAATGGCAAAAGCCTGTCGTCACTGTCTTTCCGCAGTGAACTGCGCGCGGGCGCCAACGGCATCATCGGCGCGCTCGGTGCCATCGGCGCTGCACTGGGCCTGCTGGTCTTCCCGCTGTTCCGCGCACAGTATGGGCTTGAAACCACCTTCCTGATCCTGTCCGTAGTGCCGCTGCTGGCCAGCATCATCTGCTTTGCGATCCGCTGGGACCCTACCCGCACCACCATCAACCCCGACAATGAAGCCGATGCCCCGCAGTTCAAGGGCGATGTGCCGGACGCTCCGGGCTTCATGAACCCCGCGATCGAGAAGGCCCGCCCATGACCCAGCGCAGAAATGTCATCCTTGCGATCGATGAGGGCACCTCGGGCACACGGGCCGCGGTGGTCGCCGGCGACGGTCATGTCAGGTGCCTCGAGTACACCACGCTTGAGGTCCGTTCCCCCTGCCCTGGCGTGGTCGAACAGGACGCCGACGTCCTGCTCGACAAGACCCTGGCAGTTTGCCGCGCCACCCTGGCCCAGGCTGATCGCGAGAACCTGACCGTCACCGCCCTCGCCATCGCCACCCAGCGCGCCACCGCGGTACTGTGGGACACGCAGACCGGACGTGCGCTGGTACCCGCCATGGTGTGGCAGGACACGCGCTACGCAGCCGATCTCGACCAGCTTGCGCCGGCATGGGATGCGACGCTGCGCGAAGCAGTCGGCCGCCCCACCGGTGTGCGCTCGCCTTACCTGTGGGCAGCGCGTCACCTGCGCGACACGCCGGCTGTGGCTGACGCCTTCCGCGCGCGCCGGCTCGCCTTCGGCACCATCGACAGCTGGCTGCTCTGGCACCTGTCGACGGCACGCACGTGCATCACCACGCCGACCAACGCCACCTCCTGCAACGCCTACGTGCTGACCGGCCATCGCTACCAGCTCGAGTGGATCGACGCGCTCGGCTTTCCGCGCGAACTGCTGCCTGAGTTGCGCCAGGATGCGGACGACTTCGGGCGCACGCGTCCGGAGGTGCTGGGGATTGATGTGCCGATCCTCGCTTGTGCCGGGGACCAGCTCGCCGGCGCGATCGGGCTGGGATGCCTCGATGCCGGCCAGGCGATGTGCCTGCATGGCACCGGCAGCTTTGTCGACCTGGTAGTCGGCCCGAACCTTCCTGCGCGCAGCGGCAAGTCGGACAGCACCCTGACCATGACCGCACGCCGGCAGTTGGGCGTGTCGCATTTCTCCGTCGAAACCTTTGTCGCCACCACCGGCTCCGCCCTCAATTGGGTCTGCAACAAGCTCGGCTGGTTCGAGAATGCCCGGCAAATCAGTGCGCTGGCCAGCACCGTTGCCTCGTCACGAGGCGTGACCTTTATTCCCGCGCTGACCGGGCTGCGGGTCCCACGCATGCAGCCTGAAGCGCGCGCAGCATTGACCGGTATCTCGATGGCAACGACGCAGGCCGAGATAGCCTTTGCCATCCTTGAAGGCATCGCGCATTCGGTGACTTCCTGCATCGAGGCCAACCGGGAGATCGCGGGCGTGCCGGTGTCGGAGCTCGTGGTTGGCGGCGGCTTGTCTGGCAGCGATGCGCTGCTGCAGATGCAGGCGGATCTCAGCGGCATTTCCATCCACCGCATGCAGGAGACCGACCGCGCCAGTCTGCGCGGCATCGCTTACCTTGCGGGCTCGTCAGGCCTGCTTTGGGATTCCATGCAGCAGGCGCGCACCACCACCATCCCGGACGCGGTATTCGAACCGGCAATCAGCGCCGATGAGCGCGCCCAGCGGCGCGCGCTCTGGAATGCGCGGGTGGCATCCGAGCTCAACCATGCGGACGCGCTTGCGGTCCATTAACCAGGAGCAACCAAAGACATGGTGATTTTTCCATCCCGCAGCGCCAGCCGCGAGCGCGCCGCCATGACCAGCACCGAGCCGTTGCGGCTGGTGCGCCGGGACATGCTCGACCGCATCGAGGCGGATTCGTTCGACATCCTGGTGGTCGGCGGCGGCGTGACGGGCGCCTACGCCGCGCTGGATGCCAGCCTGCGCGGCTATCGCGTGGCGCTGGTCGAAAAAAGCGACTTCGCCGCGGGGACCTCGTCCAAGTCATCAAAGATGGTGCACGGCGGCCTGCGCTATATCGAGCAGGGCAATCTCGGCCTGGTTCGCCATTCACTGCTGGAGCGCCAGCGCCTGCGCCGCAACGCGCGCCACCTGGTACAGCGGCTGCCGTTCCTGTTCCCGGTGATGGAGCGCAACGGCGTGTTCGACAAGCGCCTGGCCAAGGCCTTCGAGAGCCTGCTCTGGACCTACGACCTCGCCGGCGGCTGGCGCGAGGGAATCCTCCACCAGAAGCTGACCAAGGCCGAGGTGCTGTCCCACTGCCCGACCTTCAATGAGGAACATCTGACCGGCGGCTACCTGTACTTCGACGCGCGCGTCGACGATGCCCGCCTGACACTGAACATCGCGCGCACGGCAGCGTTCCATGGCGCGGCCGTGGTCAATCACGCGACTGTCGCCGAGATCACGCGCGACGGACACGGCAAGGTGGATGGCGCCATTGTCCACGCCGGCGAGCGCGAGATCCGCGTGCGGGCAGGCGTGGTCATCATGGCAACCGGCGTCTGGCTGCGCGACTGGACCGGCCGCCGCAAGGGCGAGGCCAGGACCCTGCACATTCGCCCCGCCAAGGGCGTCCACATTGCCATCCCGTGGCTGAAGATCCGCAATGACTGCACGGTGACGATCCCGGTGCCCGGGCGCAGCCGCCGGGCAACCATCACGCGGTGGGGCAATGTGTCCTACCTTGGCACCACTGACGAAGACTATGAGGGCGACCTCGACAATGTCATGTGCACCCGGCAGGAGCTCGACTTCCTGCTGGAGGGCGCGCGCTCGGCGCTAAAGACCGACCTGACGCCGGAGGACGTGGTGGGCAGCATCGCGGGGTGCCGTCCGCTGGTGGCGCCGCCCGGCGGCAAGACCCTGGAAATCAAGCGCAATCACGAGATTCATACCGCGGATGACGGCCTTGTGACCATCGTCGGCGGCAAGCTCACGACCTCGCGGCATATGGCAGAGCAAACCGTCGATGCGGCGCAGAAAGTCATCGGCAAGCGCAGCAAGTGCCTGACCAGGTCGGCCTATCTGCTGGGCGCGGCTGGCTATGACGCACAGGCCATCGTCGCATCCGGCGGCATGTCGGCGCACCTGGGCGAGCGCTATGGCACGGAGGCGCGCTTCGTCAGCGACATCCTGCAGGCAGACGCCACCCTGGCCAGGCCGATCGTGGAAGGCCTGCCGTATACCGAAGCCGAGATCGTCTACGCGGTGCGTCATGAACTGGCTGGCACCGTCGACGATGTCTTGTCACGACGCATCCGCGCCCGCCTGATGGCGCGCGATGCCTCTGCCCGCGCCGCAGCGCGGGTGGGCCAGATCCTCCAGGCCGAACTCGGATTGTCCGAAGCGGCCGTAGCGCGGCAGGTCAGCGAATACCTGGCCGCCGTCGCCCTCGAAAAATCCGTCCTCATGGGAGACTCAGCATGATCAGCAAGGAAGCCATCAAGCGCGGCTACAACCGCGGCAACTACGTCGTCGGCGCCCACACGCCGCCGGGCTATGCGGCGAACATCCAGGGCACCCCGGATGCGCCCGGCCTGCAACGTGACACCATTGCCGTCTGCGCGGCCGATATCGCGGCCTTGCGCAAGGTGGCCGACGAGGTCCTGACCGATACCGCCGACGTCGTGGCATGGACGCGCGACTGGTGGGCCGGATCGATGATCACGGAGACCGCCGGCAGGCCCGCCACGCCGCGCGGGGTCATCGTACGCGCTTCCACCGTGGCACAGGTGCAGGCAGTCATGCGCATTGCCAGCGCCAGTGCCATTCCGGTCACCGTATCGGCCGGCCGCAGCAACGTGACGGGCGCCGCCCTGCCCGTGCGCGGCGGCATCGTGCTGGACGTGTGCGGCCTGAACAAGCTGGTCGGATTCGACAAGGCCAGCCAGATCGTCGACGTGGAAGCCGGCATGTTCGGCGACATCTTCGAGGAGACCGTGCAGAAGGAATTCGGCATGACGATGGGCCACTGGCCATCGTCGTACGCGATCAGCACGGTCGGCGGATGGGTAGCCTGCCGCGGCGCCGGCCAGTTGTCCACGCGCTATGGCAAGATCGAAGACATGGTGTTCGGCATGGACGTGGTGCTGGCCGACGGCAGCCTGGTCACTGTGGGCGGCTACTCGCGCGCGGCATTGGGCCCGGATCTGCAGCAACTGTTCATCGGGTCCGAGGGCATGCTGGGCGTCATCGTGCGCGTGCGCCTCAAGCTGCACCGCCTGCCCGACTACGGGCGCGCCATCGCCTATGGCTTCAAGACCTTTGCCATCGGCCTGGAGGCCTGCCGCGAGATCATGCAGCGCGGGGCCAACCCGGCCGCGCTGCGGCTCTATGACGAACTCGAGAGCGGCGTGCAGTTCGGGCTGCCCGACACCAACGTCTTGCTGGTTGCCGACGAGGGCGCGCGCGAGATGGTCGATGCGGTGATGACGATCAGCGAGCGCGTGTGCCGGGAACTCGGCGAGGAACTCGACGGCGCCGCGATCTTCGAGCGCTGGCTCGACACGCGCTACCTGACCGGCAAGAGCGCCGAGGGCTTCAAGCGCAGTCCCGGCTTTGTCGCCGACACGCTCGAAATGTCGGGACCGTGGCGCGACCTGGCGGCCATCTACGCGGACGTGGTCAAGGCCATCAATGCCGTGCCAGGCACCCTCGCCGGCTCCGCGCACCAGTCGCACGCCTATGTGGACGGCGCCTGCCTGTACTTTTCGCTGCGCGGCGAGGTCGCGGTGGAAGACCGCCAGAAGTGGTATCGCCAGGCATGGGATGCTGCCAATGCGGTGCTGATCCAATACAATGCGGCACTGAGCCACCACCACGGAATCGGCCTGCTGCGCGCCCCATACATGGCCTCGTCGCTGGACACGGCATTCCCGCTGCTGGCTGCAGTCAAGCAGGCACTCGACCCGCAGAATATCCTGAACCCGGGCAAGCTGGGTCTCAGTGACGTGCTCACCAACGAACCGAAGTAACCAGCATGGACAGGTCCCTCGGTGCGCGCCTGACGCGACACCCCGTCATCGGCACACTCTACGGTGTTGACCAGATCGGCTCCATCGTTGAAAGCGTGGCCGAAGTCTGCATTGTCGCCAACGTGGAACTGCGCAAGCTGCAGCCAGTCATCGCCGCGCTGGCCAGCGCCGGCAAGTACCTCATCGTCAATATCGACAGCTGCGAGGGCTTGTCGCAGGACAAGGGCGGGGTGGAGTACCTGGCCGACATCGGGGTGACCAGTCTGGTTTCCACGCGGGTGGCAACGATCCAGCGCGCCAATCGCGCCGGCATGGTGACGATGCAGAAGGTCTTCGTCACCGACCGCTCCACCTGGCCGCGCAGCGTCAAGGCGCTCGAGCAGAGCGACCCGAACCTGGTGCAGCTGATGCCGGCACCGATGCTGTCGCACCTGCCGGAAGCGGACCGCAAGGCGCTGCCGCCGATCGTGACCTCGGGCTTTGTCTGCAACCGCGACGATATCCGCGACGCGCTGGCGCATGGCGCCGTCGCGGTGTCGACCAGCGACCGCAAGCTGTGGAGCCTGGATGCGAAGGCGCTCCAGCCTTGAAACCGCCGCCGGGCACCGCCCGGCGGGTTTCGCTGACCGCTGATCGGCCAAAGCTGGCCCGCCACCACTGGAAGATCGTATAGTCATGTCCTCGGACCGGGCTTGCCGGCTCGCGCGGCGTTAGCCGCCGCGCCACCCCGCAAGCCGCCCCATATTCCTGATCCCGGAGGACCCCATGAAAACCAAAGCCGCCATCGCCTGGAAAGCCGGCGCCCCGCTGACGATCGAAGACGTCGACCTCGACGGCCCGCGCGCCGGCGAAGTGCTGGTGGAAGTGAAGGCCACCGGCATCTGCCACACCGACTACTACACGCTGTCCGGCGCCGACCCGGAAGGCATCTTCCCGGCGATCCTGGGCCATGAGGGCGCGGGCATCGTTACCGACGTCGGCCCGGGCGTGACCTCGCTGAAGCCCGGCGACCACGTGATCCCGCTGTACACGCCGGAATGCCGCCAGTGCAAGTTCTGCCTGTCGCGCAAGACCAACCTGTGCCAGGCCATCCGCGCCACCCAGGGCAAGGGCCTGATGCCGGACGGCACCTCGCGCTTCTCGCTCGACGGCAAGCCGATCTTCCACTACATGGGCACCTCGACCTTCGCCAACCACATCGTGGTGCCGGAGATCGCGCTGGCGAAGATCCGCCCGGATGCGCCGTTCGACAAGGTCTGCTACATCGGCTGCGGCGTCACCACCGGCGTGGGCGCGGTGCTGTTCACCGCCAAGGTCGAGGCCGGCGCCAATGTGGTCGTGTTCGGCCTGGGCGGCATCGGCCTGAACGTGATCCAGGCCGCGAAGATGGTGGGCGCCGACAAGATCATCGGCGTCGACCTGAACCCGGCGCGCGAAGCGATGGCGCGCAAGTTCGGCATGACCCACTTCATCAACCCGAAGGAGGTCGACAACGTGGTCGACCACATCATCCAGCTCACCGACGGCGGCGCGGACTACTCGTTCGAATGCATCGGCAATACGCAGGTCATGCGCCAGGCGCTGGAGTGCTGCCACAAGGGCTGGGGCAAGTCGATCATCATCGGCGTGGCCGAGGCCGGCGCGGAGATCTCGACGCGTCCGTTCCAGCTGGTGACCGGGCGCGAGTGGAAAGGCTCCGCCTTCGGCGGCGCGCGCGGCCGCACCGACGTGCCGAGGATCGTCGACTGGTACATGGAAGGCAAGCTCAATATCGACGACCTGATCACGCACACGCTGCCGCTGGAGCGCATCAACGAGGGCTTCGACCTGATGAAGCGCGGCGAGTCGATCCGTTCCGTGGTGTTGTACTGAGGACGGCGCCGACATGGAACTGATCTCTCAACATGGCTGCCACGGCGGCGTGCAGCGCTTCTATCGACATGACTCGGTGGCGATCGGGCTGCCGATGCGTTTCTCGGTCTACCTGCCGCCGCAGGCGCAGGCTGGCGCACGGGTGCCGGTGCTGTTCTACCTGGCCGGCCTGACCTGCACCGAAGAGACTTTCATGATCAAGGCCGGCGCGCAGCGTTTTGCCGCCGAGCACGGCCTGATGCTGGTGGCACCGGACACCAGCCCGCGCGGCGCGGGCCTGCCCGGCGAAGCGGATGCGTGGGACTTCGGCGTGGGCGCGGGGTTTTATGTCGATGCCACCGAAGCGCCGTGGCAGAAGCACTGGCGCATGGAAAGCTACGTCGCCGAAGAACTGTTCGAACTCGTGACCAGCGCATTGCCGGGCGATGCCGCGCGCGTCGGCATCTTCGGGCATTCGATGGGCGGGCATGGTGCCCTGGTGCTGGCGCAGCGCCATCCGCAGCGCTTCCGCTCGGTATCGGCATTCGCGCCGATCGCCGCGCCGTCGCGCTGCCCGTGGGGCGAGAAAGCCTTTACCGGCTACCTCGGCAGCGACCGCGCCGCCTGGGCGCAGTATGACGCGAGCGAGCTGATGGCGCGCCAGCAGGGGGCGCCGTTCCCGGCCGGCATCCTGGTCGACCAGGGCCTGGACGACCAGTTCCTGCAGAGCCAGCTGCATCCGGACGCATTCGCCGCGGCCTGCCAGGCCGTCGGCCAGCCGCTGACGCTGCGCCGGCACAGCGGCTACGACCACGGCTACTACTTCATCACCAGCTTTATCGCCGACCACATCCGGCACCACGCAACGCAGCTGTAGCCACGCGCTCAGCCGTCTGCCAGGCGGCGGTACGCCCCGGGGCGCGATCCGGTCCAGCGCCGGAACGCCCGGTGGAACGCACCGGGCTCGGCAAAGCCGAGCTCGGCCGCGATATCGGCGACCGGGCGCCCGGAATGGCTGAGCGCCTCGATCGCCAGGTCGCGCCGCAGCGCATCCTTAAGATCCTGGTAGCTCACGCCCTCCTCCATCAGCCGGCGCCGCAATGACGATGCCGACAGGTTCAGTCCGACGGCCAGGTCTTCGAACGTTGGCCACAGGTCCGGCCTCTGGTTGCGCAGCAGCCGGCGCACGCGCGCACCCATGCTGCTGCGGTCCGAATACTTGACCACCACGTTGTGCGGCGCGTCGCGCAGGAACGCCTTCAGGCTGCGCTCATCGTGGCGCACCGGCTGCTCCAGCAGCGCCGCGTCGAACACCAGCGCCGTGGCCGGCTGCGCGAACGCCAGCTGGCGCGAATACATGACGCGATACTCAGCGCTGTACGGCGGTTCGGCATAGGCGAATGCCGCCAGCCGCACCGGCACGCGCCGCCGCAGCAGCCAGCTCATCAGGCCATGCAGCATGATCAGCATGGTTTCCTGCGCAAACACGCCAGGCTGCCGCCCGAGGTGCGCGCTCGGCGCCGTCAGCACCAGCGCGGCCTCGTCGCCATGGCGCTCCAAGCGCACACCGATATCGTCGAGCAGCAGCCGGAAGTACCGCGTGATGCGCTCCAGAGCCTGCGCCAGCGTGCGGCTGCCCGCCACCGCATGGCACAGCATGGCAAAGCTGCCGCACTTCATGCTGCGCGAATCCTGGCCAAAGAACTCGTCGTCCAGCGCCGCGGCCACTGCCAGCCACAGTTCGCTGTAGCTGGCGGTCGAGACCCGCGCCTGCGGCACCGCCAGCAGCGCCGGCGCAATGCCGGCGCCGCGCAGCACCGGCTCCGGGTCGATGCCGCGCGCGCGCAGCCCCGCGATGGCGTGGTGGACGAAACAGATGGCGACACTGCCTTTTTCCATGGTGCTGAGGGTGGCAAGCGATGGTGGCAAACGAGTTCACGAAGATTGGCGGATTTTGGCATAGGAGCCGGCCCCGGGCGTTCCTACACTGCCCGCAGGTCAAACGCCGAGCGCGCATTCTGCCTGAGTTGCAGCGCCGCTCCAAACGCCCCCCAATCTGCCATGCACAGCGACTACACCGAAGAGCAAACCATGATCCGCGACAGCGCGCGCGCCTTTGCCACCGAACGGCTGGCCGGCGGCGCCGCCCAATGGGACCGCGACGGCCGCCTGCCCGACGAGGTCGTCGCCGAAATGGGCGCGCTCGGGCTGCTGGGCATGATCGTGCCCGAGGAATGGGGCGGCACCTATACCGACTATGTCGCCTACGCGCTGGCCATCGAAGAGATCGCCGCCGGCTGCGCCGCCTGCGCGACCATGATGAGCGTGCACAACTCCGTCGGCTGCGGGCCGATCCTGCACTACGGCACCGACGCGCAGAAAGAACGCTACCTCGCCCGGCTGGCCAGCGGCGAGCTGATCGGCGCGTTCTGCCTGACCGAACCGCAGGCCGGCTCCGAGGCGCATAACCTGCGCACCCGCGCCCGCTTTACCGACAACGGCTGGGTGCTCAACGGCAGCAAGCAGTTCGTCACCAACGGCCAGCGCGCGGGCGTGGCGGTGGTGTTTGCCGCCACCGAACCGGAACGCGGCAAGAAGGGCATCTCGGCGTTCCTGGTGCCCACCGACACGCCCGGTTTTATCGTCCACGCCCCCGAAAAGAAGCTGGGCATCCGCGCCTCGGACACCTGCGCCATCACGCTGGAAGACTGCGTGGTCCCGCACGACGCGTTGCTGGGCGAGCCCGGCGAAGGCCTGCGCATCGCGCTGTCCAACCTGGAGGGCGGACGCATCGGCATCGCCGCGCAGGCGATCGGCATCGCCCGCTCGGCATTCGAGGCCGCATGCCGCTACGCGTCCGAGCGCATCCAGTTCGGCCGCGCGCTGCGCGAGCATCCTCCCATCGCCAACATGCTGGCCGACATGGCCACCGAACTGAATGCCGCGCGGCTGCTGGTGCATCGCGCCGCGCGCATGCGCAGCGACGGCGTGCCGTGCCTGTCCGAAGCCTCGCAGGCCAAGCTGTATGCGTCGGAGCTGGCCGAGCGCGTGTGCTCCAAGGCGCTGCAGATCCACGGCGGCTACGGCTACCTCGAAGACTACCCGGTCGAGCGCCATTACCGCGACGCCCGCATTACCCAGATCTACGAAGGCACCAGCGAGATCCAGCGCATGCTGATCGCGCGCAGCCTCTGACCCCGCTTCCCCTGCAGAACAACACCCTCCGGAGACAACCATGACTGCCGTGCCCAACACCGCCACTGCCGTGCCCACCGTACCGCTGCTGATCAACGGCGAATGGGTGGATTCGTCCGCCACCGAATTCCGCAACGTGGTCAATCCCGCGACGCAGGAAGTGCTGGCGCGCGTGCCGCTCGCCACCGCCAGCGAATTGGCGGCAGCCGTGGGCGCCGCGCACCGCGCCTTTGCCACCTGGCGCCACACGCCGATCGGCGCGCGGCTGCGCGTCATGCTGCGCTTCCAGGCGCTGATCCGCGAGCACAGCAAGCGTATCGCCGCGATCCTGACCGCCGAGCAGGGCAAGACCCTGGCCGATGCCGAAGGCGACATCTTCCGCGGGCTGGAGGTGGTCGAGCACGCCTGCTCGATCGGCACGCTGCAGCAAGGCGGCTTTGCCGAGAACGTGGCCGCCACCGTCGACACCTACACGCTGCAGCAGCCGATCGGCGTCTGCGCCGGCATCACCCCGTTCAACTTCCCGGCGATGATCCCGCTGTGGATGTTCCCGATGGCGATCGTCTGCGGCAATACCTTCGTGCTCAAGCCGTCCGAGCAGGATCCGCTGTCGACCATGGAACTGGTCAAGCTGGCGCTGGAAGCCGGCGTGCCGCCGGGCGTGCTGAACGTGGTGCACGGCGCCAAGGACGTGGTCGATGCGCTGTGCACGCACCCGGACATCAAGGCGGTGTCGTTCGTGGGCTCGACCGCCGTCGGCACCCATGTCTACAACCTGGCCGGCGCGCACGGCAAGCGCGTGCAGTCGATGATGGGCGCCAAGAACCACGCGGTGGTACTGCCCGACGCGCACAAGGAGCAAACCCTGAATGCGCTGGCGGGCGCCGGCTTCGGCGCGGCCGGGCAGCGCTGCATGGCCACTTCGGTGGTGGTGCTGGTGGGCGCGGCGCGTGACTGGGTGCCCGACCTGGTGGCGCGCGCCAAGACGCTCAAGGTCGGCGCCGGCGCCGAGCCCGGCACCGATGTCGGCCCGGTGGTTTCGGTCGCGGCAAAGGAACGCATCCTCGGCCTGATCGGCGCCGGCGAGCGCGAAGGCGCCACGCTGGTGCTGGACGGGCGCGGCGTGGACGTCCCGGGATATCCGCAGGGCAACTTCATCGGCCCGACCATCTTCACCGACGTGAAGACCGACATGTCGATCTACACCGAAGAGATCTTCGGACCGGTGCTGGTGGTGATCGGCGTGGACACGCTGGACGACGCCATCGCGCTGGTCAACCGCAACCCGTTCGGCAACGGCACCGGCGTGTTCACGCAGAGCGGCGCCGCGGCGCGCAAGTTCCAGAGCGAGATCGATGTCGGCCAGGTCGGCATCAACATCCCCATCCCGGTACCGGTGCCCTACTTCAGCTTCACCGGCTCGCGCGGCTCCAAGCTGGGCGACCTGGGGCCGTACGGCAAGCAGGTGGTGCAGTTCTACACGCAGACCAAGACGGTGACGGCGCGCTGGTTTGATGATGCGACGGTCAATGATGGGGTGAATACGACGATCAGCCTGAAGTAAAGACTCATCGCCGCAGCGCTTCCCGTCCCGCCGGTTTGCTCCCCTCGCCCGCTTGCGGGAGAGGGGTTGGGGGAGAGGGCCGGCGCTGGCAGTACTGCAATCGCACCCCAAGCCACCGGCATGGGAAATGCCAGGTGCCATGGGACTGCACGGTAGCCAATTGATACTCCCGCCCTCTCCCCCGCCCCTCTCCCGCGAGCGGGAGAGGGGAGAAAAACAGCGGGATGCGAAACGCCTCATCGAAGGAGACACCCCATGCATATCGCCTTCATCGGCCTGGGCAACATGGGCGCACCCATGGCGCGCAACCTGCTCAAGGCCGGTCACACGCTGACCGTATTCGACCTGAACGCCGCCGCGGTGGCATCGCTGTGCGCCGAGGGCGCCGCCAGCGCCGACTCGGCGCGCAAGGCCGTGGCCGAAGCGGATTTCGTCATCACCATGCTGCCGGCGGCCGCCCACGTGCGCAGCGCCTACCTCGGCGACGATGGCGTGCTGGCCGGTGTGCGGCCCGGCGTGCCGCTGGTCGACTCCAGCACCATCGATCCCGCCACCGTACGTGAACTGGCCGCCGCGGCCGAGGCGCGCGGCAATGCGCTGGCCGATGCGCCGGTGTCGGGCGGCACCGTTGGCGCGCAGGCCGGCACGCTGACCTTCATGGTCGGCGCCAGCGAGGCGCTGTTCGCGCAGGTGCGACCGGTGCTGGCCGGCATGGGCCGCAACCTGGTCCACTGCGGCGGCACGGGCACCGGCCAGGTCGCCAAGATCTGCAACAACCTGATCCTGGGCATCTCCATGATCGGCGTCTCCGAGGCCATGGCGCTGGGCGTCAAGCTCGGCATCGATGCCAACGTGCTGGCGGGCATCGTCAATACCTCCACCGGCCGCTGCTGGGCTTCCGATACCTGCAATCCGTGGCCCGGCGTGATCGAGACCGCGCCGGCCGGCCGTGGCTACAGCGGCGGCTTCGGCGCCGACCTGATGCTCAAGGACCTGGGCCTGGCCGCGGACGCCGCGCGCAGCGTGAAGCAGCCGCTGTTCCTGGGCGCGCTGGCGCAACAGGTCTACCAGGCCGTGAGCCATGCCGGCGATGGCCATCTCGACTTCTCCGGCGTCATCCGCCAGTACCTGCCCGCCGCGGACAAGGGGAGCAAGCAATGATCGAATTCGCCCTGCAGGGCCACGTCGCCACGCTGACGCTGAGCCGCCCGCCCGCCAACGCGTTCACCGCCGCAGGCCTGCAGCAGCTGCGCGAGCTGGTTGCCAGGATCGACGCCAACCCGGAAGTGCGCGCCGTGGTCGTTACCGGAGCCGGCGAGAAGTTCTTCAGCGCCGGTGCCGACCTGAACGGCTTTGCCGAGGGCGACCGCGCGCATGCGCGCGTGATGGCGCAGCAGTTCGGCAGCGCCTTCGAGGCCCTGCAGAATGCGCGGCCGGTGGTGATTGCCGCGATCAACGGCTATGCCATGGGCGGCGGGCTGGAATGCGCGCTGGCCTGCGATATCCGCATCGCCGAGGAACAGGCGCAGATGGCGCTGCCCGAAGCCGCCGTGGGCCTGCTGCCCTGCGGCTGCGGCACGCAGACGCTGCCCTGGCTGGTGGGCGAAGGCTGGGCCAAGCGCATGATCCTGACCAACGAGCGCGTCGATGCGGCCACCGCGCTGCGCATCGGACTGGTGGAAGACGTGGTGCCGCGCGGCCAGGCCCTTGCCACGGCGATGGCGATGGCCGAACGCGCCTGCAAGGTCAGCCCGCGGGCCGCCGCGCACAGCAAGCGGCTGGTGCACCTGGCGCGCCAGGGCGTGCCGCGCCAGGCGGCGCTGGCGCTGGAGCGCGAGCGCTTTGTCGACCTGTTCGACGATGCCGACCAGCGCGAGGGCGTCAACGCCTTCCTCGAGAAACGCGCGCCGCAATGGCGCAACGCCTAGGAGCCCGCCATGCGCCTGACTGAAGCGACCAAGGCCGCCAACCTGGATGTGGCCGAGCCGGAGGTGCTGTTCCAGGTGGTCAACGGCGTCGGCATTGCCACGCTGAACCGGCCGCGCCAGCTCAATGCCCTGTCGTATCCCATGATCGTCGCGCTGGGCGCTCAGGTGGAAGCCTGGGCGCGCGACGATGCCATCCGCGCGGTAGTGCTGCGCGGCGCGGGTCCCAAGGCCTTCTGCGCCGGCGGCGATATCCGCGCGCTGACCGACAGCTACCGCGACGGCACGCCGCTGCACCGGCGCTTCTTTATCGACGAATACACGCTGGACTACTGCCTGCACCGCTATCCCAAGCCGCTGGTGGCGCTGATGGACGGCATCGTCATGGGCGGCGGCATGGGCCTGGCACAGGCCGCGCACCTGCGCCTGGTCACCGAACGCTCGCGCGTGGCCATGCCCGAGACCGGCATCGGCCTGGTGCCGGATGTGGGTGCCAGCCACTTCCTGTCGAAGCTGCCGGTGCCGCTGGCGCTCTACCTGGGGCTGACCGGCGTGAGCATCGGCGCGGCGGACGCCCTGCTGTGCGGACTGGCCGATGCGGCGGTGGACAGCGCCACGCTGGCCGGGCTGGAACAAACCCTCGCCGGCATCGACTGGGGCCACGACACGCTCGCGGACTTGCGCCACGCGCTGGTGCGCGAGCCCGTTGCCAGCGCCGCCGAAGCGCCGCTGCTGCAAGTGCTGCCGGCCCTGCTGGAGCATTTCCCGGCGCATGCGACGCTGCCGGAAATCCTGGCCAGCCTGGCTGGCGAGGGCGATCCCGCCTACACCGCGTGGGCCAGCCGGACCATCGACGTCCTGCGCACCCGCTCGCCGCTGTCCGCATGCGCCACGCGCGAGCTGCTGCTGCGCGGGCGCAGGTTGGACCTGGCCGACTGCTTCCGCATGGAACTGGCGGTGGTGGTCAACACCTTCGCGCAAGGCGATTTCGTCGAGGGCGTGCGCGCGCTGATCGTCGACAAGGACAACGCTCCGCGCTGGCGCGTCACCGGCTACGACGCGGTGGACGAAGCCGACATCCACGCGCTGTTCCGGCCGTGGTGGGCGCCGGGCGAGCAGCCACTGCCCCTGCCTCCGATCCCGCTCGGCTGAGCGGATGCACGGCCGTGAGCCTCGACGCGCTGCTGGCGCGCAGCCCCTGGGCCGCGGCACTGACGCCGGCGCAACGCGACCGCGTCCGCGCCGAACTGCGCGAGCGCGCGGTGCCGCAAGGCGCCTATGTCATCCGCAAGGGCGACCGGGCCGACAGCTGGCTGGGCGTTGCCGAGGGCCTGGTCAAGGTGCATTGCGCCTCGCCCTCCGGCAAGCGCGCCACGCTTACCGGCGTGCCGGCCGGAGGCTGGCTCGGCGAAGGTTCCCTGCTCAAGCGCGAGGCGCTGCGCTATGACGTGGTGGCGCTGCGCGACTCACGCATCGCCTGCATGCCGGGTGCCACCTTCCGCTGGCTGCAGGAAACCAGCCTGCCCTTCAACCGCTACCTGCTCGACCAGCTCAACGAACGGCTCGGCCTGTTCATCGCCACCGTCGAGCATGAGCGGCTGCATGGCATCGAGGGCCGCGTGGCGCGGGCGCTGGCGACGCTGTTCAATCCGGTGCTATGCCCTGGCCTGGGTCCGGCACTGCATCTGACGCAGGAAGAAGTTGGCCTGCTGGCGGGGATTTCGCGCCAGCGGGCCAACGCGGCGCTCAAGGTGCTGGAAAGCGAAGGCTTGCTGGCGGTCGAGCACGGCGCCGTGCATGTGCTCGACCTGGAGGCGCTGCGCCGCTACTGAATGCGGCGCACGTTCACGCTTGCACCGGCGATGACGACGGCTTTACCAGCCCGTCCGCCCGGAACATCGCCTTGATGCCGCGCACCGCCTGCCGGATGCGGGATTCGTTCTCGATCAGCGCAAAGCGCACGTACTCGTCGCCATAGTCGCCGAAGCCGATGCCCGGCGAAACCGAGACCTTGGCCTTGGCCAGCAATTGCTTTGAGAATTCCAGCGAGCCCAGCGCGCGGTAGGGTTCGGGAATCCGCGCCCAGATATACATCGAGGCCTTGGGGATTTCCACCGGCCAGCCCGCTTCGATCAGCCCGCGCGCCAGCACGTCGCGGCGCGACTGGTATTGCGCGGCGATCTCGCTGACGCATTGCTGGTCGCCTTCGAGCGCGGCAATGGCGGCGATCTGCAGCGGCGTGAAGGTGCCGTAGTCGTGATAGCTCTTGATGCGCGTCAGGGCCGCCACCAGGTCCGGGTTGCCGACCATAAAGCCCACGCGCCAGCCCGCCATGTTGTAGCTCTTGGACAGCGTGAAAAATTCCACCGCGATATCCTTGGCACCCGGCACCTGCATGATCGACGGCGCCTTCCAGCCGTCGAAGACGATATCCGCGTAAGCCAGGTCGTGCACCACGAAGATATCGTGCTTGCGCGCCAGCGCGATCACGCGCTCGAAGAAGTCCAGCTCCACGCATTGCGCGGTCGGGTTCGACGGAAATCCCAGCACGATCATCTTGGGCTTGGGATAGCTGCCGCGAATGGCGCGCTCCAGCTCGGCAAAGAAGTCGATGCCCGGCACCAGCGGCACCGAACGGATGTCGGCCCCGGCAATGACCGCGCCGTAGATGTGGATCGGATAGCTGGGATCGGGCACCAGCACGGTGTCGCCGCGATCCAGCGTGGCCAGCATCAGGTGCGCCAGGCCCTCTTTCGAACCGATGGTGACGATGGCCTCGGTATCCGGATCGATCTCGACGTCATACCGTTCGCGGTACCAGTGAGAGATCGCGCGGCGCAGCCGCGGAATGCCCTTGGATGCCGAATAGCCGTGCGTATCGGGGCGCTGCGCCGCCTCGGTGAGCTTGGCCACGATATGCGCCGGCGTGGCGCCATCGGGATTGCCCATGCTCATGTCGATGATGTCCTCGCCACGGCGGCGGGCAGCCATCTTCAGCTCGGCGGTGATATTGAAAACGTACGGGGGAAGGCGATCGATGCGCGCGAAGCGGCGCTTGCCGGAGGAAGCGGCAGTCATGAAGAGGTCCTTTACGTAAGCGCCCGGAACCGTCCGAGCGACGTCGGCAGCTTTTGTCTCGGCTGCCGGGGACTCATGTTAGCGGGGATGCGGCGATTGCACAACGGCCATATGTGGCCGCCCGCGACCGATCAGAGCAGCTTGCCGCCCGGCGGATGCGTGGGCCGATCCGCCGGCAGGTTGCGCACGATGCAGTCGAGCGCGCGCGCATCGGACTTGCCGCCAAGCGCCGCGCTGACCGAAGCGCGATACTGGGCCGGCGATATGCGGCGGTAATACAGCCGCGAAGTCTGGTCCAGCCAGTAGACGTAGTTGTCGTCGTCCCGGCTGCCACTGGTGCGCAGCCATTCGCTGATATTGCTGGAGCCGACCACCATATCGGGGCATGCGGCCTGCAACGAATCGAGATAGGCGTTGAAGCCCCTGGCCTCGAGATTGCGCACGGAATCCGGTGCGCAGGCGGCCAGCATGGCCGCGGATACCGCCGCGGCGGCGAGGCGCAATGGCTTGATGGCAAACGGCACGGCGCTGCTCCTGGCAATGGCGATGCCGCCATCTTATGGCATGAGCGCGCGCGCGTACACCGCGCTGCCGCGCTCAGTCATCCAGGGTCTCGTGGACCGCCGACGCCCCGCGCTTCCAATAGGCGGACGCCCGGATGCGCTTCTTGTCGATGCCGCGTTCCGTGACCAGGTACTGGCGCACTGCCTTCATCGCGGCGCCCTCGCCAGCAGCCCACACATAGCCCTCGCCACGCGGCAGCGCCAGCTGGCGCAGCGCGCCTTCCAGCAGGCTGCCTTCCGGCGCATCGCCGCGATGCAGCCAGTGCAGGTCCACCTGCGCGGCGCTCGGCAGCGGGATCTGCGCGCCGGCATCGCCCACCTCCGCCACCACGATGGCATGGGTGCCGGCGCCAAGCTCTTCCAGCCTGCGCCCGATGGCCGGCAGCGCCGTATCGTCACCGACCAGCAGGTGCCAGTCGAACCCCGTCGGCACCACGAACGAGCCGCGCGGCCCGCCCACGCCGAGGTACTGGCCCGTCCGGGCCTGCGCGGCCCATGTGGACGCGGGGCCGTCACCGTGCAGCACGAATTCGAGGTCCAGCTCCTGCTTTGCCGCATCGAAGCGGCGCGGCGTGTAGTCGCGTGCGGCCGGCCGCGGCTGGCCCTCGGGGAATGCAATGCCGTCTGCGGTGACCTGCGGCAACACCGGCTTGTCATCGCCGCCAGGCGGGAAGAACACCTTCACGTGATCGTCGAACGACGCCGAGACGAAGTCCTGCAGGTCGGCGCCGCCCAGCGTCACGCGCAGCAGCTGCGGCGAAACCTGCGTGGTGCGCACCACCTGCAGCAGGCGCATCTTCAGCGGATGGCGCACGCGCTCGACGGTCAGGTTGCGTGCGGGCTCAGTCGTGTCTTGGGTCATATCGGGATTCCTTGTATGCATGCGCTGCGCCTGCGCGGCACGATTGCCGAAGGCCGATGCCAGGGTCAGCGCCATGGTTCAGGCCTGCGGGCCTGCTTCGATCTCTGCAGCCGCGCGCGCCAGGATCGCGGCAATGCGGCGCTGCTCGTCGGCACTCGCTTCGCTGCGCATTACCAGCGCCTGCTTCAGCGCGGCCCGCGCCTGCATCAGCTCGGGCAGCCAGCCGCCCTGCTCCGGCTCAGGCTGCTGCTCGCCACGCATGGCCCGGCGCATCCACTCCATCTTGCGCGCCACGTGGCGCAGCCGCGCCACCATGACATCGACCCGCTCGCGGTTGGCCGTCAGGTGCGCCTTGCCGGTCTCCGACAACTGGTAGCGCTTCTTGTTGCCTTCGGTGTCGACGGTGGCATAGCCGACTTCTTCCAGATACGTCAGCGCGGGATAGACCACGCCGGGGCTCGGCTTGTAGAAGCCGTTGGTGCGCGTCTCCAGCGCCTTGATCAGTTCGTAGCCATGGCTGGGCTTTTCCTCCAGCAACGACAGCAGCAGCAATTGCAGGTCGTCGGCGCTGAACTTGCGACCGCGGCGCCAGCCTTCTTCGTCGAAGCCGCCCGGGCCGCCGGGTCCGAAACCGTCATCGTCGCGGCCGCCCCAGAAGCCGCCGCCGTGGCCACGGCCCATGGCGTGATGAACCAGGTGCGGGGCGAAGCGCGTCATGAGATGGCGGGCCCGGCCAAAAAGGTCCGGATGCGGGCCAGCGCCGAAGGGATGCGAGTGGTGGTGCAGCATGAGCCTCTCCTATATATCGCCAGACATATCTTACGATATATATCGTACGATCTAAAGTCAAGTCTGCATCTCGCCGTGGCCGCCGCGGCGCCCGCCATGCACTCCGTGCGCTGGCGTACCAAGCCGGGTTGTCTATCGCCGCGCCGCTTTCCAACATTCATTTAACGCCAAGCATCGCGACAGACGGTGCCACGGCCGGCACGACAGTGAACAACAACAAGGCCAACCGGGGGGACGCGATGGACGCCAGGATTCAGCGCAGGCTGAGGGCCTGCATGGGCGCCATGATGCTGGCGCCAATGGGAGCAGCGTTCGGTGCGATGGAAGACGCGTTGCTCAGCGCGGAACCGGTAGGACCGGCGGCGCAGGGCTATTACGCTGAACCGGCGTATGACGTGGGCAGCCATTACCAGGGCGGACATCTGCGGCTTGGCTACAAGCTCTCGCCGGCCTGGTCGCTCGAGGCGGGCTACTGGCGCCGCCATGTCAGCCACGGCGACGACTCCGCCGGGATCGACAGCTGGCTGGCGTCGACCAGCTACGGCCTGATCTCGACGCCCGATGCCGGCCGCAAACTGACGTTGCGCCTGTCGGCCTGGGGCAATTACACCGGCAGCCTGCGCAAATCGGGCGCGATGCCGGGCAACAAGCTTGCCGACTACAGCATCGCCCACCCGAACGACACGCAGGTGCAGGCCGACCTGATCTACACCGGCCGCGCCTGGCCCGGCCAGGCACTGACCGGCTTTATCAGCGGCGGCTATAGCTGGGTCCGGGCCGGCGATATCCAGGGCACGCTCAAGCAAGGCTCTTGCCTGTACAACGTCAGGGTCAGTGCCGACAACATGGCAACCGGTACGCTTGCGGCGCCCTGCCGCATGGGGCGCGCTACCGTCCCGAGCGGCGGCTTTCGCCTCAATGCCGCCGATCTCGGTGTCGACGCCGGCAACAGTTTCAATGACAGCGGCGCGTTCATCGGCGCGGGCGGCTCATGGCGCTGGGGCCATGGCGCCTGGAGCCTGACCGCGGGCTACCACGTCCAGTACTTCTTCCGCGAACTGGACAATCGCTACATGGCCTATGGCTCGGCCAGGACCCAGTTCAACCAGACCGTGCTGCTGCAGGCGTCGTACGCGATCAACCGGCATGTCGACGTCTTCGTGCGCGGACAAGGCGCGCAGAACAGCCTGATGGGCTATGTGCCGTTGCTGTACAACCCCGTTACCGCAAGCCGGCTCGACCGGACCTACGGGCTGTTTTCGCTCGGGCTGCGGATCAGCGGGTTCTAGCCGCAGCGGGCACGCCGGTCAGCGGCGCCGCAGCCTGACGCGTACCCCGTTGCCCGAACGGATCGTCACGCGCCCCACCACTTTCGGCACGTGCCCCGGATCCGCTTCGACGCGATATCGACGCACGATGCTGGCGAGGATGAGCACCGCTTCCTGCGTCGCATAGGCAGCGCCGATGCAAACGCGCGGCCCCTTGCTGAACGGGATATACGCACACTTCGACGACTCCTTGCCCGCAGGCGTGTCGAAACGATCCGGATCGAACTCGTCCGGCCGCTCCCACAGCGTGCGGTGCCGATGCAGCAGCCACGGCGAAATCAGGATCGGCGAGCCTTCCTTCACGGACTTGTCGCGGATGCACTGCGACTGCGCGGCCTCGCGCACGAAGAACCCTACGGGCGGGTACAGGCGCAGCGTTTCACGGAACACGTTGCCCACGGTCGGGAGGCTCTTGATATCGCTCAGTTCGAAATCCCGGTCGCCCACCGCGGCCTGGATCTCCGCCAGCATCTGGTCCTGCAGGTGCGGGCATTGCGAGATCAGGTAAAGCGCCCACGTCAGCGCGCTGGCAGAAGTCTCGTGACCAGCCAGGAACAGCATGCAGACCTGGTCCACCAACTCTTCATAGGTGAAACGATCGCCGCTGACCGGATCGACAGCATCCATCATGGCGGCCAGGATGTCCTGTCTTGCGCTGCCCCGCCCGCTGTCGCGCTCTGCCATCCGCCGCGCGATGATCCCGGATAGAATCGTCCGGATCTTCTTCGCCGCGCGCTTGCTCGCCCACGCCGAGAACACCGGCGGCAGCCGGTAGATCATCAGGATCATCGCCCGTTGCGCGTGATGCTGGAATTCAAGGAACGCGTCGTAGATCTCCTTGGCCGCCGACTCCTCGAGGTTTTCCGACAGGATGGTGCGGAAAATGATGTCGGCCGTCACGTAGGTCATCTCACCGTCGACCTCGTAGGAGCGCCCATCCGCCACGGCATCCATGCGCCCGGTCATGCCCGCCACCGAATCGGCCATCAGCGCGAACACCAGCTTGAGCCGCGCCTGTGCGAACGCCGGCTCCACCAGGCGGCGCTGCCGCTCCCACAGCTCTCCGTTGGTGGTGAAGATGCTGGTTCCCAGCAGCGGCTCCAGCATCCGGTGCATCAGCTTGTGCTTGGGATACGCATGCGCGTCCCCCAGGATCCGGCGCACCCAGTCGGCATCGTTCACCATGAAGATGTCCATGCCGGGCTGGGAGATCTTGCCCATCTTCATCGAATAGCTGCGCTCGAACAGGACATCGATCCAGGAATTCCAGCCACGCAAAAAGCGCAACAGGAACGAGCTCTTGCGCACATGCGGCTTGGGATACGGGGGCTGGAAATTCATGGGGCGAAGCGCGGATATCAGAAAGGCTGGATGCGGCGCGGTCCCGCCGTCATCCGGAAATAGTCGTACTCGTTAGGCAAGGCGCTTGCCATCAGGTACTGGAAATGCAGGCGCTGCTTGCTGCGCTTCATGCGCGCGTATTCCTGCTGGCCGAACATGCGGAACGGCCGCACTACCTGAGCGGTCGGTCGGCCCGCGGCAGCGCCGGCAATGCCCGAAATATCGAGCGGATTGGCCTGCGAGAAACACAGCGAATCGGCACGCGCGTTCATGTCGAGCCATTGCATGTCCCGCTCTGCGGACAAGCGCTGCAGGTCTTTGCGGAACGCGGTGGCCGACGGCATCAGGCTCAGCAGCGGAATGCACTGTCCAAGCGTTACCAGCGTCAGGCCGCGCCGCTGCTCCGGCGTCAGCAGATCCGCGAGCCGGGCCGCCAGCGACACGCCGACGATCGAACCCACGCTATGGCCCACCACCAGCGCCTCGTCGCAGGGAGATGCTTCCAGGTCACGGCGGATCCAGTCGGCAAACGCATCGATGCGCCGCCGGACATCCTCGGGCTCACGCTCGCCCCACGCCTGTACGAAGCGGTAGATCCGCAGCAGCCAGAACACCGCCAGACGGTTTGCCAACGCCACCCCGCCGCCTAATAGCACGGCGCCGGCGGCAAGCCCGCCCGCTCCCGCCAGCCATCCCTGCGCACCCACGGCGGACAGCGCCGCCCAGGCGCCAACCCCGCCCCCCACCGCAAGCACCAGCAGCAGCGCCAGGTAAGCCAGCGGATACAACGCACTGAAGAAAGGCCCGCGGAAGGTCTTGCTGAGGCGGCCGAACGCACCGCAACCGATATAGCGCGCATAGCTGGCAAGCGTCGCCAACACCAGCCGCGGCAAGCTGGGCTGCCAGTGCCGGCGCACCAGGTCATCCCAATGCAGGAACTGGTATTCAGTGCGAACAGTATGGCCTTCCCAGTCCCCGTCAACGTTCCAGGCGCTCACATGCTCACCCAGCCGCGAGCGCCCGCCTACGGTGACCGAACCACCATGATGGATCGCCTGCTTTGCCGATTCCTCGCGATACAGGCGGTGATAAAACGCCGCGCCACGCGGATCGAAGCCGCTGACGTAATAGACCTTGCGACGCCCTACGCGATCCGCAGCGGACTGCGCAGGTTTCTCCTGAAACGCTGTGCTCATCATTGCGTCCGGTGGTGCAGCTTCTTCTTCAGTACCAGATCCACGATCGGCTGCTCGCGCTTGTTGGCGCGGCGGCAGTGATCCTGCTGGAACTTGTCGGTAAACCAGATAATCGACCGCGCCCACCATCGATGCTGTTCGCGCCAGGCATGCGACGACACCGACTCCCAGGCGTAGCCATTAAACAGCGTCGCATTGACGAAATGATCGAGCGCCCGCACCCCTGCCCGGCCGCGTTCGGTCTTGCCGAAAAAGCCGATATAGACAATCAGGAGGTATCCGAGGACTGCCAATGGGACGATAAAGACCATCAGCAGGAAGCCGGCGATGCGTTCTCTCATGGCGATGAGCGGGGGCGAAGAATGGGGGCTGGGGGCGCAGCGGGTAATGCGGTGGAACTGCTATCTGCCGGCGCTAGCGGCGCCAGGGCGCCCGACAGTATAGCGACAGATCAAACCAGGGACAGCCGGTTATCCGGCCGATCCCACCAGCGCGGGAACGTCACCGTCTCGACTGTTGTAGTTTTGAAACAAGATCCCGATGGGGCTCGTACGCAGACGCCAACGCTGACGTTCCCGGCACGAACAGGCTCGGATTCACTTATGCCTAAGCTTGCCTGGCATACGGGTTTCCTCCAATTTGTGACCGGCATGCGCCAGCCGTTGAATAGAACACAGAGCGGGACGCTCGAGAAAGGACTGCATGCTGATCCTCAGCCTTGTTCTACTTGCAATGGTTGGCCTTGCCGCCTTCGTGATGGCATCCGCTGCGCAAGACTGGCGCGACGAACACGTATGACGGAGGCAGGACAATGACATCGCCATGCAAGGCCTCAGCCGACCGGACGGCCGTATCACCTATCCGACCAGCAGCGCCGCGAGCAGGTTAACCGTTGCGGTGATATCCCAGACCCGGCCGCTATACGCATCCGCGGTCACGAGTCCGGCGACAAACAGCAGCCGCGCCAGTTTTCGCCGTTGCAGATCCTTGCGACGCTGCTCCGGAACGGGCACCAGCATGTCGTCGGCATAGAACGACGAGTTGATTTGCGACACCCGCACCAGATAGTTGCGAAAGCGCGAATAGACCCGCATGTCGACAGTGCCGGGATCATTCCAGAACGCATCCAGCGATCCCTGGTAAGTCAGGCCCGGCTTGGCGTAGAAGCAACGGCCGAGCGCAATGACGGGAACACGGTGAAACAAGGCCTGCAAACCGGTCGTCGAGTTCACCGTCACCAACCCCATGCATCGGTGCAGCAGCGACGGCAGATGGGCGTCGTGAATATAGACGATGCGGCCGCTCGCACCAAAGCGCGCGGCGCATGCCTCAATAAACGCTGCGTAATCGGTATGGCCCCGATCCATCGGATGGTGCTTGAACACCAGCACGCTGTCGGCGGGCGCATGCTCTGCGAACGAATGCGCGGTCCATTCGATGAAATCCTCGATCCGGCGCCACGGGCTGTGCACGCGAATCTGGCTGTCGTTGTAGACCTGTAGCGGCGCCAGGAAGAAGTGTGGATGGTCGTTCGCCAGCAGTTGCTCGCGCAGCGGCCGTTCCTGCCAGCGATAAAGCTGCTTGCGGTATGCCGCCCGAATCCATTGCCCCAGCTCGTGCATGCCGAACGGCTTGTGATGCTGGTAGTGTGGATAGCGACGCGCACCGGCCATGCCGCCGGCGAAGTACCAGAACGAATACAGCGCCATCTTCCGGAACGAATGCCGGAACTTGCGGGGCTTCGCCGGCACCCTGACCTTCGGAATATCGGCGATGGCAAGTGGGGCCAGTGGCGAGTCCGCATTCACGCCGCCACACTCCAGCGTGATGTAGTCCGGGCGCACGTAACCCTCTTCGAACGCCCAGAACGCAATCCCCAAGGCTTCCGCCACGCGCGCGGCAATGCGGTGGTGGCGACGGCTGGAGCCGAATACCACGATGGCGTCGATGCGGCGTTGCGTGAGAATTTCTCGAAGAAACGCCTCCCAGAGAGCCATCGGCTGCGTGAATTGAATGACGTCGCCCGTACGGTGGAACAGGTCGTCGCCGCCATTGAAATTTACTTTAGTGACTTGACTACCGTTGGCAACCAGCAGGTCGCGAAGGCGCGAGAAGAAGGGACCATTGGGCCCTTGAAGAAGCAGAATGCGGCGGTGCATTGATAGCTGAGCGAAGCCCGCCTCATGGAGCCCAGCTCCTTCTGGAGCCGTATTATTCTGATCTGGCCATGCAAAGCCAGCACCGTTGACGGGCACATGGCCGACCCTGTATTGCAACATACCCGTTTTTCCTCTCCCCAATATCCGAATTCTATTTTTGGAATGCCGTACAGGCCGAAGCGGCGTCCCTGTTCCACGCGCACGTAGACTGGCATGCAGTGAAGAATCCGTGGTTTTATGCCTTTGTGCGATTGAATATAACAACGTTCAATCGCTACCGTCCCATCGCGAAGACTCTAATCAGTTGTTTTGCCTTACGCCACTGGCGACCAAACCAGTTACTTCCTACCTTCCGATCTCTGGACTGCCTCCTTGAAACCAGATATTGAACAACGTCTTCGACGGCACAAAACCCATCTATACCCGGTAACCGGTATCGAGGGTATTGGCATAGCGTAACGAAAACGAGTTCGTCGATCGAAAGACGACGGTTTCGGTGAATTATCGGTAAATGGTCAATCGTCAATCCCCAACCAGCATAGAACGGCGCGCCGTAACAGTGTACGGTCTTGCCCGCAAGGAGAGCTTCAAAACCTGCTTGTGAAGTCATTGTATGAACTTCGTCCGCTGCAGCTATGCAGTCAGCAATGCTAGCTTCCCCAACGATCTCGTCCGCGAGAGCGTCCATATCAACTTCCGTAATGCGACCGGGACGATTTCCCGCCACGACGTCAGGGTGCGGCTTGTATAGGATCCAAGCGTTCGGGTTCGCGACCCTCACCGCTGCGAGTAGATCAAGGTTTCTGAAAGTTGATGGCGAGCCCTTACGGATTGACGCATCGTCTTCGACCTGCCCCGGCACGAGCAGGATCTTACGGCCATTCGCCGACTTGCTAAGGGTAAAAGAAATTCCAACGTTGTACTTACTGACCTTTAAACGAATCAAGGTCTCTCGAATTCGCGCAGCGCGCTTCCGATCCTTGTCATCTAAGTTGCAGTTTGCTAACAGGCGCTCCAGTTTGCTGTCCGACTTCGGATCATAATAAATCCCTCCATCATCTACGACTAGCGACAACGGTGCATGCAAGTCCGAGCCCAGCCCTGCCGATCTGACAAATCCGTCCTCTAGGCGCAATACCGATATGCCGCGCGCCACGGCAGCCTCGCACAAAGCCACTTCACGGCTACCCCACACTACTAGCCTAGCGCCGCCCGGGAGCATGTTTAGTTCTTTGGGATTCAACCTGGGCACAAAGTGGATACGGCTTGAGGGCGTACGAAGAAACGGGGTTGCTACAGCCCTTTTCCACCGACTCATGCCGACGCAATAGAGAACTCCTCTACTCTCTTCGTTAATCGACTTATTTCGAGCGAGCCATTCAATGACGTCAAACAACGTCGCTGGCTTCCCCGTAGTAGGTTTCACATAACGCGCATATTGAAAATAGGCAGCACCGAAAAGCTGCTCTAACGTCCGCGGACCCGGTCGCCGAGCCTGAAGTGCCGCCATTTCTGGGTGCCGGTCATCGGTTAGGCCCCAGCCTGAGTACCAAGGCTGCCCAAAGCATGTTACAGATTTCCCTAGCAGCAGGGCCTCAAAACCCATCTGCGAGGTAGCTACATACACGTGGTCGAACTGCTCTATAAGGGAAAGCGGACAAGAGTCTTCAGCGAGAAAATGAGTCCGCTCATTGGCTTGTCGTTGGTCCAAGTGACCGCGCTTCTTTCCGCTGAGTACGTCTGGATGCGTTTTTATCCAAAGCTCTGCGTCAGGGAAATCGGCCTTGGCCGATTCCAGCATGATCTCAAAAGTCTTCGGGCTCGCCCCACCAAGAACCAGAGACATATCGCCCCAGGTCTGATCAACAATTAATACTCGGAGCCTCAGATTCCGCGGGGGGAGTTTGAAGATTGGTGCATGGTTGTACTTTGAAAGCCGATAACGGGTGATCAACTCAATAGCGCGACGAGCATCCGCTAGTTCCGTCGCATTGCTTGTTGCTGCCGCGACAAGGCGCTCAAGCGCCGAAGGCCTTGTCGCGTCATAGTAAATGCCGACTTCGTCGCGAACCAACGATATCGGCGCGGCGCCGTCGACACCGAGACCCATTGATCGTAGGAACCCGTCCTCCAACGCCACATATGGCTTGCCATTCTTTAAAGCAAGCCGGCGCGCCCTTAGCGCGCTGGCTTTACTACCCCATCCCGCAATCGAACTTATCTCGGCTGGCAATGCAAAGTCCCAGCGCTTTACGTAGCGAACGCTGTCGCCAACCAACGCCTCGAGATGCGGGATGCGCAGAATTCCACGGGATGAGATGCCGAGTGTCATTAGTGAGCCTGTGCCATGGAGAATGATGATCCCAGCATGTCCGTTGTTTGTGTAAGGTGCTCTGACTGCGCCTCAAACGACATATAGTCAATACTCACGCGTGACATCCATTGCGCACACTGAAACAGCGCCTCGGCGTCCACTTCAGGTTGAGCCAGTGTTTCCGTTAACTTTAGGTGGGCCGCCTCTCGGTAAAGAAGTGCTGCCGCCTCTGCTGTCCGACCACGAGCTTGGAGTGCGTTGATCGTGTTAACCAGCAGCGCGGGCGGTAACCGCATGCCCATCCCCGCTTTTGACAACACCAGACGATGCAAATCGTACGCTTTCATCCCGTGCTGGATCGCTCGTTCAAAATCCATCTCCTGGTACGCCAGATCTGATAGCTTTCCATGCAGGGCCGCTGAGTTGGGCTCAATCTCCAGTGCCAATCCATAGGCGGCCATCGCGCTCTGAATATTGCCCAACTGCGCCATTGCATTTCCCTTCAACTTTAGGAATTCAATAAGAACAGCGGGCTCAAGTTTTTGATCGGAAAGCTTCTCGCTTAGCTCAACAAGGTCCATCCAACGTCCGGCTTCATTGAGGCATTCGGCCCTCGCCATGAAGACTTCCGGCGAACGTCCGCTTCGTTCCGCTAGAGCGAGAATCTCGAGGGCCACATCATGATTGCTAACGCTACGCCACGCCGCTGCCAATGCGATGTAGTCTTGCACCTGAAGCCATGGGTACAGGCTGAATTCCACATTGCCAACGGTTGTGTGGGTCGGCAATTCCCAATAGGCCATCAACCGTTTGTTATCGCTTAAATCTAGTGCTGCTAGTCCAGCCAAGTAATTCACCTCTTCCTGCCTGTGGTGTTCAACCAGCAATGCGGGAATTAGCTTTAGTACAAGGAGAGCGTGCCCGGTGTGATAGTAGGTCCAGCCAGCCAAGAGCCTGCTGTGCGCCGGCATGCGCTGAATATCAGCGTCAGATATGGCCGCCCAATGAACCGCTGCGGCTTTCCAGTCGGAAACGGCCGCTGCAGCACATGCGCGTGCCTCAAAACACAATGGGAGGTTCTGCTCATTTTCTGGAAGACGCGCCAATAGGCCTGCAGCGGCTCGGACCTCACCAAGCTGCAAGTAGCACGCGATGCAACGCAAAAGCGCATGCACGCCAACGGAATGCTCTTCCTCCATGCTCATCGACAATTTCAGCCAAACTGAAGCAGCTTCCGACCAAGCTTTCATGGCGAAAAGAATCTCGCCATGCTCAGCCTTCCACGCGACACCACCGTAGGCCGCCTGTTGACCGACTAAGGCAAGAGCTTCCTCCAACTTGCCGAGTTTTCGTTTAGCTTGCGCAAGAAAAAGCGTTGCCTCGGATTCCGAGCCTGCGAGCTTTTGCCATCTGGATTCGGCGATCGACCAGTGACCGCCGTCAGTGGCGAGGCGTGCTTGGGAGGCCAAGTTTTGCAAGTCAAAAGGGCGCTGATGTGCTGGACGATTAATGTCATTAATCGCCTCAAATACTCGCTTGCTGTTGTCGCCATCATGATAGGCGAAGAACTTCGACGCGCGTATAGCATATTTATCCGCCATGCAACCATCATTATTGAAGATCTCCCGGATGCCAGTAAGCACGCTAGCCCTATCTTCACAGACAGGGCCAAATCCGTCTTCTAGGTAACTGTAGTACCCAGGTTCGTAGATGTGCCCACCCCCAAAGACGCTTTGAGCATCGAATTGGAAATACACGACAGGCTTATTGAGCCATGCCATCTCAAAAGCCACCGACGAATAGTCGGTAATAAGAATTCGCGACCTTCGAAATAGTGTTTGCATGCTTTCTCCCGACTCTTGCTCATAAACCTCAACATGATCGGGCAAGCGGAAAAGATTGAGATACGGCGCGATGTTTGGATGAGGCATAAAAACCACGCGGTATCCGGCGCCGAGTACAAGCTCCGCCAATTCATCGCTAGACAGAAAGCCATTCCACTGCTTGAAATATTCGGTCGCGCAAAAATCCGGATTAAGCCTGCGCCGATTGCCTCTACCCACCGGTGGACCAGCGAGGTTTTGCCGCCACGTTGGCATAACAAGCAACACCGGCTCAGAGGATGCATCATTTTGGAGCAAACCATCATGACGAGGCAGGCCCGTCAATGCAACTTCGCGACTGGAAAATTTATAACGCGAAAAACCGCAGATCGACTCCGCCTCTCGACGTGCAGCGGTGATAAAACAGTCTATCCGCTTTGAATTAAGCCAATTCGAAAGATCGTCCTTAATAACTCCATGCTGCAAAAATGTGTAACGGTAATTCAACATATCCCCGTAGTAACAAGGATCCATGAAGTTTGTCACATATGCATCGACATGAGACGAAACGTAATTCGCGCAATTCAGCATTAGTAGCCGATGCCGGATGCTGCCAAACGGCACCAACTTAAACCCACTTTCTCTCAACCTCTTCCAATCATGGGAACCACGACGCAATATGAAATAGGCCTTAACATCAGTGCGTGCACGCAAATATCTATAAAGATGCTCGGCATTGTCGTCAGCATTAACATCACGATCCATTAATGCCCACGCCCCATCATAATGCTTTTTGACAAGGTGAGTGCGAGCAAGCTGCCGAATGAGCTTTACACCCAGTGAAAATGGTGCAGCCACCTTATTCTTCTTGCGGTGAAAATGAAGATACAAATCCCCTGCATCAACATTCTCTTGGCGTTTCCCACCAAGAACGAGATGTACCTTAAGTTTGTCTAAAACCACCTTTAATGAACCACGCTTTGGCAGCGGAATCCAGACGATTCGCTCCAAAACAAACGATCGATCTACAAAGGTATGTTCGCGGATAGTTGTGGCAATCGGGACCGCGTCTCGGCCACCAACGAGGAAAGCTTCAAAGCCAACCTTCGCCGTAAAATATCTTATTTGAAGCATCCCCTGTGCGATGTCGAGTTCTTCTAAGTATACGTTCTGGTACTCGGCCGCCTCCTTACCAAAGCAGGAAAGCAAGCCCACTCTATGGAGAAGCCACGTACCTCCAAGCTCGAAATCGAGGATAGTCTGACGATCAATGAGATAAAAGATGCGATCGAGCAATTCCCAAAACCGTTCTTTTTGAGGAATATCTAAAAAAGAAACGGCATTGGGGGCCGGTATAATTCTCTTGAAGTACCATATCAAGTGATACAGCGCGACACGTTGCGCGTAAACAGCCGTGCAGTTACCTTCGGTATGACGCCGCAACATATCAAGCACGCCATATTCGAGAACATCCCCATACGTGCCGAAGTCAGACCATGCGCCATCTAATGTCGACGTACCTGCCGACCTTTTTCTATAGAAATATGTTGCGGATGACAGAAACGCCACATACTTGTTTTTACTTGCGGCCAGATAACAATTTACAAAATGAGCGTCCTCAAAATTTGGTCGAATCCGTTCGTCCAGCCGCAGCGTTGGATCTGCATGGAGAAGTGCCGTCTCAAAGAACGCAGATGCAGCTGACAGTTGCATGTGCTTTGTGGGTTTATCGAAATCTACCGTGACATTCCCTTTAGCAAAGCGGTATTTTAAAGGATGCGTATCAGAGGCTTCCCTTCTGGATTCATGATAGAAAACGAAATTACACGAAACCATTGCAGGCTTCAATTTTGAAGCTGAAAGCCAAGAATCAACCTCCGCAAAATAGTTCCGCGAGACGAAATCATCCGGGTCCATAAAAGTAATCCATGCCCCGGTCGCATGTTCGATGCCGAGATTTCGCGCGCTAGCTTGACCACCATTATCCTTTCGAATGTATTTAATATTTTTTGGATATCGGCTTTGCCAACGACGAATAATTTGCGATGAGCGATCTGTTGAGCCGTCGTCGACTATAATCAACTCAATGCCACTCACAAAATCTAGCGTCTGATTAATGAGGCTTTTGAAATATTCGTCCAAATACTCTTCAACGTTATATACAGCCGAAACAACGGAGTAGCGACGCTCGGCACTGATGGAACCGGGTCTTGGACGATTCATCGGGCGGCTGATTATGCCGCGCAGCTTCGCAGCCCGCTTAGCTGCATAGTCGCGAAAAAAGAGCCTGGGCGAGCGAACCAACTTGCGTAACTTTCGTTTAGTGCTGGAGGAGCCCCCGCCGGAAGTGTCGCCTTTCTTTTTATTTTCCTTTGTCATAATTGTCCCTACAATTTTCTTTATCCGGCCAACATAAGAAATTCCAATTTTTATGGATCGACCGAAAAATTTTGAAGCCGTTGTTAATGTTGCCCAATGAGAAATCGAAATCGCTCCGTCCACGTGGACAAACGATCAATATAGCCGGGCCGCGTATCGAAAAGTACGAAGTAGTCTCGCGCCTCTACGCCAACCTCTCGGCATAGCGAAAAAAATGCATCGATTAGCGACGAGGGAGCGGTTGCGTCGTAGGAAGAACGCGACATAATATCTCTGACTTTACGTCCGAAACGCTCCGCATTGGCCGCTCTTGCTTGATAGTATGAGTCGCCTACTGGCTTCTTATGAAAAAGATGGAACGCGATTTTCTTTTCCAGAATGTACGGCAAGCTGATATGCCCCAAGTACTTTCGAAACCCTTCCGCCAGCAATGGCGCCCGGTAGCTTCGATTTTCCAAGAGATCTTCACATATCGGAATCATTCCGTGATGCAATGCTAGACGCAGCGCGAAATCGAAGTCTTCGTAGCCATGCCCAACAAAAGCCTCATCGAACCCACCGATCTCCCAATACTCATCCTTCCTGAGAAACAGAATCGATGAGGGGCTAGCCATGTGTTGAAAATGCCGGCGACGAAATGAAAAATATGCATCAAGAATTTCATCGGCGCTTATCTTGTCCGTTATCAGCCGTTTACTAGCCCATTTGGTTAGGTAAAGACAAGGCAGCATGATGAATGGGGCCTCACCCGAACTTACCCTGTTAGAACATTCTGAGAACAGCTCCGGATTTGAAACAATATCGGCATCGAGTAAAAGAATTATCGGCGCCTCTGCAAACTCAACCGCGCGGTTTCGCAGAAATCCGCTGTTGACAGATCCAGTGTAGAAGCGCGCGGAAAACAATCGAACATGTGGCAGCACCCCCAGCGTTCGACGAAGTGCTAGATCTTGCTTGGTGCCTCGGTCGTTGTGGGCTATCACAATTTCCATACCTGCCATGCCAGGAGCACGCACAAATCGCTCGAGCTTGCTAATAAGATCCCCGGGCCGACGCGGTAGGTCGACGGGAATCACGATGGCAAGCTTCGAATCTGGCGAGTGCTTTGATAGCGTTGCCATATCAGAGTCCCAGTACCACCTTCGCGCTAATCGCAATCTGGTAAAGAATTTGAAACACATCCTTGGCAAACTGACGGGTCTTGAAGTCCACCTTCGGCAACACCATGATCTCGTCGCCCGCCTTCACCGCATCATCCTTCTTGCCATCCGAGAAACTCCCATCCCGGTGCGCAATGATGATTCGCGATGTATCCGCGTTCTGCGAGAAACCGCCCGCCTGCTGGATAAAGTCATCCAAGTCCAGGCTCTTGTCATACGCCACGGCATTGGGGAACAACACTTCGCCGCTGACCAGCACTAGCCCGTCCTTGACCGGCACCCGCAAGATGTCGCCGTTCTCCAGCAGCAAGTCATTACGGGTGCTCGACTTCGCGATCAGCGTCTGCCCTGAAGGCTCGATCTTCTTCGCGCGCTCCACCCACTGCAGCACCAGCGCGGCTTCTTCCTTGCGCAACTGTGCCTCTTCCGCCGTCCCTGAACGCGCGGTCAGCACGCTCGATTCCAGGCTCTTGAGCGTGGTACCCAGCAGCGTCTTCTGGCGCGTCTTCACGCTCTGGCGGAAAAGCTGGATGCTTTCGGTATCGGACTCCTGCGTGTAATGCACCTGGCTGAGCAGCTGACCCATGCGGCTCCCATACGGCAGCACGTATTCCTGCGGGCCGGTGTGCTCGCCTTCGACGCGTACGGTGATGGTGCCCGGCCGCTTGTCGGCGGTGAATTCGATTTCGTCGCCGTTGCGCAGGTCGATCTGATTGCCCTGCGAGATCGGGAAGTATTCGACGTTGCGGACCGTGCCGGTATTGCGCACCACGCGGACGTTGGTGGCTTCGGGCAGCGGCTTGGCGAGGCGCACGATCTGGTCGAGCCGGGCCTGTTCGCCGAGGAACTCGAAGCGCTTGGCGTTTTCGGCCAGGCCACTGACCTTGACGGTTTTTTTGCGGGATTGGACGAAGATGACGTCGCCGTTGTTCAGCTGCTTCGAGGTCAGGTCACCCTTGAGCAGGAAGTCATAGAGATTGACGACTTCCAGCGTCTGGTTGCCACGCTTGATCGCGACATCCAGGAAGGAGCCGCGGTCCGGGTCGATGCCGCCGGCCTGGTCGAGGTAGCGCAGCACGCTGTCGCTGGAGGTGCCGTCGTACATGCCGGGGCGGCGCACTGCGCCGGTGACGTAGACCCGCACGGGCTGCGCCGCAAGCAGGCTGGCGTAGATCGACACCTTGCTGGCAAATACGCGTCGCAGTGCGTTGCCGACGGCGGTCTGGAGATTGCCGTTGGTGATGCCCTGCACGCGGAACGGCCCTACTTCCGGCAAAACGATGTTGCCTCCGGCGTCAACGGTCAGCACGGTGTCGACGTTGTATCCGTTCCAGATGCGCAGCTGGATGCGATCACCGACGGAGATGACATGGCTGGGATTGAAGACGGAAGCACTGTCGCGGCTGAAGGCGCCCGTGAACAGCTGCGCGCCGAAGGCGTCGCTGGCCATGTTGGCGGTGTAGTCGTTGTTCTGCGGCGCGCTGTCGGGCAGCGGCGTGTCGGCACGTGCAGGGATGGTGGCAACGGCGCCCATCGCAGCGGGATTGCCGACCACTGCGCCACCGGGAGTGGTAGCGCCCTGTGCCGCCAGCGCGGCGTATTCCATCTGGCCGACGGCGGCCGATTGCGGCAGTCGCGTGCCGCTCTGGGCATGCGCGCCGTGGGCGCCGGCCAGGCTGGCCGCGGCGACCGCGATAGCAAGGATTCTTTGAAGCATGGACTAGTCTCGGTGGTCGCGGATGATGGCGCTGAGCAGTTGCACGACGCCTGCCAGCATCAGCGTCATCAGGACGAACACCACGATGTTGTAGATTCGCCGGGGCTGGAGCGGGTACTCCGGCCGGGTCGGACTCTGCACGACCGCTACGTTCTTGAGCTTGCGCGTGGCCTCGATGCGGGCCTTCTCCAGCGCGCCGATGGCGGTCTTGTAGATGTCGAAGGCAAACTCGGCGGCAGCCTGCAGGCGGTCGTGTTCTTCCACCACGCGGTTCAGGCCGCGGCCCTTGGTCGAGACCATGCGGCCGCGCTGCTCCGCCATCTGGCGCTCGACCGCGGCAATCTGCGCGTCGATCTGCTGGATCGCCGGCGACTGCGGCGTGAACACGTCCTTGAGCGAGTTGCGCTTGACGTGCAGTTCGGCCAGCGTGGCCTCGGCATTGGCGACCACGGTGGACAGGCTCTCTACCTCGCCGCGCGGGGACACCAGTCCATTGGCATTCTGGTAGGCAACCAGCGCCTGGCGCGCCGCCTTCAGGCGTTCGCCCTGGTCGTGTACCTGTTTCTCGATGTAGACGACCTGCTCGCTGGCGATCCGGTGCGTCATCTCGTTCATGAAGCGTTCACCGTCGGCGACCAGTTCCTGCGCGATGGCATGCGCCATCTCCGAGGTGTAGCCCTGGACCCGGATCACGAGAACGCGTGCAAAGTCGTCGTACTCGACGTTGACGCGTTTCAGGTAGTAGTCATGGAAACGCTCGAGCGAAGCATCCTCGAACCACAAGCGCGACAGCGGGTCCCGGCCGCTGTCGGCGTAGTGCTTGCGCAGCCCGAGCTTGGCGTCGAGCTTTTTGAGCATGTCCGCCGACAGCAGGTACTCGCGCAGCAGCAGCAAGTCCTGCGGGGCGGTATTGCCGACCAGCAACGAAGTGAAATCCGCCGCGCTGGCGCCCACGCCGTCGCTGCGCTCCACCACCACGCGTGCTTCCGACACATACAGGTCGGACGCGATCACGCTCCAGTACACAACGGCAAGCACGCACGCGGCCACGGCCACTTGCCAGATGCGGTTCAGGGTATTCACTCGTGTCAGTCGCCCGATCTGCCCTGCGGCGCCCGACGTAATCGTCTTCATCATGCTGGAATGCTGTCCCTGTACGCGCGCAGGGCCTCTTCAACGGAATCGAACCAGTGCGCCTGGCCCTGATGCAGCCAGACTGCCGACTGGCAGAAATTTTTGAGGGTGGATTCGCTGTGGGAGACCATCACCAGGCCCGCACGGCCGGCCAGGTCTTCGAAGGCCTTCTGCGACTTGCGCTTGAACGCGGCGTCGCCGACGGCCGTCAGCTCATCCACCAGGTAAGTATCGAAATCGAAGGCAAGCGACATGGCGAACGCCAGTCGCGAGCGCATGCCCGACGAATAGGTCTTGACCGGATCCTCGAAGGCGTCGTGAAGCTCCGAGAACTCGCGCACAAACTCGAGCTTCTCGGCCAGCGCACCGTGGATGCCGTGGATGCGGCAGACGAACTTGGTGTTCTGGCGCCCGCTCAGCGAGCCCTGGAACCCGCCGCTCAGGCCCAGGGGCCACGACACGCGGCAATTGCGGACGATGCTGCCGCGGTTGGGCTGGTCGATGCCGCCTACCAGCCGCAGCAGGGTCGACTTGCCCGCGCCGTTTGCCCCGATCAGCGCCACCCGGCTTTTCTGCGGAATCTGGAGCGTCACGCCCTGCAGCACCCACTTCGAGCCATGCGTGGTGCGGTAGCGCTTATGGACGTCGGTGATCTCGATCATTGCGCGGTCAGCCGGGTTGCGTACCGCATGTGCATGGCCAAGCCAAGGAACACCGTGGCCAGTGCGCAAAAAGCGAGATAGCCAAGGCTGATATGCGCTTCGCCGTGGTAAGCGGCAAACCAGCCGCTGCGCATCGCTTCCAGGCCGTGGGTGATCGGGTTGACCAGCACCACCTCGCGCATGGCCCGCGGCATGCTCGAGACCGAATACATGACCGCCGAAAGAAAGTAGAGCGGCGTGAAGACGATGCGAATGAGCTTGCCCAGGCCGGGCAACAGCGTGCCGATGACGGAGAACATCAGGCCCAGGCCCAGCCCGAACGCCCACAGCAAAAAAGCCGACCACATGACGAGCAGCGGATCAGCGGGCCGCACATCGATGTCGAGCAGCGCCAGCGCGGCTAGCAGCACGGCGCCGACGATGACATACAGGAAGGCCTCTACCGTGGCGCGCACCAGCACCGTGTCGACCGGCTGTACCTGGCGGTACGAGAACAAGGCCTGGTTGGCGTTGATAGCTTCCATGCCCCGTTGCGCGATATTGCGCACGAGGAAGAATCCCCACACCCCGACGAGGATGAACACTTCGATGTTGGCATCCTGCCTGACCTGATGCCTGATCACGCCGAACACCACCATCAGGAAAACAAGGTGCGCGACCGGCTCGAGCAGGATCCAGATCCAGGCCGCGCGCGCGCCGGCCAGGCGAGCACTGGCCTCGCGCAGGAACAGTGCTCGCCATACGGAAACTGCGATGGAGACGTCCGACCGGACCGAAGTCCGGCTCATTGCGGGCGGTGGCGACTATCTGAGATGTCGACGCAAAAGTGGACGTGGCTGCCCACGGCAACCGTTTGCTGCCTGAAGGTGACTTGTACCGCCCCCGGCATGACCTGATGAAGTATTCCCGCCATGGCGCCGGCCCGGTGTAGACACATGCCTCCCCCCAAGCCTCCTGCCGCTGCGCGCCCAACGCTTTCCCGAACCGCTGCGCTCATTATCCGCTTCTGTTTTTTTGCTGACCCTGGCCACTTTTCTGTGGCCACTTACTTTTTGCAGGGCGCAATAATAAGCGTCCGAAGCGCGTTACGCAACATCTGGTAACAAAATACGACTTCTCCCCCACAAGGGGGATGACGCCGCTTGAACAATGATTTTGTGGCCTTTGGTCGACTATTTTCAGCGCCACGTGCGGCCTATCGTTCACCCTGGAACCCGCGACGGAGAAGGGTTCCAAGGACAATGTAACAAAACTTAGTTAATCACTTATTTTTCAGAGAAAGCATTAACTTTGCGATAGATCAAATTTCGCCCACGCAAATTTGTTCATGTCATTTAGAAAATACAATCATTATTCAAAGAGATAATCCAAAATATTACAAAGCTACGCTATTTGGAAAATGTGCGTTGACAGGAGAGGAATCCTTCGGCTGCACTTGTTTCCATAGAAATAAAATCATCAAGATTCTTCTCAGGAACGAAACCGGCGTGGCCGGAACGGAGGAGTCCTTCGATGGGGAAGAGATGTAGAGCGGGTGCCCATAAGTGGAGGCACCGTTGGTTCCTTATGCCCACGCGCCAGCACCGCACCAGCAATGCCGCAGAACATCGCTATTGTTGACGGGAATGAAACTGGTACGGCATTACAATGCGATTCACATCGACACGTTGGCGCCGCTTCAGCGCAATTGGGCCCTCGGCAACGAAGACGTCTCCCCATGTATTGTCGCGACGCGTTGCGCGTCGCCAACACTGCGGGCAGAGGAACGGCACGCGGATGGCACTCCGCATCAACCAGACCGCCCTCGGTCAAGTCACGCGGTACCAGTAGCACTGCCCCATCCCAACCTCCCGCACCACCTCCCCACGCGCCAGCAAGTAGTTCAAATGCGCAATACTCTCCCCCGTTGCCATCCCCAGCAGCCCGCCACTCCCCGTAATCGGCCGCGAGAACAATTCCCCGAACACGTCGACCGCGCGCCTGGGTTCAGCCAGGGCGCCGCGCAGCCGGTCCAGCGCCTGCATCTGGCTGGCCCGCAGATAATCGATCCGGGCGTGCAGCCCGCGGAACGGTTCGTTGTGCGCCGGCAGCACCAGCACATCGTCCGGCACGGCGGCGCGGACCTTGTCGAGCGAGGCCAGCCAGTCGGCCATCGGGTCGGCGTCGGGCTCGGTCGGGAACACGGATACGTTGGACGAGATGCGCGGCAGCACCTGGTCGCCCGATACCAGCAGCTTCAGCGCCGGGCAGTACAGGCAGGCATGTTCGGGGGAATGGCCGGTGCCGACGATGACCTGCCAGTCGTGCGCGCCGATGCGGACGGTATCGCCGTCGGAGAGCCGGTGGAAGCTTTCGGGCAAGGCGTGGACATATTTGCCGAAGCCGCCGAAGCGGGTGCGGTACACCTCGATCGCTTCGTCATCCCACCCGGCCTTGCGATAGAACGCGATGGCGTCGTCCGGCGCGGCGCGTCCGGTATCGGCGGCGAGCACGCGGCACATCAGGTATTCAAGCCGCGTCATCCACAGCTGGCAGTCGAACTTGCCGGTCAGCCAGCCAGCCATGCCGATGTGGTCGGGATGCATATGGGTCACGAACAGCCGGGTCAGCCCGCCGTCGAGCGCGCCGCCCGCGGCGAACAGCGCGCGCCAGGCCTGCGCGGTTTCCGGGGTCTGCAGGCCGGCATCGACCGCGGCCCAGCCGCTGCCGTCGCGGATGGCCCACAGGTTGATATGGTTCAGGCCAAGCGGCATCGGCATGCGCAGCCACAGGACGCCGGGTGCGACTTCCCGGGCGTGGCCGGGTTCGGGGGCGTCGCCGCAGGGGTAGTCGAGTTCGGGCTTTTGGAGGGAGATGGGGGCAGCAGCAAGCGCGATGTCGGGGGATTGGGCGGTCATCGGTGTCTGGGCCGGTGGGCCGGCCGTGCTGTGCGCCGTGGCCCGGGGGCAGCGATGGCCCGGTCCGGCGCGTTTTGGATAGCTGATACCTTAGCCCAGGTGGGCGATTCGTGCCACGCGCGCCCCACCCGCGTTCCTGCCCCTGAAACGATCGCCGGCTAGCGCGTCGGTGCCGGCAGGACTTTGCCCGGATTGAGCAGGTTCAGCGGATCCAGCGCCTGCTTCACCTGCCACATCAGTTCCAGTTCCACCTGCGACTTGTAGCGCGTCAGGTCATCGCGCTTGGCCACGCCGATGCCATGCTCGGCGGAGATCGAGCCATTCTCCGCGTGCGCCATGCCGTCAACCAGCGCGGAGACGGGCTCATACCATTGCGCCAGGAAATCCCTGGCAGACTGGTCCCTGGGCCGCAGCGGGTTGAAGTGGACATTGCCATCGCCCATATGGCCATAGATCACCATGCGCGCGTCTGGCACCCGTTCCAGCACCCGGGCCGACGCCTCTTCCACGAACGCTGCGATGCGCGACAGCGGCACCGAGACATCGCACTTGATGCTGCCGCCAGTGCGGGTCTGGGCGTCGGAGATCTCTTCGCGGATGCGCCAGAAAGTCTGCGCGCCCGCCAGGCTCGCGGCCACGGCTGCGTCCTGCACCAGGCCCTGGCTGAAGCCGGATTCGAGGATCTCCATCAGCGTGGCATTGAGGCTTTCGGCGTCGGTGCCGGAGGTCAGCTCGATTAGCACCATCCAGTCGTGCCGCTCCTGTAGCGGCGATGCGACATTGCCTAGGTATTCCAGCACGAGCTCCAGCGCCGGCCGCGAGATCAGCTCGAACGCGGTCACGGCCTGGCCGGACAGTCGCTTGGCTTCGCCAAGCAGGGCTACGGCCGCAGCTGGGTCCCGCACCGCGACGAACGCCACGGCGCTGCTGCGCGGCTGGGGCATCAGCTTGAGCACCGCGGCGGTGATGATGCCCAGCGTGCCTTCCGCACCGACGAACAGCTGCTTGAGGTCGTAGCCGGTATTGTCCTTGCGCAGGCCGCGCAGAGACGAATAGATGCGGCCGTCGGGCAGCACCACTTCGAGGCCCAGCACCAGGTCGCGCATATTGCCGTAGCGCAGCACCGCGGTGCCGCCGGCATTGGTCGACAGGTTGCCGCCGATCTGGCATGAGCCTTCCGAGCCGATACGCAGCGGAAACAGGCGCTGCTCCGCTTCGGCGGCGCTGCGAGCCGCGCTCAGCGTGACGCCGGCCTGCACGGTCATGGTGTCGTTGACCGGGTCGATGCCCAGCACGCGGTTCATGCGGCTCAGGTTGACGACGACAGCGGTGCCGCTGTCGTCCGGCACGGCGCCGCCCATCAAAGAGGTATTGCCGCCCTGCGGCACCACCGGCACCCGTTGCGCATGGCACCACGCCAGCACGCGGCTGACTTCTTCCGTCGACGATGGCAGCACCACCACTTGCGCCTGGCCGCGATAGATGCCGCGATAGTCGGTGACGTAGGCCTGCGTGTCGGCCTCGCCGCTGCGGCAGGCGTTGGCGCCGACAATGGCCTGCATCGCGCGCAAGGTGGTTTCCGGGGTGGGTAGCTCGACGGTCATGGCGATAAGGCGAAGAGAACTCGGGTCAGTACGCGGCGGAAGGCTTGCCGGCAGCGGCGTCCGCCTGCGGCTCACGGAACGAGGCGGCAAGCTTGCGTGCGGCATTGGCATACAACATCACGTCCACACCCGTGGCGACGAAGGTGCAGCCCAGGTCGAGGTAGCGTCGCGCGAGCGCGGGGTCCGATGTCAGCGTGCCGGCGGCCTTGCCGCTGGCGATGATGGTGCGCATTGCGCCTTCGATGGCGGCTTGGACGTCCGGATGGCCGGGGCGGCCGCGGTAGCCCATCGAGGCGGCCAGGTCGGCCGGTCCGATGAAGACGCCGTCGACGCCGTCCACCGCGCAGATCGCTTCCAGGTTCTGCAGCGCGGTGACGGTTTCGGCCTGCACCAGCAGGCAGATCTCGTCGTCGGCCACATCGAGGTAATCGGTGCGCGCGCTCCACTGCGATGCGCGCGCAATGGCGCTGCCCACGCCGCGGATGCCGTTCGGCGGGTAGCGCGTGGCGCTGACCAGCGCGCGCGCCTGCTCGGCGGTATCCACCATCGGCACCAGCAGGCTGCGCGCGCCGATATCCAGCAGCTGCTTGATCAGTGGCACTTCGCCGGCCACGGCGCGCACCACGGGCTGGACCGGATACGGCGCCACGGCCTGCAGCGCGTGCAGCGTCGAGCGCAGGTCGTTGGGCGCGTGCTCGCCGTCGATCAGCAGCCAGTCAAAGCCGGCGGTGGCCGAGACTTCGGCCAGGTACGGCGTCGCCATCGACAGCCACAGGCCGATCTGCGCCTGGCGCGCGGCCAGTGCGGTCTTGAAGGGATTGTTTGCGGGCATGGGGAATTCCTGGTGCGAACGGGCTGCGCCTGGCGCTTCAGCCGAGCTGGCCCTGGCAAAGGTACTTGGTATGCATGTAGTCGTCCAGCCCGTGGCGCGAGCCTTCGCGCCCGTAGCCGGACTCCTTGACGCCGCCGAACGGCGCCGCCTCGGCCGCGATCGCGCCTTCGTTGATGCCGACCATGCCGGTCTCCAGCGCCTGCGCCACGCGCCAGATGCGGCGGATGTCGTTGGAGTAGAAGTACGCGGCCAGGCCGAACGGCGTGTCGTTGGCGTCGCGGATCACCTCGGCTTCGTCGCGGAAGCGGAAGATCGGTGCGACCGGGCCGAAGGTCTCTTCGCACGACAGTTCCATCGCCGGCGTGGCATCGACCAGCACCGTCGGCGCGTAATAGTGCGGGCCGTCGGCGCTGCGCACGCGCTTGCCGCCGGTGACCACGCGCGCGCCCCTGGCGACCGCGTCTTCGACATGGCGCGCGATCTTGTCGACGGCGCGGGCATTGATCATGGGGCCGATCTGTGCGGCGTCTTCGGTTGCGGGGCCGACATGGAGCGCGCCCACGCGCTGCGCCAGGCGCTCGACAAACGCATCGTGCACAGCGTCATGCACATAAACCCGGTTCGGGCACACGCAGGTCTGCCCGCCGTTGCGGAACTTGGATGCCATCAGGCCATCGACCGCGGCATCGAGATCGGCATCGTCGAAGACGATGAAGGGCGCGTTGCCGCCCAGCTCCAGCGAGAGCTTTTTCAGCGTGGCAGCGGATTCGCGCGCCAGGTGCTTGCCGACCGGCGTGGAGCCGGTAAACGTGACCTTGCGCACGCGGCTGTCTGCCAGCCAGGCATCGACCACGCCGGGCGTGCGCTCGCGCGAGGCCGTAACGATGTTGACGACGCCCGCCGGCATGCCGGCCTGTTGCGCCAGCCAGGCCAGTGCCAGCGCCGTGAGCGGCGTGTCTTCGGCGGGCTTGGCCACTACCGTGCAGCCGGCAGCCAGCGCGGGTGCGATCTTGCGGGCGATCATCGCCAGCGGGAAATTCCAGGGCGTAATGGCGGCGACGACGCCTGCCGGCTCCTTCAGCACCAGCAGCTTGCGGCCCGGCACCGCTTCCGCAACGATGTCGCCGCAGATGCGCGTGGCTTCCTCGGCAAACCACTCTACGTAGGACGCGCCGTACTGCACCTCGCCGCGCGCTTCCTTCAGCGGCTTGCCCTGTTCGGTCGAGATGATGCGCGCCAGGTCTTCCTGGTGGTCAAGGATCAGCGCATGCCAGCGCTTGAGCAGCTGCGCGCGTTCGCGCGCGGGCCGGCGGCTCCATGCCGGGAATGCCGCGGCGGCGGCGTCGACGGCCAGGCGCGCATCGCCGGCATCGCTGTCGGCCACGTTGGCGAACGCCTCCGCGTTGGCCGGATCGGTGACGGGGAAGCGCGCACCCAGTCCGGCATCGCGCCATTGGCCGTCAATCAGGTTCTGGCTGCGCAGCAGTGTTGGCTCGGAAAGCGTCGGCATCGATGAGTGGGGAGAGAGATTGGTTGAACGCGGCTCAGCTGACAATGCCGAGGTGCCACGGCACGAACTCGTTGTCGCCCAGGCCAAGCAATTCGCTCTTGGTGGGCTCGCCCGAGGCCGCGCGCAGGATGTGTTCGAAGATCCGCTGGCCCATCTGCGGCACGCTCAGCTCGCCATCGAGCACCAGGCCGCAGTTGATATCCATGTCTTCTTCCAGGCGGTGGTACATCGCCGAATTTGAAGCCAGCTTGATCGTCGGCGCCGGCTTCGAGCCGAACATCGAGCCACGCCCCGTGGTAAAGCAGATCAGGTTGGCACCGCTGGCAATCTGGCCGGTGACTGCCACCGGGTCATAGCCGGGCGAGTCCATGAACACAAAGCCGGCCCGGTCGATCGGCTCGGCATACTCATAGACCGCCTGCAGCGGCGTAGTGCCGCCCTTCATGGCCGAGCCCAGCGACTTCTCGAAGATGTTGGCAAGGCCGCCCTGCTGGTTGCCGTGGCCGACCACACCGTTGAACTGCGCGTTGTGGCCCGCGGTGTAGCGCTCCCACCAGGCGAGGCGGTCCAGCAGCTTCTGCCCGACTTCCGGCGTTACCGCGCGGCGCGTCAGCATGAACTCCACGCCGTGGATCTCCGGGGTCTCGGACAGGATCGCGGTGCCGCCATGGCGCACCAGGATATCCATCGCGGCACCCAGCGCGGGGTTGGCGCTGATCCCGGAAAAACCGTCAGAGCCGCCGCACTCAAGGCCGATCTTCAGGTGGCTGGCGGGCACCGGCTGGCGCACCGCGGCGTTGGCCGCCGGCAGCATCGACTCGATGGCTCGGATGCCGGCCGCAATGGTGGCGCGTGTGCCCCCGGCATCCTGCATCACCAGCGTATGCACCGCGGGCCCCGGCTCCAGGCCTTGCGATGCCACCAGCGACGCGACCTGGTTGCGCTCGCAGCCCAGCCCCACGATCAGCACGCCGGCCAGGTTGGGATGGCGCGCATAGCCGGCCAGCGTGCGCCGCAGCACGTCGAAATGCTCGCTCGGCGATGACATGCCGCAGCCGCTGGTCTGCGCAAAGGCGACCACGCCGTCGACATTCGGATACCCGGCGAGCCGCTGCGGCGTGAAATGCGCCGCAATCTGGCGGATCACGGTGGACGAGCAATTGACCGACGACAGGATGCCGATAAAGTTGCGCGTGCCCACGCGCCCATCCGCGCGCACAAAGCCGTTGAAGGTGGCGCGCTGCGCCTGCGGCACGTAGTCGACCGGACGCACGTCCTGACAGAAGGCCGGATCACGGTAAAAATCGACCAGCGTCAGGTTGTGCGAATGCACGTGGTCGCCCGGCGCGATATCGCGCGCGGCCACGCCGATGACGGTGTCGAACTTGCGCACCGGCGTGCCGGCCGCGATGGCGCAGGCCGCGATCTTGTGGCCGGCCGGCACCTGCGCGCGCACGCGCATGGCGGGATCGGCCAGCTGCTGGCCCAGGCCGAGGTCGCTGCGCGCGACCAGCACGTTGTCATTGGGGTGCAGCCGGATGACGGGATTGGAGTTCACTGGGTCTTGGCCTTCGCGTGCCATCAGCTTTGCTGCAGCAGTTCTTTCAGCTTGAGGCGCTGGATCAGCTGGGTTTCCTGGTCATAGACGCTGGCGACGTACTTCTTGTAGTCGGGCCCGTCCAGGTACATCACCGGCGCGTCCAGCCGCGCGGCGACCTGCCTGAACTCGTTGCTGGCGACCGCGGCGCGGAAAGCATCGCGCAGCTTCTTTTCCACGGCAGGCGGCAGGCCCTTGGGCGCGCCGATGCCGTTGGGCGCTTCCACCACCACGTTGTAGCCCACCTCCTTGAGCGTGGGCGTGTCCTTGAAGCGGGTCGCGCGCTGTTCGCCCCACGTCGCCAGCAGCCGCAGCTTGCCGGCTTCGACGTGCGGCGCCCATGAGCTCGAATCGGCCAGCAGCTCCACCTGTCCGGCCAGCACGTCCTGCAGCGCGGCGGCACCGCCCTTGTAGGCGATGGCATTGAACTGGATGCCCGCTGCAAGCGCGAACTGTTCCATGCCGACATGGGTGGCGCCGCCGATGCCGGCGTGCGCATAGGTGACCTTGCCCGGGCTGGCCTTGGCGGCGGCGACCACGTCCTGCAGCGTCTTGTAGCGCGAGTTGGCCGGCACCGCGATGCCGAAGGTCTGCCCCGAGGTGCGGGCCAGGTAGGTCAGCTCGGTGCGCGGGTCCAGCTGCAGCATGCCGAGTTGCGCGAAGCGCGTGACCGAGATCGGGATCTGGCCGATGGTGTAGCCGTCGGGATTGGCGCGCGCCAGCGCCTTGGTGCCGATCATGCCGGACGCGCCGGCACGGTTCTCCACCACGATCGACTGCTTGAGGATGCCGCCGGCCACCTGGCACAGCGCGCGCATCGACTGATCGGCGGTGCCGCCGACCGGCCACGGGCAGATAAAGGTGATGGGACGCTCGGGATAGTCGGCGGCCAGCGACCGCGCAGCCGGCAACAGCACGCCGGCGGCACCCGCCGCGGCTCCGATGAGCAGGCGGCGGCGCTTGGCATCGATGGGAAACGATTGAGTCATTTGCGGGTGTCTCCGATGTTTTGATTATCGGCGGGACCGGCGCTGCCAGCCTCGTCATGACCGCATTCTGTTGTCTCCCTCCATAACAATCCAATCGAAAATTGGCATTGCTTCATAACCTTCAGGTTAGATAGACTGCCAGCATGGTACAGATCGACCGCGCCCTGCGCTCCAATATCAAGCTGCGCCACCTGCAACTGCTGGTGGCGCTGGACGAGTTCCGCCATCTCGGCCGCACCGCGGAGTTCCTGTCGGTGAGCCAGCCGGCGGTGTCCAAGGTGCTGACCGAAGTCGAGAAAATGATGGGACTGACGCTGTTCACGCGCTCTACCCGCGGCACCGAGCCGACTCCCGCGGGCGAGTCGCTGGTGCGCTTTGCGCGCTCGGTGCTGGCACAGTACGAACAGACCCGCGACGAGATTGCCGCGGTGCAGAGCGGCGCGTCCGGGCGCATCCGCGTGGGCTCGATGGGCGCGGCCTTGCCGGTGCTGCTGGCGCAGGCCGTCGGCACGCTCAAGCAGCGCCACGCGCACGCCACCGTACTGGTGGAGGAAGGCGACCTGACCCACCTGCTGCCCAAGCTGCGCCTGCGCGAACTCGACCTGATCGTGGGCCGGCTCGAGCCTGGCTATGCCGCCCCCGACCTGCTGACCGAAGCGCTCTATGAAGAGCCGATGGTGGTGGTGGTGCGGCGCGGCCACAAGCTGGCGCGCAAGGCGCGGCCGGGCTGGGCCGACCTGGCCGCGATGCCGTGCGTGCTGCCGCCGCCGTGGGCTTCGCTGCGCGTGAAGATCGAACAGGCCTTCTTCCGCTACGGCCTGCACCCGCCGCAGGACGTGATCGAGACCTCCTCGTACCTGGCGCAGGCCACCTTCGTCGGCCAGCGCGGGGCGGCGGCCTTCATGGCGGAATCGGTCGCACTGTCGCTGCAGCAGGAAGGCCGCCTGCAAGTGCTGAAGATGGAGGTCCCGGTCGAGCTGCCGCCGGTAGGCATCATCACGCTGCGGGAACGCGCGCCGTCGATCGGCACCGACCAGCTGGTGGCGTGCTTGCGGCAAGAAGCGGCGGCACGGGAATAGGTCGCGCGGCCGGGTCCGGCGCGCTTGCGCCATCGCTGTTAGGATCATGCTCCGGGACCCCCGCGCCCGCCAGGCGGGGCACCAAGCCAGGAGACACCCATGCCCGAAAAGAAGGCCGTCCTCGTCGTCGGGGCTGGCGACGCCACCGGCGGCGCCATTGCACGGCGCTTTGCCCGCGAGGGCTACATTGCCTGCGTGACGCGCCGCCATGCCGACAAGCTGCAGCCGCTGGTGCAGCAGATCCGCGCCGATGGCGGCGAAGCCCATGCCTTTGGCTGCGATGCGCGCAAGGAAGACCAGACCGTCGAGCTGATCGCGCGCATCGAGCGCGAGATCGCGCCGCTGGAGGTGGCGGTCTTCAATATCGGCGCCAACGTGCAGTTTCCCATCACCGAGACCAGCGCGCGCGTGTACTACAAGGTCTGGGAGATGGCGTGCTTCGGCGGCTTCCTGATGGGCCGCGAGGCCGCGCGCGCGATGCTGCCGCGCCAGCGGGGCTCGATCTTCTTTACCGGCGCCACCGCCAGCCTGCGCGGGCGCGAGAACATGGCCGCGTTTGCCGGCGCCAAGCACGCGCTGCGGGCGCTGGCGCAAAGCATGGCGCGCGAACTGGGGCCAAAGAACATCCACGTCGCGCACCTGGTGATCGATGCCGCCATCGACACCGAGTGGATTCGCGAAAACTTCCCGGAGCGCTACGCGGCCAAGGCCGAGGACGGCATCGTCAATCCCGACCATATCGCCGATACCTACTGGATGCTGCACCAGCAGCCGCGCGACGCGTGGACGCATGAGCTGGACCTGCGTCCCTGGATGGAACGCTGGTAGGCAAAGCGCGCCGCCAGCGCACAACACGCAGCGCATACAGACCACCACGACAGGAGACCGGCCGTGACCAGGCAAGTGGAATTCTTCTTTGATTTCGGCAGCCCGTACTCATACCTGGCATGGAAGGAATTGCCGCGCGTGGCCCAGCGCACCGGCGCCACCATCGTCTGGCGTCCGATTCTGCTCGGTGGCGTGTTCAAGGCCACCGGCAACCACAGTCCCGCCGAGGTGCCCGCCAAGCTGGGCTGGCTGCACGCCGACACCGCGCGCTGGGCCGGGCGCTATGGCGTGCCGTTCCGGCAGAACCCGCATTTCCCGGTGAATACGCTGATGCTGATGCGCGGCGCCACCGGCTACCTGCGCCAGGACGAAGCCACCTTCGTGCGCTATGCCGACGCCATGTTCAGCGCTATGTGGGAACAGGGCCGTAACCTCAACGACCCTGCCGAGATCGGCGCGGTGCTGGCGGCCGCGGGCTTCGATCCTCGGGCCGCGCTGACGCTGGTGGATGACCCGGAAGTCAAGCAGGCGCTCAAGCGCGACACCGAGCACGCGGTCACGCGCGGCGTGTTCGGTGCGCCCAGCTTTATCGTCGGCGACGAGCTGTTCTGGGGCAACGACCGTCTCTTGTTCGTGGAAGAAGCGCTGGCGCGGCCCTAGCCCGCGCCGCGCGCCACCAGCACCGGCACGGAAGTGGCGAGCAGCGCCACCCCTGACACCGTCAGCAGCGTCAGCACGATCTTGCGGAAGGCGGCCTCGCTGATGCCGAGGTAAAGCCGGGTGCCCAGCAGCGTGGGCACCAGCATCGCCGGCGCCACCACCAGGAACATGGGCAGCATCTCGCGCGTGACAATGCCCTTGCCGACATAGGCGGCCATGGTCATGGCCAGGGTGGCGAGGTTGAAGTTCTGGATCACGGCGCGCTGCTCCTCCTTGTCGAATCCGCGCAGCGTGCACCACAGCGTGGGGATCACGCCGGTAAAGCCGCCGATGCCGCCCATCACGCCGCCGGCGGCGCCGGCCACGCCGTCAGCCACGCGCCCGCCCACGCCGATATGCGGCAGCCGGCGCACCATCAGCATCACCGGACACCACAGCGTCAGGAACGCGCCCAGCACCGCCTTGAACCACTGCGCATCGAGCAGCGGCAGCACCGCCACTCCCAGCGGGATGCCAGCCACGCCGCCGGCGACGAAGGGCCACAGGCGCCGCCACGACAGCCCGCGACGCACCGACGCGGCGGCCAGCAACTGGCCGGTGAGCGCGCCGAACACCGTCATCGCCGCGGCCAGCCGCGGTTCGATGGCCCAGGCCCAGAACGACATTGCCACCATGCCGAAGGCAAATCCGGACAGGCCCTGGACGAAGCCGGCCACGGCGGCACCGGCAATGACGATCAGCAAGGTGGAATCGAAGGACACGGGAAGGACGCGAGAGGCGGACGATGCAGGGCGCATAACTATGCACTTCCCTGCCCCTGTTGTCAGCCTTCATCCCTGCTGCAATGCGCCAAGCTGATACGGTGTTTTTCCGCGGCGTTGATTCTGTTCGGCCGCGCGAGGCTCCGCTACGATTTGCCCATCAGCAATGGCCTGCGCGGCGCGACCAGCGCTGCGCGCGCCTGCAGGTGCGGCGATTTGTCGCCGGGCCACCAGCGGGGGCGACGCTGCCCTTGGCGGCCCGCGCGGCGTACACTACGCTTACCGCACGCGCCTGCGCCCCCGCGCCCCCGGCGCGCTTCTGCCTGTGTGTCGAACCTGTCCCGGCTTCCCGGGCAGTCCGCACCCGACCAGGGCACGCGCCAGGCCAGCGCCACGGAGAACACGACATGTTTGGTTTGACCGCGCTCGACCTCGCCCGCATCCAGTTTGGCTTCACCATTTCCTTCCACATCGTCTTTCCCGCCATCACCATTGGCCTGGCCGCCTACCTGGCGGTGCTGGAAGGCTGCTGGCTGCGCACGCAACGGCCGCTGTACCGCGACCTCTACCACTTCTGGTCCAAGATCTTTGCCGTCAACTTCGGCATGGGGGTGGTGTCGGGGCTGGTGATGGCCTACCAGTTCGGCACCAACTGGAGCTTCTTCTCGGAGTTTGCCGGCAGCATCACCGGGCCGCTGCTGACCTACGAGGTGCTGACCGCCTTCTTCCTGGAAGCGGGCTTCCTGGGCGTGATGCTGTTCGGCTGGAACCGCGTCGGCCCGGGGCTGCATTTCTTTTCCACGGTGATGGTCGCGCTGGGCACGTTGATCTCCGCGACGTGGATCCTGGCCTCGAACAGCTGGATGCAGACGCCGGCGGGCTTCGAGATCATCGATGGCCGCGTGGTGCCCACCAACTGGTTCGAGGTCATCTTCAATCCGTCGTTCCCGTACCGCCTGGCGCATATGAGCGTGGCGGCGTTCCTGGCTACGGCGCTGTTTGTCGGCGCGTCCGCGGCCTGGCACCTGCTGCGCGGACGGGACAATCCCGCCATCCGCAAGATGCTGTCGATGGCGATGTGGATGCTGTTGATCGTCGCGCCGATCCAGGCGGTGATCGGCGACTTCCATGGCCTCAATACACTCAAGCACCAGCCCGCCAAGATCGCCGCGCTGGAGGGGCATTGGGAAAACAAGGGCAACGAGGCCCTGCCGCTGCTGCTGTTCGGCTGGCCCGACATGGAGCGCGAGGAGACCCGCTTCGCGGTCGAAGTGCCGCACCTGGGCAGCCTGATCCTGACCCACAGCTGGGACGGGCAGATCCAGGGCCTGAAGGAGTTTGCGCCGGAGGACCGGCCCAATGCGACGATCCTGTTCTGGTCGTTCCGGGTGATGGTGGGCCTGGGGCTGCTGATGATCCTGCTGGGCGTGTGGAGCCTGATATTGCGGCGCCGCGACCGGATCTATCGCGTCCGTCCGTTCCTGCATATGGCCTTGTGGATGGGACCCGCAGGCGTGATTGCGATCCTGGCCGGCTGGTACACCACCGAGATCGGCCGCCAGCCGTGGGTGGTGTACGGGCTGCAGCGCACCGCGGACGCGGTGTCGCCGCACGGCGTGCCGGAACTGGCGACGACGCTGGCGATCTTCGTGGTGGCGTATTGCTTCGTGTTCGGCGTCGGCATCGCCTACATGATGCGGCTGGTGCGCAAGGGCCCGCTGCTGGAAGAGCCCAAGCCGCATGGCGGCCCGGGCCGCGAGCACACGCCGGCGCGGCCCCTGTCGGCCGTGGACGACGATGAAGTGCTCGCCCCCACCCCCACCGCACGCACCCGGAGCTGACACCATGGGCATCGATCTCTCGCTTCTCTGGATCGTCATCATCTTCTTCGGCGTGATGATGTACGTGGTGATGGACGGCTTCGACCTGGGCATCGGCATGCTGTACCCGTTCGTGCCCGACCGGCATGACCGCGACGTGATGATGAATACCGTCGCACCGGTCTGGGACGGCAACGAGACCTGGCTGGTGCTGGGCGGCGCCGGGCTGCTGGCGGCATTCCCGCTGGCGTATTCGGTGGTGCTGAGCGCGCTCTACCTGCCGCTGATGCTGATGCTGCTGGGCCTGATCTTCCGCGGCGTGGCGTTCGAGTTCCGCTTCAAGGCCAATGACCGCGAACGCCCGGTGTGGGACGCCGCCTTCATCCTCGGCTCGGCCACGGCCACCTTCTTCCAGGGCGTGGCGCTCGGCGCCTATATCGACGGCATCAAGCTCGAAGGCCACCGTTTTGCCGGCGGCCCGCTCGACTGGCTGGCGCCGTTCCCGCTGTTCTGCGGCGTGGGTCTGATCGTGGCCTACGCCGTGCTGGGCAGCACCTGGCTGATCATGAAGACCGAGGGCGACCTGCAGCAGCGCATGATCCGCCTGACCGGCACGCTGGCATGGCTGCTGCTGGCGGTGATCGCCGTGATCAGCCTGTGGACGCCGCTGACCCATCCCGAGATCGCGGATCGCTGGTTCAGCCTGCCCAACCTGTTCTGGTTCTCGCCGGTGCCTATCCTGGTGGCGCTGTGCATGTTCATGCTGATGCGCGCGCTGCGCCGCGAGCCCGATATCTCGCCCTTCCTGTATGCGCTGGGGCTGGTGTTCCTGGGCTACAGCGGGCTGGCGATCAGCGTCTGGCCCAATATCATCCCGCCCGGGATCTCCATCTGGGAAGCCGCGGGGCCGCCGCAAAGCCAGGGCTTTGCGCTGGTGGGCGCGCTCTTCATCGTCCCCTTCATCCTGATGTACACGGTGTGGGCCTACTACGTGTTCCGCGGCAAGGTCCGCCACGGCGAGGGCTATCACTGATGGGCGCGCCGCATACGGAAAGCGGCTCCCGCACCGGCACCTGGCTGCGCCGCGTCGGCTGGCTGGTGCTGATCTGGGCCGCGAGCGTGGCGGCACTGGGTGTGGCCGCGTGGGTGCTGCGGCTGATCATGCGGGGCGTGGGCTTCCACAGCTGACGCCCCGCGCACCGGTGCGTGGGCCTCAGAGCTGGACCGAGGCCTCGCCGATGCCATCGAATGCCACCGTCACCAGGTCGCCCGCTGACGCATCGAGGATGCCGACCCAGGTGCCGGTGGTGACCACCGTGCCGGCCTCGACGCATACCCCGTCGCGCGTGGCATGGCGCAGCCACGCAACCAGTCCATAGGCCGGATCGCCCAGCGCGTGGGTGCCGCGGCGCTCGAAAGTCTGCGCGCCGATCTGCACCACGCAGCGTTGACTGGCCCAGTCGCGCGCAGCATAGTCGCGCCACGCCCCCAATACCAATGCGCCATGCGCCTGCAGATCCGCCAGCTTCAGCAAGGCGGGTGCCTGCACGTACTGCTGCCAGCGCGAATCGACGATCTCGATGGACACCGCCATCGCCTCGACCAGTGCCGCTGCGTCGGCATAGTCAAGGCTGGCCGCTTGCGCCGCGTCCACGCCCTGCCCCAGCCGCAGCGCGATCTCCGCCTCGATGCCGCGCCACGTAAAAGGCCAGTCGCCGGCATGCGCAGGGCTGTTCCAGACCCCGGCCGCCGGCAGACGCGCATGGGTCAGCGTGGCGTCGCGCGAGGGACCGCCGGATTTCCAGTACGCGGCGCCGGGCTCTTGCCAGCCCAGTGACTGCGCGACGATGCCTTGCACCGCGTAGGCCTGCTCGGCGTTGTCGAGCGCCGTGGCGAATGCTTGCGCATCGGCGCAGCGGTGTTCGCGCCGCGCGCTGAGCAGGGCCTGGGCGACGCGGTCGATATCGGTGGTTGTCATGACTCGGGTGATTCCTTGTGGATCAAGAATATTGCCTGGCAAGCCGCGCCCGCACGCTGGCGGGCGCACCCAGGCTTCAGGAAGCGCTGGCGTTGGCCGTTTCGCCGCGGACCTCGCGCTCGCCTTCGGCGTCATCGTCGGTCTCGCCCATGGCGCGGCCGAAGGTCTCGGGCGCAAACTGCACGGCCAGCGCAAAGACGCCATACATGGCCGCCAGCATGCTGAACATGCCGCCGACGCCGTAGGTCTCGAACACGCGCCCGCTGACCAGCGGCGTCAGCGCCCCCGCCAGCGTGCCAAGCGCCAGGATCAGCGAGGTGCCGAAGGCGCGTACATGGGTAGGATACTGTTCCGGCGCGAAGATCCAGATCGAGGTATTCAGCAACACCACGCAGAACGTAAAGGCCGCGCCGAACAGCAGCACCAGCGCAACGTTATACGTCAGGAACCCGAAGCACAGCCCCGCTGCGCAGGCCAGGCCCGCGCCGACGGTCAGCACCCGCTTGCGCGGGATGTGATAACCGCAGTACGACGCGGCCAGCGCGCCGAACAGGCTGCCGCTCTGCATCACCATGGTGAAGAGAAAGCTCTTGGAGATGGTATAGCCCTGCGCCATCAGGATGGTCGGCATCAGCGTCAGCACCGAGATCTGCGCCCCGTACGTCATCGACACCGCAATGCCCAGCGCGATGGTGCGCCGTCCCAGCCGGCCCTTGAAGATATCGCTCAGCCGCACTTTGGCGCGCGGTGCCTCGTCCTGCAGCGCCCCCTTGATATAAGGCGTGGGCTCGCCCTCGAGCTTGCCCAGCCGCCCCGATGCCAGCACCGACAGCACGCGGTTGGCCTCGTCCACGCGGCCCTTGGACAGCAGGAAGCGCGGCGTCTCCGGGATAAAGCGCCGATAGAAGATGACGAAGAACGCCGGCAGCACCAGGCAGGCAAAGAGCCAGCGCCAGCTGTCCGGTCCCGGGAACATGGCGAAGACCGCCAGGCCGAACGCCGGCGCCAGCATATTGCCGAGGCCGCCGCTGCCGACGCTGACCAGGCCCACCGCCGTGCCGCGGAAGCGGGTCGAGCACAGTTCCGCCAGCATGGTCACGGCGATCGAGATCTCGCCGCCCAGGCCGATGCCGACGATAAAGCGGCCCGCCGCCAGCACCCAGTAATTCGGCGCCAGCGCGCAGATGATGGCGCCCAGCGTGAACAGCAGCAGGTTGGCGCTCAGCATCGCGCGCCGGCCGTAGCGGTCGGCGATATAGCCCGAGCCGATGCGCCCGAGCGCGGCGGCGCTGAACGTCAGCGTGTTGAGAAAGCCGATTTCCGCCACCGAAATTCCCCACTGCTCGCGCAGCATGGGACCGATCAGGCCGACGGCGTTCTGCTCGAACACATCGAACATCACGCCCAGCATGATCATGAAGATGATCTTCTTGTGCGAGGCGGTCACCCCGATGCCGTCCATGGCCCGGTCCAGCTCCTGCTGCTGGGGGGAATTCGGCGATTGAACTACAGTTTCTGCGCCCATCTTTGTCTCCTCCTCGTCTAGAGGTCGCCGCGGTGTGTCCGCGAGCGGGGTGCCGCCGTGAGCGGCGGGCATTTGTCGAGCAGCGATAAAACTTCGTTCCGGCGCGCCGTTACTCCAGGGCCGGCGTCGAGTGCGGCGGCCGGCGGGCGAGCAAGGCCTGCTCGGCCGCGAACGCCAGGCGCAACAGCACCGGCTCCGTGAAGGGCAGGCCGAAGAATTCCAGCCCCACCGGCACGCCTTGCGGCGCATTGCGCTCCGGCGCGGAAAACCCGGCCGGGATGACGATGGCGGGGAAGCCGGTGGCCGACGCGAGCACGCCGTTGCGCTCGGCCTGGGTCTCGCCGACCGGAACCACCAGCCGCCGCTGGTGCGGAAACACCAGCGCGTCAAGGCGATGCCGCGCCATCAGGTCCCGCAGCCATTGGCGCAGGGTGTGCTGGCGCTGCATGCGCTCGCGGTAGTCGGCCTGCTGGTCGTTCAGCGTGATCGCGGTGGCCAGCGTTCCGGCCACGCTGGGATGCACGCCGCCCGCGGCGATGATGTCCTGCATCGACCGCACCGGCACGCCGGGCGGCAACTGCGACAGGTAGGCGTCGAGATCGCGCGCCATCTCGTAGTGGTGCACCAGCGTGGAAGCCAGCAGCTCGTCGGGGCTGATCGCGTCCTCGATGTCGACCAGCCCGGCGCCCTGCGCGGCGATGACGGCCAGCGCCTGCTGCATCACGGCGTTGACCGGTCGATGCACGTCCTGGCCCCCGAAGAAACTGCGCAGCACGCCGATGCGCGCGCCCCTGAGTCCGTCGCGGTCGAGGCTCGCCGCATAGCTCGCCGGGACCTGGCCGGCGGCTTCGCTGGTGACCGGATCGGCCGGGTCGTAACCGGCGATGACATCGAGCATCAGCGCGGTATCGGCAACGGTGCGCGTGATCGGGCCGATGGTGTCCTGCGTCAGCCCGCACGGGACCAGTCCGGCCCGGCTGATCAGCCCCATGGTCGGCCGCAGTCCGACCAGGCTGTTGGCCGAGGCCGGAGAGCGGATCGAATTGACGCCGTCGGTGCCCATGCCGAGCACGCCGAAGCTCGCGGCGATGCCAACGGCGGTGCCGCCGCTGGACCCGCCCGGCGTGCGCGCCAGGTCATAGGGATTCAGCGTCTGGCCGCCCAGCGTGCTGACGGTCTCGCCACCGGACGCAAGCTCGTGCAGGTTGGTCTTGGCCAGCACCACCGCGCCCGCCTCGCGCAGCCTGCGGATGACGAAGGCATCGTTGCTGGACTGGTTGCCGCGCAGGCATTCGGCGCCCGCCGTGGTGGCCATGCCGGCGCATTCGATGTTGTCCTTGACCAGCACCGGGATGCCCTGCAGCGGCGCCAGCGCCTGCGAGGGATTGCGCGCAGCGATGGCGTCGATGCGGTCCGCTTCTTCCAGCGCCTGCGGATGGACCTGAAGGATGCTGCGCAGCGCTGGGCCGCGCTGGTCATAGGCGGCGATGCGGTCCAGGCAGCGGCTGGCCAGCTGGCGCGCCGTCAGCGAGCCGTCGCGCATCGCGGCATGCGCGCCGGCAACGGTGGCTTCCACCACGCTGAACGGCGCGTGCTGGCCCGGGCCGTGCGGCACCGGTTGGTACGAGGTTTTCATGACGGGATTTCCATGCGCCGGCACGGGCGCGTAGGGTTGGTGGGAGTGCGGCGGGGCCGCGGCAAGTGGCCGCGGCCCCGGCTTGCCCGGCTATCGGTTGACCAGCCTGGCGGGAATGGTCCAGATCGCGAAGGCGCCGAGGACCAGCATGCCGGCGATCATGTAGTAGGCGCTGTTGCCGCTCTGGGTCACGTCGCGCAGGTAGCCGATCATGTAGCCGCTGGTGAAGCCGGCCAGGTTGCCGATCGAATTGCTCATGGCGATGGCCGTGGCCGCCGCCGCGCCGCTGAGGAACGCCGTCGGCAGGGACCAGAACAGCGGAGTGCAGGTCAGGATGCCGGCGGCGGCGATCGACAGGAACACCAGCGACAGCGCGGTGTTGTGCATCACCCATGGCAGCGCCAGGAAGCCGATCGCGCCCATCATGCAAGGGATGATCAGGTGCCAGCGCCGTTCGCGGTGCTTGTCGGCGCTACGTCCGAAGAAATACATCGCGACAATGGCGGCCATGTATGGGATCGCGCTCAGCAGGCCGATATTGAGCGGGTCGCTGACGCCGGTCGACTTGATGAAGGTCGGCAGCCACAGCGTGATGCCGTACTGGCCCGTGACATAGCAGAAGCAGATCAGGCTGATCAGCCAGACGCGCGGATCGGTGAACACCTTGCCGACGCGGGCCTGCGGGTCCGCCGCCTTGACGTCCTCCGCCTTGGCCTGCTCGAGCACGCGCTTCTCGTCGCTGGTGAGCCACTTGGCCTTGGCGATGGAGTTGTCGAGGTAGTAGAAGCAGAAGGCCCCCAGCAGCACCGCCGGCACCGCCTCGATGATGAACATCCATTGCCAGCCGCCCCACCCTCCGACGCCGGCCATGCTGCCCATCAGGAAGCCGGACAGCGGGTTGCCGATGATGCCGGACAGCGGCGAGCCCATGCAATAGATGGCCATGATCTTGGCGCGGCGGTGCGACGGATACCAGCACGACAGGTAATACACGATGCCGGGCGTAAAGCCCGCCTCCGCCAGGCCCAGCAGGAAGCGCAGCGTGTAGAACTGGGCTGGCGTCTCCACGAAGGCAAAGCAGGCGGACAGTATCCCCCACGTGATCATGATCCGGCCGATCCATACCTTGGCGCCGAACTTGTGCAATGCCAGGTTGCTCGGCACTTCGAACAGGAAGTAGCCGATAAAGAAAATCCCGGCGCCCAGCCCATAGACGGTTTCGCTGAAGCCCAGTTGCTGCGACATCTGTAGCTTGGCAAAACCTACGTTGACGCGGTCGAGATAGGCGATCAGGAAGCAGACCATCAGGAATGGCACCAGCCTCCAGCTCACCTTGCGATAGGTCGCATCCTCGAACGTCCTGATCTTTGTTCCCGCCTGCAGGGTCGTATCCACAGCGTCTCCTCTGTATTTTTGTCAGGTACGGCAGTGCTGCGCTGATCCGTTGCGATCAGTTTCCGGCCGGGGCGGCGCACGCGTCTGCCCCGGTGCCGGATGGAAAGGGCTGCGTCAGGCGGCAGCCTTGAGCGACAGCGGCACGGTATGCGCGGCGAGATAGTCCATGGCGGCAACGGTGCCGCTGGCGGCGACCGGCACGCCCGAGATCTTCAGCCCCATCTCGCAGCCCGCCAGCGTGGCCATCAGCGTGAGATCGTTGCAGTCGCCCAGATGGCCGATGCGGAACATGCGGCCCCTGACCTTGCCCAGGCCGGCGCCCAGCGACATGTTGAAGCGCTCGTAGATATGCCGGCGCACCACGTCCGCGTCCACGCCGTCGGGCATCATCACGCCAGTCAGCACCGGGCTGTACACCGCCGGATCCGCGCACTGGATTTCCAGGCCCCAGGCCCTGACCGCGCGGCGGCAGGCCTCGGCCAGGCGCTGGTGGCGGGCAAAGACGTTGTCCAGCCCTTCCTCCAGGATCATGTCGAGCGCTTCCGACAGCCCGTACAGCAGGTTGGTGCTGGGGGTGTAGGGCCAGTAGCCAGTCTGGTTCATCTCGATGATCTCGTTCCAGCCCCAGAAACTGCGCGGCAGCCGGGCCGAACGCGAGGCTTCGATGGCCTTGGGCGACACCGCGTTGAAGCTGATGCCCGGCGGCAGCATCAGGCCCTTCTGCGAGCCCGACACGGTCACGTCTACGCCCCACTCGTCGTGGCGATAGTCGGCGGAGGCCAGCCCGGAGATGGTGTCGACCAGCAGCAGCGCCGGGTGCCCGGCCGCATCGATGGCCCGGCGCACCGCGGCGATATCGGAGGTCACGCCGGTCGAGGTTTCGTTATGCACCACGCATACGGCCTTGATGGCATGCGTGGCATCGGCGCGCAGGCGGGCCTCGATCATGTCGGCCTGCACCCCGTTGCGCCAGCCTTCGACGCCCGGCAGGCCGAGGAACTCAGGGCGGATGCCCAGGTTCTCGGCCATCTTCTTCCATAGCGTGGCGAAGTGGCCGGTTTCAAACATCAGCACGGTGTCGCCGGGGCTCAGGGTGTTCGACAGAGCGGCTTCCCACGCGCCGGTGCCCGAGGCCGGATAGATCACCACCGGGTGTTCGGTCTTGAAGATTTTCTTGATCCCGTCCAGCACCTTCAGGCCCAGCGCGCCGAATTCCGGGCCGCGATGGTCGATGGTCGGATAGCTGATGGCGCGCAGGATGCGGTCCGGCACCGGGCTGGGACCGGGGATTTGCAGGAAGTGGCGGCCGGCGGGGTGAAAGTTGAGATTCAGCATGGAACTCCTCCGTTTGAGTTTTGAATGCAAAATACTCTATCAAAGGAGCGGCAAAAAAACAGGGGCAACTCGAGCCTTTTTAGCTAGCGTTTACCCGGCAAACGACCGTCACATCGGGGTTTACGATCAATCTGGCGTTCCTGTTAAGCGGCTGCTAAACTTGCATTCAATCTGTCCACCGGACGAATTGAATGCAAATCCAGACCGATTCCAACCCTGACCTGCCGCGCCAGCTGCCTCCGGTGGAACGTCAGCGCCTGCACGACACCGTGGTCACGCATCTGCGCACCCTGATCATCGAGGGCGCGCTGGAGCCCGGGCGCAAGCTCAACGAGCGCGAGCTGTCCGAGACCCTGGGCATCTCCCGCACGCCGCTGCGCGAAGCGCTGAAGGTGCTGGCGGCGGAAGGGCTGATCGAGATCTCGCCCAACCGCGGCGCCAGCGTCGCGCGCCTGTCCGCGACGGAAATCCGCGATACCTTCGAGCTGTTGAGCAACCTGGAGGCGTTTTCCGGCGAACTGGCATGCGAGCGCATCACCGTCGTGGAGCTGGCCGAGCTCAAGGCCCTGCACTACGCGATGCTGGCGTGCCGCGCCCACGAAGACCTGCCGGGCTACTACCGCCTGAACCACCAGATCCATGACCGCATCAACCTGGCGGCCCGCAATGCCGCGCTGCGCCAGACCTACCTGGCGGTGAACCGGCGGCTGCAGGCGCTGCGCTTTCGCTCCAACTACCGCAAGCCCAAATGGGACAGCGCCATCCACGACCATGAGGAGATGCTGGCGGCACTCGAAGCCCGCGACGGCAAGCGCATGGCCGAGATCCTGCGCCAGCACCTGCTGGACAAGCGCGACGCCGTGCTGTTGATGCAGGCGGGCGTTGGCGGCGAAGCCGGCGGCACGCCGCAGGCCTAGCCCGCTCTCGCCAGGTCCGCCTCAAGAATCCGAATAGCCCCATCAGCATTCTTTGCCCCGCTGTCACCACGGTGACAACCCCGCTTCTTACTCTGCGAGCGCATTGCGGCACACGCAATCCGCCGCGCGGCCCTTGCCGCCGGCGCACAACAACGCAGATGAACAGGGGAATGAACGATGGCAGGGAACCTTGCACCGGGCTGGCTGGCGGGGATGGGGCGCGTGCGCGCGCTGGCCGGCACCGTCGCAATCATGCTGGCCGCGACGCTGGCAGGCTGCGGCGGCGGCGACGGCGCGCCATCCGGCGCGCCCAACGATACCGACACCAGCAAGCCCGCGCCGGAGCCTGACCGCGCCAGCGGCCCGCGCGTGCTGCTGGTCGGCGTCGACGGCGCCACCTATGCACAGGTGCAAGGCGCGGTGCTGCGGCGCGAACTGCCCAACCTGTCCAGCCTGAACCTGGTGCCGACCGCCACCGGCGGCATGCCCGGCACCATCACCGCCCAGCCCCCGCTCGACACACCCAGCTGGGCCACGGTGCTGACCGGCGCCTGGGCCAACCGCCATGGCATCGACGACGACACCGGCAGCACCGCGCTGCGCGCGCCGACCGTGTTCCACTACCTGCGCGCAGCCGGCAAACCCGGCGGGCAGCAAGGTGCCGTGGTCAGTGCGCCGGCACTGCCGGTGCTGCTCAAGACGGACCAGGATGCAGGCGTGCTCGATACGCTGGTCGATTGCGCGGGCGTCGACCGCTGCGTCACGCAGAATGCCGTGCGCCAGGTGCAGTCCGGCTATGGCGTGGTGTTCGCGCAGTACAGCGCCCCGGCGCAGGCCGCGCAAGCCGGCGGCTTCGGCAACGGCGCCTATGCCGCCGCGCTCGGCGAGACCGACCAGGCGCTGGGCGAACTGCTGGCCGCCGTGGCCGCGCGCCGCCAGGCGCAGCCGGGCGAGGACTGGCTGGTGCTGGTCACCACCAGCCACGGCCTGGATGCCACCGGCGCCACCACCACGGTGCCGACGGTGGAGAACCGTACCGCGTTCCTCGCCACCAACAAGACCCTGAACGGCGCGCTGGCCCGGCCCGGCGCCGCGGCGCCCGACACTCCGGCGGACCTGTCCGCGCTGCCGACCGAGGCCGATATCGTCCCGACCGTGCTGGCCCACGCCGGCGTCGCGCTTGACCCCGCGGCAACGCGCCTGGACGGCTCCGCGCTGACCACCGCCACCGCCGGCGTGCGCGCCATCGGCGCCAGCATCGGCCAGTACAACGACGCCATCACGCTGACCTGGCAGAACCCGAGCCCGGCTTACGGCGTCACGCGCGTGCTGCGTGACGGCGTGCAGATCGCCGCGCTGGGACCCGAGGTACGGACCTTCACCGACAAGGCCTTCGACATGCCCACGGGCCTGTATCAGTTCAACTACACGCTGGTGCGCAACGACGTGCCGGTGTCGTACCTGGCGCAGATCCACTACGTCAAACCCGTCACGCTGATGCCGTCGCTGCTCACTGGCCTGGCGTCGTATTTCAGCCTGGACAGCAAGCCGTTCGCCGACGCGAAGAACGCGGCCACGCTGGGCCCGTGGGTGGCAAGCCTGGACGGCGGCACGCTCGGCGCCGACAACTTCGGCGGCCAGTCGCTGCAGCTGGACTCGCGCATCGACAGCTACCAGCTCAAGCACAACGCGGCCGATATCGCGCAAAGCCCGCAGTTCACCATCGGCCTCTGGTTCCGCACCGACTGCACCCAGGGCAACAGCACCGGCGAGCCGATCCTGTCGAACAAGAACTACATCTCGGGCGGCAATGCCGGCATTGCCATCGCCCTGTTCGGCAGCTGCGAGATCCGTTTCAACCTGGGCAGCGGCAGCGGCAAGCGCGACGACATCAATGGCATGAAGGTATCGGCCAACCAGTGGGCCTATCTGGCGCTGTCGGTCGACGCGGCGGCGAAGCGCTTCAGCGCCTACGTCATCGACCCGGTGCTCGGCCTGCAGAAGACCGAGAACAAGGCGATCGCCAATACCGACGTGACCCGGCTCGCCGGCCTCGGCACCGGCTGGGGCGTCAACGACGACGCCACCCACAACTACGTCGGCAACAACCCCGGCGCGCTCAAGGGCGTGATGGGCCTGAACGACCTGGCGATGTGGACGCGCGTGCTGACGCTCGACGAGCTGAAGGCCATCACCGGCGCACGCCAGCCCCTGTCGACGCTGAATCCCTGAACCCGAGCATCCGGCGGCGCACCCGTTCCCCGAGGGAACGGGTGCCGGCCGGCCTTCACCCTCCCCGCACCCCGATCCCCCTGCAGGAGATTGACACCATGACCTTTCGACCTTCCACCCTGGCCCGGCCGCACTGGCTGGCCGCCTTGCTGCTGAGCGCGGCGCTCGCCGGCTGCGGCGGCGACTCTGGCGAGGGCGCCAGCGGCACTCCGTCCGCGGCGCCGACCACGCCCGGCGCGCCCGGCACCGGCGGCAACCCCGGCCAGGGGAACGGCAGCGACCGGCCTGGCGAGACCCCGGCGGTCAAGCCGCAGCTGCGCTGCGCGCCCTGAACCCGGCCCGGCCTGTCTACCCTCCCCGCAACCATCCGGCACCGAATCCCATGAACCCCCAAAGCAGACGCAACTTCCTCAAGCTCGCCGGCGGCAGCGCCGCCGCCACCGCCGCGCTGGCGGCCTTTCCGCCGTCGATCCGCCGCGCGCTGGCGATCCCGGCCAACAACGCCACCGGCACCATCCGCGATGTCGAGCACGTGGTCATCCTGATGCAGGAGAACCGCTCGTTCGACAACTACTTCGGCACCCTGCGCGGCGTGCGCGGCTTTGGCGACCGCTTCCCGATCCCGCTGGCAGGCGGCCTGAACGTCTGGCAGCAGACCTATACCAACGGCAGCACGACCCGCACCGTGCTGCCCTACCACCTCGACAGCAGCGCCGGCAATGCGCAGCGCGTCAGCGGCACCCCGCACTCGTATCCCGACGCGCAGAACGCCTGGGACCTGGGCCGCATGAACAAGTGGCCCACCTACAAGCAGACCCAGTCGATGGGCTTCTACACCGAGGCCGAACTGGATTTCCAGGTGGCGCTGGCCAATGCCTTCACGCTGTGCGACGCCTATCACTGCAGCTTCCATGGCGGCACCAATCCCAACCGCCTGTTCCACTGGACCGGCACCAACGATCCGGCCGGCGAATTCGGCGGTCCGGTGATCGACAACAGCGGCGACTCGTTCACGGGCTCTAACACGCCCTATACCTGGAAGACCTACCCGGAGCGCCTGGAAACTGCCGGCGTGAGCTGGAAGGTCTACCAGAACATGCCGGACAACTTCACCGACAACCCGCTCGCGGGTTTCAAGCAATACCGCGACGCCAATGCCGCCCGCGGCAACCAGGCCAACGGCAGCCCGTATCCGCCGTACACCAGCGCCGACGACGCGGTCAGCCCGCTGCTCAAGGGCGTGGCCAACACCATGCCCGACGGCGGCTTCCTGCAGGCGCTGCGCGACGATATCGCCGCGGGCAAGCTGCCGCAGGTGTCGTGGATCGTGGCGCCGGCCACGTACTCGGAGCACCCCGGGCCGTCCAGCCCGGTGCAGGGCGCCTGGTACACGCAGGAGGTGCTCGATGCGCTGACCGCCAATCCCGCGGTCTGGAGCAAGACCGTGCTGCTGATCAACTTCGACGAGAACGACGGCTATTTCGACCACCTGCCGCCGCCGTGCGCGCCGGCCTATGACGGCGACACGCTGGCTGGCGCCACCACGCTCGAGCCGGAACAGCTCAAGCCGGAATACCACGTCGACAAGCGTCCCTACGGCCCCGGCCCGCGCGTGCCGATGTACGTGGTCTCGCCCTGGAGCCGCGGCGGCTGGGTCAACTCGCAGGTGTTCGACCACACCTCCGTGCTGCGCTTCCTGGAAGCGCGCTTCGGCGTGGCCGAGCCCAACATCAGCAGCTTCCGCCGCGCGGTGGCGGGCGACCTGATCTCTGCCTTCAACTTCGTCAGCCCCAACACCAACCCCCTGCCGCAACTGCCCAGCCGCGACAAGGCCAGCGCCGACGCCATCCGCACCGCGCAGGGCGTGCTGCCGCAGGTGCCGCTGCCTCCGGCCGGCAGCCAGCAGATGCCGCAGCAGGACCCCGGCACGCGCCCGTCGCGCGCCCTGCCCTATGAACTGCACGTCAGCGCGCGCGAAGACGCCCGCGACCAGCGCGCGGTGTGGCTGCTGTTCAGCAACACCGGCACGGCGGCGGCGGTGTTCCACGTCTACGACCGCCTGCACCTGGACCGCGTGCCGCGCCGCTATATGGTCGAGCCGGGCAAGGAGCTGCATGGCAGCTGGGACGTCTTTGCCAGCGACGGCGGCAAGTACGACCTGTGGGTGCTGGGCCCGAACGGCTTCCACCGCGCCTTCCGCGGCGACGTGGCGGCGGTGACCGCGGCCGGAGCCAGCGCGCCGGAGATCCGCGTCTGCTATGACATCGCCAACGCCGCGGTGTACGTGGACATGATCAATACCGGCAGCGCCCCCTGCACCTTCACCGTCCAGGCCAACGCCTACCGCACCGACGGCCCGTGGACCTACGAAGTGCCCGCCGGCATGCAGCTGCAGCAGCACTGGCCGGTGGCGCGCCAGGGCAACTGGTACGACTTCACCGTCACCACCGCGCAAGGCGGCTTCACGCGCCGCTTTGCCGGGCGCATCGAAACCGGCAAGGACGGCGTGTCCGACCCGGCGATGGGCGCGGCCGGCTGACGCAACCCGTCGACCCGGCGCCACGCCAGTCCCGCCCGGGCCGGTCCCAAGCGGACCGGCCCGGGCGGGCGTAGCCGTTTTGTCATATTGGGCCGCTAGACTGCGCGGTCGTCCGGCCCGGTCCGGACCCTTCCCCCAACTCCGCGCGGATGACCATGCTAGGCGACCTGCTGATGACCTTTTTCGAAGTGGCGCGCCAGGGCAGCATCACCATGGCAGCGCGGCAGTTGCGCGTGAGCCAGCCCACGGTCACGGGACGCATCCGCCAGCTGGAGGAAACCTACGGCGTGGAGCTGTTCCATCGCCGCGCCAGCCGCGTGGACCTGAGCGATGTGGGCGTGGCCCTGATGCCGGTGGTCGAGCAACTGATGCAGCAGGAAGGCAATGCCGACTACCTGCTGCGCAACGCCGGCAACCTGCGCTTTGGCAACCTGCGCATCGGCGCGACCGGCCCGTACTACATCCTGCGCGCGGTGGCGGCGTTCCGGCAGCGCTATCCGGCGATCGACGTGAGCCTGGATATCGGCAACTCGCAGCAGATGCTCGAAGCGCTGTTCGAATACCGCATCGACGCGGCGGTGTCCTCGCATCCGGTGGACGATGACCGCCTGGCCTGCATCCGGCTGGCGAGCGACCCGATGGTGCTGGTGGTCCATCCCGACCATGCGCTGGCACGGCTTGCGCAGATCGACCTGCCGCAGTTGCACGGCTATCACCTGCTGGTGCGCGAGCACGGCTCGATGACACGCAAGACGATCGAAACCGCGCTGGCCGCATGCGGGCTAGAGCTGCCGCCGCATACCGTAATCGGCAGCCGCGAGGCCATCTACGAGGCGATCCGCCAGGGCCTGGGCGCCAGCGTGGTGCCGCTGGGCGAGGTGCCGCGCGACCCGCTGCTGCGCGTGGTGCCGTTTGCGTCGGGGGCGCCGGTGCTGCACGAATACCTGTATTGCCTGCAGAGCCGGCGGCAGACCCGGCTGGTCGGCGCCTTCCTGGACTGCGTGGCGCTGGACGAGCCAGCCGCGGCCCAGGCCGCCTGACCCGACGTATGCTGGTGAAAACGACGGCGTATGCCGCGATGCGGGCGCCGATGCCGGCATCGGAAAACTTCGGTCCTTCATCACCGCGCGGTCACCGCGCCGCGCCAAGCTTGGCGGTTTCGCCTACGGAGCCCACCCGCATGCCTGCCGCACCCCGCCTCGCCCTGTTCGACCTGGACCACACCCTGCTGCCGCTGGACAGCGAGTACGAATGGGCGCGCTACCTGGTCGCCGTCGGCGGCGCCGACGCGGCCGAGATCGACGCGCACAACGCGCGCTGGCTGGCCGCTTACCAGGCCGGGCGCCTCGACTTCGCCGCCCATGCGCGCTTTGCGCTGGGGCTGCTGGCACGCCATCCGCGCCAGCGCCTGACGCAATGGCGCGCGGATTTCATGCGCGACGTGATCGTGCCGGCGATCCCGCCCGTCACGCGCAACCTGCTGGCGCGCCATCTCGGCGCCGGCGACCTGTGCTGCATCGTGACCGCCACCTGCCGCTTCATCACCGAGCCGATCGCGCGCGAACTCGGCGTGCCGCACCTGCTGGCGGTGGAGGCCGAGCACGACGTGCACGGCGAATTCACCGGCGCGCTGGCCGGGGTGCCCGCCTATGGACCGGGCAAGGTGCTGCGCGTGCTGGCCTGGCTCGATACGCTCGGCCTTGCGCATGCGGCACTGGCGCACGCCACGTTCTACAGCGACTCGCGCAACGACCTGCCACTGCTGGAAAGCGTCGGCCACCCCGTCGCCGTCAATCCCGACCCGACCCTGCGCGACGCGGCCGGAGCACGCGGCTGGCCGGTCATGCAGCTGTTCGCGGCGGCAGGCGCGCCGGCCGCCTGAACCATGCACCCGCGCGCCGACTTCCCGGAATATGACCAGTTGCGGACCTTGCTGGATGCCGGCAGCCACGTGCTCGATACCCAGGTGGTGTGCGAGACCACTGTGCAAGGCCACCGCTTCGGCGTGCATGTCGCCACGCTCGGCAGCCGCGACCCGGGTGCGCCGGCCATCGGCATCTTCGGCGGCATTCACGGACTGGAGCGCATCGGCACGCAACTGGTGCTGGATTACCTGCGCTCGGTGCTGTCCCGCCTGGCCTGGGACGAGCTGCTGCACCGCGAGCTGCAATCGGTGCGGCTGGTGTTCATGCCCATCGTCAACCCCGGCGGCATGTGGGCCGGCACGCGCGCCAACCCCAACGGCGTCGACCTGATGCGCAACGGCCCGCAGGATGCCGACGCGCGCGTACCCTTCCTGGCCGGCGGCCAGCGCCTCGGCGCCTGGCTGCCGTGGTACCGCGGCGCGGCCGGCGCGCCGATGGAGGTCGAAAGCAGCGCCCTGCTGCGCGTGGTCCGGCAGGAACTGCTGCCGCGTCCGCTCAGCTTTGCGGTGGACTGCCATTCCGGCTACGGCTGGCGCGACAGCATCTGGTTCCCGTACGCGCGCACGCGCCGGCCGATGCCGCACCTGGCCGAGATGTACCTGCTCAAGACCCTGTTCGAGCAGGCTCACCCGCACCATGGCTATACCTTCGAGCCGCAGAGCCACCAGTACCTGCTGCACGGCGACCTGTGGGACCATGCCTATGACCTGGCCCCGCGCGGCAACCTGTTCCTGCCGATGACGCTGGAGCTGGGCTCGTGGCTGTGGATCAAGAAAAACCCGCGCCAGCTGTTCTCGCGCGAGGGCATCTTCAACCCGATCAAGGCGCACCGCACCGCGCGCGTGCTGCGCCGGCACGTCAGCCTGTTCGACTTTCTCGGCCGCATCGCCTTTGCGTCGGACCGCTGGCTGCCCCGCGGCGCGCAGCGCGACGAGCTGCTGCAGCAGGCACGCGCGCACTGGCATACGGAGCCGCCATGAGCCGATGGGTGTTCTTGCGGGGACTGACGCGCGAATCGCGCCACTGGGGAACGCTGCCAGCGCGCTGGGAGGCTGCCGGGCTGGGACGCCCGCTGTTGCCTGACCTGCCCGGCAATGGCGCGCTGTCGGCACAGCCAGCGCCGTGGAGCGTGCGCGACATGGTGACGGCGGTGCGGCGCCAGCTGAGCGCCGCCGGCGTGCCGGGACCGTATCGCGTGCTGGCCATGTCGCTGGGGGCGATGGCCGCGACCGAGTGGGCCAGTACGCATCCGGAAGAAGTGAGCGGCCTGGTGCTGGTCAACACCAGCATGCGGCCCTTCTGCACGCCGGCGCAACGCCTGCGTCCGCGCAACTGGGGCAGGCTGCTGCGCGTGGCGCAGCGCTGGCGCGATCGCGCGTATTGCGAACGGACCATCCACGCCATCACCTGCGCGCGCACCGACACGCTCGCCAGCGACCTTGCGCAGTGGCAGGCCATCGCGGCGGACGCACCGGTCAGCCGGCAGGCCGCGCTGGCGCAATTGCTGGCCGCCGCGCGCTACTGCGCGCCGGCCGAGCCGCCGCGCTGCCCGGTATTGCTGCTGGCCTCGGCGGCGGACCGGCTGGTCAATCCGGCCTGTTCGGCGCGCATCGCGCAGGCCTGGGACGTGCCCTTGCTGACGCACCACTGGGCCGGCCATGACCTGCCGCACGACGACCCCCAATGGGTATGCGATGCGGTCGCACGCGCCGGATCACGCTTCGGCTAGCGCCTCTTCTACCGGCATGGCGCTGACCAGCAGCGCTGCCGCGGCATCGACGCGTTCCCACGTACCGAACAGCCGCGCGCTGATCAGACCATTCTGCAGCGCGCCGAATATCACCTGCGCCAACTGTTGCGGCGGCAGCGAAAACGGCGCCGCGCCCCGGGCGCCGGCCTGCTCGAGCAGGCGCGCCAGCCATTGCTCGTTAAGGCGGGTGAAGTCTTGCATCGCGGCGCGCACGGTGTCAGGCATGGCCAGCACGTCGGCCGACAGCATGCCGACCACGCAGGCCTGGTCGGTGCAAGCGCCGTCGCGCAGTGGTTGCAGGTATTGCCGCGCCTGCTCGGCGCACGGCAGGCTGGTATCGATGGCTTGCAGCCGCGCCCGCTTGCGCGCGCTGTATTCGCGCACCGCCTCGAGCACCAGGTCGTCCTTGGACGGGAAGTAATAGTGGATGCTCGAGGTCTTGACGCCGACCAGTTCGGCCAGGTCGCGGTAGCTGAAGCCGTTGAAGCCCCTGCGGCGGATCAGCACCAGCGCGTGTTCGACCAATTGCTCGCGTACGGTTGGGGTATTCATGGCATCGCCTCCTCGGCTTGCCGCCGGACCATTCAGGCCGGCAGCGTTTGTGCGATCAGCGTGATGAGGGACCCGCTTGCAAGGCAAAGTCCAACCCATCCGCCCAGGATCAGCGCAGTGTCACGCCAACGCATGATCGACTCCTGAAGCAGGGCCGCACCGTGGCGGCCCTGTGGTTTTCGGTGGCCGGCGCCAGGCCGGCCGGCTCTCAGGCGATGGCGCCGTCGGTGTAGGGATCGACCTTGCCAACGCGCGCACCGTCGGTGTACGGGTCGAAGCTGCGGGCCGGTTCGGCCGACACGCCGCTGCGATCCAGGCCGGCTACCGTGCGGGCGCCGTCGGTGTACGGATCAGCCTTGCCGACGCGTGCCCCGTCGGTGTACGGGTCGAAGCTGCGGGCCGGCTCGGCCGACACCCCGCCGCGATCCAGGCCGGCTACCGTGCGGGCGCCGTCGGTGTACGGATCAGCCTTGCCGACGCGGGCACCATCGGTGAACGGATCAACCTTGCCGCTGCGGTAGTTGTAGCCGTAGCTGTCGGCCGGCACCGTGGCTGCGAGCGTCCGCGCGCCGTCGGTGTACGGGTCAGGCTTGCCGACGCGTGCGCCTTCGGTGAACGGGTCGAACTTGCCGCTGCGTGCGCCCTCCGTGAACGGGTCGAACTTGCCGGTGCGGGCACCGTCGGTAAAGGCATCGGCGTTGCCGACGCGATAGCTGTAGCCGTACTTGTCGCCGGCGTTGGCGTTCACGCTGGCGGCCTGCGCGACACCGCCTGCGAGCGCGGCGGCAAGGGTGGCGGCGGTGATCAGGGTCTTGGCGGTCTTGGTCATGATGGGCTCCTGGGTGCGATGGTTCGAGATCGCGTCAATTCGGTATCAGTGGCTGTTGCGGTCTTCTTCCGATTCCGCATCTATCAGTAGATAGATAACCGGTCTCAAAAAAATGACCGCTTCCGGTCGTGCAATGGGACCGCCGTGTGCCGCCTGGTCTTGCTTGTTGGTGGCGGTGCAGCGCTTCCATGGACTTGATACTATCTACTGCTAGGTAGAGAGTCAAGGAAAAACGTTTCTATCGCTGCGATAGTCATTCGCCATGAAGCCCTTAAGTCCTTGTTTTTGAACCAGCTTTCTGGATCGGCGTGGCCATGCCGCAGGCAAATAAAAAAACCGCCATGCGGCTTGCGCCACACGGCGGCTTCAGACGCGCCACTGATATCGCGCGCAAATTCAACCGGATACGGCCGCCATCAGGGTGTCGGCGGCGGCTTCAACACGGTCCGACGTGCCGAACAGGCGTGCCGCGATCAGCCCGCTCTGCAGCGAGCCGAATACCACCTGTGCCAGCCGCGCCGGCGGTACCGGGAACGGCGTGCTGCGATGGGGCTGGGCCCGCTCCAGCAGCCCGGCCAGCCATTGCTCGTTCAGCAGGAAGAAGCCCTGCAGCATCTTGTGCACGGATTCTGGCAGGCACAGCGTCTCGGTCGACAGCATGCCGCACAGGCAGATCTGGTCCGAGCCACAGCTCGCGCGGAATGGCGCCAGGTAGATGGCAGCCTGCTCGGTGACCGGCAGGCTGGTGTCGATGGCGTTGATTCGTTCGGCCAGGCGGGCGCTGTATTCCTTCACCGCTTCCTGGACCAGGTCTTCCTTGGTCGGAAAGTAATAGTGGATGCTGGAGGTCTTCACGCCCACCAGCTCCGCGAGGTCGCGGTAGCTGAAGCCGTTGAAGCCGCGCCGGCGGATCAGGATCAGGGTGTGCTCGAGCAATTGCTCGCGTACGGATTGGGTCTTCATGCAAGCAGTTTATCTACGCGAAGATAGACGCTCAAGTTGAAATGCCCCGGGGCTGGGGTAATTCCCTAGCCTCGGGGCACTGTGCACTACATGGGCGTTAGCCAGGCAGGACCTGCGCGGCGAAGGTAATCATCGAGCCACTCGTCACGCAAAGTACCAGCCATCCGCCAACTAACAGGATGCTGTCACGCAAACTCATGATGGACTCCATCGGACGGCGGCCACGGGCCGCCATCGTAAGTTGTGGGCCGCCGGCCGGTGCCGGCAGCAATCAGGCCAGGGCGCCGTCGGTATAGGGGTCAGCCTTGCCGACGCGTGCACCGTCCGTGTACGGGTCGAAGCTGCGGGCCGGCTCGGACGAGACGCCGGTGCGGTCCAGGCCCGCCACGGTGCGGAAGCCATCGGTGTACGGGTCGGTCTTGCCGACGCGTGCGCCTTCGGTGAACGGGTCGAACTTGTCGCTGCGCGCGCCTTCCGTGAACGGGTCGAACTTGCCGGTGCGGGCACCGTCGGTAAAGGCATCGGCGTTGCCGGCGCGATAGCTGTAGCCGTACTTGTCGCCGGCGTTGGCGTTCACGCTGGCGGCCTGCGCCACACCGCCGACGAGCGCGGCGGCAAGGGTGGCGGCGGTAATCAGGGTCTTGGCGGTCTTGGTCATGATGGGCTCCTGGGTGCGATGGTTCGGGATCGCGTCAAATTCGATGTCGGTGGCATTCGGCGGGTCGCTTTTCAGTCTCGCATCTACTAGTAGATAGAGTGCCGGGCCTGAAAAAATGACCGTTCAGGTCATGCAATGGAATCGCCACATTTCCGTGCCTTCTTGATTTCGTTGGCAGTGCAGCGGTGCCATGGACTGAATGCTATCTACTGATAGGTAGATAGTCAAGGAAAAAGATTTCTATCGAAGCGATAGCCGCCCTGCGCTAGCCAGGGAAAAGCGCTTCGGAATGAACAATTCTTCACTTGCAGAGCCCGGCCTGCTAGCCTGAAGAAGATGAATCCTGACTCCCGCACTCCTTCTCAAACCGCGCGTCACCGCTGGCTGGCTGCGGCGGCAGGCATGGCCGTGGCGGCCGGGGTCGCGCGACATCTGCTGTTTCGTGCGCTGGAGCGCAAAGCCTTTGTCACGCCGACGGATGAGACAAGCCACGCGGAACCACCCGACAATTCCGCCCTTAAGGTGCGGCACGCCACCTTCGCCAGCGGCGACCGCATCCTGCACGCGGCCTTCATGCCGGTGGCAGACCCCGAAGCACCGGCCCTGATGGTGTGCCATGGCGACAACGAATGCCTGCCGGACTGGGCACCGGTGCAGGCGATGCTGGCCGATGCGGGCATCGCCTCGTACGTGTTCGATTACAGCGGCTATGGGCGCAGCACCGGACGGCCAAGCGTGCGTCGGCTGCGGCAGGATGCACGGATGGCCTATGGGCAGTTCCTCGCCGCCACGCCGCAATCGAAACGGCGCGTGGTGCTGGGACATTCGCTGGGCTCGGGCATCCTGCTCGATGTGGCGCGGCGTTTCGAGCCGCAGCCGGATGGCTATGTGATAGCCGCGGGCTTCAGCTCGGCGCGGCTGGCCGCGGTGCAGACCGGGCGCATCCCCGCATGGGCCGCGTGGCTGCTGCCGGATCCGTGGAACAACGCAGCGCGTGCGAGCAAGCTGGAACGGCCGCTGCTGGTGGTGCACAGCCGTGACGACGTGGTCATCGTGCCGCCCCACGCGCAACGCGTGGCAAGCGCTGCCAGGCATCTGCATGCGCTGGTCATGCACGAGGCCATGCCACACGATGCGGCCATATTGCCGGAGCATATCGACACCTTCTGGCCGCCGATCCTGCGCTTCATGCACGCGCAGGCGACGGGTCCGGAAGCGCCATCGCAGCAAGCGCGCGATGCCGGCCCCATCGATGGCCGATCACATGGCCGATTAATCTAACGTAGAGTCCCGCAAGCGGCAATCATCCTTGTGGGCGAGGCGCCACGGCCAAGTGCCCGAGGGACGCTTTCGCGAATTCTTGTCTATATTTGTCCTCATGGCGAAAGCCCGCAAACTCGCTGTTGACAGCACTGGAGGTACTGCCATGCGTTGGCTTGCAAACTTGTTCAGTCCGCCGACCCCGGAAAAAATCGCCGAAAGGGAACTGCAAGACATGAGGCTGACGCTATTCCAGGCCGAACGGCGCTTGCTCGAGGCACAGATGCAGGTCGCCTACTATCGCGACATGGTGGCGTTCCTGGAAGATGTTGCGGCCAAGGGCGTGGAAGACGTGGTCGACAAGCGCCGCGCCACACCGCCCGCCATGCCCGAGCTGCCGGCGCGCACGCCCGGCCTGACCACGGTGCCGATCGTTCCGTCCGCGGCCTGAAGCGGACCCCATGCCGCGGCGCGTGCCCCGGGCATGCGGCAAGGCAGGTCCGGACCTGTGCGATACTCGCGCTGCCTGACGCCCCTGTGGCGCAGGCAGACCACCCACAGGAACCGGCCCCATGAGCGAACTGCTGCCCGCGATCGAAATTGAAACCGCGTCCAATCCCGGCTGCGCCGTCATATGGATGCACGGGCTGGGCGCCGATGGCAGCGACTTCGCCCCGGTGGTGCCCGAGTTGCGGCTGCCGGCCACGCCCGGCGTGCGCTTTATCTTCCCGCATGCCCCGGCGATACCGGTGACCTGCAATGGTGGCTATGTCATGCCGGCATGGTATGACATCGTTTCCCTCGATCAGGCCGGCCGCCGCGCCGACGAGGCCGGCATCCGCGCATCCTGCGAAGCCATTCGCGCGCTGATCGCTCGAGAAAATGCGCGCGGCATCCCGAGCGGGCGCATCGTGCTGGCGGGCTTCTCGCAAGGCGGCGCCATCGCCTACACCGCCGGACTGACCCACGCGGAGCCGCTGGCCGGCATCGTAGCGCTGTCCACCTACATCCCCGCACCCTCGACGCTCGCCGCCGAAGCCAACCCGGCCAACGCCGCCACGCCGGTGTTCGCTGCCCATGGCACGCAAGACGACGTGGTGCCGCTGGCGCTGGGCGTGGCCGCACGCGATTTCGTGCAGGCGCGGCCGAATCCGGTGACGTGGCACACCTATCCGATGGGCCATGCGGTCTGCCTGGAAGAGATTGCCGAGATTGGCGCCTGGCTGGCCTCGCGCTTTGCCCAGGCCGGCGCCGCGCCCGCCTGACCGCCTTCGACATGACCACGGCCGGCCCGCTGCGCCGGTCCGCACCAGGCTGCAAGCATGACCCTCGCCCCACCCCGCCGGATCGATTTCAATACCCGCAAGGCGCTGCTGTTCGCGCTGGCCGCGGAACGCCTGTCGGCCTACTACGAACACCGCAAGTGGATGACCGACGCCCAGGGCGCCACGCTGGCCGGTGAATGGCTGTCGCGCTCGAAGCTGCAGCTGCCGCTGTCGGAACGGCGCCTGCTGTCCGAACTGAGCGACCAGTTTGCGCGGCAGCTCGCCGACACCCTGTCGCGCGAAGCCGGCCTCTACGCCGCGCACGAAATGATGGAAGCGCTCGACCCGAACTACCAGTCCGCGTTCGCCTACGACATGCTCGAGGAATGCGAGCGGCTGCTGCACGAGCACGGCGTTACGGAATAAAGGCGACGGCCACGAAGCCTGCAAGACCGCAGCGTTTGCAAAGGTTGACAATCGCCCGGCGTACGCGCGCTTAAACTTCGCGCACCGATGACGCCCCACTGTCCGCCACCATGGAACGCAAGCACTGCCTGGCCTGGATTGCGCTGAGCATGATCGCAGCAGCCTTGCTGACGCTGCTGTGCCTGATCCTGAACGACCACGCCGAAACCCGGGCGCAGAAGCGCGGCGAGCAAATGGCTGTCCGCGTCAAGCCCGCAGGCGCTGGCCTGATGCAGGCCAATGCCCCTTCACCCTCGTCGCAACGCGCCCAGCCGGCCCGGCATCCCGAGCGGCTGCAGCAGGCCAGCACGCGCTGAGCCCGGGCAGGCGCGCCCCGGCCCGCAACTTCAGAACGACGACCAGGTAGTTAAGAAGGATTGCGATGCAGGCCAGAGCGCGGGCTTGAGTGTAGACGCGCGCTCTCCCGGCGACTGCAAAGAATTGACAACGCCCCGGTCCGTGCGGTCATGCATCCCGTGCGGGCCATTGCAGCCCTGCCGCCGCAGCCAGCGCCTGGTAAGACGTCGCCAGGTGATAGGGCGAGGTCGACGGCATCTCGGCGCGCACCACGTCGCCCGTCGGTGCCACGCACTCATGCCAGCCTTGCGCAGACAGGAAACGGTTGCGGAACTGCACGGCCCAGTCAGCCAGCGTAGCCAGCGACTGCGCCGAGCCTTCCACTGCCAGCGCGCGCGCGAACTCGGTCTGTGCCCAGATGCGTTCGGTGCCGTCGAGCTGAGCGCCATCCGCCTCCAGCGCCGCGCAGACACCCAGCGTGCCCGCCGCCACGCCGTGCCGCTGCGCGAACGCGAAAGCGCGGCGCAGGGTATCCGCTAGCGGCAGATCGCCAAACAGCGCCGGCCTGCCAGCCACCAGCGAGAACCATTCGAACTGGTGCCCCGGTTCGATGCGGTTGTCCGCGCTGCCTTGCGGCAGCTCCGCTACGCAGCCACTGGCGGAATCGACAAAGCGCTCGTGCACCGCCATCGCAATCTCGCGCAGCCGCTCCGCATACCACTCGTCGCCGGTGGCATCCAGCGCGGCCAGGTAAGCCTCGGTCAGGTGCATGACCGGGTTCTGCAGCACGCCCGCACCCTTGGGCCGGAAGTGCTCGGTCAGCGCGGCGTGGTACAGGCCCTGCCCGTCGGCGAAGCGATCTTCCACGATATCGACGGTTTCATCGAGCACCTCCAGCGCATCCTCGTTGCCGAAGCGCGCGTAATACGCGGCGCAGGCGAAGATCACGAAGGCATGGGTGTAGAGGTCGCGGGTGCTGTCGAGCGGCGCACCGGCCGGGTCGACGCTGTAGATCCACGCGCCCTCGCCATGGCCGAAATAGGCCTGCAGCGAGCCGAACAGCGTATCGGCGTGCGCCTGCTGCCCTGCCAGCGAGAACACGTACAGCTGGCGCGCGCACGCCATGGCGCGATAGCGCGACGGCGCCAGCGGCGCGGCGCTGCCGCCGTCGAGCGCTTCAAAGGGCAGCAACAGGTCGGGATTCCAGCCGGAGGCGGTCCACAGCGGCAGCACGACGGTGTCGTAATGCGCCGTCAGGGCGGCGATCCGTTGGTTGAGCTCGGGCGAGAGAGGCATGTTCAGGCGACAAGATCCGGCGCGGCAGCTGCCGCAAAGGCCGTATCTTGCCATGGCGCGCCCGTAATGCCTCATGGCATTTACCGCGCTCACTTGCTAGCATCAATGCGCCTACCTGCGAACGGGAGACACCCATGTCGACTTTGCCTCTCACGCTGACTGACAATCATCGCACCCTGGTGCTCCATGTCCTCGAGGACGGACCGGGCCAGTTCACCTGGCGAATCGTGATGGAAGAACGGTGCGGCGCCGCCGACGAGGACTGTACGGTCGCGGCACCGGACACCTACCGGTCCTATGCTGAAGCCGAAGCCGCATGCTGGGCCGCCGGCAACGGCATCCTGAACGGCCCGCGCGCCGCAGGCGAACTGCGCATCACCTGACACCCGCAAAATTTCGCGATCCACTTGCACTACGCGCCGCGTGACCTAGTCTGAAAACGTGGCAGTGGCAACGCGGGCGATGCATTGCCCGCGATTCTTCATTCCGGCCACGTCCCGGGCACACCCTGCTGCCCGGTGCGCTTTTCTGCCACCTGCCTGTCATCTTCCTGGCCTTTACTGACCTGGTCGCCATGCCGCCCCAAGAAATGGGTACGGTGGCCATGGCCGCAGGAGCATGCAATGGACAAGCCGGTCGTCACGCCCCAGCGCTTCGTTGAACTGATGAACGAACGCCTCACCAAGCACCCGCTGTTCCGCGAGGGCATGCGGGTCTACGCCATTCCGCAGCATAGCGATCATCCGCGCAGCCTGGTCTGCGTGGGACCGCGCGGCACCGAATGCGTATGCGCCACCATCGAGAGCATCGTGCGCGGAGAATGCGAGGTCTTTCCCGACATCGGCCCGGACTGGCATCAACCGCCCAGGACCGCAACGCCGCCCGAGGTGCGGGCGCGCTGAATGGCCGCGGCGCCGTATGGCGCCGCTTGCATTTCAGACGTCGATGGCCGAATCGGACTTCACCTTGCGGCGCAGCTCAAACTTCTGGATCTTGCCGGTGGAGGTCTTGGGCAACGGCCCGAAGTAAACCGCCTTGGGCACCTTGAAGCCCGCCAGCAGCGTGCGGCAATGCGCGATCAGTTCTTCTGCGCTGACGCTGGCCCCGTCCTTCAGCTCGACAAAGGCGCACGGCGTCTCGCCCCACTTGGCATCGGGCTGCGCCACCACCGCCGCGGCCAGCACCGCAGGATGCCGGTAGAGCGCGTCTTCCACCTCCACGCTCGAAATATTCTCGCCGCCGGAAATGATGATGTCCTTGCTGCGGTCCTTGATCTTGATGTAGCCGTCGGGCATGCACACGCCCAGGTCGCCGGTATGGAACCAGCCGCCGCCGAAGGCTTCGCGCGTGGCCTTCTCGTTCTTCAGGTAGCCCTTCATGCAGATGTTGCCGCGGAACATGATCTCGCCGATGGTCTCGCCATCGGCCGGCACCGGCTGCATGGAATCGGGATCGAGCACGGCCACCTGCGACTGCAGGTGATAGCGCACGCCCTGGCGCGCTTTCTTGACCGCGCGGTCCTGCTCGGACAGCGTGCTCCAGTCGTCCTGCTCGGCGCAGACCGCGGCCGGGCCATAGACCTCGGTCAGGCCGTAGACATGGGTCAACTCAAAGCCCATCGCCTCCATCTGCGCCAGCACCGCGGCCGGCGGCGGCGCGCCGGCCACCATGCCGCGCACCGGCCCGCGCACGCCCTCGCGCCACGCAGCGGGGGCATTGACCAGCGCGGTATGCACGATCGGCGCGGCGCAGTAGTGGGTCACGCCCTCGTCGCGCATCAGGTCGAACACCAGCTTGGGCTCGAACTTGCGCAGGCACACGTTGACGCCCGCGCGCGCCGCCACCGTCCACGGGAAACACCAGCCGTTGCAGTGGAACATCGGCAGCGTCCACAGGTAGACCGGATGCTTGGGCAGATCCCACTCCAGGATGTTCGAGATGGCATTGATGGCCGCGCCGCGGTGATGGTAGACCACGCCCTTGGGATCGCCGGTGGTGCCCGACGTATAGTTCAGCGCGATCGCGTCCCACTCGTCGGCGGGCAGTTGCCAGGCGTACGCCGGGTCGCCGCCGGCGAGGAAGGATTCGTAATCGGTATCGCCGAACGGCGTCGCCTGCGGACCCAGCACGTCGTGGACGGCAATCACCTTCAGGCCCGGAAGCTCCAGCGCCATCTGCCGCGCCACGTCGGCAAACTCGGTATCGGCCAGCAGCACGCGCGCCTCGCCATGGCGCAGCATAAACAGCAGGTTGGCGGCATCGAGGCGGATATTCAGCGCATTGAGCACGGCACCTGCCATCGGCACGCCGAAATGCGCTTCCACCATCGCCGGCGTATTGGGCAGCAGCGCGGCGACGGTATCGCCCTTGCCGACGCCGGCGCGTGCCAGCGCGCTGGCCAGGCGCCGCGCGCGCGCATCGGTGTCGCGCCAGTTCTGGCGCAGCGGGCCGTGCACGATGGCCAGGCGATCACCATACACCTCGGCGGCGCGCACCAGGAAATCAATGGGTGTAAGCGGCACGAAATTGGCCGCGTTGCGGGCCAGGCCGCTGTCGAAATCGGTTGGCATTGCTAGTGTCTCCGCCTTATCGGGGTCATTCCGGGGTCATTCCGGGTCGTTCGGGCGCTGTTGGTTCAGGCGCCTTGCGGCGCTGTCACTTTTTCTGGCACAAGGCTATCATCGCACACGCCGGCGCACTGTCGCCAAGACGACAAACCTGCCGCAAACCCGCGCCAGGCAAGGCTTACACGATACTTACGGGATGCGGCGCAGTGCGCCCGTCCATGCCATGAGCGAACCCGCAGACCCCACTTCCCTCCCTGCCCCGGCGCCCGCCGCGGTGCTGGCCGGCCATGCCTGGTTCGGCGAACTCGCCCCGGCGCACCAGGCCCTGGCCGCGCGCGAAACGCTGCTGCAGTCCTTCGCCGCGGGCAGCTTCATCGCCCGTCGCGGCGAGCCCTCGCGCCACTGGATCGGCGTGGACAGCGGCCTGATCAAGCTGGCGGTGTACACGCCCGACGGCCGCGGCTGTACCTTCTCGGGCGTGCCTGCCGGCGGCTGGTGCGGCGAAGGCAGCGTGATCAAGCGCGAACACCGCCGCTATGACGTGATCGCGATCCGCGACTCGCAGGTGCTGCTGGTGCCCGAGCCGGTCTTCAACACCCTGCTGGCGCAGAGCTTGCCGTTCGCCAGCTTTGTCGTGCGCCAGCTCAACGAACGCATGGGCCAGTTCATCGCCACCGTGCAGAACGACCGCCTGCTGGGCGCCGATGCGCGCGTGGCGCAAGCCATCGCGCAGCTGTTCCATCCGGACCTGTATCCGCGCACCAGCCCGGTCCTGGAGCTGTCGCAGGAAGAGATCGGCCTGCTTACCGGACTCTCGCGCCAGCGCGTCAACCAGGCGCTGCGCCGGCTGGCCGATGCGGGCATGGTGCACTTGTCGTACCAAAGCATCCGCGTCACCGACCTGCCACGGCTGCGCCACTTCGGGATGTCAGAGCTGTAACGCGGCCGCCACCAGGGCTGGAACTGGCTTTAAGCGGATCACCGCGGCCTTGCGCCGCCCGCCGAATCCTGCGACAGTTACCCGCCGCACCGCCGCCAGCTTCCGGGTCGCTTTCCGCATGCCGCTTGTCAGCCGTCACCACCTCCGCTTTGCCCGCCTGCGCTTTCCCTTTGCCGTCCATGTGCAAGCCCTGCACGGCACGGCCAGCCTGCGCGACGCCAACGCGCGGCGCGAAGTGCGGCCCGGCGACCCGTTCGTGGTGCACGCCTTCGCCCACTTCGACTGCGACCTGCCTGGCACCTGGCAACAACCCTGCGCCGTCGTCCTGACCGCCGTACCGGACAGCGACTGTCCCCGCCTGGCCGGCAAGCCCGCGGATCGTCCGTGGTCACGGCAGTTCGCCGGCCTGGTCTTTTCCCGCCCCGACACCGACTGGAACGCCGAGCGCCTGGCCGCGCAATGGCAAGTGCCGGCACGCCTGGTCCGCGCGCGGCTCTTTGCCGAAGGCGAGGCGCTGCATCCGCTGCTGCGCGAGCAACGCGCCGCCCATGCGCTGCACGCGCTGGCCAGCGCCGGCGGCCTGGTGCCCGCGCTGGACCAGCTGGCCGCCCATGCGGGCCTGCGTTCAGCCAACGCGCTGGCGCGCGCCTGGCACGACTGGTTCGGCATCGATGCCGTGCGGCTGCTCGAAGATTGCCGCGCCGGTGGCCGCACGCTCGCGCCGACGCCAGCCTGGCCCGGACTGGTGCGGGCGGCTGCCTGATTCGCCTTCTTGTGGCGGCAAGGGTCCGCCACGCCGCATGCGTTTTGTCAATCACCTCAACGCGGGTTGGGCACGCTTAGGCATTGCGCGCAAAATCGCGCCCGCGGGGCGGGTCAGCCGCTCCGTGGGCGGGGTCCTGCATGAGCCAGTGTTCCACCACGCAGCGCCCTGCCATAACAAGAAAACCACAGAAATCCAAACTGGGATGAAAACAAAACATCTGTTTTTGACGGGTCTGGCGGCGGCCGTACTGACGGCCTGCGGCGGCGGCGGCGGAGATTCGGCGCCGACCACGGCGCCCGCTGCCACCAAGATCAGCGGCACCGCGGCCGTTGGCGCTGCGTTGGGCAATGCCACGGTCCAGGCCAAATGCGCCGTGGGGAGCGGCACGGCCACTACCGCCGCGGACGGGAGCTTCACACTCAGCATCGATGGCGCCACGCGCCCGTGCGTGCTCAGCGTCAAAACGACTGACGGCACCACGCTGCATTCGGTGGTCGAGGCCGGCACCGGCACCACCGCCGTGGCCAACATCACCCCGCTGACGGAACTGGTGACCGCGTCGCTGGCGCAGGGCAGCACCACGGCCTTCTTCGACCAGTTCGACGCCGCCGCGCAGGCCAAGCTCACTTCCGGCAACCTGACCAGCGCCACAGAGGCGGTTCGCCTGGTGCTGACCGGCGTGGTGGACCTGACCAGCGTCGACCCGCTCAAGGATCCGCTGGTGGCCGCCAACGGCGCCAACGCCGGCAATGCCCAGGACAAGCTGCTGGACCAGCTCGGCGATCGCCTGGAAGCCTCGAAGACCACGCTGGGCGAACTGTCCTCCGCGGTGGCTTCCAATGCCGGCGCGGCGGCGGTCCAGACCGCGCTGCAGCCGGCAGCGTCCAGTTGCGCGGGGCTGAAGACGGGCAAGTACCATGTGATCGGACTGGGCACCGCAGCGGCAGAAGCCGGCGACCTCGACGCCGCCGCGCTCAAGCTGCAGATCGGCAACGAGACCGTCCCCTTCACCGCCGTGGCCAACGATGACTGCCGCTTCACCGTGCCGGGCGCGAACGGGACCACCAACACCGTGATGGTCGCCAAGTCGGGCATCGCACTGGCCGTGCCGCCCGCGGGCCCGATGACTGATCTGCCCACCCTGCTGGTGCCCGCACAGGCCGTTGCCCTGGCCGACCTGGCAGGCGACTGGAACGGTCTCGGCATGGAGCGTGACAACAGCGGCACTCCCTACGCATCGCGCCGCGTGACCTTCAGCATCGATGCCGCGGGCAAGCTGACCAAGGGTGCCGACTGCTCCGGCGTGAACACCTGCGAGGCATGGTTGCCTGAAGAACTGCCTACGCTCAGCGCCAACGCCGACGGCAGCTTCAAGATCACCGACAGCTTCGGCTCCCAGTTTGCCTACGCATTCAAGGGCACCGACGGCCAGGTGACGGTCGTCATCACCCACGACGATGGCTTCATGCTCGCCGCCAAGCAGGTGGTACGCCCTCTGCCGGTGGTGGGTGCGACCAACTCATACTGGGACACGGTAATGTATGGCGGCCCGGTGCCCACGCTGGAGAACGCCGGCACGTGGTCGACCCTGGTAACGTCAGTGGATGCGCAGAACGGCATCTACACTCGCAAGCGCCTGGAAGACAGCCGCCTGGACAGCTGGAAGACTAACCACCCGGCCAACGGCTTGCGCTACCGTGCACGCGCCAGCAACGCGTCGGAGATGATCTCGCTGATCCCGGGCAATACTGGCTTGGGCCTGGGGATCGCCGTGAACGGATCGTTCTACGATATCTCGGTGAACCGCCCGTAATCGCCGCGCGAGGCGCCGGCCCGGGCGACTTGCGCCCGGGCGGATCAAGCCGGTGCCGCCATGCGGCGCCGGCTTTCTTTCTTTTACGCCGGCACCTGACAAGGGTTCACCAAAAAAATACCCACAGCCGGGTGGTAGTGGGTAACAAAGTGGTGCGGGCACGTCGCGGAACTGCCCACGGCTCGCATCTTTGCATCGACATTCCAGCACGCCAATAATCTTTCCGGACTAGTTGCGCCCCCCACAGCGGTTGCATGGACAAGCACCCGCGATTCTTGTTCAATGGATCGCCCCTCGCGCCCCCTCCGTTCAATGCCCCACGCCCGCCTGCTGCTGATCGACGACCATACCTTGTTCCGCACCGGGCTGCGCCTGGTGCTGGCCGACAGCCCGAGCGTGGCCCATATCATCGAGGCCGGCTCGGTCATGCAGGCGGTGCAGGACCACGGCGGCGCGACGGTCGACATCATGCTGCTCGACATCCAGATGCCCGGCCTGAACGGCATCGAGGGCGTCAAGGTACTGCGCCGGCATTTCCCGGCGGCGCGCATCCTGATCGTGTCGGGCACTTCGGGGCTGGAAACCATCCCGGCCGAAGTGCGGCGCGAGATTGCAGGGTTCTTGCCCAAGTCCGCCGACGCAAACGAAATCGAGGAAGCGATCGCGTCCTGCCTGGCCGGCGGCACGCATTTTTCCGGCGAAGCCGATGCCGCCGCAACGCCCCAGACCTCCTACGCGGCGAGCAACCTCACACCGCGCCAGCTCGAGGTGCTGCATCAGCTGACGCTGGGCCGCTCGAACAAGGTCATTGCCTACCATATGGGCCTGTCGGAGAACACCGTGCGCGTCCATGTCGCGGCCATCCTGGATCATCTCGGCGTGGTCAGCCGCGTCGAAGCCATCCTCGAAGCCCAGCGGCGCGGCCTGGTACAGGCGGCGCGATGACAGCAGAGGCCACAGCCCCGGCCGCCCCCGCGCGCGGGCCGCTGCGCTGGCTGCCCCGCTACGATGCGCCACGCATTCTGGCGGCCCAGATGAGCCTGATCGACCAGAGCTTCGGTTGCGCGATGGCAGGCTGTTCGCTGGCAGCGATCTTCCTGGCGGCGGGCCTGGCCCTGAACTGGAACCGCCCCGGCGCCCTGCCCTGGGCCGGCGCGATGGTGCTGGTTTGCGCCGTGGCGTACTTCGGGCGGCTGCGGCTGCCCGGGCGGCTGACCGAAGCCGGTGCGGCGCGCTATGCGCGCGGCATGACCGCCATGCTGATGCTGATCGGCGCGCTGTGGGGATTGGTGGCATGGCTATACCTGGATGTGCGCATGCCGGCGGTGGTGATCTGCATCCTGTCGCTGATCGCCGGCATGAGCGCGGCGGCGCTGGCGGTATTCTCGGCATGCCTGCCCGTGGCGATCGGTTTCTTCGTGCCGGCGATCGTGCCGGTCTGGATCGCGTTTCTCGCGACCGGCGATATCGAATACCTGCCGATGTTCCTCGCCACGCCGCTGTACCTGTGTGTGCTGCTGGTGTTTGCGCGCAACTACGCGCGCGTGGCGCGGCAATCGATCGCGCTGCGTTTCGAGAACGTGGAACTGATCTCGCAGCTGCGCGAGCAGACCACGCGCGCCGAGGCCGCGCAGCACGCGGCCGAAGAAGCCAGCCGCGCCAAATCGGTGTTCCTGGCCTCCGCCAGCCATGACCTGCGCCAGCCACTGCACGCGATGGGGCTGTTCCTGGTCTCGCTCGGCCGCACCCGCCTGGATGAACGCCAGCGCCAGCTGCTGGCGCATATCGAGGCCTCTTCCGGCGCCGCGCGCGAGATGCTGAACTCGCTGCTGGACTTCTCCAAGCTCGAGGCCGGCGTGATCACGGCGCGCGCGCGTGCTTTCCGCCTGCAGCCGCTGCTGCACAAGCTGGAGAACGAGTTCGCGCCGCAGGCGGAGGCGCGCGGGCTGGTGTATCGCACCCGCGATACCACCGTCACGCTGCATGGCGATCCCACCCTGGCCGAACTGGTGCTGCGCAACCTGATTGCCAATGCCATCCGCTATACGCAACGCGGCGGCGTGCTGGTGGCCTGCCGCAAGCGCGGCGCGCGCGCGACGATCGAAATCTGGGATACCGGCATCGGCATCCCCGCCGCCCAGCACCGCGAGATCTTTCGGGAATTCCACCAGTTGGGGAATCCCGAACGCGATCAGCGCAAGGGGCTCGGGCTGGGACTGGCCATCGTCGAGGGACTGGCACGCACCATGCAGACGCGCGTGACGCTAGCGTCCTGCCCCGGGCGGGGCTCCGTGTTTCGCTTCGGCATGCCGCAGGCCTGGGAGGCGCCCGAAGAGAGGCCGCGCCCGCCGGCGCGCGCCCTCGACGGGCTGCGTGTGCTGGTGATCGATGATGACGAGGCCATCCGCAGCGCGATGTCCGAACTGCTGTCGGCTTGGCGCTGCGAGTGCCGCACGGTCGAATCGGAAGAACAGGCCCTGGCAGCGCTGGCGGAATTCACGCCCAAGCTGGTGCTTGCGGATTTCCGCCTGCGCGGACATCGGACCGGCCAGCAGGCGCTGGACGCGATCCGGCAGCAGCTGGGCCGCCACGTCCCGGCCATCATCATCACGGGGGATACCGCGGCCGACCGCCTGCGCACCGCGCACGCGACCGGTACCGCATTGCTGCACAAACCGGTGGTACCACAGGAATTGCAGGCGGCCATCGACACCCTGCTGCGCGAGTTCCCGGCACAGGTCAGCGGCGCCGCGGACCGCCAGGCGGCGGTCACGAAGTGAACTACGCCCCGGCCACGCCGGGGTCAGGGCCATCAGCCGCCCGAATGCAGCGGCGACAGCGAATAGGCCAGCACCAGTCCCGCCACGATCGCCGGGGAACCCAGGCGGATCGCCGTGCTGCGGGACAGCACGCCCAGATACACATACAAACACACCAGCACCATCGCAGTCACATACAGCAGGCTGTCATAGACTTGCATGGACGTCTCCCTTGCCATTGTTCTTATTGCTTTACTTCGGTGGGCTGCCGACGGGGCTGGATGCGTGGGGGTATTGCGGAACTGCGTGGGGGGCGCTCCGTCGACAGCATGCTATGGCTGTCTGTTCAAAGGATAGTCACCACTTCGACGGCGCGTGGCAATTATGGAAATCCCTTTGCGGCGCTGCACCAGTCGCGGTGCAGCGCGCAGCGCCATGCGACAAGGTCGCGCGAAGGATCAATCCGCGGGCAGGATCTCGGGGTTCCATGCAATTTCCCACAGATGCCCGTCGGGATCGTGGAAATAGCCGGCGTAGCCGCCCCAGAACGTGTCCTGCGCCGGCTTGACCACGCTGGCACCCGCTGCCAGCGCTTGCGCCATCACCACATCCACTTCGGCCTTGTCGGCGACGTTATGGGCCAGCGAGAAGTCTGTCTGCGCGCGCGGCGTCACCTGCAGTCCGGCGTCATGCGCGAGGCTGGCGCGGGGCCAGAGCGCCAGCTTGAGGCCAGCCTGCAGATCAAAGAAAGCGACCGCGCCGTGCTCGAACTGCTCGCCGACAATGCCGGCGGTAGGCAAGCCCAGGCCGTCGCGATAGAAGCGCAGCGCCCGCTGCAAGTCGTCGACGCCCAGCGTAATCAGGGTAATACGCGGCTTCATGGCAGTCCCTCACATTGGTTGGCTGGCAGCCTAGCGCTGCCCGAACGCCGCACCGGCGAACAGGTCCTTCAGTTCGCGCGGTTGCGAGCGCCAGTATTGCCTGGGTGCCTGTACGCTCGCCCCCAGCCGCGCTGCCGCATGCCACGGCCAGCGCGGGTCATACAGCATCGCACGGGCCAGCGACACCGCGTCGGCCTCCTGGTTGGCGATGATGGCTTCGGCCTGTTCCGGCTCAGTGATCAGGCCCACTGCAATCGTTGGCAGGCCCACCTCCGCCTTCACGCGCTGGGCGTAGGGCACCTGGTAGCCAGGCCCCAGCTTGATGGCCTGTTGCGGCGAGACCCCGCCGGTCGTCACATGAATTGCCGAGCAGCCGCGCGCCTTCAGCACCTTCGACAGCGCCACTGTTCCCTCGATATCCCATCCGCCCGGCACCCAGTCCGTTGCCGAAATACGCATCCACACCGGCCGCTGCGCCGGGAACGCCTCGCGCACCGCATCGAACACCTCGATCGGGAAGCGCATGCGGTTCTCCAGGCTGCCGCCGTATTCGTCGTCGCGATGGTTGGCCAGCGGCGACAGGAACTGATGCAGCAGGTAGCCGTGCGCGGCGTGGATTTCGATGCCATCCAGTCCCAGCCGCGCCGCACGCCTTGCCGCCGCGACAAAGTCATCGCGCACCTTGTCCATGCCGGCACGATCCAGCGCAACCGGCGCGACTTCCGTTGCGCCATGTGGCACAGCCGAAGGCGCCACCGTATGCCAGCCACCGGGTGCATCCGGCGCGATCTGCTGACCGCCATCCCACGGCGCCTGGCTCGACGCCTTGCGGCCAGCGTGCCCCAGCTGGATCGCGATGGCGATCGGCGAATGCGCGCGCATCGCGTTGATCACGCGGCCGAGCGCCGCCTCGTTGTCGTCCGAATACAAGCCCAGGTCATGCGGCGTGATGCGCCCTTCCGCGGAGACCGCCGTGGCCTCCACGATCAGCATGCCCGCACCCGACAGCGCCAGCGAACCCAGATGGATCATGTGCCAGTCGCCGGCATTGCCGTGCTGCGCGGAATACTGGCACATCGGCGCAATGGTGATGCGGTTGGCGAGGGTGAGGCCGCCGATGGCGAGCGGCTCGAACAGTTGGCTCATGCGGAGTGCTCCTAACGGGGTTCTTGCAGTCCTTCTGGACAGGAATTTCGATTCTAGGCCGATGCCGGCGTTGCTGCAGATGGCGGCTCACCGTCCGCGCGGCGCTCCGCAATCCATCCCACGGCCAGCGCGAGCGCCACGGCCACGGCACCGCAGCCAAAGACCAGCGCGTAGTTCTCATGCGAATGCGCAAACATCCACGCATAGCCATAGCCCGCCAGCGCCTGGAACAGCGCAAAGGCACTGGTGGCATGGCTCCACGCTGCACGCTGCGCGGCCGGGTCATGCGGGAGCGTTTCCTGGATGGCGCCAAGTCCCAGCGGCGCAATCCCCGGCGTAAAGGCGCCGAGCACCACCGCCGCCACGCCGATCGCCACCGGATGTCCGGAAAGCGCCAGCACCGCCGTGGCCAGCCCCTGCAACATTAGCGCGCCGCGGTAAGCTGACCCAAAGCCGATCCGGTCACCGGCAAGGCCGCACACCAGCGGCCCCGCAATCGCACCGATGCCGTACAGCACCCAGTAAGACGCGCCCACGCTGCTGCCGCGGCCCAATCCCCGTGCCACCAGGTCCACCAGCAGCAGCATCGTCGGCACCAGCCCGAAGGCATTGATCGCGTACTGCGCGTAAAGCAGCCGCAGCTTGCGGCGGGCTGCCGGCAAGATCGCAGTCGAAGCGTTTGCCGCCGTGCTCGCGCTCGCCGTAGCTTGCGTCAACTGGCCTGGCCAGCCGAACCAGCTCAACGCCGTCAGCACCAGCGACAACGCCCCCAGCCCCTGCCACGTCTCGCGCAAGCCGAATTGCAGCAGGCATGGCACCAGCGTGCCTGAGGCCGCAATACCCAGCCCCAGTCCCAGAAAAATGATGCCCATCACCACGCCGCGCCGCGGCGCGGGGATATGCGGCAGGATCGACATCGCCACCAGCACCATGATGCCGCCGCCCGCCAGCCCCGAAATAAAGCGCCACGCAAAAAACCAGGTCACCGACAACGGCCACGCACAGGCAAAGAACGCCACCGTCGCCGCCAGCATCAACCCGCGCAATACGGTCCGGCTCGACCAGACCGAAACCAGCGGCCGCCCCAGCAAAGCGCCCGCGAGGTAGCCCGCAAAATTCGCCGCACCCAGCGCCACCGTCTGCGCCGCCGGAAACCAGTGCGCCTGGATCAGCGGAGGCACCAGCGCGGTATAGGCGAATCGCGCAAGACCGATCGCCACCAGGCTGGCGCAAAGACCAGAAAATGCTGCGTAGAGGTCGCGGAGGCTCAGCGGTGCTGCGGATATGGCGCACGGCTGCGGCGCAGAGACAGGGCGAGACATTATGTTCTCCAGTAACCGCTTGCCTTGCAGCGGACAAGACGGGGCCACCGGCCCCACTGCATGAGGCCGGAAAAAAGGGATGCAGCTCACCCGCACGCGGCCCGGGCCGCGTGCATGGCATCTACGGAAGAAAAGTAAGGAAAAGCCTGGCAGAGATCAGCCGGTGCCGGCGCCTAACGGCGGCAACCCCAGCAAAGCCAGCGTCGGCCGCACCCCGCCCTCCAGCAGCGCGCGCTCCGGCGCGGCGCGCGCGAGCACGCGCATGCCAAGCAGGACGGCAAGCAATTGCGCGGAAACCTCGTCCGCGGAGAGCACCGCGTCCACCTCGCCGGCCTGCTGGGCAGCGGTGAACTGGCGGCGGAAGAAATCGCGGATTTCCTCGAAGGCACTCGCCACGGTCTGTTGGAGGTCCGCAGCCTCCGGCGTGACCTCAAGCGCTGTATTCACCAGCAGGCAGCCACGGTGCAGCGGATCCGCGAGCGATCGCTCGAGACTTTCAGAGAAATATGCCGTGATGGCGGCGGCCGGCGGCAACGTCGCTTCCAGGCGCGCCATGCGCTCCCGCACTGTACCGTCGAGATAGCCCTCCAACGCCAGCAGGAACAGCGACCGCTTGTCGCCAAAGGCGTTGTACAGGCTGGGCTGGGTCATGCCCATTGAGCTGGTCAGGTCGCGGGTGGATGTGGCTTCGTAACCGCGGGCCCAGAAAGCGTCCAGGGCGGCGGTGAGGGCGGCCTGTTCGTTGAATTTGCGGGGGCGAGGCATGGGGTGGTCGTTTTGTATCGATCGGTATGAAATCCGATTATAGAGCGAGTGATACAAAACGCAAGGCCCTCGTCAGGGTGAAAGTGCTTGGCTTTTCACTATTGAATGCCGACCAGTTCCGGCATTGGCGGAGTCGTGGGTCGCAGGCGGATGCTTTTGAGCAAGGTATCCAGCCGTGGACGGGCTTGCTCATAGGGCGGCGCGTCCATGGTCAGCTTGGGATAGGAGGCGCGGGCTGCCGACTCCATCACCACCTCGATGGTCGGCAAGATCTGCGAGCCCGCCCATCCGGCGTATCCTGTGTAGACGTGATAGCCCTCGCGCGGTGGCTGGCCTGGACGCTTGGCTTCCACCACGATGCCGCCCTGCTCTGAGCTCAATGCACCGATCTTGGCCGGACGAGGACCGAGGCGCTGTTTCACCGTTGTGTTTTCAGGCAACTGGCTTAGCAATCCGGCAGCCGAGCGGCCAGTCGCATTCAGTATCGTCGTCTCCGATGCACCACCGCCTGGAATCGCGGCAACACTGAGCGTGTAGATAACAGCGGGATTGTCAGCGAGCCGGAAGGAAGAGGAGATCTTGTTACCGTACGTGCCGTCGTCCGCGAGAAACGCAAAGGGCAAGCAGAAGCCCCTCTCCTTGGGAATCTCGTAAAGGCTGCGGGGTTTAAGTTGGCTGATCAGTTTGCGCAGGGCGTTCTCGGCGACTTGCCATTGAGCTTCTGTAGGTTCTTCGAACTGGGGGATGTCACCACGCAACATTGATTCAAAGGCAACCAGATGTTGACCTAATATAATTGCGCCGCGCAGGTATGAAACTCCACCGCGACGCTGATCGTGGCGAAACGCCATGCTATGGGGACGGCCGAGGTCAACCACTTTTCGGTATCGATCGGACTTGAGATCGGCAATATTTCTTTCGATTTTGGCAATCTCTGCGGCGATATTCGCCATCGTATTGGGCCCCGGAGGATTGGGTCGAAAACGCTCTGCCTTCTCCTTCTGTGCCTTTAATGACCTTAGAGAATTTCGCAATAGAGCTTCATTTTCCATGGCCCTAAAAGTCAAGAATTCATCACTCAACCTACGCGAAACCGGCCCATATACGCCAAACACAGTACGCAGTTCTTTGGTCTCGAGTTGGAGGTAACCCTTCCCGGTGCCATTATCAAAATGTTGAATAAGACTCTCAAATGTACCAAATTCACTAGTTTTAGACGAAACCGCCCATTCAAAGGATGCGCCCTCGGGCGCATCGAAAACCACTCGCCCCAAGCACTCCATTCGGCTATTTTCAGGGCTAACGTAGCCCGGAGCACTTGCTGCTAGCCTAGCCTCACGGCTGGGGTTAGGTATCTCGACCCGATTGCCAAAACGATCGGTACCCATCGTGGTCTTGGGTTCGTGCGCTTGACTGCTTTGCCCGCAAGCGACCATCGTCATGGCCGCGAGCAGTGTGAACCCATAATGCCGTGCGTGCTTCTGCCTCAAAGCTACAACCTTTGACATCTCAGGGACGCGCAACTTGATTCTCCACGTTACTGAATGCCGACCAACTCCGGCATCGGCGGCGTCGTCGGCCGCAGGCGGATGCTCTTGAGCAATGCGTCCAGCCGCGGCCGGGCCTGCGTATAGGGTGGTGCGTCCTTCGTCAGCTTGGGGTAGGCAGATCGCGCTGCAGACTCCATCGTTACCTCGATGGTCGGCAGGATCTGCGAACCTGCCCAACCGGCATATCCGGTGTAGACGTGATAGCCCTCCCGCGGCGGCTGGCCTGGACGCTTGGCTTCCACCACGATGCCGCCCTGCTCAGACGTCAGGGCACCGATCTTGGCTGGACGGGGACCCAAACGTTGCTTCACCGTTGCGTTCTCGGGTAGTTGGCTCAAGATTCCGGTCGCCGAGCGGCCTGTTGCATTCAGGATCGTAGTTTCCGATGCGCCACCACCGGGAATCGAAGCAACACTGAGCGTGTAGATGACTGCCGGGCTGTCGGCATAGCGGAAGGACGTGGAGATCTTGTTGCCATAGGTGCCGTCGTCACGCAGGAAGACATAGGGTAGACAGAAGCCTCGGTCCTTGGGGATTTCGTAGAGATTGCGGGGGTGGAGTTGGCTGATCAGCTTGCGAAGCGCATTCTCGGCAACTTGCCATTGAGCTTCGGTCGGCTCTTCGAACTGCGGAATGTCACCACGTAACATGGACTCAAAGGCGACCAGATGTTGGCCTAGTACGATGGCGCCGCGAATAAAAGAAGCGCCCCCTCGACGCTGATCGTAACGAAGCGCCATGCTGTCCGGCCTTCCAAGGTCGATTGTTTTCTGATAACGGTCGGCTTTGATATCGGCAACGTCTTTCTCTAGCTTTGCCCGCTCTTCTGCAATATGCATCCCCGATGCCAGGGCCAAGGAGTTCCGGCCGCTCCTTGTACATGTCCTCGGTCTTCTTTTGCTGCTCCAGTGCACTCAACAAGCCACTTAATGACGCCGCATTCATGCGGGGCCCTGTAACCTAGAAATTTCTCACGCAACTCCGGAGTCGCAGGTCCATAAACTGACAACTTGGTGAGCAGTTCTCCTGTCTCTATTTCAATACGCCCGTTTCCCGTTCCGTTTTCGAAATGCTGGGACAGGCTATCGAAGGTACCTTGGTTACTTGCCTTATAAGAAATCGCCCATTCCAGTAACAGTTGCTCTGACGTGTCGAAAATCAGCCTTCCTAGGCACTCTGACCTATGATCAGTAGGCTTGATATAGGTACTTGCTGTAGCCGCCAGCTGATCTTCGCGGCTTGGGTTCGGTATCTCTACACGATTGCCGAAACGATCAGGGCCCATCGTGGTCTTGGGTTCATGCGCCGGTCCGCTTTGCCCGCACGCAGCCGTCGTTATGGCCGCCAGGCACACGAGGCCGAAATGCCATGTGCGCTTCGGCTTCGATGCCGTTGCCATTTCTGGAATTCGCAACTTGATCCCCACACTATTGGATGCCGACCAACTCCGGCATCGGCGGCGTCGTCGGCCGCAGCCGAATGCTCTTAAGCAAGGCATCCAGCCGCGGCCGGGCTTGCTCATAGGGTGGGGCGTCGGTCGCCAGCCTGGGGTAGGCCGCACGCGCTGCAGATTCCATCGTCACCTCGATGGTCGGCAAGATTTGTGATCCCGCCCATCCAGCGTATCCCGTGTAGACGTGATAGCCCTCCAGCGGCGGATGGCCTTGACGCTTGGTTTCCACCACGATGCCGCCTTGCTCTGAGGTCAATGCACCGATCTTGGAGGGACGCGGACCCAAACGTTGCTTCACTGTGGTGTTCTCAGGGAGTTGGCTCAGGATCCCGGTAGACGAGCGGCCGGTCGCATTCAGTATCGTAGTTTCCGATGCCCCACCGCCGGGAATCGACGCGACGCTGAGCGTGTAGATAACTGCCGGGCTGTCGGCAAAGCGGAACGACGTGGAGATCTTGTTGCCATAGGTGCCGTCGTCGCGCAGGAAGGCATAGGGCAGGCAGAAGCCTCGGTCCTTGGGAATCTCGTAGAGGCCGCGGGGTTCGAGTTGATTGATTAGTTTACGTATGGCGCTCTCTGCCGCTACCCATTGCGCTTCGGTCGGCTCAACATAGTTCTCAAAACCTCTCAGCATTGACTGGAATGCCACAATGTGCTCGCCCAACACGACCGCACCGTGCAAGTATGGCTTAGCGGCCTTGAGTTCGGCCCGAAACGCCAGACTGTCGGCGTGGCCAAGGTCAATCGATTTTCGATATTGATCTGCTTTAAGATCCGAAATGCTTTTTTTTGTAGCTGCGATCTCAGCGCCGAGATTAGCCATCGTATTAGGGCCAGGAGGATTTTGTCGAAAGAGTTTCTCCCTTTCTTGCAATACCTTAAGAGCGCGACCGAGGTTACGCAGCAGCGCCTCATTACTATTGGCCCTGTATGAAAAAAAACTCTTGCGCAACTCCTCTGTAATAGGGCCATATACTGCGAACTGTGTTAGCAATTCCTTGGTTTCAATCTCAATATGTCCCCGACCTGTTCTATCATTGAAACGTTGAGAAAAATTTTCGAACCCGCCATCGCTGGCCTTCGAAAGGATCGCCCAGTAAAAGGTCGACTCACTTGGTATGTCAACAATTTGCCGACCAAAACACTCTGTATGGCTACCGTCCGGCGTCGAATAGCTTGGTGCAGTGGCTTGCATGCGATCTTGTCGGCTGGGCTTTGGTATCTCTACACGATTGCCGAAACGATCAGTACTCATCGTGGTCTTGGGTTCGTGCCCCTGTTCGCTTTGCCCGCACGCAGTCATTGTCATGGCCACTAGGCAAACCAGGCTAAAATGCCATGCGCGCTTGGGCTTCAATGCTTGACCCATTGCCATTTCGTGAATTCGCAACTTAGTCACCGCACTACAGGATGCCGACCAACTCCGGCATCGGCGGCGTCGTCGGCCGCAGGCGGATGCTCTTGAGCAATGCATCCAGCCGCGGCCGGGCCTGCTCATAGGGCGGTGCATCCATCGTCAGCTTGGGGTAGGCACCACGCGCTGCAGACTCCATCGTCACCTCGATGGTCGGCAAGATCTGCGACCCCGCCCAACCGGCATATCCCGTATACAAGTGATAGCCCTCCCGCGGCGGTTGGCCTGGACGCTTGGCTTCCACCACGATGCCGCCCTGCTCAGACGTCAGGGCACCGATCTTGGCTGGACGGGGACCCAAACGTTGCTTCACCGTTGCGTTCTCGGGTAGTTGGCTCAAGATTCCGGTCGCCGAGCGGCCTGTTGCATTCAGGATCGTAGTTTCCGATGCGCCACCACCGGGAATCGAAGCAACACTGAGCGTGTAGATGACTGCCGGGCTGTCGGCATAGCGGAAGGACGTGGAGATCTTGTTGCCATAGGTGCCGTCGTCACGCAAGAACGCATAGGGTAGGCAGAAACCCCGGTCCTTGGGGATCTCGTAGATCTCACGGGGTTGGAGTTGGCTAATCAGCTCGCGCAGAGCATTCTCGGCGATTTGCCATTGATCTTCCGTGGGCTCAATATAGTTTTCAAAGCCTCTCAACATCGATTGAAAGGCAACAATGTGGTTGCCCAACACAATTGCGCCGCGGATGTAGGGCTTAGCCGCTTTAAGATTGGCTCGAAACGCTGCGCTATTGGGGCGGCGTAAGTCGATCACTTTTCGATGTTGGCCGGACTTGATATCTGCAAGCTCTTTTTCGAGCCTTGCTCTCTCGTCAGCTACCTGATCCTTGATCTCAGGATCGAGGAGCTCCGGTCGCCTTTGATACATTTCTTCTGTTTCCTTCTGCAACTCTAGCGCACGTCGCAGCCCGCTGAGCGCCGCGCCATTCATTTCCTCCCTATAATTCAAAAACTCCTCACGCAACATCGGATTCAAAGGGCCATACACCGCGAATACAGTATTCAGTTGCCTGGTTTCTATTTGAATTCTCCCTTTACCTGTGCCGTTATCGAAATGCTGAAAGAGCCCCTCAAAAGATCCATTTTTACTGGTGTTGGACGGAATCGCCCATTCCAATGACATCTTCTCTGAGGTGTCAAACATCAGTCGCCCCAGGCATTCTGACCTATAGCCAGCGGGCTTGACATGCGTCGGCGCCAAGGCAGTTAGTCGATCTTCACGGCTGGGGTTCGGTATTTCCACACGTTTACCGAAGCGGTCTATGCCTAATGTAGTCTTCGGCTCCCCGGCTTGACCGCTCTGGCCACAGGCTAACAATGCTATAACAGCACAAAGGCAAGCTATTCGGCTTAAGGTCTGCTTTTCTTTTCTTCTACCCATCAATGAAAATCCTAACTCAAATTTACGTGTTGGCTCTATCCGATTTTGGAAGAGCTACCACCGCAGTCTGCCGCGCGCGGTCCATCCCTTCGTCAAGGTCCATATTCGCTAACGTAATTAGATTCATCTTTGAATCGTTGTTCTCGCCAAACGTCCACAGGAGCGGCAAGGCAACAATAAATCCTCGAATTCCAGCCGGCCTTTGCTCTGGCAAACGCTGTTTAGCATCCCAAGTGAAGCACTGATCGCGCGGCTGGTCTGCCCGCCAGAACCGCTCATTGAAGGGCATGTAGCCTTTGAGTACGCCTTCGTCACTATCCCATGTGGCCCATATTGAACTCTGATTTCGAGGTTTGGCCAAATAGGGGAAGGCATTTGCGTATGCTTCAGAATTTGCCGTGGCCAAAGTTTTGATAGCTTGCCAAGTTTCTCGATTAGCAGGCGTATCAAGTATGGTTGGTGTATCGAGCTTTCCGGCTGGCGCAGCACCACCCATCAGTCCAAAGTGCTTCCTCGATAATGCCTTACGCAGATTTTTGGCGAGCGTTCCGACCGGTTGCATATGCCGGCCGTCTAGTTGGGCTGATGCTGGTTCGTCGTCATGAATGATGACAGCCAACTCCGAATCTCGGTCTCCGAGCTGGCTTCGGTCGTTAATATTCGCACTGCCAAGAACCACTACGCGGTCATCGGCAATTAACAACTTGCTGTGAACATATATCTGTTCGGTCACAGGCCTATTGTTCAAGACGTCCCAATTACGCAAGTTGAGCAGTGTCAGGTATTGTTCCCATTCAATCTGCCGAATCTTCTCATCGAGCACATTGGTCTTTACCTCATTTGCCACATCCCTCGCCCTCTTCACCTCCATCTTCCGCTCACGCACATACTTCATCGCCAACAGCGCGCGTCGGATCCGATTCACCAGACTGTGACTGCCAAACACCAGCGACTGCATCGTCAGATGCTGCTGCGTCATGATGTTGATCGTGTCCAGTGTCCCTTCCGGATGCACAGGCAGCACCATGTAGACATGGAACGGCTTGCCATCGTAAATGGCACGCGTAATACGATCACCCAACGCCTTGCAAATCGGATTCTTCAGGGACTTCTGAGACGGTCCCAGTGCAGCAAATCCGGCAATTTGGGCTTGCGTGGCCATGACCCGCTTCAGGTCATTGACGAAATCTGCACCGCCTCCCTTGATGTCCCGCTGGACGTCGTCGATCTGGCTCCATTTGAGGGACTTATAGATCTGTCCGGGCGGCACGCCAAGTATGCCAAGTTGCGCTGCATATTTCCGATATCCCGGTGAGCCTTTGACGTCCATCAACGCATGCATCGGTCCTGACGCTGGCGCACCGCCGTCCGCCTCCGCGTCCCCGATCATCGTGCTGCCATAATCGGACTGAAAAAACTGACCCTCGATATAGATAAAATGCGATGCGCCTTCAATGTTCTTCAGCATTGCGCTCAGGCAGCTGCTTTCCGCAACGCTGGGCGTCGTCTTATCCGCCTCTCCGGCTGCTTCGGCCACCCGCATCTTCTTCGGGGCGCTTCGTAGGACCTGGACCCAGCATGACCCTGGAAGGGTCTTGGATCGGACGGGCCGGTGTGCAGCCCCGATGCGGGGCGCCTTCAGACGCGCCGTGATGCCGAGTTGCCGCAGCAGCGCGTCAACCGTTCTGCCATCGCTGCGCTCATACTGCAGGGCCACGCCATTCCAGCGCCGTACGAAATTGCGGCTCAGGTCATAAACCGATGGCCCTTCGATTCGGCAATGTACGTCATGCCAAGGCATGCGGGGCTGTACGCTGCTGTCCGGACATCTTCCGCCGGCTGGCAAGAGCTTGCCGAGCTTTTCCAGGTTCGCGTAGCACTGCTTGCGCTGGCTGCCTTCCGCCTGCAGGGCGAGCACCAGGCGCATGACAAAGGCCTGGATCGTATCGGCTGTATCTTGCAGCAGGCTGGGAGGCAAGCTGTCGAGCGTGGCGCCATTCAGCCACGCCATGAGGGCGGTGGTTGCATCGGCCAATTGCGCGCCGCCGTATTCCCGCAATTTTTCCACCTTGGCCTGCAGGGCGGCGCCCAGCTGCTGGTAGGCCCATTTGCTTGCATCGGCTGCGGTTTCCTGCGCCACGTCGATGACCTTGTCCTGGGCCTTTCGCACGAATTCCGGTACGACGTCACTGGTTACCCACCAGTCAGAGATCTGCTTGTTGACGTCCTTGACCTTGTCGCTTGCAGCGGAGTACACGTCCATCGCCCCCGCAAGCGGCTTCATTGGTGCGGAAAGCAGGAATTGCGCCGCACGGCCGGCCTTGTTGTCGAAGCAAGCCGCCACCAGTTCGGCGCGTGTCAGGTATGCCGTTTGTTCTACGCTGCTGAGGCTATGGATCGGCGGCACGCAACTGTTATAGAACTCGCTGCCCTGCCGCCCCTCTGCCTTGAGCGAATACTTGCCATCGTCCCGCCTGCCGTAGGCAAGGTCGATGCCGCCCACGAAAGCAAACTTGTTATCGATGACCACCAGTTTCTGGTGATGCGAGAAGGCAATGCCCAAGGCGCCAGGCTGATCGCACTGCGAAACTGCCGGCAGGACGAACGCCCGGGGCGCCGGCAGACCGGCGTTGAGCTGGATCACCGTTAGCGCAGTTTCCAGATCTCCGGTGTCTACACCAACCTTGGGAGACATCCATGGCATGACATAGACACTGGCCCCGTTCCTGACCGCGGTACGCAGGCATGTCCAGAGCGTCTTCTTGCCGGTCAGCACGACATCGAAATTCACCTGCCAGCCGGTGATGAAAACACTGGACCGCGCACCCTCGATCGCCGCCGCAACGTTGTCGAAGTACTCGGTGCCCGTGACAAAGAACTGCACCGCATTGCCCTTCAAGGGCTCGGAGAAGACATCCTTGCCGTGCACGAAGCAGCCGGGCGCAGAAGTCGCCGTCTTTGCGGCCTTCTGGTCTTCACCAAGGATCTGATACACCTGCTTGTCTGGCGCACCCATAGCTTCTTATTTACTGAGTTTTTTTGTAGATTTGACTGGACGACCCGGCGGCGAGCGCATCGCGCGCGTAGCGTAGCCGTTGCTGCGTATTGTCGTCCGACATGGATTGCGGCAGTCCACCGCTGAAGTCACCGGCATTGAGTGCGTGGCGTGCTGCCTCGGCATCAGTCCACGATGGGTCCTGCTCGGCAACGTGAACGCGTACGGTCTGGCCGGGATATACCAGCCATGTGTTTGCCGGACTGGCACAATAGGCGCGCGCCAGGGCTTCCTGCTGGGCCTGGCTGAGCGTCACGTTACCGTCAGCATCGGTGACGCCATGTGCCACCAACTCGTCGTCACCCACCATGCCGAGACCCAGCGGCGCCTCCCCGACAGCAATCTTCCAAGGCGCATGTGCCAGGGCGTGCCCGCCTTCACCCGGCGTATTTGCCAGGCGCATGCGGAACTCCATGGGCTTGTACGGCATCGGGGCTTGGGGAAACTCCGGGAGCGGGTAGGCATTATCCACCGCCCCCTCAAACTTCCTCTGCGCCGCCTTATACGTAATCGCTCCCGGACATTCCACCGTAATATTCCCGCCCTCGATCAAGATCGAAGCCCCGCCGGCGGTGGCAATACGGATTCGCTTCGCCGCGGCAAAATCCACGTTCATATTGGCTGAGACCACGGTCAGATCATCCCGCGCCGCCAGCTTCAGCAGATCATGCTGCGCCTGGATATCGATATCATCCTGGCCCGCCGTCAGCTGCAGGCCAATGTTGTTATCTCCTGCCCCCGACAACCCCGCGGCCACGCCGATTGCCTGACCCGCATGGACGCGCGCCTGGCCGGCAACCGCGAAGTTGCTGTCCAGGCCGCTGGCCAGTGCCACGCTTTCCCCGTTGGCCAGTTGCAAGTCCTGGCCGGCAACCATGGTCAGCCCGGCACGGCCGTTCAGGTGGACCATTGCGGCGGCCTGGTGCGGGACTTTGCCGCTGGTGGTGGTGTTGCCGCTGGACGCGTCATCCTTTGCCGCTTCCAGTGCTTGCCCGTTGACCATGCCGGAAGCGGCCCGGGTCTGCTTCGGCAATGGCGCTTCGTCATCCTTGCCGGTAGACAGCGCCTGGGTCTGGTGGGTGGTCGCTCCCTGGCTCAGGGTCTTGACGAGGTCGCCCGCCTGGCGCAGCAGGGCGATGCCCGCGGCGTTGTCTCCGGTGGGCAGGGCCTTGCCCGTGGCGGCGTCGCGGTAGGTCGTCAGCAGCAAGCCGGCCTGGCCGCGCACGGCGGCGTGGCCGTCGGTGCGCAGCTCGAAGCCCTGTCCGCGGAAGCTGCCGCGGCGGTTGTCTTGCTGGTGGATGAGGTGGCCAAGGTTGAGCTGGGTCGACTGCAACGTGGTCGCCAGTTGCGTGCGCAGCTGGCTGTCGCTGTCGTCCAGCACCAGTTGGTTGTAGCCCTTGCCGCCGTGTTCCTGGCTCTTGAAACCCGTCAGCGCCGCGGCATTGCGGTGGCCGTCGGGTTGCGCGCCCAGGCCGTGCCAGGCGGGGCTGTTGCCACCGGCGAGATTGCCTTGCGCGCTGGGCGCGCTGTCCGTGCCCTGAGCGTAGAGGGATTGACTGTCGCTGCCAGCCGCGGCGCTCTTGCCGCCGGGCGTGGGCGCGTGGCCCGCTTCGCCCTGGCCGTTGTACAGCGCACCAATGACGAAAGGCTGGTCGATGTCGTCGTCGGCGAACTTGATCAGCACTTCCTGGCCGATGCGCGGCAGCCACTGCCAGCCCATCCCTGCGCCGGCCTGGCGCTGTGCCACGCGTATCCAGCGGCTGCTGCGGTCGTCGGCGCGCTCGCCGCGCTGCCAATGGAAGCGCACGCGGATTTCTCCGGCGGGGCTGGCATGGTGTTCGGCGTTGCCCTCGGGCTGGGACTGGCCGTCGGGACCGACGACGATCGCGCTATGTACCCCCAGCGGGCTGGACCGGCTATAAAGACGTGGACAATCGACGTCGAGGACGCAGGCGCGCCAGGGACGGCGAGCGTCGATAGCGCGGAAGATGGCGGCGTAGCCCTGTTCGCGTGCGGCGCTCTGCAACGCTTGCGTGGGAGCCAGGCGCACTGGCGCGTGATCGGGCAACACGCCCAGCAGGCCGGGGGTTGCCTCCGCGGCGTCGGGTGCCGGCGGCGGTGAGTCGAAGCACAAGGCTGCCTCGAGCGGACCCATGCGATCGGCCAGCGCGGCGCGCGTGTCGGCGGCCAGGTTGTTGATGCCGCAGTGCTCCACCGCAGCGAGCAGCAGCGGATAGCCTGCCGCAGCATCTTCCTGCGGCGGCAGGTGCGGACAGCCGGTGACAGTCAGGCGCGTACCGCTGCGCAGCGTGCGTACCGACGCACGGCCGGTGAACAGCAACGCACGGGCTTCAACGGCTTCGATCACCTGTTCGGCAACCCGTTGCGCGCTGGCCGCGTCCGGCGCCAGCGAGAAGCTGACAGAGAGGTACGGGTCCGGACTTGCGATGCGCCCCATGTTGCCGCCGGATCGTGCCGGGGCATGGCCGCGGATGGCACGCTTCGCTTCCGGGTCCCATGCGGTGACCGCCACACCGCCGACCGTCGCCCGGCTCTCGCACACCAGTTGCTGGATGGCATCGGCCGATTCCTGACTGTGCGCGCGATGAAAGCGGATGCCGCTACCTGCTGCGGATTCTTCGTCTTCCGGCAATTGCGCGCTGTCGGCAAAGATCACCACCGCATGCCCGCTCGGCGCTTCCTCGTCTTCCACGACGGTATAACCCAGCCCGGCCTCGGCCAACAGGCGCGAGAGGAATTGATAGTCGGTCTCGCGGAACTGAGCGACGTGGGCGCGCTCGCCGAAGGCCGCGATGCGCGCTTCCGCGCCCGCCGCGTAGCGCCATTGCGCGTGCGGCGCATAGGGTTGCAGGATGGTCTCGATGATGCTGTCGAGCTTGCGATTCTGGAACACCTGGCTGTTGCGCTGTTGCGTGGTCAGCCACAGCCAGGGCACCACCGTCAGGCGATAGCGTGCCAGACTGCCGTCGGCGCCGAGCTTCTCGGCCTGACGGATCAGGCCGGTGCGGCGCGACTGGCCACCACCCGCGAGCGTGGTCAGCAGCGTGACGCGTTGGCCCAGCAGGCTCTCCAATGCGATATCGGCGTTGGCGCTGACCGCAACGATGCGCGACTCTGCCAGCGCCGAAACGCCTTCGCGGCCGATCCAGGCTTCAACGGCCAGTTCGCCGAGCGCGCCTTCGCCTTCCAGGGCATAGAGCCGGTGCGCCGCGCTGAAAAGATGTTGGTAGAGAGTGGTTACATCCATTCGCTTTCCGTTCGTGCAGCCGCAACTGCTTCAGGGGCCGGCATGCCCGCGCGGACGCCGTCGCCGGTGCCCGCCGTGGTGATACGGATTGCAGTACGGTGTGGCGCATGCCGGTCCGCCACGCCGCCTTCCTGCTGTACGTTGCTTGACGCGCCGCCGGGGGTCAGTTGCGCGCCTTTGCGGAGGGGCGCGTGCTGGCCGCCGCCGTGCTGATCGGCTTGCCTTCCGGCTGCGACAACAACGCTGCCAGGACTTCGGCATCGGGGTCAGCCGCTGCGGACGACGCCTTGCGACGTGCTGTCCGGGTTGGCTTTGCCGCTGTGCTGCTCTTTGCCGCGGCGGCCTTGTCCTTGCTGTTCGCCGCATTCGTCGTGGACTTTGCCGCTGAGGACGCTGTCTTCGCGCTCGATGCCTTTTTGCTAGATTTGCTGATTTCAGCAGACTGTGGCCTGGCCGTTGCGGGCTGGCTGCCCAGAGCGGTCAGTGCAGCCAGCGTCGTGGCTCCCGCAAGCGCACCTGCGGCGGCCGTCGCGCCGTCCACCTTGCCCAGGCTATCCAGTACCGGGTCACTGCTGCCGGCATCGACGATGGTAGCGGCCTGGGGCTGGGGTGGTTCCGCCGCGTGTACCCCTTCCGGCGGTGCAACGGCAGTTGCCGGAGACGACCCCGCCGCATGGCCGGCCAGCGCCTGCGTCCCCGGAGCGCTTGCATCAGCCCCGGCCTGGGCCGGAGCCGACGGCTTGTCCGCCTGCATTGTCACCGGCGCGTCGGCGCCCGGGTCCAGCCATAGCCAGCCGGCCACCGCGGCAGCGGCAACAGCGACCAGTCCACCAGCCACGTATCGGCGACCCGGCTTGCTGGCCGGAGCCTTGGCAGCCATCGGCACGCGACCCTCCAGGCTGGCCAGGATGCGGGTCTGCCCGGCGGCGCCGGCATCGGGCTCGTTGCCGAAGAGGGTGGGTGGCCCCGGCGGCTTCACATCGTCGCTATTGCTCATCTGTCATCAAGAGAATTGAAATAAAATGCGCGGCGGACGCTACCGGTCGGATTTACAATTACCGGCCCGTTGTGTCATATATGGCAAATTCGATCAATTTGGCCTTAGACTTCCGGATTCTACGGCTGGCCTCGTCGAAAGACAAACCCGATACGGGGGACATCCCCCGGGATTGAGACTTCATCGAATACAGATGTAAAAAATACTGAATATGCTGAGTTACCCTTGCGCCCGCCTTCGCCGCAAGGGGCGCAGCCAGCCCGGTCAAGCAGGAAAGCATGGTCTTTGTCGCACTGGTCCTCTATTTCGTGTTGATGGTTGCCGCTGCTGCCGTGCTGCTTCTTCCCGCGGTACGGCAGCGCTGCTTTGCGGTGGCGCGCACGCACTGGCGCCGCGTGAGCACCAGTGCGGCCTCGGCGGGCTCGCAATCGGCCAGCTCGATCCGCCAGTCGGTTGGCAACGCCACCACTACGTTGGCTTCAGCCAGGGACTTCCTGGCAAAGCGCCGCGCCCTGGTGCTGGCGGCCGCGGGCGTGGTAACGCTGCCGCCGGTGGTGGCGCTGGCGTTGCGTCACCGGCAGGTCTTCCAGTTCGAGGACGACGATGGCGTGCGCGAACCGGATCCGCAGATCGCCGCGCTGCTCAATGGCGAGCGGCTGGTGCCACCGCCGCCGCTGCCACCAGAGGTCTTTACCACGCGCGAAGTTGAGCTGATCCGCCCGGCCATCCGCGAGGCCAGCCGCGACTGGGAGCAGCTGGATGCCGATTTCAGGCAGCGGTTGTTGCTGGTCTACAAGATCATGCGCGACGAACACGGCTATGAAATGGCGCTGCTGGAGGGCTACCGCAGCCCGGAACGGCAGGCCAAGCTGGCCGCGATGGGCAGCCATGTGACGCAGGCCGGCGCCTACCACAGCTACCACCAGTTCGGGCTGGCCGCGGACAGCGCCTTCTACCGCGACGGCAAGCTGGTGATCAGCGAAAAAGACCCGTGGGCCATGCGCGGATACGAGTTGTATGGCCGTGCCGCCGAATCCGCCGGTCTGGTCTGGGGCGGCCGCTGGAAGATGATGGATCTCGGGCACGTCGAGCTGCGGCGCCCGGGTGTGCTGGGCAAGCGGCCGGCACAGCAATAACGGCACGATGGCTCCGCATGGCGGGGCTGGCAGGAACATGAATTCAGGACCGGCAGCGGTTGGCCGGGCAATCTGGGGAGAGCGTAGTGGCACGTCCTTTCATTCTGCTGGGCGACAAGACCGACCACGGCGGCGTGGTGATCACCGCCTCGGGCAACACCAGCACCAACGGCAAGGGCATTGCGTGCGTGGGAGATCGTGTTACCTGTCCGCGCTCCGGCCACGGCGGCACTACCGTCATTGTCACCGGCGACCCCAACGTGATCATCGACGGTCGCGCCGCCGCGCGGCATGGCGACAAGACCGCTTGCGGCGCGACCTTGCTGTCCAGCCAGGGCGTAACCGGCAGCGAATGAAGTCCTGGCAGCGAACGGCCGTTTCAAACGCCTTCCCGCCGCTACCCGACACGAAACCATGTTTCCAAGACTGATCAAGTCCACGCTGATTCTGTTCGCGGTGCTCGCCGTGGTGTGGGTGGCGACCATTGCCTGGTGGCAATCGATCAACCGGATGCCGACGACCACTGACATCGTCACGCACCTGGTGCTGATGCCGGCCGGCATGGTGGCCGCTTACCTGGTCATCAAGCGCGCCCTGGACGGCATCCGCAGCAATGTTGCGGCCGCCAGCCAGGCGCCCTCCACCGCCCCGCCCGGGGCTACCGACAATGCCACGGACGGCACCCGGCCGCAGTCGGAAGACCCCACCCGCACCTGGCGCGCGGCGCTGCTTGCCAGCGCGGTGCGCACGCCCGCGGGCAATGCGCCCGATGCGCTGGTGGAGGCCGCCAAGGCCGGCAACCGGCCTGGCCTGGTTGCGCTGGATGGTTTGCCCGGACCTGTCTTTGCTGCCCAGGTTGAGTCGCTCGATATCGACAGCCTGCGCACGGAATTCGCGTCCCGCACGCCCGATCTGGCCTGGGACGACGAGGCCTTGCGCGCGCTCGCGCTGGCCGCGGAGGTGACGGATGAACTGGGCATGCAGGCAGCGGTCTACGCGCCTGCCGGCCACGACATGGCCGTGCCGGACAGCACCGCGCCGCTGGTGGCGACTATGCTGCTGCCGCGCGGGTGGCCGGAAACGCGCCAGGCCGCCGCCGGTGACTGGCTACGCGAGCGCTTGTCCCAGTACTGGCCAGCTGCGCGGCTCACGCTCGAAGCCACGGCCGCGCGCGGCGATGGCGACGCCCTGCTGTTGCTTGACCGCGCAACCCAGGCCGTGAACCGGCCGGTCGACGGCCGGCCGGCGCTGCGCATGCTGGTGGCCGCCGATTCGCTGATTGGCGCTAACGCCGTCGAAGCGCTGGAACTGGAAGACCAGCTCTTCAGTGCGCGCTGCCCGCATGGCCGAACCCCCGGGGAGGCTGCCGCCGGCGTGCTGCTGGGCGCGCACCAGCCTGCCGCGCGCGCCACCGAGACAGACGCTGACGGGGATACGGACGCAGATGCCCAAAGCGCGCCGATCCTGATTGCGCGCACGGCGATGTCCCGCCTGGACGCGCCTACGGCAGACCGTGGCCAGCCACGACTCGAGGCGCTTGCCCAGGCCGTCACCCAGGCCATCGAGACCATTGCCGGCAAGGCCGAAACCGCGCCCAAGGATGCAGCAGACACCGCGCCGCAGTCCGAAGAAGCCCCCCCGGCAGTGGCAACCATCGTCACCGACACCGGCGTCCACCCCGTGCGCACCGTCGAGATCGCCCAGGTCGTCAGTACGCGTTTCCCCACGCTGGACCCGGTTGCCGACCTGCTGGCGCTGGGCTTGCCGTGCGGCTACGCCGGCGCCGCCGGCGCGCTGCTGCCGGTGGTAGTGGCCCACCAGCTGGCGCTGGATGGCGGCCGGCCCGTGCTGGCCCTGAGCGCCGGCGACGCGCAGCAGCGCGGCGCTGTCGCCGTCCTGCCGGCGTGACCCGTGGCGCCAGATCCTGCCTGAACCGCCTGCCCCGAACCGCGCCCCCGAATCCCGAATTGCTCCCGAGCCAAAGGCAACATGCATCGCATCCTTAACTTCCTGACCCACACACGCACGCTGTCGGTATTCGGCGTGGTCGTGCTGACCGTCTTTCTGTTGCTGATGGCGCAGACCTTCGAGATCGGCCTGGCCTGGGTCGCCATTGTCCTGGGCGTGTTGCTGCTGGCATGGCTGGCCACCTATGTGTGGAAGCGCTGGCGCGCGCGCCGGGCCAGCGGCAAGCTCGAGGGCATTCTCGAGCAGCAGGCCGACATGGCCGCCAAGGCCGCGCCGCCCGACAAGCGCGACGAGGTCGAGGCGCTGCGCACGCGCCTGGCCAGCGCCGTGAAGACCATCAAGACCTCGAAGCTGGGCCAGATGTCAGGCAGCGAGGCGCTCTACGAGCTGCCCTGGTACATCGTGATCGGCAACCCGGCAGCGGGCAAGAGCACTGCCGTGCTGAACTCGGGCCTGCAGTTTCCGTTTGCAGACAAGAACAACGCCGTGATCCATGGCATCGGCGGCACGCGCAATTGCGACTGGTTTTTCACTACCGAAGGGATCCTGCTCGATACCGCCGGCCGCTATGCCATCCATGAAGAGGACCGGCGTGAATGGCTGGGCTTCCTGGACCTGCTCAAGCGCTATCGCCCCAAGGCGCCGATCAACGGCATCGTGGTGACGGTCAGCATTCCGGAGCTGACGCAGAACCGGCCCGAGTTCGCCATCAACCTTGCCAAGAACTTGCGCCAGCGTGTTCAGGAACTGACCGAGCGGCTGGAAGTCTTCGCGCCGGTCTACGTGATGTTCACCAAGGCCGACCTGATCACCGGCTTTACCGAATTCTTCGGCGACAACGAAAAGCAGGAGCGCGACCGCGTCTGGGGCGCCACCCTGCCCTTCGCGCTCGAGGAGCGCCGCGACGTGGCAACCGTGTTCGACCAGCGCTTCGACGAGCTGTGCGACGGCCTGAAGGAGATCAGCGTGGCGCAGATCGCGCAGCACCGCAACGGCAAGCTGTCGCCGGGGCTGCTGAGCTTTCCGCTGGAATTTGCCTCGATCAAGCCTACGCTGCGCGCCTTCCTGGTCACGCTGTTCGACGAGAACCCGTTCCAGTACAAGCCCGTGTTCCGCGGCTTCTACTTCACCAGCGCGGTTCAGGAGGCCAGCACCACCAGCGTCTCGGCCGAGCGCATCGCGCGCCGTTTCGGGCTGAAGCTGGAAGGCGTGGCCGGCAACCGCGAGGTGTTCTCGAAGAACGGCTTCTTCCTGCGCGACCTGTTTTCCAAGGTGATCTTTGCCGACCGCCGCACCGTGCGCCAGTTTGCCAGCCCCGCCAAGACTCGGCTGCGCTTTGCCACGTTCTTCGGCCTGGTGGTGGTGCTGGGCCTATTGCTGGGGGGCTGGACCTGGTCGTTCCTCGGCAACCGGCAGCTGACCGCCAACGTGCAGGCGGACCTGGACAAGATCGTCAAGATGCAGCAGAACCGCGTCGACCTGCAGGCGCGGCTGGAGGCGCTTGACATCCTCCAGGACCGCATCGAGCAACTGGAACGCTTCCGCACCGACCACCCGCTGGCGTTGTCGCTGGGCCTGTACCAGGGCGATACGCTGCAGCACAAGCTGCTCGACGAGTACTACAACGGCCTGCGCCAGGTCATGCTGAAACCCGTCGGCGGGGCCATCGAGACCTTCCTGGCAGAGGTCAACGCCCATCCCGACCAACTCGCGCCGATGGTGCGACCGCCTGAAACCGGTGCCGTGACCGCAAAGGCGCTGGCGGCGCCGGCCTCGGCCCCCGCTGCCATGGCCGCCGCGGCCACCGCCACGCCCGCCGCAGGCAAACGCTACACCGACGCCTCGCCCACCAACGTGGAAGATGCGTACAACGCGCTCAAGACCTACCTGATGCTGGCGGACAAGCGCCACGTCGAGGTCGCGCACCTGACTGACCAGATGACCCGGTTCTGGCGCGGCTGGCTCGAAGACAACCGCGGCAACATGCCGCGCGAGCAGTTGATCCGCTCGGCCGAGCGCAGCCTGTCCTTCTACCTGGCGCGCGTCAACGACGACAACTGGCCGCTGCTGGAAGGTAACCTGTCGCTGATCGACCAGTCCCGCGAGAACCTGCGCCGCGTGGTACGGGGCATGCCCGCGCGCGAGCGCGCCTATGCCGAGATCAAGGCCCGCGCCTCCACCCGCTTTGCCCCGATGACCGTGGCCCGCATCGTGGGCGACACAGGTGCTTCGGTGGTCGCCGGCAGCTACGCCGTGCCCGGCACCTTCACCCGCGAAGCGTGGCTCGGCTATGTGCAGCCCGCCATCCGCGAAGCCGCCAGCAAGGAGCTGCAGACCAAGGACTGGGTGCTCAATGTCGCCGCGCGCGACGACCTGACCCTGGAAGGCAGCCCAGAGCAGATCCAGAAGACGCTGGTCACCATGTACAAGACCGAGTACGCGCGGGAATGGCAGCGCTTCATGCAGGGGGTGACCATCCAGGACTTCGGCAGCTTCGAGCAGGCCGTGGCCAGCATGAACCTGCTGGGAGACCCGGCCAACTCGCCGATCCGCAAGGTGCTGGACACGGCGTATGAGCAGACTTCGTGGGACAACCCCTCGCTGCTCAATGCCGGCCTGAAGCAAGCCAAGTCCGGCATGCTGGACTGGTTCAAGCGGCTGATCTCGCGCGGCACGCCCTCGCAGGTCAGCGTCAATGTCGATGTCAGCGGCGCCGGCAGCGCGGCGGGCACGATTCCGATGGGCCCGGTCGGCAAGGAGTTCTCGGGCCTGGCGCGCATCGTCGTGATGCATGACAACAACTCGATGCTGCGCGGCTATATGGAGTCGCTGTCCAAGGTGCGCACGCGCTTCAACCAGCTCAAGAACCAGGGCGACCCGGGACCCGGCGCACGCCAGCTGATGCAGCAGACGCTGGACGGCAACGGTTCGGAGCTGTCGGATGCGCTCAAATATGTCGACGAGCAGATGATGACCGGGCTCACCGACAGCCAGCGCCAGGCGCTGCGGCCGCTGCTGGTGCGCCCGCTGCTGCAGTCTTACGCCGTGGTGATCCGCCCCGCCAGCGTCGAGATCAACAAGGTCTGGAACGCACAGGTGTACCAGCCGTTCAGCCAGACCCTGGCCACCAAGTATCCGTTTGCCTCGGATGCCAAGATCGAGGCCAGCGCGGCGGAGATCGGCCAGATCTTCGGGCCGGAGGGCGCCATCGCCAAGTTCACCACCGCCACCATCGGCCCGCTGTCGGTGCGCCGCGGCGACATGCTGGCAGCGCGTACGTGGGGCGACCTGGGCCTGACGCTGGCGCCGGAATTCACTACCAACTTCACGCGCTGGGTGGCGCCGCTGACCGGCGGCGCGGCGGGAGGCGGCGGCGGCGCCACGGCCGCGGCAGCCCAGCAGACCGTGTTCCAGATCCTGCCGACGCCCGCGACCGGCACCACCGAGTACACCATCGAGATCGACGGCCAGCAGCTGCGCTATCGCAATACGCCGGCGCAGTGGGCCAACTTTGTCTGGCCCAACCCGCAGGGTTCGCCCGGCGCCCGCATCACGGCAACGACGTTCGACGGCCGCTCGGTCGAGCTGCTCAACGAACCCGGCCGCTTCGGCCTGGAGCGCCTGATCGCCACGGCCGCGCGCAAGCGGCGCCCGGATGGCGCCTTCGACCTGACCTGGAGCCGCGACAATATCTCGGTCAGCGTGGCGCTGCGCATCATCAGCAGTCCGCAGACCGCGGGCAATGCCAGTGCTTCCGACTCGCCGCAGAGCCAGGGCCTGCGCGGACTGCGCCTGCCGACCGCGATCGCTGACGCCAATGCGCCGCTCAATACCGCGACGCCGCCGGCCGCTTCGCCGTCGACTTCTCCCGCGGCGCCGCCGTCCGCCCCCCCTGCCCCGAACCCGCAGGCCAGCACGCCGGGCAGCGCGCAGGCCTCGGCCCAAGTCAACCAAGGAGGTACGGCGCAATGAGCCAGCCGACCCAACTCCAGCTGTCCTATTTCGGCAAGATCCCGTCCCGCGGCGACTTCGTCAAAAGTGCCAATAACACCCAGCTGCTCGATACGCTGGACCGCTGGCTCGCGCAGGGCATGGAACTGCTGGCCGAGGATCCGGCCTGGAAAGCCAGCTATGACGCCTGGAAGCCGATGCACTTCGCTTTCCTCGGTTCGCAGAGCAAGCTGGCCATTGCCGGTGCGCTGATGGCCAGCAGCGACCTGTCCTCGCGCCGCTTTCCGTTCCTGACGGCCGCGGCAATGGAGGTCGAGCGCCCCTTGCACTTCATCGCCCGCAGCCCACTGGCACTGGCCCGCCTGTGGACGCGCGCGGGGCAGCAGATGCATGCGCTGGCACAGGCCTCCGATGCCACCGAAGGCCTGCAGCAACTGGGCCAGGCCCAACTGGGCGTGGAGACCGGTGCCGGCGCCCAGACGCACGACGCAAGCTTTGCCGACTTTATCGACTTCCAGACCGTGGCCGGCCTGGAACACATGCTGGCCGGCCAGGGCCAGCAGGTACGCCTGCGCCGCACGCTGCTGGCGCTGGGCATCCTGCTGCAGCCGCTGATGTCGTCCGGCTCGTCGCACCTGGAAAAAGGCCTGACCCTGCCACTGCCCGCCGATCCGCTCTACCGCAGCCTGGTGGCGAGCTTCTGGCTGGAACTGGTGTCGCGCTTCCTGCATCGCGCTGATTTCGAACTGTCGATCTTCCTGGGCCAGATTGGCGGCAACGAGCGGCTGGTGATCGGCTTCAACGGCGCCTCGTCGCGCACGCTGCACGGCGTGATCTCGCCGCTGGCCTACACCGAGCAGAACATCAATATCGATGACCCCGAATGGGTCGAGCAACACGTCAACGGAGACTACGGCATGGCCAAGTTCGTCAGTTACATGGACCAGCCGCAACTGTCGCTGCGCCTCGCGCTGGATACCTTCCGTGAAGTCTTTGCCGGGGAATGAGCATGGGTTTCGATGCAGTACGCAACCGGGCAGCTGATTTCAAGACTGCCTCCATCGCTGTAAAAGCGCGCACGCCAGCGCTGGCAGCTGGATTGCTGGCAGCGCTGACGATGCTACCCGGCCACGCCGCGCCGGGCGATCCTGGTACCACCGGCATCGCTGCGCCTGCTGCCACCGCAGCCGCTGCTTCAGGCCGCGTCGTCGCCGGCGGCGCCGTTCCTGACGAGGCCACCAAGGCCAGCGTGCTGGCGCGCCTGCGCGAGTTGTATGGCAGCGCCAACGTGGTGGATCAGATCGAGGTCGGCAACGTGGTCTCGCCCCCGAACTGGTCGGCCAATGTGCAGAAGATCCTCTCGCCGCAAATCAAGCAGGTCAGCCGCGGCCAGCTCAGCATCGACGGCACGCAGGTATCCGTGCACGGCGACGTGCGCAACGAAGCCCAGCGCCAGCAGATCGCCAGCGACATGGCCACCGGCCTTGGCCAGGCCTATACAGTGAAGAACGGCCTGCGCGTGCCGGCTTCCGAACAGAACCTGCTGGACCAGACCCTGGCCAACCGGATCATCGAATTCGAGACGGGCGCAGCGACGCTGACGCCCAAGGGCCGGGCCATCCTCGATGAAATGGCCGCGGTGCTGCCGCGCCTGAGCGGCCGCAAGATCGAGATCGTCGGCCACACCGACAACTCCGGCAGCCGCGCGCTGAACCTGACGCTAAGCCAGGCACGCGCGGAGACCGTGAAGAACTACCTGATCGGCAAAGGCGGCGAGCCCGGCATGCTGACGGCAGTGGGCGTGGGGCCGGACCAGCCGGTGGCGCCGAATGACAAGGAGGAAGGGCGCGCGAAGAACCGGAGGATCGAGTTCCGGGCGGGGCAGTAACCGCGCATGGCGGTGGACCACGCCGGCGCTTCGATGCTGCCGGCGTGGCTTCGGATCATGCGTCGTTATCGGTCGACGGATCCGTGGTCACGCCCAGCAGCTCCTCGATCTGCGACAACGTGGCATCGTCCTTGACCACCGTGCGCAGCCACGCGTGCAGCGGCATGTCGCCCCATTTGGCAGCGCGCGCCGCCAGATAAGCCACAGGGCTGTGCGGTTCCGTACGTCGAAAAAAATCGGCGACCTCGCGCAATTGGGCCAGCGCCTGGGCACGCGTGCGGATGGGGCCGGCGTGCGTGGCTTCGGCAGCGCCAGCCGGCACGCCTGCATGTCCGCTCTGGGCAGACGCGGATGGTCCCTGGCTCGCCTCTGCACCGGCGGGCCGTTCCACCGGCTTGCCGACAAAGCGCTCCACCAGCATGCGCACTGCTTCCAGCGCCTCGCGCGCTTGGCGGAAGCTGGGCGCGTGCTCGCCGGCCCGCTCGTCCAGCACATCGCCGAGCAACTTCAACGCGGCTTCGCAGGACACCAGGTCCGCATGCAGCGCCGTATAGAATGCCGCCGGCGTCTTCTTGCGCGCCGCCTCGAATTGCTCCTGGCTGACCTTGCCCCGCGACAGCTCGTCCGCCTGCTCCGGATCGCGGCGAATCGCTTCCGCGAGATGCGTGGCCACCTCCCAGTCGACGTAGGCGTATCCGCCGGCCGATGCATCGACCAGCGGAATCTCGCGGATCAGCTGGCTCGACCGCCCTGCCAGCCATGTCACACTGCCGGTGCGGTAGTCGACATCGTCAGCTTCCATCACCGGGTGCAGGTGATCCCAATATTGGCTGCAGAGCTCCGCTGTGAGGCGATAGCCATCGCCCAGGCCCGCAAAACCGCGCTCCTTCGAAAGCGCCTCGGTCAACCAGACCGCCAGGCGAAGATCCTTGGTACGGTCCTGCAGCAGCGAGGTGGCAATGCCGATCACCTCGCGCCAGTCCGCCTCCTTGATGTCGGTCACCCAATCGCCCTGGTCCAGCGACGGATCGTCAGCACGGCGCGCCTCCTGGATGCGGTCGAATTCAGCGGAAAAAAGCAGGTCTTCGCCACAGGGTTGGTCGCCAGGAAGCGGAGCAAGCAGGCGGTCGAACTGGAGGGATGCCATGGTGGTCGGTCAGCCGTGGGAACAAGAAGCAAGTGTACCGTTGGCGGTGCGGTAAGGCCATGGGCGTGGTGTCAGTGCGCGGATTTGCGACGTACACTCTGCCGGACACTGCAGGTTTGCCGGCGCGATTTTCCGCCTGGTGCGTTCCACATCCGTAAAATCGCCGTTGCCCCTTGTGCTGCCTTCCCGCCAATGAAAGGTCTGCTTAGAACCCTGTCACTACAAGCCACGCTAGTCCTCACTGTTTTACTCGTTCCCGTGGCAGCGTACGAACTAGTTTCGCAGTCCAGGTTTCGGGATGTGGAACTGTTGGCATTCGGTGGCGCCCTGGTCTATCCAGCGTACATTGGACTGTGGATCCGAAAGCTGCGAAGTGCCCGGGCCAGGTTCATTCTTTATCATCTGCTGCTGGTACTGGTGACCGCATTCATCGCGCTCATCGCCGGCGGAAATCAGCCCACCATGGCGAGGATGGTGATTCCCGCGCTCGTCGGTGCCGCCGCACTGCCCGTTGCAGCGATTGCCGGGCTGCGCGGCAACCGGTGGCTCGCCATCACGGGCTTGGGCAGTGCCGCCATATCACTGCCTGTCGGCGCCGGCCTGTCATGGGTCATCTTTGTTGCTGCAGCGCTGTCCGGTTTGCGCGGGGGTATATAGCGGCGCTGCCACTAAATGCTAGTGCCTAGCGATTCAAGCGGCGGTTCCGTCTGGACCGAGCCGCTCCCTGCGCTCGGCATCGTATTCAAGGGCCAGCTTCACCGCCTGTTCGCGGTATGCCAGCAGCCGCTCGTCTCCTTCAGGGCCGCCAGTCTTTGCCTTGCCGGCATAGCTCGGCTCCTCGAGAATGACGGGCATGCAGTGGCCATCAATAAGTTTGCACAGGCCCTACATCAGCCTCGTCCTAATCCAGACAACCGGGCTATCGCGCCATGGCCTCATCAAGGCCCTCTGCGGTTCCCCAGCGCCGCATGAACTCCACCTCATCCGCGTTAGCCAGCTTGCCTTCTGCGCGATACACCATTGCAGTCATCACAGCGCCAGCCTGTACGGGCCGCTCCTCTGGCTCTCCAATGCCAGAGTCGCTCTCCCACTCCTTCGGAAAGCGCGCCCACGAGCAAGTGGATTGCGCCAGGGCCATATACAGGGGCAGATAGAATGACACATCCATTTCCAATCTGCATTGTGCAGTGCTTGGCATGCCGCAATAGGTGCTGTAGGCAGGTGGCAGATAGCGCGGCACTTGTTTGAACGACGCCGGGGCATTGGGTGGAATCACATCGACCGAAGGCCCTTCCTCCATATATTGGCGAATGTACTCCCACAGGCCAGCGACTCCCTCCGGGTAGTATGTGTTTGTCGCGGACTCGACAAAGAAGACGTCCTCGCCTTCTGCAGAAGTATCGTCTGCACTGAATGGAGGGTGGTAAAGAACCAGAGGCTGCGCCTGATTGTAGCGGATAACTTTGGGCTCCATGCGTGCGGGAAATGGCTTCAGCACTGCCTCCAGGCGATCCCATGCGAACACCTTGTCGCCACCACAATAGCCAGGTCGCAATACGTAGACCTGGCGAGTCTTGCGGTTGAACCGGACACGCCCGCGCAACGGGCTGAAGAATGCTGTACGCGCACCCAGGCCAATGAACATCATGACGACGAAAAACACGAAGCCGGCCACAAACAACAACATGACCGTCCACCCGCCAATCACCAGCGTGAGCATTGTCGATTCATAGGGTTCGTTCCAGCTGAGGAAAAACACCCTGCCAAACAACAGCGGATGAAGCGCCAGGCCGTACCAAAGCCAAATCGTGAACAGACAACCAAGTAGTACCAGCAGCGCCCAGGACGTCACCAAGCTTTGCACGCCGAAACCAGGGTTAGCAAGTTCCAAATAGGCTTCGTTCTGCGCATAGATGCAACGGCCGGGGATAAAGACTCCCTCGGCGGCACCAGTCTCATCGACGCGCCAACGGCGTTGACCATCGATGTTCAATAGTTCTCGGCTCCTGGCGACAGATCGCCGCTTGGCTCGTACGTACTCGTATTCGCGACCGAACATGATCTCATCACAACGGCGGCTTTCCCGTACCAACGGGTTGAAATTGACTTGATCTGGTAGACCACTTGACGCGAAAAAGCAAAAGCCATCTCGGGCAAGCGAAGGCCGTCAGTCCAAACTATTGAGTCAGCCTTCTACATAAAGAGGAACGGTGCAGCAATCAATAACTACAGCCCTCCCCACAGAAAGGTAGAAAGGGCCCCAATGATCGCCCACCGAAACCCGACCACTTCAACCAGAAATTCGATCTACCACCACGGGGACGTGGGGCAGTTCAAGCCATGATTGGAAGGCTGCCATGAACCAATTTGCGATCCTCTACGAGGAACGCTTCACCCACCCTTATCGTTACGATATTGCTGCCTCACCGTTCCATCGACGGTAAGCCTTTACCTGCCCTGTAGACAAAAAACTGACAGGCCCGTCCGGACTGGGCCGAAGCGCTCGCTGCACTGGACGTTGCATGCGGCAGCCGTCATCAGCGCTATCCAGGTATGCAAGCAATGGGTGATCTCGTTAAGCGCCGGACGCCGCCAGCAACAAGAATGCAAACGCGAATGCGACAAACGGCAATGGAGGCCCGTTCGAAGCAAACTTCGGACCACGGGCCAAAAACAAGAGCAAACACCAAACACTATCCACACTCCTCGATCGACATTCATTTCACCATCGATAAAGGCCAACATCGCCGAACAAATTCATCAACTGAGTCTCGCGCATCGGAACCGGACGCCTTCTGCTCACTTACTCTGAAGGAATGAGCGACTGAACCGGTTCGCTCTTGTACCGTGCCCACAGGCGCTTACCACGTTGGGAGATCCCACATTGCCACCATAGGGCTTGCCATAATTAGCCAGAGCCCCCCCCACAACAACGTTGACAGAACACCAATAACCGCCCATCTGATTCTCAGGTGAGGCAGGCTTCCGTCAAAGGCCGCTTTCTCAATGGCGGACAGCGGGCTCCTGGGATATGCATTATAACCTTCGAATGCCATAGCATTCCGCATTGCGACTGAATATTCAGGATACTTTCCACGGCACTGCATCCATGCAGCGGCTCGCAACCACCAATAACTCACAACTCCGTGAAAGCAAAAATAGCTCCACGCGAACAAGCCCTTCTTCAATCGGAAATCTTGACCCACTAATCCGCTCGATCCGATACGATCCATCCTCGCTAATGTTGCCCGCCTATCATTGACTGGAGGTTGCGCAAGCACCGGCGGCACTTTATCCGGCTCAGAATTCATGTAGCGACGAATGAATTCCCACCGTCGCGCGCATTCGTCTGGCAACCGCGAAAACGGGCCGAGAACTGCAGACTCAACAATTGTTCGGTCTGTGTCGAGCTCTGCGAGCTGCAAAGTGTAGATGGTAGTCGCGCCTGCTGTAGAAACCAGTTTCGAACGAAATACAAATGGGTATGACGAGTCAAGATTTAGCGTACGCCAACCGATCTTCTTCCCTTGCCACACATACACTTTACGGGTCTTACGACTAATAATCACTGGTGGCTTTACAGGGTTAGTTACTACTTTATACACCAGAACAACGGGGCCAATTATGCATGACAGAAAAACACCTGTAACAACCGCCAGTACGCCAAAAGGGGTCTCACGCGCAAGAAGAGGAGGGAGAAAAGTTATCGCACCCAGAAGCATATAGCTGGATATGAAGATACCGATAGTCAGCCACATTCCCCCATCGACATTCATCTCACTATCAACGAAAGTCAGGTAGGCAGGGTTGATTTCCTGGACTTGTTCATGAGCGTCCGGATCATGAGTTGCTTGCTCTTTCCCACGGGGTAATAAAAAACCCCACGCACCACTTTCAGCGGGGAGATGCTTCAACCCCAGAAGCTGGGTTTTTAAATATTTTCCTGCCCCATTCATATATCTACCTCTATTTCTCGGGACGTGCAATCACCAGACTAGTTTGCAGCATTTTCATATTATTCCGATCCGGCCAATAATCGACCGTCATTTCGAATCGCTCAGCGTATATTACGCTGGATCGATTGGAAAGTTTATTGATTGCCTTGGTAATAAAACTTTCCTGCATGGTTGCGAACATGCCAGACAGCCTCATTACACTACTTTTTGGCTCGATCTTCAGGATCGGACCCTCTCGCATACCTGTCAACTGCGCACTAATTGTGGAGCGCGTCGCATTCGGCTTACCATCCTCACAAAGAATTTCACCAACAGAACTGCGCTTTCCCTCTGCATCAATTGCAGTGAATGCGATCGCCAGACGGCTACCATCAGCATAGCGTGGAAGTGCTACTTCGTAGGTAGCGACAATGCCAATCCCTTTTGAATCCGACGCAACATTCAACTTCGCGCTGGCAACAAGCATCATTCGATTCAGCACGATAATCTCTTCATCCAATCCGACGAACGGAAATACTCCCCTTCTTTTCAGATCGTAACACGCGTTCTTTTCACCTAACGCTCGCAACTCGCCTTTGCCGAACACTCCATTATCCAGCCAATACTCTACAGGGAGATAGTTTTCATCATCCGTTATAAATGCCTGCCAGGCGAAATACAGTGACACACCAATCAATGCGATGGTAAGCAAAGCCCAGCCGACGGGTCCGAGACTCAAGCCAAGAATCGCAACACTTCCTCCAGTGGCAGCTGCGGTCGCAGCGCCAACTCCCGAAACGCCAGCGACCGCTACAAAGATGCCTGTGCCAATCGTCCAGAGACCGGAATCATAGTCCTTCTTATAGACTTTATTGGCTCCCTTAACTATTAGGTATGCGCCCTCTATGAAACCTGCTACCGCACCGAACCGGGAGGCCACGATCATCCTTGGCATGACGCTTTCCTTGGCGACTCCCCGTAGAATGGAAATTGCACCTGCAATCTCCAAGCCCGCGCCCACCGATGACAAAACTGCTGTTGTCATGCCCACTCCCGCCTCCGCTTTCCCCCATCCGTCCTGTGCTTTACCCAGGTCCGCTAAAGCGTTATTAAACGCATTAATTTGAAAGAAAACTACACCGGCCGAAAGCACAGCATCTACCCCTGTACTACGGAGTGTAAGAGCATTTTCCAGCCATGGATTCGGTGCTCCAACCCTCGAGCCAGCTGCGCGCGCTGCAGCTAGCTCCACTTCTCTCAAGCCAAATTTGCGCATCATGTCAGCGCTCAGCTTTCCATCCCCCGCTTGAACCCGCTGCACGATCCACGCAGCCGTCACGCCCGTCGCGTTCCTGCCCGGCGCCTCGAAGAGCACAGCTCCCTCTACCGCTTCAGACAATGCCAAGCCTCGCTGTCCAAGATTGCCTTTAGTAGACAAGTAGGGCCCTCGCCCATTCTTGGGCGCGATTTGAATCGGAGCTTTTGTAGAAAGCCTTGCCTCACCGCTTCCTACAGCCATGATTAGTTGCGCCATCCGCTCAAATGGTCCCTTCACCACCACAGGCTGGGGAACAACATCTGCGCGTACGAGGAGCGTCATCGCCACCCGTCGCATAATTTTTTGATAAGCTTCCGGGTCTCGACTCAGTAGTCTCCCCATTCGACCAGCTACAGTCTCAATCAGCGCAGCAGTAGCATCGTTCGCTGCACGCTTGGCACGAATGGCAGCCCGAAATTCATTTACCTTTTTTATGCCATCAACTGACCAATCCTTGGCCAACGCCGTTGCACCTTTGACGGAGTCATAAATTTTATCTTCCTTCTTTTGATCCGTCAGATACTGTTGAAAGTCCGTATGCAGTCCAGAAAGACTTCGCTCAAACCAGTTGTCTTCCTTCGCCTTAACGCCCCTTAGCACCGGTTCCCATACCTTTTCATGCTCGGTTTTGGTCAGCCCCGATCCGCACACGCAGATCGACACCATACGCTCTAAATCAAGCGCACTTACAGCATTGGTCTGTGAAAAATCCTCCCGCTGAATCTGAGCCCACTGCTGCGACTCCTTCCACTTTACAAAATCATCACTAGCGCGTTCAATCCGCGCGTTGAGTGCCTTAACCGCGTCCGCCTCACGCTTTGCTGCTTCCCACGCAGGCTGATTAATGTGCTTCAGATACCGGTCCGGCCCGTAGCTGTTAAACCAGCCGGGATCCTCTTTGGCACTCTGCACAATTCCGGCAATGACCTCGGCAATTATCCGCTTCCTAGCAATCTCTTCGTTGCCAACGCCATTCATGGCGGCCAACTCAGCTGTCAGGCGGTTCCTGTACCAGTTGAGCTGGCTCGTCACACCTACTGGATCTGGCAGCGCCAGAATCACACCTGTCTTGCCCGCCGTCTTCTGCGACATGTTCGCCATCTGACGTGCGAGTTCAGATCCTTTGCTGCCCGAGTGGGCCAGCGAGGTAACGATTGGCGAGATCGGCTTGGCATTTTGCAGATACCAAGGAGCTCCGCCTGCCACAGCGTGGCGCGCATCCGCGCTACGCGAATGAAGCGGTTCAAATAGAGCTTCATTGAGTTTGCTTATGGCAGCAGGAGAGGCGTAGTCTGCCACGTAATTCCCAACGTCAGGCCGCATATTCAGCGCACTTGGAACGGCCCTCCCCTTACCGACGTTGCCTGCGGCCATCGCGACTACGTCAATTTCCATCATGCGGCGGTCGCGACATCCTCCCCTATTTTCGGCGTAGTTCTTCAGCACATCGTCGGCCCACCGGTAACGGCTATATGCAATCCATACCTTCGGCGTTGTTTGGGGATTTAGGACCAACACCTGGAGTGCAACCGGGTTATGCTCACCGCGCTTGCAAGCGGTTGGTGCATCCAACGGCTCTCGCTCACCAGGGTTGCCCGGCAAAGCCGAAGCAGGCATCGATCGCAACAAGCCAGACGAATCGATGAGATATGCATCCCACGTCTTGTCGGGCTTCAGCACATAAAGGTATCCTGCCAGGACCGCTCGCAGGTAGCTCCAGCTTTCGGCGAGCTCCCCAGCACTTACAGCTTTCGCTAGCATGTCAATCTCAGCGCCTGCCTGGGTTCTAAGCACCGGGAACGGATCAGACTTGACGGCCTTTGGCAGAACTCCAATCAATGTGGGCAGCACGGCGAGGCCTTCCTTTACGCAATCCGGACACTTACCTCGTCCGCCCGCACGGCTGTTTGTCGACGCCTTTTGTACTGCAGCTGCAATTCCTGTGTCCGACATGCTTATCCTCCATCCCGTACCAACTGCGCACCTTGCAATTCGACTTTTAAGGAAGTCCACCAATCATCAGTAAAGGCGTCAAGACCACTCAAGGGCGATCTGCGCTCCTCCTTGGCATTCAACATAGCTCCGCGTACCAGTGGATGCGCATCAAATTCCGGCCCAATCAAGACGCCAAACAGCGCATAGCGTATTTGCTCTTCCTGCGTATCAAGTTCCCACGTTTCGACAGCCTTTCTCACTGCCTTAGCGACACGTTGCTGCAGTTCCGGCGTAGACGACGCGTGATCCATGTCTTGCAATACATCGAGGGTACGATTGGTGGATTCGGCAAGCATCATGACCTGCAATTGTTCGTTGTCCAAAACAACTTGACTTGAACACCCGGAATCCGGCTCGAGACCAATCACCTTCCGTAAGCTGGCATCTCGGCCCAACCACCACCATGCTGACACGCAAGAGAAGAAATTCTCGCGATGTTTCAACGTTAGGGCCCAAGACAGCAGATCGAGGATACGCGGATCCCAATAGCGAAAAAGCCGACGTTGGTAGGTGACACTCATTACTGAGCGCTCCGCCAATCGCTTAGCCAGTATCTCGGTGGTGGCATGACTTGCGACCCACCCGCAAACGGACCTACCAAACTCGCGGCGGTCCTCTTCGCGAAGTGCCTGCTCGATGGCAATACTAAGGCTCTCATCTAACGAAAGGTCACGACCTATATCGCCAAGCGGTGCTAAGTAGGGACGACGGTCAGAAGGAATTCCCGCGTACGAGATTGGCAATGTCACCGCATTTTCACGCGCAGGCACTCGAGCCAGAGGATCGTGCAGAACCGTGTCGACCAGAACATAGAGTTTTGCCCCCTCCATCTGGTCGAGGTCAGCGAACAACGCATCTCGGAGCCGCAATTGAAGCGCATCTTTATCCATTACCGATTCAAGCAAACGCCGCCCCTCCCTGGGTGGCACCACCTAACGCCGCGGCGCAGCCCTTGTAGTTGCCTGTGGGCAGATCTATTTGCGCCCCGCTCCCCCCCGGCCCCACAAACAAATGCTGCCCCCCCTTAAACGTAGTCATCCCCGGCGCATGCACCTCGATCGTGTTCCCCAGCACCCGGATCTGCGCCCCGGCCGCATTCAATAGCACATGCTCCTTCGCTTGCACATTGACCGCCCCCTGAGACGAGGACACCGTCACCAGCTTTTCCGCGGCGATGCGTCCCTGTCCCTGCAAGCTGGCAACCCCCACCTTCCCACTCGCCGCATGCATGGCAATCCCCGCACCGGCCTCACCCCCAGCCTTGCCATGGGTGAACAAACTCAGCCCGTCCGCCACCGCCACCGACAAATTCCCGCCCGCCGCCACATTGGCATCCTTCTGCGCCGCCATCGTCAGTTGCGTACCCGCGACCAGCACCGCATCGGCAGGCGTGGTTGCGGCGATGCCCTGGGGGGCGGAGACCTGCAGGTGGGGCTCGTTGTAGGCAGTGGCGCTGGCCTTGCCATCGGTCCCCGTTTCCGTATGGCGCAGCACTTCGGTGGTGTGCTTCAGCTGGGCGATGGCCGGCAGTTCGGCGGGGGCCGGCTCCTCCGGTAAATCCGCCTTCTGCTTGTGCGCGACATCGGCCAGCGAGGTCAGCAGTTCGGTGCTGGCTTCCACCTGCGTTGCAGCGCCCTCGCTGTCCAGCAACGGCACGCTGGTGCCCGCGCCGTGGGCGGTGAGCAGCATGCCGGAGCCGCCGCGCAGGGCGCCGCTGTCGGCTGTCTCCAGCGCGGCACCGTGGCCGAGTGCGGCCTGGCGGGCGTTGTCACGCTGGTCCAGGTGGTGGCCCAGCGTCAGCGCCGAGGCTGCCTGCGTGGTCGACAGCAGCGTGCGGCTCTGCCCGGCGGTATCGTCGAAGACCAACTGGTTGTAGCCGCCGGTGCCATCCTGGCTGTGGGCCAGCGCCTGGGTCTTGATGCCGGACAGCACCGCATTGTGGGCATGGCCTTGCTGGCCATCGGGCTGGCTGTTACCGTCCTGCTTGCCATCGGCGGCCTCGTTGCTGCCGGCAAACCACGCGGGTGCGTTGCCGGTGGCGTTGGCAGCGCCGGTCTGGTTCTGGTTGTACTGGGCGCTGGCCTGTCCGCGGCCGTTGTAGGCGGCGCCGATCACCACCGGGCGGTCGATGTCGCCATGCTGGAATTCAACCACCACTTCCTGGCCGACCCGCGGCAGCGCCACACCGCCCCAGTTGGGGCCGGCAACCGGGGTCGATACGCGCACCCAGCTGCCCAACCCGGCTTCGGCGCGGGCGTTGTCGTCGCCGGCGGGATGGGATAGCCGGCTGGCCGAACGGGCGCCGCGCTGCCAGTGGAACTGGACCTTTACCCGATGGTCGCGGTCGGTATGCACGCGACCGTCCGTGCCGATGACGACGGCGGTCTGGGCGCCGGTGACCGTGGGCCGGGGGTGCAGTTGGCGGCCCTGCCCGTCAAGCTGTTGCGGGCGGTATGGGACCTTTGCTGGCACTACCGTAAATTGGTTGCGGTAGAACGGCACGTCCGCGGCTGCCGTAGCGCCTTCTGCTGGCACCGCGGCAGCCTGGTCTGTCCCGAGCAATTGATCGATGACGCCGCGGAAGCGCTCGTTCAGGTTGTTGCGGGCCGCATGCGCCACCGCCAGGACGACAAAGCGGCGCTCGTCGTCTCCTTGCACGTGTTCGTAGTCATAATGGCCGGTCAGCATGAAGCGGCTGGCAGGCGTCAGCGTGCGTACGCTGCCTTCGCCAGAGAACGACAGACGTCGTACTTCCAGCGCCTCCGCTAGTTGCCGGGCATGGCGCTGCGCCTGCTCGCCGTCCTCGAACCAGTATTGGCCGGGGTAATCGGTGTCTTGCAAGGACGGGGCGGCTGAATTGCCCTCGGTCGATGCACCGGCCTCGGCACTGCGAACCGCCTTGGCACGATAGTCCCAGCTCGCCACGGCTACGGCGTTGGTCTGCAACCTGCGCGTGCCTTGCCAGCGGTCGATCACGTCTTCGGCAGCGGTGGCATCGGCGCGGCCGAAGCGGATGCTGGCCTGTTCGTTGTCCTGGAAGACATCGTTGGCATCGGCGATCACCATGCGGTGCGTGCCAAGTGCCTCGCCGTCGGCGGCTTCATGCTCGAAGTAATAGAACAAGCCCTCTTCAGCGAGCAGGCGCGTCACGAAATCGAAGTCGCTCTCTTCGTACTGCGTGACGATGCTGCGGCGCGGATATGCCGAGGCGTCGCGCAGTGCCCAGCGCCACGCCGGCACCAGCTTGCCCTGACCGTTGTAGTCGCCGAACACGCTGTCCACCAATTCGACCACTGACATGTCCTGGAACAGGAAACTGTCGCGTCGGTGGCGCAGGAACGCCAGCCATGGCTCGACCACCATCCGGTAGCGCGCCAGCCCGCCGTTGGCGCCCACGCGCTCAAAACGTGTGACGTGGCCATGGAAGGGCCGCAGCGTGGTGCGGCTGCGCTGGGTCAGCAGGTCGACGCGCACGGCCTGGCCCAGCAGGCTTTGCGCTTCGATGCCGGCGTTATCCGACACCGCCGTCAGTTCGATGCGGAACCCGCCGCCGTCCAGCTGCTCTGCCGCTTGCAACTGCTCCGGCATCAGCGCGTCTTGCCCAAGGGGCGTCTGCAGGCGCAGCAAGCGGTTGGCCTGCAAGAAAGCGGCGCCAAGCAATTTGGCCAGGTCGGTCGCTGAAACCATGGATTACTCCCGCGATGTCACGAGTCTGCGCATGCCGATATCAGCTGATGCGGTACTTGAACTCACCGTTCTTGCCCGTGGTGACCTTGATCTTGTCGACGCCGCCGCCTTCAGCCATGCGCACCAGTACGGTTTGCGCGATCTCCGGAAGCAGCGTCCCGTTCAGGATATGGTCGACCGCACGCGCACCGGCATCGACTTCGGTGCAGCGCGCCAGCACCGCCTCGACCAGCGCGTTGTCCCACTGGAATTCCGCCTGGTGGTTGGCGGCCACGCGGTCGCGGATGCGGCCGAGCTTGAGCGTGATGATCTCCACCAGCACGTCGTCCGGAATCGGGTAGTACGGCACCACCTTGGTACGCCCCAGGAAGGCCGGCTTGAAGGCCTTGTACAGCGTCGGCCGCAGCATCTCGGCCAGCGCATCGGCGTCAGGCAGTTCCTCGGTGGACTTGTTCAGGCAGGCCTGCATGATCGCCGACGAGCCGACATTCGACGTCAGGATGATGATGGTGTTGCGGAAGTCGATGGGCCGCCCTTCGGCATCGTCCATCTCGCCCTTGTCGAACACCTGGAAGAACATTTCCAGCACGTTCGGGTGGGCTTTCTCGATCTCGTCCAGCAACACCACGCTGTAGGGGTTGCGCCGCACGGCCTCGGTCAGCACGCCGCCCTCGCCGTAACCTACATAGCCCGGCGGCGATCCCTTCAGCCCCGACACGCTGTGCGCTTCCTGGTACTCGCTCATGTTGATGGTGATGAGCTTGCGTTCGCCACCGTAGAGGATATCTGCCAGCGCCAGCGCGGTTTCGGTCTTGCCAACGCCGGACGGGCCGGCGAACAGGAACACGCCGCGCGGCTTGTTGGGATCTTCCAGGTTCGCGGTGGCGGTGCGCACGCGCTGGGCGATTGCCTCCAGCGCATGGTCCTGGCCGATCACGCGTGCGGCCAGCAAGGGCTTCAGGTTCAGCACCGTGCGCAGTTCATCCTTGACCATGCGGCCAAGGGGAATCCCGGTCCATGCCGATACGATCTCCGAAACCACGTGACCGTCCACCTGCAATGGCACCATCGGCGCCTCACCCTGGAGCGCACGAAGTTGCGCCAGCAGCCCGTCAAGTTCGTCGGGCTCCGCAGCCGCAGCGGCTGCCTTGCGGCTGCCCTTGCGCGGCATTGCCACCACATCGCTGTTGGCGGCCATGGCCGGCTCGGCTGCTTCCGCCTCCGCATCGTTGCCCTGCTCCCGCGCGGTGCGCAGCGCCTGGATACGTGCCACCAGCTCGCGCTCCTGCGCCAGGCGCGCATCGGCGGCGGCCACGCGTTGTTCCAGTTCGGCGCGCTGTACTTCCAGCGTTGCCAGACGCTCCGCGTGCGCGGCGCCGGCGCGTTGCTCGCGCTGCAGCGCGGCCAGTTCTACGGCCAGGCGCTCGAGCGCCTTGCGATCGTCCTCGATCGCGCCTGGCGTGGCGTTCTGCCCCAGCGCCACCTTGGCGCAAGCGGTATCGAGCACGCTGACCGCCTTGTCCGGCAGCTGGCGGCCGCTGATGTAGCGATGCGACAGACGCACCGCCTCGGTGATAGCCTCGTCCAGCACGCGCACGCTGAAATGGCGCTCCATCAGCGGAACCATGCCGCGCAGCATCGCGGCGGCCAGCGTCTCGCTGGGCTCGTCGACCTTGACAACCTGGAAGCGCCGCGCCAGTGCGGCGTCCTTCTCGAAGTACTTCTTGTACTCGCTCCACGTGGTCGCGGCGATGGTCCGCAGCTCGCCGCGCGCCAGCGCCGGCTTGAGCAGGTTGGCGGCATCGTTCTGCCCGGCCTGGCCGCCTGCGCCGATGATGGTATGGGCTTCGTCGATAAACAGGATGATGGGCTGCGGGCTCTTGCGGACCTCCTCGATCACGTTCTTCAGGCGATTCTCGAATTCGCCTTTCACGCTGGCACCGGCCTGCAGCAGCCCCATGTCGAGCGTACGCACGGTCACGCCCTGCAGCGGAGGCGGCACGTCGCCCACTGCAATACGCTGCGCAAGGCCTTCGACCACCGCGGTCTTGCCGACGCCGGCCTCGCCGGTCAGGATCGGGTTGTTCTGCCGGCGCCGCATCAGGATGTCGATGACCTGGCGGATTTCGGCATCGCGCCCAATCACCGGGTCGATGCGGCCATCGCGGGCCGATTGGGTCAGGTCGACAGTGAACTGGTCGAGCGCCGGCGTCGCGGTCAGCGCGGGCGCTGCCGTGGCACCGTTGGCGCTTGCCGTGGCGCCACTGCCATCGACAATGTCCACCGCCTGCTCCCGCTCTTCGGAACCGGCGGTGAGCTTGTCGAAATCATGCTTGAGGCGGTCCGCATCGAACTCGGCAAAGCGATGCGAGCCGCGAACCGCCAGCGGCGCCAGCGCCGGCTCTGTCAGCAAGGCCAGCAGCAGGTGGCCCGATCGGATGCGGGTGGTCTGGGAGTCGAGCGACGCAATCAGCCACGCATGTTCGAACAGCTTCGGCAGATAGGGCGAGAAGGCCGGCGTGCGCGTGTTGCCGTTCTTGAAGCGCGCGATTTCCGCTTCCAGGTCGCGCTGCAACGCGGAAGGATCGATGCCGCTGGTGCGCACGGCCACAGAGAAATCGCTGCGCGCGTTCTCCAGCAACGCCAGGAACAGATGCTCCAGGTCGACCTCATAGTTGCCGCGCGCCATGCACAGCGACGCGGCGCGCTCTGCGGCCTGCCGGCAGCTTGCATTCAGTTTGGCGATCAACGTCTTGAGGGGAATGGCCATGGCGGCTTGGGCTCCGGTAGGTGTGAATCGCGTTGGTGGCGCGCGTTAGTGGCGAAATCGGGACGAAAGCAAAGCTGTACTCAATGCACGGGTGCAAGCGTGTAGCGCGCATCGCTGCGGTCCTGGCGCGCGGGCCTGGTGCTGAGGAAGGTATCCCAGCCAAGTCTGCCGCTGCCCTCGGCGCCGAGCGCGCAGCCAGATACGTCGCTGGCGCGCAGGATGAGGCCGACTTCGTACTCCAGCGTCGCGCCGCACAGCACCGTCACCATCTTGCGCAAGGCCAGGGCGCCTTCGGCGCCGGGCAGGAAGTTTCGATACTGTTCGCGGCCCAACGGCCCCATCCAGATCCGCACGCGCAGGTCGCGCTGCCAGACGCGGGCTCCGGCAAGTGCTGTGGCGCCCAGCAGATTGTTGGTGCCGCCAAGCCGCGAATACTGTGACGGCGGCACCTGATACCAGCCGCCGACGAACTGCTCCACGCGCACTTCAGCCTGGAAGTAGTCGGACAGCACCTGCTGCAAATAGGCGGCCGATACCGGCCGGTGGCGCGCGGCGGTGGCATACCCGGCCAGCGCTTCGTCATGGACGACCCCAGCCGTGGCTGACAGGCTGCGCCGCATGGACTTGTCTGCCATGCCGGCCAGCGACAGCAGCAGTGGCAGGTAATGCCGGTTGCGATCGACTTCATGCTGGAACGGCAGCCGGTACTTCTTCCACGCCTGGTAGAACAGCGCCGTGGCGCGATTGGAAAAGATGTCGAAGAAGGCGCGTGCGGCGCGGTCACGGCGCAGGGTTTCACGCTCCGCCACGATCTCGGTGTAGTGCAGCGGGAGCGCGCCCTGCGCGCCCAGCATCCCGAAGAAGGAGGGCGTGATCGAGACCTGGTCCAGCGCACCATCGGCCAGGGCCTGGGCAAATGCCGCATCGCTCTCCAGTTCGCCATTCAGCGCCGTGGCGGCCTCGATGGACTGCAGCTCGCTCGGCGGAAACGACAGCGACAGGGTATTGCGGAAGGCGACCCGCGTGGCGAGCACCTGCTCCGGCGTGCCGGCACCTTCGCGCGCATAGTGAAGCTCAAGCAACCGCACCGCCTGAAAAAATTCATAGCGGTAGGGTTGCCGCAGCAGCGTGCGGATTACACCAGGATCGATTCGCCGCTGCGGGGTGCGCATCTTGCCAGTTCCTTGCCGCCGCGGCGCGAGACCGCGACCAGCTGCACAAAGCTGTTCAGGTGGACATAGAGGCCAAAGAAATGATCCATGACCCGGATAAAGCGATGCAGGCCGGTGCCGACGAAGGCATCCTCGTCGAGCGTCAGCTGGATCTCGAGCCCGCGCACAAAGGTGGCGAACGGTTTGCCGGCCAGCCATTGCGTGGTCGGCTTGTAGTCCAGGCCAACGATGCCTTCGATCTGCCGCGCCGAGATCGCACTGCGCGGCAGGTCATGCAGGCGCAGCATCTCCTTGAGCGTGGCCAGGCCGTTCTGCACCAAGGACAGGTGGTTCAGCGCCAGCAGCGACACCAGCCGCCACTGCGACGAGCGCCCGCTGCTCAGCCGCATCGACGGCGTCGGCTTGCGCAGGAAGCTGATGCGGCGGGCGATCGAGCTGCCCTCCAAGGCCAGGTCGCCATCGGGCTGGCCGAACGCCAGCAACGCGGGCAGGTCGCGGTTGGTACAGGTCACGCTCAGGCTCAGCGTTTCCGTGCGTGGGCTGGCGGGGTCGAAGTCTGAATCGACGATGGAAATTTCGGTCTCGAAGCCCGGGCTGCGTTCCGCTACCAGGGCATTGCGGCGGGCGATCCAGTAGTGGCCGGCGCTGCCAGGATCTTCGCCGTGGTGCAGAGAGTAGAACGGCCGGAATTCCACCACGTCGTGACTGGCGGCGGTTTCACGCACCAGTTGTACCTGGTCGATCGAATAGATCTCGAAACCGTGTGCGCGCCGGCTGTCGGCCACCACCGGGTAAGCGGTGGCGGTATGTTCGATGCGGATCGGGTCGGCCTTTTGCCGGAACAGGTTGACCACCGGCGTGCAGTGCAGGCGCAGGTGGGCAGCGCTTAGGCCCTCGAGCAGGCGCGCAGTGTTGCTGTCGCTGCGGACCTCGGTCAGCACCAGGTGCAGCGTCACGCGGCGTACGGCGCCGCCGGGCGGCAGTGCCCGCTGAACCGGATCCAGATCAAGGTCGAAGAAGTTGAATTTCTCGGCAAAGCCGAAATGCTCGCTCAGCAGGCGGTAGGCCGGATGCGAGCGCGCAGGGGTGTCGATCAGCGCCTCGTCCGCGCCGAAGCCCACCTCGCGCACCGGCACCCGCTGCAGGCGTTTCCACACACCCGGGCGCTCTTCCACATATGCCGCGGCCACGTGCAGGAACAGTGCGTCGCCCAGCGCCGCCACAAATGACGGCTCGCCGTCCAGGTACACGCGTACCGCCTGCCGGCCCAACGCATCGAAGCCGCCCTGTTCGCCCAGGTACTCCAGCTCGATCGAAATGGCGCCCGTGGCGCCCTTCGGCAAGGTCACCGTCGACGGGGCAGACACTGCCCGCTCAAAGCCGGCGGCAGCGACCCGCAACGGCAGGAAGGTCACGTCATAGGCGGTGCGGAAACGGCACTCAACCTTGCGTACCGGGCGCGTCGTCAGCAACGTGCCGCGCGGTACCTTGACCGGCGCGCTCAACTGCGCCGCCATGCCGGCCACGTCGAAATGCGCAATCGAACAGGACGGAAACGGGCTCAGGTAGTGCGGATACAGCACCTCCAGCAGCGCTTCGGTGAATTCGGGGTACTCGTCGTCGAGCTTCTTGCTGATGCGCGCGGACAGGAAGGCGAACGATTCGATCATTCGCTCGACGTGGGGGTCGTCGCAGCCATCGGCCGACATTGCCAGGCGCGCCGCAATCTTGGGATAGCGCTCGGCAAAGTCGCGCGAATACCGGCGCAGGAAGGCCAGTTCGCGTTCGTAATATGGCAGCAAGTCTTCCATTCTGTGTGGCCGGTGGTGACACTAGTGAGGCAGGTACGCAGCGATAGAGGTCTTTGGCTCCGATAGCCAACCTGACGCGCCGCCGCGCTTCAGCCCCGCCCTCGCGTGACCGAGTACTGCAGCGTCGATGGCTGCAGCATGGCATCGAAGCTGACCGGCTCGCGCGCGGGCCCCACCAGCAGGACTGCACTGATGCCGAAGCACAGCACGCTGGTGGCCCGCTCGTTGACCGACAGTGCGACGTTGACGTTCTGCAAGCGCGGCTCATGGCGCTCGATCGCATTGCGCAACGACTGGCAGATGTACTGGCGGTCATCAAAGCTGGCCAGGCTCAGCCCGGCGAAGTCATTGAGCCCATAGGTCAGCAGCGACCGGCGGCATTCGGGCAAGCCGTTGAAGTCGGCATCCTCATGGACGATGCGCGTGTTCAGCAGCGACTCGATATCGCGTGCGACAGTCGCCTTCAGCTCCTCCAGCGACAATTGCCGCAGCGCGCTGGGCAGCGGCGCGTGCGGCTCGTCGTCGAAGAGCTTGTCGAGCAGGCTGGGCTCAAAGCCTTTCATGGGAGCGAACAAGCAAATGCCGCGGCAACGCTGCCGCGGCAAGGCTTGACTGCAGGAACGTCAGACCGAGTAGGTCTTGTCGTTCTTGGTCAGGCTCCAGGCGCCCTGGGAGTTGCCGCCCTGGTTGCCGCCGATCTTCTGCTGCGTGTACTTCCACTGCACGGCAGCGTACTTCAGCGTGAAGCTGTCGCTGGGGATGCCCTCGGCAACCACGTTGGCCGACACCGCGCCCAGGATGGCGTTCTTCAGCTTGATTTCCAGGTACTTGACGCGCTTGCCTTCACCGTCGGCACGCAGGAAGTCGATGGTGACTTCGTCGAACGTGGTGCCGCCCGACACGTGCTGGTACAGCAGCGGGCTGACCACGTCCAGATCCTTGGTGAACACCATCTCGCCGTGTTCGCAGCGCTCGGCGGTATGGCCGCCCGCGGTGGACGCGGTTGCCGAACGCGGCTGCGTGATGCTGTGCTTCCAGGTGTTGACCTCGATCCAGTCCTTGTGGTCCTTGTCTTGCGATTCGCCCTTGATTGCCGGGCTGCCGAACTTGACGTAGATATCCTTCATGGAAAGACCCTCGATGAAAATCGCTATTTAGGCTTCTTGCCAGTTTCCTGGCATTGCTAGGTACTGCGCCCGCATTCCCCCGCAGGGATCACGGTCAGGAGTTTGCCGCTTTCGGCAAATCCGCAACCAGCCGCAGCGAGATCGAAAGTTCGTCAAGCTGGAAGTGCGGGCGCAGGAAGGCGACGGAGCGGTAGGTGCCCGGCTTGCCGGGTACCTCCGACACCTGGATCGAGGCTTCCCGCAAGGGGAACTGTGCCTTCTGCTCCTGGCTGGCGTTATCGTCCAGCAGAACGTATTGGGAGATCCAGCGGTTCAGGAAGCTCTCCACGTTCTGCGCTGAAGCAAAGCTGCCGATCTTGTCCCGCATCATGGCCTTGAGGTAATGCGCCACGCGCGACACGGAGAAGATGTACTGCAACTGGGCCGACAGCACGGCATTGGCGTTCGCGCTGTCGGTGTTGTACTTCTTGGGCTTCTGCACCGACTGGGCGGCGAAGAACGCGGCATAGTCCGAGTTCTTGCAGTGCACCAGCGGGATGAAGCCGAGGTCGCTCAACTCCTTCTCGCGGCGATCGGTGATGGCAATCTCGGTCGGGCACTTGAGTGCGATTTCGCCATCGTCGGTCTTGAAGGTATGCGTCGGCAGGTCCTCGACCAGGCCGCCGCCTTCGACGCCGCGGATGGCTGCGCACCAGCCAAAATCTTCAAAGGCCGCGGTCAGACGCGCGCCGAAAGCCCAGGCTGCGTTGCACCACAGATACTTGCCATGGTCGGTGCCGTCCACATCCTCGACGAAATTAAAGCCCTCGACCGTGGTGCCGTCCTTCGGGTTGTACGGCAAGCGCCCGAGGAAGCGCGGCATGGTCAGGCCGACGTAGCGCGAATCCTCGGATTCGCGGAACGACTTCCACTTGGCATATTCGACCGTATCGAACACCTTGGCCAGATCGCGCGGCTTGCCAAGGTCAGCGAAGGTCTCCAGGCCGAGCAGCTCGGGCGACGCCGACGCGATGAACGGCGCGTGCGAGGCCGAGGCCACGTGCGACATCTGCTCGATGAAATAGACGTCCTCGGGCTGGCGGGTGATTTCGTAGTCGCCGATCAGCGCGCCGAACGGCGCGCCGCCAAAGGTGCCGAACTCTTCTTCGTAGACCTTCTTGAACAGCGCGCTCTGGTCGAAGTCAATGGCGGTCTTGAAGTCACGCACCAGGTCGCGCTTGGTCGCGTTCAACGCCTTGATCTTGATCATCGTGCCGGTCTGCGTCTCCTTGACCAGGTACGACAGGCCGCGCCACGTGCTCTCCAGCTTCTGGAACTCCGGCGCATGCATCACGGCGCTGAGCTGGGCCGAGATCAGGCGATCCAGCTCGGCCACGCGCGCATCCAGCGTAGCCGACAGGTTGTCGGACACCACCACGGTGCCGTCCAGTACCTGGCTGACCAGCTCGCCAATGATGTCCTTGGCGCGCGCATGCTCGGAATCCGACTTCGCCACCTTGCTTTGCTCGACGATCTCGTCGAGCAGGTTCAACGTGCCGACAGCCGCACCGGGCTGGGCAACTGCAGCGGACTGGTTATCAAGCATCGTCGCCACCGTTCCTGGCATTGGCACCGAGCTTTTGCAGCGACTCGGTATTGGTCAGCACCTCCGAAAGCAGGTCCTCCAGCTTGTCGTTGCCTGCCAGCTTGTTGCGCAGGTCGGCCAGCTTGGAGCGGGCTTCGAGCAGCTTGCGCAGCGGCTCGATCTGCTCGACCACGGCTTCCGGATTGAAGTCTTCGAGGGAATGGAACTTCAGGTCCACGCCGAACTTGCCGCCTTCCTCGGACAGCGTGTTCGGTACCTGGAACGCCGCGCGCGGCTCGATGCCGGCCATCACGTCGTCGAAGTTGTCGCGATCGATATTGACGAACTTGCGGTCGCGCAGCTTGGGCTGGGCCACTTCGGACTGACCCGACAGGTCAGCCACCACGCCCACGACAAAGGGCAGTTCCTTCTGCTCGATGGCATCGCCCTTCTCGACGTCGTACGTCAGTTGCACGCGCGGGGGACGCACCTTCTGCAGGCGCTTCTGGACACTTTCTTTCTTGGCCATCACTACTCTCCGATCTGGCGGAATCCGGTCTGAGAATCAGCGCAGGGCGCCGAACGGGTCTGCGCTGCCGCCGCCCGAAGCCGCGGGCTGTGCCGCCTGCGCCGGTTGCGCTGCGGCGGCCGTCGGCTTGGCAGGCGCAGCACGGCGGCGCGGCACCGGCTTGGCCGCGGGCGCGGCATTCTTGTCGCGCGGGAACAGCACTTGCTCGCCCAGCGTGTCGCGCAGCATCTGGGCCAGCAACTGGGCATCGGAGCGGACGTCGCCAGCCAGGGCGCTGTCGGCGCGCAGTTCCTGCAGCGAACGGCGCGCCACGCGCAGGCCGCTGACCGCCAGCACGCTCTTGGCCTTGCGGTCGGTGGCGTCGCGCTGCAGCGCTTCTTCGGCCGCGACGATCGCTTGCGGGTAGTGCTCGGCGCCGAACTGGATCTGCGCCATGCGCGACCACGGCTCTTCGCGCGTCGGATTGTTCTTGGCGATCTGCTCGAACAGGCTGAGGGCCTGCTCGCGCTGGCCGCTGGTCAGGGCCGCCTCGGCCTCGGACATGCTTTGCTTGAACGACTCATCGCTCTGCGGCCCCGGATTGGAGGTTGCGCAGCCAGCGAGCAGCACGACGGTGCTGGCCAGCATCACCAGGGTGCGATGGATTCCTGACTTGGGCTTGTAGTCGTTCACGGCGAGTCTCTGTGAAAGTTCAAGATTGCGGCGGGGCGATTCGGGCCTGGCCCTGGCAAGATCCGTTTGGGAAAAAGTGCCAAATGCCAATAATGTCAGAACTGTGTTGAACCCGAATTGGCCGGAATAGTACACTCTGCCGCTTACGGCTGACAACAGATCGGCTGATATTGTCAGCATTAGTACTTTTTGGTAGTTCTCTACTGTTTTGTCGGATAAGTCTCCGTCTGCTGAATTAGATAGTTCTTACTTCTGTCATGCGACAAATTGAATTCAGTCTGGAGCCGTACAGCGACCCAGCCGCTCGCGCCCCGCGCCGCCACGTCACGGGCCAGCGCGCCGGGCTGGGCGCGCTGGCAGCGGCCGTTTGCATTGCGGCGCTGACAGGCTGCTCGGTCGGCGGCACGCTGCTGGCGGGCGCAGCCAGCGGCGCGCTGGAAGCCGTTGGCCTCAAGCCGTCCAACGTGCCGGAATCCCAGAAGCCGCCGCGCGAAGTCCCGCTGAAGCTGTACGCCGGCAACAACCTGAATGCGGCAGCTGATAACCGGCCGGCCGCCATCGTGGTGCGGCTCTACAAGCTGAAGGATCCCACCAGCTTCCTGCAGGCGCCGTTCGATACCTTCATCGACCCGCAACGAGAACAGAAGACACTGGGCGCTGACCTGGTCCAGGTTAGAGAGATGACTCTAATTCCTGGCCAGCGGTATGAAATCGTGGAAAAGGTCACGCGCGAAGCAGGAACGTTCGGCGTGGTGGCGCTGTTTCGCAGCCCTGCCCCGCAGCGCTGGAAGTTCGCCTTCGACACTGCCAAGAGCGAGAAGTCCGGCGTCACCATCGGCCTGCACGCCTGCGCCATGACGCTGACCGTCGGCGATGCCATCACGCCGGCGGGTGCCGCAGCCAGCAGCAATCTGAACCTCGTCTCGGCAGCCGGCTGCCGCACCTGAACTACCGACCAGGCACCAACAAGGACAACAAAGGCAAACGTGAGTTATTCCGCCAAGATTCTGTGGGGCGAAGGCCTGTTCCTGCGGCCCCAGCATTTCCAGCGGCAGGACGCATACCATGAGTCGCGCCTGCACGCCACCGCGCAAGTGATCCAGCCCTACGGCTGGGGCGTGCGCAATGCCAGTTTTGACACGGATGCGCTCGCCAGCGGGGTGCTGCGCGTGACCGAGCTGTCGCTGTTCTTCCCCGACGGCGAGCTGTATTCCGCGCCCCAGGCCGACGAACTGCCGCCACCCGTGGTGCTTGACGCCATCCCCGCCGGCACTTCGGAACTGACCTTCTACCTGGCCCTGCAGCCGCTGCACGACGCCGGTGGCAACTACCGCGACGACGCGGAAGGATCGCTGTCGTCCCGCTATGTCGGCCTGCAGACCGAAACGTCGGACCTGTTCACCGAGGCGGAACCGGCAGCCATCACTTACCTGAAAAAGGCGGTACGGCTGGTGGCCGAGACCGAGCCGCGCGACCAGTTCATCTCGCTGCCGGTCGTGCGCATCCGGCGCACCGCGACCGGCGGCTTCGAACTGGACGAGACCTTTGTCGCCCCCAGCTTGTCGATCAATGCATCGGCCGTGCTGTACCTGCGCCTGCGGCGGCTGATCGACGCGCTGCAGGCCAAGGTCAATGCACTGTACGGCTTCCATCGCGAACCCACCAAGAACATCATCGAATTCCGCTCGGGCGATATCGCGTCGTTCTGGCTGCTGCACACTGCCAACGCTTCTTTCGCTGCGCTGGCGCACCTGTTCCACCATCCCGAGCTGCATCCCGAGCGCCTCTTCCAGGAAATGCTGCGCCTGGCCGGCGCGCTGATGACCTTTTCGAAGAGCCACACGCTGGCCGATCTTCCGGTCTATGACCACGACAGTCCGGGCCCGGTCTTTGCGCGGCTGGACAGCATCATCCGCGACCTGCTCGATACCGTCATCTCCACGCGCTACTTCTCGATCGCGCTGGACGAGACCCGCCCCTCGTTCCATCTGGGTCGGCTGGATTCCGGCAAGATCGATGACAAGACCAGCTTCTACCTGTCGGTCAGCGCCGACATGCCCGTGGCCGAGCTGGTCGAGGCCATCCCAAGCCGCTTCAAGGTCGGGGCTCCGGACGACGTGGACAAGCTGGTGCTGTCGTCGATGCCGGGCGTGCCGCTGAGCTACACGCCGCAGGTGCCGCCCGCCATCCCGGTGCGTCCGGGCGCGTGCTATTTCGCGATCGAGGCGCGCGGCGCGCTTTACGACCGCATGCTGCAGGCCCAGACCATCACCATCTACACCCCGGCCGGCATCCGGGAACTCAAACTTGAACTGATTGCGGTGACTTCATGAGCGCTACCTCCACGCCTTCGCTGTTCGGTGCTGCGCCGGCCGGCCAGTCTTCCCCTGCCGCCGGAGGCTCCGCCGACGGCGCCATGCACGCGCGCACCCTGCTCGACCTGCTCTACGACGGCTTCTTTATGCTGTTCCTGCTGCGCAACGGCCAGCAACCGGGCAGCGCCGAGGAGTTTCTGCAGAAGGTACGCGACTTCCTCGATGACTTCGAGCGTGGCGCCAAGCGGCTCAACGTCTCGGCCGAAGACATCTTCGATGCCAAGTACGCGTTCTGCGCCGCCATCGATGAGACCATCCTCGCGTCCAGCTTCAGCATCCGCAGCACGTGGGAGCGGCGTCCGCTGCAACTGGTGCTGTTCGGCGAGCAGCTGGCGGGCGAAGGGTTTTTCACCAAGCTGGAAGAACTGCGCGCCCAGGGCGCCCCGCGCCTGCAGGCGCTGGAAGTGTTCCATATGTGCCTGCTGCTGGGGTTCCGCGGCAAGTACATCCTGGAGGGGCCGGAGAAGCTGGCCTACCTGACCGCGCGCCTGGGCGACGAGATCTCGGCAATCAAGGGCAAGCGTGCCGCCTTCGCCCCGCAATGGCCGATCCCGGACAAGATCTCGCACGCGCTCAAGCGCGAAACCCCGCTGTGGATCTTCGGCGCGGTCTTTGCGTTGATCGCCCTGCTGGCCTTCCTTGGACTGTCGACTACGCTGCGCTCGCAGACCAGCGACACGCTGCAGGGCTACTCGCAGGTGATCAAGCTGGGCCCGCGCTATTCGCACCTGACCATCTCGCTGCCCTGATGCCGCGTTGATGCCATCGATGACGGTCTTGCCGCCTGCTTGACCGCCTACCGTCCCCTCTAGCGCGACGATGCTCCGATGAAGCCCTTGTCCTCTTACCCATCCTCCGCGATGGCCGCGCTGTCCGGCCTTCTTGGCCAGCGCACGCGCCAGATCACCCTGGAGACGGCGCTTACCGCAGACGACCTGGTCGTGGAGCGCTTCGTCGCGCAGGAGGGGGTCTGCACGCCCTTCCAGCTGCAGATCGATTGCCTTAGCCCGTCCGCACACCTGGACACTGCGCGCCTGGCCGCCGAGGAAATCACGCTGCGCCTGATGCTTGCCGACGGCACGCGCCGCGCCTGGCACGGCTATGTGCAGACCTGCGCGGCCATCGGCGGCGACGGTGGCCTGGCCCGCTACCGCCTGACGGTGGGCACCTGGTTCGATCGCCTGTGCGCACGCACGGATTGCTATGTCTACCAGGACAAGACCGCACTGGAGATCATCGAAGACGTCCTGGCAGATTACCCGCTCGCTCAATTCCGCATGGCAGTTGGCCAGTCGATGCGCAAGCGCTCCATCTGCTGCCAGTATCGCGAGACGGATCTGGCCTTTGTCACGCGCCTGCTGGCCGAGGAAGGCTTGTCGTACCGCTTCGAGCATCAGCAGGACGACGCCGAAACGTCCGGCCAGGAGGACAAGGCCCAGTCCCGCCATTGCCTGGTGATCTTCGACACCCAGGCCGAACGCCCCGCCTGCGCGCAGGCCAGCATCCGCTTCCACCGCAGCGACGCGACCGAGCGCGAAGACGCCATCGATCACTGGTCGTTGCTGGCAGCCACCGGCACCAATGCCGTCACGGTTGCGTCGTGGGACTATAAGTCCCTGGCCGCCACCGCGGGCGATGGCAGCAGCGAGAGCCTGGGCGAATGGCCGACGCTGGAATCTTTCGAGACCCGCGGCACCTATCGCTTTCCTGACGCCGACGCGGCCCGGCGCGCCGCGCAGTTGCAGGTGCAAGCGCATGAAAGCCGCTACCTGCGCTATGCGGGCGAAGGCAGCGTCCGCGCGCTGGGCGCCGGCGAACGCTTTTCCCTCACCGGGCACTTCGATACCGCCGCGAACGAGTTCGTCACGCTGGCCGTGCGCCATGAAGCCGCCAACAACTTGGGTGCCGAAGTAGCATTGCTGCTGGGCCTGTCCGACATCGAAGCCGGCAGCTACCGCAACCGCTTCGAAGCCGTGCGCGCCGATGCCCCGATCGTGCCGGTGTACGCGCCCAAGCCCACCGCCCCCGAAGGCCAGCCTGCCGTCGTCATCGCCGAAGGCGGCGCCCCGCTGACCACCGAGCGCGATCACCGCGTGCGCGTGCGCCTGCCCTGGCTGCGCGCGCCCATGGCTGATCCGCGTACCGACACCGCCGCCGACCCGGCCCAGGACGACCTGACCCAGGTCACCGCGTGGGTGCGCGTGGCCACCGCCGCGGCCGGCCCCAACTGGGGTGCCCATCACCTCCCCCGCGCCGGCACCGAGGTCATGCTGACCTACCTCGATGGCGACATCGACCGCCCGATGGTGGTGGCGCAACTGCACAACGAGCAGGACGCCCTGCCCTGGCCCGCCAGCGAGGCGCCGCTGAACACTGCCCTGTCCGGCTGGCATTCGCACAACCTCGCCGACGGCGGCTACAACCAGTGGGTAGTCGACGACAACACCGGCCAGTTGCGCATGCGCCTGGCCAGTTCCGCGGCCGATACCCAACTCAACCTTGGCTACGTGATCGCGCAACCGCCGGCCAGCGGTGAACGCGGCGCCTGGCGCGGCACCGGCGCCGAACTGCGCACCGACGCCTGGGCCATTGTGCGCGCCGGCAACGGGCTGCTGCTGTCGACCACCGTCCAGGCCAGGGCCGGCGGCACCATGCTCGACATCCGCGAGGCGCGCGGGCAGATGACTGCCGCCGAGCGTACCGCACAGCGCCTGTCCGACGCCGCCACCTCGCAACAGGCGCTGCCGCTGGGCGCCGTCGCCGCCTTCGAGCCGCTGACCAAGGCCATCGACCCGCAGCAGGACGGCAGCTATCCGGACCGGGTCAACGACCAGGACGCCAAGCGCCCGGATACGGGCACCGCTGCCGAGCGCTTCGGGCAACCGTGGCTTATCGCGGAATCGCCCAGTTCGATCGCACTGGCCACGCAGGCCACCACCAGCATTTTTGCCGGAAGGCACCTGCTGGGCCTGGCACAGGCTGACTGGCATGTCGGCGCCGGCAACACCGTCGCCGCGGCGGCAGCCAAGGGCGTGAGCCTGTTCAGCCAGCACCATGGCATTCGCGCGATTGCGGCCGGCGGACCGGTTTCCATCCAGGCGCATACCGATGCGCTGGCTGTCATGGCGGACAAGGCCGTGACGGTGACGTCATCGACCGACGGCATCGAGGTGCTGGCGCAGAAGAAGGTAGTGCTGCACGGCGGCTCGTCGCGGATCGTGCTGGATGGGAATGCGATTACGTTTGAGACGCCGGGGTTGTTCTCGGTGAAGGGGGCTGGGCATCCGTTGGTGGGGGCTGGGGGAAGTCCGGCGGAGTTGGCGGCGCTGCCGGTTGGGGCGATTAATCAAGCACCACACTTCATCGAGTTAAATTATCACTACGATGACTTATCGCCTGTGCCGGGCGCGCCATATAAGCTTATTTTTGAAGACGGGACAGTTTTAGAGGGAAACTTGGATGCCAAGGGTTTCGCGCGCGTCGAAAACGTACCGAACAGCGCTGCCCGCGTTTATTACGGGGAGGATCCTCGCGAGTTCATATTAGACGTAGAATTGCCGAAGAACACGATTAAGACCGGATCGACTACGAACGACGAGGCTATCGCAAACATCGAGCAATATCTCCTAGCCGCAGACGACTTCTGGGCGACACAGGCATCCTCAGAGCAACGCGAGTTCCTTGCACTGGTCAACGACTCCGACGAAGCTACCGGCGAGAATCTGTGGAACTACCTTGATGGGCAAGAACAGCAGGCCATGGAGCAAGAGTTGCACGGGGAGATAAAAGGATGAACACAGTAACTACCTTGCCGCGCGCAGGGCGGGCAACAGCGCGCTCTCAGCGAAAGGGATGGTTCGACTCCCTTGCGGACGAAGCCGTGAGCTTTTTTAAGGGCGACAATAATGCTCCATGGGCAATTCTTGCCGAAACGGTGATCGGATGCGTGCCGGTGCTCGGGCAGGTCATCGACGCCCGTGACATCATCAAGGGCCTCGTCGAAGTTTCCGGTGCACCTGCATCGCCCGCAGCTTGGTTCAACCTTATCACGGCACTTATCGGTGTAGTCCCCGGGGGCGGAGATGCCACAAAGCGCAGCTTACGTGCGATAAAAAGCGGTACGGCCAGCATTGACAGCTTGCTGGATCTGATGCGCAAATTTGGCAAAGGTGATCCGGAAAAGTTTCTCCGCGAAATGATGGATCCGAGCAAACTCCAGAAGCTGCTGGACGACATGCTCAACAACCCCGCCCTTAGGCGCCAATTGAGCCCAAGCTCCCAACGTCAGTTGGACAGCATCCGTAATAACCTCACAAAGCAGTTTGGTGCCTTTAAGCGGGAAATAGACGGGTGGCTTACGCGAGGCCGGAAGACTTCTGCCGAAGCCCCTGCCATCAAGCCAAACAAGACCACGCCCCCCGCCAAGCCACGCACCGAAGCCAAGGGCGGAACCAAGACCAAGGCCGACGCTAACGACGCAACGCACACAAATCAAACGAAATCGTCCGAGTTGGCACGCCGCACGCTTGGACAATTGAAGCAGAAGGCGCTCGGAGTGCTCGGTGAGCACATGGCGGACTATCATTGCCAAGAAGTCAAATGTTGGGGTGAGCGAGCCAAACATGACAACGGCAAAAAAAACCAAGCTAAGCTAAATGACGGTTCCGAACTGGTGCAGTTGTGGCCACTTAAGGTTCGGGGTCGCGGCATCGATGCGGTTTGGAAATCGAATGGCCACAAGCCGTACGCGATTATTGAGGCGAAGGCCAGCTACGACCCTACCAAAACCTTAGCATCATTACTACGGGATTTGAGCGACAAAACGGGAAAAGATGCAGAAAGTAGTTCGAGTTCCCGATCAGGCCGTAGGCAAAGCAAGCAGCCTGCTCCTGGAAGTGGCGCCGCAGCGGCCACCGCCCAAGCTCCGTCCCGAACGCCAATGAGTAAATACTGGATTGAACACCGCATTGCGAATGCCGTGAGAAGCCCTCTTCTCGCTAGAACCATTATCCTCAAAGGCTATACACGACACGTTCTCTTTTTCTCCGTTCCTCAAGCTGTCAGCCATGCTCAATCCCTTCTCATGCACTTGGCTGACAAAAAAGTCGATGTATCCATGCACTCTGGCCACCAAGCAACTCGAGAGTGGACCGACAATCAGATCCAGAAGCTCGCTGATGGTCGGCTGGGGTTGACCGGTGTGGCACGCAAAAGATGATGAAACAATCTGTGAATTTTCACGAACGACGCCGCCAGCAATTTTTGAGCGAAAGTAACTATCAACGCTCTCTCGAAGAAATACCAAAGGGAATTGATTTATTCGAATCGACGCCGGCTGGCTCCGGAAGCTCCGAGGCGGAAGGCTGGTTGATATCATATCGCATGGTGGCTTTCGACCTCTTCAATCTCCTCGTTTTGAGATACACAGGGGGGGAGCCCATCGAACCCATGCGCGCCGAGTTGGAAAAAGTCGTGGTGGCACACGAACGGGCCACCAAGCAACTTCGTATGTACTACGAAGACCCAAACGCGATCGGCTTCCAGATTGATTCTTTCGATGGATATTGCCCTTGCCTTGGTTTGATAAGCCTCTGCTTCTTACTGCATCGACGAGACTTACTTCCACGAATTGCTGAGCTTTTGGATGGCCCTGATAAAACAAATGTTGGCGCCGATTTTCTGATTGAAGATTTTCTCTCATATGCGCCCATGGATCGCTACGAGAGCGATACACTACTCGCAACGAGACCATTTGAATCATTGGCCGATGCGATGGATAGCACCGACAATGAAGATGCACTACGACATCTGCAGAAATTCCTTAAACGCTGGTATAAGGATCTCGCAGGAGCGCCATGGCACAACGCACACAAGCCTGATGCCGAAGGTCGGACGGGCGGCTACTATGGATATTGGTCATTTGAAGCGGCAGCGGCAGTACTTCTGCTTGATATTGAGGATGACAGTAGCCTCCACCCCTATCTTTATTATCCCAAGGATCTCGTCGCTTGGGCAAAAACACATTCCAATCTCGAGAATGTACAAAGTGCGACGACAGCGACGAGCCTACGCTGCGACGCCGGGCAGCCTTGTCCCAAGACCGGCTACTGGATGACTCCCGCAAAAAGGGGATCTCGGCGGTATTTCGTGCAGGGCGAGAGCATGCCCGGTGCTTCGTCTGATTATGGCAGCACAATATGGCAATGGGACATCGACCAGGCGGATCCAAAGCTCTGATGAAACGCCTTAACGAGAAGCAATCGACGGCTCGAAGCCGTGCGTGCCCTATTATGAATCCCACACGCAAGGACGTTTCACAATTTCCTCGGCTACTGGAGCTTCGAGGCGGCGGCCATTTCAATCATTCTTGATATCGATGATGCCGAGTTCCGCGACAAGCCCTTTATCCGGCGGATCTCGCAGACTTTGGGCGCCGTACAAATTGACAGTACCGACGTGCACCGATGCCCCAGCCACAGACAAACATGAGGCAAAATCGAATCGACTGGGATCGCTGGTTTGCCTGGAAGATCCCTCCCGACAGGTTCGAATGTAGACGAGAGCCGCGCCTACGGTACAGCACTTATGACAAGCGATTCAATGACAAGCTTGGTGGCATCGCAATGGTCACAATGGACCTACCAAAGCATGCAGCAAAGGCTAAACCTGGCGCGCTTTCGACATCCACTCAGCAGCGCTTGTGGAGTGCACTGGATTGGATGAGCATGCAATACTCAGCCGGCGCGCCGGTAGCACAGATTGCACAAATTTGGCCATACGTCTTGAGATGGGCTGAGGAGTATGCTGCATTCCATGAAAATTATCACACCACGCCGGAATTCGAAGGATATTTAACACCGCATGTGACCCTACGCGATGAGGAATACTGGATCGTCGCACTGCGTATGGTGTGTTTCGGGCTTCTCAGCGGATACACGCCGATGATGCCGAGGGTGATGGCATTCCTAGATTATGGCAACGTAGAAATGGGCGTTAGCGACGGCTTACTGGAGCGCCTCGTGGCGCCGTCTAGTCCGGGACGTGGAGAGCCGCCAGATGAAGCCACGCGCCATCTACCTTACCGCAAATTATTTAAGGCATTTGCCGCTGATCCTGAACACCGTCCGCCGTTGATGAGCACCTACCTCGACGAGTGGTATCACGCGAGTAGACACGAGCCTTATATCGATCAACACGGCGAAGGAGATGTCGCGTTTTATGGGTATTGGTCGTGGGAAGCGGCAGCCACTACTGTAGTGCTTGATATTGACGACTCAAGCTATCGAGATTTACCATTTTATCCAAAAGATTGGGTCGATTTTGGAAGGCTGCATAGAGAAACCGACACAAGTAATTACTCCGGAAGTATTGCTGCAGGTGAGCCTGCACCACGTGACGGCTGGTGGTTTACGCCAGCCAAGTCTGCTTCTCGCCGCTTCTTCAAAGCTGGCGAGATTTTCGCTGAAGTCAAGGGAACGGATTACGGCTCCACATTCTGGCAGTGGGATCTCGATCAGTCAGATCCAGCGCTGTGAAGTTTAGAGCAGATGCTGCGTTTGAAGTGATCCACCACTAGCCATAACCTATGCGCTTGAACATCGCCATCGGCTTGGTACACGCGAAAAAGCAACGAAGGAAAACCGGCAAGTATTGGTGAAAACATGAAGCCGAGCCCCGTTAAAAACCTCCACCTACCGAACGACGATGAACGTCGAAAAACCTTTCATTGGCTCAAGCGAATCAGTTCGTACACAGCATGGAAACGCATTCTTGGATACTACGAGGCCTGGACGCTCGCTATCGAAAACTGCAGGCGGTTGGCCAGCGAATCAGGTAAGGAACATTTTTCTAAAATTACCGAATCTCACTATATCGATGCTCTGGAAGGGCTCGCCCACTTTGAAGACGCGGTACTCCGACTTAAAGATGGAGACAAGCTAGTCTTCAAATATGACGTTAACGGTCTATTCTCACTGGCGGATCGACCTCGCTCGTATTGGGGAAATTACCTGACTCGTGTGGAATGGCGAGAAAATCCTGCAATCGTGGAGACTAGCAGCCCAGGGGCAAACAGATTCCTCAATACCTTTAGTGATCTCTCGCAGGCTTGGGGAGAGTGTTCCGATATACTTGAAAGCAAATGGCTTGATGACGCCGCCCCATATAGTTTTGGTAGCTGGCTGCGAGACCAACTGGCCAGCATGCATTTCCCCGATGTGCTAGTCGATGTACCGGATCCCAAGGTACCAGTGCTCATCCCCACCGGAAGCACCATTCCTTGTTCCGGCATCTGGGAACCGGCTGAGATTACGAATTCAAGTGGATTTTCGCTATTCAGGAAGAAAGAAGAACCCAAAGGGCCATTTCCGATCAGCGGTTGCATGAACTACTTGCACGCGGGGTCGCCAGCCCCAGCGGCGAGGCACGAAGATCAGGATGAAAGTTCTTCAGAACCTGTGACGTGGCGTCTGCTATGGGAGGATGCGCGTTACGAAGATGGTTCCATCCCTGCGGAGGAAGACGAATATGTCTTCCAGAGTCCAAATGGACCTACCGATACTCCTTCTGCGACAAGCGGAACGGATAGCACCATGATTTGGTTCGAAACAGGCCAACCCGCCCCTAAAGCGGGACGTTGGCTTCCAGAAGATGACCTCTCCGCTAGCATCGTTGTGCAAGCCGGCGAAAAGTTGCCTATGCATCGAGGCCGCTCGACCCGCTGGGTCTTTGCCTCCAATTAGACGCTTCAAAGCATGCGTCAGAGGTCGATGATACCGCCGGGGCGGCATCCATTGTCAGTCGACGATCGAAAGACCCTGTTCTTGTGGCTGAAGCAAATCAGCTCATACACTGCGTGAAACAGAGTCCTGTTCTATTACAGATTGTGGGCGGATGCCGCTGAGAACTGCCGGCGAATGGCGAACGCGACGGGATGTGATGACACCTCGAGAGTGTCTGCCTCCGACTATGTCACCATATTGAAAGGATTTGCGCATTGCGAGGATGGCGTTCTTCGCCTTAGGTCAGGAGACAAGCGAGTATTCAAATTCGATTCCAATGGTGATTTGGCAATGGCGGATCGCCCCCTAACGTACTGGGACAAATATTTGATCAGAATTGAGTGGGGCGAGCATCCTTCTATCAGCGAACAAGACACCCCTGGGTGGACCGATTTCCACAGGGAATTTCTAGAGCTTTCCGAAGCATGGGGCGAAATAGCGCCAGATGTACTTGAGCCCTGGGATGCCAACGCAGAATCGCACACGTTCTACAACGAGGATCTAAAGAGTACATTACAGAAAATGAGGTATTCTTTGCCATTTCCTGAAGTACCAGATCCTGAAAATAATACCTTCGTGCGCTCGGGAAGGATGGTCCCCTGCTCAGGAATCTGGGAAGGGAGGAAAAGGGGCTTCCTGCAACGTGGCGACTTCTTTGGCGCGATTCGCGATACGAGGACGGATTGTTTCCTGATGAAGAAAATTGCTACCGATTTTTGATGCCCCGAGACAAAGAATTTCAAAAAGGACGGCAATTTCGAAAGACATAAGTGACACTATCGTTTGGGCGACGTCTGGCCGACCCGAAAAGGACCTACCAGAGCATGCAGCAAAGGCCAGACCCGGCACGCTTTCAACATTCGACTCAGCAGCGCTTGTGGAATGCACTTGATTGGATGAGCATGCAATACTCAGCCGGCGCGCCGATAGTACAGATTGCGCAAATGTGGCCGCCCGTCTTGAGATGGTCCGAGGAGCATGCCTGCATTTCATCAATGGTGTTGAACATTGCTACCTCACTCCAATTGCCAAAGGCCATGTCAAATCCTCGTCAACAACTTCTAAGCCAGTCGCTGTATAGCAATACACGCATGCGACTGATCGAAGGCATTGAATGCTCAAAGAACAACGTTCTTTTGAAACAGACACACCCGCATCCGGGCTACCTTAGGGATGCGCAAGGCGGTCTCTACGAGGAAATGTTTTGGCTATGGATGCTCGACTACACTGCTGGCGCCGACCTCGACTCTCTTGCAAAGCAATTCGCTTCAATTGTTGAAGAGTTTTGCCGATGGAACGAACTTAACATCCCGTACCGCCTCTATTTGAAAGAAAAGTTCAAGGACCGCGGCGACACAGAGTTGACAATTTGCTCGGTGGATTTCTCCAATCAGATCGAATATGAAAATGCACTACAACTATTAAGCATTGCTATCCTCATCCGAGACGGGCGTTCCATCAAGAGAATCATCGCAGCGATGGCAAGCAATCGCTATCGTGATGCTTTGTATGAGCAGTTGATCGTTGACTTTGTTCCTGATCCACAGGACGACATGGACGAAGTGATATTTGAGGATCCCTACGCGACCCTCGTCGAGGCTTACTTTCAACAAGACCCCACGGAATCAATCCGACTTATAGAAAATTACCTAAAAGCCTGGTACCGAAATCAGGATGGCGCTCGATGGTACGATGCGCATAAGAATATCCAACATGACGAATCGTTTTACTATGGATATTGGGCTTTCGAGGCTGGCGCCACTAGCTATTTACTAGATATCGATGACAGCACCATCGATCATATAGTCTATCCCAAAGATCTCGTAGCCTACGGCAGGCAGCTTCGCGAAAGAAATACCGTTACCAGCGATTTCAACGTACTGCTTGATTCAAGCGATTATCCCCTTAGTCGCCTACGATGCAAGGCGGGCCAGCCGTGTCCACAAGCTGGCTGGTGGATGACCCCTGCAAAGATAAAAAGTCGGCGTTGGTTTTTGAAGGACGAGACAATGCCTGACATCAAAGACAGCGACGTCGACGCAACCATATGGCAATGGGATATTGATCAGGACCGCGCGTTCCTGCAGGAATAGACAGCACCATGAAGCGCCTAATAACCCCGATCCTCTCCGCAATCATCGGAGCCATAGCTGGCGCATCCCTGGTACACAAGCTCGAGCACGAAGAAGTCCCCAGGGTACACAAGCTGCAGTATCCATTGCTGCTCAGTGGGGGCAGCTCAGACAGCCCTGCCGCTATCCTGCCCCGGGGCACATCTCTGTATGTTGATCGCGCTTTCCCTGAGGGTTTTGTCCGATACAAGGTCTACATCAATGTGGAGGGCACAAAGCTGGACACTCGGGAAGCAACGGAGAAATTCTAGCTGGATCCGCTGACTGCTACGCCCTTGGACAAAGAGAGCCTTCACTCGCTGCTCGCGCGCTTTCCGCTGGCGAAGGAAGACTTTTCGGCTGCGCTCGCCTCTGGCCAGTTGACCAAAGAAGAGATACGAAACCTGCTCCGGGCCTACAGCGACTAGCAGCGTTCAACTTTCGCGCCGAGCAATTTGCCTACCCTTTCACCGCCCCTTCTCCCCCTCCATCTTCTCAATCACCCCCACCCGCTGCCCACAGTCCCCCGGCACCGCCTTGCACAACGTCTTGTCATCCACCCCAAGCTGGCGCTGCAAAGCACGAAATTCCCGCAGGTAGACCTGCGCCGCCGCCTCGGCCCCAGGCAACGACAAACGCGCCGAACTATTGGCCCCGATCCACGCATAGTAGTAATGCCCGAGCAACCGCGCCGCCGTATCCTTGCGTCCCCGTGGCATCTCGCGGGCGACGGCGTCGATGCAGGACCGGTATTCGTCCGCATCGTCATGCATGAATTCCTGGCAAGCCGCCCTGGCATGCCGGCTTGCCTGCGTCACGGCTGGTGGCAGTTCCGCGGTGGCGGCCTGGGCAATTCCCGCGCAACCGGCAAGCGTGCAGGCGATCAGGTAGCGATGCATTGGCATTAGGTTCATGGCGTTATGGCGTTTCAAGTTAGCGCCATGGCATGACATCCCCGCGTCATGAAGCAGTCACGATGGGCCCATAGAGTGGCTGCCTGCAGCCGCTTCCCAAAGGATTGGCCACATGACACGCAAACGGTATGTCGTCGCGAGCCTGGGTGCGCTCGCTCTTGCAGGCATCGTTGCCGCCTGCGGTTCCGGTAGTGACGAGGGCAATCCGGCGGCGCCCAGCCCGGCTCCGGCCGCGGACGCGCCGGTATCGGTCAAGATCATCGGGCTCAATGATTTCCACGGCAATCTGGAAGCGCCGGGCGGAAGCGTGGTGGTACAGGATGCGGCCAACCCGGCTGGCACCCGCGTTTCGGCGGGCGGTGCCGCGTATCTGGCCTCGCTGATCCAGAGCCTGAAAGCGAAGAACCCGAACAACGTAGTGGTGGCGGCCGGGGACATGGTCGGCGCTTCGCCGCTGGTTTCCGGGGCGTTCCATGAGGAGCCGGCGATCGATGTGCTGGGCCAGATGGGCCTGGAGATTTCGTCGGTGGGCAACCACGAGTTCGACAAGGGTCGCGATGAGTTGCTGCGGCTGCAGCACGGCGGCTGCTTTCCCCGGTCTGCCGACGGCCGCCGCGGCATTGTCGGCGTGGACACGTGCATGACGAACGGCGCCTACGCCGGGGCGAAGTTCCAGTACCTGGCTGCCAATGTCATCGACCAGGCGACCGGCAAGCCGCTGTTGCCGGCCTACCGGATCAAGACCTTTGACTGGGCCAAGGTTGCCTTTATCGGCATGACGCTGAAGGATACGCCGTCGGTGGTAACGCCGGCGGGTACCGCGGGCCTGACCTTCGAGTCCGAGGCGGACGCGGTGAACAAGCTGATTCCTGAATTGCGGCAGCAGAACGTCAATGCGATCGTGGTGTTGCTCCATGAGGGCGGATCGACGACGGCGGGCACGGTGAACGACAAGAGCTGCCCCGGACTGAACGGTGCTGTCGTGTCGATCGTCGACAAGCTGGATTCCGCCGTAGATATCGTGATCAGCGGCCATACCCACCAGGAATATGTCTGCGCCCGGCCGGACGGCAAGCTGCTGACGCAGACGGGCTTCTACGGCCGGCTGGCCTCGGAAATCGATATCACTATCGATCCGTCGACGCGCAAGGTCTCGTCCAAGGCGGCCAACAACCGTGTCGCGGTCAATGATCTGGTGATCAAGGACAACAACGGCAATCCGATCGCGCTGCCTGCCGGCTACACCGCGCTTGCCAAAGACAGTGCCGTCGATGCGATGGTCAGGCGTTACGTGGAACTGACCGCGCCGATCAAGAACGCGGTGGTCGGCGCCATTACCGCCTCCATCGATCGCACCCAGACGGCAGCGGGCGAGTCGGCACTGGGCGACCTGGTGGCGGACGCCTACCTGGCCGGCACTTCCGATGCGTCGTTCGGGCCGGCCGTGATCGCATTCACCAATCCCGGCGGATTGCGCCAGAACCTGGTGTACGACGCCGCCACCAGCGGCCAGACCACGTTCGGGCAGCTCTACGCAGTGATGCCCTTCGGCAACAGCATGGTGACGATGAACCTGACCGGCGCGCAGATCCTGCGCCTGCTGGAACAGCAATGGGAGGCGCCGCAACCTGCGGGCGGGCGTGTGCTGCAGGTTTCCAGCGGTTTCACCTATACCTGGGACGCCAGCAAGCCGGCAGGCGCCGCCGCGGGCCAGGGCAACCGTGTCGTTCCGGCCTCTCTCAAGCTCAACGGCGTGGCCATCGACCCGGCCAAGACCTACCGCGTCACGGTGAACAACTTCATGGCTTCGGGCGGTGACAACTTCACGGTGCTGAAGCAAGGCACGAACCAGCAGGCCGGGCCCGTCGACATCGATGTCTTCGAAGACTACTTCAAGGCAAGATCGCCGGTCAGCCCGAGCGCGGCGAACCGGATCACACGCCTGAACTGATACGCATCCGGGCCGCCCCGCCTAGGCCCGCGCGTCGGCGGCGGCCAGCCGCATCCAGCTGGCCACGGCGCCGGCGCCGGCAAACGCCGCGCCCAATGCCAGCGCCATGCCGGGGCCGTGGTCGCCGGCCAGGCCAAAGCACAGCGCCACCAGCGCCGCGCCGGTGGCCTGTCCCAGCAGCCGCGCCGTGGCCACCACGCCACTGGCGCCGCCGCTGCGCTCACGCGGGGCGCTGGTCATCAATGCCTTGAGATTGGGCGACTGGAAGAAGCCGAACCCGGCGCCGCACAGGCACATGCGCAGGCCGATATCGAGCGTGCTCGGGTTGGCTGGCAGCAGCGCCAGCGACAGCATGCCGGCACTGAGCACCGCCAGCCCCACGCCGCCAAGCACGGCCGGCGGGTAGCGGTCAGACAAGCGCCCGGCCAGCGGCCCGATCAGCGCCACTACCACCGACCATGGCGTCAGCAGGAAACCGGTCTCCACCTGCCCTCGTCCCAGTACGTGCTGGAAGTAGAACGGCAGCGAGACAAAGGCCAGGCCTTGCGCGGCGAACGAGCACACCGCGGTCAGCGTCGACAGCGCGAACATCGGCCGCCGGAACAGGTCCACCGGCAGCATCGGCGCCGGATGGCCGCGCTCGCGCCACAAAAGCAGCGCGAACGCCACCGCGAAGATGCCCGCCGCGGCCAGCGACAGGTGCAGCGGCGCGCGCTGCGCGCCCTCGCCCAGCGCCAGGATCAGCGCGGCGAAAGCAACCACGCTGAGCACCGCTGCAACGCGATCGAAACCGTGCGTGCTGCGTGCCGTCTGCGGCAGGGAGCCGCGCCCGATCGCCAGCGCCATCAGGCCGATCGGCAGGTTCACGGCAAACAGCCACGGCCACGTGCCGAACGACAGGATCACCGACGCCACCGTCGGCCCCACCGCGAACGAAACCCCGACCACCAGCGCATTCAACCCCAGCCCGCGGCCAAGCCGGTGCGTGGGAAAGATCGCGCTGATCAGCGCCGTGTTGACGCTCATGATGGCCGCCGCGCCGATGCCCTGCAGCACCCGCGCCGCCGCCAGTGTCGGCAGCGACCACGCCAGCGCGCACACCACCGAAGCCGCCGTGAACAGCAGCACGCCGCCCAGGTAGATGCGCCGGTGGCCAACCACGCCGCCCAGCGCCGCGAACGGGAGCAGCGTCGCCACCATGGCGAGCTGGTAGGCGTTGATCACCCAGACCGAGGCCGCCGGGGTGGCGCGCAGGTCCGCCGCAATCGATGGCAACGCCGTATTGGCGATGGCGGTATCGAGGGTGGCAAGGGCGACTGCAATCAGGATGGCAGCCATGCCGCGCCGCTCGCGCGAGGTCATGGCGTCCGCCGCGGAGGCGGTCTGGAGAGGGGCTGTGCTGGACACTGTCTTTACCGGTTGCCGCCATGGCCGGATTCGGCGGTGCGGGGGGGCACTGCAGGCCGGGGGCGATCATTCAGGCAAGACGATACGGGAAAACCCTTCAGCTTGCTGAAGACGCATTCATATGTATGCACATTATCCGGAAAGCAGAATAAATGATGCCCAACATCTATTGAATAAATGATGAGCGTCATCTAAGCTTCGAGGGAGCTAAATTCCCAACGAGGTCTGCAGATGGCACGCGCATCACGCGAGCAAACCGACAAGAACCGCGAGGCGATCGAACAGGCATCGTCGCGGATGTTCCGCGAGCGCGGCCTCAACGGCGTCAGCGTGGCGGAGTTGATGGCGGGTGCCGGCCTGACCCATGGCGGCTTCTATGGCCACTTTGCCTCGAAGGACGCGCTGGCCGCACAGGCCTGCAAGCGCGCGTTCGAGGAATCGACCGCCCGCTGGGAGCGCCGCCTTGCACGGGCCGGCGGGGATCGCAAGGCCATGCTCGCCAATCTGGTCGAGCCCTACCTGACCGCCGCGCATTGCGCCAACCCAGGGGTCGGCTGCGCGGCCGCCGCGCTGGCCGTCGATGTCGCCCGCGAGCCCGCCGGCAAGCCCGTGCGCCAGGCCTATGCGCAAGGGCTGCGAACGATGATCGATGACATGGCGCAGACCGTGGCGTCTGACGATCCGCAGGAACGCCACGACCAGGCGCTGGTGCGCATGGCGTTACTGGTCGGCGCCCTGACGCTGGCGCGCGCCACCGAAGGCGATCCGCTCTCCGACCAGATGCTGAGCGCGGTGCGGGCTCACCTGCTGGGCAGCACCGGCTAGTACCGAGCTTTTTTCCTGAAGACTGACCGGCAACCCGCGGCTGCACGCAGCGGGATGCCCTTCCTTTGCCCTCTCCGACCCGCACCGAAACCGAGACCACGAGAACTCCATGTTCGCGCAAGCCCTTTCCAGCCGGCTCGACCGGCGCGGCATCCACTACGCGTGGCTGATTGCCGCCCTGACCTTCCTGGTGATGCTGACCACCTCGGCCGCGCTGGGCCTGCCCGGGGCCTTCCTGCAGCCGCTGAGCCGGGAGATGGGCTGGAACACCGACCAGATCTCGTCGATCCTGGCGTTCCGCTTCGCGCTGTTCGGGCTGATGGCGCCGTTCTCGGCGCTGCTGATGGATCGTTTCGGCGTGCGCAGCGTGGTCTGCGCCGCGCTGGCGCTGATTGCCGGCGGCATGGCGCTGGCCACCGTGTCGACCGAGCTGTGGCAGCTCTTTGTGGCATGGGGCCTGATGCTCGGGGTCGGCTCCGGGCTGACCGCGCTGGTGCTGGCCGCCGTGGTGGCCAACCGCTGGTTCAGCGCGCGGCGCGGCCTGGTCATCGGCATCCTGACGGCCAGCGCTGCCACCGGGCAACTGGCATTCCTGCCGGTGGCGGCCTGGCTGATCGAGCATATGGGCTGGCGCGTGGCCGTGCTACCGGTGCTGGCAGCCTGCGCGGCGCTGGCGCTGCTGGTGTTCGGGCTGATGCGCAGCCGGCCCGCCGATGTCGGCCTGGCGGCGTTCGGCGAAGTGCCGTCGCATCCGGCCACGCTCCCCGCCGCCCCTGCGGCCGCGCCCTTTACGTTGCGCGGGCCATTCCGCGTGCTGCGCGAAGCCGCGCGGACGCAAACATTCTGGATCCTGGCGGGCACCTTCTTCATCTGCGGCCTGAGCACCAACGGCCTGATCCAGACGCATTTCATCGCACTGTGCGGCGACTTCGGCATGGGGCCCGTGCCGGCCGCGTCGGCGCTGGCCATGATGGGCGCGTTCGATTTTGTCGGCACCATCCTGTCGGGCTGGCTCTCCGACCGCTATGACAGCCGCAAGCTGCTGTTCTGGTACTACGCGCTGCGCGGCCTGTCGCTGTTCTGGCTGCCGCACTCCACCTTCACGCTGTACGGGCTGTCGATCTTTGCGATGTTCTACGGCCTCGACTGGATCGCCACGGTGCCGCCGACGGTCAAGCTGGCGGCCACCGCTTTCGGGCGCGAGCGCGCGCCGATGGTGTTCGGCTGGATCTTCGCGGCCCACCAGATCGGCGCGGCCGTGGCGGCGTTCGGCGCGGGACTGAGCCGCACGCTGCTGCTGACCTATACGCCGGCGCTCTACGCGGCGGGGGCGGCGTGCCTGGTGGCCGCGCTGATGGCGTTGATGGTCAGCCGCACGCGTACGGCCGAACGGACGGAGCCTGCGGCCGCATGATGGCGGGCGCCTTCAGAACTTCGGGATGCGCAGGGTCTTGCTGACCATCAGCGTGCCCGACAGCGCGAACAGCAGCACCAGGGGATGCAGCACGGCGGGACCCAGCACCCATGCGCCGCCAGGCAGCTCGCCGCCCAGCAGACCCTGCGAGGCGCACCACGCCAGCACGGCGGTCAGCAGCACGCTGGTGGGGATGGGCGTGCCTTCGAAGTAGGCCACCTTGCCGCTGTCGCTGCCCGCCGCCAGCGATTCGGCGGTGACGTTGAAGCGCGCCAGCCGGCTGACGCCGCAGCAGACAAAGTAGATCAGTATGGCCAGGTCCCAGCCGCCGCGCATGCCGGCGGCAAAGGCCAGCGTGGCCGGGCCGACGCCGAATGAGATCACGTCGGCCAGCGAGTCCAGCTCGCGCCCCAGCGCCGAATGCGCGTGGCGCCAGCGCGCGATGCGCCCGTCGAGCACGTCGAAGATAAAGGCGAGCGGCGCCAGCGCCGCCGCCGTGTAGAAATGCGACAGCTGCTGGTCCGCGACGAAGAACATCGCGAAGAACACCGACCCCATGCCGCAGGCCGCGTTGCCGAGCGTGAAGACATCGGCCAGCTGCAGTTCGCGCAGCATCGAGAAATGGCGGGGACGATCGGGCCGGGTGTTCATGGCGCGGGCTTACAGGACCTTGGACTCGTGGTGCACGTTGGGCGGCGCGGCAAAGGTCTCCGCCACCAAGCCACGCCATTGCTGGAACTCAGGCGATTCGCGGAACAGGACCATATGGTCGTCCACGGTTTCCCAGTCCACCACCAGCGTGTACTGGTCCGGCTGCTCGATCGAGCGGAACAACTGCACGCCGTGGCAGCCGTGCGAGCGCAGGAACAGCGGCGTGGCCTGGCTCACGCCATGCTCGAACTGCTTGTCCATGCCGGGCTTGATGGTGATTTGCGCGATTTCCTTGATCATGACGTGGTAGGCGATGAAGTGGATGCAGTGGATGCCGGCGCCGGTCGGGTACCGGCGGGTCTTTACTACCTTAGCACGATCGCGGCGTCACATGCCCGCGGCAAGCATTCCGTTACACGCGGGGGTTAGCATCGTCCACCCTGCCACGACCTGCCGAAACCGCCATGCGCCTGCCCCTTCCTGAACGCAGCATTGTCCTCAATGCACTGTCCGCCCTGTGCCTGGCCGGTCTGCTGGCCCTGCCGTCCGGCGCCGATGCTGCAATGCAGCCATGCGGCAGCCCCGCCACCGCGCTGGCCGACGTGCGCGTCCCCGGCCAGGCCTCGCCTCTTGCGGGACGGATGGTCGAATTGCAGGCCATCGTCACGGCAGATTTCAGCGGCGACGGGGGGCTGCGCGGCTTCTTCCTGCAGACAGCGGATGCGCAGCGCGTGCATCGGCCAGGTCGTTCGGAGGGACTGTTCGTCTATGCGCCACGCACCCGCGCCAAGGTGGGCGACATGGTTCGCGTGTCCGGAAGGATCGAGGAAAAATTCGGACAAACGCAGCTGGCGCTGGCCGGCTCCCCAGTGGTATGCACGCAGGGCCTGTCCGTCACGCCGCAGACGCTGACGCTGGGCAGCGAGTCCGACCTGGCTGCAATGGAAGGGATGCTGGTGCGCCTGCCGCAGACGCTGACCGTCAGCGATACGCATGAACTTGGCCGTTATGGCACGGTGGTGCTGAGCCACGGGCGACCGATCGCGCCCACCCAGCAGGCGTTGCCGGGCCCGGCCGCAAGGCAAGCCGCGACGGCCAATGCCCGCAACCGGTTGTGGCTCGACGATGGTTCGGCGCGCCAGTTTCCCGCCGTGGTGCCCTACCCGCCCCCGCGCCTGTCGGCAGAGCATCCGGTACGCGCGGGCGACACCGTCACCGGCGTGCAGGGCGTGCTGGAACAGCGCCACGGCCGGTGGCGACTGCAGCCGGTGCGTGGCGCTGGGGCACCGGTCTACCAGCGCGCCAACCCGCGCGGCGCCGCACCACCACGCCATCCCGCCACCGCGCTGCGGGTGGCGGCCTTCAACCTGCAGAACTATTTCAACGGCGACGGCCAGGGCGGTGGCCTCGACGCGCCCGGCAACCGCGGCGCCCAGGACACGGCAGCGCTGGCGCGGCAGCAGGCCAAGCTGGTGGCCGCGCTGCGCGGCCTGGACGCCGACGTGATCGGCCTGATGGAGCTCCAGAACAATGGCTACGGCCCGACCGGCGCGATTCGCCAACTGGCCGCAATGCTGGGGCCGGACTGGCGCGTGACCGATCCCGGCAGCCCAGCGCTAGGCGCCGATGCCATCGCGGTCGGGCTGCTGTACAACGCGCGCACCGCGTTGCCCGCCGGGCGGGCCGCCACCACATGGCTGGGCGAGCGCAGCCGCCAGCCGCTCGCGGCCACCTTCCGTGCCGCGGCGGGCGGCGCACCGGTAACGGTGGTGGTCAACCATTTCAAATCCAAGAACTGCGTGGAAGCGGCCGGCGCGCAGGCGGACCAGGGCGACGGCCAGGGCTGCTGGAACCCCGCGCGCGTGCAGGCCGCCGACACCCTGGCCCGCTGGCTGGCCACCGCGCCGACCGGCATCCCGGACGCGGGCGTGCTGGTGATCGGCGACCTGAACAGTTACGCGATGGAGGATCCGATACGCCTGCTGGCGCGGCACGGCTACGCCGATCTGGTCGCGCGCTTTGCCGGGCCGCATGCCTACAGCTATGTCTATGACGCCCAGGCAGGGTACCTGGACCACGTGCTGGCCGACGCCAGCGCCGCGGCGCGTGTCGTTGCCGTCCATGCGTGGCATATCAATGCCGACGAGCCCGCGGTCTTCTCCTATGCCCCGCGCCCGGAGTCCGGCGCAGCGGACTTCTATGCGCCCGGCCCCTACCGCTCGTCGGATCACGACCCCCTGGTGGTCGACCTTGCCAGCAGCCCGCGCGCCAGGTAGAGCACGATGGCCAGGTTGGCCGCGGCCAGCCCGCCATGCAGCCAGCTGGGATGAACCAAGGCCTCGTACAGCTCCAGCGGGATGTAGATGCCGCCCGACCACACCCCGAGCCAGTTGCCCCAGGCCAGCCCGCGCCACAGCCCATAGGCCTCGGCAAAGCGCATCAGCGCATAGACCGCGGCGGATCCGCCGATGGCCCACAGGCGCGCATTGTCGGGATGCTCCAGCAGTGACAGGAAGATGGTGGGATAGCGGCTGGCCGGATTGACATGCCATCGCTGGATGATGGCTTCGGCCAGTTCCTGGGCATCGCGATGCAGCAGTGCGGCCAGGCCCAGCCCGGCCACGATCACCAGCAGTCCCTTGGCGGCCTCGAACAACGCAATGCCCCGGAGGCCCAGTGCGCCCTGCTTTGCCATGCGGTATCTCCGGTCGATGCAAGGATTGCAAAGCCAGTATTGTGCAACAGCGGCAAACGCCAGGGCCGGTGCCTGCGCACCGCCAGGCTATCGCTGCAGCTTCTGGTAAGTGCCGACCAGTTCCGCCTTGGCCAGCGCGTGGCCTTGCATGGCCCGCTCCAGTGCCGCCTTGTCTGGCGTGCCGAGGTCGGGCAACGCCACGTCCAGCGCATAGAGCTTGAAGACGTAGCGGTGCCGGCCGATCGGCGGGCACGGGCCACCGTAGCCGTTGCGGTGCCAGTCATTCAAGCCTTCACGGGTGCCGGCTGGCAGCCCGGACTTGGCGATATCCGCTGGCAGTGCACCGGCATGAGCCGGCAGGTTGTAGAGCAGCCAGTGGACCCAGGTCATTTTCGGCGCGGCGGGGTCCGGCGCATCGGGGTCGTCAACGATCAGCGCCAGGCTGGCCGTGCCGGGCGGCACGCCGGTCCAGGCCAGCGGCGGGGAAATATCGGCGCCTTCGCAGGTGTGCTCTGCCGGGATCTCGCCCCCGGGAGCGAATGCGGTGGATTGCAGCTGGAATGGCATACGGACCTCGCTGGACGCACGCAGGGATGGCTCCAACTTAGGCCGGATCGGTGCCTCGCGCAAGGCGTCGCGCTATGACGGCAGCTGGGTCTCCAGCAATGCCTTGAGCCGGCGCACGGCTTCGGTGGACTCGGCCTGGAGCTGGTCCCGCAGCATCAGACGGTTGATCAGGGCAAACAGCAGCGTCGGCGAGCGGTAGCGGAACTCACGCTCGAAGCGCGTGCGTTCGGCCGATGGCGTCAGCGAGGGCGACATCGCGGGCGTCAGCCGGTAGGTAATGGTGCCGACGCGCTGGCCCGCGGCCACGCCCTCGATCGACCACGTGCGCGGCGGGTGGCTTTCGATCACGGTCCAGACCACCACGCCGCCGCGCCGGGCCAGCATGAAGGTCTCGGCCACGCGCTCGCCGCGCTCGAGCGGATGGTCGGTCGCGCCCGCCACCGCCAGCGACGCCGGATGCCAGGCGGGCCAGTGGCGCGGCGTTGCAACAAAGTCGAAGACCTGCGCCGGCGGGCGCGCGATCACCACCTCGTCATGGATGGCGGTGCGGTCCAGTCCCGGCAGCGGTGCCACCAGCGCGCCCACGGTGAGCGCGGCGAAGACGAATCCCCAGAGCAGTTTCCTGTGTCGGACAAGCATGGCGGCGGGACAGGACGCAACCGGGGCGCACCCGTGCATCCCGTACGCATGGCGCGATGCTTACAGTGTAGTGACTGCCCGGCATCGCGCCAGTCCCCTGCGTGGCTCAGCGCGCCACCGGGGCGGCGGCGCCCTCGGCCGCAGGCGCCGCGGCCACGGCTGCCGGCAGCGGGCCCCAGCCCCCGCCCAGCCGCCGCACCAGCGACACCGTCGCGGCCGCGCGCAGTCCGGCAACCTGGTTGGCCTCGCGCTGCGACTGCAGCACGGTGCGGTCGGCATCGATCACCGCCAGGTAGTCGACCGCGCCCGCGTCATAGCGGCTGCGCGAGATGCGTGCCGCACGCCTGGCGCCGCCGAGTGCGCTGTCCAGCGCGCCGGCCTGCTGGCTGAGCCAGCGCACGTCCGCGAGACTGTCTTCCACCTCGCGGAAGGCCACCAGCACGGTCTGGCGGTAGCTTGCCACCGTTTCCTCGTGGGCGGCGCGGGCGCCGGCCAGGTTGGCGCTGTTGCGGCCACCGTCGAACACAGTCTGCGCGATGCTCGATCCGATCAGCGGCCCCAGCATCCAGGTGCGCGAGGACCACTTGAACAGGTTGGACAGATCGGCCGATTCAAAGCCGAACAACCCGGTCAGCGTGATGCGCGGGAAAAACGCCGCCTTGGCCACGCCGATGCGCGCGTTGGCCGCCGCCATCTGGCGCTCGGCCGCGGCGATGTCCGGGCGCCGCTCCAGCAGCTCGGACGGCAGCCCGGCGGGGATCGCCACCGGCGCGGCATCGAACGGCCTGGACGACAGCGAGAACGCCGCCGGCGGCACCCCGGTCAGCACCGCCAGGGCATGCTCCTGGTTGGCGCGGCGGCGCTCGATGCCGGCCAGGTCCGCGCGCGCGGTGCCGAGTTCGGCTTCGGCGCGGGCGGGATCGAGGTCGGTGGTTTCCCCGGCGTCATAGCGCTTCTTCAGCAGCGACAGCGCATCCTCGCGCAGCCTGATGGTGGCGTTGAGCAGGTCGCGCTCGCTGTCGAGCGTGCGCAACGCGAAATACGCCTGCGCCACGTCGGCCTGCAGCGCCAGCTGCACCGAGCGGTACAGGTCTTCGGCAGCCTCGCCTTCGGCGCGGGCGGCATTGACGCTGGACGCCACGCGGCCGAACAGGTCCAGCTCATAGCTGGCGAAAGCGCGCGCCTTCAGCACCGTCTGCGGCGGCACGCGGGTGCCGTCGGGCAGGCCTTGCGAGGCCGCCGACGGCTGCGAGCGGGTCGGGTCCAGCCCCACGCTCAGCTGCGGATAAAGGTCCGCCTCGGTCGCGCCGGTGAAGGCGCGCGCCTGCTTCAGGCGGGCCGCGGCGATGGCGAGATCCTGGTTCGATTCACCGGCCGCTGCGATCAGGCGGTCCAGTTCGGCGTCGCCGAAGATCTTCCACCATTCGCCGCGATGCTGGCCCTCGGCCGGCGTCGCGGTCTTCCATTGGGCGCCTTCGGCCTGGGCGGCCTCGGCTTCCTTGAAGGCCGGCACGGTGGCCGTCTCCGGCACCTTGTAGGTCGGCGCGAGCGAGCAGCCGGCCAGCACCAGCGCGGCGGCCAGCGTGGCGATACGGGGCAACTGCCTTGAGATCTGGGCAATCATGTTCTTTCCTTCATTGTTCTGTGCTCGGGCGGGGGCACCCCCGCCGAGGTAGCCGCGCTCTCCCGCTCGCGGGAGAGCGCGGAAAGCATGCGTCATTCAGCCGAAGCCACGGCCTGGTGTTCGACCGGCGCCGGCTGCGCGCGGCGCTGGCCCCGGGTCGCCAGCAGCCGCAGCGCCACGTAGAACACCGGCGTCAGGAACAGGCCGAAGAACGTCACGCCCAGCATGCCCGCGAACACCGCCACGCCCATCGCATGACGCATCTCGGCGCCCGCGCCGGTGGAGATCACCAGCGGCACCACGCCCATGATGAACGCGAACGACGTCATCAGGATCGGGCGCAGGCGCAAGCGGCTGGCCTCGATCGCGGCCTGCACCACGGTGCGGCCGTGATGCTCCAGCTCGCGCGCAAACTCGACGATCAGGATGGCGTTCTTCGCTGACAAGCCCACCAGCACGATGAAGCCGATCTGCGTGAAGATGTTGTTGTCGCCCTGCGTCAGCCACACGCCGGTCATTGCGGCCAGCAGGCTCATCGGCACGATCAGGATCACCGCCAGCGGCAGCGTCAGGCTCTCGTACTGGGCAGCCAGCACCAGGAACACCAGCAGCACGCACAGCGGGAAGATCCAGATCCCGGCATTGCCGGCCAGGATGTCCTGATAGGTCAGCTCGGTCCATTCGAACTTGATGCCCTTGGGCAGCGTTTCCGCGGCGATGCGCTCGGCCGCGGCCTGCGCCTGGCCCGACGAGAAGCCCGGCGCGGGCCCGCCGTTCATGTCGGCGGCGGTAAAGCCGTTGTAGCGCACCACGCTGTCCGGACCGAAGCCTTGCTTGACCTGCACCAGCGACGACAGCGGCACCATGTCGCCGGCGGCGTTGCGCGTCTTCAGCTGCAGGATGTCCTCGGCATGGGCGCGGAACGGCGCGTCGGCCTGCACCTTGACCTGGTAGGTCCGGCCGAACTTGTTGAAGTCATTGACATAGGCCGAGCCCAGGTAGGTCTGCAGCGTGTCGAACACGTCCGTCACCGGCACGCCCAGCTGCTTGGCCTTGACGCGGTCCAGCTTGACGTCGAGTTGCGGCACGTTGACCTGGTAGTTGCTGAAGATGCCGGTCAGCTCGGGCGTGGCGCGCGCCTTGTTGGCGAACGCGTTGGTGGCCTCGAACAGCGCGTCATAGCCCAGCGCGGCACGGTCCTCGATCATCAGCTTGAAGCCGCCGATGGTACCCAGGCCCTGCACGGGCGGCGGCGGGAACACCGCGATGAAGGCATCCTGGATCGCCGCGTACTTCTGGTTCAGCTCGGCCGCGATGGCTGCGCCGCCCAGCTCGGCGCTCTTGCGATCCTCGAACGGCTTGAGCGTGGCGAACACGATGCCGGCGCTCGGACTGTTGGTGAAGCCGTTGATCGACAGGCCCGGGAAGGCGACGGCCGATTCCACGCCCGGATGCTTGAGCGCGATGTCGCTCATCTTGCGGATCACGTCTTCGGTGCGGTCCAGCGTGGCGCCGTCAGGCAGCTTGGCAAAGCCCACCAGGTACTGCTTGTCCTGCGCCGGCACGAAGCCCTTGGGCACCAGCTGGAACACGCCCCAGGTCAGCGCCAGCATCACTGCATAGACGCCGAACACCGAACCCTTGCGGCGGATCACGCCCTTCACGCCGCGGCCATAGCTCTCGGCGCTGCGGCCGAAGAACTTGTTGAAGCGCTTGAAGAAGCCGCCGAACACGCGGTCCATCCAGCGCGACAGCCAGTCCTTGGGCGCGTCGTGGCTCTTGAGCAGCAGCGCCGACAGCGCCGGCGACAGCGTCAGCGAGTTGAACGCCGAGATGATGGTCGAGATCGAGATGGTCAGCGCGAACTGCTTGTAGAACTGCCCGGTCAGGCCGGTCATGAAGGCCAGCGGCACGAACACGGCGATCAGCGTCAGCGCGATGGCGATGATGGGGCCGCTGACCTCGCGCATGGCCTTGTAGGTGGCCTCCTTCGGCGTCAGCCCTTCCTCGATATTGCGCTCGACGTTCTCCACCACCACGATCGCGTCATCGACCACGATGCCGATCGCCAGCACCAGCCCGAACAGCGACAGCGCATTGATCGAGAAGCCGAACAGATGCATCAGGCCGAAGGTACCGACGATCGACACCGGCACCGCCAGCAGCGGGATGATCGATGCGCGCCAGGTCTGCAGGAACAGGATCACCACCAGCACCACCAGCGCAATTGCCTCGAACAGCGTGTGCGTCACCGCCTCGATCGAGTGGCGCACGAACTGCGTCGGGTCATAGACGATGCTGTAGTCGATGCCGTCCGGGAAGTTCTGCTTCAGTTCTTCCATGGTCTTGCGCACGTCATCCGAGATCTGGATGGCGTTGGAGCCCGGCGCCTGGAAGATGGGAATCGCTACCGCGGGCTTGTTGTCGAGCAGCGAACGCAAGGCGTATTCCGACGCGCCCAGCTCGATCCGGGCGACGTCCTTCAGGTAGGTCACGGCGCCGTCGGCGGAGGTGCGCACGACGATATCGCCGAACTCTTCCACCGTGCTCAGGCGGCCCTGCGCATTGACCGACAGCTGCAGGTCGGCGCCGGGCAGCGACGGCGACTGGCCGATCACGCCGGCCGCCACCTGCACGTTCTGCTCGCGGATGGCCTTGATCACGTCGCCGGTGGCAAGCTGGCGCTCGGCCATCTTTTCCGGGTTGAGCCACACGCGCATGGCGTAGTCGCCCGAGCCGAACAGCTGCACCTGGCCCACGCCCTGCAGCCGCGCCAGCCGGTCCTTGACGTTGATCACCGCGTAGTTGCGCAGGTAGGTCATGTCATAGCGGTCGTTGGGCGAGACCAGGTGGACCACCATGGTCAGGTCCGGCGAGCTCTTGACCGTGGTGATGCCCAGGCGCCGCACGTCTTCCGGCAGCCGCGGCTCGGCCTGCGAGACACGGTTCTGCACCAGCTGCTGCGCCTTGTCCGGATCGGTGCCCAGCTTGAAGGTCACGGTCAGCGTGAGCAGACCGTCGCTGTTGGACTGCGACGACATGTACAGCATGTCCTCGACGCCGTTGATCTGCTCTTCCAGCGGCGACGCCACGGTTTCGGCGATCACCTTGGGGTTGGCGCCCGGATACTGCGCGCGCACCACGACCGACGGCGGCACCACCTCCGGGTACTCCGAGATCGGCAGCTTGAACATCGAGATGGCGCCGATCAGGAAGATCAGCACCGACAGCACCCCCGCGAAGATGGGGCGGTCGATAAAGAATTTTGAGAGATTCATCTTGGTCTCTGCTAAAAGCGCTCCCCTGGCGGCCCGCTTGTGGCGGGCACCATCAACAGCCTGGGAAACGATGCAAACTAGGGGCGCTGGGTGTGCGGGCTCAGGTGGTTGCCATTCACGACGCGATCAGACATCGCTCAGGCGGCCCCCCGCTCCCCTCAGCGGGAGAGGGGAGCAAGCCATCGGTGCGCATGGTTTAACTCACCGGCTTCATGTCTGCCTCACCCTTCTCGCTCGCGGCCTGCTTGCGGTCGGGGGCGGTGCCGCGCGGCTCCAGTTCGCTGCGGAATGCCATGGCCACCACCTTGGGCTGCACCGTGTCGCCCGGGCGCACACGCTGCAGGCCATTGACCACGATGTTCTCGCCCGGCTTCAGCCCCTTGCGGATCACACGCAGGCCTTCATAGTTGGGCCCGAGTTCGACTTCGCGGTAGACCAGCTTGTTGGCCTTGTCGACGACCAGCACGAACTTCTTGCCCTGGTCGGTGCCAACCGCCCGGTCGTTGACCAGCACCGCCGCATGCGGCGCGCCGCCGCCCATCTTGACCTTGGCGTACAGGCCCGGCAGCAGGCGGCCGCCTTCGTTGTCGAACACCGCGCGCACGCGGATGGTGCCGCTGCGCGTATCGAGCCGGTTGTCGACCGACTGGATCTTGCCCTGGTGCGGATGGCCGTCTTCATTGGCCAGGCCCAGGAAGACCGGCAGGTTGGCCTGTCCGCCGCCGGCGCCGGGAGCGGTGTAGCGCAGGTAGCTCTGCTCGTCGATCTCGAAGCTGGCGTAGATCGGCGACACCGACACCACGGTGGTCAGCGGCGGCGTCGCCACGCCGGGCGCCACCAGGTTGCCCACCGTGATCTCGGCGCGCGACACGCGGCCGGACACCGGTGCGGTGATGCGGGTGTAGGCCAGGTTCAGGCGCGCGGTTTCCAGCTGCGCCTGCGCGGCGCGCACGTTGGCGCCGGTTTCGCGCGCGGCATGGATGCGCTCGTCGAACTCGCGCCGCGAGATCGCGTTGTCGTCCAGCAGGCGCTGGGCGCGCTCGCCCTCGCTCTTGGCGTGGGCCGCGCGCACCTGCGCCGCGGCCAGCGCGGCCTCGGCACGTGCCACCTCCGCGGCATAAGGCCGCGGGTCGATGGTGAAGAGCGGATCGCCCTTCTTCACCAGCGCGCCTTCGCGGAAGTGCACGGCATCGATGGTGCCGCCGACGCGCGGGCGAATCTCCACCCGGTCCACCGCTTCCAGGCGGCCGGAGAATTCATCCCACTCGGTGATGGTCTGCCCGACCACCGCGGCCACCTCGATGGCGGGCGCCGGCGGCGGCGTGTTGGCGTGCGCTTCGCCGCTGTGCCAAGGGCGCAGGATCGAACCGGCCACGCCGGCACCGAGCACTACGACGATGGCGAGGGCAATCAGGGTACGTCGCTTCTGCTGCTGCATTTCTCAAACTCCTGGATCGGGTTTTCTTCAACCGGAAAAGCAAATGGCCGAACGCCGCCTGCCGGTCCGCGCGGGCGGATCGGAACCATGGTCAAACTGATGGTCGGACTTGGGACCGCGCGCATCACGGCGCGCGCTGCGGTCCTGGCTCTGGCCGAAACAGAGCCGGCTGGCGGTTGTCTGGAGCGGCTCAGCCGGCGGGCTTGGCTCCAGGCCGGCTGGCGTTGGCGCCAGCGCGGCGTTCAGTCAGGGTGAGGTAGCGTCGGCCACGGCCAGACATCGCCGCAGGAACCGCGCACCTTCGTCGACCCATGCCTGACAGCTGTCATGGGCCTCTTCCACGCCGTCGCCGCAGGCGCCGGGCATGATCATGGCTTGGGCCGGCACACCGGCCTTGCCCAGGCGCCCGGCGAAGGCTTCGCCTTCGGCACGCAGCGCGTCGTGTTCGGCCACCTGCACCAGCGTGGGCGGCAGCCCGGCCAGGCGCGAGGCCAGCGCCGGGGCGGCGTACGGATGCACCGTATCGGCCGGCGTCGGCAGGTAGTCGCGATAGTTGTCGGCCAGCCGGCGCAGCGTTTCCATCGGCACCGTGCCGCCGCCAAAACCCGCGCAGGAGGCATGCTGCAGGCACGGGTCGGTCACCGGGCGGATCAGCCACTGGCCGCGCGGCTGCGCGGTGCCGCGGTCGCGCAGCATCTGCGCCAGCGCGATCGCCAGGTTGCCGCCGGCTTCCTCGCCCACCAGCGCGAAGCGGGTCTTGTCGACCTTCAGGCGCCGGGCATTGCGCAACACCCATTGCACCGTGCTGTGCGCGTCCTCGGGCGCCGCCGGGAACGGGTGGTCGGGCGCCAGCGAATACGCCGGCGTGACCACCACCGCGGGCACCGTCGTGGCCAGGTCCTGCACCAGGTGGCAGGCGTGCTCCAGGCCGCCGTCGACGAAGCCGCCGGCGTGCAGGTACACCAGCCAGGGCAGCAGCGCAGCGCTGTCGATGCCCGGTGCCGGGTAACCCGGCGGATAGCACACCCGCACCAGGATCTCGCGGCCGTCGCTGGTCACCGTGTGCTCGGCCACGCGCGCCTGTCCCGGCCCGGCTGCCGTGGGGGCAGTGGCGGCGCTGGCGGCTGCGGAGCGTTGGCCTGGCTTCTGTGACATGGCATCGGCGCACGGCATGGACAATGCGCTTGAGTGTTGCGATGCAACGGATTATGGTGATTGACGAGGATGGGATAAAGCGAGAGATCGCCAATGCACTGTTCCGGGATTGGAATAATCGCAAACCGGCCTGTCATCCGTCTGCAAAACGAAATCCCCACGCATGACAAGGTCTTGGATTTTGTGATTCACTCCCGCTCTCGGCACGCGCGGCGGTTGGCCAGGCCGTTGCGCGCCCGGCCCGCCGGTTGGACTCCCCGCGGCGCCGGACGCCTGACTGAATTCAGGCCGGCATCGCGCCCAGCCAGCGCGCATCAGTGCCAGCAGCCGGCAGACTCCCCATCACAACAACAAGACAGGCCGCGTGCGCCACGAGCGCGGGCGGCACGCCGTTCGGATCTATCGTCGGAACCTCATCATGGACCGTCTCGTATCAATGCAGGCATTCACCCGGGTCGTCGACGTCGGCAGCTTTGCGCGTGCCGCCGAATCGATGGACCTGCCCAAGGCCACGCTGACCCGCCTGATCCAGAACCTGGAGACCCACCTCGGCGTGAAGCTGCTGCACCGGACCACGCGCCGCATCAGCGTGACCAACGACGGCGCCGCCTACTACGAGCGTTGTGTGCGCATCCTGGCCGATGTCGAGGAGGCCGAGCAGTCGCTCACGCGCCAGAACAATTCTCCTCGCGGGACGCTGTCGGTCGATACCACCGCCGGTCTGGCGCAACTGGTGCTGGTGCCGCACCTGCATGAATTCTTCCAGGCCTATCCGGACCTGAAGCTGGAGCTGACCATCAACGGCAAGCCGATCGACCTGCTGCAGGAGGGTGTCGACGTAGTGCTGCGCGTCGGCATTCCGCTGGACGAAGCCATGGTGGCCCGCCGCATCGGCCATGTGCAACTGGCGTTCTACGCCTCGCCGATCTACCTGAAGCGCAGCGGCACGCCGCGCGACCTGGCCGAACTGGCGCAGCACAAGGCGGTCAATTTCCTGTCCAACCGCACCGGCCGGGAAATGCCGTGGCCGCTGGCGCGCGGCACCGAGCGCGGCGAGGTGTTGCTGCCCTCCGCCATTTCCACCAATGACGCGGATGTCTACCTCGGCTGCGCGCTGGAAGGCCATGGCATCGCCCGCATCTCGCGCGCCATGGCCGAGCCCTATGTGGCCAGCGGCCGGCTGGTGGAAATCCTGGCCGACTGGCAGACCGATGAACTGCCGATCTCGGCGATGTATCCGCAGAACCGGCACCTGTCGGCCAAGGTGCGGGTATTCGTGAACTGGGCGGCCGAGCTGTTCTCGCGCCATCCGCATTTTGGTGCGGCACAGCAGCCGCTGCCCGTGGCGGCCTGAGGGGCTGTCTGAGGGGCTGTCCTGAGGGGCTGGCCCGAGCCTCTGCGCTTCGCTGGCGCGATTCGCCAGCGGCGCGTATGCCTGGCGGCATGTAGGACAAAACCGGAAATCGGTTCAGCGGCCGCCGACCTATACTGTTTCTTCCGAAATCACGACAAGAAGAGGATTCCGATGAAACAAGTGCTTCTCCCCCTGGCGGCGTGCATTGCCGCAACCCTGGCACTGGCCGGCTGCGCCGGCTCCGGCATGCCTTCGTCGTCCGCGGCCCAGCCATCCGCCACCGGCGCCACCAGCGGTGCCCGGGCGTCGGCCACGCTGCAGCCCAAGAGCGGCTCCAACACCGCGGGCACCGTCACCTTCCAGCAGCAGCCCGGCGGCGTGATGATGACCGCCGCGATTACCGGGCTGCCGCCCAATTCGGTCCACGGCTTCCACGTCCACGAGAAAGGCGACTGTTCCGCGCCTGACGCCATGAGCGCGGGCGGCCATTTCAACCCGACCGGCAAGCCCCACGGGCAGATGACCATGCCGGACCACCATGCGGGCGACATGAACAACGTCACCGCCGATGCCAGCGGCAACGTGCGCGTCAGCATGCTGCTGCCGTCGCTGTCGGTGGGCACGGGCGCCAACAGCGTGATCGGCCGCGCGGTGGTGGTGCACAAGGATCCGGACGACTACAAGACGCAGCCCACCGGCAATGCCGGCGGCCGCATTGCCTGCGGCGTGGTGGCGGCGTCCTGAGCGCCGCGCGCCGGGCGGGCGGGCCTGAACCACGCGTGTCCGGGCTCGCCGCGCTGCCGCGCGCTCCTCAATACCCCTTGAAGTTCGCATTGACCCGCTGGCGCAGGTAATCCCCTGCGCTGATCGGCGGATACTTGCCGGCCGGCCCTGCGATCGTTGCGCCGCGGTTGGCCTGGCAGAAGAAGGCCATGCTGTAGCGCGGCCCCATGTACTCGCCCGGCGCGGGATTGCGGACGCGATGGAAGTTCGACGGCAGTTGGTCATCGCTCCAGCGCATCAGCATGTCGCCGATATTGCACGTGATGACGGTCTCGTCCGGCTCGATCGGGGTCCATGCCTGCGCCGCCATCTCCTTGCCCGGGCACACCTGCAGGCCGCCCTGGCCCGGGCGCTGGAACAGCAGCGTCAGGCAGTCGAAATCCGTATGCGCGCCGGCGCGCCACAGCCCCAGCCCGTCGCGCAGCTCGGGCGGGATCGCGTAGTAGTGCAGCAGCCGCAAGGTGCTCTGGTAGTCCGGCGCGCGCGGATCATGCGCCTGCGTGAAAAAGTCGCTGGCGAAGCCCAGCTTGTCGGCAAAGCATGACAGCACCTTCATGCCGACTTCCCAGCATTGCGCCTCGAAGGCAAGCATGGTCTCACGGAAGCCCGCGAGTTCGTCCTCGCCCGGCCACAGGCCGTCCATGTGCGGGCGCGTGATCTGGTAGGACTCCTTCTGGTCCGGCGTGCCGGTGGAGGGCCGGACCTGCGCGCGGCTTTCCCAGCCGGCGTTGTTGGCCTTCTGCAGCGGGTATTGCGCCTTCACTTCATCGGGCAGCGCAAAGAAGCGCTCGGTCATGGCAAAGGCATGGCGCACGCTGGCCAGGTCGATGCCGTGGTTGGCGAGCTGGAAGAAGCCGACGTCTACCGATGCCTGCCACAGCGCGTCGGCAATCTGCGGCTTGCGCCGCGCGTAGTCGGACAGGTCGATGCGGCGGATCTCGCGCTGGCGGGTTTCGGAACCGAACGCGCCCATGCGCGATTCGCGGCGGAGTTCGTCCAGGGTGCTGGCTTGGTCTGGCTGGGTCATGGCATTCCTAGTGGCAGGCGGGTCAGGAGTGGCCCCGCGCCGGCCCAGGCATGGCCGCCAACGACAATGCGCGCCGGGACAGCGCGCTCCTGAGGTCGACGGTGCCAGCCTGCGCAACGGCGCGGGGCACGGACTTCAAGAGCAATTCCCGGCCAGCCCGCATGCGCGTCGATCTGGCACGCGGCTGGTGAACGCTTCTACTCTTGCCGCGGCTTATGCAGGTTCCGGGCCAGCGCCGTACCCCACGACTCGACGGCTTTTGCCCTGCCATGCTTCGCCATGGCGCACGCCAGGGCGCAGACTGGTGCATGGCGCAGCCGCATTCCGACTGCCGGAATCGCGACGCGCGCGGCGCGCCATGGCAACATGGCGCCATCGCCGCCACCCCAGGGCCCCGCAACGGGGCCGCCCCGACGCCCAATGCCATTGCCGACCGACGCCGCATTCGTCCCCCACCGCCGCCTGCGCGCCAGTTCGCTGATGCTGTGCTGCGCCGCCCTGCTCGGCGGCTGCGCGCTGCCACCGCTCGATCCCCGCACCGAATCGTCTGCGCTGACGCCGGCCGAAGCCCGGGCCACGCCGCTGGGCCAGGCGCTGGCCGGCGAAGCGGCGCGGCATCCGGGGCTGAGCGGCATCCACCCCCTGGAGAACGCCTACGCCGCCTTTGCCGCGCGCGTGCAGCTGGCACGCACCGCGCAGCGCACGCTCGACGTGCAGTACTACATCTGGCGCGATGACCTGACCGGCACGCTGCTGCTCGAGGCCCTGCACGAGGCCGCCGATCGTGGCGTGCGCGTGCGCCTGCTGCTCGATGACAACGGCATTGCCGGCATGGACGAACTGCTGGCCGCGCTGGATGCGCACCCCCATGTCGAAGTGCGGATCTTCAACCCGTTCGTGATCCGCCACCCCAAGGCGCTCAATTTCCTGACCGATTTCCGGCGCCTGAACCGGCGCATGCACAACAAGTCGTTCACCGCCGACGGCGTCGCCACCATCATCGGCGGGCGCAATGTCGGCGACGAATACTTCGGCGCCACCGACGGCGTGCTGTTCGCCGACCTCGACGTGATCGCCGTCGGGCCCGCGGCCGGCGACGTGGCGCAGGATTTCGACCGCTACTGGTCGAGCGCGTCGGCCTACCCGGTCGACCGGCTGCTGCCGCCGGTCAGCGTGGAGCGGCTGCAGGCGCTGGCCGGGCACGCCCGCGAGGTCGAGCGCAACCCGGCCGCGGCGGCCTACCTGGCCGCGGTGCGCGAACTGCCCGACGTACAGCGGATGCTGGACGGCACGCTGCAGTTCCAGTGGGCAAGCACGCGCATGGTCAGCGACAACCCCGCCAAGGCGCTGGGCGAGGCCTCGCGCAGCACGCTGGTGGCGCACCAGCTGCGCGAAATCCTGGGCGAGCCGCAGCGCGAGCTCGACCTGGTCTCGCCCTACTTCGTGCCGTCGACCGGCGGCACGTCCTTTTTCGCCGATATGGCCGGGCGCGGCGTCGCGGTACGCGTGCTGACCAATGCGCTGGAGGCCACCGATGTGGCCGCCGTGCATTCGGGCTATGCCAAGCGGCGCAAGGCCCTGCTCGAGGCCGGCGTGGACCTGTACGAACTGCGGCGCGCGGCGGCGCCCCGCAAGAAGGAAGAGCGCGCCGGACCCTTCGGCAGCTCGGGCTCCAGCCTGCACGCCAAGACCTTTGCGGTCGATGGCAGCCGGGTCTTCGTGGGCTCGTTCAATTTCGACCCGCGCTCGGCCATGCTCAACACCGAACTCGGCTTCATCATCGACAGTCCAGACCTGGCGGGCCGGATCGAATCCACCTTCGCCAGCGTGGTCCCGCAAGCGGCCTACCAGGTCAGGCTGGACGAGTCCGGCCAGCTCTACTGGCTGGAACGGCGCGGCGATGAAGTCATCCGCCACGATACCGAGCCGAACACCAGCTGGTGGCGCCGTCTCGGCATCTGGTTCCTGTCGATCCTGCCGATCGAGTCGATGCTGTAGCCGCGCGGCCGCTCAGGTGCGGGCGGTCAGATCTGGTCGATCAGGCTGCGCACCACATCGGCCAGCCGGCCGGCACGCTGGCGCCCCTTCGCGTCAAGCCCCATGCCGCTGCCGCCGGCCAGCGCCTTCAGGCCGAACAGCGCATCGCCTACGTCGCGCCAGGCCGGGAAATCGGCATGGATCTTCTCCAGTGCGGCGGCGCCCGCCGCCACCTGGGCGGGCGCGGGCGTGTTGCCGGCCGCCAGGTCTTCCAGCGCCATGGCGGCGTCGACCAGGCCTTTGCGATTCATCTGCTGTCTCCCCGGATGCTCTTTTGTCATGGCCGCCAGGCAGGCGGCCATGACACTGTAGCAGGCCTGTGGCTGGCCTTTGCCGGGATGGGGGAAAGCCCGGGGGCGGGCTCGGTGGCGACGGCTCAGTTGCGGCCAATATCCTGCAGGATCCGCGTCATCAGGTACAGGCGCGGCACGATCGAATCCAGTTCGATATATTCGTCGCGTGCGTGGTAGCCGAAGCCCGCCAGGCCGAAGCTTTCCACCACCGCGGGCTTGCCCGAGCGGGCCGCGTAGCTGGCGTCGGTGGCGCCGCCGGTGCCCTCGGCCAGCGCCAGCGTGCGGCCATCGAGTTCGGCATAGATTTCCTGCGCGCGCTTGGCGAGCGCGCGGCCGCGCGCGTCGGCCACGAACGGCGGGCGGCCCTCTTCCATCGTCACCGTGGTGTGGGTGTCGGGTACCAGCTGGCTGGACTTGACCTTGTCCTGCAGCGCCACCTTCAGCTTTTCGGCGGCACCGGCTGCCGTGGTGCGCACGTCGCCGTAGGCCACGGCGCTTTCCGGGATCTGGTTGCGCACCGTGCCGGCCTGGGCCTGGGTCCAGTTCAGCTGCGAGCCCGGCACCAGGCTGGCCGCGTCGCGCGTCTGCTGCAGCTGGTGGGCCAGCTCGATCAGCGCATTGCGGCCGCGCTCCGGCGCGGCGCCGGCGTGGGAGGCGCGGCCCTTGACCTGCATGGTGGCGGTGGCGGTGCCGGAGGCGCCCAGCAGCAGGGCCTCGGCCTTGACCACGTCCTTGGCCGCGGTGGGCTCGCACGACAGCACCACGTCATGCTGCGCCGCCAGCGTGGCGATGGTTTCGGCCGAACCGACCGAGCCGACCTCCTCGTCCGGGTTGAACAGCACCGTGATCTGCGCGTAGTCGCGCCAGCCCTGCTGCTTCAGGATCTCGAGCGAATGCAGGATCACGGCAATGCCGCCCTTGTCGTCGGCAATGCCCGGGCCATAGAGCCGGTTCCCTTCCTCGCGGATCGGCTGCGTCGCCAGCGTGTTGTCGGGGTACACCGTGTCAAGGTGGGCAATCAGCATGACGCGGCGCTTGCCGGTGCCCGTAAAGGTAGCCTTGACCATGGTGCCCGGGCCCTTGGTCACGGGCAGGCGCTCCACCTTTGCACCCAGCGCCTGCAGGCGCTTCTCGGTATAGCTGGCCATCTGCGCCAGCCCCCTGGCATTGGCGCTGCCGGATTCGATCGACACCATCTCCTTGAGCGACTGCACGACCCTGGGTTGTGCGGCCTGCGCGGCCGACAGCAGCGCGGCATCGGGCTGCGCGGCACTGGCCGCCGTGCCGGCCCCGGCAAGCGTCAGGGCAGCGGCAATGGCAACGTGGCGAACGGAAAACGGCATGGAATCTCCTCGGTGTGGTCTTGTTGGGGGCGCCGCGGTCCTGGCCGTTCGCCGCGGCACAACGGCACGATGCTAGTCCTTGCCAGCCACTATGGGGAGGTTCAATATCGCCAATCCGGATGCCGATCCCGCCAAGGCGTCCCGCCGCCCCGGCCACCCCCAACCATGCGAACCGCCCTAAGGCATGCCAGCCCCCACCGCCTCCGCCACCTCCATCGCGCCATCGTCACAGAACGTCCCGCTGCACGTGCGCCTGCTGTGGCTGCCGCAAGCCATGCCCGGCAGCCTGTTCACCACGCTCGACGTGCTGCGCACGGTGGCAGGCGTGGCCAGCCTGCAGCGCCCCGACGCCGCGCCGACGCTGAGCTGGCACCTGTGCGGCGCCAACGGCCGCACGCTGGCCACGGAGCTGCCCGGGCTGGTGTCGTCGACGCGGCGCGCGCGTGCGCCCGGCAGCCGCACGCTGCTGGTCATTCCCGCGCTGCTGGCGAGCAATGCGCCGCAGCTGGGCGAACTGGTGCTGCGCGATGCCGCGGCGCTGCGCCTGGTGGAGCGCCATGCGCGCGCCGGCGGCTGGATTGCCGCCTGTGCATCGGGGATGGCCCTGCCGCTGCAGCTGCGCCTGCTGGATGGCGCCAGCGTGGGGGCGCCGTGGATGTTCCAGAGCTGGATGGCGCGCCAGTACCCGCATTGCGATCTGGCCAGCGACGCAGCCATGAGCGTGCATGGGCAAGTGTTTTCCTGCGTGGCGCCCGCGCTGCAGGTGGAATTCATGCTGCGCGTGCTGGGACACCTGCACGACCCTGACCTGGCGCAGGCGGCGTCGCGGCTGATGCTGTACCAGCCCGAGCGCCAGCGCAGCGTGCCGGCGCTGGCGTCGCAACGCTGGCTCGGCCGCACCGCCGACAGCCCGGTCTACCGCGCCATCCAATGGCTGCGCGACCATGTGTCCGAGCCCTACCGGCTGGCCGCGGTGGCACAGGCGGCGGCGGTCAGCGAACGCACGCTGCTGCGGCATTTCCGCCAGGTCACCGGCATGACGCCGCTGGACTACCTGCACACGCTGCGCGTGGAACGCGCACGCATGCTGCTGGAAGTCACGCTGCACGGCACCCATGCCATTGCCGAGGCGTGCGGCTACAGCGACGCCGCGGCGTTCCGCCGGCTGTTCCAGCGCGCCACCGGCATGTCGATGTCGGACTACCGCGCCCGCTTCGCGCTGCGGGCGCGGCGGCGCTACTGGCGCATGGAAGACACCGCCGCGCAGCGCGGCGCGCACCGGTAGCCGGTCCCGCGCCCGCGCTCAGGGGCGCAGCGAGATGTGGTTGACCACGTCCTCGACGCCCTGCACGTACCACGCATCGCGCTCGGCCTGGCGGCGCGTGCGCTCGCTGTTGACGCAGCCCTCCAGCGTTACCACGCGGTCCTGGGTATGCGCGCTGACCTGGGCGGCATTCACGAAGGGATCGGTCTCCAGCACCAGCATCAGCGCCTCGGTGATTTCATCGTCGCGGTCGGTCTCGGCGGGCGCCACCACCAGTTCGTTGACCACGCAGCGGCAGCCGCGCGACCACCATGCCAGTACGCCGGCCAGGCGCATGTGCGACAGGCTGATCACCTGCCCCCACAGCGTCACCACGCCGTCCTGCACCGCGACCTCGATCCAGCCGTTGCGTTCGTTCACCGGTTCGCGCATGGCTTCCGGCTTGCCCTTGACGCGCGCGCAAATCTTGCAATTGTGGAATTCGACGGCATTGAGCAGGCGCTCGCAAACCGCGTCGCGCAGTTCGCCGTCGCCGACCGGGGCGCCGCCGTCGGCCACGCGCAGGTGGTCGATCACGCTGGTGACGCCGTCCACGCGCCGCAGCGTCGCCGCGGCCCGGGTCTTGTCGACGATATCGGCCACCTCGCCCTCGAGGATCAGCGCCCCGTCCGAGAGCCGCAGATGGATGGTGGGATGGAGGACATGGCCCTGATAGGGCACATGGGCCAGGGCTGCGCGCGCCTGCGTCAGCACCGCTTCGCTACTCTGCATGTTGTCGCCTCGCCGGTTGGTCTGGAGATGGAGGGATGCGCGCCCCTGCCTGCAGGCGCGCGGGAGCGGCGCCGCGGCCTCCTTCACCCCCGGGACCCCGGCAACCGCTTCCTCATTATAGGAAGCGGTCCGCCGCGGGCCCGGCGGGCCCTGCCCCCGCCAGCCGGTACGGCAAGGCTCAGGCGCCCGCGGCCTCGCGCGCGCGTGCGACTTCCTGGTTGCGCAGGATAAAGCGCTGGACCTTGCCGCTGGGGGTCTTGGGCAGTTCGGCGACGAACTCGATCTCGCGCGGGTAGGCATGGGCGGCCAGGCGCTGGCGCACGTGCAGGCGCAGGGTCTCGGCCAGTTCGGGCGAGGCCGGGTGCTGCGGATCCAGCACCACGAAGGCCTTGATCAGCTCGGTGCGCTCGGGGTCTGGCTTGCCGATCACCGCGGCCTCGACCACCGCCGGGTGCTCGATCAGCGCGCTTTCCACGTCGAACGGCCCGACCCGGTAGCCCGAGGTGGTGATGACGTCGTCGGCGCGGCCGATAAAGCTGATGCTGCCGTCGTCGTTGAGCTCGGCGGAATCGCCGGTCAGGTAATAGTCGCCGGCAAAGGCGCTGGTAGGCGTGCCGTGGTAGCCGCCGAACCAGCACATTGGCGAGCGCTTCAGGTCCAGCGCCAGCGTGCCCGGCTGGCCGGCCGGCAGTTCGCGCAGTGCGTCGTCGACCACCACCACGCGGTGCCCGGGGCTGGCAAAGCCGGCCGCACCCATGCGTACCGGGTGGGCCAGGGCGTGGTGGTTGCACAGCACCATGCCCAGCTCGGTCTGGCCATAGTGGTCATGGATGGTGACGCCCAGCTCGCTGGCGAACCAGCGGATCACTTCGGGGTTGAGCGGCTCGCCGGCGCTGCTCACGGCGCGCAGCTGCCCGCGCAGCGGGCCGGACACGGCGTCGCCCGCCGCGATCAGCAGCCGGTACGCCGTGGGCGATCCGGCCAGGTTGGTGATGCCGTATTTGCGGATCACGCGGCAAGTGCTGTCGACGGTGAACGAGCCGTCGTAGAACGTGGTGGCATGGCCCAGCGACAGCGGTCCGGTGACGGCGTAGTACAGGCCGTAGGCCCAGCCCGGGTCGGCCAGGTTCCAGAACGCGTCGTCGTCGCGCAGGTCGACCGCGTCGCGCATATAGCCGGCAAACGCCGCAATGGCCTTGAGCGGCACCAGCAGCGGCTTGGCCGGGCCGGTGGTGCCGGAGGTGAACATCATCAGGAAGGGGTCGTCGCCGCGCCGCATCACCGGCGCGAACGATGCCGGCTGGCGTGCCAACTCCGCCCAGAAGCTGAAATCGCCCGCGCTCACGGCGTGTTGCGCCGTGCCGCCCTGGGTGCCGGCCACGGTGACGATGGCAGGACATCCCGCGACCTCGTCCAGCTTGGGCCGGTTGGCAGTATCGGTGACCACCACCTTTGCGCCCGACGCATTGAGCCGGTGCTCGATGGCCTTGGGGCCAAAGGCGGTAAACAGCGGCTGGTATACGGCCCCGGCGCGCCACGTGCCGAGGATCGTCACCAGCAGTTCGGCGTTGCGCGGCAGCAGGCCCGCGACGCGGTCGCCCGGCTGCACGCCCTGCGCCTTGAGGAAGCCAGCGAACTGTGCCGACAGCGCCTGCAGTTCGGCAAAGGTCCAGCTGCGCGCATCGCCGTTGCGCCCTTCCCAGTTCAGTGCAATGCGGCCGGGCTGTGCGTGCCGGTCGCAGCATTCGACGCAGGCGTTCATCGCCGCCAGGCTGCCGTGCAGCTGCCGGGCCACGGCGTCGTCATAGGAAAATCCGTCGAAAGCTTGGGCGTAGTCGCGCATGAAGTCTCCTGAATCCGGCTTGTGCCTTGTAGTCGGTGGCCGTGCGCGGTGGCCGCGCCACGGCTGCCGCAAGAGTGTGCGCCACGGCGCGCCGATCCGGCAATAACCGATTCCGCCAGCGCGGCTGACGGTTTTTGCCATCCCTGCCATGCGGATCAACGGGGCGCCGCAGCGACCTTGACGCGGCGCCCCCGGCCCCACACGATACGGGCATCACCTTCGGGAGACAGCGCATGTGCACCAACTATGCCCCGGTCCAGCGCCGCATCCTGCGGGAAATCTTCGGCGTTGAGCCACCCGCGGGCGTGTACAAGGCCGAGACCTACCCCGACTATGCAGCGCCGATCGTGCGCGCCGATGACGGCGGTGCACGCAGCGCCGACCTGGCCTCGTTCGGCATGGTGCCGCGCGCGCGCATTCCACCGGGCGCACGGCGTTACGACACCACCAATGCCCGCAGCGAAACCGTGGGCGAGCGACCCGCCTTCGCGCGCTACTGGCGCCAGGGCCAGTTCTGCCTGATACCGGCCACGGCGTTCTATGAGTTTGCGTACCCCGACGATGCGGCGGACGGTGCGGCGCCGGGCAAGCCGGTGCGCTGGCGCGTCTGGCTGCCCGGCGAGCCGGCCTTCGGCATTGCCGGGCTGTGGCGCGGCTGGCCGGACCAGGCGCTGTCCTTCACCATGCTGACCGTCAGCTCGGCACAGCACCCGCTGCTGCAGCGCTTCCACAAGCCGGGCGACGAGAAGCGCGCCGTGGTCATCGTGCCGCGCGCACAGTGGGACGACTGGCTGACGTGCCGGGACCCGGAGATCGCACGCACCTTCCTGCGCCTGTTGCCGGCCCATGCCATGCAGTCCGAGCCGGCGCCCAAAGTGCAGGGAGCGCCCATTCCCGACGCGGATTAGCACGACGGGCGCAAGCGGCGGCATGCCCGATCCGCCGCTGCCCTTGCCATGGCGATTTTCCGGACTACACTCGTTGCTGGACGCCGACGGGCGTCTGGTTGCTGATCGGGCCCCCGACCACCCCGGCCGGGGGCTCGATTCTTTGCGCCAGTCCCGCTCAGAAGCGATAGGTGACCGAGCCCACCACCGTGCGGCGTGCGCCGAAGTAGCAATCGCCGCGCGCGAGGCAGGTGGTCAGGAACTGCTTGTCGAACAGGTTGTTGGCGTTCAGCGCGACCCGCAGGGGCCCGTGGTCATAGGCGATCATGGCGTCGTACAGCGTCACGCCGCCCACCCGGTTCTGATCGTTGCCGTCATAGCTGGGCCCGATGTAGCGCAAGCCGCCGCCTGCCACGAAGCCCGGGATCCCGAACAGCTTGAAGCGATAGTTGGCCCACAGCGACGCCATGTTCGACGGCGTGCTCGCCAGCTTCTTGCCGACCTCGGCCGGGGTGCCGTCGATCACGCGCGCATCCAGGTAGGTATAGGTGGCGATCACGTCGAGGCGGTTCGTCAGCGAAGCCAGTGCCTCCACCTCGATGCCGCGCGTGCGCGCCTCGCCCACCTGCACCGAATCGGGAATGCCGTTGACCACGCCGGCGGTCTTGCGGTTCTTCTCGCGCATGTCGAACGCCGCGATGGTCAGCGTGGCGTTCTTGCCCGGCGGCTGGTACTTGATGCCCGCCTCCCACTGCGACCCGCGCAGCGGCTTGAAGGCCTGGTTGGCCTTGTTGAAGCCGGCCAGCCCCTGGAACGACTCGGAGTAGCTGACGTACGGGTTCAGGCCGACGTCCGAGCGGTACATCAGGCCGGCACGCTTGGTCAGCTCGCTGTCGTCGCGGCTCGCCGACGGCGTGTTGTCCTGCGCGGCGCGCGACCAGTCATAGCGCAGCCCCAGCATCAGCAGCCACTTGTTCCAGGCCAGCTGGTCTTGCACGTACAGGCCGGTCTGCGCCTGCGTGGCGGGATTCAGCGAGCGCGTGCCCGGCGGCGTGAAATTGCCGTAGACCGGGTTAAAAACATTGAGCGGCGCGGCGGAGCCGCCGACGCCGGTGGTCCCGGTGATTTCAGCATGCTGGTAGTCAACGCCCGTCAGCAGCGTGTGCTGGATCGGGCCGGTGCGGAAGTTGGTCTGTGCCTGCGTGTCTACCGCGAACGAATTCAGGGTCGGCTGATTCACGTAGACGGTGCGGTTCATCAGCGTGTTGCTGCCTGGCACCCAGCCACGATTGGCGTCGTTGAATCGCGCGTAGATGCTGCGGTAGTCCACCGAGCTGTGCGAGTAGCGCAGGTTCTGCCGCACCGTCACGGTGTCGTTGAACTTGTGCTGGAATTCGTAGCCGACCGACTGCTGCTCCGCGGTGTAGCGGTCGAAGCCGGGTTCGCTGATGAACAGGTGGTCGGGAATCTGCCCGCCCGGGTTCGGAGTCAGCGTGCCGCGCCACGGGAAGAAACCCACCGAAGTCCCGCTCACGTCGCGCTGGAAGTTGGCCAGCAGCGTCAGCGAGGTGTCCTGGGTCGGCCGCCATGTCAGCGACGGCGCGAGCAGGTAGCGGTTGTCCTGTACGTAGTCCACCTGCGTGTCGCTGTCGCGCGCCAGCGCCACCAGGCGGTACAGCCACTTGCCGTCCGCATCGAGCGGCCCGGTCACGTCGGCCTGCACCTGCTTGCGGTTGTAGTTGCCGAACTGCACCCCGATCTCGCGCGCCGCTTCCGGTTGCGGACGCTTGCTGACGAGGTTCAGGATGCCGCCGACCGCCCCCTGCCCGAACAGCATCGACGACGGCCCGCGCAGCACGTCGATGCGCTCCAGGGCGTATACGTCGGGACGCACGTTGTTGTAGAAGCCGACCTGGTTCAGCAAGCCATCGCGATACTGCGTGAAGTCCGTGCCACGGAACTTGCCCCAGTCACCACGCGCGTCATTGCCGTAGGGACCGGCGTAGACCCCGGCGCTATAGCCGATGGCCTGCTGCACGGTCTGCGCACCCTGCGCCTCCATGCGGTCGCGCGTGATGACGGTGATCGACTGGGGCGTCTCCATCACGGGCGTGTCGGTCTTGGTGGCGGTGGCGCTGCGTTTGGCGACAAAGCCGTGGACCGGGCCGGTGGCGGTTTCATCGTCGCTGTTGGCGCGCACCGTGACGGCCGGCAATTCCGCCGCGGCTGCGGCCGCCGGCGCGGCAGGCACAGGGCTCTCGCCGGACTGCGCAAACACGCCGCCGGCCTGCAGGCTCAGCACGAGGGTGGTCAGGGAAAGACGGCATGGGGTGGCAAGCGCGGAGCGGGCAAAGCGTCGCTTCGCCCGCGGGGTCGGGTGCAGAGGCATCACTCAGGGATCGAAAGGTGGCGATGCCACAAAGGGGCATCACAAGTGGAAAATTCTGATTACGAATAGGAATGATTCGTGATTACATAAGAATTGTAGCCTGAATGTGTCAGAAGCGAGACATAGGACAACGACCTTTCATGGAATCGTCGTCGGCCAAGTGATCGATTTTCCGCTTTATGCGATGCCAGCCGCGATTTTTTCGCTGTAGCATAAAAATATTGCCTACCTTATTTTGTGCTGCTACAGTAAATCCGAATGGAATCGAGTTTGACTTGGCAAAGGACGCCATCAACCAACGCCATCACGGGTTGCCGCTGGCCGCCGCAGGGTTGATGGACTTTGATTGCGCCCTCCTGAAAATCGATGACCGCAAACCTTACGGCGAAACCCGTTACATCGCATATGGACCGATTGGTGCGCGCCTGTATTGCCTGGTATTCACCCTGCGCGGCGACACACTGAGGGCAATCAGCCTGCGTAAGGCCAGCTCAAGAGAGATGCGCGACTATGAACAGAAAGTCTGACCTCATCCGCCCTACCCCCGCAGAGGACGCCACCATCGCGCGCGGCATTGCGGAAGACCGCGATGCGGTGTCAGTGCCGACAGAACAGTTCAAGGAGATGCGCTCAGCGCGGGAGGTGCTCGGCAAGGATAAAGCCGATGCACTGGCAAAGCGCCGCGGCAGGCCGGCCAAACCAGTCAGCGAACGCAAGGTCAATCAGACGCTACGCATCGATCCCGACGTGCTGGCGGCTTACAAGGCAACTGGCAGCGGCTGGCAAACGCTGATGAACGAGGCGCTGCGCGACTATGCGGCAGCGCGCCGGATGCTGCTGCCCAGGCGATAGGCCCGGACGATCTCTTCAATCGTCCTGCAGGCGACCAAGGAACCGCCTCCCGGCCTCGATCACCCCGCTATCCGGCTGCGTCTGGTAGCGCACGATCATCCCCTCGATGCATAGCATCGCCTCCGCCGCGACCGCCTGTGGCGCACGCAGGCCCAGGCGCGCCGCGAGGTCGGCAATGAAGGCTTCCAGATCGGCCTTGTGGGCTGCTGCCTGCTGCTGCGCCTGGGCATCGCCGCCAGCCTCGGCCACCACATTGATGAAGGCACACCCGCGGAAGTCGCTGCCGAACCAGTCGGCCAGCGTATCGGCGATCACATCCAGGCGCGGCCGCGCCGCCAGGCGAGCTTCCACGTCCTGTCGGAACCACGCCATCCACTCGTCATGCCGGCGCGCCAGGAACGCGGCAATCAGCGCGTTCTTGGAGGCGAAATGGCGATACAGCGACATCTTGGCCACGCCGGACTCGGCAATGATCCGGTCGATGCCGGTGGCGCGATAGCCCTCCTGGTAGAACAGGCGGGCGGCGGTGTCGAGGATGCGGTCGCGGGCGGAAGGCGTGGCCATTTGGGGAAAGCTTGGGTAGCGGGAACAGGACAACAGCCGGGGGCAGCGCGCCGCCCCGGCCGTGTCTCGATACTATGACAGACAGACCTGTCTAGCAATCGCCGCGCGATCAGCCTTCAAGCCTGGCGGCCGCATCGCGCAGCGCGGTGCGCAGGCCCTCTTCCACCACCGGGTGGTAGAACGGCATCGTCAGCATCTGCGCGATGGTCAGGCCCTGCTGGTACGACCACGCCAGCAGGTGGGCGATATTCTCGGCGCGCGGGCCGGTCCATTCGGCGCCCAGGAAGCGGCCCGTGGTCTTGTCGGCATAGACGTGCATCAGCCCCCGGTTCTTCAGCATGACGCGGCTGCGGCCCTGGTCTTCGAAGCTGACCTCCCCAGTGACGAAGCTGTCCTCCCCGCGCGCCGCCAGGTCCGCGTAGCGCTGGCCGACCATCGCGATCTGCGGGTCCGTGAACACCACCGCGATCGGCGCGCGGCGCGCCAGCGGCTTCACCTGCGGATAGCTGGCGGCGTTCTCGCCGGCGGCCTTGCCTTCGTCGGCGGCCTCGTGCAGCAGCGGCAGGATGTTGTTGGCATCGCCGGCGATAAAGACCGGCGCGTTGCCGCACTGGAGCGTGTGCGCGTCGAACAGCGGCACGCCGCGCGCATCCAGCGCCAGCCCGGTGTTCTCCAGGGCCAGGCCGCGCACATTGGGGGCGCGGCCGGTGGCTGCCAGCGCGTAGTCGAAGCGCTCGGTCACGCTGCGGCCTTTGCGGTCGAGATAGGTCACCACCACCTGGTCGCCGTCGCGGCCCATGTCGGTCACCTTGGCGTCGGGATCGAGGTAGAACTCCTGGTTGAAGGTGCGTGCCGCGTCGGCGCGGATCACCGGGTCGGTCAACGGCCCGAGCGAGCCGCTGACGCCGAACACGCGCACCCGCACCCCCAGCCGCGACAGCGCCTGGCCCAGCTCCAGCCCGATCACGCCCGGGCCGAACACCACCACGCTGCCGGGCAGGTCCTGCCACGAGAACACATCGTCATTGACGATCAGGCGGTCGCCGAATACCCGGAACGGCGCCGGCAGCACCGGCGTGGAGCCGGTGGCGATGACCACGCGGCTGGCACGCACGGTGGTATGCCCGTCCACTTCCAGCGTGGTGGTGTCGATAAAGCGGGCATAGCCGCGAATGCGGTCGGCCGGCGCGATGTTCTCCACGCCGCGCACCACGAAGCCGACAAAGCGGTCGCGCTCGCTGCGCACGCGCGCCATCACCTCGCGGCCATCGATGCGGACCTGGCCATCGACATGCACGCCGAACGGCGCGGTGTGGCGCAGTTCATGCGCGGCCTCGGCGGCGGCGATCAGCAGCTTGGAGGGCATGCAGCCCACGCGGGCACAGGTGGTGCCGTAGGGGCCGCCTTCGATGATCACGGCGCGCTTGCCCGCCGCAATCGCGGCGCGGTAGGCGGCAAGGCCGGCGGTGCCTGCGCCGATCACGGCGACGTCGGTCTGGATGGTGGTCATGGCGGTGGTTCCTTTGTGTTCTGAAGCGTCAGGCTGGGTCAATCAGCGGGCTGGATGGCGCTGCCCGGCGTGGTTCGGGCAAGGCGGCGCCATCGGGTCCGGCGACTGCCGGCCCCGTGGATCGGGGCAAGAATGGGAATCGGCTGATCGGGGCTCAGGCGGCCAGGTACTGCTGCAGCGCTTCGGCGCCGCCGATCAGCTTGCCGTTGATAAAGACCTGCGGTGCGGTCATCTCGCCCGAGACGGCGCCCAGCACCTTGCCACGCACCTTGTTGTCGAGCGGCACGTCGATGTAGTCGAAACCGTTGTCGTCGAGCAGCTGCTTGGCCTTGGCGCAGAACGAGCAACCGACCTTGGAGAACACCACCACCTGGTCAGGCTTGCGCGCGCCGGGGGCGATGTAGGCCAGCATGGTGTCGGCGTCGGACACCTTGAACGGGTCGCCCGGCTCTTCCGGCTCGATGAACATCTTCTGCACCACGCCGTCCTTGACCAGCATCGCATAGCGCCAGCTGCGCTTGCCGAAGCCCAGGTCGGCCTTGTCCACCAGCATGCCCATGCCTTCGGTGAATTCGCCATTGCCATCGGGGATCATCGTGATGTTTTCGGACTCCTGGTCCTTGGCCCATTCGTTCATCACGAAGGTGTCATTCACCGACACGCACAGGATGTCGTCGACGCCGTGCTTGGCGAAGACCGGAGCCAGTTCGTTGTAGCGCGGCAGGTGGGTCGAAGAACAGGTCGGGGTGAAGGCGCCCGGCAGCGAGAACACCACCACGGTCTTGCCGTCGAACAGCTCGCCGGTGGTGACGGTCTTCCACTCGTTGTCTTCACGCACACGGAAAGCGACATTGGGAACGCGTTGGCCTTCGCGGGATTGCAGCATCAATTCACTCCTGGTTCTGGATCGGGTTGGTTCGGCTGCGGGTTGCAGCGAAGGCCCTATTCTGTAGACCGCGAAGTGATTTGTACAATTCATCGTTTCAAAAGCGATGATTGCCAAAGACTATGATTGAGGGATAGGCACCGCCTATCGGCCCGGAAGCTGTCCAGCCCGCGCGGACGAAAAAGCATATTTTTTCGGGAAAACCCCGGGGAGTGCCCTATCATGCGGCATCTCCTCAGACTCCGTTCTTCGCAATGACCCGACCTTGCCGCCTGCCGTACCGCCATCGGTGGGCATCCCTGCTCGCGCTGTCGCTCGCGCTGGCCCTTCCCGCGCACGCGCAGACGCTGAAGAAGCCGGCGCTGGAAGCCCTGACCGGCAACAGCCCGGCCGCGGCCAAGGCGGCCCAGGCCGACCTGCCGGCCTTCATGGCGGCGGCGGCCAAGGCCGAGCCGATGGTCGCGCCCGCGGTGGCGGCGTGGCAGTCGAAGACGCCGCTGTCGGGCGACAACCTGGTCAATGTCGCCCGGCTGCTGGGGGTCTACAACCGGCTGCGCAACGAGGCCGCGGCCATCGATGTGCTGGGCAGGATGGTGGCGCTGCGCACCGTGCGCGAGGAAAAGATCGCCCAGCACGAGAACCCCGCCATCATCGAGTTCGGCAAGATGATCGAAGGCATGGCGCGCGAGTTCGGGCTGGCCTATCGCAATGTCGACAACCGCGTGTTCGAGGTGACCTTGCCCGGCGGCGGCAAGGACACCTTCGGCATCCTGACCCACGCCGACGTGGTGCCGGCGGTGGCCGAGGAGTGGGTGCTGGACGACGGCACCCGGCTTGACCCGTTCCGCATGACGCGCATCGGCGACCTGCTGTACGGACGCGGCACCATCGACGACAAGGGCTCGATCGCCGCGGTGCTGTACGCGATGAAAACCGTCAAGGAAAGCGGCGTGCCGCTCGAGCGCAGCATCCGGCTGATGATCGAGACCACCGAGGAAACCGGTGGCGACGGCATGAAGTACTACCGCCAACACACTACGCTGCCCGAGTACAACGTCGTGCTCGACAGCAAGTACCCGGCCGTGGTGGCCGAGAAAGGGGCGGGCACGCTGACCGTCTCGTTCGGCATCAAGGCGGCCGACGACAAGCGCGCGCCCAGCCAGGCCGACAACAAGGGCCACGCCATTGTCGCGATGCGCGGCGCGGCCTCGGCCAATGCGATTCCTGAAACCGCCACCGCGCGCATTGCCGGCGGCGATCCGGCCGCGGTGGCCGCCGCGCTGGAACAGGCGCGCGCGGATTTCGTGCGCCGCTACACGCCGCGCGGCAAGTTCTCCATCGAGGTCAAGCGAGCCGGCAACGATGTCGAAGTAAAGGTCACCGGTGCCTCGGCGCACGGCTCGCGGCCCGAAGAAGGCGTAAACCCGCTGCCGCGGCTGGCGCTGTTCCTGCAGGCCAGCGGGGTGCGCTTTGCCGAAAACCACTACCTGAACGCGGTCCGCTACCTGAACGACCTGTACGGCCTGGACTACCTGGGCAACCGCATGGACGTGGCCTACCGCGATCCGTTCATGGGCCCGCTGACCATGTCGCCCACGCTGGTGCGCGAGCGCGGCGAATACGTCGACGTGGTCACCAACGTGCGCATGCCGCGCGGGCGCACGCCGGACGAACTGGGCGGCAAGATCACCAAGCGCATTTTCGGCTGGGCCGCCACCCATGGGCCGGTCGAGATCAAGTACGACCAGGGCAACTGGATGGCGCGCGATCCGAAGGGGGCATGGCTGTCGACGCTGCTCAATATCTTCGGCGATACCACCGGGCTGGAAGCCAAGCCGGTCGCCACCGCCGGCAGTACCACGGCCAAGCTGATGCCCAACGCCATCAACTTCGGGCCGGCCATGCCGGGCAAGAAATACACCGCGCACAACGCGCGCGAGTACAAGGAAGTGGCCGACCTCAATCTCGATATGCAGATGTTCACCGAGATGCTGGTGCGGATCGGCAACCTGGACAAGATGCAGTAATAAGCCGGCCTTCTGTTTTTTCACCTCTCCCGCGCGGGAGAGGTGGCCACACCCATCACAAGCCCAGCTCGCTCAAGCCCGGATGCCCGTCCGGGCGACGGCCCAGCGGCCAGTGGAACATGCGATCCGCCAGCCGGATCGGCGCATCGTTGATGCAGGCAAAGCGCTTGCGCATCAGCCCCGCCTCATCGAATTCCCAGTTCTCATTGCCGTATGACCGGTACCAGTTGCCGGAATCGTCGTGCCATTCATAGGCAAAGCGCACGGCGATGCGGTTCTCCTCGTGCACCCATAGTTCCTTGATCAGCCGGTAATCCAGTTCCTTCTGCCATTTGCGCTGCAGGAACGCGACGATATCGGGGCGGCCGTTGACGAACTCGGCGCGGTTGCGCCAGGCGCTGTCGACGGTATAGGCCAGCGCCACGCGCTCCGGATCGCGGCTGTTCCAGCCGTCCTCGGCGGCGCGGACCTTGGCGATGGCGGTTTCGCGGGTGAACGGAGGCAGCGGCGGACGGGTTTCAACGGGTGTGGACATGGAGGCTCCTTGGTGGACAAGCATTGAAGTGGGGATTAACGACGGATGATACAGACCTGTCTCATTATTGGTAGACAGAGCTGTCTTGTCAAGGCAGGATGGCGACTGAATTCAAAAGCAAGACCCGGAGTGTGCCGTGCACGGACCAGGCCTAAAGTTGGCACCATGCAAGCACAGGACAGGAGATTCGCAGTGGGCAACAGCCACCTTCAGCAGCCGAAAATGGCAGTGGCCGGGCCGCGCCGGCCGTTCCTGCAGCCGCGTGGCGCGGATGTGGCGCGCCGGCATGAGGCCGACGTGGCGACCCGAGTCGACGGCATCGACTGGGACGCGGTTGCGCGCGAGCTCGATGACTATGGCTGCGCTGCCATCCCCGGCCTGCTGTCCGCCGACGAATGCGACGCGCTGGCGGCCGGCTATGGCAATGACGCGCTGTACCGCTCGCGCATCGAGATGCGTCGGCACGGCTTCGGCCAGGGCGAATACAAGTACTTCCGCTATCCCCTGCCCGGCCTGGTCGCCGGACTGCGCACGGCGTTCTACCCGCACCTGGTGCCGGTAGCCAACCGCTGGAATGCCGCCATGGGCATCGACGTCCGTTACCCCGCCGCGCACCGGGACTTCATCGCGCGCTGCCACGATGCCGGCCAGTCGCGGCCGACGCCCTTGCTGCTGCGCTACGGGCCGGGCGACTACAACTGCCTGCACCAGGACCTGTACGGCGAGCACGTGTTTCCGCTGCAGGTCGCGATCCTGCTCTCGGAGCCGGGCCGCGACTTCACCGGCGGCGAGTTCGTGCTGACCGAGCAGCGTCCGCGCATGCAGTCGCGCGCCGAGGTGGTGGCGCTGCGCCAGGGCGATGCCGTGGTGTTCGCGGTCAGCCAGCGGCCGGTGCAGGGCAGCCGCGGCAGCTATCGCGTCAACCTGCGGCATGGTGTCAGCCGGCTGCATGCCGGACAGCGCTACACGCTCGGCATCATCTTCCACGACGCTACGTGAGGCATCCATGACCCGATCCATCCGCCGTTCCGCGCAAGCAGCCGAAGCCACCCTGGTCGAACAGGATCCGCGCTGGGCGCGCGTGCTGGCGCGCGACCCGGGCGCCGACCGCGACTTCGTCTATGCGGTCAGGACCACCGGCGTGTATTGCCTGCCGAGCAGCCCGTCGCGGCTGCCGCATCCGGCCAATGTCGAGTTCTTCGACAACGCCGCCGCGGCCGAAGCCGCCGGCTACCGCCCCAGCCGCCGTGCGGCGCCGCCCGCGCTGGCGGCACGGCACGCGGCCATGGTGGCCGACGCCTGCCGCCGCATCGAGGCCGCCGACGTCGTGCCCACGCTGCCGGAGCTGGCCGGCGCCGCGGGCATCAGCCCCTACCACTTCCACCGCCTGTTCAAGAGCGCCACCGGCCTGACCCCGCGTGCGTACGCCGCCGCGCATCGGGCCAGGAAACTGCGCGAGCAACTGGAAACCAGCGACTCCGTGACCGAGGCCATCTACGATGCCGGGTTCGGCTCCAACAGCCGCTTCTACGAGACCTCCGACGCCGTGCTCGGCATGACCCCATCGCGCTACCGCGCGGGCGGCGCCGACATCGATATTCGCTTTGCCATCGGCCAATGCTCGCTGGGCGCGATCCTGGTGGCGCAGAGCGAGCGCGGCGTCTGTGCAATCCTGCTGGGCGACGATCCGCAAGCACTGCTGCAAGACCTGCAGGACCGCTTCCCGCGCGCCAACCTGATCGGCGGCGACGCGCACTTCGAGCAGCTCGTGGCTCAGGTGGTCGGCCTGATCGAAGCGCCCTCGATCGGCCTGGCGCTGCCGCTGGACGTGCGCGGCACCGCGTTCCAGCAGCGCGTATGGCAAGCGTTGCGGGAAATCCCCGCCGGCAGCACCGCCAGCTACGCCGAGATCGCGGCCCGCATCGGCGCGCCGCGCGCGGTGCGCGCGGTGGCGCAGGCGTGCGCGGCCAACCACCTGGCGGTGGCGATTCCCTGTCATCGCGTGGTACGCAGCGACGGCGACCTGTCAGGCTATCGCTGGGGCGTGGCGCGCAAGCGCGAACTGCTGGAGCGCGAGGCGCAGGGGTGAAGCCGCCCGCCGCTCAGTGGGAAGCAGGTGCCTGGATCTTTGCCAGGTAATCGTGGATCTGCGCCACCACCGCCGCGCCTTCGCCGACCGCGGCGGCAACGCGCTTGGTCGATCCCGCCCGCACGTCGCCAATGGCAAACACCCCCGGCACGCTGGTCTGCAGCGGATACGGCACCGCCGACGCGCAGCCCAGCGCGCCGCCGCCGGTGCGCACGAAGCCCTTGTCATCGACCTCGACATGGCAGGTGCGCAGCCACGTCGCATTCGGGTCGGCACCGATGAAGAGGAACAGATGCCGCACCGCCATGGTGACCGGCGCGGGATGCTCGGCGCGGCAATCGTAGTGCACCGCGCTGAGCCAGCCGTCGCCGTCCAGCGCGCTGATCTGGGCATGGGTATGCAGCGTGATATTCGGCAGCGCGGCGATGCGGTCGATCAGGTAGCGCGACATGGTGGCGGCCAGGCCCGGGCCGCGCACCAGCATATGCACATGCGCCGCATGCGAGGCCAGGAACACCGCCGCCTGCCCGGCCGAATTGCCGCCGCCCACCAGCATCGCCGGCTCGTTCTTGCACAGCTTGGCTTCCACCGGCGAGGCCCAGTAGTAGACCCCGCGGCCTTCGAAATGCTCGAGCCCGGCGATGCCGGGGCGGCGGTACTGCGCGCCGGTGGCGATCACCACGGTATGGGTCGGCACCATGCGGCCGTCGGCAAGCTCCAGCCGGATCGGGTCGGCCCCACAGTGCAGTGCCTTCACCTCCAGCGGAATCGCGATGTGCGCGCCGAACTTGAGCGCCTGCACGAACGCGCGGCCGGCCAGCGCCTGTCCGGAGATGCCGGTCGGGAAACCCAGGTAGTTCTCGATGCGCGCGCTCGCGCCCGCCTGCCCGCCCGGCGAGCGGCAATCGATCACCGCCACCGACAGGCCTTCGGAGGCGGCATAGACCGCCGTCGCCAGTCCGGCCGGCCCGGCGCCGACCACCACCACGTCATAGACATGGTCGGGGTCGAACTCCGGCAGCAGGCCCAGGCACGACGCCAGCTGCCCCTCGTCCGGAGCGCGCAGCACGCGGCCGTCGGCGCAGATCACCAGCGGAAAGTCGCTCGCGGGCGCGTTGGCGTAGTCGAGCAATAAGGAGCAGTCGCGGTCCGCGTCGATATCGATGACGGTATGCGGGTAGCCGTTGCGCCGCAGGAAGGCCTGCAGCGCCAGCAGTTGCGGCTCGGTGCCGTGGCCCACCAGCACCGGGCCGCTGCCGAACTCGATCAGCCCCACGCGGCGCAGGATCAGCGCGCGCATGATGCGCTCGCCCAGTTCGGCCTCGGCCACCAGCAGCGCACGCAGCCGGTCCGGCATGATCACGTAGCCATGGGTCTCGGTGACGGCGACGCCGTCGACCAGTGCCGGGCGGCCGGCCAGGGTGCCGACCTCGGCCAGGAAGTGCCCGGGCCCCTGCTCGGTGATCTGGTGTTCGCGCCCCAGGCCGTCGCGCCGCATCACGCGCACGCGGCCGCTGGTGACCAGGTACATGCCGCGCCCGGACTGGCCGATGGCGAACAGCTTCTCGCCCGCGTGCCAGCTCTGCGGCGTGCCGAAGCGGCGCACGCGCTCCATCTCGTCGGCGGTCAGTTGCGGGAACATCTGGTGCCAGCGTGATTCCAGCGTGGAGTACGGTGCCTCCAGGCCGCCACCGGCCTCTGCGCCCGGCTCCGCTTCGACCGCCACTGCCTCCGCCTGCAAGTTCGCCATGCTGCCCCCTGATGACATCGGTACCCGCCGGATCGCGCGTATCCCGGCCGCCGCGGCGCGGCCTATCGATAGTAGACGGCGCGACGGGGAATGCGAGGCCGTGGGGCGCCGACAGTTGCGTATTGCGCCGGCTTGGGATTGAATGTCCGCCTCGGCGCTCCGGCCAGCCGGTACCGGCGCCACCACTGTCAAAACACTGAAGACTTGATGCCAGCCACTCCTGAATCCGATCCGACCCCGCCCAACGACCGTCCCGCGCGCCCGGCATTGCGCGCCCTCACGCCAGTCGAAGGCCGCGTGCTGGGCGTGCTGGTCGAAAAGCAGCACACCGTACCCGATACCTACCCGCTGTCGCTCAACGCGCTGGCTTCGGGCTGCAACCAGAAGACCGCGCGCGCGCCGGTGATGAATGTCAGCGAGGCTGAAATCCTTGAGGCCATCGACGGCCTCAAGGGCCTGAGCCTGGTCTTCGAAGGCAGCAGCAGCCGCGTGCCGCGCTTCGAGCACAACATGCAGCGCGCGCTCGGCGTGCCGAGCCAGTCGGTCGCTCTTCTGGCGATGTTGCTGCTGCGCGGGCCGCAAACGGCCGCCGAACTGCGCCTGAATACCGCGCGCCTGCACAGCTTTGCCGACATTTCCTCGGTCGAGGCCTTCCTCGACGAGCTGGCCAGCCAGACGCCGCCGCGCGTAGTGCGCCTGCCGCGCGCCCCCGGCGCCCGTGAGAACCGCTGGATGCATCTGCTGAGCGGCGAAGCCAGCGCCGCGGCGGCCGCAGAAGACAGCGGGCGCGGCGCCGACGGCGACGCCGCACCGTCGGCCGAACTGGAACAGCTGCGCGCCGAGCAACAGGCGCTGACCGAGAAAGTGGCAAGGCTGCAAGGCCTGGTCGAACACATGGCCGCTCAGCTCGGCATCTCCGCCGACGAGTTCCTGGACTGATCCCCGGTACCACCACCCCGCCGCAACCGCTGCCCCGCCCTTGCGGGCGCCCAAGCCCGCGGGCGGGGCTAACTCATGGCGGTTAATTGCACTATTAAGCCAAAAAACGCGCCCGCCGCGGTGGCAGGCCGGACTGTCGGATGGCCCGTACGTCGCCTATCCTTTTGCACAAGACGCCGACAAGCCAGGGGAGACCGCCGCAGCCATGGACAAGACAGCCTTTGTATTCGCCGGCGGCGGAAGCCTGGGTGCGATCCAGGTGGGGATGCTGCGTGAACTGGCGGCCTGGGGCGTGACGCCGGACATCGTGATCGGCGCGTCGGCCGGGGCCATCAACGGCGCCTACTTTGCCTGCAACCCGGGCGTGGACGGCGCGCAGCGGCTCGACGCGCTGTGGCGCGCGATCCGGCGCACGGACATCCTGCCGTGGAGCTGGCGCAGTGTCTGGAACATGTTCGGTGGCGGCCGCGGCCACCTGGTGGAGGCGACGGGTTTGCGCAGCCTGCTGGCGCGGCATTTCGGGCCGCGCAACCTGGAGGCCGCCGAACTGCCGCTGCACGTGGTGGCAACCGACATGCAGAGCGGCGACGAAGTGGTGCTGTCCAGCGGCAGCATCGTCGACGCGGTGCTGGCCAGCGCCGCCATTCCCGGCGTGTTTCCGCCGGTGCGGCTGGCGGGCCGTACCCTGATCGACGGCGGCGTGGCCAACAATACGCCGGTGTCGACCGCGATCGGCCTCGGCGCCACCCGCGTGATCGTGCTGCCGGCGGGCTTTACCTGCGCCGAGCGCCGCCCGCCGCGCGGCGCGCTGGAGCATGCGTTCAACGCGCTCTCGCTGCTGGTGGCGCGCCAGCTGGTGCACGATCTGCAGCACTTCGCCAGCCAGGCGCAGATCAGCGTGGTGCCACCGCTGTGCCCGCTCGATATCTCGCCCTACGACTACTCCCGCTGCGGCGAACTGATCGACCGCGCCGCCGCTACCACGGCCGAGTGGCTGCGTGGCAAGGGCCTCGACACCCCCCGCATTCCCGGCGCCCTCGCCCCGCATTCGCACGACGAGACGGCACCGAGCTGCAGTGCCGACATTCCGGCGGCAGCGCCGCACTGAAGCCCCTGCTGTGCGCCGAAGGTTCGCTGCGCGGGCCTGCATTTTCGCGTTGGACCCAAGCGCCGCCGTACCGTGGCCGAGGAAAGCCGTCCCGCGCGATTGCTACAATCCGGCCCATGCCCAGCCAAGCCGAACGCAGCGCCAGTACCCGCCAGTCCCTGATCGACGCCGCCGCGACCCTGCTCATCGAGCAAGGCTACGCGGCCTTTTCCGAAGCGCGCGTGTGCGAGCTGGCGGGCACCAGCCGCGGCTCGCTGCGCCACCACTTTCCGGAAGGGCGCTACGACCTGCTGCCGGTCATGCTGAAGTCGCTGCTGGAGCGCGAAGCCGACCGCCTGGCAGCGCTCGGGCCGCTGGGCCCGTCACTGCGCATGCACCTGATGCTGCATGTGCTGGCAAACCGGCCGCGACGGCATGCCTCGCTGGCGATCCTGGAGGTGTGGATGGCAACGCGCGGCGACATCCGCCTTGCCCGCGCCGTGCACGAACCGCTGGCGGCGGTGCCGCAACGGCTGTTCGGCCAGCCGCCGGACGCACCGCCCCAGCCGGAATGGCTGGCGCTGCGCTGCTTCCTGCACGGCGCCACCTTGCACAGCTTCGCGCCGGACTATGACGCGCAGCAATTGTCCGAGGCCGTGCGCTGGCTGATCGCGCAGCTGCCACGGCCCGACGGCCTGGACGCGGTGCTGGCCCGCATGCTGGAGCAGCCGCGCTAGCGCGCTGACCTGCGCGATTGCACACTCAAGGCAGCCGCGCCAGCAGCCGGTCGTGCAGCGCGGGCGGCAATGCCAGCCGACCCTTGCGGCCCGGCGCAGCCGGGTCGAATACCACCGCCTGCCCGTCCCAGCTGAGCCGCACCGGCCCGGTACTGGTGAAGGTGCGATGGGCCAGCACCCGGTCGCGTTCGGCGCCGTAGATCCGCAGCAAGATCCGCTCGCCGCCAAGGTAGCAGTATTCGGCGGCGTAGCGGGCCGCGGCATCGACGGCCGGCACCCGGCGGCAGTTGTGCGCGCCGGCCCGCTCGGTAACGCCGTGGCCGTAGACGATGGCGGTCCAGATCGCGCCGACCGCCAGCACGCGGCCGGCGCTGACCAGCAGCATGCGCCGGGCACGCGCCGGGCGCCCATGCGGCGAGGCTATGACATAAGCCACCGCGCGGAACGCAGCCAGTCCCAGCAGCAGCAGCGCCACCGCGGCCAGGTGGAAATAGACCGCCGACTCCGGCATTGACGCCATGATATGGGCCATCCCTGCCCTCCTCCCCGTAAATGCCTGAAGCCACAGCCGGCAAAGGCCCGGCAGCATCCGGCATTCAACCAGTCCCGGACAAAATAAATCGGCGTGATTTATTCCTGATAATCAATAATGCACGCCTTATTTCCATTCAATGCACCAGAATAATCAAGCGCCGGCATCGCGCCAATTCGGTGTATTCCCGCTGTGCTATTTTTCGCGGGCGTTATCGGCATGATTTGCGGAAGCCAGGCTGGCCAGCAGCCCGAGCAGCCGTGCCGCCGTTGGCGCCACGATCGCTGCCAGCGCCGCGGCCGTGGCTGCATCGCCATCGCGGGCGGCATGCTCGAGCCGCTGCGCCGTCAGCCGCAGCGCATGGCAGCCGATGTAGTGGGCAGAGGCCTTGAGCCGGTGCGCGACGCCCCGTAATGTTTCCAGGTCGGGCCCGGCCCGGCGCAGTTGCGCCAGGTCATCGCGGGTCGAGCTCACCAGCGCATCCAGCAGTTCCCTGGCGAATGCCGGATTGCCGAAGGTCTGCGCGGCAATGGCCCCGGCGATGCCGGCGGCCTCGCGCGCGGACAGCGCCACGTAGTGCTGGCCGGCCAGCATGGCGAGCAACGTCGCTTCGGTGACCGGCGTAGGCAGAGTGGCCACGCCGGCGTCTGCGCCAGCCGCCGGCACCGCGCCCGGCGGCAACACCATGGCGCAGACCGCGCCGCGGGCGCGCCATGCCTGCAGCGGGGATGGCACGCCGGCAGCGGCACTCGCCATCACCAGGTCGACATCGGCGGCCATATCCGCCACCGGCGCGCTTACGCCGATCTGCACCACGAAGCCGAGGTCCCGCAGGATGCGCGCGGCATCCGCCAACCAGCCCGGGTCGCCGGCGGGTGCCAGCAACAGGGCCCGGGGGCGGGACTGCGCTTCGGCGGCGTGCACGCTATCCCACCGCAATATGGTGGCGCCGCGCAAAATCGATGACATCGACAATCGATTTTGCGCCCAGCTTTTCCATCACCCGGGTCTTGTGCGTGCTCACGGTCTTGTTGGAAATAAACAGTACCTGCCCGATTTCCTTGTTCGACATGCCCCGCGCCAGCATCTGCATGACCACCAGTTCCTTGTCCGACAGCGAGGCCAGGCGCTCGGCTTCGTCAGCCAGCCCGGATTTGCCGTGGTCGATCTCCGGCATCACCGTATAGCCCGCCAGCACCGACTCCGTGCACCGCACGATTTCGGCGAGTTCCTGCGTCTTGCTGACAAAGCCGTGGGCGCCGGCATGGCGCGCGCGGGGTGCGAAGACGTTCTGGTCCTGGCCCGAGATGACCAGGATGCGCACCGTGGGATGGCTGGCCTTGAGACGCGGAATCACGTCCAGCCCGTTGATCTTGGGAATATCCAGATCCAGGATGACCACGTCGGGCAGGTATTGCCGCACGATCTCGATGGCCGCCTGGCCATTGTCCGCCTCGAGCACGTGGGTGACGCCCAGCACCTGGGAAAAGTGCGTCTTGAGTACGGCGCGCACGGGCGGGTGGTCATCGACGATCAGGATTGTGGTCAAGCTGTACTCCGTTGCAAACATCGCGTTTTCCGCGCGAGCGGGCACATCATTGTGCTAAGCCTTTACGCCTTACGAAACCAGAAATTTCCGAGGCACGGGTGGTTTCTTCCGAAAGGGCGCGCTTGCCATAGCGGCGGCGCCGTTCATGTGATGCACCGCAAACGTGCTGGCATTGCAGTGCCGCCGTCATGCTCCCCATCGCGCCGCAAGCGGGCCCAGATTGTGTTCTATATGTGGCGTGACCGACGGCAAAGTGCCCGCGATTTCGAAATTTCCGTATCAATTTCAGATTCGTCCTAATGAGTTGGCGGGCCCGCGCCCCTAGAGTGAAAACACTTCACCGACCTCGCCAACCCGCTTGCCGTTCCGTCCGCTCTCTTCTGTTTCGCCGCCCGTCACCACGCGCCCGCTTCGTGCCGCTGTCGATGCCACCCAACCCGCCCGGGCCCCGGCACGGACCCGGAGCGCGCGTGCGCGGCGGCTCGCGTGCGCCATGGCCCTGGCCATCGTCCTGTCGCAGGGCGCGGTGACCCCAGCGCTGGCGGCAACCGTGGCGGCGTCGGCCCAGGTGCCAGCGCCGGATTCGCATGCGCAATTGCTGGGCTGGTCCACCGGGGTGCTGTGCGTCCTCACGCCATGCCTGCTGGCGTGGATCATCGCGCTGTACCGCGAGGTGCGCCGGCGCCGGGCCGCGGAAACCGCCCTGAAGGACCACGTCGCGATCCAGACCGCGCTGCTCGATGGCATTCCCCAGCCGGTCTATCTGCGCGATGCCCGGCTGCGGCTCGTCGCCTGCAACCGCAGCTATGAGGAACTGCTGGGCGCCACGCGCGGCACCCTGCTGGGGCAGCCGCTGGACGCCCTGCAGGCGTCACACCCCCTTGCCCTCGACATCGCGGAACTGGCGCACGACTACCGCCAGGTCATCGACAACGGCGCGCCGCTGCGCGCGGACCGATGCCTGCGCCTGGGCGACCGCACCCTGCATGTGCTGAACTGGCTGACCCCGCTGCGCGGCGCCGACGGCACCGTCAAGGGCCTGGCCGGCGGCTGCGTCGACCTGACCGAGCGCCACCAGATGCTGGCCGAGCTGGCCCAGGCCAAGACCGAGGCCGAAGCCGCCAACCGCGCCAAGTCCGCTTTCCTGGCGTCGGTCAGCCACGAGATCCGCACGCCGATGAATGCCATCACCGGCATGCTCGAGCTGACGCTGGCCCAAAGCCATCTGCCGCACGAGCAGCGGCTGCAGCTGGTCACCGCGCACAAGTCGGCACTGGGGCTGCTGGCGTTGATCGATGACATCCTCGACCTGTCCAAGCTGGAGGCGGGCAAGTTCAGCATCCATCCGGCGCCCGCGTCGCTGTCAGCGCTGGTCGACGATACCCTGCTGATCTTCGGGCCCGTGGCCGCGCAAAAAGGCCTGCCCCTGACCAGCGGCGTCAGCGCCGCTCTGGCGCCGCTGCATCAGGTCGACGCGCTGCGCTTGCGGCAGATCCTGGCCAACCTGGTGTCCAATGCGGTGCGCTTTACCGACCGCGGCACGGTCCACGTCCGCCTGGATGCGCAGGCGCCCTGCGACGGCGTCCAGCACGTCGTGCTGACCGTTTCCGACACCGGCGTCGGCATTCCCCTCGAGGCCCAGGCCCGGCTGTTCCAGCCGTTCGAGCAGGCGCACGGCTGCGCGCGCACCCATGCCTGCGGCACCGGGCTGGGGCTGGCGATCTGCCGGCGCCTGGCCACGGCCATGGGCGGCCGCATCACGCTGACCAGCCAGCCGGGCCGGGGCACACGCATGGCGGTGTCGCTGCCGCTGGCCATCGCCAGCGCGCCGCAGCCGGCCGAAGCGGCCGAGCCGGCGCCGCCGTTGCCCATGGCCGGTTGCCCGCGACGCAACGCCGGCATCCTGGTGATCGACGATCACGCCCCCAACCGCCTGCTGCTGCAACGCCAGCTGGAACACCTGGGCCACCGCGTCAGCACGGCGCACGATGGCCGCGAAGCCCTGGCCGCGCTGGATCGCGGCAGCTTCGATGTAATCGTGTGCGACTGCGCCATGCCGGTGATGGACGGCCTGGCCTTCACGCGCGCGGTGCGAGCCCGCGACGACGCCCACCGCTGCATCCCCATCGTAGGCTGCACCGCCAGTGCCATGGCGGGCGACCACGCCGCGGCCCTGGCCGCGGGCATGAACGCCGTGGTGGTCAAGCCGGTGGGCCTGCAGGCGCTCGATGCCGCCGTGGCGCAGGCCTGTGGCGGCCGGCCGCCGCCGTCCAGGGCGCCGCAGCCGGAACCCGCCGGCCCCGCCCATGGGCAAGACCCGGCGCCGCCCGGCGGCACGGTGACCGGCGGCAACTCCCGCTGCGAAGCCGCCCCGGGCGCGCGGGCATCGTGGTGCGCGGTCTGCCGCGCGATGAACGTGCAGTGCGACCGCATTGATCTGCCCGAGGACTGACCGGCCCGCTTCAGGGCTCCATCGGCACCGCGCTGGTGCACTTGATCTCGTCCAGGCACACGCTCGACTTCACGCCGCTGACGCCGGGAATACGCATCAGGGTATCCAGCAGGAAATCGGACAAAGACTTCAGGTCGCGCGCGACCACCTTCAGCACGTAGTCGATATCGCCGGTCACCGAGAAGCACTCCTGGATCTGCGCCAGTTCCGCCACCAGGCGCTTGAAGTTGGAAAGGTCGCGGATATGTCCGCGCTCCATCGTCACGTGGATAAAGGCCACCACGCCGAAGCCCAGCGCCGCGGCATCCAGCCGCGCCTCGTAGCGCTTGACCAGCCCGGCTTCTTCCAGCCGGCGGTGGCGCCGCAAGGTCTGCGCCGGCGACAGCGCGATGGCCTCGGCCAGTTCCAGGTTGGATGCCCGCCCGTTCTCCTGCAGCACCCCGAGCAAGCGGCGATCGGTGCGGTCCAGCTCGATTGATTGCACTTCGGTTTCCTCATTTCAGGTATTCAGGAAATCAAATTTCATAATCTAGGGTTTCCCTGCCTGTTTTACGAAATCCAATTTTGCCGCCCCGAATATACACTGCATCCCAAGCAAGCGCACCGCAAACCCATGCCATCACGGGTCTGGTGCCGAGCCGGCTGGCCCCGGCGCGACTGCGCAAGCAAGTGCTGAAGCCACAATATTATTTCCCGCCCCTACGTTCTTACCGAGAAAGCCATGGCCGACCTGTTTGACAATCCGATGCAGCTGATGGGCTTCGAATTCGTGGAATTCGCCTCGCCCACCCCCAACCTGCTTGAGCCGCTGTTCGAGCAGATGGGCTTCACGCTGGTGGCAAAGCACCGCTCCAAGGACGTGGTGCTGTACCGCCAGGGCGAAGTGAACTTCATCGTCAACCGCGAGCCGCACAGCCACGCCGCCTACTTTGCCGCCGAGCACGGCCCGAGCGCCTGCGGCATGGCTTTTCGCGTGAAGGATTCGCACAAGGCCTACGCCCGCGCTCTGGAACTGGGCGCGCAGCCGGTGGAAATCCCGACCGGTCCGATGGAGCTGCGCCTGCCGGCGATCAAGGGCATCGGCGGCGCGCCGCTGTACCTGATCGACCGCTTCGAGGAAGGCAAGTCGATCTATGACATCGACTTCGAGTTCATCGAGGGCGTCGACCGCCACCCGATCGGCCACGGCCTCAAGCTGATCGACCACCTGACCCACAACGTCTACCGTGGCCGCATGGCTTATTGGGCCAATTTCTACGAAAAGCTGTTCAACTTCCGCGAAATCCGCTACTTCGACATCCAGGGCGAGTACACCGGCCTGGCCTCCAAGGCCATGACCGCGCCGGATGGTAAGATCCGCATTCCGCTGAACGAGGAATCGTCCAAGGGCGCCGGCCAGATCGAAGAGTTCCTGATGGCCTTCAACGGCGAGGGCATCCAGCACATCGCCTTCCTGACCGACAACCTGATCGAGGTCATCGACCGCCTGCAGCTGGCCGGCGTGCCGCTGATGACCGCGCCGAACGACTACTACTATGAGGCGCTCGACACCCGCCTGCCCGGCCACGGCCAGCCGGTCGAGCAACTGAAGTCGCGCGGCATCCTGCTGGACGGCACCACCGAAGGCGGCAAGCCCCGTCTGCTGCTGCAGATCTTCTCCAAGACTGCGCTCGGCCCGGTGTTCTTCGAGTTCATCCAGCGCCAGGGCGACGAAGGCTTCGGCGAAGGCAACTTCAAGGCACTGTTCGAGTCGCTGGAACGCGACCAGATCGAACGCGGCACGCTCAAGGTCGAGGCCTGACCGGCATCGGCCTGCCCTGACCGGCCGCCTTCGTCGGCGCGCCGGTCCGGCAACGCGCACGCCCCGCGCGGCAGACACCCTGCCGCGCGCGCGGCGACGACCCCCAGGCCCAAGCGTCCGACTCCGACAAAAGCCAGAGACGCGGGCCCGCATTCCATGAGAATGGGTAGAGGAAACACTGCATGCATTCCAGCAACAACGACGGCTCGCTCAAGCGCGGGCTGAAGAACCGGCACATCCAGCTGATCGCGCTGGGCGGCGCCATCGGCACCGGACTTTTCCTGGGCATCGCCCAGACCATCAAGATGGCGGGGCCCTCGGTCCTGCTGGGCTATGCCATCGCCGGCATCGTGGCCTTCTTCATCATGCGCCAGCTCGGCGAGATGGTGGTGGACGAGCCCGTCGCCGGCTCGTTCAGCTACTTTGCCGACAAGTACTGCGGCCACTTCGCCGGCTTCCTGTCGGGCTGGAACTACTGGGTGCTGTACATCCTGGTGAGCATGGCGGAACTCTCCGCCGTCGGCATCTACGTGCAGTACTGGTGGCCGGAGATTCCCACCTGGGTCTCGGCGCTGGCGTTCTTCGTCATCATCAACGCGATCAACCTGGCGAGCGTGAAGTCCTTCGGCGAGATGGAATTCTGGTTCTCGATCATCAAGGTCGCGGCGATCATCGGCATGATCGGCTTCGGCGGCTACCTGCTGCTGTCCGGCAACGCCGGCCCGCAGGCCAGCGTGGCCAACCTGTGGCAGCACGGCGGCTTCTTCCCCAACGGCATGGGCGGCCTGGTGATGGCCATGGCGGTGATCATGTTCTCGTTCGGCGGCCTGGAGCTGGTGGGTATCACCGCGGCCGAGGCGGACTCGCCCGAGAAAACCATTCCCAAGGCCACCAACCAGGTGATCTACCGCATCCTGATCTTCTACGTGGGCGCGCTGGCAGTGCTGCTGTCGCTGTACCCGTGGGAGAACGTGGTCACCGGCGGCAGCCCGTTCGTGCTGATCTTCCATGCGCTGAACAGCAACTGGGTGGCCAACGTGCTGAACGTGGTGGTGCTGACCGCGGCGCTGTCGGTCTACAACAGCGGCGTGTACTGCAACAGCCGCATGCTGTATGGCCTGGCCAAACAGGGCAACGCGCCCAAGGCGCTGCTCAAGGTCAACCAGCGCGGCATCCCGCTGACAGCACTGGCGTTTTCGGCGGTGGCGACCGCGGCCTGCGTGGTGATCAACTACTTCATGCCGGGCAAGGCATTCGAGATGCTGATGGGGCTGGTGGTGTCGGCGCTGATCATCAACTGGGCCATGATCAGCCTGATCCATCTGAAGTTCCGCGCCGACAAGCGCAAGGCCGGCCAGGCCACGGCGTTCCAGAGCTGGGGCTATCCGCTGACCAACTACCTGTGCCTGGTGTTCCTGGCCGGCATCCTGGTGGTGATGTACCTGACCGAAGGCCTGCGCCTCTCGGTGTACCTGATCCCGGTGTGGCTGGTGGTGCTCGGCGTAAGCTACCTGGTGCGCCAGAAGAAGGCCGGCGCCGCGCTGCAAGCCGGCGTGGCCGCGCAGCAGCTGCGCTGAGCCGCCAGGCGGCGCCCGCAGGCGGCGGGCGCCGCCGGTTAAAATCCCGGGCTGCGCGGCGTCTTGCGCCGCGGCAGCCGCCCCCGACCCAACTCCATCGCATCCCATGTTCGCACACATCGAGGCCTTTCCCGGCGATCCGATCCTCTCGCTCAACGAGGACTTCCAGCGCGACCCGCGCACCGACAAGGTCAACCTGAGCATCGGCATCTACTTTGACGACGACGGCCGCCTGCCGGTGATGCAGGCCGTGGCACAGGCCGAGGCCGCGCTGCTGGCCGACATGGGTCCGCGCCCCTACCTGCCGATGTCGGGCCTGGCGGCCTACCGCAACGCCGTGCAGGCACTGGTGTTCGGCGAGGACTCGCCGGCGCGCGCCGCCGGCCGCATCGCCACGCTGCAGACGCTGGGCGGATCGGGCGCGCTGCGCGTGGGCGCCGATTTCCTCAAGCGCTACTACCCGCAGGCGCAGGTGTGGATCAGCGACCCTAGCTGGGAAAACCACCGCGTGGTGTTCGAGCGCGCCGGCTTCACCGTCAATACCTACCCGTACTATGACGACGCCACCGGCGGCCTGAAGTTCGACGCCATGATCGACGCGCTGCGCGCGATCCCGGCCGGCAGCATCGTGCTGCTGCATGCCTGCTGCCACAACCCGACCGGCGTGGACCTGAACCAGGACCAGTGGCGCCAGCTGATCGCGCTGCTCAAGGCCAATCAGTTGCTGCCGTTCGTCGACATGGCCTACCAGGGCTTCGGCGCCGGCCTGGAAGACGACGCCTTCGCCATCCGCGAACTGGTGGCGCAGGACGTGCCCTGCCTGGTGGCCAACTCGTTCTCGAAGAACTTCTCGCTGTACGGCGAGCGCTGCGGCGGCCTGAGCGTGTTCTGCAACACCGCGGCCGAGGCATCGAACGTGCTGGGCCAGCTGACCGGCGCGGTGCGCGCCAACTACAGCAACCCGCCCACGCACGGCGCGCGCGTGGTGGCCAAGGTGCTGACCACGCCCGAACTGCGCCAGCTGTGGGAACAGGAACTGGCCGAGATGTGCGGCCGCATCGCGCGCATGCGCGAGGCCATCCACCACCACCTGCGCGACCATGTCAGCGGCGAGGCGCTGTCGCGCTACCTGACCCAGCGCGGCATGTTCACCTACACCGGCCTTACCGCCGACCAGGCCGAAAGGCTGCGCGAGCAGCATGGCGTGTACCTGCTGCGCTCGGGCCGCATGTGCGTGGCCGGCCTGAACGAGCGCAATGTCGGCATCGTGGCCAAGGCCATCGGCAGCGTGCTGAAGGGCTGAACCCGGCCTGCATAGCCTCATGGCGGCGCCTCCGGGCGCCGTTTTTTGTTTGCGGCGCCAGGTTTCGCTGCCACGTACCGCCGCACGTATCGCGGTACGTATTTTCCAGCGTAATTTCTACACGCACCGCGTGGCGTTTTTGACGCTTGCCGCACCGCGTTGCCGTACCGCCCGCGGCGCCATGGCCGGGGCGCTGCCCGGCACTGAACTTGCAGCCTTCCGGTATTCCCGGCGCCCTCTGACGGCCTGCCGGGACGCAGACAGAAGGCTCGCCCATGTCCGAAGACAATGTTCCGGCCCATTGCAATGCCACTGCCCCGCCAGGCGCGGCCACCCGCGCGGTCACGCTCCATGTCAACGGCAAGCCCTGCACGCTGCAACTGGAGCCGCGCTGCACGCTGCTCGACGCGCTGCGTGAAATCCTCCAGCTGACCGGCGCCAAGAAGGGCTGCGACCGCGGCCAGTGCGGCGCGTGCACGGTGCTGGTCGACGGCCGCCGCATCAACGCCTGCCTGACGCTCGCGGTGATGCAGGAAGGCCGCCACATCACCACCATCGAAGGCCTGGCCAACGGCGACACCCTCCATCCGATGCAGCAGGCCTTCGTCACCCACGACGCGCTGCAGTGCGGCTTCTGCACCCCCGGCCAGATCTGCTCGGCGGTGGGCATGCTGGCCGAGGCTCAGGCCGGCCATGCCAGCGCGGTGCAGCCGCTGAGCCCGCCGCCGTTGCCGCTCGGCGACGATGAGATCCGCGAGCGCATGAGCGGCAACCTGTGCCGCTGCGGCGCCTACCCCAATATCGTTGCCGCGGTCCGCGCAGCCTGCGGCACGGGCGGCGGCAGCTAAGGCCGACCATGAATCCTTTCGCTTATGAACGGCCGGGTTCGGTCGACGAGGCCATGCGCCTGGGGAGCCAGCCGGGCGCGCGCTATGTGGCGGGCGGCACCAACCTGCTGGACCTGGTCAAGGCCGGCGTGGAAGCGCCGCGGCTGCTGGTCGACGTCAGCCGGCTGCCACTGGACCAGATAACGGCGCTGCCCGAAGGCGGCCTGCGCCTGGGCGCGATGGCCAGCAACACCGATGCGGCCAACCATGCGCTGGTGCGCGAACGCTATCCGCTGCTGGCGCAGGCGCTGCTGTCGGGCGCCTCCGGGCAGCTGCGCAATATGGCCACGGTGGGCGGCAACCTGCTGCAGCGCACTCGTTGCCATTACTTCTATGACCTGGGCTTCCCGGCCTGCAACAAGCGCAAGCCCGGCTCGGGCTGCGGCGCCCGCGACGGCATCAACCGCATCCACGCCATCCTGGGCGCCAGCGAACATTGCATTGCCGTGCATCCGTCCGACATGTGCGTGGCGCTGGCCGCGCTCGAGGCCGTGATCGTGGTGCGGGCCACCACCGGCGAGCGCCGCATCCCGATCGGCGACTTCCACCGCCTGCCCGGCGACACCCCGCAATGCGACACCATGCTGGCGCCCGGCGAGCTGATCGTCGCCATCGACCTGCCGCCCTCGCCCTACGCCGCCCACGCGCACTACCTGAAGGTGCGCGACCGCTCCAGCTTTGCCTTCGCCCTGGTTTCGGTCGCCGCGGCGCTCGAACTCGACGGCAAGCTCGTGCGCAGCGCCCGGCTCGCGCTGGGCGGCGTGGCGCACAAGCCCTGGCGCGTGCCCGCGGCGGAACGCGCCCTGGCCGGCCGGCCGCTGAGCGCGCACAGCGCGGCCGACGCGGCGCGGCTGCTGCTAGACGGCGCGCACCCGTATGCGCATAACGCGTTCAAGATCGGCCTGGCGCAGCGCGCCGTCGCCCTGGCGCTGAAGGTTGCCAGCGGCCCGCCAGGAGCTTCGGCATGAGCGTGACCGGCACCCCGCTCGATCGCGTCGACGGCATCCCGAAGGTCACCGGCCGCGCCCGCTACAGCGCCGACCAGACCTTGCCGGGGCTGGTCCACGCGGTGATGGTGACCAGCGCCATTGCCCGCGGCGAGATCGTCGCCATCGACACCGCCGCGTGCGAACGCATGCCGGGCGTGCGGCTGGTGCTGACGCCGTTCAACGCCCCGCACCTGCCCAGGGGCGGCAAGGCGGCCGCCGACATCCCCACCGCCGGCCACGTGATGAGCCTGCTGCAGGACACCGCGGTCCACTACAACAACCAGCCCATCGCCGTAGTGGTGGCTGATACGCTCGAACAGGCCCGCGACGCCGCGCGCTGCCTGCCGGTGCAATACCGGCAGGCCGATGCCGTGCTCGACTTCGCGCAGGCGCGCACGCGGGCCCGCAAGCCCGACGAGGACGAATCCGCCGACAGCCGCCGCGGCGATCCCGACGCGGGCCTGCGCGGCGCCGCTGCCGTGATCGACGCGGTCTATACCACGCCGATGGAAACCCACAACCCGATGGAGCCGCATGCCACCCTTGCCGCGTGGGACGGCGACCAGCTGACCCTGTACGACGCGACGCAATACGTCACCGGCGTGCGCAAGGCGGTCGCGGCCGCGTTCGGCATCGCCGCCGACAAGGTGCGCGTGATCTGCCCCTATGTGGGCGGTGGCTTTGGCTGCAAGGGCTCGGTGTGGTCGCACGTGGTGCTGGCCGCGATGGCGGCGCGGCAGGTCAGCCGGCCGGTCAGGCTGGTGTTGGAACGGACCCAGATGTTCGGCCCGGTGGGCGGGCGGCCCCTTACCGAGCAGCATGTGGTCGCCGCCGCGGCGGCCGACGGCGGGCTGCACGCGCTCCGCCATGACGTGACCACATGCACTTCCACGATCGAGGAATGGCTGGAATCCGCCGCGCTGATCACGCGCCGGCTCTATGCCTGCCCCAACGTGCAGACCAGCCACCGGCTGGTCGAGCTGGATATCGGCACGCCCACCTTCATGCGCGCGCCCGGCGAAGTCCCCGGCAGCTTTGCGCTGGAATGCGCGCTGGACGAACTGGCGGAACGGCTGGGCATCGATCCGGTCGCATTGCGCCTGCGCAACCACGCCGACACCGATCCGGAAAAGCAGCTGCCGTTCTCGAGCAAGTCGCTGCGCGAATGCTATCGCGACGCCGCCGAGTGCTTTGGCTGGGCACGCCGCGACCCCACCCCACGCTCGATGCATGCCGACGGCAAGCTGGTGGGCCTGGGCATGGCGACCGCCACCTATCCGACCTACCGCTCCCCGGCCAGCGCGATGGTGCGCCTGCTGGCGGACGGCACGGCGCTGGTGCGCTCAGGCTCGCAGGACCTTGGCACCGGCACGTATACCGTCATGACGCAGGTCGCCGCCGATGCGCTGGGCCTGCCGCCGGGGCGCGTGCGCTTTGAACTCGGCGACACGGCCTTCCCCGAGGCGCCGGTGTCGGGCGGCTCGCAGTCGGTGGCCAGCGTCGCACCCGCCGTGCAGCAGGCGGCCGAAGCGGCACGGCAGCGCCTGATCCGCCAGGCCGTGGCCGATACGGCTTCGCCGCTGGCTGGCGCGCCGGTGGAGGACGTCGAGATCGTCGATGGCTGGCTGCAACGCCGCTCGGATCCGGCGCAGCGCGAACCCGTCTCCGCGCCGATCCGGCGCGCCGGGGGCCGTGCGATCGAAGCCCGCGCCAGCACCCGGCCCGGCAAGGAGCGCCAGGCGTATTCCATGCACGCCTTCGGCGCGGTCTTTGCCGAAGTCCGCGTCGACCCGGAACTGGGCGAGATCCGCGTCCACCGCGTCGTTGCCCGCTACGGCGCCGGCCGGCTGCTCAACCGCAAGACCGCGCACAGCCAGCTGATGGGCGGCATTGTCTGGGGCATCGGCATGGCGCTGCACGAGAAGACCGAACTGGACCTGGCCACCGGGCGCGTTGCCAATGCCAACCTGGCCGAATACCACATCCCGGTCAATGCCGACGTCGGCACCATCGAGGTCTCGGTGGTGGACGAGGACGATCCGCATATCAATGCGCTGGGCACCAAGGGCATCGGCGAGATCGGCATCGTGGGCGTGGCCGCGGCCATTGCCAATGCCGTGTACCACGCCACCGGCCGGCGCGTGCGCGACTTGCCGATCACCCTGGACAAGCTGCTGGACTGAACGCCGCCCCGGCACCAGGCGGGCCCCACAGGCATTCACGCCGGCGCCGCGCCAGTGGTTGCGCAGGCCGCGATCCAGTGGAAAGATGTCGCCACGGGCCCCGCGCCCGCAACCTGGCTGCCCGCCATGCGGGCATGGAGGCTGCCGTGACCGAGCGAATTCCACCGCGTACTTCCTCGTGCATCGCCCTGCTGCTGGCCACCGGCGCGCTGCTGGCCGCGGGCCGGGCCAGCGCCCAGACGCCGGCACCGCTGGCCGAATGGCAGTTCTCCGCCGGCATTCCGCTGCAGAAGCTGTTCCAGGACGACATCCCCGACTGGCAGGTCCGGCTTGGCGCCGCCGCCATGCTGCGGCCGCGCTACGACGGCTCGTCCGAGTACATCGTGATCGGCGGCCCCAGCATCGATATCCGCTACCGCGACCTCGCCTTTGCGTCGATCGGCGAAGGGCTGGGCGTGAACCTGTTGCGCGGCAAGAACTGGCGCGCCGGCATCGCGCTCACCTACAACCTGGGTCGGCGCGGCCAGGAAGACTCGCCGCACCTGGACGGCATGGGCAATATCAACCCGGCGCCGGAAGGCAAGCTGTTCGCCGAATACGCGGTCTCGAAAGCATTCCCGCTGGTGCTGCGCATCGACGCGCGCCGCAGCCTGGGCGGCAGCGACGGCTGGATCGGCGACATCGGAGCCTATATGCCGCTGCCCGGCAGCTCGGAAAGATTCTTCTGGTTCGCCGGCCCCACCGTCACGCTGGCCGACTCGCGCTACATGAACGCCTGGTACGGCGTCAGCGCCGCGCAGGCGCGCGCCGGCCGGCCGCAGTACCACGCGCGCGGCGGGATCAAGTCATACGGCTTCGGCGTGACCTCCGTGTGGTACTTCGCCAGACACTGGTTTGCCAGCTCTGACGTGGCCGTGTCGCAACTGGCCGGCGATGCGGCCGACAGCCCGATCACGCGCAAGCGGACCAACGCGGTGTTCGACCTGTCGGTCAACTACGAATTCTGACCATCGTCGCGGCCGGCCTGGTTCGGCTATCGCACATTGGATGGCCAGCTCCGGTGATTCAGCCGCACCCGGTGCGGCACCGCGCAGACTGCGTCCCGCATAATTGGCCGGCCGGATCTCCGGCCGCAGGCCCCGCCAGGGGATTGCCAAGCATGCAAAAGAAGGAGACGTAGTTGAAGTCCAGCATCAAGCATCGCGTCGCGCGCAGCGCGCGTTCCATCGCCATCGCCGTTGCCGGCGTGGCCGCCGCCCACACCGCTCCCACTGCCCTTGCCGCCGACGCATGGCCGGCCAAGCCGATCAAGGTTATCGTGCCCTACACCCCGGGCGGCTCCACCGACACGGTCTCGCGGGTCGTGTTCGAGCAGGTCTCGCAACGGCTGGGCCAGCCCATCATCATCGAGAACAAGCCCGGTGCCAACAGCACCCTGGGCGTCGGCGTCGCCGCGCGCTCGGCGCCGGACGGCTACACCTTTGTCTCGGTGCTGGCCGCCTACAGCGCCAACATGTCGCTGTATTCGAAGCTCAGCTACAAGCCCGCCGACCTGGTGCCGGTGGCGGAAATGGCCGAGCTGCCGCTGTTCCTGTTCGCCAGCAAGAAGGTGCCGGCCAGGACCGTGGCCGAACTGGTCGACTACGGCAAGAAGCATCCCGACACGTTGACCTTCGGCTCCAGCGGCGTCGGCAGTTCCGCGCACCTGACCGGCGAGCGCCTGGCGATGGAATCGAAGCTCAAGCTCACCCACGTGCCCTACAACGGCAGCGCGCCGATCCTGCCGGCGCTGGTGTCCGGCGAGGTCTCGGTGGCGTTCGACCCGCTGCTGGTGCCGATGCCGCACGTCAAGTCCGGCAAGATCAACGTGCTGGCCGTCGCCTCGGCCAAACGCTGGCCGGGCGAGCCCAATATCCCGACCATGGAAGAAGCCGGCTTCCCCGGCTTCGTCATGAGCTCATGGACCGGCCTGCTGGCACCGGCCGGCACGCCGCAGCCGATCGTCGCGCGCATGGCCCGGGAAATCGCCGCGGCCACGCGCAGCCCGGAAGTCACGAAGAAGCTGACCGACCTCGGCTTTGTGCCGGTGGGCGGTACGCCCGAGGAATTCCGCAAGCTGATCGAGCGCGATACCAGGCGGTATGCGGAGATCGTCAAGGCGGGCAAGATCACCCTCGACTAAGGCCATGGGCCGGCGGCGCCGAGCGCCGCCAGCCACGCTGCACTGCTTACCAGCGGTGCTGGTACATCGCCGTCAGCGTGATGCCCGCTGCCGGCAGCCGGCTGGTGTTGTTGCTGTTGCGCAGCAGCTGGCTGTACAGCGGGTAGTAGTTGCGGTTGAACAGGTTCTCGATGCCGACCGTGATCGTATCCTTGCGCGTCAGTTCATAGCGGCTGATCAGGTCGACGGTGGTATAGCTGCTGACCTCGCGCCGGCCGAAGCTGTTCTGGCCGTTGAGCCGGTAGTCGCGGCTGGCGTAGTAGCTCAGCTGCACGCGGTTGCTCCACTGGCTCACGGGACGGAACTGCAGGTACGCCGTGACCTTGAGCGGCGGGATGCGGTAACCGGTCATGTCCTGCATGCTGGCGCTGCCCTGCGGCCGTTCGCGCCCGTTGATCCAGGTGATGGTGCCGCCCGCGCCCCAGCGCTCGTCGTCCGAACGGTAGTCGGCCGCCGCTTCCACGCCCGCGATGCGCTCTTCGGTGCGGGTCAGGATCAGGCCGTTGTTGAAGCTCTGCACGTCGCCAAGCTTGGACGTGGTGTAGAACAGCGCCACGCTCGCCAGCGTATTGCCCAGCGCGCCGCGCCAGCCCAGTTCATAGTTGTTGGTCTTGACCGGATCCAGGCTGGACGAATTGATGTCGAAGCCGGCACGCGCATTGCGGATCTGCAGGCCGATGTCCGGCAGCTGGAAGCCCTGGCTGAACGAGGCATAGAACTCCTGGCCCTTGACCGGCGCATAGGCCGCGCCCAGGTTGAACAGCCAGGCGCCATAGTTGACCGTGCCGCCCTTGACCGTGGCCGGGTTGCTCACGCGCGATTGCGACAGCGGCACGAAGTCATCGAAGCTGGCGCTGGCGCGCTCATAGCGCAGGCCGCCCTCGGCCGACCACTGCTCGCTGAACTTGTGCTGCAGCTGGCCGAAGATGCCGCCACTGCGCGTGGTCAGCGGCGGCATGTAGGTGGCCGTGCCGATGCGGTTGAAGACCAGCCCGCCGCTGCTGTCGTAGGAGCGCGGATCGAACAGGTCCAGCGGCATGTCGCTGCGCTCCTGGTTGTAGTCGGCGCCCCACAGCAGCTTGGTGGCCTTGGCCTGGCCCAGCGGTGTGCTGATGGTCAGGCGCCCGCCGAACACGTCGCTGTTCTGGCTGATCTGGTCGACATTGCCGCCGCGCGTGGCCACCGCGCGCGCATCGAAGGGCGGGAAACGCGTGAAGTAGTCGCGGTAGTAGAACTGGCTCGATACCGTGCTGCCGAACAGGTCCTGGTGCTGGTAATCCAGGTTGACCACGGTATTGCGCAGCTCATTCTGGTTGTCCAGCTGCAGGCCGCGGATCGCGCGCGCGGCGGTGGAGCCGGCCGGCGCACGGGCCACCGACGGATCGGACGCATAGTCGGTGTTCTGCTTCGCCTGGTACCGGCTGACGCTCAGCTGCAGCCGCTGCTGGCCGTCGATGCGCCAGCCCAGCTTGCCGCTCAGGTTATAGACGTTGGAATCGAACAGATCGCCCTGGCTGGGCTCCGGCGCAATGCGGTGGCCTTCGGCATCGTAGGGGCTGCCGATGCGCTGCGCGCCCAGGTGGAAGGCATAGTCGATCGGCCCCTGGCTGCCGGAGAAGTGCTGCTGCACGTTGGCGCTCAGCCCTTCCTTGCTCAGCCGCGTCAGCGGCGTGCCCAGCGTGACCGTGGTGTCCGCGCTCGGCGGCCCGCCGGCCTGGCGCGTGGTGATCGAGATGATGCCGCCGCTGGCACCCGCCCCGTAGAGCGCGCTGCTGCCGCGCAGCACCTCGATGCGCTCGATATTGCTGGGGTCGATGGTGGCCAGGTTGCGCGCCGAATCGCGGTTGGTGTTCAGCGGGATGCCGTCGACCAGCACCAGCGCGCTGCGCCCGCGCAGCGTCTGGCCGAAATCCGTCACCGTGCGGCTGGAATCGGCCATGCCCGGAATGACCTTGCTCAGCATGGTGGCAAGGTTGGTCGAGCCCGTGCGCAACTCGTCCAGTTCCTCGCGCTCGATCACCGTGACCTGCCGCATCGGGTTGACCAGGTCGCTCTTGATACGGTCGACCCGCACCTCCACGGCATTCAGGCTACCCGCTTCCACCGACGCGGCCTGGGCCTGGGCCTGGGCCTGGGCGGCGGAGACAAGCGGCATCGTGCCCGCTATGGCGCAGATCAGCAGGGACAGCGGGCGAGGACGAAGGGCGAAACGGATAGAGGTGGCCGGAAGTTTTTGCATGGTGGCTGCAGGCGCGCGCGGAGGGATTTAATGATTTGTAACAAAACCGGGAATGATAATGATTCCCGATTGTGTTAGCAAGCGCTGGTGTGGCCGTGGTTATGTTTGGCAAGGCATATGGCAGCGCAGGAAGCGATCCGAACCGGCCCTGGTTGCCGTGATAGAGTCGGTCTTCATTCACGCCGGTACGCACAGCATGACCGACCCGATCCCGCCTATCGTCCCGGCGCAAACCGCCCTGGTAGTCATGCACTACCAGACCGACATCCTGGCCCTCTTTCCCTCCGTCGCCCCCACCTTGCTTTCCAATACGCGCAAGCTGTGCGACGCAGCGCGGTCCCGGGGGGTCAGCGTCTATTTCGCCAAGATCCACTTCAGCCCGGGCTATCCGGAAGTCAGCGCGCTGAACCGCAATGGGCAGGGAATCAAGCGGCTTGGCCTGTTCGTCGACGACCAGATCTCGCCCGAACTTGAGCGGCGGGACGGTGAGCCGCTGATCGTCGCCCATCGCGCGAGCGTGTTCTTTGGTACCGACCTGCAGGTACGCCTGTCCGCCCAGGGCATCGATACCCTGCTGATGGTGGGCATTGCCTCGACCGGCGTGGTGCTGTCATCGGTGGCGTATGCGAGCGATGCGGATTTTCGCCTGTTCACGGTCAAGGATTGCTGCTACGACCCGGACCAGGTCGTGCACGACCATCTGTTTGCCACGGCATTCGATTCGCGCACCACGGTGCTGTCGCTCGCTGACGCCCTGGCACTGCTTGGCTGAGCCCTCCGGCAGCCCGGGGCGCAACGCGGGCACACCAACGACTGAGGAGAACCCATGTTTGACCACGTCAAATTCGGAGTCAGCGACTATGCAGCAAGCAAGGCGTTCTTCCTCAAAGCGCTGGAGCCGCTCGGTGTAGCGGTGGTGTCGGAAGGGCCGCCGGCCTACGGTGTCGAACTCAGCGCAAAGGGCAAGGCTTCGTTATGCCTGTTCCAGACCGACGAGAAGCCCGCGCACCTGCACCTGGCGTTTACCGCCGAGACACGGCAGCAGGTCGACGCCTTCCATCGCGCAGCATTGGCGGCCGGGGCCAGGGACAATGGCGGCCCGGGGCTGCGGCCGCACTACCACGCGAACTACTATGCGGCGTTCGTCATTGGTCCTGACGGGCACAACATCGAGGTGGTTTGCCAGGCGCCCGGCGCGTAACCCTCCAGGCAAAGCACCTGTCGTCATCACCGCGCTCCTGGTCGCAACCAAGGGGAGGCGCCAGCCTGCCGCTTCGGATTGATGCTCGTCAAGCGTGCATCCACGCCGGCATCTACGCTGAGTAAAGCGCCCCGCTCCTTGATTCCGCATCCCCTTCGCCAGGAGACTCATCATGTACCAGCGCATCCTGCTCGCCGTCGATGGCAGCCGTTCTTCGGACCTGGCCCTGAGCCAGGCCATCATCATCGCCAGGGCGACCGGCGCCGAGGTCAAGGCCCTGTTCGTGGCGGACGACACCGATGTCTTCTTCGAAGCCAGCTACTTCAACCCGAAAGAACTGGTCGACAGCATGATCGCGCATGGCCGCAAGGCACTCGATGCGGCCTCCGTCAAGCTCAGCGAGGCAGGCGTGCCGAACCTGATGCAACTGGATGAAAAGCCGGTGGCGCCTGGCCAGGTCTCGTCGACCATCGTTGCCGAGGCCGATGCCTGGAATGCCGACCTGATCGTGCTTGGCACGCATGGACGCCGCGGCGTACGGCGCTTGCTGATGGGCAGCGTATCGGAAGGCGTCCTGGCCAAGACCAGCAAGCCCGTGCTGCTGGTTCGCAGCGAAATCGAAGGCTAGGTCCTAGACTGCAGGCATGTGGCTGACCAGGAGCAATCATGCCGAACGTTCATGTGGTACCCAGCGGGGGTAAATGGAAGGTCGAAGTGGAGCGTGGCACACAAGACACGCCGACTTATGACAGCGAGGACGCAGCAATCGTCGCCGCGACGGCGCTCGCCAGGAAGCTGCAGGGTGAACTGCTCGTACACGGGGCGGACGGGGCGATTCGCATCCGGAATTCCTTTGGTAATGACGCCCGAGACGTCAGGCGGTAGGCGTCGACGCGGTGCGGGACACCGCCCTCGCCGGCGACCCTTTGCGTCAAGGCGGGAGGGTGCCGGCCGCGGCGGGTACGAAACCTGCAAACGCATGCTGGCATCCGCACTCACCGCATCCTTGCCATGAAACCCGTCACGCTGATTGGCGCCCCCACCGACATCGGGGCCGGCACGCGCGGCGCCTCGATGGGCCCGGAGGCGCTGCGCGTCGCCGGCCTGGCGCAGGCGCTGTCACGCAACAAACTGCAGGTCGAGGACGCCGGCAACCTGGACGGTCCGGCCAATCCGTGGCAGCCGCCCCGGGACGGCCTGCGCCACCTCGACGAAGTCCTGGCGTGGAACCGTGCGGTCTATGACGCCTGCCTCGGCACCCTGCAAGCCGGTCGGCTGCCGTTGCTGATGGGCGGCGACCATTGCCTGGCGATCGGCTCGATCAGCGCCGCGGCGCGCCATTGCCGTGACACCGGCAAGACCCTGATGGTGCTGTGGCTCGACGCGCACGCCGACGCCAATATCGGCACCACCACGCCTACCGGCAACATGCATGGCATGCCGGTGGCCTGCCTGTGCGGAGACGGTCCCGCACCGCTGACCACGCTGGCCGGCGCGGCGCCGGCGGTGCAGCGCAGCGCGATCCGGCAGATCGGCATCCGCAGCGTCGATGCGGAGGAGAAGCGCCGCCTGCACGAATTACATCTGGCGGTGTACGACATGCGCTACATCGACGAGAACGGCATGCGCCACACCATGCAGCAGGCGCTGGCGGGCATCGACGCGCAGACGCACCTGCACGTCAGCTTTGACGTGGATTTCCTCGACTGCGTGATTGCGCCCGGCGTGGGCACGACCGTGCCGGGCGGGCCGACCTATCGCGAAACCCAGCTGTGCATGGAAATGATCGCCGATACCGGCCAGCTGGCATCGCTCGACGTGATGGAACTGAACCCGGCCTGCGACGTGCGCAACCAGACCGCGCAACTGGCCGTGGACCTGGTGGAAAGCCTGTTCGGCAAATCGACGCTATGGCGTCCGCCGGCCGGTTAAAAAGTTGCACGGCGTGCCTGTCGATACTTCAAAGCCGTGCACGGGCGCCGCCATGACGAAGCGCCGATGAGGTGCTATATTGGGAGCCATCGTTTCCTAATTGGCCAATCTGGCAGCATGACCGCAACCCAGCCCCAAGTCCCCACGCGCACACGCGGCCGGGGCCGCCCGCGCGAGTTCAACGTCGACCAGGCGCTGGACCGGGCCGTGCGCGTGTTCAGCGAACGCGGTTACCACGGCGCTTCGATCTCCGACCTCACCCGCGCCATGCGTCTCGCGCAGGGCAGTCTCTACAAGGCGTTCAAGGACAAGCAATCGCTGTTCATGGCGGCGTTCGATCGCTACCGCGCCCAGCGGGCAGAAAAGCTGCACCGGGCCATCGACAACGCCGGCAGCGGGCTGGACCGCCTGCGCGCCACGCTGGACTTCTATGCCGACTCCGCCCAGGGCGCCGCTGGCCGGCAAGGTTGCCTGGTCGTCGGCAGCGCGGTGGAACTGTCGGCATTCGACAAGCCAGTGGCCAGCCACATCGCCGCCGCGATGTCGCGCAACGAGGCGTTACTGGCCGACCTGATCCGCCAGGGCCAGCAAGACGGCTCGATCCCGGCCCATGTGAACGTCGAAGCGACCGCGCGGATGCTGTTGTGCCTGACGCAAGGCATGCGGGTGGTCGGCAAGACCGGACGCAGCCGCGAACAGATGCAAGCCGTGGCGACCGCTGCACTCAAGGTATTAGCCTGAAAATTTTTTCCCTATTTAGGAAACAATCGATTCCATTTTTGACCGAGGAGAACACCGATGAAGATCGCTTTTCTTGGCCTGGGCACCATGGGCCTGCCAATGGCGGCAAACTTGCTCAAGGCCGGCTATGCAGTGCGCGGCTGGAATCGCTCGCCCGCGCCGGTGGCGACGCTGGCAGCGCTCGGCGCGCAAGGCGCGGCCACACCCGTCGAGGCGGTCACCGATGCGGACGTGCTGATCTCGATGCTGGCCGACGATGCCGCCACCCGTGCCACGATAGTGGATGCACAGACACTGTCCGCGCTCAAGCGGGGAGCCATTCATGTCAACATGGCCACCGTGTCGGTGGCCATGGCAGCCGAACTGGCTGCGTTACACCAGGCGCAAGGCGTGGGCTATGTCGCCGCACCGGTGCTGGGCCGGGTAAACGTTGCTGAAGCGGGCCAGCTGAACATCCTGGCCGCCGGCAATGCCGACGCCATTGCAACCGTGCAGCCGCTGCTGGATGTACTCGGCCAAAAGACCTGGCGCCTGGGCGAACGGCCAGAACAGGCCAACGCTGCCAAGCTTGCCGTGAACTTCATGATCGCCAGCGCCATCGGTACGATGGGCGAAGCCGTGGCACTGGCGCACGGCCATGGGGTCGACAAGGCCGGCTTTCTGGAACTGGTCATGTCTACGGCCTTCGCTGCGCCTGTCTACAAGGGCTATGGCCAGGCCATCGCCGAAGAGCGCTTCGAGCCAGCAGGATTCAAGCTGGCGCTCGGCCTCAAGGACGTGCGCCTGGCGTTGGAAGCGGCGGAACAGGCCAATGTTCCCCTTCCCCTGGCTAGTACCCTGCGCGATACCCATATCGAAAGCCTGGCCCATGGCGAAGGCCACCTGGATTGGGCGGCACTGTCGCGCACGTCCGCACGCCGTGCCGGGCAGGCCTGAACAACTGCCGCACAGCGACCGCTGCGAAGATGCTTGCAGCTTTTGATCTTCTTCTTAGCGGACTCAGTACGTGCGGCGCGAACCCGGGGGCCGGCGCACGGCCGCCGCCCTCATTTGAGTTGCTGGATCCGGATCATGTTGCCGGCCGGATCGCGCACCGCGAAATCGCGCACCCCGTAAGGCTGGTCTGTCGGCTCCTGCACGATCTCGGCGTCGCGGTCCTGCAGGCGCTGGAAGACGGCGTCCAGGTCCCTCGCGCCAAGCAGCAGCATGGCGAAGGTACCCTTGGCCATCATCTCGGCGATGGTGCGCTTCTCCTCGTCGGTAACGCCCGGTGTCGCGCTTGGCGGGTACAGGACGATGGAAGTGTCGGGCTTGTCCTTCGGGCCGACGGTGATCCAGCGGTGGCCGCCAAAGGCGACATCCTTGCGGATCTCGAAATCCAGGGCGTCCCGGTAGAACGCCAGCGAGACCTCCGGATCGGAATGAGGCAGGAAGGTCGAGTGAATGGTGAGGTCCAAGATCAGTCTCCGTAAGGGTGAGGAAGCGGTGGCCGTCGCGGCGTTGGCCCGGAATGCATGGAAGCCAGTCTAGCCGGACGACTGTTCCGGCGCTTCTCGATTCCTGATCGGTCGCGTCACCTGCCTGGCGATGCAGGCCGGGATGCCCTCGGCCTCGCGCGCGCAATCGCGCCGGTAAATGCTGGGCGAGACGCCGACCAGCTCGGTGAACCGTGAACTGAAGGACCCCAGGGACGAGCACCCCACCTCGAAGCAAACCTCGGTGACACTCAGGTCGCCCCGCCGCAGCAGCGCCATGGCGCGCTCGATGCGCCGGGTCATCAGGTAGGCGTAGACCGACTCGCCATAGGCCAGCCGGAACTGCCGGCTGAGATGACCCGCGGACATATGCACGCTCCGTGCAAGCGCCTCGACGTCCAGCGGCTGGGCGTAGTCGCGGTCAATGCGGTCGCGGACCCGGCGCAGGCGGGCCAGGTCACGCAGGACGGTGTCGGGGGTCGCGGCGGGCATCGGCAGGTGTGGCGGGGCTGGTAGTGCGCGTTCGACTGCTCATCGGTGATCCTGGCGGGAAATAGCGCACGCATGGCAAGGGCGCCGCCGCCAGCTTCCCGGCCTGCGATTATCTCCCACACCAAGGTGCCTGGTCACGAATTCACAGGCTGCCTGTCCCAGGATGCCACGGCCTTGTCGATCATGTCTGGGCCTCAATGCTGCGCAATGCCGGTGTCCTTGACCATGCGCGCCCAGCGCTCGCTTGGGCACCGCCACCCCAGGGTGACCGGCGCAAAATCCTCGCAATGGCCGTGCGGCAAGCTCAAGCCGGCGCTCGAAACAGCCGATATCCGCCTGGAGCCGGCAGATTCCGATGACGAATTGCCGATCGCCGGCGAACCAGGAGAAGCACCACCGTGACAATGATCGAACCGATTGCAGCCAACGCAGCGGCTGCCGTGTCGATGGATACACCTGCGGCACCACCCGCCTCCACCAGCGCAAGCGCCAGCGACGCGCCGGGGATTCGCTCCCGCCCCGCGGCCAGTACCGAAATCCATATCTCGGCCCCTGGCCACGCACTGGCTGGTGGCAACCAGGCCGCGTCGGTGCGCGACCACAGCGATGTCGACGACAGCGGCCTGCCCGATCAGGCCAAGGATGCGATCAAGCGCCTGCGCGAACTGCGTGCGCAGCTGGCGCGCAAGCTGCAGGAGCTGGAGGCGGCTAAGAACGCCACCACCGGCACGCCGGACCAGAAGCGCATCCGCATCGCGGTGCTGCAGCAGGAAATCGCCAGCCTGGGCGCCGCCATCACCACCACCACCGCGACGCTGAACCAGGCCATTCGCGACCTCTCCGCAGAGCAGCAAATGCTGGCCGGCAGCCTGGCCATGCGCTAGCACGCCAGGCTGCATCGCTCAGTCGCGATACGCCCACAGGTCCACCACGCGGCCGCCATCGTCGGCAATCAGGCGGAACGCGGCCGGCAGGTAGTCGGCATCGATGGCCAGCACCCCGGTGGCGCTGGCGGGCAGCGTGCCGCAGGCCGACGTCGACAGCTTCAGGCCCAGGGTATTCGGCATGGCCTGCGCGGCGAGCGTTCCCGACAGCTGGCACGCCGAAGCGCCGGGCGCGATCTTGCCTTCTGCGGTGACGGTGAAGGTGGCACTGGCGCCGGCAGGCAGCACCGTGGTGTAGGTGCCGGCCACGCTGGCAAGGTCGACGCTCGCGGCGGGCACCGCCGCCCGGCTCAGCAGCTTGACGCTGGCGGACGCGTCCGCGCCCGGTGCGGCGACCCAGCTGCCGCCCTTGTCGCGCCGGTAGATAGCGGTGGCCATGTCCTCGGCATCGGCCAGGGCCAGGTAGCGGCTGCCGTCCGTGCCGGCGTAGTACTTGCCGACGGTCGGGTTGTCGGCATCGCCGACGCTGACGACGTAGGCGCCGGGGTCCAGGTCGGTGACCGACAAGGTCGCGGTGGCGGGCGGTGCGCCGTTGTCGGGCGCGTCGTTGCCGCCGCACGCGGCCAGCCCCAGCACGGCTGCCAGGGGAATCAGGGAAATGAGGCGTTTCATCGGGACCTGCCTCACTGGCCGAACAGTTCACCCAGGCGCAGGCGCAGCCATTGCTGGCCCGCGGGACGCTGGTCGAAGCCGATCTGCATGGCAGTGACGGCGGTCTTGGTCTTGTACACGACCGACTCGTCCTCGGCCTGCGCGGCGGTCGGCGTGCCGCTGCCGGCGCCGATGCCGAGCCCGTACGGCGCCGTGCCGCTGAATTTCAGCGCATACGCGTCGAAAGTGCCATGTCGCGAGAACGCGAACGGCGTGGCCGCCGTCGGCGCGTTCGGGAAGTTGACGTTCAGCGCCAGCCCCGCCGGCAGCAGCGGGCCACCGTTGGCCTTGGCCTGCAGCGTGCCGAGCAGCTTGATGGTCAGCTGCGCCACCACGCCGGACACCGGGCTCGCCAGGCCGGCATTGTCGACCGAGTCCGTGCCCGCGCTCAGCGCGATCGACGGAATGCCGCGCGCTGCGCCGAACTGCGCATTGCTGACGGTGCCCGAACTGTTGACGATGCGGCCGACGTTCTGGCCTTCGTTGGGACCGGACAGCACCAGGTCCGGGGCCTTGCCCCAGCGTGCCGGCGCCAGCACGTCCAGGCCGTACATGGTCGCCATCACCGGCGTGCCATGGGCGTAGTGGTAATCGCCGTTGGTGTAGCCCGCCTTGGTGAAGGGGCCCACCGCCGGCTCGCCGGTCTTGGCCGCGCCGTTGTGGCAACCGCCTTCGGCCTCGACCTGGGTCTTGTCGTTGTCCGGCACGATGACCGTGGTGCTGTACATCACGATGCCGGCGCCGCGGCCGCTCTGGCCGGTGCAGGGTACGCTGACGATGACGTTGTGGCCGGCGCCCTTGAGGGCGTCGTACAGCGCCTTCAGGTTGCTGGTCAGGCCGTCGTCGTTGGTCAGCAGGATGTTGAGGGCGAAGGCAGGGCTCGCCGTGGCGGCCAGCAAGGCCGCGGCGATCAGGCGGGATTTCATGTCGGCGGTAGGTCTGGGTGGTTCAGGAATGCGGGCGAGGCGTGCCCGCGCGGCAGGCAAGTTACTGCGGGCAGCCCGGTGAGGCTGGCGGGGCGCACGCGCCGGCAGCGCCGATGTAGGTGGCGCGGGCCGGGCGCAGCGCCCTCTGTCGTCCGTGGTGGACGGACGCTACCTTAACCGCGCTTCATGACAGTTGCGTGAACAACAAAGGACGCCGCGCCGAGGCTTGGCGAATGCGCGGTTCAGCGCCAAGGCCCGCACCGGCAGCACGTCAATGAAAATCCCGGCTTCCCACCATCAACCGTCCCAGCATCGGACTCAGGTCCACCAGTTCCTTGGCCACCAGGTGGCGCACGTCGCCCTGGCGCTGCCAGGTGCCGACCACGCCCAGCAGCGTGGCCCCCAGCACCTCCTTGCGCTGGCGCTCGACCAGGTCTGGCCACAGGATCAGGTTGATGCTGCCGGTCTCGTCCTCGATGGTGGCGAAGATGGTGCCGCTGGCGGTGGACGGGCGCTGGCGCACGGTGACGATGCCGCAGGCGCGCACGCGGCGGCCGTTGGCGCAGCGTTCGAGCTGGCTGGCAGTGACAAAGCGCATCGCCGCCAGCTTGTGCCGCAGCAGCGCCAGCGGGTGCGACTTGAGCGACAGGCCCAGGCTGGCATAGTCCGCGGTCACGTCTTCGCCCAGGCGTGGCGGGGGCAGCGCCAGCGCGGCTTCGGCGGGCGGCGCTTCATACAGCAGGTCGCGGTGCGCGGCATGCGCGGCCGCGGCGCGCGCCTGCCAGCGGGCCTGGCGGCGGTTGCCGGCGAGCGGCGCCAGCGCGTCGGCGGCGGCCAGCACGTCGATGTCGTGGCGGTCCAGGCCGGCGCGCAGGGCCAGGTCTTCGACGCTGTCGAAGGCACGCTGCGCCCGCGCGGCCTCGATGCGCAGCGCGGCGGCTTCGCGCATGCCCTTGACCCGGCCCAGGCCCAGGCGCACGCGCGGATGCGGCGGCCGATCCTGCCGCATGCGGGCCGCGTTGACAGCATCGGACTCCGGTGCCGGTTCCAGCGTGCTGTCCCAGCGGCTGATGGTGACATCCACCGGCAGCACCTGCACATCATGGCGGCGCGCGTCCTGCACCAGCTGCGAAGGCGAATAGAACCCCATCGGCTGGCTGTTGAGCAGCGCGCACAGGAAGGCCGCCGGGTGGTGGCACTTGAGCCACGAACTCACGTACACCAGCTTGGCGAAGCTGGCCGCATGGCTTTCCGGGAAGCCGTACTCGCCAAACCCCTCGATCTGCTTGCAGATCGCCAGCGCGAAGGATTCCGGATAGCCCTTGCCGGTAAGCGCGCGCACCAGCGCGTCCTGGTATTTGCGCAGGTCGCCGCGCCGCCGCCACGCCGCCATCGAGCGGCGCAACTGGTCGGCCTGCCCGGGCGAAAAACCCGCCGCGTCGATGGCCAGCTGCATCACTTGCTCCTGGAAGATCGGCACGCCCAGGGTGCGGCCCAGCACTTTCTCGATCACCTGGTTGAAGTAGACCGGCGGCTTGCGCGTGCGGCGGAAGGCCTCGCGCCGCTTCAGGTACGGATGGACCATGCCGCCCTGGATCGGGCCGGGCCGCACGATGGCCACTTCCACCACCAGGTCGTAGTACTCGCGCGGCTGCAGCCGCGGCAGCATCGATTGCTGCGCGCGCGACTCGATCTGGAACACGCCGATGGTGTCGGCCTTGCAGATCATGTCGTAGGTCGGCTTGTCCTCCTTCGGGATGTCCTCCATGCGCGCCGGCAGCCCAGCTCGCGCCGGATCAAGGCTGGGGTTGGGGATCATCTCCAGCGCGCGCCGGATCGCCGACAGCATGCCCAGCGCCAGCACGTCGACCTTGAGCAGGCCCAGCGACTCCAGGTCGTCCTTGTCCCACTGGATCACGCTGCGGTCGGCCATGGCCGCGTTCTCGATCGGTACCAGCCGCGACAGCTTGTGCCGCGCGATCACGAAACCGCCCACGTGCTGCGACAGGTGGCGCGGAAAGCCGCGCAGCTGCGCGGTCAGGCTGGCCCACTGCTGCACCGCCGGGGACTCGGGATCGAGCCCGTAGCGGGCGATCTTGTCGACAAAGCCCGGGCCGCCGTCCCACCATGCCTGGCCCTTCACCACCTGCTCGACCACGCTGGCGTCGATGCCCAGCGCGCGCCCCACGTCGCGCAGGGCGCTGCGCGAACGGTAGGTGATCAGCGACGCCGCCAGCGCGGCGCGGTGGCGGCCGTATTTGTCGTAGATGTACTGGATCACCTCTTCGCGCCGCTGGTGCTCGAAATCCACGTCGATATCGGGCGGCTCATCGCGCTCGCGCGACAGGAAGCGGCCGAACAGCAGGTTGGCCTGCTCGGGGCTGACCTCGGTCACATACAGGCAGAAGCACACCAGCGAATTGGCGGCGGAGCCGCGCCCCTGGCACAGGATGCCGCGCGAGCGCGCAAAGCGCACGATGTCGTGCACCGTGAGGAAGAACGGCTCGTAGTGCTTTTCCTCGATCAGTTCGAGCTCTTCTTTCAACTGCGCCTCCCACTCCAGCTTGAGGCCGTTGGGAAAGCGCTCGCCCTTGCCACGCTCGACTTCCTTGCGCAGATAGGAGATCGGGGTCTCGCCGGGCGGCACCAGTTCCTCGGGGTACTCGTAACGCAGCGTGCCCAGCGAGAAATCGCAGGTCTCGGCAATCTTGAGCGTCTGCGCCAGCGCCTCGCGCGGGTACAGGCGCGACAGCACCTGGCGCATGCGCAGGTGCTGCTCGGCATTGGGCGCCAGCGCCATGCCGCATTCGGCCAGCGGCTGGCCCAGCCGGATCGCGGTCAGCACGTCGGACAGCGGCTTGCGCGAGCGCACATGCATGGTGACCGCGCCGGCCGCGGCCAGCGGCACGCCGGTCTGCGCCGATACCGCTTCCAGGCGCGCGCGGTGCAAGGCATCGGCGTGGCCCTGCAACTGTTCCAGCGCGATCCAGGCACGTTCGCCGAACACTGCGCGGCACCACTCGGCCTGCTCCAGCAGTTGCTCAGGCTCGGCGCAATAGTCGGGCAGCAGCAGCGCCACGCAGCCGGGCATGCCGCGCAGGTGGGCGACGTCGCCGGCCGGCGCGGCGAGGTCTTCTGGATGCAGCCGGTAGCTGCCCTTCTGCGCGCGCCGGCGGCCCAGCGTGATCAGCTCGCTCAGGTTGCCGAAGCCCTCGCGATGCTGCGCGATCAGCACCAGCCGCAGCGGCGCCTGCTCCGGGCCAGCGGCCGGGGTCAGGCTGAAGCGGCTGCCGATCAGCAGCGAGAAGGCATCGGCGGCGCGGGCCAGCGCCTGCAGGCGCCGGTGACGGCTGGCGTGGAAGCCGGGATCGTCGTCGCCGCTGCCGAAGGCTTCGGCGTCGTCGAGCAGCGGTTCATCGATGCCATCATCGGCACCCTCATCGACACCCTCGGCGCCCCGTGCCGCGCTGCGCGCCACCGCGTCGTGCAGGCGCTTGCGCAGGGTCTCGATGGCATCGTGCGCGCGCGCGGTGCCGGCCACCGAGCATTCATCGGTCAGCGCCAGCCCGCTGTAGCCCAGGCCGAAGGCGCGCTCGATCAGCTCGCCCGGGTGCGAGGCCCCGCTCAGGAAGGTGAAGTTGGAGATGCAGTGCAGCTCCACGTAATCCGGCAACGCCGGCAGCAAACCCGGCAACGAGGCGGACAGCGAGGTGGGCAAAGGCGGCGCGCTCATGCGAACAACCCATGCAGGAACCAGCGGTACTCGCCGCCATCGTCCTGCGCGGCATGGCCCGGACGCTCGCGGAAGATCCAGCAGCGCAGGCCGTCGGCGCGCTCGGCGATAAAGTAGTCGCGCGTGGCCAGGGCCCCGTCCCACCAGCCGGCCTCGATGCGCTCGGGCCGGCTCAGCAGCGCCAGCGGGCCGCCGTGGCAGGGCCGGTGGCGCTGCACCGGCAGCGGCAGCGGCTGCGGCAGCAGCCACAGCGGGCGCTCCGGCTGCGGCGCCGGCAGGCTGGCGGGCTTGCCGCCGGGCTCGTCGACCGGGCTCCAGCGGTTGGCGCGCTCGGGCCGGTGGTCGGCCAGCGGCCGCGGCTGCAGCACGTTGTCGCGGCCCAGCCGCGCCATCAGCGTGTCGAGCAGGCGGCCCAGGTCTTCCGGCGTGCCGCCGGGCTCGGGGAACAGCGCCTCGCTTTGCGGCACGCACGCGGCCATGGCCTCCACGCGCAGCGCCAGGCCGGTCACGGGAGCATGGAAGCTGAGCTTGTCGAGCTTTTCGCGCAGCAGCCGCGACAGGTGCGCGGGATCGCGGCTGGGCTGGGCCAGGCCCAGGGGCACCGGGGTGCCTTCGGTCGCCGCGCCGCGCCGGTAGCGCTCATGCTCCAGCACCAGCACGCAGCGCGTGACGCCGGCCTGCTGCGCTGCCAGCCAGCCCGCCAGCGCCAGCAGCAGCCGCTGCGCGCCGGCCAGCACGGCTTCGACGGATTCGATCCGGCCCGGCAGGTCCATGCGCTGCGCAAACGCGGGCGGCGCCACAAACCAGACGAAGCGCGCCGGCGCCTCGCCATAGGCCTGGTCCAGCCGCGCCAGCAGCGCCGGGCCCAGCCGGCGCGTCAGGCCCGCGCGCGGCAGGCGCCGCACCTCGCCCAGCGTGCGGCAGCCGATGCCGTCCAGCCAGGCCGGATCGGCCAGCGTGTGCAGCGCCTCCACCGGCAGGCGGTCGAGCAGCCGGTGCAGGCGCGCCATGCCCACCGCCCGGCGGCCGGGCCGCACCACGCCGCGCCGCGTGCGCCGCAGCGGCTGGCGCGCCAGCCATGCGGCACCGTGCGCGGTCGGGCCGCAACCCACCTGGGCCACGGTGCCCAGCTGGCGCACGCAGGCACGCACCGCGCGGCACAGCGCGCGATGGCCGCCGAACAGGCGCAGGCTGGCGCTGACATCGAGCATCAGCGTGGCCGACTCCGGCTCCTCGTCGACGGTCACGCCCGGCGTGAAACGCAGCAGCGCCAGCGCCGCCGCTTCCATCAGCGCGGCTTCGGCGGCCGGGTCGCGCTCCAGCTGCACGATATCGGCCGACAGGGCCTGCACGCCGCCGCGGCGCATGCCATAGCGCACGCCCAGCTGCATGGCCGGGCCATTGGCCAGCACCACCTGCTCGCGCGCCATCACCGCCACCGGCAGCGCATGGTGCAGGGTGGCGGCGGACACGCTCGCGGCGGGCGCCGGCTCAGGCCAGTTGGGCTGCAGGGCGTCCAGGGGCAGGCGCGGCAGGTGCACCGCGATCCAGTACGGCATCGGAAGAAAGCTGAGAAGACTGCGCCAGCGGTTCGGGCCCGGGCGGCGCCCCCGCAGTTGCCCCTGCCGGGGCCGGCCAGGCGGCCGCGCGCGTGGCCGCCGCCATGCCGTCCAGGCGCAGCAGCAGCGGCGTGTCCCGCACCGGCCCGCGGCGCTTGTGGAAGGTGATCGACAGCATGTTGCCGGGCAGCGGCGCCAGCAGCAGCCGCAGCACCGCGGGCGACGACTCGCGCAGCGCCGCGGCAGGGCGCAGTGCCCATGCCACCGCGTCGCCGGCCTGCGCCAGCACCTGCAGCCGCCGCAGCGCCTCGGGGCGCGCCGCGGGCAGCCACACCAGCACGCCGCCAAAGGCCTGGCTGCGCAGCACCTGTTCGGCGGCCCACAGCATGTCGGCCTGCTGCGCGGCCCTGGCCGCTTCGGCCGGAGCACGCACCCAGTAACACTGCCGCGCCGGCAGCCCGGCCGCGGCCAGCCCCATCGCATTGGGCAGGTAAGGCGGCGCCACCAGCGCAATGCGCCGCCCTGCCCCGGCCAGGGTGCGCAGGGCCGGCAGCAGCAGGCGCATTTCCCCCGCGCCGCCCTGCGTGGTCAGCAGTTCGGTCAGGCCGCCGGCCGGCCAGCCGCCGCCGGGCAATTCCGCCGACAACGCGTCATACCCGGTCGGGCACACCGCGGCCCCGCCGGCGCGGCCCAGCTGGCCGGCCCGCCACAACCCGGGATAGCGCTGCTCAAGCGCCGACAGCGCCTGCTGGCGCTCGGCCGCGGCAGGCCAGGCAGGCCCTGACGCCGCCGGCGCAGGGAAAGGCAGACCCTCCGCCGCCCTTGGCGAGGCTGCGTGCAATGGCGCAGTCATGTGAAGTTAGCGTCGCTCGCCGGCAGGCGAGGATTTAGGATATTTACAATAACTGTATATTTATACAGTATCGGTGACAAGGCAAGGGGTAACGCAAGGAGGTGGAGGCAGCGGCACTGCGCAGCGTCTCGACAACGCGCCGGCCCTCTCGCGCCCGCCGGCCTTTGGCTACGGAGGCTGCCATGCACTATCATTCCATAGAATGATATTTTGTGAAAAAAGCTTCTATCGAATGATAAGCACGAGGCTTGTCAAGAAAGGTATCATTCCAAAGCATGATTTTTACCATTGACTAATGCCATGTCATTAATCTCCCAATGCCGCGAGTTGCGGGAAGCCCGGGGCAAGAGCCTGGGCGAGCTCGGCCGGATCCTCGGCATGGCGGCGCAAAACCTGTCGGCCATCCTGCTCGGAAAGAAGGACAGCCGCGCTTCCACGCTGGACGCGCTGGCCGCCGCGCTCGACGCGCAGTGGGTCCTGGTGCCCAACGAACGCCTCGCCGAAGTCCGCCAGGTGCTGGAGGGCAAGGGCAGCGGCCCCGACCGCGGCGCCCGCGCCGCGCTCGACATCTTCCTGGACCAGGAATGAGCTACGCCCTGCATCCCCGTTTCCTGGAGGTCCGGCTATATGACCGGCTGTGCGGCTACCTGTGCGAGGCCGGCGGCAATGTCCGCTTCGTGCCGGGCGATGAATTCCGCGGCGACACCGACCGCCCCACGCTGAGCCTGTCGATCACGGTGCCGACCGAAGCCGGCCGCCGCGCCACCGCCGAGGTGCTGGACAACCCCTTCCATCCCGCGGTCTACAACACCGGCCATGAACTGCCGCCCTACTTTGCCGGGCTGCTGCCCGAAGGCGAGTTGCGCAAGCGGCTGGAAGCCACCCGCAGCCACCCCGAAGACAAGGACGACTTCGGCATCCTGGCCTCGGCCGGCAACGACCTGCCCGGAGCCGTGGTGGTGCGGCCGGCGGACATCGGCGCCCTGCCCGCCTATGCCCGCGCCTATGGCGTGACCGGCGGCGCCGACAACCTGGAGATCGCCGTGGTCGAGGGCGCCACGCAGGGGGCCGCGTCGGTGTCCGGGGTGCAGAACAAGCTGGCCCTGTCGACGGTGCAGGACGGCAAGCGCTACACGCTGCCGAGCCACGGCAAGCTGTCCGACATCATCGCCAAGCTGCCGGCCAGGAACGACGACGCGCAGGTGTTCAACGAATCGGTCTCGATGCAGCTCGCCGCCGCCGCCGGCGTGCATGTCGCGGCCACGCGCGTGCTGCCCATGTCGACCATCGCGGTGGAAGGACTGGCCGAGGCCCTGGGCGAGGACCTGCACTACCTTGCCGTCGACCGCTTCGACCGCACCCCGTCCGGGCGCGTCCATGCCGAGGACGGCTGCCAGATGCTGGGCCGGATGCCGGCCCGCAAGTACGCCAGCATCGACGGCTACGTGCAGCTGGTTGCCACGCTGTACCGCCTGAGCCCGGGCGGGGTCGAGCATGTGCGGCAGTTCTTCCTGCGCCAGGCGGTCAATACGCTGATCGGCAACAGCGACGCGCACCTGAAGAACTTCTCGGTGATCTACCCCAACGGCGTGCTGCCGGTGCTGTCGCCGGCGTACGACATCGTCTGCGTGGCGGCGCTGCCCGGCTTCGCCTCGTACGGCCAGAACGTTGCCATCGACCGGCTGCAGCGCGAGGAAACCCTGGCCGTGTACGAGGCGATTGCCGAGCAAGCCGGCGTGCCGCGCCGCATCGCCACCGCCGCGGTCAGGGAAGCGGTGGCGCTGGCGCATGCCCGCTGGCCGCGCCTGCTGGACGAACTCGACGCACCGCCGGCCATCCGCGAGGTCGTCACCGGGCGCCTGGCGACGCTGCCGCTGGCGCGCGCCGCGCGTTCCGGCCGGTGAGTGCCCGCGCCGCGTAGCGGCACCTGAAGCATCGCCATCGCGGATAATGCGCCATCCACCCATCGACCTCGCCCCATGTCCGCCAGCAGCCCCAGCCCCCGACGCCTCGACTGGACCACCCTGTTCCTGCTGACCTTTCCGCCGCTGAGCTGGGCCGGCAACGCCATCGTGGGCCGGCTTGCCGCCGGCACGGTGCCGCCGGTCACGCTGAACTGGGCGCGCTGGGTGCTGGCCGGCATGCTGCTGGCACCGTTTGCGTGGCGCGGCGTGGTCGAGCACCGCGCGGTGCTGCGCCGGCACGCGGGCGTGATCACCGCCATGGGCATCCTGTCGATTGCCAGCTATAACGCGCTGCAGTACCTGGCGCTGACCAGCTCGACGCCGATCAACGTGACGCTGATCGGCGCGTCCACGCCGCTGTTTCTGATCGTGATCGGCGCGCTGTGCTTCGGCGAACGGATCCGGCCCTGGCATGTCGCCGGCGCGCTGCTGTGCATGGTCGGCGTGACCTTCGTGCTGGTGCGCGGCGAACTGGCGCGGCTGGCGCAACTGGACCTGGTGCCGGGCGACCTGTACATGCTGGCGGCCACCATCGCGTGGAGCGCCTACACCTGGCTGCTGCGCAAGCAGCGTCCCGCGCTGCCCCTGCCGGTGCTGCTGTTCGCGCAGATCGTCACCGGCGTGCTGGCCAGCGCGCCGGTGACGGCATGGGAACTGCTGACGCTGGAGCAGCCGCTGCAATGGAACGGCAAGGTCGCGGGCATCCTGCTCTATGTCGCGACCATCCCGTCGCTGCTGGCCTACTTTGCCTGGGACCGCGCCATCGCGCGCGCGGGCGCGCAGCTGCCGGTATTCTTCATCACGCTGACGCCGGTCTTCGCCGCGCTGCTGTCGACGGTGCTGCTGGGCGACTGGCCGCGCTGGTACCACGGTGTCGGGCTGGCCGCGATCGCGGCCGGGATCTGGCTGGCGCAGCGGCGTTGACGGCGGCCGGCCGGATCAGCGGGCCATGACCTTGTCCGGCGTCATCGGCGTGCTGCGCAGCCGCCTGCCGGTGGCGTGATAGATCGCATTGCTGATCGCGGCAGCGACCCCCACCAGCCCGATTTCGCCCACACCCTTGGCGCCCAGGCTGCTGACCACGCGGTCGTCCTCGTCGACGAAGATCACGTCCAGGTCCTGGATATCGGCGTGCGAGGCGATGTGGTACTCCGCAATATTGCGGTTCATGAAGCGGCCGAGCGCATGGTCGCTGTGCGTTTCCTCGTGCAGCGCCTGGCCGATGCCCCACACCATGCCGCCCAGGATCTGGCTGCGCGCGGTCTTCGGGTTGATGATGCGGCCCGCCGCCACCGCGCTGACCACGCGCGTCACGCGCACGGTGCCCAGCGCCTCGTCCACGCGCACTTCGCAGAACACCGCCGAGTGCGCGGCGCGCGTGTATTGCTTCTGCTTGAACAGGTTGGGCAATTGCAGGAACGATGCCTCGATCTGCTCGCGCCGGGCCGCTGCCAGGATGCCGGTCAGCGGCAACGACACGCCGGGGCTGGGGCGCAGGCTGACCCGGCCGTGCTCGAACACCAGGTCCTCGTAGCGCGCCCGCTCGAAGCCGGCACCCTGCATGCGCCGCGCCATGTGCCACAGCATCCGGCGCAGCTTGTCGCACACGCCGTCGACCGCCGTGCCGACCGTGGCCACATGCGCCGAGCCGCCTTCGACGGGCGCCACCGGCAGGTCCGAATCGCCCAGCACGAACGTCACCTGCTCCAGCGGCAGGCCCAGCGACGCGGCGGCGATCTGGCTCATCACCGTCAGCGTGCCGGTGCCGATATCGCTGGCGGCGCTGGCGACCTCGAGCCGGCCGTCGGCGCGGAATACCGCGCGGGCGCGGCTGAACATCTGCAGCGCGTCCCAGGTGCCGCTGGCCATGCCCCAGCCGATCAGCTCGTGGCCATCGCGCATCGAACGAGGCTGCGGCGGCCGGCCGGCCCAGCCGAACCGTTGCGCGCCCTGCGCGTAGCATTCGCGCAGGGCCTTGCTCGAGAACGGCAGGCCGCTGGCGCCGTCGCGCTCGGCGTAGTTTTTGAGCCGCAGCGCCAGCGGGTCCATCCCCACCGCATAGGACAACTCATCCATCGCCACCTCGATCGCATGCACGCCGTGCGCGGCGCCCGGCGCGCGCATGTCGGCCGGCGTGGGCTGGTCGAGGTCGACCACCTTGTAGTCCTGCCGGCTGTGCTCGGACGCATAGAGCTGGGTGGACCAGTTGACCACCACTTCGACGTAGTGCTCCATGCGCGAGGTCTCGGCCACGGCTTCATGGATCAGGCTCACCAGCCTGCCATCGGCGTCGGCACCCAGCCGCACGCGTTGCCAGGTCTCGGGCCGGTGGCAGAACGTGAACATCTGCGGCCGCGTCAGCACCACGCGCACCGAGCGCTCCAGCGCCAGCGCTGCCATCACCGCCAGGATCAGCTGGTACTGCGGCCGCAGCCCCGAGCCGAAGGCGCCGCCCACGTATTCATTGCGTACCGTGACCTTGCGCTTGGGCAGCCCGAACACCCGCGACACCATCCAGCGCGAATTCTGCGAGCCCTGGGTCTTGTCGTAGATGGTCAGGTGGCCGTCGCCGCCGCGGATCACCGTGGTGGCGTGCATCTCCATCGGGTTGTGGTGCTCCACGCCGCTGTAGAACTCCGCGTCGACGTGAAAAGGCGCGCGCGCGAAGGCGGCGTCGGCGTCGCCGCGCGCCCTGGGCGGGCCGGAATATCCCGCCTTGAAGCGCATCGGCTTGCCGGCGCGGCCCAGGTGGTCCAGCAGGCTGGTCTCGTGCTGCCACGCCTGGTAGCGCACGCGCACCAGCGTGGCGGCATGGCGCGCCGCCTCGAAGGTCTCGGCCACCACCAGCGCGACCGGCTGGCCGCTATACCAGATGCGCGCGTCGTGCAGCGGCTTGAACGGCGAACCGGCGGGCGCGACCATGTCCTTGTAGAACAGGTCGAGCGAACGCACGCGCGGGCGGCGCTCATGCGTCAGCACCTCGAGCACGCCCGGCACCGCCAGCGCCGCGCTGCAATCGATCGACACGATGCGGCCGCGCGCGATGGTGCTGTTCACCACCACTCCGTGCGCGAGGTCGAAGGCCGGATGCTCGGCGGCATAGCGCGCCGTGCCGGTGACCTTGGCCACGCCATCGAGGCGCGGGACCGGCGTGCCGATGCCGACCGGACCCGTGCCGGGCCGTGCGCGCGGCGTACATTGCGGGATCGGATCGTTCATGGCTGCTCCTCCTCGCTGAAGGCGTCTTCGCCGGTATTGCTCAGCAGGCCGGCAACCGCCATTTCCAGCGCGCGCACGATCGCGCGCTCGGCCAGCGCAATCTTGAAGCTGTTGCCGGGCAGGCTCTCGGGCACGGCCGGGCCGCCCCAGGCGCGCGCATCGCGCAGCAGAAAGCGGGCCACGGAGGCAAAGTGCTCGGCCGTGGCGGGCCGTCCCTGCAGGTGCGCCTCGGCCTCGGTATCGCGCCACGGCTTGTGGGCCACGCCACCCAGCGCCAGCCGCGCGGCGCGCACGGTGCCATCGCCGGCGAGGTCCAGCGCGGCGGCCACCGACACCAGCGCGAACGCAAACGACGCGCGCTCGCGGATCTTCAGGTAACAGGCATGGCGCGCAAACTCGGCGGCGGGCGGCAGCACGATGTGGGTAATCAGTTCATCAGGGCGCAGCGTGGTGTCGATGTGCGGCCGATCCTCCGGCAGGCGATGGAATTCATGAAACGGAATCTCGCGGCGCCCGCTGGCCGACGCCACGTGCACCACCGCGTCCAGCGCCGCCAGCGCCACGCACATATCCGATGGGTGAGTAGCAACGCAATGCTCGCTCGCGCCTAGGATGGCATGCTGGCGCGCCAGCCCGGTCGCCGCCGGGCAGCCGCTGCCGGGCTCGCGCTTGTTGCAGGGCACGCCCGGATCGTAGAAGTAATAGCAGCGCGTGCGCTGCAGCAGGTTGCCGCCGTTGGTCGCCATATTGCGGATCTGCGCCGAGGCCCCGGCCAGGATCGCCGCGCGCAGCAACGGATACTGCGCGCGCACCAGCGGGTGTTGCGCGGTATCGGCGTTGCTGGCCAGCGCGCCGAGCCTGAGCCCGCCATCCGCCGTGGCCTCGATCATCCGCAGCGGCAGTTGCCTGACATCGACCAGCGCGGCCGGATGCATCATGCCGCCTTTCACCAGGTCGATCAGGTTGGTGCCGGACGCCAGGAAGTGCGGCGCGTGGTCGTCGCCAAGGCTTTGCACGCCGGCGTCCCGCTGCGCCGCGGCGATCGACTGCAGCGCCGCTTCCACCGTGGCCGCGCGCTCATACCGGAACGGGTTCATGATGGCTCCTGGTCGCGGTCCGCCAGCCCGGCGACTTCGGCGATCGCCTCGACGATCTGCGCATACGCGCCGCAGCGGCACAGGTTGCCGCTCATGCGCTCGCGGATCTCCTGCCGGCTTGCCGGCGGATGCTCGTTCAGCAGGCCCACGGCCGAGCACAGCTGTCCCGGCGTGCAATAGCCGCACTGGAACGCGTCGTGGTCGATAAAGGCCTGCTGCAGCGGATGCAGCGCGCCCGTGTCGCGATCGGCCAGCCCCTCCACGGTGGTGATGTCGGCGCCGTCATAGGACACGGCCAGGCACAGGCACGACTTGATGCGCCTGCCGCCGACCAGCACCGTGCAGGCGCCGCATTGGCCGTGGTCGCAGCCCTTCTTGGTGCCGGTGAGTTGCAGTTGCTCGCGCAGCAGGTCAAGCAGGATTACCCACGGCGCCAGCAGCAGCTCGTGGGTGATGCCGTTGATGTGCAGCGTGGTAGGGATCTGTTGCAGCGCGCCGGCCTCGGATGCCGGCGGAGCAAGCGGGTCTTCCAGTGCCATGGGCGCCTCCGCCGGTTCATGTTCCCTGGGGGAATGGAACAAAGGCAGCAAGCGTCATGCCATCAGGCTTGCCCGGCTTCACCACGTTGCATCCGGCGAGCGGTGCGTGCCGCCATGCCGGCCGGCTTTGCATATATTGCCGCCCGGGCCATGCACGAATTACCGCAGTGTCGTGGGCTTACCCTGTGGCTTTGCCCTGGCTGGCGCGCCTGAACTGCGTTGGCGCATGCCCGGTCCAGCGCTGGAAGGCGCGGCGAAAGGCTTCCTCGCTGGCAAAGCCAAGCTGCTCGGCGATCCTGCCGACGCTCCAGCGGGTGGTCCGCAAGCATTGCTCGGCGTATTCCTGCAGGCTGTGCTCGCGCAATTGCCGATAGCTGCTGCCGTCCGCCGCGAGCCTGCGGCGCAGCGTCGGTTCGCTGACATCGAAGCGCACTGCCAGCTCGGCCAGCGTCGGCAGCCGCGCGCCATGCACCAGCGCCGCGTGCAGCGTGCCGCGCACTTGCTGGCTCAGCGACACCACTTCAACCGGCGCCCCGACCAGCCGGTAAGGCAGGTCCTTCAGGAAAGCCTGAAGCTCCGCCGCCTGGCGCACCACCGGACGGTCGAGCAAGGCCCGGTCGAACTCGAAGCCGTAGGCCGGGTTGCCTGACGTCACCGGCGCATGGAACAGGCCGAGGAACGGCAAGGCGTCCTCGCGCCGCGGATGCGCCAGGCTGACACGGGTCGGGCGTATCGGCTGGCCCACCAGCCAGCCGAACAGCAGCAGATAAAAGAAGAGTCCGGTCAGGTCGACCAGGCAGGCCGCCGAGGATTTCACCCGTCGCAGCGAATCCATCTGAAAAACCGCCTGGCCCGCGCGCTCGCCCAGGCTCAGCGCGCCGGCGCGCGGATACAGCATCGCGCAGAAATCGGCCGCGCAGTGGATCGCCTCGCGCAGCGTCTGGCAGCTCAACGCGCAGCGGCACAGCAAATCCACTTCCTGCTTGCACATGGGCGGGTGGCCGTCGCCTTTGGCGACCAGCGCTTCCAGCCGCTCGATCGCGGCGCGATAGAGCGCGGTGAACTGTGCGGGCCGCGGCGGTTCTGTGCCGGCAGCCGGTACCTCGACGCCCTGCCGTTTCAGCTCATCCAGCAAGCGCTGCACCATGCCGTGCGGAGCGGGGACGGGATTCCCCGGGATGTGGGCGTTCATGGGCGCTGGTCGTGATTGCTTCGGTAGCGGTGATTGATCGTCCGGGTAGGGGTGCGCGGCCAACGGGCCTTCCATAATCGTCCCGGCGGCCATGGAGGTTGCCATGCGCGCAGCGCCATGCCTATACGGGACAACCCATGAGAGGACGCCACACCGCCATGATCCACATACTCGATGAAATCGTGCTCGCGCCGGGCCACCTGCCCGCGGTGCTTGACCTGCTGGAATCCCGCTACCTGCCTGGCAGCGCCGCGAGGGGCCTGACGCTGCTGCATCGCTGGATCTCGCCACCCGTGGCGCTGCAAGATGCGCCCAATACGCTGTGGCTGCTATGGCAAGTGCCGGATGCGCCCGCCTATTACGCCCTGCGCGCGGGCATTGACGGTCCCGCCCTTGCCTTCTGGTCGACGGTGGGCTCCCTGTGCCAATCCCGCCGCCGCCATGTGATGGCCGCAGCGACACCCGAGCTGCCGCAGCCGAAGGAGCATTGCGATGCGCCTTGAGACTGCGCAACTGCGCTTGCACACCGGCATTCGCGACGGGATGCCTGACCCGGGACCAGCCCTGCTCGACCGTGTTGAAAGGCTGCCGGGCCTGCACCGGGTGGCGCTCGGCCGCAACCTGACGGGAAGCTGGGGCGCCGGCGACTACACGCTCGACCTGCAATTCAACACCGGCTCGTCCGGCGCGCAGGCCGATGCCGCCGGCCTCGCCGCGGCGCTGGACGGCATCGCAACGCTCGATCACGTCGCCTATCGCGCGATCGCGGGCGGCATGCGTGCCCCGCTACTGCGCGATGGCGTCTGGCGCACGCTGATGTTCCGGGTCCGCCCTGACGCGCCGCCCTGGCAGGTACACGCGCTGGAGCACGATCTGCTGCGGATGCCGGCGTACATGCCCGGCATCCGCAACTGGCGGCTGGCCCGCGTGTTGTCGCCGGGCACATGGACCCATGTCTGGCAGCAGGAATTCGCCGGCACCGGCGATCTGCTGGGCGAATACCTGATGCACCCGTTCCATTGGGGACGGGTCGACCGCTGGTTCGACCCGGAGTTTCCGGAATGGACGGTCGAGGCGATCTCCCATGCCTTCTGCCCGCTCGCGAGCAGCCTGATTGCCAGCCACAACCCTGACGAGGAAACCGCACCATGACCGCACACGGAAAACTGACAGGAAAGATCGCACTGGTGACCGGCGCCAGCCGCGGCATCGGCCGCGCCATTGCGCAGCGCTTCGCGGCGGAAGGCGCGCTGGTGGTGGCCAGCGCACGGCGCATCGGCAGCTGCGCGGAAGATCCTGGTACGCTGGCCGAGACCGTTGCGCTGATCAGCCAGCAAGGCGGCCGCGCCATGGCGCTGGCGGCGGACCTGGAGGATCCCGCGCAGCGCGACCATCTTGTGTCGCGGGCCGCCGCGGCGGCGGGGGGCCTGGACATCCTGGTCAACAATGCCGGCCTGGCCGAATACAGCCCCATCGAGGCGATGCCGCTGGATACCTTCGAGCGGACGGTGGACCACTACCTGCGCATCCCGTTCGTGCTGAGCCGCGCCGCGATACCGCTGCTGCGCGCGCGCGGCGCGGGCTGGATCCTGAACCTGGGCTCGGTCACGGCGCTGTCGCCGGCACGCCCCTACCAGGACTTTGACCGCGCCGGCGGCGTCACCGCCTACGCTGCCGTCAAGGCGGCCATCAACCGGTTCACCGAAGGCCTGGCCGCGGAACTGGAGGCCGACGGTATCGCCGTCAACTCCGTGGCCCCAAGCACCGCGATCCGCACGCCGGGCAGCGAGCGCTATATCCCGGAGGGCTATCCCACCGAGCCCGTGGAATACCTGGTGGAAACCGCGCTGGCGCTATGCAGCGTGCCGGCACGACGGCACACCGGCCAGATCGCGCATAGCCTGCACTTCCCGCTTGCGCAGGGACTGCAGGTCCGCGCGCTCGACGGCAAAGGCGTGCTGCCGCCGCCCGTGATCCCGGCCTGGGCGCATCCGGCGCTGGGCCAGCCCGAACTGCCGGCGAGGTAAGCGTCATGGAACAGAACATGCGCGCGGTCCTGATCGACCGTCACGGCGGGTCCGATGTGATCCGGCTTGGCGAGGTCGCAAGGCCGGAGCCGGCCGCCGGCGAAGTGCTTATCCGCGTCGCCTGCGCCGGCGTGAATCCCGCGGACTGGAAGTGCCGCGAGGGTTTTCTGAGCGCCTTCATGCAGGCCAGCTTTCCCTTCGTGCTCGGCTTCGATGCCAGCGGCGTGGTGGCCGCGGTCGGCGCCGGCGTCACGGGCTTCGTGCGCGGACAGCGCGTGTTCGCGCAAACCGGGGTCGGCGCCGGCCAATGGGGATCGTACGCGGAATACGTTGCCGTCGGCCAGGATTGCGTGGTGCCGATTCCCGACAACGTGGGATTCGCCGAGGCCGCGGCGGTGCCGACGCCGGCACTGGCGGCCTGGACCGGACTGTTCGACGACGGCGGACTGCGCCCGGGCCAGACCGTGCTGGTGCACGGCGGCGCGGGAGCGGTCGGCACGTTCGCCGTGCAAATGGCGAGGGCCGCCGGCGCCACCGTCGCCGCCACCTGCAGCGCGGCCCGCCGCGACGCGCTGCTGGCGCTCGGCTGCGACCTGACCATCGACTACCGCGCAAGCGATATCGGTCGCGCCGTGCGGGCCTGGGCGCCGGCCGGCGTCGACCTGGTCCTCGATGCGGTGGGATGCGGCACCCTGCCGATGGGGCTGGACCTGCTGCGGCCCGGTGGCATCCTCGTCGCCATCCTGACGCTGGTCAGCGGCGACCACGGCCCCGATCCCGCCGAGGCCGCGCGCCGCGGCGTGCGCAGCGCGGTGGCGTTCAGCAAGATGCCAAGCGGCGCGCGCCTGGGCGAAATCGCCGCGCTGCTGCACAGCGGGCGCTTGCGGCCACCGCGCATTCAATGCCTGCCGCTGGAACAGGCCGGTCACGCGCTCGAGCTGGTCCGGTCAGCCAAGGCGGCGAGCAAACTGGTGCTGCAGGTCGCCGGGCCGCCAAACGCGTAAAGGTCGCGCGCGGGCCGGGTGGCCGCCTGGCCGCTTATCCGGTCCGCGCGGGCCTGCGTGCCCGGATCGCCTCCTCGAGCATGTCGAGGCGGTCCTGCCCCCAGAACAATTCGCCTTCGAACACATAGGCCGGCGATCCGAACACGCCTGCGCCGACGGCCTCGTCGGTGTAGCGCCGGTAGCGCATCCCGGTTTCCCTGGCGCGCGCCAGCTCCATGACGCCGCTGCCATCCAGGCCGAGGCGTGCAAGGATGGCTTGCAGCGTCGGCTCGGCAGAGATGTCCAGGTCCTCGCACCATTCGGCGCGCAGGATTGCCTTGTACAGCGCAAGCACGGGCAAGCCCAGCTCATCGGCAGCGATCACGATACGAGAGGCGAGCTCCGCGTCCGGACACATGTACCTGGGCGTGGGGTTCACGTGGATCCCCAGCTTCCTGCACCATCGTTCCAGCTCGACAATCCGATAGCGCTGCCGCTGCGCTGAACGCTGCCCCAGCAGCACGCCTCCCGTGCGCGCATACACCTCGGGAAGATCGACGGGCTTGTGCCGGATTTCCACCCCCGTGCGGCGTGCCAGGGCATCCAGCCTGTCGGCGCCCAGGTACGCCCAGTCGGAATTGAGCCAGAAGTAGTAGTCGATATGCGCACCGGCGTTCATACCCGCTCCCCCTTTGCCAGCGGGACCGCGTGCCGGGCCCCGTTCACGTCGCGCATCAGTGCCGTACTGACAAAGGCGATCACGCTGAGCGCGCCCAGGTACCAGACGATATATGAGGGGTCGCCGCCGCCGTGATTCAACAGCGACGTGGCCACGATGGGCGCCAGGCCCCCGCCGATCGCACCGGACACCTGCACCGCGATCGAGATGCCGCTATAGCGGACCTCGGGCGGAAACTGGGCGGAGAACAGGCTGCCTTCAGGTCCGTACAGGCAGGCGTAGACGAGACCGATCGCAATCGCCATGGCCATCGTGACATTGCCCGCATCGAGCGTTTGCAGCAGCGCGAAGAACTGCGGCGCAAAGACCAGGATCCCCACGGTACCGGCCATGAATACCCACTTGAAGCTGAAGCGGTCGCCCAGGATGCCGAACAGCGGCATGGTGAACATCGCGACCGCGGCGCCCCACACCGTGGCATCGAGCATCACGGTCTTGGCTATGCCCAGCGTGCCCGTGGCGTAGGCCAGGGCAAAGGTCACCACGGTGTAGAACCACGTGACTTCCGCCAGCCGGCCACCGACCACGGTCAGGACCTGGCGCGGATAGCGGCGCAACACCACCAGGGCCGGCATCTCGACCTTGTCGCCAGACTTTTTCATCTGCTCGAAGTCCGGGGATTCGCTCACTTGCGCACGGATGAACCAGCCTACCGCCAGCAGCACCACGCTCGCCAGGAACGGCACGCGCCATCCCCACGTCAGCATGTCCTGCTCCGGCAGGGTCGCGACCATGCTCATCGCCAGCGAGGACAGGATCAGGCCCGGTGCCACCCCCGCCTGCGGCAGGCTGCCAAAGAAGCCCTTCTTGCCTTCGGGTGCGTGCTCGACAGCCATCAGCACCGCGCCGCCCCACTCGCCCCCGACGGCAACGCCCTGCAGGAAACGCAGCAGCACGAGCGCCACGGCGGCCCAGTAGCCGATGCTGTCATAGGACGGGATCAGGCCGATGAGGATAGTCGGGATGCCCATCATGAACAGCGTGATCAGCAGCATGGACTTGCGTCCGACCCGGTCGCCGAAATGGCCAAAGACGATGCCACCCAGCGGGCGCGCGAAGAAGCCGACCGAGTAGGTGGCGAAGGCCGCCAGGGTCCCGGTCAGCGGATCGAACGAGGGAAAGAAGATCTTGTTGAAGATCAGCGCCGCGGCGGTGCCGTAGAGGAAGAAGTCATACCATTCGATCGTCGTGCCCATCATGCTGGCCAGGCCGGCCGTGATGTAGTGGCGGCGCGAACGCGTGCCTTGTTGCGGGGTCATCGTCTTGTCTCCTTGTCTGTCTGATGCGTGCTGCCGGCGCGTCACGGTTTGCGGTACGGCGCGATGCCGTGCGTCTGGCGGGCCCAGTACGCGAACGTGGAGTTGACGATGGACGGCTTCAGCAGGTAGTCGTGAGCCTCCCTGGCCAGGTCGTCATCGACCGGCGTGAGCGGGCCGAATGCCTGGGCGCGGATCTGCATGCGGGCAGCGCGCTCGAGATAGACGGACAGGTAGGTGGCCTCTTCACAAGTCCTGCCCGCGGTCAGGTAGCCGTGGTGCGCAAGGATGATCGCGCGCTTGTCGCCCAGCGCTTCCGAGATGATCACGCCCTCCTGGTCTGCAATCGGCACCCCCGGCCAGTCGCCGAGGAACGCGCAGTCGTTGTGCAGGGGAGTCATGTCCATCTGCGCGATCACCAGGGGCTGGCGCGCGGCAGCGAGGGCGCTCGCCCACGGCGAATGGGTATGGATGATGGCGTTGACGTCGGGCCGGGCGTCGTAGACCCACAGGTGGAAACGCGTCGCCGGGTTGGCCATGCCGCCGCCGCTGAGCGTGTTGAGATCGCGGTCGACCTCGATAAAGTCCGCCGGCGTCGCTTCGTCGAAGCCGAGCCCGAAACGCAGCGTCCAGTAAGCGCCCGGACGTTCGGACCGGACACTGATCTGGCCCGCCAGGCCGGCCTCCTGCTCCGTCATGGCCAGGATCCGGCAGGCATAGGCCATGGTTTCCTGCGTGGTGCGCGACTGGCTCGGCAGATGCTTCGCCATGTCGCTGGACGCTCGCTGGTCGAAATACGACTTGTCTCTCAGGGGGGCGTTCATACTGGTTTTCTCCGGGTTTTCCCTGCGACGAGAGGTCGAAAGGATCGGGATCCAGTATGGGATGGGGGGTTCGGGCGAGCTACGGAGCCGGCTTCATAGCAGCTATGTCATGCCTTCAAGTGTCCAGCGCCTTGGCAACCTGGAGCGCACAGGAGAGCAAGGCCGCGGCCAGCGGAAAAGGCTGGCGCTCGGGATGCGCCACCGCCACCATGCGCCGTTTCAACAGCGGTGCATGGATCTTCACCTTGCACAGGCCATACTCGGCCAGCAGCTTGTCTGGCAGGCGGCTCGGCAGGATGCATGACCCTACTCCGGCGGAAACCAGCTTGAGCATGGCATCCACCGTTTCCGCCTCCGCCACATAAGCGCCCTTCAGGCCCGCGCTATCGAGCATCCGTCGCAGCGCATAGCCATGCGGGAAGGTAACCAGGCGAAGGTCGCGGCCGCGCAGGTCGACGCCGGGATCGTCCGCAGCCGGGGCAATGCTGCCCTGCTCCACCAGGCACATCGTATCGTCGAAGAGCGGATAAACCGCCAGCGAGGCGGTGTCCACCGCGGTATCGTAGGCCACGCCCAGATCCGCCTTGCCGCTTTCCACCAGGGCCACGACCTCCGGCGAACTGCGCCCCATCATCGACAGGTTGACCCCGGGATGCGCACTGACGAAACTCGCCACCACATCGCCGATAAAGTAGTAGCTGACGGTGTGGACCAGGGCCAGCCTTACCGTTCCCTCGGTACTGCCATGCGCGTCGCGGATCATGTCCACGGCGTGATCGATGGCGCGATAGGGCGCTTCGATCGCTTCCTGCAGCTTTTGCCCCGCTTCCGTCAGGGCAACGCCACGCCCCGTTCGCGTAAACAAGGCCTTGCCAAGGTGGGCTTCGAGCGCGGCCAGTTGCTTGCTGACGCCGGATTGGGTCTGGTTCAGGTCATCCGCAGCCTTGGACAGCGATTTCAGCGAGGCGATACGCAGAAAGCTTCGCAGCAGGCGGTCTGGCGTTTCCATGTCGGGGGCAGGTAGTTTTGCCGCCATTCTGCATGGGGCGTGGCCCTGGCCGCAACCACGCCCCGGCGCCGGTGCGCCACCCATGCAGGATTTCCTGCCCCCTTGATACCTCACGTCGCGGCGGGACCACCGCGGGCGCTGCCGCGTCAGGCCGCATCCCGCCGCGCCGCCCCCCGATACTGCGCCAGCAGTGCCTCGCGCCGCACCGCCGCCGCTGCCATGCTGGCTTCCTTCACGTGACCGTAGCCACGGATATCGTCCGGCAGCGCGGCCAGGGCCAGCGCGGTGTCGAGGTTGTCCGCGCTCAGTGAAGCCGCGAACTCTTCGACCATGGCCAGGTAGCCGCTGACCAGCGCGCGCTCGGCGCGGCGTTCGGCGGTCTTGCCGAACACATCCAGCGCGGTGCCGCGCAGACCCTTCAGGCGCGCCAGCAGGCGGAATGCCGTCATCGTGCGCGGGCCGAAGCGGCGCTTGACCAGCTGGCCCTTTGCGTCGGTCTTGGCCAGCAGCGGAGGCGCCAGCCAGAAATTGAGCTGGTAGTCGCGCCCGGGCTCGCCTTCGAACTGCGTGCGCAGCTTGTCGAGGAAAGCGGGGTCGGTGTACAGGCGCGCCACCTCGTACTCGTCCTTGTACGCCATCAGCTTGGCCAGGTTGCGGGCCACGGCCTCGGTCAGCGGCAGCTTGCGGTCGATGCCCAGCTGCTGCTCCGCGGCGCGGATGCGCGCGACGGCGTCGCGATAGCGCGCGGCATAGGCGGCGTTCTGGTAGTCGGTCAACAACGCCTCGCGCTTGCGGATCAGCGAATCGAGCGTCTGCGGCATCGACACGACCTGCGCGCTGGCGGCGGCCGGCGCGGCCGGCAGCAGCGCCTTGACCGCGGCCTCGCCGTGGTGGGCGAGATATCGGCCCCATTCGAAGGCGAGGCGGTTCTTGTCGACCGAGACCCCATTGAGTTCGATCGCGCGCACCAGGCTGGCGTGCTGCAGCGGGATCCAGCCCTTCTGCCAGGCAAAGCCCAGCAGCAGCGGGTTGGAGTAGATGGCGTCGGCCAGCAGGGTCACGGCCCAGGCGCTGGCGTCGAAGAAGGCGCAGGCATCGCCCACGCTGGCGCGCAGGTCCTGCTCGGCGCTGGCGCCGGGGAACTTCCACTTCGGGTTCTTGATGAACTCCGCGGTGGGAGTGTTGGCGCTGTTGACCACCGCGGCGGTCAGGCCATGTCGGACCTTGGACAGCACTTCGGCCGAGGCCGAGACGATGGCGTCGCCGCCGATCACCAGGCGCGCCTCGCCGGTGGCGATGCGGGTCGCATGCAGGTCGGCCGGGGCCGGCGCGATCTGCACGTGGCTGATCACCGCCCCGCCCTTCTGCGCCAGGCCGGCCATGTCGAGCACGGTCACGCCCTTGCGCTCCAGGTGCGAGGCCATGCCCAGCAGCCCGCCGATGGTGACCACGCCGGTGCCGCCGACGCCGGTGACCAGCACGCCGTACGACCGCTCCAAGGCCGGCAGCCGCGGCTGCGGCAGCGCCGCGAAGTCGGCGCCGGCGCCCTTGCCGGCAGCCGCAGCGGGCTTGCGCACCTGCGCGCCCTCGGCGGTGACAAAGCTCGGGCAGAAGCCGTTGACGCAGGAGAAGTCCTTGTTGCACGACGACTGGTTGATCCGGCGCTTGGTGCCAAGCTCGGTCTCGAGCGGCTCGACCGACAGGCAGTTGGACTTGGCCGAGCAATCGCCGCAGCCTTCGCAGACCGCATCGTTGATAAAGGCGCGTTTGGCCGGATCCGGATAGGTGCCGCGCTTGCGGCGGCGGCGCTTCTCGGTGGCGCAGGTCTGGTCGTAGATCAGGATGGTGACGCCTTCGGTGTCGCGCAGCTCCAGCTGCACGGCATCGAGCTGGTCGCGATGCAGCACCGCGACGCCGGACGGCAGCATCGCACCATCCCCATACTTGGCGGGCTCGTCGGTGACCACCACCAGCTTCTTCGCGCCCTCGGCCAGCACCTGGTGCGCGATCTGCGGCACCGTCAGCACGCCGTCAATGGGCTGCCCGCCGGTCATCGCCACCGCATCGTTGAACAGGATCTTGTAGGTGATGTTGGCCCTGGCCGCGATCGACGCGCGGATCGCCAGCAGCCCCGAGTGGAAGTACGTGCCGTCGCCCAGGTTGGCGAACACGTGCTTGTCGTCGGTGAAATGCATCTGGCCGGTCCACGCCACGCCCTCGCCGCCCATCTGGCTGAAGGTCTCGGTATTGCGGTCCATCCACAAGGTCATGTAGTGGCAGCCGATGCCGGCCAGCGCGCGCGAGCCTTCCGGCACGCGTGTCGAGGTGTTGTGCGGGCAGCCCGAGCAGAACCACGGCTTGCGTTCCACCGCGATGCGCGGCTGCGCCGCTTCGCGCTCCTTGGCCTCGATCAGCGCCACGCGCGCGGCAATGCGCGCGCGCACCTCGGCCGGCAGGTCGAAGCGTTCCAGCCGGCGCGCGATGGCCTTGGCGATCAGCGCCGGCGACAGCTCGTAGTGCGCCGGCAGCAGCCAGTCGCCGCGCGGCACCGACCACTCGCCGCCGTCGTTGCCGCGCTGGTCGAACTTGCCGAAGACCTTCGGCCGCACATCCTCGCGCCAGTTGTACAGTTCTTCCTTGAGCGCGTATTCGAGGATCTGGCGCTTCTCTTCGACCACCAGGATCTCTTCCAGGCCGGTGGCGAACTCGCGCGCGCCGTGCGCCTCCAGCGGCCACACGCAGCCGACCTTGTAGACCCGGATGCCGATGCGGGCACAGGTGTCGTCATCCAGGCCCAGGTCCGCCAGCGCCTGGCGCACGTCCAGGTACGCCTTGCCGGCGGTCATGATGCCGAAGCGCGCGTTGGGCGAATCGAGCACCACGCGGTTCAGGCGGTTGGCGCGCACGTAGGCGAGCGCCGCATACCACTTGTGGTCGAGCAGCCGCGCTTCCTGCTCCAGCGGGGAATCGGGCCAGCGGATATTGAGGCCGCCCGCCGGCATGGCAAAGTCCTGCGGCAGCACGACCTGCACGCGGTCCGGGTCGATCTCGACCGAGGCGGTCGACTCGACCACGTCGGTGACGCACTTCATCGCCACCCACAGCCCCGAATAGCGGCTCATGGCCCAGCCGTGCAGGCCGTAGTCCAGGTATTCCTGCACGTTGGCGGGGTACAGCACCGGGATGCCGGCCGCCTGCAGCACGTGCTCGGACTGGTGCGCCACGGTGGAGGACTTGGCGGCATGGTCGTCGCCGGCCAGCAGCAGCACGCCGCCATGGCGCGACGAGCCGGCGGAGTTGGCATGCTTGAGCACGTCGATGGAGCGGTCGACGCCGGGCCCCTTGCCATACCACATCGAGAACACGCCATCGCGCCTGGCGCCGGGGAACAGGTTGACCTGCTGGCTGCCCCATACCGCGGTGGCGGCCAGATCTTCGTTGACGCCCGGCTGGAACACCACGTCGCTGGCCGCGAGATGCTGCTTGGCCTTCCACAGCGCCTGGTCAACGCCGCCCAGCGGCGAGCCGCGGTAGCCCGAGATAAAGCCGGCGGTATTGAGCCCGGCGGCGCGGTCGCGCGCCTTCTGCAGCATCGGCAGGCGCACCAGCGCCTGCACGCCGCTCAGGTAGACGCGGCCCTGGTCCAGGGTGTACTTGTCGTCCAGGCTGGCGCTGGCCAGGGCTTCGAGCAGGGCGGGATTGAGCGGGGCATTCACGATGTGGGTCTCCGGTGCTTTGTTCTGGGTGCTTCTTTTTTTGCTGTCCGGAGCAGTGTAGGAATGGCTGCGTTCATCGTAAAATCATCAATTCCAACACCTGATATCCGAAAAACGGATACCTCGGAGACACCATGTTCAAAGCGCGCGAAGGTTCGGAAAGACTGGCCAAGGAAGTCACGCTGCGGCAGTTCCGCTATTTCGTCGCGGCGGCGGAAACCGGGCAGTTCTCGATGGCGGCGACCGCCGAGCACGTGTCGCAGTCGGCCGTGACCAATGCCGTGCTGGCGCTGGAGCAGCGCCTGGGCGTGCGCCTGTTCGAGCGCCGGCCGCACGGCGTGACGCTGACGGCCGAAGGCCACCTGTTCTTCCAGCATGCGCGCCAGATCCTGGATTCGGTCGAAGACGCGCTGCGCGAGCCGCGCTTCCAGGTGCACGGGCTGCAGGGCAGCGTGCGGCTGGCGGCGTCCTACACCGTGCTGGGATACTTCCTGCCGGGACTGCTGGCGCGCTTCCGCACCAACTATCCGGATATCGAGCTGGACCTGCTCGACATGGACCGCCCCGACATCGAGCGCGCCGTACTGGCGGGCGAGATCGAGCTGGGCATCGCGCTGTTGTCGAACCTGGAGAAGCCCCAGCGCTTCCAGCGCCATACGCTGATGCGGTCGCGGCGCCAGCTATGGACCTCGGCCAGCCATCCGCTGCTGGAGGTGGAGCGGCCTTCGCTGCGCGATATCGCGGCGTATCCGTACCTGCTCATCACCGTCGACGAGGCCGAGGACTCGACGCTGCGCTACTGGCGCAGCCACCGGCTCGCGCCCAACATCGCCTTCCGCACCGGTTCGATGGAAGCACTGCGCGGACTGGTGGCGCATGGCTTCGGCGTCACCGTGCTGTCCGACATGGTGTATCGGCCCTGGTCGCTGGAAGGCAAGCAGATCGAAGCCCGGCCGATTGCCAATGCGGTGCCCGACATGGAGGTCGGCATGCTGTGGCAGCCCGGCCGCAAGCTGGGCAAGCCGGCCGATGCGCTGCGCGAATTCCTGATCCACGCTTGCGGCAGCTGAAGCGCGCAAAGGGCGTGGCGGGGAGTTGCTCGGGCCGGCCACCTTGGCGAGGAAAAGCCCGCTCCCAATATCCTGCAACAGCCGCCAGCGCCCCACCCGCAGAGAGCGAAGGGCCGCCAGCAACAGCGCCAGCGCAGCATCGCCACCCTTAAACGGCGTGCCCCCGCGCTGGCCTTCCAGCTCAACTTTGTGGAGGTGGCCGCCTGACCTCGGCCGCCTTCAGTTTCGTTTCTTGAGAGCGGGCAACGAAGTGCAAGCTATACGCCCAGGATCCTAGAGGGCTGAATCCCCCACTTGGACTTGAACGCGCTCGAAAAGTGGCTGAGATTGACAAAGCCGCACATCAGTGCCACCTGCGTCACGGTCATGCGTCGATCAGCGAGCAGAAGCAATTTCTTCGCGCGCTCCAGGCGCGCGTCTAATATGTACCGGTGCGGCGCCGTCCCACAGTAACGTTTGAACAACCGCGTGAAGGCGAAAAGGTCGCCTTCAAACTCGCAGGCGTCGATGATTTCCCGAACCGACAAGTTGCTATCGAGGTTGGCGTGGATATAGTCTAGAGCCCTGGCGACCAGAAATTCTCCGCGTACTGCCTTGTTCTCAAGACTTCTCCGAGACATAAGAGGTCCGAGGCGCGAGATAGCCGCCAGCGCCAAGTACTCCGAATACGCGGCCCCATGAGGCGACCCTTCGACGTTCTCCTTGAAGAGGTACTGCACCAACTGAGCAAGTATCGGATCGCGCAAGCCATATATCGGTCGATCTGGAAGCAGCCGTGCTTCGGCGGAACTCCTGGCCCGCAGCCAATCCGCGTCCACCATGACGTTAATCGCTTCTGATGCGCCGGTCCACCAATATTGGGCCGAATGGTCACGCGGCAGGTAGACAATTCCGCCTCCGACGCTAGCCGTGCGCTGCCAAGACCTACCTTGCTGACGATTTTCACCACGTAATGGCGCTTTGAGCACGAGGGAGATGCACAGTTTCGAATCAAGGAAGGACTCGATTTCACTGTCGCCACCCTTGTATCTCGTGACCTCAAGGGAGTCGCTCAACGTCGGTTTGGCCAACTGGACCCACGATTCCACGCCTTGCTTTGGATGCTTGCCATGGTCTGAGCTGTCCATGTGATGTACCTCGCTCGCGCTGTTCAGATTCGGTGGCACCCTGTTCGATGATAGCAAACTCCTCAAACTCATATCACCTTGATGGTTTGCCCCGGGAGAGCGCGGATGCCCCCTTCCGCCCAGGGACATGTGTAGCGCGTGACCATTGGCTGCGCTGATGGCGTTGCGCACGGTGAACACCTAGTTGGCAAAAAGCTCGCCACCTCGAAGGTGGTGCAGGAGAGCTCGATGCCGGCGTCTTTTCAGCCCGGCTTCCGACTCCCGACATCGGCGGCCTGATCCAGCTGCGTGCGGGGGGCGAACTCGCCTTTATCCGAGGCCGGCCTCCACGGCAGTGGGGCCAACACGCTAGGCGCCTTCGGCACCCCATTCAAGGTTGCTTCACGGTGGAGATAGACGGCCTGGCCAACCGTTCGATCAGCTTCGAGCGCAACGCGCGAGCGCTAGGGGAAAACCCTCAACGTTTGGAGAACGTGCGTTGTTCCTTGAGCGAGCTTGACAACTTGCAAGGATGCCAAAGCGGCTGTGAGCACCGGGTGGCAAGCTTCGTAAGACTTCAATGCAATTAAGAATCTTAGGAGACTTCCATGCAAGTTCCGGTTCGCTTAGCGGCACCCGTGGCAGCTTTCGCTGCGCACGTCCTCGTGGGGTGCGGCGGCAGTTCAGACGGCAACAGCTCTGTCGCGACCGCTCCGCCACCGGTCGTGAAGGACGGCATCAGCTGTACCGTGGAGATGATGCCGACCCGCGATGGAGTGAAGTTGTACACGGAGGTCTATAAACCGGTGGGGAATGGCAAGTATCCCGTCATCATGGCCCGCAATCCTTACGGGAGACTGCTTGGAGATGGATGCTTTTCAGGATTCTTGGGTAGCACCGCGGCAGCTCAGGCCAGCCGCGGCTACGTGGTCATTGGTCAGGAGGTTCGCGGCACAAACAAATCCGAAGGGACGTTTACGCCGTTCGTCCAAGAACAAAACGATGGATACGACGCGGTCCAGTGGGCGGCAGCTCAACCTTGGTCAAACGGTAAGGTCGGACTCACGGGCGGGTCATATCTCGGGGTGACGCAATGGCAGGCAGCCATTACGTCCCCGCCGAACCTCTTCGCATTTACGCCAGCAATCACTGCGACCGATTATCACGACGACTTTGTTGGGAGAAATGGTGTCTTCGATGTGGAATTAGCTCATCGCTGGGGGCTAATTTTCGTTCCGGATGCAATGGCGAGGCAGTTAGCTGCCCAGGGTCTTTCCGACGAAGCGATCACTGCAAGAGTTAACGAGTGGCAGGCGACCCAGACCGCCAACATGAACTGGAATAGCGCACTTCCTCTCACCGGTGAATGGAATGCCACAGCGAAATCGCTAGCCCCGTACATCTGGGACTGGTACTCGCATCCCACGTACGATGACTTTTGGGCCAAGATAGACGTCCAACGCCAGTTCTCCCAGGTGAAGGTGCCGGCGCTCGTGAGCGGCGGTTGGTACGACATCCTAGCGAACGGAACGATCGATGGGTTTTTAGGGCTCAAGCAATCGGGCGGCACACCTGAGGCCCGCGACGGAACAATGCTTGTCATGGATTGCTGTGGTCACGGTCTCGCCAAGGCGGACCCTGGTCAGGTGACCTGGGGCCAAAACAAAACCAACGTGGAGGCCCTGACCACGAAATTCCTAGACAAGTACCTGCAAGGTAATGACAACGGGCTGGACAATGAACCGCGGGTTCAGCTTAGCGTGCTAGTTCCTCCAGACAGCGGAACTTCCGGTGACAATTTCATGTTCAGGACGACGGCATATCCCGTTCCAGGCACTGTGAACAGGGCGTTCTTCCTGTCGAGCGGCGGCAATGCGAACACCTCATCGGGCGACGGCTCGCTCAGCGCAACGATCGGCTCACAAGGCCCCGCCGACTCGTTCACCTACGATCCACTGGACCCCGTGCCCACCCGTGGTGGGAAAGACGCCAGCCAGGCGTTCGATCAGTCCGAGATCGAAAAGCGCATGGACGTGCTCGTATATACGAGCGATCTGCTAACGGAACCCATGGCGGTAATTGGCGCCGTCAAGGTACGTTTTTGGGCTAAAACAACGGCCGCCGATACAGATTTCACAGCGAAACTTGTCGATGTGCATCCCGATGGCTATGCGCACAACGTCGTGGACAGCATCGTTCGCGCGAGGTATCGGCATGGATCAAAATCACTTCCGGATCCGATCACCCCGAACACCCCTTACGAATACGAACTTAAGCTGGGGCATACGGCTACTCTATTCAAGCCGGGTCACCGCATTCGACTAGAGATTAGCTCATCCAACTTCCCGCACTATCAGAGAAATCTCAACACCGGCGACTCCAATGAAACAACGTCGACTGCGGTGACGGCGCGGCAGACGATCCTACACGACACGGAACATCCATCGGTGCTCTTCCTGCCCGTCGTACCTGGCGTCGCTCCCCCACAGTAGGGCGCACCAAGCAGTAGCTCCATGCCCATCTCCACTGTCGCCATCTCGCGAATCGCGTGCAAAACCAAATCATTGCCGCCGCCACGCTGCCGAGCCGCCGCGGATTCAGCATTGCTTCTGGCGCGATCGGCGCTGCGGCCGTGCTGCCTTCCGCACCGGCGCAAGCTCAGGTCCATTATTGAACGACTCCTGCCACCGAAGTTATCGGCTTGATTCTCGCCGGATGCGTTTCAACGCGCGGTTTGAGTCGCGTGTTGCGGCAGCACAATGACTTGTCCAGATGGCGACCGCTGCGTATTGCCCGTGAACTTGAAGTAGGGACGGTCTGGATCAACGACAGAGCGCGATGCGTGATGAGTTCGAAGAAGGCGGCCAAAAGCAAAGTGGATGCAGATGGCTTCGCGCGATCGCACGGCTCGACGACTTCCTTGAATACAAGCACATCGTGCTCCAACCGGGCGCCGTCACGGCGCGATGATCATCCGAGTGAGTGTGACCCAATGAACGAGAAGCTATCCATGTTTGCCGACGAATTGCGCAGGACGTATCGGGCGCTGATACCGAGTGCAGGAACTCCCGATCCTGTCGCGGAGATTCGCACCATTGCCATCCCCGGAGAGTATCCGGTGCGAGAGATTCCGATCCGGATCTACGTGCCAAACGGATCTGCGGGAGTGTGCGGCTTGCCCATCGTCGTTTTCGTGCACGGAGGTGGCTGGGTCTCAGGCGACCTCGACACTCACGATGTGTTGGTACGGGCCATTGCCAACGGCGCGGGTGCACTGGTGTTGTCCGTTGACTACCGGCTCAGCCCCGAGCATCCCTTCCCGGCTGGCCTCGACGACACCTATGCGACGTTGGTTTGGGCAGTTGGCAATGCAGCCGAAATCGGCGGTGACGCCGACCGCATTGCAGTTGCTGGTGACAGCGCAGGCGGCAATCTGGTCGCGGCGCTGGCCCTCCTCGCACGTGACCGAGGCGGCCCCGCAATCATCGCGCAGTGGCTGATGTATCCCATGCTGAGCAACAAGATGGAAACGCATTCTTGGCAGCGCCTCGGCGCATCCAATTTCCCAACGCGCCGCGAAACCGAACAGCTCTTGGCGAGCTACGTGCCAACGGGAGCCGATGCTTCGAATCCTCTGGTGGCCCCGCTCCGGGGTCGTCACGAAAATCTTCCACCAGCGCTTGTCCAAGTTGCGGAGTTGGATCCGCTGCATGACGAGGGTCTCGCCTATGCCGACCTGCTGGACCAGGCCGGCAACGAGGCAAGAAGCACCTCGTACCCGTCCTCTGCGCATGGCTTCATTCAGTTCTTCAAGGACAAGGCAACCCATCCCCAAGGGGAGCATGCGCTGAAGGAGGGAATTGATTTTCTCATTACCAGATTCGGCTCACTGGAGAAAGGAAAGGGAAAATAGGGCATACGCAATAACGGCGGGGCTAACGATGTCCCTCTCCTGAGCGTGGTCACATCAACCAGCCCGACGTTCAGTTTACGGGCAGGGCGAGTCAGGAAAGATTCGCCATGAATAAGACCGCATCTAGATGCTGCACGTTTTATCAACGACGTCACCACACAAAGGAAATATCGCAATGGCAAATAATGTATACACCAAGACTGCAAATGTAGAGGATGCACAGGCCCCGAGCGTAGTCACGCCGGCCGCGTCCAATAGTCCTCTGGCGCTCCTGCAGGCCGTATTGCGGAATCCGACAGACCTGGAACATGTCCGTCAATACACCACCGACGACTTCATCTATGTTTCGCTCAACTACTCGCATCCGGAATTGAAGCAGATCATGCCTTGGGCCGGTACGACGGCTGGAACCGAGGGCTTGGTTCAGACCTTCAAGGACGTGTCCGCATACTGGTCTACGGTTGCGTTCGAACTACAAGACACATTCGAGAATGCTGATGGCGCGGCCGCCTTCGGTTACTTCACATATCGCTCGAATGTTCTGGGCAAGACCGTGACATCGCCGCTCTCGATCCTGGCTCGCGCCAAGAACGACAAGCTGAGCTTTGTGCAGTTCATGGAAGACACCTTCGCCACCGTACGGACCTTCCGCGAGAGCGGTACCTACCGCATCGCAGCAAATCCGGACGGCTCGAAAGTCGACGTCTGACGTCGCGAACAGCACCGTAGGCTGGCCCGCGGCGCGCACCGTGTAGCTGCCGGCGCCGCGTGGGCGACGGCTTGGCAGGCGTCAGGTTGGTTCACGCCGGCGACATCGTCGATTGCCTCGAAGTCTTCAATGTCGCCAGGCCCTGCGATGTCATCGTCATCGACGCCTTTGGCGAAACCGAAACCTCGATCTGAGGCGGGCTGATGACCGGGCTGGCCAGGAAAGCCGGCGTCGTCGGCGCCATCTTCGACGGCAGCTGCCGCGATACCGATGAAGCGACGTTCCTCGGCTTTCCGATCTCAGCCAAGCCTCCGGTCTGCGCCAGGCCTACACGGCGCTGAGCGGGCGCCGTGAGCAACTCGCGATCAATGTTCCGCCCCGTGCGCAGGCGTGCTTGTCAATCCCGGCGACCTGGTCGTGGCAGACGAGATCGCCGTTGCGGTAGTACCGCAAGCCAGCATGGCCGATGTGTACCTGCGCGCCACGACAATCGCGCGCAATGAGGAGGCCATGCGCGCTCTGATCCTTGAAGGCAAGGCACTCCAGAGCCTGCTGAACAAGTTTGGACGGATCTAGGCTTGTCGGGCCCTGGCCCCGGCCGCGCCTCAGTTCAGCGTCGCCCCTGCCTGCTTGACGATGCGCGCGTGCTTGTCCAGCTCGCTCTTGAAGAACGGCACCGCCGCATCGGCGCCGGTGCCCGTCACCACCAGTCCTTGCGCCGCCAGTTGCTCCTGCACCTCGCGTTCGCGCAGCGTGGCCTGGATCTTCGCCTGGAGGTCCTGCACACCCGGCTTCGGCATGCCCGCGGGCCCGACGATCGCCAGCCACGCATCGAAGCTGTAGCGCGGCACCCCGGATTCCGCCAGGGTAGGCACCTCGGGCAGCGCCGGCACCCGCTGCGCCGTGGACACGGCGATCGCCCGCAGCTTGCCCGCCTTGATCAGCGGCAGCACCGCCTGCACGGTGAGGAAGCCCATCTGCACCTGGCCGCCGACCAGGTCGGTGGTGTAATTGCCGGCGCCCTTGTACGGCACATGGCGGATGTCCACCCTGGCCTCGCTGGCCAGGAGCTGGCCGGCCAGGTGCAGCACCGTGCCGTTGCCCGACGAGCCGTAGTTCAGTTCGCCCGGCTTCGACTTCAGCAGCGCGAGCAGTTCCCTGGTGTTGTGCGCGCTCACCGCGGGATTGACCACCAGCACCAGCGGCAGCGTGCCGATCACGGTGATGGGCGTGATGTCCTGCAGCGCGTCATACGGCAGGCTCTTGTAGATAAACGGGTTGATGACGTGGTTCGACGAGATCAGGCCCAGCGTCGAGCCGTCTTTCGGCGCGCGCACGATCTGCTGGGTGCCCGGCACACCGCCGGCGCCGGCGATATTCTCGACCACCACCGACTGGCCCAGCTGCTTGCCCAGCGGCTGGCTCAGCGCGCGGGCCACGGCGTCGGCCTGCGAGCCGGGCTGGGTCGGCACGATCAGCCTGAGCGGCTTGCCATCCTGCGCATGGGCCGGAACGGCCTGGCCGCCAAGCATTGCCAGCGTGGTGAGGGCCGCAAGCGCCTTGCACGCCTGTCGAAACAGCGAGGTCTGCATGGTTTTGTCTCCGTGGGTCGAATCGCACCGTGGACGGTGGCTTTGGCACGGAGTGTAGGGTTGCGACGCCGCGGTGGCCGAGTGCTAATCCGCTGGACCGGGTATCTCAGCCCGGCATAGCTTCCGTTCCGCCCTGTGGCTGCAGCGCCGCGATCATCGCGGCAATCGCCCGCAGCCGCGGTTGCTTGTACGGGGCATAGATGCACAGCTGGCGCTGGCGCCACGGTTCATCCAGCGGCACGCGCACAAAGCGCCGCGTTCCCGCATAGGCCGCGCCGGCACTGGCCGGCAGCACGGCGATGCCCAGCCCCGCCTCCACCATGCGGCAGGCGGCCTCGAAACTGGAGACCGCCACGCCCTGGTTGAACGGCAGCCGCAGGTTGGCCGCCTGCTCGCGCAGGTCCTGGTCGAGCGCGCCGCCCGGCTGCACCACCACCAGCGGATGCGCGAGCACCTCGGCGTAACGCATGCGCTTGCGCCGGGCCAGCGCATGCGACGACGGCACCACCACATTGAGCGGATCGCTGCCAAAGGCCCATGATTCCAGCCCGCCCGGGGTCTTGGCCGCGACGCCGATGCCGACGTCGGCCCGGTCATCGAGGCAGGCACGCAGCGTTTCCGCGGTGGAGCGCTCGTACAGCGCGATCTCGACCAGCGGATGCGCCGTCTTGAACGCATGCAGGCGCTCCGGCAGGAAACCGATGATGGCCGACGGGCTGGCCGACACCCGCACCACGCCGGCGACCCGGTCTCCCAGGTCCTGCACCTCGCGTGCAAAGCTGGCGATGTCTTCGTTCAGCTTGCGCCCCAGTTCCAGCGCGCGGGCGCCGGCATCGGTCAGCACCACGCCGGCGGGCGAGCGCACGAACAGCACCACCCCCAGGCTGCGCTCCAGTTCGGCGATGCGCCGGCTCAGCGCCGACTGGGCGATATGCTCGGTTTCAGCCGCGCGCTTGATCGAGCCCTCGCGGGCCGCGGCCAGGAACAGCTGGATGTTGACGGGATCGATGCGGTGCATGGTCATTGCGCCCGGGTGGGCAGGCCGGAATGTCGCCCGATACTAACCTTGCCGCGCGCGCCGCGCATGATCCCCGGGTTTACCCTGATATGTCTGGCGCAGATAGCCGCGATGCCGCATCAGCGCTTCATGCGCGCGCGCCAGCGCCGGTAGAGTTGCGCCGAAATGCCATCGGAGACCTGCATGAGCGCCATCGGGGCCACGGCCCGCATCCTGTTCCTTGCCGACTCGGCGCCGGCCATGACGGCACAGCTGCACGGGCAGCCGATGACGCTGGCCACCGCCGGCGCGCTGCGCGACGACGTCTCGACGGACGAGATCACGCCGGTGCCGATCCTGACGCACTACGACGACGCGCTCGGCCGCTTCCCCTATACCGGCTACAAGGTTGAGGGTGTCTGCCCGGTCCCGGCCGGCGCGATCCGCGACGGCGGCTTCGCCGTGACCGTCGCCGGCAACCGCTACGGCAAGGGCTCGTCGCGCGAGCATAGTCCGGCGGCGGAGAAGCTGGCCGGCATCCGTCTCGTCATCGCCCGCAGCTTCGAGCGCATCTACCGCCAGAATGCCGACAACATCGGCCTGTTCACCTCGACCGACTTCAGCCTGCTCACGCGGCTGGAGCAAGGCGAACCCATCGACACCGACACGCTGGTGGCCGGGCGCGATGCCCTCGCCGCAGCCATCCTGCGGCATGGCGGCCTGCTCAGGTTCGGCCAGGCGCACCTGAGCGACGTGGAACCCGCCCCCACCGGCGCCCCCACCGGCCCGCAGACCCTGTTCGAGAAAATCGTGCAGCGGCATCTGCTGGCAACGCCGGTGACGCCGGCCCGACCGGTTCCGGGCGACGGCATTTTCGTGCGGGCCGACTGGCGCTTTATCCACGAGTACTACACCGGCATGTGCGCCCACATGCTGCACGCGGCGTTCGGCAAGCCGCTGCAGCTCAGGGATGCGGATCGCATCGTGGTGTTCGAGGACCACACCTCCTATGTCGGCGAAAGCCCGGCTCACGTGCGCGGCGGCCTGGTCGACAACGTCGCCCGCATGTGCGCGGCGCAGCGAGACTTCGTGCGCGACTACCAGCTCCGATGCCATCGCACGCTGACCGAGGACGAGTCCCGCGGCGCCGCGGTCGCGCGTGCGGCCGGCATCTCGCACGCGATGATGGCCGAGCGCTATGCCTTGCCCGGGCAAGTGGTGGTGGGCACCGATTCCCACACCCCGCACAGCGGCGCGCTGGGCTGCGTGGCGTTCGGCGTCGGCACCACCGACATGGCCAATGCCTTCGTGACCGGCGCGGTGCGCATGACCCTGCCGCAATGCATCCGGGTGCGCCTGGACGGCGTGCTGGCGCCGGGCGTCACGGCCAAGGACGTGGTGCTGCACCTGCTGGCCCGGGCCGACATCAAGGCCGGCGCCGGCGTCGGCAAGGTGTTCGAGTTCACCGGCCCGGTGGTCGGCGCGATGTCGATCGACGAGCGCGCCACGCTGACCAATATGTGTGCCGAGCTGGGCGGCTTCACCGGCATCGTCGCCCCCGATGCGCAGACCGTGCGCTTCCTCAGGGAGCGGCGCGGCATCGATTTCGAGATCGAGCCCTGGATGCGCAGCGATGACGGCGCCGCGTTCGCCGCCACGCTGGTCATCGACTGCGGCACGCTCGTGCCGATGGTGGCCCGCCCCGGCGATCCGGGCAACGGCATGCCGCTGGCGGCGCTGGCCCAGCGCGTTCCCGTCGACATTGCCTACGGCGGCTCCTGCACGGCCGGCAAGCGCGAGGACTTCGACTGGTACCACGAAGTGCTGCACTGGGCCGTGCAGCGCGGCTTGCGCCTGGCGCCGCAGGTCACGCTCTACCTGCAGTTCGGCACCACCGACGTGCGCGACTATTGCATCCGCCAGGGCTACCTGGAGACGTTCCAGGCCATCGGCGCGCGCATCCTCCAGCCGTCCTGCGGCGCCTGCGCCAACTGCGGCCCGGGGTCTTCCGAGCGGCCAGAGCAGGTGACGGTCAGTTCGATCAACCGCAACTTCCCCGGGCGCTCCGGTCCGGGGCAGGTCTGGCTGGCCAGCCCGCCAACGGTGGCCGCCAGTGCGATCTGCGGGGAACTGGCGTCGTTCGGGGACTTGCAGCGGCGCTATGTCGCGGGCGCGGCGTAGGCAGGCATCTGCCGGGCGGCACGGCTGCCGGCATCAGCCCCCCGGACCGGCTTTCGCATAGCCCATGCCGTAGTCCGCCAGGCAGTGCAGGTTCTGCCCCCGGATCGCCTCCGTCATGAAGTCGTGACCTCACCGGGCCGCAAGCCGCGTTCTGGGCGGGGTCGCGCCACGCGCGCGAACGCGGCCTGGCCGGCTACCAGATTTACCTGGCCACCGGCTGAAAGCCGCCTTGCCGCAGCTTGACGATTGGTGCCTAACGGGAAACAGCGTGCATCCGCCCGCGGCGCTACCGCGTCGACCCTGGTTCACCTAGCATGGGGGCATGGGTCGACAGCCCTTCCCTACCAACCGAACCGAGGTGCGTGATGAAGATCGTTGTGATTGGCGGTACCGGACTGATCGGCAGCAAGGTCGTGGCCCGGCTTGCCGCGCAAGGCCATGAAGTGGTGGCGGCATCGCCACAGACGGGCGTGAATGCGCTCACCGGAGAAGGTCTCGGGCAGGCGCTCGCCGGCGCGCAGGTGGTCGTGGACGTGGCCAATTCTCCATCGTTCGCCGACGATGCCGTGCTGCATTTCTTCGAAACCTCGGGTCGCAACCTGGCGGCGGCGGAGAAGGCGGCCGGGATTGCACACCATGTCGCGCTGTCGGTGGTCGGCACCGACAAGCTTGCCCAGAGCGGCTACTTCCGCGGCAAGATCGCGCAGGAAGCGCTGATCCGCAATGCCGGCATCCCCTACACCATCGTTCGATCCACGCAGTTCCTCGAGTTCCTCGGCGGCATCGCCGAATCGGGTGCCGACGGCGATGCGATCCGCCTGTCGTCCGCATCGATCCAGCCGATCGCCTCCGACGACGTGGCCGAGGCCGTGGCCGACCAGGCGCTTGCCGATCCCGCCAACGGCATCGTCGATATCGCCGGGCCGCAGCGCTTTGCACTGAGCGAGCTGGTGCAACGCTATCTCGCAGCCACCAATGATCCGCGCAAGGTGGTCGTCGACGCCAAGGCCCCCTATTTCGGCGCCGAGCTGGAAGATGGCACGCTGGTTCCGGACGGCCCCGCGCGGCTGGGCAAGACCAGCTTCGAGGCATGGCTGCGACAGCGCCAGCCGGCGCGGACCTGACCCCAGTGCCGGCCCATGGCGAACCAGAAACTGCAACCCCCGCCGTTGAGCCTGCTCGACAAATATCGCGGGCCTGACTTCGATCCGCTCTACACCACGGCCGTCACCGTCACGGGTGGCGAAACCGGGCACGGGCGCGCCTCCGGCGTGGCCCGCTCCGATGACGGCAACCTCGTCATCGACCTGCGGCTGCCGGCCGCGCTGGGAGGTCCGGGCAACGGCACCAACCCGGAGCAGCTGTTCGCCGCGAGCTATGCCGCGTGCTTCCATGGCGCGCTGCACCTGCTGGCCCAGCGCGCCCGCGTCCCTATCGACAACATCGCCGTGGAAGTCGAAGTCGCTTTCGGCCGCGACCCCGTAGACGGCGCCTATGCGCTGTCCGCGGATGTCCGCGTCAGGATGCCGGGCGTGGCCCGGGCGCTGGCCGAAGAACTGGTGCGCAATACCGAGCGCTTCTGCCCCTATGTGAAGATGACCCGGCAAGGCATTGCCAGCGTCGTGGCGGTGGTGGACTGATCCGCCTCCGGCGGCCACCACGATGCTGCCCTCCAGCACATAGACAAAGCCATGCGCGTCATGCCGGTGGGCCGGGTCGGAACCGTCCGGGCGGGTATTCCATCACGATCTTCTGCACCTCCTTGCCGGAGTAGTCCGGCAAGGCTTCGGTCGACAGACGGCACGCCGCGGCAGGCGCGCCAAGGTTCTCCACACTGTCACCGCATCGACACCGATCGGCGCCATGGGCGCGTTGCAGCGCACGACGCTCCTAGTCGGCGATGTTTTCCAGCGCCCTGCCGCGGGTCTCGATGCCGAAGCGGAATACGATCGCCGCCGCCGCAAGGAAACACAGCGCGCCAAGACAGAACACGCCAGCCTGCCCCGCGACGGGAAGCACCAGTCCCACCAGCGCCGGTCCCAGCAGCGAGCCGATGCGTCCGACGGTCGAAGCCATGCCGCAGCCCGAGGCACGCGCACGCGTGGGATATAGCTCCGGCGTGTAGGTATAAAGCACCGCCCACATGCCGAACATGAAGAACTGCATCATGCCGCCGGAAAGGAACAACGCCAGCGGCTCCGGCGACGAGCCGGCGACCCGGCCATAGATGAAGACCATGCAGGCTCCGCCGACCAGCGTCGCCACGCAGGCAGGCTTGCGCCCCCAGCGCTCCACCGCCCACGCCGCCCACAGAAAGCCCGGAATCCCGCCGATCGAGATATACACCGTGTACAGCACGGACTTGGTCACGCCCAGTCCGGACTGCTGCAGCAACGCGCCGATCCATGTATTCAGGCCATAGAACCCCAGCAGAGCGAAAAACCACAGACCCCATACGGTCAGGGTCCGGCTGCGGTACGAGCGCGACCACAGCACGCGCAGCCCCGATGCGTCCGGCTCCGCCGCGGCAACCGACGGGGTGACCTCCGGCAATGCCTCAAGTTTCATCCGCCGCATCACCGACTGCTCGATACGTTCGACGATCGCGCCCGCTTCCGCATGGCGCCCCCGCGATTCAAGCCAGCGCGGAGACTCGGGCACGAAGCGCCGAACCACGATCAGGAAGAGCGCCGGCACTGCGCCGAGCAGGAACATCGTGCGCCAGGTATAGGCACTCAGCACGTAGTACGACATCAGGCCAGCGCAGATAAACGCGATCGGCCAGTTGCCGTCCATCAATGCTAGATACTTGCCGCGCTGCCGCGCCGGGATGAACTCCGACATCAGCGTCTGTGCCAACGGCAGCTCCATGCCCATGCCGATGCCGAGCAAAAGCCGATATGCGCCCAGTTCCATGGGGTTGCTCGCGGTGGAACAGAGATAGCTGCCCACACCCCAGATGATCATGCTGACCTGGAACACGGGCTTGCGCCCGAACCTGTCGGCAAGCATCCCCGAACTGAGCGCGCCGACGGCCATGCCGACAAAGCTGGCACTCCCCAGCATGCCCGCCTGCGCAGCGGACAATCCGAATTCCGCCCGGATCGAGCCCAGCAGATACGTCATCATGGCCAGGTCGAGATTGTCGAAAAAGAAGGCCAGCGCAATGATGGCAAACAGAAGGCGGTGATACCCGCATACGGGCAGCCGTTCCAGCCGGTCGCCGGTGCGCACGCGCATCAGCTCGAGAGAGGTATGCTTCATCTTGTCTCCAGTCGTTTTAGTGCCGGTGCTCTATGGCACTGGCGGCAAGCGATAACACGTGGTTGCGCTATCGCTCACTACTGTCGCTTGCGGCCGCTTGCACGACGCGCGCCCGAACGCCAAGCTCTGTCTCGCAGGCGCCAAGTCAGCGGCGGTGGCTCGTTGCGTATCCGGTGGCCGTGAAGATCCAAGGCTGCCTTCCCCGGAGCTGCATCACCCTCCCGAAGTTCGGCGATGAAGCCCCCAAAAAAAAAGAGGTGCCGAAGCACCTCTTCATGTCTTGCGCTGGCGAGCCCTACTTCGCCTCGAACCGATGGGGATCGAACGCTTCCGGCGGCAGACCGGACAGCGTCGCACCGGACTGAAACGGATAGCGCAGGTACGGCGCGCGCGGCTGCCCTGGCGGCGAGTACTGGCCGTCAGCCAGGATGCGCTTCTTCGCGCTCATCTCGCGGATCTCGCAGCGATAGGCGACGATCTGGCTGGCCGCGCCATCCTCGATCGGCGTGTAGTCCTTTTCCGGGCGGAACTTGTCCAGCGCCTGGTACTGGTGGGCACGCACCTCGTCGGTACTGTCACGCAGCCGGACTGCACAGCGCGCGATGACGCTGAAATACTCAAGGCTGGTGTTCTGGCCCTTGGGCGCCTTCAGCAAGGCCACGGGCCGGTCGACCTCGATCGTAACCAACGGGTTCGCCCGGATCGCAGCGGCAAGCTTGCCGAATCTCGAACTGTGGATCAGGAACGCGTCGCCGGTGAAGGTAAAACTCTGCGCCGTGATATAGGGATACGGTGCGTCATGCACCGCGACCCGGCAGATCAGCTCATTCCTCAAGAAGGCTTCGATGGCCGGCCAGTCGGTCCAGGCCAGGTCGGTCCGGCGCATCTCGCTGCGCAGGTAGGCAGGGGTGGTACTTGTCATGGTGTGGTCTGCTGGATGGGTTCAAGAAGCCGCATCTGCGCGCGTTCCGGTCCTAGTCCGATACCGCGCAAGGGCCGGCCGATGGCCTGCGCCAGCCATGCGAGCAGCGCTTCAAGTTGCGGGGGCAGCGGCGAGCCGGCATCGGTCGGCATGGCCTCCTGCGCAAACGCCGGAAATCGCAACACGCGCTGGCGTACGCTGCCGGCCTCGCCGACCACGACCGGGATGCGACGTTCGGGAGTGTGGGAAAAGGCGGCCAGGCTGTCGCATTTGTTGAGATACACCTCGTCGACGCCGGCCTGCTGTATCGCGAGCCGCAGCTGCGCAACGTCGAGCAGGCCCACGCGCCGTGGCCGGCCGGTGCCGGTACCGTACTCGTTCGCCAGCATCCTGATGGCCACGCCCGTCGCGAACGCATCCCCTTCGGCAAGCAAGGCCAGCGGATCGTGGCTGGCCGCTTCGTCGGCGCGTCCGCGGCCCGCGTGTGCTGCCGCGGCGCAGTAGGCCTCGGAACGCTGCCCGCCCAGCTCGGTCGGCAGCGGACCACCGCCGACCCGGGAAACGATGGCCTTGGCCACGCCGATGGTCTTGCGGTGATACCGGCACGGCAGATCTCCGCCCACGTAGGCGTAGGCGGGCAGCGTATGGCTGGACGTGACCCACGGCTGGGCGCCATGCACCACGTCCAGCATTACCGACTGCGCGCCCTCGTACAGCACCCTTGCACCGGCCTCCACCCGCCGCAACAGCGTGACAGCATCGGCGGTCACGAACGGCCGGACCACTGTCCACGCACGACGCATCTCGTCCATCATCGCCGTGATGCGCTCGTCATCGTCATCGGACTGCGCCGCCAGACGGGTCATCATTTCGAACACACAGTCCTCGTCACACCACAGGTCGCGCAACTGGAACGCAACGCGCTCGGCGCCCCGCATCCGCGCTGCCAGATCGGCGTAGCACGGACCGATACCGTTGCCGGTGGTGCCGATCCCTGCGCCATAGCGGCGGTCCGTCAGCACATGACGGGGCTGAACCAGCGGGCACCGGTCGCTGATTGTCAGGCGCCCGTCCAGGCTGATGCCTTGCGCCGCCAGCATCGCGATCTCGGACGCCAACTGCTGCAACCCGACCACGCAGCCCGAGCCGATGTAGAGCGCAACGCCGGGGTGCAGCACGCCGGAAGGCACTTGCCGAAGCCGCAGCGCACCGGCAGGCGTTGCGATGGTATGCCCGGCGTTGGCCCCGCCGTTAAAGCGCGCAATCACGTCATACCCGGCGGCGAGGTGGTCGACAACCCGGGCCTTGCCCTCGTCGCCATATTGCAGGCCCACCAGCACGTCGGCGTAGCCGGCCTTTGTCGCGGCGCCCATCGCCTAGGCGTCCAGCGCAAAGGTTGCCTCGATCTCCACCGGGGCACCGAACGGAAGACTCGCAACGCCGAGCGCCAGGCGGGCATGGCGCCCCCGCTCGGCAAAGATCCGGTTGAGCAGTTCCGACGCAGCATTGATCACCAGCGGCGCATCGTCGAAACCGGGCTCGGCTGCAACATAGCCGCCCACGCGCACGATGCCCCGGATGCGCTCCAGATTGCCATCGGTCGCGGCGCACGCCCAGCCCAGCAGATTGGCCAGGCAAAGCCGCGCCGCCGCCTGGGCCGCCTCGACGCTGACCGTGCCGGGCACCTTGCCGATGAACATTGGCTTGCCGTCCTGCAGCGGCAGCTGGCCTGAGATCGTCAGCAAACCATGGTGCAGCGTGTATGGCACATAGAGCGCCCTGGGCATTTCAGCGGCGGGCAGGACGATGCCTGCCGCCTGGATACGATCCATCACTGACATATTCACTCCTCGACTTGGACAAATGCCGACGGAGCGAGCGCGGTGCTGGCCATCCGGCGGCCTCCAGACTGTGCCGCACGGTCCTGCCCCCGGTTCGCGCCTTGACGCCAGTTGCTGTCGCGCAGATGCCAACCCGAAGGGGAAGACGCCTAATCGCCGGTCCGGTCCCGGAAATATTCGGTGGGCGTCATGCCAAGCGCGCGTCTGAACATGGCGCTGAATGCGCTTGGACTTTCGTATCCGAGTTGCAGTGCGATGTCGGTGACATGGCACCCCTCGGCAAGCAGGCGGACCGCGGCCATCAGGCGGGCCTGCTGCTTCCAGCGGCTGTAGGTCATGCCAGTTTCTTCCGGAAACAGGCGGATGATGGTCCGTTCGCTGGCGCCAACCGAGCGGCTCCACGCCTGCACCGAGGTCTCGTCCGCGGGGTCCTCGAGGATCTTCGCGCAGATCTTGCCCAGCCGTGGATCCCTGGGCATCGGCAGATGCAGCGGGACCACCGAAAGCGGACGCAGCTCCTGCAGCAGTAGCTGCACCACCAGGCCATCGCGGCTGCCTTCCTCATACGCCATCGGCATGCGCACGGTGGCCGAGATGAGCTCGCGCAGCAGCGGCGGCACCGCCACCACGCAACAGCCGTGCAACTCTGGTGGAACGGCATCTTCGCGGACATAGACCGTCCGCATCTCGACGTCGCCGCACGCCTGCATGGCGTGCTCGACGTTGCTCGGCACCCAGACCGCGCGCTGGGGCGGCACCACCCAGGAGCCGAAGTCGGTGGTGACCAGGATGGCCCCCACATAGGCATAGATCAGCTGGCCGCGCGGATGGGAATGCGCGGCGATATAGAAGCCATCCTTCAGCTTGCGCGCCATCCCACCGACCGGCCGGTCTATCGCCTGGTAGTCGTCGCGGTTCTCGCTCTTTCCGTACATGGCGTCTTTGCGATAGGGGTTGTCATCTGGCGGCGCGCGCAGCAAGACGCGGATGCGTATCTTTGGCCGGACGCGACAAGCGTCGCAACGACCCCCACGGAATCGAAGCCTCGATCCCACAGTCTGGAGCCAAATGTAATGTCAATGTATCGAAACTTCAATCAGGAAGAACTGGACAAACAGTACAACGTCCGGGCGGGAATCCCCGAATTCCAGGACATCTTCAAGCGCTGGGAAGACACCAGCGCCGCGTTCCGTCGCCAGCATCCGGTCAAGCCGGATCTCGCCTATGGCGGGCACGCCAAGCAGTCACTGGACTTCTTCCCCGCGGCCAGCCGCGAGCGCCCGCTGCTGGTCTTCATTCACGGCGGCTACTGGCAATCGCTAGATAAATCCGACTTCAGCTTCGTTGCAGCGCCGTACCTGCAGCGCGATATCAACGTCGCAGTGGTGAACTACCGCCTCGCGCCGGAGGTGGGCATGGCGGAGATCGTCCGCGACAATCAGGAGGCGGTGGCCTGGCTCTACCGCCATGCTGCCGAACTGGGATTCGACCCGCACAGCATCTTCGTGTCCGGCCATTCGGCCGGCGGTCATCTCACCGCCACGCTGGCGGGAACGGACTGGGCGTCCTTTGGCGTACCGGCGGATATCCTCAAGGGTGGATGCGCGATCAGCGGCTTGTATGACCTGGAGCCCATCCGGCTGTGCTATCTGAACCAGGTGGTCGGGCTGACCACGGCGGACGTCGCCCGCTACAGTCCGGTCCACCATGTCCCCAAAATCAAGCTGCCCATGATCCTGACCGTCGGCGGCGATGAATCGCCGGAGTACCACCGGCTGCAGCGCGAATACCAGGCGCTGCTGGGCGAATGCGGCTTCGACGTGCAGGTGGTGGTGCAGGAGCGCGGCCATCATTTCGATGCAGTGGACCTGCTGGGCGACCCCAATGGCGCCCTGGCGGCCGCGGTGCTGCGCATGATCGCCGGCGCCTGACCCATCGGGCGCACGGTCCCGGCGCCATGCGCGGGTGACGCCTCACGCCGTCACGGCTGCGACAGCGCGAACTCGTAATCCGACGTATCCAGCCGGGAGACGCGGTACTCGATGCGCTCGTTCTGGTAGGAAGACGCCACCCGCAGTATCTTCAGCATCGCGGTGCCGACCGGGACGCCCAGCAGCTCATGGTCTTCCTCGTCGGCCAGCGCGGCGCGCAGGCGCTCTTCGGTGCGGATGATGTTGATGCCGAAGACGTCCTGGTAGAAGTTGTAGAGCGTGTTCGGCCGCTCGCGCAGCAGCTTCTCGGTCAGCGTCCTGAAGCGTTCCGCCGGGACGGTGATGGCGTCGATCATGACCGCGCGACCTTCCAGCGACAGCACGTTGGTGAAGCGGAACACGGCCTCGCCGAGCGGCAGGCCCAGCGCCGCGGCTTCTTCCTTGTCGGCCTTGGCGCGGCGGAACTTTGCCAGCTGCACCGTCGGGAACTCGCGGTACCCGTCCTGGCGCACGATGCGGAAGAAGCGGAAGAAATGGTCTTCCTGCCGGTGCGTCGCGACGAAGGTGCCCCGCCCCTGGTGGCGGATCATGATGTTCTCGGCCACCAGTTCGTCAATGGCCTTGCGCAGCGTGCCGATGGATACGCCAAAGCGCTCGATCAGCTTGCGCTCCGACGGAATCGCCTCGCCCGGCTTCCACTCACCCTCGGCCAGGGCGGCCAGGATGGCTTGCTTGACGTCCTTGTACAGCACGCCGCCGATGGCTGCGCCGGCATCGAATCTGGAACCCACGTTAGTGTCCTTTGCAATGCCGCCTGCGGCGCGGCCGGCCGATCCATGACTGACTCATATGGATAAGACGAATCATACTAAAGACGGCCGCCGCCCCCCGGCCGGCCCGCCGGCGCGGCGGCGCGACGCGCCGCTATTCGACCCGGATGTGCTTCTCCTCGATCAGCCGGGCCCAGCGCGTCACCTCGCCGCTGAAGTAATCGGCGAAGGGCGTCCCGCCGGCCGCGGGACTGAACCCGGCGGCAACGATGCGCCCGCGCACCGACTCGGCGGCCAGCATGCGCGACACCGAGGCGGCCACCTTGTCGACGATGGGCCGGGGCGTGCCGGCCGGCATCATCAGGCCGGTCCAGTTCTCGACGATCAGCTCCGGATAGCCGGCCTCGGCCACGGTGGGCACGTCGGGCAGCAACGGATGGCGCTCGCGCGTGGTCACGGCCAGCGCACGCAGCTTGCCTCCTTTCACATAGGCGAGCGATTCAGGAAAGTTGGAGAACACCACGTCGATCTGGCCGCCGATCAGGTCGGTCATCGACGGCGCGCCGCCCTTGTACGGCACATGGGTGAAGCTGGTGCGGGTCTGGCTTTCGAACAGCGCCAGGGTCAGGTGCGGCGGCGTGCCGTTGCCGCTGGAGCCGGCGTTCAGCTTGGATTTCTGCGCCGCAGCGGCCAGGTCTTTCATCGACTTGATCGGCGAGCTGGCCGGTACCACCACCATCATCGGCGAGGAGGCAATGCGCGCCACCGGCACCAGGTCTTTCTGCATGCTGAACGGCAGCTTGGGAAACAAGGTCACGTTGGACGCATGCGTCAGCGTAACCGCCAGCCAGGTGTAGCCGTCGGGGGGCGCCTTGGCGACCTGCTCGGCGCCGATGTTGGCATTGCCGCCCGGCCGGTTTTCCACCACGATGGGCTTCTTCCACTCTTCGGAGAGCTGGTGGCCCACCATGCGCGCCATGATGTCGGTCAGGCCGCCGGCCGCGAACGGCACCACGTACCGGACCGGCTTGCTCGGATAGTCCGCGGCCGCGGCATCGCTGCCGCCCTGCGCGGCGGCAGGCCGCGGCGCCAATGCAGCGAGGGCCGATACAACTGACAAGGCAAGCAGCACGCGGTTCAGGTGCCTGTGCGCGCCGCACATCAAGCGTCGATCCATGGTTTGTCTCCGGTAGTTGTGGCCGGCCCATCTAAACGTGGGTCCGTTGTGAGGAAATCAATGCGGCGCGCCAGCCTCCTCGCCCGCAAGCGATTGCAGTTCGCGCCAGAGCGCGTCGGGCACGTCGACGCCGTGCGCTGCCGCCTGCGCCTGCGCGGTTTCGCGGCGGGCGCCCGGCACGCGCGTGCCTTCGTCGTCCAGCATCGCCGCCAGCAGCGCTTCCACGCGCGCGGCGTAGACCTGCGAGCCGGCGAACGCGCCGGGGTCCAGCACGAAGAACAGCTGGCCGATGCGCGGACGGTTGCCCGCGTCGCTGAAGAAGGAATCGGCCTCGGCGCCGAACTGCGCCCCGGCCAGCGACGTCACCAGCAGTTCGACCAGCAGCGCCAGCATCGCGCCCTTGACGCCGCCCGCCGGCAGCATCGAGCCGCGCAGCGCGGCCTGGGCGTCGGTGGTCGGCTGGCCGGCCTCGTCCAGCGCCCATCCGGCCGGAATCGGCTTGCCCTGCTTCGCCGCCACCATGATCTTGCCGCGCGCGACCTCCGACAGCGACAGGTCGATCACCACCGGCGCATGGCCCTGCCACGGGAACACCGCTGCAATGGGGTTGGTGCCGAACAGCGGCCGCTTGCCGCCCCACGCCGGCATGGCCGCGGGCGAATTGCCCATGGCGATGCCGACCATGCCGGCGCGCGCCACCGCTTCCAGCGGCAGCGCGGCGGCGCCGAAGTGGTGGCTGTTGGTGACCGCGGCCACGCCGACGCCGGATGCCCGCGCGCGCGCCATCGCCTCGGCGATGGCCAGGTCGCACGCGGCGAAGGCAAAGCCGCAGCCGGCATCGACCAGCACCGCGCTGGCGCGCGTGCCGTGCACCGCCGGCTCGGCGTTGCCGTCGACCCGCTCATGGCGCAGGTGCGCCACGTACATCGGCACGCGCGAGACCCCGTGCGACGGCAGCCCCGCGGCATCGGCCCGCACCAGCGCAGCCGCCGTGGCCTGCGCCTGCAACGCGCTGGCCCCGGCCCGGCGCAAGCCCGCGGCGGCCACGCGCTCCAGTTCCTGCAACGCAATCCGGCTCATGGCATCTGCTCCAGCGACTGGCGCACCTCGCGCGCGATCATCATCGACACGCGCGCATTGGCTTCGCGCGTCACGCCGCCGACATGCGGTGTCAGGATCAGGTTAGGGACGCCGCGCAGCGCGCTGCCGGCCGGCAACGGCTCACTGGCAAACACATCCAGTGCCGCGCCGCCCAGATGCCCGGCCCGCAGCGCGTCGGCCAGCGCCGCTTCATCGACCACGCCGCCGCGCGCGGTGTTGACCAGCACCGCGCCGGACTTCATCGCCGCCAGGCGGCCGACATCGATCAGGTTGCGGGTAGCCGCCACCAGCGGCACGTGCAGGCTGACCGCGTCGGCCTGCGCCAGCAGCGCATCGAGCGGCACGCAGGCCACGCCGGTGGCGGACCAGACCGGATCGTCGGCCGGCAGCATCGGATCGCACGCCATGACATCCATGCCGAAGGCGCGGGCCAGCGCCGCGGTCTGGCGGCCGATATCGCCAAACCCGATCAGGCCGAGCGTCTTGCCGAGCGCCTCCCTGCCCTCCGACAGCCTGGCCCGCGGCCACTGGCCATCCGCCACCTCGGCACTGGACAGGTAGGCGCCGCGCAGCAGCACGGCGGCGGTGGTCACCACGTACTCCGCCACCGAGCGCGCATTGGCGCCGGCCGCGGGAATCACGCGGATGCCGCGATCGCGGCAGGCGGCGACGTCGATGTTGTCCAGCCCCACGCCGAGCCGCCCCACCACCCGCAAGGCCGGCGCGCGCGCGAGCAGGGCCGCGTCCACCTGGGTGCGGTTGCGCACCACCAGCGCGTGCGCCCCGTCCAGGACCTCGAGCAGGTCGGCGCGGCGATCCACCCAGCCCGGCTCGTAGCGCAGGTCGAAGCCGGGGGTCAGCGCCTGCACCGCGGCCGGGTCCATGAACTCGCTGATGCAGATGCGCTTCATCATGCCGACTCGTGGATGCGGGTCAGCACGAATTCACGATGGCCGAGCGCCTCGGCCGCGGTCCAGCGGCCATTGACGGTCGCCAGCATGCACTCGAGCAGCTTGTCGCCAGTCTGGTCGAGCGTCTGCTCGCGTTGCAGCAGCCCCGAGCAATCCACGTCCATGTGCTCGCTCATCAGGCGCACCGTACGCGGGTTGGCGCACAGCTTGATCACCGGGACGATCGGGTTGCCGATCACGTTGCCCTGCCCGGTCGGGAAGAAATGGACCACGTAGCCGGCAGCCGCGCACAGCGTGACCATCTCCGCCGCGGCGGAAGACGAGTCCATGAACCACAGCCCCGGATGCGTCGGCGCCTCGGCCTTGTCGAGCACGCCGTCGACGGTGCATTTCTTGCCGATCTTCTGGATATTGCCCAACGCCTTCTCTTCGATCGTGGTCAGGCCGCCGGCGATATTGCCCTTGGTCGGCTGCGACTCGGACAGGTCGGAGGTCTTCCAGCGGTCGATCATGCCCTGGTAGCGCTCGAACATCGCCATGAACTGGTGGCGCACGTCGTCGTTGGCGCAGCGCGCCGCGACGATATGCTCGCCGCCGGTCAGCTCTGAGGTCTCGCCGAACACCAGCGTGGTGCCCAGCGGATGCAGCTTGTCGAAGGCGTTGCCGACGGTGGGGTTGGCGCCGCAGCCCGAAGTGGTGTCCGACTCGCCGCACTTGGTCGAGACCCACAGTTCGCTGATGGGGCACTCGACGCGATGCAGCGCGGTTGCGTACTGCACGAACTCGCGCGCCGCCTTCGAGGCGCGCATGATGGTGTCGTGATCGCCATGGCCCTCGATGCCGAAGCCGACCACCGGCTTGCCGGTCTGGGCGATGCCGTCGACGACCTTCTTGGTCCAGCCGTCCTCGATGCCGATCACCACCACCGCGGCGACGTTGGGATTGCTGCCGGCGCCGATCAGCGTGCGGAAATGCAGGTCCAGGTCCGGCCCGAACTGCAGGCGGCCGTACGGGTGGGGAATCGCCATGGTGCCCTTGATGGCGGCGGCGACGGCCTCGGCGGCAGCGTTGGACAAGTCGTCCAGCGGCAGGATGATGACGTGGTTGCGGACACCGACGCGGCCATTGTCGCGGCGGTAGCCCCAGAAGGTGGTGTTTTGATCGATCACGGACATGACGGGGATCCTCGGAAGCGGGATGGAAGCGGATGGGAAGCGTGGGGGGACACAGGCGCGGCGCGCCTGGCTTACCAGCGCTTGGTCTTGATGTTGTGGACGTGGGCGTGTTCGCCGGCCTTGATCGGGGCGACCACCTTGCCGATGTCGATGCCGTACTTGTAGACCGTCTCGTTCACATCCATGTCGCGCAGCGCCACCTTGTGGCCGATGGGAATCGGCTGCAGTGCGGTCACCGTCACGACCTTGTCTTCGTCCATGATCCAGGCGTTGAGCTGGGTGCCGGGCTGAATCCCTTCCACCACGGCCACCGCGACGGTGTCCTTGGCGTCATGAAGCACTACGTGAATCATCGTTGTCTCCTCTCTGTGGGTCGTGCGTGAAATCATGTTAGGCGCTGGATTCATCCATGTCAACCAAATCATATATATGAATTTTGACTGACGTGCAGGCCGCGTGCCGCGGCGCAGTCAGACGGTTTCGGGAATCAGCACCACCTTGCCGGCGGCGACGCGGCCCGCGGCCAGGTCGGCAAAGGCCGCCGGGCCATCGCTCAGCGCGCGCGTCTCGACCCACTCCAGCGTGCCGAAGCTGCCGCGCTCCAGCGCGGCCACGGTGGCACGCAGGTCGGCCATGGTGTAGGTATAGGTGCCCAGCAGCGTCAGCTCGGACAGGGTCAGCTTGCGCATGTCGATCTCGCTGGCCCAGTCCTGCAGGCCGATATGCATGACCACGCCGCCGGGCCGCGCGGCGGCGATGGCGAGCTTGCGCGTCGCGCCCGCGCCCACCGCATCGATCACCACGTCGCAGGCCGACTCCGGCAGCGGACCGGCCAGCGGGTCGACCGCGTCGCAGCCGAGATGCCGCGTCACCGAAGCCCGGCGCAGCGCATTGGTCTCGGCCACCCGGACCTCGCCGCAGCCATATGACCGCACCAGCGCGGCGGCCAGCATGCCGATCGCGCCGCCGCCGATGACCAGCACGCGCGCCTCCGGCAGCGGCCTGGCCAGCGCGCGCATGGTCAGGTTGACCGCGTGCAGCGCGGTGGCGGCGGGCTCGGCCAGCGCGGCACTGACGCTGGCAAGCGCGTCGGGGATGGGAATCGCGCAACGGATCGGGATCGCCAGGTACTCGGACAAGGCGCCGGGGCGGCTCATGCCGACCATGCCGCGGTTGGCGCACAGGTTGTCGCGCCCTTGCAGGCAATAGTCGCAATGGCCGCAGGTCACCAGCGGGTTGGCGGTCACGCGCTGCCCGACGGCCAGCCGGCTCTCGTCCGACGAGGCCACCACCGTGCCGGCAAACTCGTGGCCAAGCACCAGCCCCGGCTTGCGCCGCGGATCATGGCCGTGATACGCGTGCAGGTCGGAGCCGCAGATGCCGCTGGCATCGATGCGCAGCAGGGCTTCGCCGGGGGCCAGGGCCGGCATGTCGCGCTCCAGGACCGCGACGGCGTTGGGTTCGGTATAGACGATCGCTTTCATGGCCTTGCCAGTAGTCAAGATGGGAGGGGAACCACACGGACGGGCGGCGCAATGCCGCCCGCAAGAAGGAATGGGGCGCGGGGCTCCAGCGCCGGGGGCGCCGGCTTCAGGCGCCGGCTTCGGACGGTGCCAGCGCGCTCGCGCCGGCCGGGCCCGGGCGCCGGCCGATCCACAGCGTGCAGGCCGCGCTGAGCACGCCGATCGCCAGCACGTAGCCGCACAGGTACCAGGGCTCGCCGCCGCCCTGCGCGTTCAGCCAGGTGGCGATGATCGGCGTCAGGCCGCCGGCGAACACGCCCGCGAACTGGTAGACGAAGGAAATCCCGGTATAGCGCACGCGCGCATCGAATACCTCGGAGAACATCGACGACATGGTGCCGAACACGGCGGCATGGAAGATGCCGAAGGGAATGATGATCGCCGCCCATACCAGCAGCACGTTGCCGCCCGAATGCTGCATCAGCCAGAACGCGGGAAACGCCGACAGGCCGGCCAGCAGCGCGCCAGTGCCATAGACCAGCGGCCGGCCGAAGCGGTCGGACACGGCGCCCCACAGCGGGATGAACAGCGTCATCACGCCGGCGCCCAGCAGCACGCCCAGCAACGCCTCGTTGCGCGACAGCTTCAGGGTCTGGGTCAGGTAAGCGAGCGAGAACACCCCGAACACGTTGAAGAAGACGCCGTCGATAAAGCGCGCGCCCATGCATGCCAGCACCACGCGGGGGTACTGGCGCAGCATGGCCAGGAACGGCAAGGCGCTGGCCTGCGGCTGCCGGCTCGGCGGATGACGCTGTGCCGCGGCAAATTCCGGCGACTCTTCGACATGCGTGCGCATGTAGGAGCCGATGAACACCATCACCGCACTCAGCAGGAAGGCGATGCGCCAGCCCCAGGCCAGGAAGTCCCGGTCCGACAGCAGCGCCGACAACAACGCAATCATGCCGCTGGCCAGCACCAGGCCCAGCGACATGCCGGTCTGCGGCAGGCTGGCGAAGAAGCCGCGGCGGCCCGCCGGCGCGCTCTCGAACGTCATCAGCACGGCGCCGCCCCATTCGCCGCCGAGGCCGATGCCCTGCGCTATGCGGCACAACAGCAGCAGCACCGGTGCCCAGATGCCGATCTGGTCATAGGTCGGGATCAGGCCGATGGCCGTGGTGGCGATGCCCATGATCATCAGCGTCAGCACCAGCATGCGCTTGCGTCCCAGGGTATCGCCGAAATGGCCGAAGATCACGCCGCCCAGGGGGCGCGCGACAAACCCGGCGGCGAAGGTGGCGTAGGCCAGCAGGGTGCCGACCACCGGGTCGGTCGAGGGGAAGTACAGCTTGTTGAACACCAGGCCGGCGACCACGCCGTACAGGAAGAAGTCGTACCACTCCACCATCGCGCCGATCGTGCTCGAGGTCACGATCTTCCTCAGCTTGCGTCCGGGGCCTTGTGCCGGCGGCTGCGCCGCTACCTGTTTCGTCATGCTTGTCTCCTGTCGGGTCTGGTCCCGAGGCGGCGCGTATGGCGCTCTGGATATCGGTCAACGCGCGGGGCGAATCGATGCGCCCCGCGGCGGGGAATCATCTTGCCGTGTAGCCACCGTCGACCATGAAGGTCTGGCCGGTGATATACGCGGCCATGTCGCTGGCCAGGAACGCGGCCAGCCCATGCAGGTCCGGCAACGCGCCGTTGCGGCCGATGCAGGTGCGCCCGGCATGGTGGCCAGCCAGCGCGGCATCGGCGAACACGGGCCCGGTCAGCGCGGTGGGGAAAAAGCCCGGCCCGATCGCATTGCAGGTGATGCCGTGCCGCGACCACGCCTCGGCGATGGCGCGCGTCAGCTGCACGATGCCGCCCTTCGCCGCGCCGTAGGGCGCGCTGTCGGCGAAGGCGCGGTAAGACTGCAGCGATGCAAGATTGAGCACCCGCCCCCATCCTTGCGCCTGCATCGCCGGCGCCAGCGCCTGCGTCAGGAAGAACGGCGCGCCCAGATGCGTGTCCAGTTGCAGCCGCCATGACGCCGGCGTGACGCGGTCGAAGGGCTCGCGCAGGTTCATGCCCGCGGCATTCACCAGGATATCGATGGTGCCGCAGCGGCGCTGCAAGGCCGCTGCGGCGGCGGGAATCGCATCGAGGTCGGACACGTCCAGCGCCTGCGTGTCGACCGCGATGCCCATCGCATCGAGCCGCGACGCCGCGGCATCGAGTTGCGGCTGGCGGCGCGCCGCCAGCACCACCCTGGCGCCGGCCCGGCCCAGTGCCTCGGCAAGGCTTTCGCCGATACCGGAACTGCCGCCGGTCACCAGCGCCTGCCTGCCGCGCAGGTCCGGTCCAGCATCGCCGGCCGCGTTGTGCATGGGCGCCATCGTCACACCTCCACCGGAGCGCCCATCTCGAAGCGGGCGTTCGGAAAGTACTTTGCCATGCGGTCGTCCGCGGTGCGCGCGTGCGCCTCCATGCCCTCCAGGCGCGAGATGCGCGCGGTCACCTGCCCGATCTGCCGCGTCGCCTCGCGCGTCATCTTCTGCCAGGTCAGGGTCTTCATGAACTTGTGCACCGAGAGCCCGCCGGAATAGCGCGCCGCGCCCTTGGTCGGCAGCACGTGGTTGGGGCCGCTGGTCTTGTCGCCGAAGGCCACGGTGGTCTCTTCGCCAAGGAACAGCGAACCATAGCAGGTCAGGTTGGCCAGCCACCAGTCCAGGTCCTGCGCGTGCACCTCCAGATGCTCGGAGGCATAGCGGTCCGACACCGCGGCCACTTCCTCGCGGCGGTCGCAGGCGATGACCTCGCCATAGTCGCGCCATGCCGCGGTGGCCGCGTCGCGCGCGGTCGGCGGCAATGCGGCAATCAGCGCCGGCACCAGCGCCATGACCTGTTCCGCCAGCGCGCGCGAGGTGGTGAAGAGCCAGGCCGGCGACTCGTGGCCGTGCTCGGCCTGCCCCACCAGGTCGCTGGCCACGATGGCCGGGTCGGCGCTGTCGTCGGCGATCACGGCAACTTCGGACGGCCCCGCGAACACGTCGATGCCCACCTGCCCGTACAGCGACCGCTTGGCCTCGGCGACGAACTTGTTGCCGGGGCCGACCACCACGTCGGCAGGCTTGCCGCTGAACAGTCCATAGGCCATCGCAGCGATCGCCTGCACGCCGCCGAGCGTCATGATCACGTCCGCGCCGGCCGCCTGGAAGGCATAGAGCACGTGCGGATGGATCCCCTGGCCGCGGAACGGGCTCGAGCACGCCACCACGGTGCCGACCCCCGCGGCCTTCGCCGTAGCCACCCCCATGTAGGCCGAGGCGATATGCGCATAGCGCCCGGCCGGGGCGTAGCAGCCCACCACGTTGACCGGGATCACGCGCTGCCCCGCCGTCACGCCCGGGTGCAGCTCGACCGAGAACTCGCGCAGCGATTCGCGCTGCGCCAGCGCGAACTCCCGCACCTGGCGGATGGCAAAGTCGATATCGGCGCGCACCGACGCGGGCACGTCGCGGGTCTGCTCGCGGACCTGGTCCGGGGACAACACGATCTCGCCGTTCCAGCCATCGAGCTTGCTGGCGTACTGGCGCACGGCAGCTTCGCCATGCGCCTGGATCTCGGCCAGCATGTCGGCCACCACTTTCTGCGCGGTGGCGGTCTCTGTCTGCGGCGTTTTCTCGGCTTGCTTCAGGTACGTGATCATCGGGGGTCCTCGGCTTTAATTGCGAATGTAAGCGCTATCATTTATGGGGAAGACAAAAACTGCATGGGCGAAATCTCCGCCAATTTGCAAATGAAAGCGCTTTCATAAAAGACTAGCCGGCGAACGGCGAAGTGCAAGGCAGGGTTTTCCCGCAGCCGCGCAGGGCAAGCCACCGTCCCGGGCCCTAGTCGTGTGTAGCGCACAGATCGGCGACAATGGCGCAACGGCAACGAGGACAGCAAACGTGCGGCGGACCAGACTTGAAGACGTGGCGAAACTAGCGGGAGTATCGATGGCGACGGTGTCGCGGGCCCTGTCATCGCCCTCGCTGGTGCGGGAAGACACCCTGCAGCGGGTGCGCCAGGCGATCGACGCGCTCGGCTATGTCCCCGATGCGTCGGCGCGCACGCTGGCATCCGGGCGTTCGCGCACCGTCGCCGCGGTGGTGCCGACCCTGGACAACGCCATCTTTTCCCATGCGATCCAGGGCATGCAGCAGGTGCTGGCGGCCGGCGGCTACCAGTTGCTGCTGGGCTCGCACAACTACGATCCCGACACCGAGACCGACGTGGTGCGGGCCCTGTCCGAGCGCGCGGTCGATGCCATGGTCCTGGTCGGTGCCGACCATGCCCCTGACACGCTGGCGCTGCTGCGGCAATCCGGCACGCGCACCATCCTGACCTGGTCACTGTCCAGCCAGTACCCGTGCATCGGCTTCGACAATTTCGACATCGGCGCGCAGGCCGCGCGACATCTGTACGACCTGGGCCACCGCCGCCTGGGCATGATCTCAGGCATCGGCGCCCATAACGACCGCGCGCGGCTTCGCACCGAAGGCTTCCTCGGCACGCTGCGTGCGCTGCGCGCGCCGCTGCACCCCGGCGCCGTCTGCGAGCAACCCTACACCTTCGCCGGCGGCCGCGTCGGGTTGCGCGCCGTCCTTGCCCAGGCCCCGGCAACGCCGACGGCGATCTTCTGCGGCAACGACGTGCTCGCGCTCGGCTGCCTGTTCGAGGCCACGGCCATGGGCCTGGACGTGCCGCGCCAGTTGTCCATCGTCGGCTGCGACGACCTGCCGATCTCCGCCGAAGTCACGCCCGCGCTGACGACCATCGCGCTGGAAAGCAGCGAACTGGGCCGGCAGACCGCGCTCGCGCTGCTGCGCTGGCTGCAGGACGGAGTCGAGCCGGGCCGGATGGAAATGCCGGTCGCGCTGGTGCAGCGCGGCACCACCGCGCCGCCGGGCGAGCCAGGCTAGGATGCCCGCGGCTTCACCCGGGCCGGCGCGGCGAGCCAGCGCCGGCCTTCGCACAACCCTGAGGAGACATGACTTGACAAGCCCATACCGATTCACGCTGGGCCTGCTTGCCACGGCAGCCCTGGTCGCTGCCGGCCCGGCCGGCGCACAAGACCCATGGCCCGCGAAAACCATACGCTTCGTCGTGCCGTTCGCCGCGGGCGGCGCCAATGACCTGATGGCGCGCGCGGCCGCCGAAGGCGCCAGCAAGGCGCTGGGCCAGACCGTGCTGGTCGAGAACCGGCCCGGTGCGGGCGGCACCGTGGGCGCCGACCTGGTGGCCCGCAGCGCGCCGGATGGTTACACCTTCCTGATCAGCGCCGCCGGCGTGATTTCCAACAGCATGATCAAGAAGTCGATGCCGTTCAAGGACGACGCGCTGGTGCCGGTGGCGATGATCGGGCTGGCGCCGTCGGTCATCGTGGTGCCGAAGAACGCGCCCTACAAGGATCTGCGCGACTTCGTCGAGGCCTCGAAGAAGGGCACCGGCTTCAATTTCGCCACTGCGGGCACCGGCAGCACCCCGCATTTCGTCGCGGAACTCCTCAACGTGAAGTACGGCGCAAGGTTGCAGCCCGTGCCTTACAAGAGCGGCTCGGAAAGCACCACGGCGGTGCTGGGCGGCCAGGTGGAAGGCACTTCCGAGGCCAGCATCATCGCCTTGCCGCATATCGTGCACGACGGCAAGTTCAAGCCGTTGGCCACCACGTGGACGCAGCGCATTTCGGCCTACCCGCAACTGTCCACCGCGGTGGAGCAGGGCTTCGCCGACCTGCAGATTGCGCACTGGGCCGGCGTCCATGCGCCCCAGGGCACGCCAGACGCGATCCTCGACAAGGTCGCCGCGGCGGTCGACAAGGCCATGAAAGACCCTGCCGCAGCGGCCAAGCTCAAGCAGGTGGGCATCGAGCCGGTCGGCGGCACGCGCGCGGACTTCATCAAGTTCGTCGACGCGGAACGCCGGCGCCTGGGCGAGATCGTCAAGGCGGCGAAGATGCAGGAGAAGTAGGCGGGGTTGCCGCCTTGCCACGGCTGGGCGGGGGGACTTTGCGGCGGCCCCGGTTCTCGGCCTGCCGCTCCAGGTGCTGACAAGCCCTTCCACGCTCGTCGAGGTGCGTGATGCCGCCATCGCCGCCGCTTGCTGCCGCCCTTACCGCCGGAACCACAACATCGACAACCCGCACGCCACCGCCAGCAACACCACCGCCGCTGCGGCGAACAAGGCACCCAGCTCGGTTTCCCTGCGCTCCAGCGCAAAGCGCGCGCTGAGCTGGCGGTAGACCTGGCTCAGGTCGGCCGCCGAGCCCGCGTGGAAGTACTCGCCGCCGGTGATGGCGGCGACCGCGCGCAGCGCCGGTTCATCCAGTTGCATGAAGTAGGCCAGGCTGGACTCCGGCGCGGTCGTGACCTGCTGCGAGCCGAAGCCGACGGTGTAGACGCGCACGCCACGCTGGGCGGCCATGCGGGCGGCGTCGAGCGGATCCGGCCCGGTGGTGCGCCGGCCGTCGCTGAGCAGGATCACCGCGCCGTGCGGGTACGAGCCGGGCTGCGCGGCCTGCTGGTTCTGTTCGCGCCGGCGCGCGGCATCGGCCGCGGCGGCCTCGTCGAGCGAGGCGCCGCGCCCGGCGCGGTCAGAGCGGCTGCCGAACAGGATCACTTCGAGGTCGATGCCGTCTTCGGGAAACAGCACCGCCAGCGCCTGGAACAGGCCGCTGCCGGTGGCGGTGCCGCGCTGCAGCTGGAAGCGATCGATCGCGTCGAGCATGTCTTGCCGGTTGTCGGTGGGGGGCAGCACCACCGCCGCGGTGCCGGCGAAGGAGACGATGCCCAGCCGCACGCTGGCCGGCAGCCCCACGACAAGGTCGCGCGCGGCCTGCTGGGCGGCGCTGATGCGGTTGGGCGGCACGTCGGCGGCCTCCATGCTGCGCGAGGTGTCCATCGCCAGCACCAGGGTCACGGTGTCGGCCGGCAGCGTGATGGTGGCGCTGGGGCGCGCGCAGGCCAGCAGTGCCGCGGCCAGCGCGAGGAAGAACAGCAACGGCGGAATGTGGCGCCGCAGGCGTTGGCGCGGGCCGAGCGCGGCGCGCGGCAATGCAAGGCTTGCATACAGCAGCGCGGCCTTCTTGCGCCGCGCGAGCAGGTACAGGTAAGCGGCTGCCAGCACCGGCAGCGCAAGCAGCAACCAGAGCATCTGCGGCCAGAGAAACTGCATGCCCTGCTCCTTGGCGCGTGGGTAAGAGGATGGTACTGTATTTTCCACGGCGGGACGGGACCTCGGGGGCTGCGATGAAACGGGTGACGATCTACGGGTGGGTCTCGGCGGCCGTCGCGCTGGTTCTTGCCGCCGGCGTGGGCTCGGCGTGGCTGTTGCAGCCGAAGGCGCGCGCGCTGACGCAGAAGGACATCGACGCGGCCGTGCTGCACACGCTCGAGACCAAGCCCCTGCCGTCGCGCACCGCCATGGCGGCCGAGGCGGTGCGCGAATCGGTAGTCGAGATCCGCAACTACCCCGCGCCCGAAAAAACCGCCGATGCGGCTTCCGCGCCGCAGGCCGGGCGTGACGCCCCGGCCCCCTCGCCCGAAGCCTCGCCCTCGACGCCCTCCGGCCCGACCGCCCCGCCCCTGCCCAACGAACGTCCGCCCGGCAACAGCGCCGAGAACAAGCCCGAATCCCGCCACATCGGCTCGGGCGTGGTGGTGACCGAGCGCGGCGTGATCCTTACCAGCCTCCACGTGATTGCGGGGGCGCGGCGCCTGGAACTGACCTTCCACGACGGGCACACGTCCGAGGCCACCGTGCTGCAGACGATTCCCGAAAAGGACCTGGCGGTAATCCAGGCCAGGTCGATACCCGACGACCTGCCCGCGGCAACGCTGGGTTCCAGCCGGGACCTGATGCCCGGCTCCGAAGTGGTCGCGGTGGGCTTTCCGTTCGGCATCGGGCCGTCGGTGTCCGCCGGCGTGGTGTCAGGGCTGGACCGCGAGTTCGTCGCGTCGGACAACAAGCGGACCCTGGACAAGCTGATCCAGTTCGACGCAGCGGTCAATCCGGGCAACTCGGGCGGCCCGCTGGTGAACATGAATGGCGAGGTGGTGGGCATCGTCACCGCCATCCTCAATCCGGGCAACAGCGGCACTTTCATCGGCATCGGCTTCGCCACCACGATCGAAAGCGCCGGCGTATCCATCGGAACTTCTCCTTTCTGACGCGGGGACCTATGAACGACCAAGCCAGGGGCGCAGCCGACAGCGCCAACTTGATGGAACGCCTGCTGTACGAGGTGAAACGCGTGGTGGTCGGGCAGGACCACTTTCTCGAGCGGGTGCTGGTGGCCATCCTGTCCGGCGGCCACCTGCTGGTGGAGGGCGTGCCGGGGCTGGCCAAGACCCTGACCGTCAACACGCTGGCGCGGACCATGAGCGGCACCTTCAAGCGCATCCAGTTCACCCCTGACCTGCTGCCGGCCGACCTGGTCGGCACGCGCATGTACAACCAGGGCACGGGCGAGTTCTCCACGGTGCGCGGCCCGGTCTTTGCCAACCTGCTGCTGGCCGACGAGATCAACCGCGCGCCGGCCAAGGTGCAGAGTGCGCTGCTCGAAGTCATGCAGGAAAAGCAGGTCACCATCGCCGGCGAGACCCATCGCGTGCCCGCCCCGTTCCTGGTCATGGCGACGCAGAACCCGATCGAGACCGAGGGCACCTACCCGCTGCCCGAGGCGCAGGTCGACCGCTTCATGATGAAGGTGCTGGTGGGCTATCCGTCGGAAGAGGAAGAAGTGGTCATCGTCAACCGTGTCACCGGCCCGCGCATCAGCGTGAGCGCGGTGGCCACGCCCGAGCACCTGACCGCGCTGCAGGAGGCCTGCCGCAAGGTGTATGTCGATCCCAGCCTGGTCCAGTACGCGGTGCGCGTGGTCGCGGCCACGCGCAAGCCGGGCGACTATGGCCTGGCTGACCTGGACCGCTACGTGTCATTCGGCGCCAGCCCGCGCGCCACCATCGGCCTGGTCGAAGGCGCGCGCGCGCTGGCCTACCTGCGCGGCCGCCACTACGCCCTGCCCGAGGACCTGGCCGACCTGGTGCCGGACGTGTTGCGCCATCGCCTGTCGCTATCCTACGAGGCCATGTCCGACGGCGTGACGGCCGACCAGCTCATCACCCGCATCTCGCAGGCGCTGCCGGTTCCCGAGCGGCCCATGGAATCCCATGTTCGGGCGGCGGACTAGGCGGCGCGAGCCAGACAGCGCGCCCGGCGCCACGCCTGGCGCCCCCGCTGTCGCGCTTGCCGGCGTCGGCGCAGGCCAGACCGACGCCCTGCTGCGGCGCCTGGAATGGACCGTGGTGCGCCGCCTCGACGGGCTGCTGCAAGGCGACTACCGCACACTGTTCCGCGGCTTCGGCCTGGACCTGGCCGACCTGCGCGAATACCACCCCGGCGACGACGTGCGCCACATCGACTGGAACGTGACCGCGCGGCTGCAGACGCCGCATGTGCGCGAATACCAGGAAGACCGCGAAGTCGCCGCCTGGTTCTTGCTGGACCTGAGCGGCTCGATCGACTTCGGCTCGGGCAGCGTGCGCAAGCGCGACCTGCTGAGCGACTTCACCACCGTGATGGCGCTGCTGCTGACGCGCTATGGCAACCGGGTGGGTGCCGTGCTCTATGGCGGCGCAGCCGACACGGACGCCACGGTGGTGCCGGCGCGCGCCGGGCGCCGGCAGCTGCTGCACCTGCTGCACCGCATGCGCGCCACGCCGGCCGCATCGCCGGGCGACACCCGCCTGCGCGACCTGCTCGAACGCGCCCGCGCGGTGGCAAGGCGGCGCTCGGTGGTGTTCGTGGTATCGGATTTCATCAGCGCGCCGGGCTGGCAGGCATCGCTGGGCATGCTGGCGCGGCGGCATGAAGTGGTCGCGGTGCGGCTGGTCGATCCGCTGGAAACCGCGTTGCCGGACCTGGGACTGGTGGTGCTGCAGGATGCGGAGACCGGCGAGCAGTTGTTCGTCGATACGCATGACCCGTCCTTCCGCAAGCGCTTCGCCGCCGCCGCCGAGGCGCGCGAGGCGGAGCTGCGCCAGGCCTTCGCGCGCGCCGGGGTGGCGTGCCTGACGCTGTCGACCTACGCCCGGCTCGACCTGGCGCTGCTGAGCTTCGCGCGCCAGCGCCGGCGCCAGCAAGGCAGCGCCAGGGCCGCCAACATCGCCAGGGGGGCCGCATGATCGATGCCATCAGCCGCCTGCCAGTGTTCAGCTTCCTGTGGCCGGGCATGCTGTGGCTGTTCGCTCTGGTCGGGGGGCTGGCGGCGGTCTATGTCTGGCTCGACCGGCGCAGGCGGCACGCGGCCGTGCATTACCCGGCGCTGAAGACGGCGGGCATTGCCACCCGTGGCGGCGGCGGCTGGCGCCGCCACGTCGCGCCGGTGCTGATCCTGCTGGCGCTGGCCGCGCTGATCGCGGCGATCGCGCGGCCCCAGGCCGTGATGATGCTGCCTTCGCGCATCGAGACGGTGGTGCTGGTGATGGACCTGTCGGGCAGCATGCGGGCCCAGGATGTCAAGCCCAGCCGCCTGGGCGCCGCCCAGCGGGCGGCCACCACCCTGCTGGAGGCGCAACCCGCGGGCGTCAGCGTCGGCGTGGTGGCCATGGCCGGCACCGCCGCCGTGGCGCAGGCGCCCACCCGCTCCAGGGAGGCCGTTGCCACCGCGATCGAGCGCCTGCAGCCGCAGGGCGGCACCGCGCTGGGCAACGGCATGCTGATTGCGCTGACCACGCTGCTGCCGCAGCTCACGCCCGATGCCGAGCGGCTGATGAACGACGACACTCCGCCGCCAAGACGACCACGGGCCCTGGCCAATCCGTCCGGCGACAGCGAGCCGGTGCAGCCGGGCTCCTATACCGCCGGCGCGATCGTGGTGTTCTCCGACGGCGAAAGCAACGCCGGCCCGGCCGCGATGCGCGCGGCGCAGCTTGCCGCCGAGCACGGCGTGCGCATCTATACCGTGGGCGTGGGCACCCCCGCAGGCGTGGTGCTCTCGGTCGACGGCTGGTCGGCCCGCGTCAGGCTGGACGAGAAGGTGCTGAAGGAAGTCGCCGACGCCACCAGTGCCGAATACTTCCGGCTGGAGGATGCCACCCAACTGAAGCGGGTGTACCGGGCGCTCAACGCGCGGCTGGCGTTCGACAAGCGCAGCCAGGTCGAGATCACCGCGCTGTTCGCCGCGCTGGGCGCGCTGCTGGCGGCCGGCGCGGGGCTGTTGTCGCTGTGGTGGTTCGGACGCGTGATGTAGCGGGCAGCGGCCGGCAACTCAGCGCGCATTGCGCGGCGTGACCGAGATCGCGATCGCCTCGGTATAGACCGCCTGTACCTGTTCGCCGGCGCGGACCGCCTTCAGCTGCTTCGGATCCGCGACATGCACGTCCACCATCCGGCCCTGCGGGCCCTTCAGCGTCACCATGCCGGTCTTGGTGTCGACCGCCACCACGTCCGCGGTGACCGTGACTTCGCGCCCGACCATGCCGCCCGGCTTGGCGCCGGGCGCGGCGCGCTGCGTGATCTCGCGCTCGCTGCTGGAGCGGATGCCGCTCTGGCGGTTCAGGCTCACCGACAAGGCCTGCGTGTATTCCGCCGTGACCGCATCGCCCACGCGCAGCTGCGCGAAATTGCGCACATCGTCGCCGACCTGCACGTTGGTGAGCTTGCCTTGCTCGTCCTTGAGGGTGATGGTGCGCGTGGCCGTATCGATGGCCGCCACCGTGGCCGTGGCCTTGACCGTGCCGGTGGTGCGCGACGCGCCCACGCCGGAAACCGAGTCGACGCGGGTCTCGGGTTGCGCCATCGCCATGCCGGGCGCGAGGGACGCGGCGGCAAGCGCCGCCGCCACGATGAGCTTGCCGGGTTTCATGCCGTTCTCCCTGGTTCCAAGGTTGCCGTGCGCGATGCCGGCAAGGGGCCGGCGCGCGTGACGGAAAGGCCTGTTAACCATAGCAGAGGGAAAGGCAGTCTGTCGGCCGCGCCCCCGGGCTAGGCGAGCCAGCCCCTGATGGTGTCCGCCATCACGTTCGCTGAAATACCGTAGCGATCGTGCAGCGTAGGCAGCGCCCCGGCATCCAGGAACGCATCCGGCAGCCCGACCTGGCGGAAGGGCACGCACGCGCCGGCGCGCATCAGCGTGGTTGCCACGGCTTCTCCAAGGCCGCCGATGACGCTATGGTTCTCGGCCACCACCACCAGGCGGCCCGTGCGCCGGGCCTCGCGCAGGATGGCATCGGTATCCAGCGGCTTGATGGTCGGCACGTGCAGCACCGCCACGCCGATGCGGTCCTGCTCCAGCGCCTTGGCCACTTCCAGCGCGCGCATGGTCATGATGCCCGACGAGATCACCAGCACCTCGGCGCCGTCGCGCAGCAGCCTGGCCTTGCCGAGCTCGAACTGGTAGTCGTACCGGTCCAGCACCACCGGCACGTTGCCGCGCAGCAGACGCGCGTAAACCGGGCCGGTGTGCGCGGCGATGGCCGGCACCATCTGCTCGATCTCGACCGCATCGCACGGGTCGATCACGGTCATGTTCGGCATGGCGCGCATCAGCGCCAGGTCTTCGGCGGCCTGGTGGCTGGGGCCGTAGCCGGTAGTCAGCCCGGGCAGCGCGCACACGATCTTCACGTCGAGGTTGTCCTCGGCGATGGCCTGGTGCATGAAGTCGTAGGCCCGCCGGGTCGCGAACACCGCGTAGGTGGTGACAAAGGGCTGCGCCCCTTCATGCGCGAAGCCGGCGGCGGCGCCCATCAGCAACTGCTCGGCCATGCCCATCTGGTAATAGCGCTCCGGGAACGCCTGCGCAAAGATATGCAGGTCGGTGTACTTGCCGAGGTCGGCGGTCATGCCGATCACGTTCTGCTTGTGGCGGCCCAGCTCGGCCAGCGCGTGGCCGAACGGGGCGGAACGGGTGGCCTGCCCTTCGCCGGCGATGGAGGCGATCATCGCCGAGGTCTTCAGCTTCGGCTTGGCAGCGGTGGTGGCGGTGGCGATGGTATTGCTCATGCTTGTCTCCCGGCTTCCAGGGCCTGCAGTGCGAGTTGCCATTCGTCGGCATCGACGCGGATAAAGTGGTTCTTCTCGCGCTGCTCGAGGAACGGCACGCCGCACCCCATGCGCGTATCGCAGATGATCATGCGCGGCTGCGCGCCGCGGTGCTCGCGCGCCGCGCGGAAGGCCGCGGCGACGGCGTCGATGTCGTTGCCGTCGACGCGCTGGGTGAACCAGCCGAACGCTTCCAGCTTGGGCACCAGCGGCTCGAACGCCATGATCTGCGTGGACGGGCCGTCGGCCTGCTGGTTGTTGACGTCGACGATGGCGATCAGGTTGTCCAGCTTCCAGTGCGCGGCCGACAGGATGCCCTCCCAGACCGCGCCCTCGTCCAGCTCGCCGTCCGAGAACAGCGTATAGACAAAGTTGCCGGAGCCCTTGCGCTTGAGGCCCAGGCAGCGGCCCACGGCGATGGTCAGGCCCTGCCCCAGCGAGCCGCCGGACATTTCCATGCCGGGCGTGTAGCTGGCCATGCCCGACATCGGCAGGCGGCTGTCGTCGCTGCCATAGGTCTCCAGCTCTTCGGCGGGCAGGATGCCGGCTTCCAGCAGCGCCGCGTACAGCGCGATGGCGTAATGGCCGTTGGACAGCAGGAAGCGGTCGCGCCCTTCCCATTGCGGGTCTGCGGGGCGGTAGCGCATGGCGTCGAAGTAGGCCACGGCAAGCACGTCGGCGATATCGAGCGCCTGGCCGATATAGCCCTGGCCCTGGACCTCGCCCATCAGCAAGGCGTTGCGGCGGATGCGGCAGGCGCGTTCCCGCAAGGACACGTCCTTGTCGGTGGTGGCTTGTTGCATGGTGTCTCCAGCAATCGGTTGGATCAGCATTTCAGGAAAAGGAAGCGGCTTCAGCGGTTCACGGACCTGGCCGGCACCATCAGCACCAGCACGGCACCGAAGACCACGGTGGCCGAGATGAACGCCAGCCCCGCGGTGGACTTTCCGGTCAGGTCGTTGAGCCAGCCGACGATGGCGGGCGAGAAGAAACCGGCCAGGTTGGCCACGCAGTTCACCGCGGCGATGCCGGCGGCGGCGGACATGCCGCCCAGCAGCGCGGTGGGCAGCGCCCAGAACTGCGAGGATGAGGCCAGGATGCCGGCGGCGGCGATGCACAGGCATACCAGCGAGGCGCTCACGCTGCCCAGCAGCGGCAAGGTGGCAAAGCCGGCGGCGGCGACCACCATCGGCACGATCAGGTGGAAGCGGCGCTCGCGGCGGCGGTCGGCGCTCATGCCCACCAGCGGCAGCGCCACGATGGCGCACAGGTATGGCAGCGCGGTATAGATGCCGACCCACAGCGGGTCCGCCACGCCGGCCTTGCGGATGATCGTCGGCAGCCAGAAGGTCAGCCCGTACTGGCCCAGCACCACGCAGAAGTAGATCGCTGCCATCAGCCACAGGCGGCGGTCGGCCATGAAGGAGCGGATCGACATGTGCTCCATCTTCTGCGCGTTGTCGCCTTCGATATTGCGCTTGAGCAGCGCCTTCTCGGCGTCGGTAAGCCAATGCGCCTGGTCGATGCCGTTGTCGAGGTAGTACAGGATCGCCACGCCCAGGCACAGCGACGGCAGCGCCTCGATCAGGAACAGCCACTTCCAGCCGGCCAGGTCGCCCACGCCGTGGAAGGCATGCATGATCCAGCCCGACAGCGGCCCGCCCACGATGCCGGCCAGCGGGATCGCCATGAAGAACATCGACAAGGCCTTGGCGCGCCGCTCCGACGGGAACCAGTACGTCATGTAGAGGATCACGCCAGGCGCGAAGCCGGCCTCGGCCACGCCCAGCAGGAAGCGCAGCACGTAGAACTGGGTCGGCGTGGTGACAAAGGCGAAGCACGCCGAGATCACCGCCCAGGTCAGCATGATGCGCGCCAGCCAGCGCTTGGCGCCGACCCGGTGCAGGATCACGTTGCTCGGCACTTCGAAGATGAAATAGCCGAGGAAGAAGATGCCGGCACCGAGGCCGTAGACGGTTTCGCTGAACTGCAGGTCGCTCAGCATCTGCAGCTTGGCGAAGCCGACATTGACCCGGTCCAGGTAGGCGCCGAGGTAGCACAGCATCAGGAACGGGATCAGCCGCTTCACCACCTTGGCGTAGGTGCGGGTCTCGAAGGTGGCGGAATCGGCGTGCAGCGTCGCTTCGCCGCCAATGGGCGAAGCCGCGTATTTGGTCTTCATCTGTTGTCTCCTGCCTGGCGGCGCCGCGCGGCGGCGCACCGGCTGTTCTCGGGTCCCGCCTCGGTCGGGCGGCTTGGTTCGAATTTAGTGGATCAGCATGCCGCCGTTGACGTCGAGCGTGATGCCGGTCAGGTAGGCGGACATGTCGCTGGCCAGGAACACGCAGGCATTGGCGACGTCGGCGGCGTTACCCAGGCGGCCCAGCGGGATGCCCTTGATGATGTCGGCGCGCATCTCGGGGGTGAGCTTGTCGCCGGTGATGTCGGTCTGGATCAGGCCCGGCGTGATTGAATTGACGCGGATGCCGTCGGGCCCGAACTCGCGCGCCATGGCGCGCGCCAGGCCCAGCACGCCGGCCTTGGCGGCGCTGTAGTGCGGCCCGCCGAAGATGCCGCCGCCGCGCTGCGCCGACACCGACGACATGCACACGATGCTGCCGCGCTTCTGCTCGCGCATCTGCGGCAGCACCGCCTGCGACATGTACAGCGTGCCGCGCAGGTTGACGTCGAGCACGGCATCGTAGTTGGCGGCCTGGATATCGAGCGTGCGCACGGGCTGGGTGATGCCGGCATTGTTGACCAGCGCGTCGATGCGCCCATAGCGCTGCAGCACGGCCCGCGCCGCGCGCTCGCAGGCGGCCTTGTCGGTCACATCGCAGGCCAGGCCGAGGTGCCGGTCGCCCAGTTCGCCGGCGGCGGCCTGCGCCTCTTCCAGGCGCAAGTCCAGGATGACCACGCTGGCGCCCTGCGCGGCGAAGGCCCTGGCGGTGGCCTTGCCGATGCCGCGCGCCGAGGCGGCGCCGGTGATGATGACTACGTTGTTCTCGACCAGCATCTTTGTCTCCTGCAATTGGACTTGGGATGTGTCGAGTGTTGTCGCTGGCGGCCTGGCGATCAACGCGGTCTGCCTCAGCTATTGCTGAGAAATTTTCAAACGTCGGCGACGGGCGCCTCAACGGGCGCCGCCCCGGTCACTTTGCCGGCCATGCCCGGGTGGCGCGCGTTCAGGGCGAAGCCGGCAACTGGCGCTCGAGCCAGGCCAGGAAGCGCGCCACGCGCGGCAGTCCGGCGTTCTGCGCCGGGCAGACCACGTGGTGGCTGCCCACCTCCAGCGCGTGGCTGTCGTCGAACACCGGCACCAGCGCGCCCTTGCGGATCTGCACCGATGCCAGCAGCGTGCTTTCCAGCGCCACGCCCAGCCCCAGTGCGGCCGTCTCCAGCGACATGTAGGAGCGGTCGAAGCTGAAGTCGAAGGTCTTGTGCGACGCCGGCACGCCGAAGCGCGCGAACCATTGTTGCCACTGCACCAGCGGCGTTTCGGAATAGATCAGCCGCTGCGCGAGCAAATCCTCCGGTGTTCGGATCGGATGCTTTTCGAGATAGGCGGGAGAGGCCAGCGGCGCGATCGTCTCGCGCCGCAGCGTTTTCACCTGCAGGTCGCGCCAGTGCGCATAGCCATGCCGGATATCGACGTCGTAGTAGCCGCTGGTGAACGACACGTCTTCATACGAGCACGACAGGTTGAGCTGGATGTCGCCATTGTCGGCCTGGAACGATTCCAGCCGCGGCAGCAGCCACATCAGGCCGAAGCTGGGACTGGAATGCACCCGCAGGATCTCGATGCTGGCCGGGCTGGAAGCGCGCTCGGTGGCGCGGTTCAGGTCCGCCAGCACGCCGGTGATATCGCGCAGGTATTGCTGCCCCACCGGCGTCAGCGCCAGCCCGCGACCCTGGCGGAAAAACAGCGCCTGCCCCAGCGCCTCTTCCAGGTTGCTGATCTGGTGGCTGACCGCGGATGCGGTCAAACCCAGCTCCCCGGCGGCGCGGCTGACGCTCTTGGTTCGGGCAACGCTCTCGAAGGCGATGATCGCCTTCACCGGTGGAATTCGCATGGGCGGCAAGGATCGGCGCGGGAGCGCGCCGGGACACCCTCCCTCCCGATCGCGGTCAGGAACATGCCCGGATTCTACTTCGGCGGCCCGCGGGCGCCGACGTTCCGCTACTCCGTCAACAGCTTACTGACCGCGGTGCGCGCGTATTGCATGAACGCCCCGACCGCCGCGCCACCCAGCGCCGGATCATCCGGCCCCCCCGACAGGTACGCCGCCCGCGCCGCTGCCATCAGCGGCCGGTGCGAGCCAGGCAGGCGTTCCAGCGCCCACGCCGCGGCCACGTCTTTCGGCGCGATCCGGCCGCTGGCGGCGCTGTACCAGACCCGCGCCATTGCCAGCACCACGTTGCGCTCGTCGCCGGCCCAGTCGCTTTCGATCCGCCATTGCGCGACGGTATCGGTAAGCGCGGCGATGAAGTCTGGCCGGGGCACGGGTTCGAAGCAGGCCGTGGCCGGCGGGCCAAGCAGCGCGATACCGTGCTGGCGCACCTGGGTCACCAGGATGGCGAGATCGTGGTCCGGCATCCGGCCCTCGAACACGCCGGCCTCGATGTCCTGGCGCAGCCATTCGCCAAACTGCAGTTCGCGCGTGGCCGGATAGCGCCAGGGCACCACTTCGCCGTGCGCCACCACGGTGACCTCCAGCGGCCGCCAGGGCCCACCGCTGCCTGGCGGGGCCGAGACCTCCAGCAGGTCGCGCAGCAGCGCTCGCCGCGCGGCGTCGCCGGGCAGGTCGCGCGTGGTCACCAGCAAATCGATATCACTGAGCGGCCGCAGCCCGCCATCGCGCGCCGAGCCGAACAGGTGGACGCCCAGCAGTGTCCCGGCCAGGTGCCGTGCGATCACGGCCTGGGCCACGCGGACCTGCTGCGCGATGTCGGCGGGCAGGGATGGGGCCGCCATGCTCACAGCGGCCCCGGCAGCGTCTTCAGGCCCAGCCACAATACGCCGATGACAACGTTGACCGGCACGCACAGCGCGCCGGGCACGTAGAACAGCGCCGACAGCGCCGGCGCGGACAGCACCAGCTCGACCGCGCCGCCCAGCCCGTAGAAAAACACGCCGCACCAGAGCCAGCGCCGCATGTAGGTCAGCAGCCAATGCGCGCGCGCCTGGTTGAAGTGCCAGGCGCGCGTGCGTTCGGCGCGGTTGCCGCGGCTGGCGTCCCGGAACAGCCAGCCGAAGAAGAAATAGCGGTACAGCAGGGCGCTAAAGCTCAGCTCTTGCATGATCACTCCTTTGGCCGCTGCCAGCCGGGGGAGTGCGGAATTCACCCACGCTCGGGGCGCAAGCGGCGATGGCAGCGGCAGGCATACCACCAGCGTACCAAAGAAGCGGCGCTAACCCGAGCCGAGGATGCCCCTGCATGCCTGGCCGCACTAAGACAGTGCAGCCCAGTGCAGCCAATAGCGCGCGGTGATCGCGCGCTGATCACTGCAGGCTGATATCGAGCTGCTGCACCACGCGCTTTTCGCGCTCGAACTGTTCGGCCGCGAACCTGGTGTAGTCCGCGCTGTTGAGGTGGACCGGCTCCAGGTCGATGGCCTCGAGCGAGCGCAGGTAGGCCGGGTCCTGCGCGGCGCGGAAGAACGCGTCGTGCAGCTTCCTGACCACCGCCGGATCCATGCCGCGCGGGCCGACGATGCCCACCAGCGAGCTGGCGGTGATGTCGTAGCCCCGCTCCTTCAGGGTCGGCACATCCTTGAAGCGCGCAAAGCGCGCGTCGCCGACGATGGCCAGTGGCCGCACCTTGCCGGCGACGGCGAATTGTCCCCAGCCCGGGTCCAGCACTGCGTCGATGTCGCCGCCCATCAACGCCATCATTTCCTCGGCGCCGCCCTTGTAGGGCACGAAGGTGAATCTGGCGCCGGCGGCACGGCCGAGCTTTTCCATCGAGATATGCCCCGAGCTGCCGATGCCGACCGCACCGTAGGTCACTTTGCCCGGGTTCGCCTTGGCGTAGGCAAGGAATTCTTCCAGCGTCTTCCAGCGCGCGTCGGCGCGGACCACCAGGCCATAGCGGTAGTTGGTCAGGCCGATGATGTAGGTAAAGTCCTTGAGCGGGTCGTATGGCGTCTTTTGCAGGTGCGGCATGCGGAAGATATTGGCCGCGACCATCGACAGCGTGTAGCCATTCGGCGCCGCCGTCTGGGACATCACCTGGGCCGCGAGCGTGGCGCCCGCACCCGGCTTGTTGATTGGCACCACGCGCTGGTCCAGTTCCTTGCCGGCGGCTGCCAGCAGCGTGCGCAGCGAGCCGTCGGTGGGACCGCCGGGCGGGAACGGAATCCAGAACTCGATGGGCTTGGCCGGGAAATCGCCCGCCGATGTCGCCGCCATCGCGACCGGCGCTGCCGCCGCGCAGACCGCCAGTGCCGCCATGGCCCTCGCCACGACCGATAGCAAACGTCCTCCCATTCCACGCTTTGCGATAGCCATGCCCTGTCTCCTGGTTGTCGTTCCGGTGTCGCCGCCCGGTGTGCCGGCCGCGGTCGTTTTCGACAGACGGTAGAGCGTTGCGCCAGGCGGGCCAATTGCCGTTCTGTTCAATGTCATTGGCAGAAACGCCCGGCATGCGGGGCCGGTCGGGCCGGCCGGTTCACCGGGCCAGCGCCGCGACCACCGTGCCCAGCACGCGCATGCCCTGCTCTATCTGCGCGCTGGTCAGGCTGGCGTAGCCCAGCACCAGGCCGGCCGCGCGGGGCCGGCCCGCCCCGTGCGGCCGGGCATACAGCGCCGATACCGGATAGACGCCCACGCCGGCGCCGCGCGCGGCGGCCACCAGCGCTGGCTCGTCCCGCGGCCGCAGCGATGGCAGCCACAGCACCACGTGCAGCCCGGCGGCCGTGCCGCTGACCTCGGCATCGCCGGGCAGGTGGCGCGCAATGCCATCGAGCAGCGCGGTGCGGCGGCGCTCGTTCTCGCGGCGCATGCGGCGGACGTGGCGCTCGTAGGCGCCGCTGTCGATCAGCGCGGCCAGCACGCGCTGCTCCAGCACGGGCGCATGGCGGTCGGCCAGCCGCTTGGCCTGCCGGAACACGGGCACCAGTTCCGGCGGCAGCACCAGGTAGCCGAGCCGCAGCTGCGGCGACAGCGCCTTGGAAAAGGTGCCGACATAGATCACGCGGCCATCGGTGTCGATCGCGCGCAGGGTGTCGATCGGGCGCTGGCCGTAGCGGAATTCGCCGTCGTAGTCGTCCTCGACGATCCACGCGTCATGGCGGCGCGCCCATTGCAGCAATGCCTGCCGGCGCCCGATCGGCAGCACCCCGCCCAGCGGGAACTGGTGTGACGGCGTCACGTAGGCCAGCCGGACCCGGTCCGCCGCGGGCAGGCTGGCGGTATCCATGCCATGCCCGTCCACCGGGACAGGCAGGCACGTCGCGCCGGTGGCCTCGAAGCAGCGCCTGGCCATCAGGTAGCCGGGGTTTTCGAAGGCAAAGGTATCGCCGTCGTCCAGCAATAGCCGCGCGCACAGGTCGATGGCCTGCTGCGAGCCATGCACCACCACGATCTGCCCGGCATCGCAGGCCAGCCCGCGCGCGCGGCGCAGATAGCCCTGCAGCGCGCGCCGCAGCGATGCCTCGCCTTCTGGCGCGGCATAGGACAGGCTGTCGTGCTGGCGCAGCAGCTCGGCCTGCCAGGCGCGCCGCCAGGCCAGCGCCGGGAAGTCGCGCCACGCCACCGCGCCGTACAGGAAATCGAAGCGCACCGGCTCGGCCGGCGGCGGTGCCGGCAGCCCCAGTGCCACCACGCGGCGGCCGAACTGCGACAGCGCCGGGACCCTGGCGCGCCGCGCCGCATCCGGCCGGGCCGGCGCGCAAGCCGCCAGCGGGCCGGCAATGCGGGCCGCCCGCCCCCGCGCGGTGACCAGGAAGCCCTCGGCCGCCAGCTGTTCATAGGCAGCGGTCACGGTGGTGCGCGATACCCCCAGCTCGGCCGCCAGGCCACGCGTGGACGGCGCCGGCGCGCCCGGCGGCAGGGTGCCGTCGGCGATCTGGGCGCGCAGCAGGTCATAGATGCGGCGTCCCGCGCCCGTGGCGCCGGGCCGCCTGCCGGCGGACTGGTCGAACTGGCCCATTAAAATTCGTCGAAACTGGATCTTCCGATTGTGCCAGTTGTCGGCGACAGTATCGAGCATCCAATCGCCCCGAGCCCACGATGTACGTCCCCGACCATTTCGCCGAGACCCGCCCCGACGCCCTTGCCCGCATCATCCATGCGCACCCGCTGGGCATGCTGGTCACGCACAGCCAGCACGGCCTGGATGCCGACCATCTGCCGTTCGAGTTCGACCCGGGTGCGGGTGCCCTCGGCGTGCTCACCGCGCACGTGGCGCGGGCCAACCCGGTGTGGCAGCGGTGCCCGCCCGGCACGCCGGTGATGGTGGCGTTCCGCGGCGCCGAGGCCTATGTCTCGCCGAACTGGTACCCGAGCAAGCATGAGACCCACCGCCAGGTGCCGACCTGGAACTATGAGGTGGTGCACGCGCACGGCACGCTCACCGTGCGCGACGACGAGCGCTTCGTGCGCGGCCTGGTCGCGCGCCTGACGCGGCGGCACGAGGCCGCCGAGGCCCGGCCGTGGAAGATGGGCGACGCCCCGCCCGACTACCTCGACGCCATGCTGCGCGGCATCGTCGGCCTCGAGATCGCCGTGACCTCGCTGGTGGGCAAGCGCAAGCTCAGCCAGAACAAGGACACGCGCGACCGCCTTGGCGTGGTCGACGCACTGGAGGCGCGCGGCTGTCCGGAACTGGCGCAGTCGATGCGCAACGCGGTCTGATCCGGCCTCGCCTCACCCCGCCCATGCGCTGGCCCGGACCCCGCCGCGCCTTGCCGCGCAACCCTGCCCCATCAACAAGGAACCCCGAACCATGTCGCTGATCCCCTTCCTGATCGCCGCAGTCGTGCTCGCCATCACCCCCGGCCCGGCCATCGCCTATGTCGTCGCGCGCACCGTGGCCGGCGGACGGGCGGAAGGCCTGGCTTCATGCCTCGGCACGGGCATCGGCGGATTGCTCCATGTATTCGCTGCGGCGGCGGGCCTGTCGCTGCTCATCGCCCAGTCCGCGGTGGCATTCAGCCTGCTCAAGTACCTGGGCGCGGCTTACCTGGTGTACCTGGGCGTACGGATGCTGCTGCGCAAGGAAGCGCCCGCGACAATCGCGGCCGTGCCGTCGCGAGGCGCGCGCCGCGCGCTGGTCGATGGCGTGATGGTCGAGGTGCTAAATGTCAAGACCGCGCTGTTCTTCCTTGCGTTCCTGCCGCAGTTCGTCGCGCCGGGCGCAGCGGCCGTGTCGCAGCTGGTGCTGCTGGGCTGCATCTGCGTCACGCTCAACACGCTGGTGGACGTCGCCGTGGTCTTCGCCGCGCATCGCCTGCTCAAGTCCGGCGCCGCGCGCGCGGCCCGCGCGCGGCTGATGACCCGGGCTTCGGGTGTCACGATGCTGGGGCTGGGCGCGTTCCTGGCGCTGGCGCGGCGCGAGACATAAAGAGCGCCGCTTCCCTGCCGGCGCCCGGCATCAGCCCGGAATCAGCCCGGGAAGGGCCTGCCCATCGGCTTGAGCCGGATGCCCGGGGCCAGCCTGGTCCAGGGCAGATCCGCGGGATCGGCCGTCATCGGGCCCGGTGCCTTGGCCACCAGCACGGCATGCGCGATGCCCTGGAAATCGGCGCGAAAGTGCACCGAGCTCTTGTTGACCAGGATCTTCATCGCCTCGGGCTCGACCCCGCCCACGCGGAACAGGTTGCGGTCGAGCATCTGGGCCTTGCCGGCACTGACCACCACCTGCACATCGTCGATGCGCAACAGTGCGACCGGGCCGACATCGGCCAGCATGCCGTGCATCATCGGCCCGCCGTAGCGGCACACGCCATCGGTCAGCTTCAGCACCTCGAAGCGGCCTTGCAGCGGCGCGTCGCCGGGCACCCCGGATACGCCGCCCAGCGCCACCTCGATGGTCGCGCCCACGCCGGCACGGTGCGCCTCGGCCGCCACGGCCGGGTCCCAGATCAGCCCGATGGCCGCCTGCCGCGCGCCGTGGCGCAACAGCGCGCGCAGCATGCCCATGGTGTTCGAATCGCCGCCCGCGCCGGGGTTGTCCTGCGTGTCGGCAATGACCACCGGGCGCGTGGCCCCCGCGGCCAGCCGCATGGCTTCGCGCACGGCCTCGTCGGGCGAGAGGAACGGCACCTCCCAGGCGGGCTCGTCGGCCAGCATCCGGTCGTACAGCGCCTGCACCGCCGCTTCGGCCGCGCCGGCATCCTCGCCATAGCCCCAGATCACCGGCCCGCACTCCGGGAAATCGGCGGCCGGAAAGCCCGGCGCGAACGACAGCGACACCACCTCGCCGCGCTCGTGCTGCTGCAGCAGCGCGTACATGGCGCGCGCCGGCTCCAGCAGCGTACACATGCCGTTGATCGGGATCAGGAACGGCAGCCGCCGCACCGCGCGGTGCAGCGCTCGCTTGCGCTCCAGCAGGCGCTGCAGCAGCGCCGCGGCGCGCGCGCCGGTCTCGGCCATGTCCACATGCGGGTAGGTGCGGTAGGCCACCAGCGCGTCGGCCGCCTGCAGCATGGCCTGCGTAACGTTGGCATGCAGGTCGAGCGAGGCCACCACCGGCACCCCGGGGCCCACCGCCGCGCGGATGCGCTCGAGCAGCGTGCCCTCGCCATCGTCGGTGTGCTCGGCCACCATGGCGCCGTGCAGGTCGAGGTAAACCGCGTCGAAGCCGCCTGCGCGGGCGGCGCCGACGATCTCGCCGGCGATGCGCTCGTACGCGTCCTCGGTCACGTGCGCGGACGGGCTGGCGCCGGCCCAGACCACCGGCAGCAGCGTCCAGCCGTGCCGCTCGGCGGCGGCCATGAAACCGCCGGCCGGGATATTGACGTCGCGCAGCGCGCGCATGCCATCGCCACGCACCATCGCGGGAAAGCCTTCGCCGCGCTCGAAGCTGGCGTATGTCGCCTTTGACGGGGCGAAGGTATTGGTCTCGTGCTGGAAGCCGGCGACCAGGATCCGTGTTGCCAAGGTTCTTCTCCGTGAAACAAAAGTCCGGCGTCAGGCCGGCGACACCGCGCCCTGCGGCGACGGCATCCGGTTGGCCACCAGCACCGCCGCGCCGGCCATCAGCAGCACCACCATCACCAGCAGGCCGGCCTGCATGCTGCCGGTGGCAGTGCGCACGGCGCCGATGATGGTAGGGCTGAGGAAGCCGCCGACCAGGCCGATGGTGTTGATCAGCGCGATGCCGCCGGCCGCGGCATCGCCCTTCAGGTATTGCGACGGAATTGCCCAGAACACGGTATAGGCGGCCCACATCATCGCCGTGGCGATGGTCATGCACAGCAGCGACACCGGCAGGTTGCCGCTGGACTGCGTGGCCACCGCCAGCGCCACCGCACCGGTAAAGGCCGGCACCGCGCTATGCCAGCGGCGCTCGCCGCGGCGGTCCGAGCTGCGGCCGATCACCAGCATGGCAATCGCCGCGGCAATATAGGGAATCATCGAATACAGCCCGATCTGCATGGTGTCGGTGACGCCGTCCGCCTTCAGGATGGACGGCAGCCAGAAGCTGACCGCGTAGATGCCGCAGATCATGGTGAAGTAGGCAAAGGCCAGCAGGTACACGCGCGGATCGCGCGCGACCTGGCCGAACGAGTGATGCCCACCCGCCGGTGCCCGCAGCTCGGCGGCCAGCATGCGCTTTTCCGCGTCGCTGAGCCAGCTTGCCTCGGCCGGCCGGTCCGCCAGCACGCGCAGCGCCAGCGCGCCGAGCAGCACGCATGGCAGCCCTTCCACCAGGAACATCCATTGCCACCCCGCCAGCCCGTGCGCGCCGGACAGCGCCGTCATCAGCCAGGTCGACAGCGGCGACCCGAAGATGCCGCCGATGGGCCCGGCCAGCATCACCACCGCGATCACCCGGGCCATGCGTTGCTGCCCGTACCAGTAGGTCAGGTAGAAGATCATCCCCGGGGCGAAGCCGGCCTCGAACACGCCAAGCAGGAAACGCAGCACGTAGAACGTGGTTTCGTCGCGCACGAACATCATGCCCGCCGAGGTCAGTCCCCACAGCACCAGGATGCGGCTGATGGTCTTGCGCGCACCGATGCGGGGCAACATCAGGTTGCTCGGGATCTCGAACAGCACGTAGCCGAAGAAGAAGATGCCGGCACCCAGTCCGTACACCGCGTCGGAAAAACCCAGGTCGCTCTGCATCTGCAGCTTGGCGAAGCCGATGTTGACGCGATCCAGGTAGGCAAAGGTGTAGCACAGCAGCAGGAACGGCAACAGGCGCCAGTTCAGCTTGCGGTACAGCGCCTGCTGCGCGGCGCTGGCGGCTTCCGTGGGCGTGGGTGGGGGCAGGGTTGCGGACATGTCGATCTCTCCCGTGGTGGTCGGCTCTTGTGGACGCGATGTCTTTCGCTGGCAGGCGTTGATCGTCTGGCATCTGAAAAAACAGAGCAAGAGCAACTTAAGTCGGCTATCGTTGCCCTGCCGGCAACATCACGACACGCCGGCGCCTTCCACGCCAGACAACGAGGTCCGACATGCGCGAACTGAACCAGCGCAGGCTGCGCTATTTCCATGAAGTCCTGACCCACGGCTCGATCCGCGGCGCGGCCGACAGCATCAACACCTCGCCGTCGGTGATCACGCGCCAGATCCGCCTGCTGGAAGAAGAAGTGGGCGCGCCGCTGTTCGACCGCCATGCGCGCGGCGTGCAGCCGACCGAAGCGGCGGTGCACCTGCTGGAATACTGGCGCGGCTGCCGCGCCCAGCAGGAACTGTTCGAAGACCGCCTGCAGGCCTTGCGCGGGCTGCAGCATGGCCAGGTGCGCATCGCCACCAGCGAAGGCTATGTCGACGGCCTGATGGATGAAGTGCTGACGGATTTCTGCGCGCGCTATCCCCGGCTGGACGTGACCGTCGACATCCTGCCGGTCAACAACGTGCTGCAGGAGGTGGCGGAAAGCCGTGCCCATATCGGCCTGGCCTACAACCCGCCCGGCCATGCCGACATCGCCTGGGTGGCCACGTCGTCGCAGCCGGTGGTGCTGCTGGTGCATGCCGGGCATCCGCTGGCGCGCCGTGGCGGCAAGGTCCATGTGCAGGATCTGGCGGACTATCCGCTGGCCATGATGCCGCCGGCATTCGGCCTGGGCCAGGTGGTGCAGATGCTGGCGTACGCGGAGAACATCCAGATCCGCCCGACGCTCACCACCAATTCGCTGGCAGTGCTGCGCCACTTCGTGAAGCGCCACGACGGCATCACGCTGATCGGCGGCTTCGCCGCCTACCGGGAATTGCAGTCCGGCGAACTGGTGACCTTGCCGATCGCCCATCCGCTGTTCGAAGCCGCCAAGGCGCGCCTGCTGGTCAAGGCGGGCCGGCCCATGGGCGTGGCCGCCAATACGCTGCTGGACTGCATCCTGCGCGACATGTCGATGTTCGCCGGCGTGCGCCGGCGCAGGAAGCGCTAGCCCCTGCGCCCCCGCTCCAGTTCGCGGCTACTCCGGCACGAAGCGAATCGACTTCAGCAGTTCCGCCTGCCGCTCATACGCTGCGCGCGCTTCCTTTGACAGCGCCTCGCTGCTGAGCGGCTGGCCGTTGTCCATGCCCATGTCTTCGACGTGCTTGCGGTAGCCGGGCTGCTGCACGATCGCCAGCGTGGCGTTGCGGATCCGTTCCTGCACCGCCGCGGGCACATCCGGCGGCAGCCACAGGCCCATCCAGCCCGGCTCGGTCATCGCCGGGAAGCCGACCTCGGCGAAGGTCGGCACCTCCGGCAGCGCGGGAATGCGCTTCGGGTAGGCCACCGCATAGGCCCTGAGCTTGCCGGCCTTGATCAGCGGCAGCGAGGTCGCCAGGCCGTCGAACATCAGCGGCACGTGGCCGCCCATCACGTCCTGCAGCGCGGGCGGCGAGCCCTTGTAGCCGACGTGGCTCATGTTCACGCCCGCCAGCCGGTTGAACTGGACCCCGAGGGTCTGCCCGCGCATGCCGGCGGCGTACGAGGCATAGTCGACCTGCCCCGGCTTGCTCTTGATGTAGGCCAGCAGCTCGCTGAAGTTCTTCGCCGGCAGCCTGGGGTTGCCCACCAGTACCAGCCCGGTGCGCGCCACCTGGACGATCGGTTTCAGGTCCCTGAACGGATCGAACGAGACCTTCAGCGCCAGCGGCGTCTCGGAGACGATGCCGCCCTGGATCAGCAGCAGCGTATGCCCGTCGTGCGGCGCCGACAGCAGCGTGCCGACCGCGATCGCGCCGGCGCCGCCGGGCTTCTGCTCGACGATCACCGGCTTGCCCAGCGACTGCGTCAGCCCCTCGGCCAGCAGGCGCGCGAGGATATCGGCGGTGCCGCCGGCGGGGCCGCCGACCACGATCCTGACGACCTTGGTCGGCCACGCCTGCGCATGGACGAGCGCGGGGAGCGCAGCCGGCAGCGCCAGGCCGAGCATGCATGACAGCAACGCCCTGCGGCGCGCCGACGGTTGTGCTTGCTTCATGGTTGTCTCCGAATATGCGAGGGCTCGGGGGCAGCCAGCTGCCGCCCCTGCCCTTCTGCGGGCCGCTTGCCAGTGGCGGCCGGACCGGTTCAGGCGGCCTTGCGCAGGAAGCCCTGGTTGCCGCCGTTGCGGTTCGGCGCGAAGCCGTTGGCCGCGAGCGTCTCTTCGACGGTGTCGTAGAACACGCCGATCTTCTGGATCTCGCGCGCCTCCCGGGCGGTTGCCACCTTGCGGCCGAATTCGCCGGCGATGCGCACCAGCTGCTCGATCTGCTTCACCGTGCTCATCTTGGCCGTGCGCGACTGGTTCCACAGGCAGTCCTCGGTCCCGCAGCGCACATGCAGCCCCAGCGCGATGCCCATCATGTTTACCGGCAGCACGTTGCGCACCGAGCTTTCGACGGTCAGCACCGCGCCATCCGGCACCGCGCGGACGATGTTGGCCAGGTTGAACACGCTCGGCGCATCCATGCCGCCGCTGATGGCGACCCAGTTCATCACCAGCGGCCCCTTGTAGATGCCGCGCCGGATCAGCCGCTCGACGGATTCGAAGCTGTTGACGTTATAGCACTGGAAGGCGCTCTGGATGCCGGCGGCCGACAGGCGGCGGATATGCTCCTCGACCCAGCCGGGCTGGGCGGGCACCGTCATTTCCTTGTACGCGTTGAAGATGGCAGGGTTCTCGCGCGAGGTTCCCCTGAAATCCGCCAGCTCGGCATGCTCGGTCACGTTCATCTGCGAGGTGTTCACCGTGACCGTTACCTGGTCCGGCACGGGATCGAGTTCGGCCAGCATATGGCGCGTGTCGTCGGACAGCCACTTCGCTGCATCGCCCTCGTTTTCCGGGGCGAAACTGATCGATCCTCCGACCTGGATGACCATCTCCGGCACCGCCTTGCGCACCCCGGCGATCAGTTCGTTGAACTTGGACAGGCGCTTCGAGCCCTTGCCGTCGAGTTCGCGCACGTGCAGGTGCAGCACCGTCGCGCCGGCGTTGTAGCAGTCAACGGCTTTCTGGATCTGGTCTGCCATCGTCACCGGGATGTCTTCCGGAAAATCGGACGGCAGCCAGCCCGGCGCGTAAGGTGCCGCGGTGATGATCAGCGGCTGCTGGTTTTCGGGGAACAGGGATCCATCTAGGTAATGCACGGCATGTCTCCATTTATCGTGGCGCTGGCCAGGCCTGCGGCGCTGGCGGCTCAGAACGGCTTGTCGCCGATGATGGCGGCGCGCTCCATCTTGCGCGGCGCCGGCCAGTAGTCCTGCACCGCGTAATGCTGGGTGCAGCGGTTGTCCCAGATCGCCACGCTGTCGGGCTGCCAGCGAAAACGCACCTGGTATTCGGGAATCGCCGCCTGGCTGATCAGGTAGTTCAGCAGATGGCTGGCGCCCGGGGTCTTGTCCTGTCCGTAGCGCACGTTCTCGGGCGTGTGGAAATTGACGAAGTGGGTGGAGAAGCCGCAGACATAGAGCACCTTCTCGCCGGTCTCCGGATGCGTGCGCACCACCGGGTGCTCCACCGCGGGGTACTGCGCGGCCAGCCTGGCGCGGTTCTCCGGGCTCATCGCCGCGCCGAAGGAATGCTCGATGCCGTGCTTGGCGCGCAGGCCGGCAATGCGCTGCTTGATTTCCCCGGGCAAGTGCTCGTACGCCGCGGCCATGTTGACCCAGATGGTGTCGCCGCCCACCGGCGGGGACTCGATGCAGCGCAGCACACAGCCCATCGGCGGGCATTCGCGCCAGCTGCCGTCGGTGTGGTAGCTGTTCTCGTAGTTCTCGCGCTTGTCGCTGCGGTAGATCTGCACCAGGCCGGGATGATCGGGATCGCTGCCCGCCACCGGATGGTCTTCCAGTTCGCCGAAGCGCCGCGCGAACGCCACGTGGTCGGCGCGCGAGATCTCCTGGCCGCGCAGGAACAGCACCTTGTGCTCGAGCAGCAGTGACTTGATCTCGGCAAACAGCGCCGCATCGCGCGCGGCATCGGCCAGGCTGACGCCGCTCACTTCGGCGCCGATGCTGCAGGTAAGTTGTTGGACTCGCATGGGAACGCTCCTTTACAGCACGAAGATCGAAGAGCCGGTGGTCTTGCGCGACTCCAGGTCGCGGTGGGCCTGGACCGCATCCTCCAGCGCATAGCGCTGGTTGATGGCGATGCGGATGCGGCCCGCCGCGACATGGCCGAAGACTTCGGCGGCCAGTTCGGCCTTCTCGGCGGGATCGGCAATGTAGTCGGCCAGCGCCGGGCGGGTCAGGTAGACCGAGCCCTTCCTTGCCAGCAGCTGCGGATCGAACGGCGGGATCGTGCCCGAGGCGGTGCCGACGCAGACCATCAGCCCGCGCCGCCTGAGCGAATCCAGCGAGCCCTGGAAGGTGCTGCGGCCCACGCTGTCGAACACCACCGACACGCCCGTGCCGTCGGTCAGTTCGCGCACCCGCGTTGCCACGTCCTCGCGGGTGTAGTCGATGACGTGGTCGCAGCCATGCGCGCGCGCCAGTTCGGCCTTGGCTTCGCTCGATACCGTGCCGATCACGTTCAGCCCGAGCAGCTTCGCCCACTGCGAGACAATCAGCCCTACCCCGCCGGCAGCCGCGTGCAGCAGGATGGTCTCGCCGCCGCTGAACGGATAGATGCGGCGCATCAGGTAGGCCGAGGTCAGGCCGCGCATGGTCATTGCCGCGGCGGTCTCGAAGCCGATCGCCTCCGGCAGGCGGATCAGCGGCGCGGCGGGCACCAGGCGCTCGGTGCTGCAGGCGCCCAATGTGTTGGTGAAGCCGGTATAGGTGACGCGGTCGCCCTCCGCGATGTGGGTCACGCCGGGCCCGACCGCCTGCACCACGCCGGCCGCCTCGACGCCCATGCCGCTGGGCAGCGGCACGGGGTAGGTGCCGTTGCGGAAGTAAGTGTCGGCATAGTTGAGCCCGACCGCGACGTGGCGGATCCGTACCTCGCCCGGGCCGGGATCGCCGACCTCGGCGTCCTCGTAGCGGAGGACTTCGGGGCCTCCGGTCTCATACATGCGAATGGCTTTGGCCAAGGCTGTCTCCTGATTGTGGTGTCCTGCCCGCGCCGCTATCATTGGCGCGGCGCAGTCGATTGTGAGACAGCCGGGCCGCAGCGCCCTTGACCGATCGCGCCACGATTTGCCATTTGACGACGGACACGACCGACGCCCCCACCCACTCCCGCGGCAGCCCCATGACCGTCCTTGTTCGCAGCGCATCGCTGACCAAATACCTGGGAATTGCCCGGGGCGCGGGCCTGGATCCGGTGCGGATGGTGGCCCGGGCAGGCCTGGACCAGGCGTGCCTGTACACGCCCGACCTGCGCATTCCCGAGCAGCGCCTGGCGGAGGTGCTGGAGGCCTCGGCGCGCGAGACGGGCTGTCATTCGCTTGGCCTGATGGTGGGGGAATCGTGGCGCCTGTCGGACTTCGGCCCGGTGAGCCTGCTGTTGCAGCACCAGCCCACGCTGCGCGACGCGCTGGCCGAGATCGAGCGCTACCGCCACTGGCTCAGCGACTCCATCTCCATCCTGGTCACCGAGCATCCCGGTGTCGCGGTGCTGCACGTGACGCTGCAGACCGGGCGGCAACAGCCCGGCAGGCAGGCCATGGAACTGACCGTGGCCGCATTGCACAGCCTGATCCGCGCCATCCTCGGCGAGTCGTGGATGCCGTACAGCGTGCATTTCGCGCATGCGGCGCCCGCCGACCTGCGCATCCACCGGCGCCTGTTCGGGCCGCGCCTCGAATTCGGTTCGGACTTCGACGGGCTGGTGCTTGCCAGCGGCGACCTGGACCGCGTCAATCCCCTGGCCGATGCCAGCCTGGCCGGGTATGCGCGGGGTTTCCTCGACCTGCAGCCAGGGGCCGGCAAGCCATCCATCGCCGCGGACGTGCGGCGCACCCTCACCCAGTTGCTGCCGCGCGGACGCGGTGCGGTGGAACAGGTCGCGCAAAGCCTCGGCACCAGCCCGCGCACCCTGCAGCGCCAGCTGGAACAGGATGGCCTGACCTTTTCCGCACTGGTCAACGAGGTGCGCCGCGAGCTGGCGCAACGCCACCTGCAGGATCCGCTGCGGCAGCTGGCGCAGGTCGCCACGCTGCTCGGATTCTCGGAACCCAGCGCATTCTCGCGCTGGTTCGCGGCGCAGTTCGGCAAGTCGCCGACGCGCTGGCGCCAGGACGGCGCCTGAGGCCGGGCTTACTTCAGGTACTTCATGGTGGCGACGCCGGTGGCCACCAGCAACTCGCCATCGAGCCACACCTCGGCGCGCGAAAAGAAGATCGAACGCCCGCGGCGGTCGACCATGCCTTTGGCCGTCAGCAGCTTGCCGGTCCCGTTGCTGAGGAAGTTCGACGTCAGCGACAGCGTGACCGCGTGCCGCGGGCTCTCGCCCGGCGCCGAGTAGAGGCCGGCATAGCCGGTGGCGGCATCGAGCAAGGTGCAGAGGGTGCCGCCATGCACGACGCGGCTGCGGTTCAGCATATTCGGCGCCAGCGGCAGTTCCAGCTCGACGTAGTCGTCGCGCCAATGGGTGATGCTGACACCGATGCTTTCCAGTGCCGGATTGTCGAGGCTGTAAGCCTCGCCCTTGCCTGCTGCCATTGCCACGTCCATCGCCTGGATTTTCCTTTGCTTGATCAAGCCTCCTTTCTGCGCGATCCGCGTGTTTCCGACAATCTGTATTTCGCAAACCGGCCCTTCCGCCTGCATGAATCCAAGTACGCACGGCTTTGACTCGGCATGCAGAACGACCTAGGCTAAGTAGGCTTACCGCGCACTCGGCCACGCGCCAGGTGACGTACCGGCGATGTCGCAAGGTCCGCCAGGACCAGGGAGGGGCTCACCATGAACATGCGGCCAGATCCGACGTTTCACGCCTCGCCGGAGCTTGCGATCCACGCGCCCGCGGAATCCTTCGCCTATACGGTGCTGCTCAGCCCCGACGGCACGCAACCCGACGCGCTCGCGGTGATCGACGTCAAACCCGGATCGCCGACCTACAGCCAGGTGGTGCATACCGTACCGATGACGCACAAGGGCGACGAGCTGCATCACTTCGGCTGGAACGCGTGTTCGTCGGCGCTGTCGCCGCTGACCGGCCATGCGTTCCTGGAGCGGCGCTACCTGATCATTCCGGGAATGCGCTCGTCGCGCCTGTATATCGTCGACACCAAGCCGCATCCGACCCAGGCGCGCATCCACAAGATCGTCGAGCCCGACGAGATCTTCCGCAAGACCGGCTATTCGCGGCCGCATACCGTGCATTGCGGCCCGGAAGGCATCTATGTCAGCACGCTGGGCGGCAGCGGGCCGGATGGCACGGACGGCACCCCCGGCATCTTCATCATGGACTGCGAGACCTTCGAGGTGCTGGGCCGCTGGGAGATCGACCGCGGCGAGCAGCAGAAGCACTACGACTTCTGGTGGAACCTGCCGCGCGACTACATGGTGTCGAGCGAATGGGCCCTGCCGCCGCAGTTCGAGAACGGGCTGGTGCCCGAAGACCTGCTCGGCAACCGCTACGGCCACAAGCTGCATTTCTGGGACCTGCGCGCCCGGCGCAACGTGCAGACCATCGACCTGGGCGCCAATCACCAGATGGCGCTGGAAGTCCGGCCCGCGCATGATCCGGTGCGCGAGTACGGCTTCGTCGGCGTGGTGGTCGACACCACCAACCTCGAGGGCTCGATCTGGACCTGGTGGCGCGAAGACGGCAAGTTCCACGCCGAAAAGACCGCGACGATCCCGGCGGAAGCCGCCGACGCGAGCCAGTTGCCGCCGCTGCTGCAAGGCTTCGGCGCGGTGCCGCCACTGGTGACCGATATCGACCTGTCGCTGGACGACAGGTTCCTCTATGTGTCGTGCTGGGGTACGGGCGAGATGCGCCAGTACGACGTCACCGATCCGCGCAAGCCCCGGCTGGCGGGCTCGGTCCATCTCGGCGGCATGGTCCGCCGCACCCCGCACCCCAACGGCAAGCCCTTCGCCGGCGGCCCGCAGATGGTGGAGATCAGCCGCGACGGCGAGCGTGTCTACTGGACCAACTCGCTGTATTCCACCTGGGACCAGCAGTTCTACCCCGACGGCATTCCCGGCGCGCAGGTCATGGCCCGCGCCGGAGCGGACGGTGGCCTGGAGCTGGCCGACGACTACTGGGTCGAGTTTCCCGAAGGCTACCGCGCGCACCAGATCCGGCTGGAAGGCGGCGACTGCTCGACCGATTCGTTTTGCTATCCCTCGGCCAGGGCTTGAGCGGGCACGACTGGGAACAGCTTGGCCTGTGGTCGGCGGTGCTGGCCAGCGGCCTCTATCACGGCGTCAACCCGGCGATGGGATGGCCGCTGGCGGTATCGAACGGCCTGCTGGCGCACAGCGGCCGCGCCGTGCTTGCGGCGCTGGGGTTTCTGGCGGCCGGGCACGCGCTGGCGGTGCTGGCGGTGACGCTGCCGTTCGGCATGCTGGCCGCGCTGGTCGCCTGGCAGGTGCAGATCCGCATCGGCGCCAGCATGCTCCTGATCGCCGGCGGCATCGCGCTGCTGCTCAGGCGCGGCCATCCGCGCGCACTGGTGCGGATCGCGCCATCGCGCCTCGCACTGTGGTCGTTCGCGGTGGCGATCGCGCATGGCGCCGGGCTGATGCTGGTGCCGATCTATCTCGGCCTGTGCCGCACCGAGAGCGAGCCGGGGCACCAGGCGGCCGCCACGCTCGCCAGTGCCAACCTGGGCATGGCGCTGGCGGTCGCCCTGCTGCATACGCTGGCCATGTTTGCCATGGGCGGCGGCATGGCGTGGCTGGTCTACCGCTACCTGGGGCTGCAGTTCGTTTCGCGCAGCTGGTTCAACCTGGAAGCGGTCTGGGCCCTCAGCCTCATCCTGGTGGGGATGCTGGCGCTGGGCCTCGAAGCGTTTGGCTAGGAGCAGGGCTCAGCCGGCCAGCCGCGCTGCCAGCCGGCCGCGCGTGATGGCCGCGATCTGCGCCAGCGCCTCGTCCAGTTCCTGCTGCGTGCTGCGGCCGATGCGGCGCTCGAACGCGGCAAAGATGCCTTCGCGGGTGTAGTGGCGCACGCAGATGATGAAGGGAAAGCCGTGGCGCGCCTGGTAGTCGGCGTTGAGCTGGTCCAGCGCGGCCTCCTGCTGCACCGACATCGCATCCAGTCCGGCGCTCTTCTGCTCGGCGCTGGAATCCGCCGTCATCGTGCCCGCGCGGATATTGCGTGCCGACAGCTGCGGGTGCAGGTTCAGGAAATCGCACTGGCGCGGCGCATCGAGCTTGCGCACCACGTCCATCATCGCGCCATGCAGCGCCGCCACCGAGGCGAACGGCCGCTGCGCCCAGGCGCCTGCCGCGGCCTGCGGAAAATGTTCGAACACGCTGCCGAAGGCCTCGGCAAAGGCCGCTTCGTCCAGGGCGTTGACCGACGCCAGGTCGAGGGGGTGAGACATGGAGGCTTCTCCCGTAGGGATGCCCGCAAGGGCAATCGTTGCAATCGTTGAATACGCGGGGCCGAGTATAGGAACGCCCCGCCGCAGCGGCGAGAGCCCGCCCCCTATAGATCGCATAACAGAAACCGATACCGCTAACGAGGCAGGTCGCGCAGGTCGCGCAGTTCCTGCGAGGCCGCGCTCAGCATGCCGCGCAGCCACACATGCGCGGCCGAGCGGTGGCGCGACGGGTGCCACAGCTGGTAGAAGCGCATGAAGGGGAACTCGATCGGCGGTTCCAGCACCGCCAGCGGCACATGCTGCGCGTGGTAATTGGCGAAGTGGCGCGCCGTGGTCAGGATCAGGTCGGTGCCGGGGATCAGGCTGGGCGCGAGGTTGAAGTAAGGACAGCTGACCCGGTTGTCGCGATGCACGCGCATGGTGCTCAGGCCCGCATCCACCAGTCCGCGCTGGTCGCGCGAATACGGCGTCGGCACGATATGCGAGGCGCCCAGGTAGGCCTGCGCGGTGAACTTGCCGGGCTGCGCGTGTACGCTGTCCTGCGCCACCACGCACACCACCTCGTCTTCCAGCAGCACCGACAGGTGCAGGTGCTCGGGCGGATTGGGCCAGTTGCCGATCACGATATCGACCGCGCCCGCCGACAGCGCCTGCTCATAGTCGAAGCTGGTCCCCAGCGGCAGCGCCGACAGCCGCGCATGCGGCGCGGCGCGGCGCACGGCGCGCACCACATGGGCAAAGAACGGTGGCGCCAGGTAGTCCGGCATCGCCACCACGAAACTCTGCTCGGTGGTGGCCGGGTCGAAGCGGTCGTCCGAGACCAGCAGGTTGTCCAGCGCGCTGAGCGCGGCCTGCGCGTTGCGCGCCAGCTGCAGCGCACGCTCGGTCGGCACCATCACGTTCTTCTCGCGCGTCAGCAGCGGGTCGTTGAAGATCGCGCGCAGGCGCTTGAGCGCGGCGCTGATGGCCGGCTGCGACTGGTTCAGGCGGATCGCCGTGCGCGACACGCTCTGCTCGGCAATCAGGATGCACAGCACGCGCAGCAGGTAGGTGTCGAACGGGTCGTCGGCGCGAATCATGTTGAGTCCGTGACAAGGGGAATAAAGAAGGCATGGCGGGTGCGGCGGCCGCCGCTCCCGGTGGTGCTGGCATGCCGGGCCATGGCGACTTTGTAGCGTGTCGCGCACCGCACGGCAACCGGTGGAACCCGGACAGGCGTCGCCGCGCAGCGTGCGCGGCATCCCCACCGCGGACCGATCAGGGTAATCCATAGGTCCGCCACAAGCCGCGGCGAATTCCCGCAAACCCGCGCCAGGCAAGGGATTGCGGCCCATATCGACGCTGCTATGGGGCTTATACCAGCCCCCTCGTTTCGCATCGGCGGGCCATTCATATACTTGCTCCCAATCCATCCGCCACGGCGCGTCGGCCGCGGCGGACCGCATGCACCGCCACCAGGCCCGGCCTGGCAGAACACCACAAGACAGGAGACATCATGTCGATCACGAAACAAGGCGTACCGGCCTTCGCCGGCACCGCCGAAGACGCCGAGGACAGCGTCTACCGCAAGGTTACCTGGCGCCTGCTGCCCTTCCTCGGGGTGCTGTGGGTGCTGGCATGGCTGGACCGCGTCAACATCGGCTTCGCCAAGCTGCAGATGCTGGACGCGCTGCGCTTCAGCGAAGCCGTGTACGGGCTGGGCGCAGGCATCTTCTTCCTGGGCTACTTCTTCTTCGAAGTGCCGTCGAACATGCTGCTGCAGAAGATCGGCGCCAAGAAGACGATCATGCGCATCACCATCTGCTGGGGCGTGATCTGCATGCTGCAGAGCTACGTCACCACGCCCGCGCAGTTCTACATCCTGCGCTTCCTGCTGGGGGCGTTCGAGGCCGGCTTCTACCCCGGCGTGATCCTGTACCTGACCTACTGGTACCCGTCGCAGCGCCGCGCGCGCGCCTTCGGCACCTTCATGTCGGCGTCGGCCATTGCCGGCGTGCTGGGCGGGCCGCTGGCCGGCTGGATCATGACCGGCATGGCCGGCGTCAACGGCATGCACGGCTGGCAGTGGCTGTTCATCCTGGAAGGCATCCCGTCGGTGCTGGCCGGCATCTTTGCCTGGTTCTACATGACCGACAAGCCCGAGCAGGCGCGCTGGCTGTCCGACGCCGAGAAGCGCGTGGTGCAGGACGCGCTCAGGCGCGACAACGCCGCCATGGGCGAGCGCGGCCACGACTGGCGCACGCTCTTCACCAACCCCAAGGTGTGGCTGCTGATCGCGATCTTCTTCTGCCTGCTGTGCGCCAACTCGACGCTGACCTTCTGGATCCCGACCATCATCAAGGACGTGGGCTTCGCCACGCCGATGGCGGTGGGCTGGATCGCCGCGGTGGCGTACCTGTGCGGCGCCGCCGGCATGATCCTCAACGGCGCGCATTCCGACCGCCGCAATGAAGTGCGCTGGCACTTCAGCGGCGCGGCGCTGGTCGGCGGCGGTGCCATGGCCGTGCTGGCGGTGCTGCTGGGGGCGCAGGTGCTGTCGCCGGTGATCGCGCTGCTGGCCATGACCGCCGCGCTGGTCGGCACCATGAGCGCAATCCCGGTGTTCTGGCAGCTGCCCAACCGCTACCTGGCCGGCAGCGCCGCCGCGGTGGGCGTGGCGCTGATCAACTCGGTGGCCAACCTGGCCGGCTTCGGCGCCCCGTACGTGATGGGGCTGGTCAAGAACACCACCGGCAAGCTCACCTCCGGGCTGTACCTGGTGGCGGTGATCGAAGTGCTGGCCGCGGTGCTGGTGCTGGTGGGCATCCGCCAGCTGCGCGGCAAGCCGGCAGCACGTCAAGGAGCCTGAGATGGACCAACACAATCTTGATCGCGCCCGCCGGCGCTTCGCGCTGCAATCGATGACGCTGGGCGGCGGCGCGCTGCTGGCCGGCGCCAGCTGGGGCGCCACGCCGCAGGCGCCGGCCCCCAACCAGACCGCTGCACCGGTGCAGCAAGGCGGACTGAGCCCGCGCCTGACGCTGCATGCGCTGGACACCTACCACGGCACGCCCGCGGCCGGCATGCGCGTGGAGATGTTCCGCATCGACCATGGCCAGCGCACGCCGCTGCAGACCGTCACGCTGGCCGCCAACGGCCGCAGCGAGCCGCCGCTGCTGATCGGCGACAGCTATCGCACCGGCACCTATGAACTGATCCTGCACGCCGACGAATACTTCGCCGCGCGCAAGGCCAGCCTGCCGCAACCGTCGTTCCTGTCGAAGATCCCGCTGCGCGTGCGCGTGACCGACGCCGGCCAGCGCATCCACCTGCCCGTGCTGTTCGGGCCGTGGAGCTACAACTACTACCGCGGCAGCTGAGCCCGCGGCCCAACCCGGAGAGATCGCATCATGGCAGGTATCAGCACACATGTGCTCGACGTATCCCTGGGCCGCCCGGTGGCCGGCATGCAGGTCGAGCTGTTCGACGTCGCGGTGCAGCCGCCCCGGCCGCTCGCGCGCACCCGCACCAACCACGACGGCCGCACCGACGCGCCGATGCTGCCGCCGGCCCAGGCGCGCACCGGCGAGTTCGAGCTGCGCTTCTGGGTGGCGGACTACTTCCGCACCCCGGACGTGTTCGCCGATATCGTGCCGGTGCGCTTTACCATCGCGGATGCCGCGCAGCACTACCACGTGCCGCTGCTGTGTTCGCCGTGGAGCTTCGGCACCTATCGCGGCAGTTGAACGCCGGGGCACAGGCCCGCGCCTACCGCGCCTACCGCGGCTTGCGCACCTCCGCCTCGTCGTGCGACAGCACCCTGCCCTCGCCGGAGCGGGGCATCATCGGCGGCACCGGCTTGCCGGTGCGCTTTTCCACCAGTTGCGAGCGGCGCTCGCCGCGCGCGAACAGGTGGTGCTCTCCCCACTGGCGCAACGCCACCACGATGGGGAACAGGCTCTCCCCCATTTCCGTCAGCACGTATTCCTGGTAGGCACTGCCGTCCGAGGCCGGCCGCGTCGCCAGGATGCCGGCGTCCACCAGCCGGCGCAGGCGGTCGGACAGGATATTGCGCGCCACCGCCAGGCTGCGCTGGAAGTCGCTGAAACGATGCATGCCGTCGAAGGCATCGCGCACGATCATCAGCGACCAGCGGTCGCCGACCAGCGCCAGCGCGCGCGCCACGGGGCAGGTGTCTTGGCTCGGGGCCTTGCGGGTGACCATGTCTGGCTAGCCTTGGGCGCATCGCCCGCTGTCAAAGTGGTTGCATTTTAAAACTAGCCGGCCTACGCTTCAACTGGTTTTGATTTGCAACCACTTCGAAGCGATATGGAAACCTGCTCGCGCGCGGCCGACCCGGCATCGCCCACCCCCCACCCCGCGGCCTTGCCCGCACCGCTGCCGCGTGCCGCGGTGCTGCTGTTCGCCTGCGCCAGCGGGCTGAGCGTGGCCAACGTCTATTACGCGCAGCCGCTGCTGGATGCGCTGATGGCGGACTTCCACATCGGCGCCGCGGCCGTCGGCGGCGTGGTCACCGCCACCCAGGCCGGCTGCGCGCTGGCGCTGCTGTTGCTGGTGCCGCTCGGTGACCTGCTGCCGCGCCGCCGCCTGATGCTGGCGCAGGTGCTGGCGCTGGCCGGCGCGCTGGCCGTGGTGGCGCTGGCCCCCTCGGTCACGATGCTGCTGGCGGGGATGCTGCTGACCGGCCTGCTCGGCACCGCCATGACGCAGGGACTGATTGCCTATGCTGCCGCCGCGGCGGCGCCACCAGAACGCGGGCACGTGGTCGGGACCGCGCAGGGCGGCGTGTTTGCCGGCTTGCTGCTGGCGCGCGTGGTGGCCGGCGGCGTCAGCGACCTGGCCGGATGGCGCAGCGTCTACGTCTGCGCCGCCGTGATCATGCTGGTGCTGGCCCTGCTGCTGTGGCGCTCGCTGCCGGCGCTGCCCGGCCCCGCGCAGCGCCTGCGCTATGCCACCCTGGTGTGGTCGATGTTGGCGCTGCTGCGCCGCGACCGGGTCCTGCAGATCCGCGGCATGATCGCGCTGCTGATGTTCGCCGCGTTCAATATCTTCTGGAGCGCGCTGGTGCTGCCGCTGAGCGCCCCGCCCTACCAGCTGTCGCACACCGCCATCGGCGCCTTCGGGCTGGTCGGCGCGGCCGGTGCCCTGGCCGCGGCGCGCGCGGGACGCTGGGCCGACCAGGGCCTGGGCCAGCGCACCACATGCGCGGCCCTTGTGCTGCTGGTGGCCGCATGGCTGCCGCTGTCATGGCTGGGCACCTCGCTGTGGCCGCTCGCGCTCGGCATCGTGCTGCTCGACCTGGGCGGCCAGGCCATCCATGTCACCAACCAGAGCATGATCTTCCGCGCCGACGCCACCGCGCACAGCCGGCTGGTCGGCGCCTACATGCTGTTCTATGCGACCGGCAGCGGCCTGGGCGCGCTTGCCACCACCGCCACCTATGACGCCGCCGGCTGGCGCGGCGTTTGCATGTTGGGTGCGGGGGTGAGCTTGCTGGCGCTGGGGTTCTGGGCCGGCACGCGCCGGTGGATGCCGGCGCAGGCTACGTCATAGCCTGGCCTCACCCGTTCAGGCGAAGGCGGCGCGAACGCGAGCGAAGATCCGCGCAAGAAGGCTTTAGAATCTCGCATCCAACCTGGTTCGATCACGTGAAAGCCCTTACCCGCCTCAACATGAAGCAGTTCTCCCTGCTCTGCGCCGCACTGCTGGCCTCCGTTTCCGTCCACGCCGCACCCCCCGCGGCCCAGCCCGAGCCGGCCGGCAATACCGCGGCGCCGCTGGGCCTGGAACTGGGCAAGGCCAAATGCTCGCGCCTGTCACCGCCGCAGAACCATGCCAGGACCGGCACCTCCGAATGGGCCGGCGGCGATACGGTGGAACTGAAGCACCTGGAGCGCTTCCATCTGCCCGGCCTGTCGCGCGTGGTGCTGAACTGCGATGCGCAGGATGCGGTGGCGCTGGTGACCATGACCTTCGAGCGCCCCGCCATGGAAGAAGTGCGCAGGAAGCTGGACGAGCGCTATGCCGCCGTGCGCAAGACCGAGGGCGCGGCCGAGAACGGCTACGCCGAATGGAGCGCGGCCAATGGCAGCCTGGAGCTGCTCTACGGGCGCGACAGCAAGCACTTCACCGTGGCTTACTGGGCCAGGGGCGCCAAGGCGAAATACTTCTCCTACAGCGGCGGCGGCAAGAAACCCGCGGCACCGCCCCAGCCTGCGCCGCTGTAGCGGCGGGTGGCGATGCGGAACAGGCGCTTGCAGGCGTCGAGATCATCACTGCAAGACTTTGATGCGCTGCATGATTCCTTTGTATGGAAGGCGCCGTCTCGCCTATGCTGTCCAGTGCGGCAACGAAAAATGCGCGCGTTCTCATGAACTGAAAACAAGAAGGGGCAAGTCCCCACAAGCGGAAAGCGCCGTGCGGCTGGCACCTTTCTGCTTTTGCCTTGGCCTGCGTCACGGGGTGAATCGAACGCACACGAGCATGTGGGGCTCATGGGCGAGATACGCCGTTGACAACAACATGACAGACCAATTCCTGTTCAGTAAGCCGTTCACGTTTCTCGCCTGCGCCGGCATGACAGAAGTCAGGGACGGCATCGAGGCACTGGAAGCGCTTCCGGGCCACCTGTTCTGGCTGGAGAACGAGGACTTTATCCGCCGGGTCTACGTGCCCGATTTCCTGGAGCAAAGCCGCGCCGCGCTCGAGGCCGCGATGCCGGGCGGGCCGGAACTGGTCGACGCCCTCGCGCCCGAGATCCGCCGCAGCTCGGCCGTGCTGCCGGCACTGCGGCAGCTGTCCGCGGACCAGGCCGCGCTCGCACACTCGTACTGCTACTGGCGCTATTGCGCCGATGTGGTCGGGCGCGCCCAGGGCATCCCGCGCAGCGCCATCGCGCGCCAGTTCGAGCGCGCCGTCGCGCCGCGCGACGGCGCGCACAAGCTGCAATGGCTGTGCCCATGCTGCGGGGGCCGGGCGCAATACCAGGTCGACGGTTTGCTGGCATCGCAGCGGCCAGTGCGCCAGGGCGGCTTTTCGCTCGAATGCGCGCATTGCGGACACCAGGAGCGGCTCTATGCCGGCTTCCTGCACGCGGGCCGGCTCGAATGCCGCTGCGCGCTGTGCACCGGCTTTGTCCAGTCGCTGGCCGGCCAGCTGGCGCGGGCCGCGCGCAAGCTGTGCGCCAGCCTGGAAGACTATGCGTGGATGCATGCGGTGGACACCGCCGCGGAAATCGGCGAACTTAAGGATGCCTCGCTGCAACGGATTGCACACGGGGACAAGCCTTCCGCCAACGCGATGGCGTTCGCGGCGGCGGCCCAGTCCGGCGAGGTGCGCACCATGCCGGAACTGCTCGCCCGCATCGACCCCACGCTGGAAAGCCGGCTCGACAAGAACCCCAGGGCCTGGGCGCTCTTGTGCGAGCTGCTGCGCGAAGGCGTGGTCGATAGCGAATGCACCATCTACGACCACGACGGCCGCAAGCACGTAGCGCTTGAAATTGCCTTGCTCGACGACGACCCGGCGCTGGATGGCGGCACCGCGCAGGACTATCTCGCGGCCCTGCTGCGCGGCTACCAGCCGGCCGAGCCCGAGGCCTTCGTCGGCTGGCTGAAAGCGCTGAAGCGGCTGCGCCTTTGCACCGGCCGGTTCAATGCGGCCGTCGACGTGTCGTGGAAACCCAACCTGGAACACTGCCGCATCCTGACCGCGCGCTGGCTGCAGGACACGGCGCCGCTGGCGCCATTGGCCGCGCACGGCAGCGCCCCGTGGCCGCCGCCGGCGCAGCGTGCGCGCACCCCGGAACGCCCGGTGTATCTCGACGCCGAACTGGAGGCAGTGCAGCTGCTCAAGTCGCTGGGCTATATCCTGCTCAGTCCGGAGGACATCCGTTCGCAACGGGATCCCGCCGAGTCCACCGGACTCGACTGAGCGCATCCAGCGGGCGCCTGCCCGCCACCCACCACGCATATCGAAGCGCGGATTTATTCGTTGGTACGCGGGCGCGGCACGCGTACGTTCGGGGGTTCCGATGTTGAACACCCGCACACCCCGAACACCCCGAACGCCATGACCGCTTCCCGACGCCAGTTCCTGCGCCGCGGCGCCGCCGCCACGGCCGCGCTTGCCTCCGCCCCCCTCCTCACCTTCACCACCTTCACCACCTTCGCCGCCGGCGATGCGCACGCCCAGGGCCGCCCGGTGCTGAAGGCCGGCGACCAGAAGGGCGGCCTGCGCGCACTGCTCGAATCCGCCAACGCGCTCGAGGGCCTGGCCTACGACATCCAGTGGACCGAGTTCCCCGCGGCGGCGCCGCTGGCCGAGGCGCTGAACGCGGGCGCGGTCGACAGCGGCCCGATCGGCGACGCGCCGGCCATCTTCGCGCTGGCGGCCGGCACGCGCATCCGGCTGATCGGTGCGAACCGCTCTGACCCCTACGGCACCGCGGTGCTGGTGCGACCCGACTCGCCACTGCGGCAGGCTGCAGACCTGAAAGGCAAGAGCATCGGCACCAACCGCGGCTCGATCGGCCACCTGATCGCGCTCAAGGCGCTGGAATCGGCCGGACTGAAACCGGACGATGCCAACCTGCGCTTCTTGCCGCCCGCGGATGCCAAGCTGGCGCTGAGCAGCGGCTCGATCGATGCCTGGGCCACGTGGGAGCCCTATACCGCGATGGCCGAAACCAGCCAGCACGCTCGCGTGCTGGTCAACGGCCGCGGGCTGTGGTCCGGCCTCAGCTACCTGGCCGCGACCGACGCCGCGCTGGCGAACAAGCGCGCGCTACTGCAGGACTTCCTGCACCGCGTGGTGCGCGCGCAGCAGTGGTCCTACCAGCATGTGCCGGAGTTCTCGGCGACGCTGGCCCGCATCATCGGCATCTCGCCGCAGGCAGCGCGGCTGCAGTTCGAGCGGCGCCGCACGCAGTGGCGCAGCATCGACGCGGCGCTGATCGCCGAGCAGCAGCGCACCGCGGATTTCTACCTGAAGGCCGGGCTGCTCAGGCAGCGGCTCGATGTGCGGCAGACCTTCGACCCCGGGTTCTCCCTGAGCGCCTGAGCGCGCGCGCCCGGCGCGTTGACACCGCAAGCGGCGCTGGCGAGACCCGGGTGCCCGCCGCGGCCGGTACAGGAATTCCATGATTGACGCAGCCCCGTGCCACCGCTCCCCGCGGCCCGGCGCGGCCTGCGCGCGCGCGGCCGGTTCTGGCCCAACCGAATCCCGGCAACTGGTCCTATAGGCCCGGAATCGGGCTCACCTATAAAGCCGTGACCCCCAAACCCATTTCTCATCCGAGGAGCACAACCATGCGGTGGATCAAGCAGATCGCGATGTATTTCGCCCTGGCGGCGGCGCTGGTGCCGGCCGCACAGACCGTGCAGGCCCAAAGCAAGAATGTAGTGATTGCTTACCAGGACATGGTCGTGCCCTGGCGCTATGCGCAGGACATGAAGGAGCTGGAAAAGCAGACCGGCTACACGGTCTCGTTCCGACAGTTCGGCGGCGGCGGGGACGTGATCCGCGCCATGGCCTCGGGCCAGATTGCCATCGGCGAAGCCGGCACCTCGCCGATCGCCTCGGCACTGTCGCAAGGACTCGAGGTCGAGCTGTTCTGGATCCTGGACGACATCAACGCGGCCGAAGCCATGGTCGCGCGCAACGGCAGCAAGATCGCCAGCGTCGCCGACCTGAAGGGCAAGCGCATCGGCGTGCCGTTCGTGTCGACCACGCACTACCACACGCTGGTCGCACTGGAGCGCGCGAAGATCAACCCGAAGGACGTGCGCATCGTCAATATGCGCCCGCCCGAGGTGGCCGCTGCATGGGAGCGCGGCGACATCGACGCCACCTTTATCTGGGATCCGGTGCTGGCCAAGCTCAAGCAGTCGGGCACGGTGCTGACCACGTCGGGACAGATTGCCGCCGACACCGGCAAGGCGACCTTCGACGGCATGATCGCCAACAAGAAGTTCGCGCGCGAGAACCCCGAGTTCATGGTCAAGCTGGTGCGCGTGCTGGCCGCGGCGGACGAGAACTACCGCAAGAACAAGGCGTCGTGGACCGCCGATTCGCCCATGGTCAAGGCCGTGGCCAAGGTCTCCGGCGCCAAGCCCGAGACCGTGCCGGCCAGCATGGCGCTGTACAGCTTCCCCACGCTGCAGGAGCAGGTCTCCGAGCGCTGGCTCGGCGGCGGCGCGGCGCGCGCGCTGCAGTCGGCGGCGCAGTTCCTCAAGGAGCAGGGCACCATCCAGACCGTGCTGCCGGACTATGGCCCCGGCGTCAACGCGGAATGGGCAAAGCGGGCGCTGCGCTGACGGCGCACTCCCTGTCGCTGAAGCTGGCCGCCGCGCGCCCCTGTTCGTGCGGCGGTCCCGGAGATCCTGTTGCGGAAGCCCATCATGTACCAACTCGAAATCGACAATGTCAGTGTCAACTACGGCACGGCCGGCGGCGCGAAGACGCTGGCCCTGTCGCAGGTCAATCTCACCATGGAGCGCGGCGATTTCGTGGTCGCGCTGGGGGCCTCGGGCTGCGGCAAGACCACCTTGCTGTCATGCATCGCGGGCTTCATGGAGCCGTCGGAGGGCGAGATCCGGCTGAGCGGCAAGCCCGTGCACGGCCCCGGCGCCGAACGCGGCGTGGTGTTCCAGAAGCATGCGCTGATGCCATGGCTCAGCGTCGAGGACAACGTTGCGCTGGGCCTGCGCCTGCGCGGCGTGTCCCGCGCCGAACGGCTGCGCATCGCCCATGAAAAGCTGGCCGCGGTCGGGCTGGAAAGTGTCGCCGCCAAGCCGGTGTACCAGCTCTCGGGCGGCATGCAGCAGCGCGTGGGGATTGCCCGCGCGCTCGCCTGCGATCCGGCGGTGATGCTGATGGACGAACCGCTGGGCGCGCTCGACGCGCTCACGCGCGAGTCGATCCAGGCGCTGATCCTGAAGCTGTGGGCGCGCGAGCAGAAGATCGTCTTCTTCATTACGCACAGCGTGGAAGAGGCGCTGTTCCTGGCCACGCGGCTGATCGTGATGACGCCCTCGCCCGGACGCATCGCCCATACCTATGAGCTGCCGTTCGCGCGCCGCTTCATCGAATGCGGCGACGCCCGCGCGGTCAAGTCCGACCCGGAGTTCATCCGCTACCGCGAAGAGATCGTCGACCTGATCCATGCCACCGCCTGAGGAGAACCAGATGTCCGCTACCGTCCAACGCATCGAGCCGCCGCCGCATGCCGGCGCGGCGCCCGCGGCCGCCCCGGGCCGCCCCATGAAGACCGTGTCGGGCTACCGCCTGCCAGGCGAAGGGTCCAGCTCGCGCATCTCCACCATCACCGTGGTGCTGCTGCTGGCGCTATGGTGGCTGGCCAGCCATCTGCGCTGGCTGCCGCCGCTGTTCCTGCCCACGCCCGAGTCGATCTTCACCGCCTTTATCGATGCCTGGCAGGGCAACCTGCAGGGCGGCCAGCCGCTGACCGAGCATTTCGCGGCGAGCATGCTGCGCGTGTTCGGCGCGTTTGCGCTGGCGGTCGCCACCGCGGTGCCGATCGGCGTGATGATGGGCGTGTCGCGCATCGCCCGCGGCATCTTCGATCCGCCGATCGAGTTCTACCGCCCGCTGCCGCCGCTGGCCTACCTGCCGCTGATCGTGATCTGGTTCGGCATCGACGAGACCTCGAAGGTGCTGCTGATCTTCCTGGCCTGCTTCGCGCCGCTGGCGATGTCGGCACAGGCGGGCGTGCGCTCGGTCACGATCGAGCAGATCAACGCGGCGTACTCGATGGGCGCAAGCCCGTGGCAGGTGGTGCGCCATGTGGTGATCCCGGCGGCGCTGCCCGATATCCTGACCGGCATGCGCATCGCCATCGGCTTCGGCTGGACCACGCTGGTCGCCGCGGAGATGGTGGCGGCCACGGCGGGGCTGGGCCAGATGGTGCTCAACGCGTCCAACTTCCTGCGCACCGACGTGGTCATCATGGGCATCGTGCTGATCGGGCTGATCGCCTATGTGTTCGACCTGCTGATGCGCAAGCTGGCCAAGTGGCTGGTGCCCTGGAAGGGCAGGATGTGATGCCAGCGGCCCCGCGGCAAGTCTGCGGGGCCGGTTGCGCTGTAACATGGCGGGCACCTCGCCGGGCCGGACCCGGCGACACCTGCAAGCCCGCCATGAATCGCTCGCCTCTCCTTGCTCCTCTCTCTCCCCTCGCCCGCCGTTGCGTGGCCGTAGCCGGCCTGATCTGCCTGGGCACCGCCCGGGCCACCGATATCGATTGCGCCCCTCCCGCCAGACCCGCCGTCGCCACCCAGGCGCAGCGGCTGGTCTGCGAATCCGCGCTGTTTTCCATGGGCTACCAGCGCATCTACGCCGACCAGCAACGGCTGCTCAAGGCGGGCGCCATCACCGAGGCAGACATCGCCGCGTTCCGGAACAAGCGTGACCGTTGCGACACGGCCGCCTGCCTGGACGCCGTGTTCCGGGAGTGGCGGACCTTCGCGGCCCAGGCCCGCGCCAGGCCTTAGGCGCCGTCTGCTCAGCCCGCGGCGGAAGCCCCCCGATGCCGCCGGGCATGCCCGCCGCCCGGCCTTGATACAATCCCGGTTCACACAACGGCAGACATCATGGGCTTCGAACAACTGGCAGCACTCAGGGACCAACTCGCCAAGAAGGCGGCCGCCGAATCCAGGAAGGGCGAGCGCAAGGGCCCGCGCCAAGGCGCGACCGGCGGCGCCACCGGCGACGCGTCCAAGGGCGCATCCAAGGGCGCGCCGAAGCGCCCCCGTGACGGCGAGCGCACTGGCGCCAGTGCAAACACGCCCGCGGGCGCCAAGGGCCGCCGCGCGGCGCCTGCGGCCGCGCCGGCCAAGCCGGTCGATCCGGTGGTGCATTCCATTGCCCGGCTGCAGAAGCACTTCCCCAAGGCCTTCCCCAAGAACCCGGCCCCCAAGGTGCCGCTGAAGATCGGCACCTTCGAAGACCTGACCCAGCATGCGGCAAAGCTGGGCCTGGACGAGGCCGAGCTGCGCGAGGCGATCCGCACCTGGTGCAGCGGCGCGCGCTACTGGTCGTGCATGGTGGAAGGCGCCAAGCGGCTGGACCTGGACGGCAACGAGGCCGGCGTGGTCACCCTGGCGGATGCCAAGCGCGCCCAGCAACTGAAGGCGCGCCGCGCCGGCGCCGCGCGCCAGAAGGCCAAGGCGGCCGCGCCTGCAGCCGCTGCAGCGTCCGACGCGCCGGCGGCTCCTGCCGCGGCGGAGTCAGTCGCGGAGCCAGCCGCGGCGCCTGCCGAGGCACAGGCTGAGGCACAGGCGACGCCGGCTGCGCCTGATACCCCGGAAACGCTCTGACCCGCGCCGCCGGCCGTCCGGCGGCGCCTATCCCAGCACCGCGCGCGCGATCACGGTCCGCTGGATTTCCGACGAGCCCTCGTAGATGCGCAGGATGCGCGCATCGCGCACCAGCCGCTCCAGCGGCATTTCCCGCGTGAAGCCGTAGCCGCCGTGGATCTGCAGCGCGGCATCGGTGACGAAGCCCACCATCTCCGACGCATAGAGCTTGGCCATCGACGCCTGCTCGGTAAAGGGCTCTCCGTCGCGGCGCCGCGCCGCGGCCTGCAGCGTCAGCAGCCAGGCCGCCTCCAGCCGCGTGCGCATGTCCGCGAACATCCATTGCAGGCCCTGCTTGCGCGCCAGCGGCTCGCCTCCCACCTGGCGCTGGCGGGCCCAGTCCACCGCGCAGGCCAGCGCCGCCTCGGCGATGCCCAGGCTGGTGGCGGCCACGTCTAGCCGGCTGTTGTCGAGCACCTTCATCGCGGTGCGGAATCCCGTGCCCTCAGGCCCCAGCCGGTTGGCGGCGGGCACGAAGCAGTCGAGCGCCACCTCATGGGCCGGCGCGCCATGGATGCCCATCAGTTTCTCGGCGGGCGCCACCTGCACGCCGTCGCTATGCCGGTCCACCACGAAGGCGCTGATGCCGCGCGTGCCCGCGGCCGGGTCGGTCCTGGCATAGACCACGATAAAGTCCGCCGCCTCGGCATTGGAGATAAAGTGCTTGACCCCGCGCAGCCGGTAGCCATCGCCTTGCGGCGTGGCGCGCGTGGCCATGTCGGCGGGGTTGGAGCCGGCGCGCGGCTCGGTCAGCGCGAACGCACCCAGCCGCGTGCCGGCCGCCGCGTCGGGCAGGTAGCGCGCACGCTGGCAGTCGTCGCCGCCGATCAGGATGGAGTCGGTGGCCAGGTAATGCGCGCCGAGCATCGACGACGTCGAAGCGCAGGCTTTGGCAACCTCCGCCAGCGACAGGATCAGCGCCACCGGCGAAGTTTCCGTGCCGCCCCAGCGTTCCGGCAGGTTCATCCCCATCAGGCCGAGTTCGGCCAGTTGTGGCACATAGCGCGTGGTGGACGTTTCCGCGCGGTCCACTTCGGCCGCCTTCGGCGCCAGTTCGCTCTGCGCGAAACGGCCGATGGCATCGGCGATTTCCAGGTCGCCGGGCTCGACGCCCAGTCGTTTAAGCATGTTGTTTCTCCTTGCTGAATTCGTGCGCGGCCAGGATGGCCCCGGTGTGCTGCCCCAGCTCAGGCGCGGGCGTGACCCGGTTGGGGCCATACCCCGAGAACTTCACCGGCTGCGACGGCAGCCGCAGCGTGCTTCCATCCGGCCCGGCCACTTCGGTCAGCAGGCCGCGATGGACGGCCTGCTCGCTCTCCAGCGCCTGCCTGACATTGCGGATCGGCGCCACCGGAATGCCCGCCGCGCCCAGCACGCGGTTCACCTCGGCGACGGTCAGGCCTGACGACCACGCTTCCAGCCCGGCGCGCAGCGCGGGCTCGAAGCGGCAGCGCGATTCGTCATCGGCAAAGCGCGGGTCATGCGCCATGTCCGGGCAGCCAATGGTTTCGGCCAGCGTGTGGAACAGCTTGTTGTTGAGCACCGCCACCACGTAGAACCCGTCCGCGGCGCGGTACACGCCGAACGGCGCGGACGACGGATGGCGGTTGCCCACCCGCTGCGGCGCCCGCCCGGTGGCGGCATAGCGCGCGACCAGCGTCGCGCTCAGGCTCAGCGTGGCGTCGAACATCGAGACATCGACATGCGTGCCGCGCCCGTTCTTCTCGCGCGCCAGCAGCGCCGCCAGCACGCCCCATGAGGCAAAGAGCCCGCTGACCGCATCGGAGACCGCCTCGCCCAGCATGGTCGGCGCACCGTCGGGCGCGCCGGTGGCATCCATCAGCCCGCACATCGCCTGCAGGATGATGTCGTAGGCAGGCCGGTGCGATTCGGGCCCGGTCTGGCCGAAGCCCGACACGCTCGCATAGACCAGCGACGGATTCAGCGCCCGCAGCGCCTCGTAGCCGATGCCGAGCTTGTCCGCCACGCCCGGACGGAAGTTCTCCACCACCACGTCGGCGCGTGCGCACAGCGCGCGGGCCAGCTCCAGCCCCGCCGCCGTCTTCAAATCGATGACGACGCTCTGCTTGTTGCGGTTCATCGCCGCGAACAGCCCGCTCCTGCCGCCGACGAAGGGCCCGACGGCGCGGTAGTCGTCGCCGCCGGGCGGCTCGATCTTGATCACCTCGGCGCCCAGGTCGCCCAGCAGCGCCGTGCAATAGGGTCCCGCCAGCACCCGCGAAAAATCGATCACGCGGATGCCTGCCAGCGGCAGGTCGGAATGGGGGGAATGGGGGGAATCGCTGGACGGATCCAAGGCTTGCTCCTCGATGGCTTGCAAGCGCATGGCTTGGGTTTCATGGCTTGCGTTTCAGTGGCTCGATTCTGCGCAGCGCAAGCTATCAAGTAAAATATGGAATTCGACTAGCACCTATAGGATTTTCTGATGCGTGTCTCGCTGCGCCGGTTGCGCTACTTCGCCGCGACCGCAGAAACCGGCAGCACCACGGCGGCGGCGCGGCTGCTGAACGTCTCGCAGCCGTCTATCTCCGTCGCCATCCGCGAGCTGGAGACGCTGTTCGAGGAAGCCCTGTTTGCCCGCGACGCCGGCGCGCGCATGACCCTGACCCGCTTCGGCGTGCGCAAGCTGGCCGAAGCCCGCCACATCCTGGGCGCGGCCACGGCGTTCGAGGTCGACAAGAGCGGCGACGGTGCGGCCGGCGAAGTGCAGATCGGGGTTTTCCGCACGCTGGCGCCGGTCTACCTGCCGGTGCTGCTGCGCCTGGCGCGCGAGCGCTATCCCAACCTCGCGGTGCGTTTTGTCGAAGGCGACCTGGCCCAGCTGGAAGACTGGCTGCACGGGGGACAGATCGAGCTGGCGCTGAGCTACGACGTCGGCATGCCCGACGACCTGGAGCGCGAATTGCTGGCCGAACTGCGGCCCTACGGCCTGGTGCCCGCCGGCTCGCGGCTGGCGCGGCGCCGTGGCAGCATCTCGCTGCACGAGCTGGCGCAGGAGCCGCTGATCCTGATCGACCTGCCGCACAGCCGCGAATTCCTGATGGCGCCGTTCTGGCAATACGAACTGCAGCCCGAGGTGCGCTACCGCGCCACCTCGCTGGAACTGGCGCGCGGCATGGTCGCCAACGGCCTGGGCGTGGCGCTGCTGATCACGCAGGCGCCCGCGTCATCGCAGATCACCGCCGTGGTCGAGAAACCGATACGGGAAGACACCGTGCGCCAGCCGCTGGTGATCGCCCGCGCGGCGCGCGCCACGCGCTCGCGTGCCGCCGAGCTGCTGGCCGAATGCGTGCGCGCCGCCGTGGCGGAGGCAACCGGTGCCCCAGCCCGCGCGCGCCCGCGCGCTGCCTGAGCCCCCCTCTCGCCAGCGCGACTGTGGTAGCGTGGCGCTTTCCGAATGGCCTGCTCCCATGACCGATTTCGACGCCGACGCCCTGAAACGCCTGGTCACCGTCACCATGCCCTTTGGCAAGCACAAGGGCACGCTGATCGCCGACCTGCCGGGCAACTACCTGAACTGGTTCGCGCGCGAGGGCTTCCCGCCGGGACAGATCGGCGCGCTATTGGCGCTGATGCATGAACTGGATCACAACGGGCTGGCGTATTTGTTGAAGCCGTTGCGGGGCCACGCATCGCCCCAGTAAAACCCAGCCCTCAGGTAACCGGCGCCGGATTGAACAACACCAGCGCATTGCGGATTTTCCAGTGCTCGGCCCATGACTTCTTGCCGCTGGCCACTGCCAGCAGCGTGTGGAACAGCTCCCAGCCCACGTCCTCGATGGTGGCCTCGCCGGTGGCGATGCGGCCGGCATTGACGTCCATCAGGTCGTGCCAGCGCCGCGCCAGGTCATTGCGCGTGGAGACCTTGATCACCGGCACTTCCGCCAGCCCGTACGGCGTGCCGCGTCCGGTGGTGAATACGTGCAGGTTCATGCCGGCGGCGAGTTGCAGCGTGCCGCAGACAAAGTCGCCGGCGGGCGTGGCGGCGTAGATCAGGCCCTTCTGCGTGACCTTTTCGCCCGGGCCGCTGACGCCGTGGATCGGGCCGGTGCCGGACTTGACGATCGAGCCCATCGCCTTTTCGACGATATTGGACAGGCCGCCCTTCTTGTTGCCGGGCGTGGTGTTGGCGCTGCGGTCGACCTGCCCTTGCTCCAGATATCGGTCATACCAGGCCATCTGGCGCACCAGCGCGTCGGCCACCTCGGGCGTGGCGGCGCGGGCGGTGAGCTGGTCGATGCCGTCGCGCACCTCGGTGACTTCGGAGAACATCACGGTGGCGCCGGCGCGTACCAGCAGGTCGGTGGCGAAGCCTACTGCCGGATTGGCGGTGACGCCGGAGAACGCATCGCTGCCGCCGCACTGGACCCCTACCACCAGGTCTGACGCGGGGCAGGTCTCGCGCCGGCGCGCGTCCAGGCGCGCGAGGTGCTTGTCCGCCGTCGCCATGATCGAATCGATCATCGAGGCGAAGCCCACGTGCTGCTCGTCCTGCAGGCACACCACGTCGGGTTCGCCGGCCTTCTGGATCGGGATGGTGCCGGCGCCGATCAGGCGCGCCGGCTGCAGCTTCTCGCAGCCCAGGCTGACGATCATCACCTCGCCGCCGAAGTTGGGGTTCAGCGCGATATTGCGGATGGTGCGGATCGGGATGCCGGCATCGGGCGCGTCGATGGCCACGCCACAGCCATAGGTGTGCTCCAGGCCGACCACGTCGTCGACGTTGGGATACTTCGGCAGCAGTTCTTCCTTGATGCGGCGCACCGCGAACTCCACCACGCCCTCGACGCACTGCACCGTGGTGGTAATGCCCAGGATGTTGCGCGTGCCGACCGAGCCGTCGGCATTGCGGTAGCCCTCGAAGGTATAGCCATCCAGCGGCGGCAGCGGCGTCACGCGCGTGCCGACCGGCAGGTCCTCCAGCCCGGGTGCGGCCGGCATGCGGATCACGCGCTCGTTGACCCAGCTGCCGCGCGGGAGGTCCCTGAGCGCGTAGCCGATCACGACGTTGTAGCGAATCACCGCGTCGCCTTCGCGCAGGTCGGCCAGCGCCACCTTGTGGCCTTGCGGGACCGCTTCGGCCAGCACCAGGCCGCACGGGAAGGTGGTGCCTGCGGGCAGCCCGCCGTCATTGGCCACGATGGCGACGTTGTCGTGCGCGTGCATCGTGATGTAGAGGGGGCGCGATGCCTGCACTGCCACAGTAGGGGTCACTGCCATGTCTTCTCCAGCCCAGCCATCCAATCAGGGCATGTGTTACGTTGTCTGACAACATTTTACAGGCTTCATTTCTTCTGAGGCCGCGGGTTATCCCTCAAATAGCCCAAATCCGGGAGATCCGCGTCGCACATTCCGCCCATGTTGTACGACAACACATAAAAACAGGGCAACACCACGATCAAACAAAAGCAACCTTTGCTGCACTGCAAAATGACCGTCCCCTGCGACATGGCCTATAAGAGTGCAACCGGTTTCATGCCAGACGGCACCGGCCAATCCACGCGCCGGCCCTGCGCAACACCCCGCCCGGCTCTGAATTCCGTTCCGCATCGCCTGGCCGTTCCCGCGGCCAGCCACACGACAGGAGGCATGACTCATGCGCTGGAAGCAACGTCCGCAAGGTTCCAACTGGGGTGACTTCGGTCCCGACGACCAGCTCGGCCGCATCAACCTGATCGGGCCCGAACAGGTCATCAAGGGCGCGCGCGAGGTGCAGGCCGGCCTGAGCTTCTGCCTGTCGCTGCCGCTGGACTACCCCGGCGGCAACAAGCTCAATCCCCGCCGCCATCCTCCGGTGCTGCGGCCGACCTTCCGCGACGACTCGCCGTACACCAATTTCCCGCTGGCGAAGATGGACCCTGCCGCGACCGATGTCATCAGCGACGACCAGGTGCTGATGTGCCTGCAGTACAGCACGCAATGGGACGCGCTGGCGCATGTGGGCGCGCTCTTCGACGCCGACGGCGATGGCCGCGCCGAGCGGGTCTACTACAACGGCTACCGCGCCAACGAGCATATCGTCGGGCCGGTCGACTACGCCGAGGACGACAACTTCGCGGCGCACCCGTGCGGCCACGACCACAGCGCGGCGCACGCGCTCGGCATCGAGAACTTCGCGGTCAAGGGCATGCAGGGACGCGGCGTGCTGGTGGACCTGGCGCATGTCTTTGGCATGGACTTCCGCAACGTCGGCTATGACGACCTGATGCGCGCAATGGAGGCCGGCAAGGTGGAAGTCGAACGCGGCGACATGCTGCTGCTGCGCACCGGCTTTGCCGAAGTGGTGCTGTCGATGCAGCGCGAGCCTGACGAGGGCGTGCTGCATCACAGTTGCTGCGCGCTCGACGGGCGGGATGACAAGCTGCTGAACTGGATCACCGATGCGGGCATCGCGGCGCTGATCGCGGACAACTATGCGGTGGAGCGGTACCCTGCCCGCCCGGCGCCGGATGGCCAATCGCACCATCCTTTGCTGCCGCTGCATCACCATTGCTTGTTCAAGCTGGGATTGCCGCTGGGGGAGCTGTGGTATTTGCGGGAGCTGGCGGACTGGCTGAGGGCGAATGGGCGGACGCGGTTTCAGTTGACGGCGCCGCCGTTGAGGTTGCCCGGGGCGGTGGGGTCGCCGGTTACGCCGGTTGCCACGGTGTAAGTGTTCGGGATGGTCCGAACTGCGGTTGGGTGCCGGACTTGACTCGCGCTGCTGTTTTGCCGGCGTAGCCGGCGAAACAGACCCACTTACATCGCGCCCGGCCGCCCCGCTTCCCTACCGCCGAATGAACGCCGCAATGACGGCACTGATAATGCAACTGGCGGCCACGATAGGAAATACCAGCGAGGTATTACCCGACTGGTCCAGGATGCGACCGATCAGCGGTTCCCCAAGGCCCGCGAGCAGATAAGAGAAGAAATTGAGAATGCCCGTAGCCGTGCCCGCCCGCTTCGCCCCTACCAGGTCCGGACACAGTGCCCAGAACGACGACGCCGGACCATAGACGAAGAAGCCCGCCAGGAACAGCGCGACGATGGCACCCATGCCCGTGGGCAACTGGTACATGACCATCGATGCCATCGCCCCCAGCACCATGTAAAGCATGATCGCCTTGCTGCGGCTCGAGCCGAACAGCCGGTCCGAGATCCAGCCGTTGGACAGCGCGCCGAACGCCATGCCCACCGGCAGCGCCACCGAGATCCAGGCCGGGTCGATCAGCGTTTCGGCGGTCTTCCAGTTCTTGCCCAGGAAGTGCACCGGCACCCAGACGATCAGGCCGTAGCGCGCCGCGTTCTGGAAGCCGATCGACAGGCCCGCGATGATCAGGCGCGGGTTACGCAGCACAGCCTGGTAGCGGGACCACGAGCTTTCCTCGGCGTCGGTCTCGACCGCGGTGGCGTGGTCCGCGTCCTCGCGCCTGGCCACGCCGGTGTCAGGCGACCTGAAGCCAAGCTCCTCGGGCCGCTCGCGCACGATCAGGTAGAACGTGATGCCGCCCAGCAGCATCAGCAGCACCGGCAGGCGGAAGATCCAGCGCCAGTCGAGCTGCAGGATGTTCACCACCACGATCGAGGTCACGAACGACAGCACCGAGGCGCAGCCGGCCGCGAACACATAGAAGCCGTAGACCTTGCCGCGCTCGCCCGCGCCCCACCAGTTCGACAGCAGCCGGCTGCCCGGTGCCCAGCCCAGCGCCTGGAAGTAGCCGTTGATGCCCCATGGGATCGCCAGGCTCTTGAAGCCGACGGCGAAGCTCACCACCCAGTTGGCCGCGCATGACAGGATCGCGCCGGCGGTCATCACGCGGCGCCCGCCGAACTTGTCGCCGAGGTTGCCGTTGATGGCCTGGCCGATGGCGTAGCACCACAGCAGGCAGGTCGAGGCCCAGCCCAGCGCCGTCTTGGACAGGCCGAACTCTTCCTGGATGCCGGGAATGGCAAAGCCGAAGGTCTGCCGCCCGGTGTAGAAGAAGAAATAGCAGAACATCGCGGCCAGCAGCATGCGCCACTGCGCGCGCCGGAACGATTGCTCGGCGGGCGCGACGAACGCCCCTGCCTGGATGCGATCGACAGTTTCCATGGTTGTCTCCTGTTGTATTGTCGGCCCGTTTGCCGGGCTCATGTGGGCGGGTAAACGCTGGCCGCGGGGAACCGCTACGCAGGCACGGCGCCGATGAAGTTCCTGCCGCGTGCCCCGTCCAGCGCGCGCGCGATCATGGCGCCGGCCTCGTCGTCGCTGACGCCGTAGTCGGCGAACTCGGTCTTCACGCCCAGCCCCTGCAGGAAGCCACGCAGGCGCTGCTGCGCGGCGGGCAACGACGGGCCGAACAGCCGCTGCAGCGTGCGGTCGCGATCGGGGCGGCGCGCCCAGGCCTTTTCCAGCACCAGCGGCAGCGTGAACGAGCACGCAATGCCGTGCGGCACGCCGTGGCGCAGCGTCATTTCGTAGGAGATCGAGTGCGCCAGCGCGGTCTTGGTGTTGGAGAACGCCAGTCCGGCCTTGAGCGCGGCCAGCGCCATGCGCTCGCGCAGCGCCAGGTCATCCAGGTTCCGCGCCAGTTGCGGCAGCGTGTCGAAGATGTCCTCGACCGCCGACACCGCGAAGGTGTCGGAGACCGGGTTGGCGTTGACGTTCCAGATCGATTCGAGCGCGTGCGAGAGCGCGTCGAGGCCGGTGGCGATGGTGGTGGCGCGCGGCACCGACAGCATCAGCTGCGCGTCGACGATGGCCGCCGCGGGCCAGGTCTGCGGCAGGTGCAGCGAGTATTTTTTCTGGTTCGCCGCATCCCAGATGGTGGCCCATGGCGTAACTTCGCTGCCGGTGCCGGCGGTGGTCGGCACCGCGATCAGCGGCCTGGCCTGCGCCGGCGTGAACGATTTGCCGCTCGCCAGCAGGCTGATCAGCGAATCGAACCGGCCCGAGCGGGTGCCGACCATCAGCGCCTTGGCGGTATCGATGGCGCTGCCGCCGCCGACCGCGACGATGGCGTCGCAGCGGTCAGCCTGTTCCCAGAAGCGGTGGTACAGGCCGGACAGCTGTGCGACATCGGGGTTGGGCTGCACGTCTTCGATCAGTCCGGCCAGGTCCGCGCCCAGTAGCGCTTCCAGCCGCGCCACCAATCCCAGCGCGCGCGCTTCGGGGAAGGTCACGACCACGGCGCGCCGGCCGTGGAGCAGGGCCGGCAACTGGTCGAGCGCGCCGGCCCCGCAATGGATCGACACGGGGTTGTGGTAAGCGTGAATCATGGGGTCTCCTGGGTCCTGGCTTCGGGTAGCGTTGGGGCGGCGGCCTGCGCCGCGCGCCCGGGTTGCCAGAAGTGTGGGAGACGCCAAACCCCCGGTCCAATCGCATCTTTGATACCCGGCTGCGCCAAAACCGATGGATCGCCGCGGCGCCGCGCCGGCCTCGGGGAAACCCTGTACGCGTCGGCGCGCGGCTGTGGGAGACTCGCCGGACACGCCGCCGCAGCGGCGGCCAGCCCCCATCCAAGACTCCGCCGTCCATGTTCCACCAGTACTACAAGTCGATCCGCTGCTTCCATGCGGTGGCGCGTACCGGCGGCTTCACCGCCGCGGCGCAATACCTGCATATCGGACAGCCCACCGTGACCGACCAGGTCAAGGCGCTGGAGACGCGCTTCGGCGTGGAACTGTTCCTGCGCAGCGGACGTGGCGTGCGCCTGACCGAGACCGGCGAGCGGCTCTACGCGATCACGCAGGGGCTGTTCGGGCAGGAAGAGGAAGCCATGCAGTTCCTGCACAGCGCGCACAAGCTCAAGACCGGGCTGGTGCGGGTGGGCGCGGTGTCACCGCCGATCGCGCTGGGGCTGGCGCGCAGTTTCCGCAGCGCGCATGCGGCGCTGGAGCTGACCGTCACCATCGGCTCGGAGGCCTCGGTGCTGCGCGGGCTGCAGGACTTCGACATCGACGCCGGCATCCTTGCCGAGCCCGACCCGGTGGCGGGACTGCATGTCGTGCCCTATCGCAGGGAACGCATCGTCGCGGTGATGCCGGCGGGCCATGCGCTGGCTGGGCGCACGACGGTCACGCTGCAGGACCTCGCCGGCGAACCCGTGATCCAGCGCGAGCCGGGCTCGAAGACGCGCGACCGCGTCGAGCGCGCGTGCGCGCAGCATGGCGTGGCACTGCACTGCGCGATGGAGATCAACAGCCGCGAGGCCATCCTGCATGCGGTGGCAAGCGGCATGGGGCTGAGCTTCGTCACCGAGATCGAATGCATCCCCTTGCCGGGGCTGCAGGTGGTGCCGGTGGACGAGCCGCTGCTGTCGATCGACTATTCCCTGTGCTGCCTGGGGGTACGCAAGGAGCGGCCCTTGATCGCGGCGCTGTTCGCGGTGGCGCTGGGCGGCGGCTGAGACTCGGCCCTGGCGCGCTCGAGCTCGCGCTCGCGCTCGGCCGCGGCTTCGTGGCGGCGCGAGCCGTAGCGGCGCGCGTACTGCCAGGTGAACTCCGCGCCCAGCAGGAAGATCTGCGCGGAGTAGTACACCCACAGCAGCAGCACCACCAGCGAGCCGGCGGCGCCGTAGCCGTTGGCGACGCCGCTCTTGCCGATATACAGGCCGATCAGGAACTTGCCCAGCGTGAACAGCAGCGCCGTCACCGCCGCGCCCAGCCAGACGTCGGGCCAGCGCACCTTGGCGCGCGGCATGATCTTGTAGATCATGGCGAAGATCACCGTGATCAGCACCAGGCTGACCACGGTGTCGAGCACATGGGCGATCAGTTCCTCGGCCCCGAACAGCGGCCCCCACAGGCGGTTGAGCGCGGAGATGGCCGCGCTCAGCAGCAGCGATACCACCAGCAGGAAGCCCACGCCCAGGATCAAGCCGAACGACAGCAGGCGCGCGCGCAGCAAGGCGAACAGTCCCGAGGTCTTGCGCCGCTCGGGCACCTCCCAGATCCGGTCCAGCGCCGACTGCAGTTCGGCGAACACCGTGGTCGCGCCGATCAGCAGCACCACCACGCCGATCACCGCGGTCAGCGCGCTGGCCGCGGGCTTGCTGACCGCCAGCAGCATCGCCTCGACGGTCTTGGCCCCTTCCGGGCCGAGCAGCCCCTGCAGCTGCGCCACCACTTCGCCGCGCGCGGCCTCGTGCCCGAACACCACGCCGGCCACCGAGATCACGATCAGCAGCAGCGGCGCGATCGAGAACACCGTGTAGTAGGCCAGCGCCGCGCCCATGCTGGGCGCGTAGTCTTCCACCCAGGCGTTGACGGTATCCCGCAGCAGCCCGTAGAGCGCGCGGGGCGAGGACAGCAGAACCGACGAAATGGAAGGCATCGCTCGATCCCCAGTCACGATACTGCCCTGCCCCCCGCAATTCCCGTTCCTGCCCGCGGCCATGTGCTGCGGCGATGGCAGGCGCGGCGCCACGGCGCCGCCAGGGCGCTACCGGCGCCGCCCCGGGCAGCCGCGGTGCGTCAGGCCCGCGCCAGCCTGGCGACCCCGCGGTGCCGGATCGCATGCATTCTTTACAACGCCCGCCTCACGGCGCCTGCATCGACACCCCGTAGCCGCCAAAGATGCGGGCCAGCTCGCCGTTGCCGCGCAGCGTGTCCAGCGCTGACTGCAGCGCCTCGGCCAGCTCGCGCTCGCCGGCCTTGACCGCCATGCCGACGGCCCAGCCGCGCGCCGGCAGCAGCGGCGCGCTGATGTCGCTGGCGGCATAGCGGCTGGCGGCGTGGCTGCCGGCCTTGAGCGCGCTTTCATACTGCGCGCGCGTCACCAGCGCGGCGGCGATCTCGCCGGAGAACAGCGCGTGCAGCGCCTGGCCGGGCTCGGGGTAGATCCTGACCCGGTCGCGCAGCGCGCCGCCGCCGGCGGACAACAGCGCGTTGGCCCCGGCCGAGCCCGCGGCCGCGCCGGTCGGCTGGCCGGCCAGGTCTTCCAGGCCGCGCACGTCCGGCACCCGCTCGCGGTCCCGCACCAGCACGAAGGTCTCGCGGTAGTACGGTGCGACGATCAGCGCCTTGTCGTTGGCGCGCATGAAGGCGCGGTCGACCGGCACGTGCAGCATCACGTCGGCCGGTCCGTAGCCCAGGTAATGGCCGCGCCAGACCATCGCGCGCAGGTCGTCGGCCATGTTCTCGTCGGCATCGAACGGCAACAGCGCCACGGACAGGCCCAGCGCCTTGCCCAGCGCTTGCGCCAGCGCCACGTCGATGCCGGCGTACTGGCTGCCGGCCAGCGACGAGAACGGCGGCAGGCCCTTGTACACCGCCACCTTCAGCGTGCCGGCCTGGCGGATCCGGGCCAGGTCGGCATGCGCCGGCGACACGCCGAGCAAGGCGGCGGCAGCCAGCAGGATGCCGCCAAGCCAGCGCAGCATCCGCGCCGAAGGTGCGGGCAGGACGAAGAGGGTAAGCCGTGGGCCGCGGACAGGGCTGTCAGGCATGGCATTGCTCCAGTTGGACGAGGGGGACCGGCGGCATCGACAGCGTTGGCGCCGCGCTTACTCGTGGCGCGATTCCAGGTAGGTCTTGATGGCCCAGACCGCCTCCTGGCTCAGCACGCCGTCGAACGGCGGCATGTAGACGCGGCCGTCGCGGGTGCGGCCCTTGCGCACGGTGGTGGCATAGAACTGCGAGATCTCGCTCTGGCAGGCCTGCTTTTTCCTGGCGTCGGCCAGGGCGACGCAGTCGCCGTCCAGCTTGCGCAAGTCGGGGGCGATGCCGCCCGACACGGCCTCGAGCCCGTGGCAGCGCGCGCAGTTCTGGTTGTACGCCGACGAGCCGATGCGCAGCGCCTCTTTGTGCGCATCGCCGCTGCGGTAGGGATTGTCCGGACGCCATTCGTCGCCCAGCTGTGGTAACGCTTTGGTATCGACGGCCTGGGGCGTGACATCGCCGTGGGCCAGCACCGGGCCGGCGGAAAAAGCGGTCAGGGACGCGCAAAGCGAGAGCAAGGCGAGCAGGCGGTGCTGCGTTTTCATGGATGTCTCCTACAGTGATGGGGCTGGCTTATGTTTGCTCCCATTTCCGCAAGAGCCATACCAAGGCGGCGGCGCGGCACAAATCCCGGCGAAGTGCCGCGTTTGCCGGGCAAAATCCGCCCGGGCAACGTTGCGGTGCCGCCGCGGTGTCCCGGAATGCCACACCCTGGCAAGTGTTTTGCTTCACCACGCAACACTGCCGAGTCCGCGCCTGGCGCGGCCGGCGGCGACCCGCGCAAAGATCGCGGGCGGATTTTCCACAAGGAGACCGAGACATGACCATCCAGCCGGATCCGGCCCGTCCGCGCGCGGACGCCCCCGGTGACGCCGGGCACGAGCGTGCCGAGCTGATTGCCCAGGCCCACCAGCGCTCGGAGTCTTATGGCCTGCGCCCCTATGAGTCGCCCGATTTCTGTCCGGTGCTGCAGAGCGAGCTCAAGACCCGGATCGAACGCAGCCAGTCGCTGTTCACCTATGCCCTGCCGGTGATGGAGACCCTGCACGACCAGATCGTCGACACCCAGAGCATGATCGTGCTGACCGACGCCGATGGCCTGATCCTGCACGCCATGGGCGACGACGACTTCCTCGCCCGCGCCGACAAGATCTCGCTGCGCCCCGGCTCGGAGTGGTCGGAGGCGCGCCGCGGCACCAACGCCATCGGCACGGCGCTGGCCGAGAACCGCGCCACGCTGGTCCACGGCGCCGACCATTACCTCGAGGCCAACCAGTTCCTGACCTGCTCGTGCATGCCGATCCTGGATCCTTACGGCAAGACCGTGGGCGCGCTGGACGTGACCGGCGACCAGCGCGGCTTTCACAAGCACACCATGGCGCTGGTGCGGATGTCGGCGCAGATGATCGAGAACCAGCTGTTCGGCAATGCCTTCCGCGACATGGTGTGCATTCGCTTCCATTCGCGCGCCGAATTCCTCGGCACGCTGGTGGAGGGCATCGTCTCGTTCACGCCCGGCGGGCGCTTCCTGTCGGCCAACCGCAGCGGGCAGTTCCAGCTGGGCCTGTCCAACGGCGCGCTGCAGGCGCATACCTTCTCGTCGCTGTTCGGGCTGTCGATGTCGCAGCTGTTCGACGCGGCGCGCGCGGCCCATGCCGGCATCGTCCCGCTGCACCTGCCCAGCGGCGTCAAGGTCAGCGCGCGCGTGGAATGGAAAACCCCGGCCGCGGCGCTGTCCGGCGGCACCGAGGCGCGCCACGCGGGGGCGGGCGGCGCCACCGGCATCCCGCGCAGCCTGGCGGCGGGCCCGGCGCCGTCGCCGGGGCTGGATGAACTGGACACCGGCGACGCGCAGATCCGCACCGTGATCGGCAAGCTGCGCAAGGTCATCGGCAAGGACATCCCGGTGATGGTGCTGGGCGAGACCGGCACCGGCAAGGAGTTGATGGCGCGCGCCATCCATGCCGACAGCGGGCGCCGCGCCGGTCCCTTCATCGCGGTCAACTGCGCCTCGATCCCGGAGAACCTGATCGAGTCGGAGCTGTTCGGCTACGAGGAAGGCGCCTTCACCGGCGCGCGCAAGAAGGGCGGCATCGGCAAGATGCTGCTGGCCAACGGCGGCACGCTGTTTCTCGACGAGATCGGCGACATGCCGCTGCACCTGCAGGGCCGCCTGCTGCGCGCGCTGCAGGAGCGCGCGGTGTCGCCGCTGGGCAGCAGCAAGGTGATCCACATCGACGTCTCGGTGGTATGCGCCACCAACCGCAACCTGCGCGACCTGGTCGCCAGCGGGCAGTTCCGCGAAGACCTGTACTACCGCCTCAACGGACTGGTGGTGCGGCTGCCGGCGCTGCGCGAGCGCAGCGACCTGGACGTGGTCGCCGGCAAGCTGCTGCACCAGCAGCACGGCGGCGGTGCGGCCGGTGCGGACAACAACGCGCCCCGCATCAGCGACGCGGTGATGGCACTGTTCCGCCGCTACCACTGGCCGGGCAATATCCGCCAGCTGGGCAACCTGCTGCGCACCGCGCAGCTGATGGCCGAAGGCGAAGCCGAGATCACCGAGGAGCACCTGCCCGACGATTTCCTCGACGACCTGCGCGAGGCGCAGGCACAGGCGCCCGTGGCCGCGCCGGCCGTGGCGATGGCGCAGGGCCTGCAGCCCACGCGGCTGGCCGAGGTCGAGGCGATGGCGATCGTGGCCACGGTCAAGGCCCACAACGGCAATATCTCGGCGGCAGCCAAGGCGCTGGGGATCTCGCGCAACACGGTCTACCGCAAGATGGAGGAGGCACGCGGGCTGCCGCAGCAGTCCGGCTGACCCGGCACGCGCATGCCGGCTTCAGGCCGGCGGCTCGCCCTGCATCCACGCGTCTTCCAGCTGGCGCCAGGCGCGCTGCAGGTTCAGCGGATGGCGCGTCGGGAAATGGCGCCAGTGGCGGAACGGCCCGGCCGCCACGGCATCGGCCGCTTGGCTTGCATCGCGGCCCGCCGCCAGCGCGGCGCCAATGCCGTCCGCGAGCGCATCGAGATACGCCAGCGTCGGCACCAGCGTCTGCGCAGGCGTGCCGGTCGCGGTGGCGACCACGATGTCCGCCGGCAGCGCGATCAGTTGCCGCAGCGCCTGGCGCCAGCCTTGCAGCGAGGCTTCCTGCATCTCCGGCACGCGACCGCGGTACGCCAGCCCTCCCGCGCACAGCAGCCGCAGCTGCGGCGCGTACAGCACGGTATCCGACGCGCTGTGGGCAGGCGCATGCACCTGCACCTGCCACGCCGTGCCGCCCGTGTGCAGCCAGGCGCCGTGCTGAAGCGCGGGCTCCGGCAGCACGATCGCGCTACCGCGCATGGCCGCGCGCCCGAGCTGCGCGCTCAGGCTGGCCAGACAGGCCTCGCATCGTTGCCGCATCAACGCGGCAGTGGCGGCCGACGCCAGGAACAGCGGTCGCGGCCGCAGCCCGGCAAAGGCGGCATTGGCCAGCACGTTCTCGGGATGGGCGTGGGTGTTGACCACCCAGCGCACCGGCTGCGCCGTCAGCGCCCGGATCGCGCCGAGCAGCGCCCTGCCCCACGCCGCCTGCGGCCCGGGATCGACCACCAGCACGCCCGCGCGCGTGACATGGACCAGAGTCGGCACCACCGCGCCGGCGTTGGCGCGCATGGCCTCGGCGTTGTCGGCGCGGGCGACGTAGACACCGGGCCGCAGCGGGTCCAGCACGAGCCGCGTGCCGGCCGCCGTGGCGGGCCGCCAGGCGCCCAGCGCCAGCGCCAGCGTGGTTCCGAGAAAGGCACGACGCGTAGCCATCAGCGCTGCCAGGCGCTGGCGCGGATCGCGTCCGCGAGTGCGTCGCGCATGGCACCGTCCGCCAGGTGACCGCCGTCGATCCAGGCCAGCCGCGCGGCCGGCATGGCGTGCCGCAGCCGCAGGGCGTTGGCGGGCCGGCACACCGCGTCGGCGCGGCCATGCAGCAGCGTCACCGGCAGCCCTTGCGCCGCGATGTCCCGCGCCGCGCGCAGCAACGCCGGCTTGCCCAGCCCGGCGCGGTGGCGCAGGTAATGCGCCTGGATGCGGTATTTGCGTACCGTGGCCAGCCGCTCACGCGCGGTCTGCCGGCGTCCCTGTGCAACGTCGCGCAGGCCGAGCCGGTCCAGCTCGAGCCGGCGCCACGCCGCAGCGGTGTCCCGTTTTTGAACAGTCGTTCCACTTTGCAACAGTCGGGACACCGTCAGCAGCCGGGCGCGCGCCTCGGGCAGCCGCTCGCCCGCCGGCGCGACGCGGCGCAGCAGGCCGCCGCCGGCGCGCGGTGCAAACAAGCCCAGCACGTCGTCGCGCCCGGTCAGGAACGCGCCGCGCAATACCAGCGCGGCGACCGCATGCGGATAGCGCGCGGCATAGGCCAGCGCCAGCGCCGCGCCCCACGATCCCCCGACCACGCCCCAGCGCGCGATGCCCAGCGTCGCGCGCAGCTGTTCCAGGTCCGCCAGCAGCGCGCCGACATTGTTGCGCCGCAGGCTGCCTGCCGGGGTCGAGCGGCCGGCGCCGCGCTGGTCGGGCATCGCCACGCGGTGCCGCTGCGGGTCGAACCATGCCGCCATCGACGCGGCACAGCCGCTGCCCGGCCCGCCGTGCAGGACCAGCCAGGGCTCGCCGTGCGGCGGGCCGCTCAGGCGCACATGCAGGCGCTGCGCGTCGGGCGTGCGCAGGTGGAAGACGGTGTGGTCCAGGGTGGCGTCGGGCATGGTTGTTGCCTTTCCGGGCATTGCGGCAGACACGCTGCCATGCCGCGACGCTAATCACTAACCATGCCAAAGGAGACCGACATGACCTGGACCACGCCCGCCTACACCGAGCTGCGGCTCGGCTTTGAAATCACGATGTATATCGCCAACCGCTGACCGGCCGCGGCGTGCCGCGGGCGGGCGCCGCTGCCGGCGCCTGCGCGGGGCGGCCGTGATCCCCCTCGAGCGCTCGCGCCATGACAACCATCCGGGTACTGGGATCGGCCGCCGGCGGCGGCTTCCCGCAATGGAACTGCAATTGCCGCAACTGCGACGGCGTGCGCCGGGGCACCGTGCGCGCCACCCCGCGCACGCAATCGTCGATCGCGCTGTGCGGCGACGGCCCCGATGCGATCCCCGACGCGATCCTGGTCAATGCCTCGCCCGACATCCTGCAGCAGTTGCGCCAGACCCCCGCGCTGCAACCCGCCCGCGCCGGGCGCGACACCGCGATCGCCGCGGTGCTGCTGATGGACGCGCAGATCGACCACGTCACCGGCCTGCTGATGCTGCGCGAACACCGCCGCGCGCTGCCGCTCTATGCCAGCGCCAGCGTGCTCGACGACCTGGCCGGGGCGTTCCCGCTGACGCGCATCCTGTCGCACTACTGCGGACTGCAGTGCCACGCGTTGCCCTGCGACGGCACGGCGTTCTCGGTTCCGCCGCTGGATGGCGTGGCGCTGACCGCGGTGCCGCTGCAAAGCAAGGCGCCGCCGTACTCTCCCAGGCGCCACGCGCCGCAACCCGGCGACAACATCGGCCTGCGCATCGAAGACCGCCGCAGCGGCCGCAGCGCCTTCTACGCGCCGGGCCTGGGCCAGGTCGACGACCATGTGTTCGCGCAGCTGCGCCGCGCCGACGTGGTGCTGGTCGACGGCACCTTCTGGCGCGACGACGAAATGCAGGCACTGGGCTACTCCACGCGCAGCGCCGCCGACATGGGCCACCTGGCCTTGTCCGGGCCGGGCGGGATGATCGAGGTACTGGACCGCCTGCCCGCCCGCCGCAAGATCCTCATCCACATCAACAACACCAATCCGGTGCTGGCCGAAGACTCGCCCGAGCATGCCGAGCTGGCCCGGCACGGCATCGAGCTGGCCTACGACGGCATGGAAATCGCGCTATGACAGCCACCGTTGCCTGGACCCCGGCCGAATTCGAGGCGCGCCTGCGCGCCCGCGAAAGCGGCTACCACATCCACCATCCCTTCAACCAGCGCATGGCGGCAGGCCAATGCACGCCCGCGCAGATCCGCACGTGGGTGGCCAACCGCTTCTACTACCAGGCCAGCATCCCGCTCAAGGATGCCGCGATCCTGTCCAACTGCCCCGACCGCGCCGCGCGCCGCGAGTGGGTGGTGCGCATCCTCGACCATGACGGCACCGACACCGAGCCCGGCGGCATCGAAGCCTGGCTGCGGCTGGGCCAGGCCGTCGGCCTGGAGCGCGACGCGCTGCTGAACCACCGCCAGGTGCTGCCCGGGGTGCGCTTCGCCGTCGACGCCTATGTCAATTTCGCGCGCCGCGCGCCGTGGCAGGAAGCGGTGTGCTCGTCGCTGACCGAGATGTTCGCGCCGAAGATCCACCAGGAACGGCTGGCCGGCTGGCCCACGCATTACCCGTGGATCGAGGCCGGCGGACTGGACTATTTCCGCTCGCGCATCCCGCTGGCGCAGCGCGATGTCGACCATGGCCTGCGCGTGACGCTGGATCATTTCCGCAGTGCCGCGCAACAGCAGCGCGCACTGGACATCCTGCAGTTCAAGCTCGACGTGCTGTGGTCGATGCTCGATGCCATCCAGCAGGCCCAGCCATGAGCGCCGGCACCCAAGACCTCGCCACCCCAACCCTGCACCGCACCTTCCGCCTGCAGTGGGAGGACTCGCAGCAAAGCTGGGTGCTGCTGTATCCGGAAGGGATGGTCACGCTCAACGACAGCGCCGCCGCGATCCTGCAGCGCTGCGACGGCAACCATACCCTCGACATGCTGATCGACGACCTGCAGGCCGCCTTCGGCGTGCAGGGCATCGCGCCGGAGGTCCATGCCTTTGTCAAACATGCCACCGAACGCGGCTGGCTGGTCTGAGCCGGCGCCGCCCGGCCCGCCGCTGTGGCTGCTGGCCGAGCTGACCTACCGCTGCCCGCTGCACTGCGCGTTCTGCTCCAATCCGGTCGACTATGCCCGCCATGCGGAAGAACTGGATACCGCGCAGTGGTGCGACGTGTTCACCCAGGCACGCGCGCTGGGCGCGGTGCAGCTGGGCTTGTCCGGCGGCGAGCCGCTGCTGCGCAAGGACCTGGAAACCCTGGTGCGCCATGCGCGCGGCCTGGGCTTCTACACCAACCTGATCACCTCCGGCGTGGGGCTGACCGACGCCCGCCTGGCGGCGCTGCGCGACGCGGGCCTGGACCATATCCAGCTGTCGTTCCAGGACTCCACGCGCGAGCTCAATGACTTCCTGTCGAGCACGCGCACGTTCGAGCTGAAGCAGCGCGTCGCCAGGCTGATCAAGGCGCACGGCTATCCGATGGTGATGAACTGCGTGCTGCACCGGCACAACCTGCCGCACGTCGGCACCATCATCGAGCTGGCCTTGCAGCTCGGCGCGGAATACCTGGAGCTGGCCAATACGCAGTATTACGGCTGGGCCTGGGAGAACCGGCTGGCGCTGATGCCGACGCGGGAACAGCTGCGCGAGGCCGAGGCCGTGGTGCGGCAGTACCGTGCGCGCATCGGCCGGCAATGCCAGATCCTGTTCGTGGTGCCGGATTATTTCGAGGAACGGCCGAAGAAATGCATGAACGGCTGGGGCACCACCTTCCTGGGCGTGGCGCCCGACGGCACCGCGCTGCCGTGCCATGCCGCGCGCATGCTGCCGGAACTGGCATTGCCCAACGTCAAGGCCGACACGCTGCGCCAGATCTGGCAGCACAGCGACGCCTTCCGCCGCTTTCGCGGCACGCAGTGGATGCCGCAACCGTGCCGCTCGTGCGAGCACAGCGAAGCGGATCTTGGCGGCTGCCGCTGCCAGGCCTTCCTGGTCACCGGCGATGCCGCCGCGACCGACCCCGCCTGCGCGCAGGCGCCCGGCCACGGGCGGTTGCGCGAAATCGTGCTGGAGGGCCGGGTGGCGGCGGCGCAAACCGCGGCGCAAGCGCGCGAGTACCCGATGGTGTTTCGCAGCGACGGCAACTCGTTGAGATTGAGCGCGGGGCGGGGCGAGCGCTAAATCAGCGCCCGCGTCGGCGCCGCCGCAGGCGGGTCTTGCGCCGGCCGCCCATGACCGCGACGGGGCCGCGGCCGACGCAGCGGCCGGCGCCGACGCACCGCCCTGGCTCAGCCGACGCCAAGCACCCACTCCGCCAGCTTCTTCGCATCGTCCTCTCCCAGATTGCCATGCGGCGGCATCGGGATCCGGCCCCATGTCCCCTTGCCGCCCTCGCGGATCTTCTTCGCCAGCGACGCGGCCGCCTGGCTGTCGCCCTTGTAGCGCGCCGCCACCTCGGCAAACCCTGGCCCCACCAGCTTCGACTGCATGCCATGGCAGGAAAAGCAGCCGTTCTTGTCAGCCAGCGCCTGCATCTCCGCCGACGTGGCGGCCAGCGCCGCTCCCGGCAACATCGCGCCAGCCGCCGCCAGCGCCATCCATTCTTTCTTCATACCTGTATCCCGATCCGATGCTGTTGCTACCGTGCCCCGCGCACGCCCCGCATCGGGCGATGCGGTGGCGTGCGCGCGGCCGTTTCACCCGTTGATGTTCAGCTCTTGTGCAGCTTGAATACCCACACCGAGCCGCCCTGCTCCAGGAAATTCACGCGCTTGGCCACCTCGCCGCCCCACAGCGGCACCGCGCCGCCCCAGCCGGATACCACCGCGACGAACTGCTCGCCGTTCTCTTCCCACGTGACCGGCGGCGCGACCACGCCGCTGCCGGTCTGGAACTGCCACAGCTCCTTGCCGGTCTTGGCGTCGGCGGCCTTCAGGTAGCCTTCCGGCGTGCCCCAGAACACCAGCCCGCCGGCGGTGGTCATGGCGCCGCCCCACAGCGGCGCGCCGTTCTTGACCTCCCAGACGATCTTGCCGGTCTTGGGGTTGATCGCGCGCAGCGAGCCGATGTAGTCATCGTTCAGCGGCTGGATGGTGAAGCCCGCGCCCAGGAATGCGGCGCCCTTCTTGTAGCTGATGGGCTCGTTCCAGATGTCCATGCCCCATTCGTTGGCCGGCACGTAGAACAGGCCGGTCTGCGGGCTGTAGGCCATCGGCTGCTGGTTCTTGCCGCCGAGGAAACCCGGCGCCGCGAACACCGACTTGCCCTTCTTCTCGCCGTTGGCGGCGGCCGGGTCGCCGGGGCGGCCCTCGGCGACGTAGTCGGGGCGGCCGCTCTTCAGGTCGATGCCGGTGGCCCAGGTGATCTTCTTGACGAAGGGGAAGGCATTGACCAGCTTGCCGCTGCTGGCATCGTTGACGTAAAAGAAGCCGTTGCGGTCGGCCTTGCCGCCCATGCGCTTGCCGTCCAGGTCGAAGGTGACGAACTCGTTCACGCCGTCGAAGTCCCAGCCGTCGTTGGGGGTGTTCTGGTAGTGCCAGACGATCTTGCCGGTGGCGGGATCGAGCGCGACGGTCGACGCGGAGTAGAGGTTGTCGCCCTTGCGGATATGGCTGTTCCACGGGCCGGGATTGCCGGTGCCGAAGTAGGCCAGGCCGGTCGCGGGGTCATAGGTGCCGCCCAGCCACGTGGCCGCGCCGCCGGTCTTCCAGGTCTCGCCGGGCCAGCTGGCGTTCTGGGTGCCGGTCATGCCGATCTCGGTCTTGTTGCCGTCCTTGTCGTACTTGTAGCCCATATGGCCTTCGACCACCGGCCGCGACCACACCAGTTGCCCGGTCTTGGCATCGCGCGCGTCGACGCGGCCGACCACGCCGAACTCGCCGCCCGAGATGCCGGTCAGCACCAGGCCCTTGGCCACCAGCGGCGCGGCCGTGTACGAATAGCCGGCCGCGTAGTCCTCCAGTTTCTCCTTCCACACCACCTTGCCGCTGTTCTGGTCCAGCGCCACCAGCTGCGCGTCGAGCGTGCCGAAGATCACCAGATTGTCGTACAGCGCCGCGCCGCGGTTGACCACGTCGCAGCACGGCATGATGCCTTCGGGCAGGCGGTGCTCGTACTTCCACAGCTTGCGCCCGGTCTTCACGTCGAGCGCATAGATGCGCGAATACGAAGCGGTGACGAACATCTTGCCGTCGTGGATCAGCGGCTGCGATTCCTGCCCGCGCTGCTTCTCGCCGCCGAACGAGAACGACCACGCCGGCACCAGCCGGCCCACGTTCCTGGTGTTGATGCGCGACAGCGTGGAATAGCGCTGGCCCTGCGGGCCCATGCCCCACGACAGCACGTCGCCGGGGGACTTCGCGTCGTTCTCGATCATGGCGTCGCTTACCGTCGCCTGCGCCGCCTGCGCGGCAACGCTCGCCGCGGCGGCCGCGATTGCCGCGACCGCCAGCCCTACTCGTAACGTCCTCATTGCCATCTCCTCTCTTGTCTTGGATTTCGCTGGTGCGCCACTGCGCCACACACCAGCACGCAAATGGCAAATCCCATGCCAGTGGGCCGGGGCCCGATCACGCGCCCTGCAGGCCCGCCGCACGGTTGCGGTCCGCGCCAGCGTGCAACACTGCGTTGCAGCTGCGCCAGAATTGAACAGCCAAAGCCGGCGCCTTCAGCGGGCCAGCGCGGCTTCCTCGTGCGCCGGGTAGAGATGGATCACGTTGCGCAGGTACTCGGCGGGCAGCGCGCCCCAGCGCGCAAAGGGCTCTGGCACCGGCATGGCCATGACCTCGGCCAGGTCGCGTCCCTGCGCCGCGGCCTCGCGCAGGCGCGTGTCGAGCCATTGCAGGTAGGCGCGCGTCTGCGCGATGGCTTCCGTGCCGCCCAGCGCGGGCCCGTGGCTGGGAACCAGCAGGCGCGCCCCGCTCTGCTCCATCAGCGCCTGCAGCCGCGCCAGGCTGTCCAGCCAGCGGCCGATGTGCGCATGCGGCGTGGTCGGGATGCGCTCACGGAACACCAGCCCGCCGGCAAAGACGATGCCGGCGCCGCGGTCCAGCAGCACCAGGTCCGCGTCGGTATGGCCTTCCAGGCGGATCAGTTCCAGCGTGCGGCGCCCGATCGTCCGTGGGCCCGGCGCCAGCGCGTGCACCGGCGGCGCGGGTTCGGTGCCGCGCATCCAGTCGCCGCACAGGCGGTAGAGGTTGTCGGCATAGGCCGCGCCTTCGCGGCGCGCGCCGTCGAGGGTGGCGGGCAGCGCGCTGGCGCCCACGTCGGCATAGGCCTGGTTGCCGAAGAAGTAGTCGGGATGCAGGTTCAGGTTCAGCACCAGCCGTATCGGCGCGCCGGTCAGCGCGGCGATGGCGCGGCGCTGCTGCTCGCCATATTCGCGCGACGGGCCGGTGTTGATCACCACCACGCCGTCGCCGGTGTCGATGAAGGCGGTATTGATGATGTTGCAGCCATTGGCCGGCGCGAAGTCGGCATTGGCGCCTTCCAGCAGCCACACGCCGGCGCCGATCTCGCGCGGGGCCAGGCGGTAGTCGGGCGGCTGCGCGGGTGCCGCGAGGACCGCAGCCGTGGCCAGCCACAGCAACAGCAGCGCCGGCTTCATGGCGACACCCGCGCCGCGATGCGGTTGCCGTTGTTGTCGTGGCCGGCCACGGTCATCCCCGGCACCACCGCCTCGCGCAGGTCGAACGAGAAGATCGGGTTCTCGGCCACGGGCTCGTGCAGGGTCAGCCGCAACAGCGGCTGCCGCGCCGCGTCGGCCAGCACCAGGGTCTCGAGATGGAACGCCGGGATGCCGGCAACCAGGCCGGTGTCCATCGGGTGCATCACGCGCAGCCGCACGCGCGCGCCGGCCTGGCCCTGGCCTTCGCCCTGACCCAGGCCCGGGAACACGCGCGCCTCGACCCGGTTGAGGGTGCGGCTCCAGCTGCCGTCGCGGCGGGTCGCCCCGGGCACGGTGCAGCCACCGCCGCCGGCGTCGACCCAGGTGCTGCCGACATGCCAGGTGCCGTCGCGCGTACGCGCCGCCACCCGCACCGGCGAGGCCTGCTCCAGCTTGAAGCGGAACGACAGCGACGGCCGCACCCGCAGCGGCTCGAACGCCAGCACCGGGCGGATCGGGTTGCGGTCCACCGCCACCACGATGCGCTCGACCTCGCCCAGCGCCGACGCGTCGAAGGCAATCGGCACGCGCATGGGGTCTTCGGCAAAGGCCGGCCCTGTGACGCGCACGCGGCTGTCGAACACCACCGGGCCCTGCTGCAGCAGTTCCTTGTGGATCCAGGCCCACTGCGGCGACTGCATCGGATCGCTGTGCACGATCCCGGCACCGGTGCCGGGCGCGGCTGACACAGTGGCGCCGGCCAACCCCAGCCACGCCAGCCACGCCAGCAGCGCCATGCCCTGGCGGCGGCCGGTCATGCCGGCGCCCCGCGGCGCGCCATGCCGCGCTGCGGGTCGTAGCCGCGCAGCGCCAGCGCGAAAAACACCACCGCGCAGACGGCGACGATGGCAAGGCTGTGCGGCGCCAGCTGCCCGTACAGCGCGAAGCGGATCGCCTCGACCGCATGCGTGAACGGGTTCAGCCGCGCCAGCTGGTACACCGCCTCGGCGCCCGACTCCTGCAGGCGCCACAGCGGATACAGCGCCGAGCTGATGAAGAACATCGGGAAGATGACGAAGTTCATGGTGCCGGCAAAATTCTCCAGCTGGCGCACATGGACCGACAGCAGCAGGCCGAGCGCGCCCAGCATCAGCGCGGCCAGCGTCATCGCGCCCAGTCCGGCCAGCAGGTGCAGCGGCGCGAAGCGGATGCCGAAGGCCGCCGCCACCAGCAGGAACGCCGCCATCTGCAGCAGCGACAGCAGCGTGCCCGCCACCAGCTTGCAGCCCAGCAGCCAGCCGCGCGGCAGCGGCGCGGTCAGCAGCAGCCGCATCACGCCCATCTCGCGGTCGTACACCATCGCCAGCGACGACTGCATGCCGTTGAACAGCGCGATCATGCCCAGCAGCCCGGGCGCGACATAGACCTGGTATTCGATGTAGCTGTCGTACGGCGGCGCGATCGCGACGCCCAGCGCGTTCTGGAAGCCCGCGGCGAACACCAGCAGCCACAGCAGCGGGCGCACCAGCGACGACAGCAGCCGCCCGGGCTGGCGCAGGTACTTGCGCAGCTCGCGGCCGCAGACGGCGCGCAGCGCGCGCCAGCGATGGCGCATCAACGGTGGCATGGTGGCGGGCATGGTCATGGTGTCAGGTCGGGGCGCGGCACGCCGTGTCGGCTTCGTCGGCGCCCAGGGTGTCGAGGTTGTTCTTCGGATGCAGCACGCCTTCGACCGGCGCGGTGCCGATCACGCCGTCCGGGTGCGCCAGCATCAGCGGCTGGCGCAGCTGGCGGTCCCAGCGCCGGAACGACAGCGGCGGGCCCTTGAAACCGTCCACCACCACCTGCCCCGTGGCCAGCGCCTGCGCCTGCGCGGCAAAGCCCGCGGGCTGCCGCACCACGCTCTCGGCAATCGCCTTGACCGCGACCCAGGCGGCCCAGTCGTAGCCGGTCATCGGCCGGCCCGCGGCGCGCGCGAAGCGCCGGTTGAGCTGCGGCCCGCCGTTGCGCTCCCAGGCCCAGTGCCAGGCCTGCGCGCCCAGGCCGCTGGCGCCCACCACCGGGCGCGGCGACTGCGTGGCATAGGGCAGGCCGCGCGCGAACTCGCCATCGGCGTCGGCCACCACCACCACGTCGTAGTCCGCGCCACCGGTCAGCAGCCTGACATTGGCCTGGTCGCGCTCGCGCGGATCGTTGGACAGCCGGAACGCGCGCTGCGCACTCCAGGCAATGCCGAAGCGCCGCGCCGCGCCCAGCAGCGCGTCGCGCTGCGCGGCGTCGGCCGCGGACGGGCCGCTCAGCAGCAGCGCGCGGCGCCACTTGCGCGCGGCCAGGTACTGCATCAGCGCGTCGGCGCGCATGCGCATGCTCGGCAGCGTATGCAGCAGCACCGGCGCGCAGCCGGCGCCGCGCAGCGCATCGTCGTCGGCCGAGACATTGAACAGCAGCGCCTCGCCCGGCCTGACCGCCCCCGCGGCTGCCCTGACCGAAGCCGGCGGCAGGTCCAGCAGGATAAAGCGCGTGCCCTGGCGCGCCAGGGCCGCGACCAGCGAGGCGACCTCCGCTTCGGTGCGGGCCTGCTGCGCCTCGATCCGGAGCGACTGGCCCGCGGCCTCCAGCGCAAAGCGCGCTTCCGCCGCCGCCACCTGGGCGCCGTCGAGCGCGCGGCCCTGCGGCTGGTCGGGATAGCGCAGCGCCAGGCGCCGCGGCGCGTGGCGGGCATCGTCGTCCAGCGACACCACCGCCACGCGCACCTCCGCGGCATGCAGCGGCAACGCCAGCACCGCCGCCAGCGTGAAGGCCAGCACCGCCAGCGCCCGCTCAGTCATCGATCGCCACCGAATGCGGCACGCGGCCGGCCTTGAGCGTGGCCACCGCCTTGCGGCTGGCGGTGTCGACCACGCTGACATCGTCGGACAGCCCGTTGGCGACGTAGAGCCGGGCGTTGTCGCGGCTCAGCGCCAGCCCCCAGGCGCGCCGCCCCACCAGCACGTAGTCCTGCACGCGGCGCGACGACACCTCCACCACCGCGACGTGGTTGGCGCGGCCCAATCCGATATAGGCGTGCGTGCCGTCGCCGCTCGCCGCCATCCCCACCGGGGTCACGTCTTCGGCGCGCATGCCGCGCGGCGCGAAGGCAATGGTCTGCACCACCTCCAGCGTATCGGTGCGGATCACGCTGACGCTGGCCGACAACTCGTTCGACACCCACAGCTCCTTGCCGCCGCGCACCAGCAGCAGCCGGCGCGGCCGGTTGCCCACGCGGATATTGCGCACCACCTTGCGCGAGGCCACGTCGACCACATGCACGAGGTTGGCCACCTCCGAGGCGACATACACGTGGCGCCCGTCCGCGCTGACCCTGACGCCTTCGGGCTCTTCGCCCACCGCCACCGCGAACACGCGTTTGCCGGAGCCGGTGTCGTAGGCCGACAGCAGCGCGTCTTCTTCGTTCGACACGTAGAGGGTGCGGCCATCCTGGCTGAGGTCGAACAGTTCCGGATCGTCCCCGACCGGCAGCGACGCCACGGTCTTGCGCGTCGCCACGTCGACCACGTCGACGCGGTGGTCGTCGCTGCAGGCCACGTACAGCCGCGCGCGATCCGGCGACAGCTGCAGGTGGCGCGGGCGCCGGCACTGGCGCCATGCCGCCAGCTGCTGCCCGCTGCGGGCATCGTAGGCGGTCAGGGCGTCGTCCTTCTCGCTGGAGACAAAGACCTGCCTGGTGGCGGCGCGCGCTGCGCCGCCCTGGGCGCCCTCGGCCAGGCCGGCGGCAACCAGCAATGCGGTGGCCAGCAGCCAGGCGCCGGCAAGCCAGGCGGGGGATGGCATCGGGTTCATGCGGTGAGCTCCATTTGCGCGGCGCGGACGACCGACGGCGTCATGGCCAGGAAAGCGGCTTCCAGCGTCGCCGCCGCGGTGGCACCCAGCAGCGCGGCCGGGGTGCCGTCGAAGCGCACCGCGCCGCGATCGAGCACGATCACGCGGTCGGCCTGTTCCACCTCCTGCACCAGGTGGGTGGCCCACAGCACGCCGGCCCCGGCATGCCGCGCAAGCCGCCGGGTTTCGGCCAGCAGCTGCGCGCGCGAGGCCGGGTCCAGCCCCACCGTCGGCTCGTCCAGCAGCAGCATGGCCGGTTCATGCAGCAGCGCGCGCGCCAGCTCGACCTTGCGCCGGCTGCCGCCCGACAGCTCGCGCACCGGCGCTTGCGCGCGCGGCGCCAGGCCGAAGGCCTGCAGCAGGCGCGCGATGCGCTGCGCCGCCACGCGGCGCGGCAGCCCATGCAGGTCGGCATGGAAGCGCAGGTTGGCGTGCACGGACAGGTCCAGGTCGATGGCGGGCTGCTGGAACACGATGCCCAACTGCGCCAGCGCCCGGACGGGCTCGCGCCGCATGTCGCAGCCCATCACCGCGACCTGTCCGGCATCGGCGACGAACAGGCCGCTGAGGATCTGGAACAGCGTGGTCTTGCCCGCGCCATTGGGCCCCAGCAGGGCCACGAACTCGCCGCGCCGCACGCACAGCGAGACCCCGTCCAGCGCGACGCGGGCGCCGAACGCCTTGCGCACTGCGTCGCAAGCAAGCGCCGGCGCTTCCTGGGTTGGCAGCGCGCTCATAGCTGCTCCTTCGCCCGCGCCGTGCCCGCGCGCTCGGCAAAGGTCCGTTCGGTCTCCCATGCCTGGCGCAGGTAGGCTTCATATTGCGCGGTGCCCAGGTAAGTCAGCTGCTGGTCGTAGCGGGCCAGCTCGGCAAGATGGCGCGGCTGCTGCATGGCGGCGCGGAAGGCATCGTGCAGGCGCCTGACGATGGCGGCATCGGTGCCGCGCGGCACGCCGATGCCATAGGGCGAGTTGTGGACCGCGTCGGCAAAGCCGAGCTCGGCCACGGTCGGCACCTCGGGCCAGCGGGCCGAGCGCTGCGCGCTGAACACCGCCAGCAGGCGCAGCTTGCCGGCCTCGACGAACGGCGCGAAGCCGGTGGAGTTGACCCCCGCCATCAGCGAGCCGTTGGCCACCGCCAGCATCTGGTCTGCGGTGCCGTGGTACGGCACGTGCAGGTAGCGCACGCCGCTGCGCCCCAGCACATCCTCCATTGCCAGGTGGGCGGTGGTGCCGATGCCGGTGGAGCCCACGGTCAGCTGGCCCGGGTGCGCGCGGCCCCAGGCAATCAGGTCGCGCAGCGAGCGCCACGGGCTGTCGGCGGGCACCACGATGCCAAAGGTATAGCCCGAGATCATCAGCACCGGCTGGATGTCGCGCAGCGGCTGCCACGCCGTCTTCTGCTGATGCGGGAACCGGTACACCGTCAGCGGCAGCTGGCCGATGGTGTAGCCGTCCGGCCGCGCGGCGGCAAGCAGCCCGCCCACCAGCGTGCCGCCGGCGCCGGGCCGGTTCTCCACCACGATCGGCTGCCCCAGTTCGCGCCCGGCCAGCTCGGCCAGGATGCGCATGGAGATATCGGTGGCGCCGCCGGCCGGCCACGGCACCACCAGCGTGACCGGGCGCGACGGATAGGCGCCCGCGCCCTCGGCCCGCGCGCAGCCAGCCGGCAACAGGCCGAGGCACATCGACAGCAGGCAGGCAAGGCAACGGAACATGGCGAAGCACCGGACCGGGTTGGGATGCGGTGTGACAGAGCAAGGCCGATACCATGTGCGACGCAGCACGGCATGCCGCATCCCCGCGAACCTTGCCGGGCCGGCGCTGCACGGCTGCCGGCCGCCCCCTCGCAGCGACGCGTGCTGCGCCGCGCCGCGCCGCACTGTGCCGTGATGGAACACTGGCCCGCTGGCGGCAACGCCCGACTGTCCTGTTTTGTGACAGGACCCAGGCCCGCGCCGCACCCCGATGCGGCGCCATGCGCCTGAACGCCCGCCATCGAACGCGACACGGTACGAAAACTGCTGAAGCCCTGCCGACAGGCGCGGCCCGATGCAGGCATGCGCCGCTATCCCGAGGAGACCGACCATGCCAGCCATCCCGCGCCCTGCGCCGCCAGGACAGCGGCCATCCCGACTTCCGCGCGCCGTCCCGGCCCGCCCGCGCCGCGGCGCGGGCACGCATGCCGCGCTGCTGTCCGCGCTGATCACGCTGCTGTGCCAGCGTGCCGCTGTGGCGCAACAGGACACTGGTGCGCCAAACCAGGACAGTGCGCTGTTGCCCGAAGTGCTGGTGGTGGCTGCCGCGCCGCTGCCCGGCATCGGCGTCGCCAGCGACCTGGTGCCCTACACCGTGCAGACCGTGCGCGGCAGCGAGCTCGGCGGCGCGCGCGCCGGCAACCTGGCCGACTACCTGAACCGCCACCTCGCCGGCGTCAACGTCAATGACATCCAGGGCAGTCCGTTCCAGACCGACGTGACCTACCGCGGCTTCCGCGCGTCGTCGATTCCCGGCGTGCCGCAAGGGCTATCGGTGTACCTGGACGGCATCCGCGTCAACGAGCCCTTCGGCGACGTGGTCAGCTGGGACATGATTCCCGAAGCGGCACTGGCGAGCGCGTCGCTGGTGTCCAGCGCCAATCCCGCCTACGGCCTCAACACGCTCGGCGGCGCGCTGGCCATGACCACGCGTTCGGGGCTGGACTCACCCGGCTTCACCGCCGATCTCTCCTACGGCAGCCAGGCCCGCAAGCGTGCCGACCTGTCCGGCGGCGTGCGCAGCGACAGCGGCTGGCATGCGTTCGCAGCCGGCACGCTGTTCCAGGAGCACGGCTGGCGCGACCATTCCGAGGGCCGGCTCGGCAACGTCTTTGCCAAGGCGGGCTACGCCGGCGCAACCAGCAGCTGGGACGTCTCGGTGCTGCATGGGCGCAGCACGCTGACCGGCAACGGCCTGGTGCCGAGCTATCGCGCCGGCGACGACGGCACGCTGCCTGAGCTGTACCAGTCCAACCGGCGCGCGGTCTACACCTACCCCGACCAGACCCGCAACGTGGTCACGCAGGCCGCGCTCAACGGCCGCCACTGGTTCGACGACAAGACCAGCGCCGCCGCGCTGGCCTATGTGCGCAACAGCCGCCGCGACACCGCCAACGGCGACGTCAACCCGGACTACGAGGCCTATGCCGAAGACTGCGAGGACGGCTTCGACGCCGACGGCAGCCCGCGCGGCGACGACTGCGGCATGACCCGCGCCGAGGGCGCGGCGCTGCATCCCGCCGTGCTCAACACCAGCCATATGCGGCAGCAGACCGTCGGCATGGCGTTGAGCCTGGCGCGGGAGACCGCGCGCCACGTGCTCAATGCCGGCCTGACGCTCGACCGCAGCCGCCTCACCTATTCGCAATACGCACAGCCCGGCAGCTTTACCGACGACCGCGGCGTGGTGGCCGACCCCGCCGCGGCCAACGCATTGTTCTCCGGCGTCAGCGGCAACGCGCGCACGCTCGGCCTGTACCTGTCCGATACGTGGTCGCTGACGCCTACCACCTTCCTGACCGCGTCGGCACGCTGGAACCACGTCACCGTCAGCAATACGCTGCGCAACAGCGACGGCAGCGAGCAGCCGCGCGAGAGCTTCACTTATCGCCGCCTCAACCCGGCGCTGGGGCTGGCGCAGAAGCTGGGCGGCGGGGTCACGCTGTTCGGCGGCTATGCGCAGAACAACCGCGTGCCGACCGTGCTCGAGCTCGGCTGCGCCGACCCGGAACGGCCCTGCCGGCTGCCGGCCGGCCTGCAAGCCGATCCCTACCTGAAGCAGGTGGTGTCGCATTCGTTCGAGGCCGGCGTGCGCTGGCACCCGCGCCCGCACACCGAGGTCACGGCGTCGCTCTACCGCATCGACAATCACGACGACATCCTGTTCGTGCGCGCGCCGAACACCCAGCTCGGCTACTTCGCCAATTTCGACCGCACCCGCAACCAGGGGCTCGACCTGAGCGCTCGCCATCGCCTCGGCGCGGTCACGCTGCGGCTGGCCTACAGCTACCTGCAGGCCACCTACCAGTCCGCCGGCGCGCTGGCCGCCGGCGAACGCACCATCGATATCCGCCCGGGCATGCGCATGGCAGGACTGCCGCGCCATACGCTCAAGCTGGGCGCGGACTGGCAGGCGCTGGCCGGGCTGGTGCTCGGCGCCGACCTGGTGGCGGTGTCGGGCTCTGTTTCCAGCGGCAATGAGGACGGCCTGCGCAGCGACCCGCAGGCGGGCGAAGCGCCGCGGGCGGCAAACTGGAGCACGCCGGGCTACGCCACCATCAACCTGCGCGCGGCGTACCAGGTCAGCAAGCGATTCGAGATCTACGCGCGCGTGGCCAACCTGCTGGACCGGCGCTACGAGAGCTACGGCCAGATCGCCAACGATGTGTTTCCCGGCGGCAGCCTGGTGCGGCCGCATGTCGCCCCCGGCGATGCCGCCAGCGCGCTGTTCGTGGCGCCGGGGGCGCCGCGCAGCTTCTGGCTGGGCGTGGTGTTCCGGATGTAGGCGCCGGATGTAGCCCCGGCGCCGCAGTCTTCACGATTCCTTACAGACAATGGCGCTGGCACAATCTATTCTCCTGTCGCAATCGGAATCCCCCCACAACAAGGAGAATGCAATGAAATCCGTCCTGGCCCTTCTGGTCGCGTGCAGCGCGCTGCTCGGCGGCTGCGTGGTTGCCCCCTATGACACCTATGGCGGCGGCCCGCAGGGTTGCCCGCCCGGCCAAGCCAAGAAAGGCAACTGCCGCATCGACGCGTACGGCAACGAGTCGTTCTGCCCGCCGGGCCAGGCCAAGAAGGGCCGCTGCTAAACCGGCGGACGCGGCGCCCGCGGGGCGGTCAGTTGCACCGGCTGGCACGGCGGCCGGACAATGGTGGCTGCGGATGTCCCCCCGGGGCATCCCCATCTTTGCAGGAGCGCCCCATGACATCCCGGTCCCTGCCCAGCCCATGGCTGGTCCCCCTGTGCGTGGCTGCGGCCATGCTCGGCGCCTGCGCCACCCTGCAGCCGGAACAGACCGGCCAGCAGATGATCGGCAGCCCGGAAAGTGCCGTACGACAAACTTTCGGGCCACCCACCGAAACCCACCGCCTGGCCGACGGCACCACCCGCTGGCTGTGGTCGCGCCAGCCCTTCGGCCATCAGGTCTACGCTGCCGATTTCGATGGCGCGGGCCGGCTGACCCGCTACCGCCAGATGCTCACCGAAGCCGAAATCTATCGCGCCCAGGTCGGGGTCTGGACCAAAAAGGACGTGCAGCAGCATTTCGGCCTGCCGCGCGAACCGGTGCAGTATTACCCGCTGATGCAGCGCGAAGCCTGGTCCTGGCGCATGTACAAGGACGGCCTGCAGACGGCGCACTTCAGCTGCTACTTCGACAACGCCGGGGTCCTGCGCCAGACCATGATCATCGTCGATCCGCTCGGCGGCGACGCGCGCCGCGCGCGCTGACGGTGGCGCTGGCGCCGGGCCGGTGCCAATGCCGGCAGCAGGGGCTCCCCGGCCCGGGCGCCGTTTTGCGCGCAGAATGGAGGCGATGCGGCAATGCCCGCCAACCTTCCACGCGGAAAACCAACGTGACCACAGCCATCCTGCTCGAGAACATCCACCAGAGCGCCAACGCCCGGCTGGCCGAAGCCGGCCTGCAGGTCGAGCGCCGCACCGGCGCGCTGGCCGGTGCCGAACTGCGCCAGGTGCTGGCCAGCCATGACGTGATCGGCATCCGCTCCGCCACGCACCTGCGCGGGGACGATATCCGCAGCGCGCCCGCACTGCTCTCGATCGGCTGCTTCTGCATCGGCACCTCGCAGGTCGACCTGGATGCCGCCACTGCCGCCGGCATCCCGGTCTTCAACGCACCCTTTTCCAACACCCGTTCGGTAGCCGAGCTGGTGGTCGCCGAAGCGGTCATGCTGCTGCGCCGGATCCCCGAGAAGAACACGCTGGCGCATGCCGGCAAATGGGCCAAGGGCGCCGCCGGCGCGTTCGAGACGCGCGGCAAGACCATCGCCATCGTCGGCTACGGCAATATCGGCTCGCAGGTAGGCGTGCTGGCCGAATCGATGGGCATGCGCGTGGTCTACTACGATGTGCTCGCGCGGCTCTCGCACGGTTCGGCCCGCGCCGCCGGCTCGCTCGAAGAAGCGGTGTCGCAGGCCGAGGTGGTGACGCTGCACGTACCGGCCACGCCGCGCACGCGCAACATGATCGACGCCAGCATCCTCGCCGCCTTCAAGCCCGGCGCGATCCTGATCAATGCCTCGCGCGGCAGCGTGGTCGACATCGCCGCGCTGGCCGCGGCGCTGCGCGAAAAACGCCTGGGCGGCGCGGCCATCGACGTGTTCCCGGAAGAGCCCAAGACCAACCAGGACCCCTTCACCAGCGAACTGCAGAACCTGCCCAACGTGCTGCTGACCCCGCACGTCGGCGGCAGCACCGAGGAAGCGCAGGAGAACATCGGCACCGAGGTCGCGGCCAAGCTCGCGCACTTCCTGGCCACGGGCGGCACCATCGGCGCGGTCAACTTTCCCGAGGTCGACCCCGGTCCGCTGCATGCGCCGGCGCGCCTGCTCAACGTGCACGGCAACGCGCCCGGCGCGCTGGCTGCGCTGAACACGCTGCTGGCGCAGGAAGGCGTCAACATCACCGGCCAGCATCTGCAGACGCGCGGCCACACCGGCTATGTGGTCACTGACCTGGACCGCGCGCCGTCCGCACAGCTGATGCAGGCGCTGCAGACCCATGCCGGCTTCGCGCGCTCGCGGCTGATCCTGCGCGGCGCGGCGTAGCCACGCGGCCATCGTTGCCGGATCCGTTCCGGCAATATCCGCCGAACTGTCTTAAATGCCAAGAATGCTCTGAACGAGTGACTATGCTGTAGTCAGCCCACTTGCGCATTGGTGGGCCTGCACGCTAGCGATGGCAATGGCGGCCCGCGTCGGCGCCGCACTAACAATCGTGAGGTTCAGCTATGTCGCATGAACGGAGCAGGGAGGCCGCCGCCCTGGTCGGCCAGCTGGCCGCAGCCGCGCTGCTGGTGAGCGCGGGAATCGGCAGCGCTGTTGCGCAAACCGGCACCATTACGTTCCTGGGTGCGATCTCCAACCCCTCATGCGGTTTCCGCGCGTCCGCTGGCCTGGTACAGGCGAGTTGCCAGCAACCATCGGGCCGCATCGTCTCGGCGCCCTTCGCCGTGGCACCGTACCATCCGGCAGGACCGACGCGCATCGGCGCGGCCAGGCTCGAAGTACAACCGGCGCTCGCCGGCAAGCGCGACGCGGCACCCGCCTACCTGGTCGTGGTGACCTATCACTAGATGACATATCCGGCCGGGACTGCCCGGCCGGCGTGGCGGCCCGTGCCGCATGTCGCGCCGCCGCTGGCCGGCTTGCCGCGAGTGCAGTCTTGACACCTATGCTTGCGCTTCCTTTAATGGTGTAACGCATCGGGCCGCGCCTGATCCATTTTGCCGAGGACGTCAACGACGATGGAAACCGGTGAAACCCACGATCCGCAACGCAAGCAAGAAGAACTGCGCAGTTTCCTTTTCCTGACCGCCGTCATGGTGCCGGTGCTGTCCGTCATCATCGTCGCGGGCTATGGGTTCATTGTCTGGATGACCCAGCTGATCAGCGGTCCGCCCGCCCACTAGGCGGACCGTGCAGGCCCGGTGCGGCAGGCTCGCCGCGGCCGGGACGTTTGACCGATAAAAACAAGCTGCAGCACAGACTGAAACGGCATCGAACCGGAGCTTGCGCATGCCCGCAGCAAGACGTGCCATCCCCATCCAGCCGTTGCCGGCGGGCGCCGAGTGGCATATCGCCGGCATCGTGGTCCATGCTCTTCCCGCCAGACTGCCGCAGGTGCGTGCGGCGATCGACGCCATCACCGGCGCCGAGATCCATGCCGCCAGCGACGCCGGCAAGCTCGTCGTCACCCTCGAAGCGCCCACCTCGCGCGCCATTGCCGCGCACCTGACCTACCTGCACCAGCTCGACGGCGTGCTGTCCGCGGCGCTGGTCTACCAGCACAACGAAGACGCCGAGGCAATGAACGAGGAGATCGCCCGATGAATATCTCTCGTCGTGACTTCATCAAGCAGACCGCGGTGGCCGCAACGGCGTCAGTCGCCGGGGTGGCGCTGCCCGCGGGGGCCGCCAACATGGTGACCGACAGCGAGGTAACCAAGCTGAAGTGGTCCAAGGCGCCCTGCCGCTTCTGCGGTACCGGCTGCGGCGTTACGGTGGCGGTGCGGGACAACAAGGTGGTAGCGACCAACGGCGATCCGCAGGCCGAGGTCAACAAGGGCCTGAACTGCGTCAAGGGCTATTTCCTGTCGAAGATCATGTACGGGCAGGACCGGCTGACCAGGCCGCTGCTGCGCATGAAGAACGGCAAGTACGACAAGAACGGCGAATTCGCCCCAGTTACGTGGGAGCGCGCCTTCGACGAGATGGAGCACCAGTTCAAGCGCGTGCTGAAAGAGAAAGGCCCGACCGCGGTTGGCATGTTCGGCTCGGGCCAGTGGACCGTGTGGGAAGGCTATGCCGCGTCCAAGCTGATGAAGGCCGGGTTCCGCTCCAACAACCTCGATCCCAACGCGCGCCACTGCATGGCGTCGGCCGTGCAGGGCTTCATGCGCACCTTCGGCATGGACGAGCCGATGGGCTGCTACGATGACTTCGAGGCCGCCGACGCCTTCGTGCTGTGGGGCTCGAACATGGCCGAGATGCACCCGATCCTGTGGACCCGCATCACCGACCGCCGCCTGAGCCATCCGAAGACGCGCGTGGCGGTGCTGTCGACCTTCACCCACCGCTCGTTCGACCTGGCCGACATCCCGGTCATCTTCAAGCCGCAGACCGACCTGGCGATGATGAACTACATCGCCCACTACATCATCAAGAACAACAAGGTCAACAAGGACTTCGTCAACAAGCACACCGTGTTCAAGGAGGGGGTGACCAATATCGGCTATGGCCTGCGCCCGGAACATCCGCTGCAGAAGGCGGCCACGCACGCGGCCGATCCGGGCGCTTCGCGCCCCATCACCTTCGACGACTTCGCGCGCTTCGTCGCCAAGTACGACGCCGATACCGTCAGCAAGCTGTCGGGCGTGCCCAAGGCCAAGCTCGACCAACTGGCCGAGCTCTACGCCGACCCCAATATCAAGGTGATGTCGCTGTGGACCATGGGCTTCAACCAGCATACGCGCGGCAGCTGGGCCAACAACATGGTCTACAACCTGCACCTGCTGACCGGCAAGATCGCCACGCCGGGCAACAGCCCGTTCTCGCTGACGGGACAGCCGTCGGCGTGCGGCACCGCGCGCGAGGTGGGCACCTTCTCGCACCGGCTGCCGGCCGACATGGTGGTGACCAACCCCAAGCACCGCGAGGAAGCCGAGCGCATCTGGAAGCTGCCCCCCGGCACCATCCCCGACAAGCCCGGCTACCATGCCGTGCTGCAGAACCGCATGCTCAAGGACGGCAAGCTCAACGCCTACTGGGTGCAGGTCAACAACAACATGCAGGCCGCGGCCAACCTGATGGAAGAGGGCCTGCCGGGCTACCGCAATCCGCAGAACTTCGTGGTAGTGTCCGACGCCTATCCCACCGTGACCGCGCTGGCCGCCGACCTGATCCTGCCCAGCGCGATGTGGGTGGAAAAGGAAGGCGCCTACGGCAACGCCGAGCGCCGCACGCAGTTCTGGCACCAGCTGGTCGATGCGCCGGGCGAGGCGCGCTCCGACCTGTGGCAGCTGATGGAATTCTCCAAGCGCTTCAAGGTCGAGGACGTGTGGCCGGCCGACCTGATCGCGAAGAAGCCCGAGTATCGCGGCAAGACTTTGTTCGACGTGCTCTACCGCAACGGCCAGGTCGACAAGTTCCCGCTCAAGGAAATCGACGCCGACTACCACAACGCCGAGGCCAGGGCCTTTGGCTTCTACGTGCAGAAGGGGCTGTTCGAGGAGTACGCCAGCTTCGGCCGCGGGCACGGCCACGACCTGGCCCCGTTCAACGCCTATCACGAGGCGCGCGGCCTGCGCTGGCCGGTGGTCAACGGCAAGGAAACGCGCTGGCGCTATCGCGAGGGCAGCGACCCGTACGTCAAGGCCGGCACCGGCTACCAGTTCTACGGCAACCCCGACGGCAAGGCCGTGATCTTTGCCCTGCCCTACGAACCGCCGCCCGAATCGCCGGACCAGGAATACCCGTTCTGGCTGGCCACCGGCCGCGTGCTCGAGCACTGGCATTCGGGCTCGATGACCCGGCGCGTGCCGGAGTTGTACCGCGCCTTTCCCAACGCGGTGGTGTTCATGCACCCGGAAGACGCGCGCGCCATGGGACTGCGCCGCGGCGTGGAGGTGGAGGTGGTGTCCCGGCGCGGGCGCATGCGCTCGCGCGTGGAGACCCGCGGGCGCGACGCGCCGCCGCGCGGGCTGGTGTTCGTACCTTGGTTCGATGCCAGCCAGCTGATCAACAAGGTGACGCTGGACGCCACCTGCCCGATCTCGCTGCAGACCGACTTCAAGAAATGCGCGGTCAAGATCGTGAAGGTCTAGCCGGGAACCGAACAGGGAGACGCCATGAAGCCAAGCCGATCCTGGATGCCGCTGCTGGCGCTGTGCGCGCTGCTGCTGGGCGTGCTGGCGCCGCAGGCCGCCGCCCCGGCACGCGCGCAGGGCCTGGTCGACGCGATGCGCGGGCCCACGCCCATCGCCGATGAACCCAAGGCGCCGCTGCTCTACCCCATCGAGAACAAGGACATCCGCCGCAACCGCAACTACACCATGCAGCCGCCGACGATCCCGCACAAGATCGACGGCTACCAGGTCGACAAGGACTTCAACCGCTGCATGTTCTGCCACGCCCGCACCCGCACCGAAGAAACCCAGGCGATCCCGGTCAGCATCACCCACTACATGGACCGCCACAACAATGTGCTGGCCGAGGTCTCGCCGCGCCGCTACTTCTGCACCCAATGCCACGTGCCGCAGGCCGACGCCAAGCCGCTGGTGGGCAACACCTTCGTCGATGTCGAGCAGCTGCTCAAGCGCAAGCCCGGCGCCAAGGGCTCGTCCAACTAGCGGGTACGCGCCATGCTCGACCTGATCAAGCGTTACTGGCGGACCATCAACCGGCCCAGCGCGTACTTCAGCCTGGGCTTCCTGACGCTGGGCGGCTTTATCGCGGGGGTGGTGTTCTGGGGCGCGTTCAACACCGCGCTGGAGCTGACCAACACCGAGCAGTTCTGCACCGGCTGCCACGAGATGCGCGACAACGTCTACCAGGAGCTGCAGGGCACCATCCATTTCACCAACCGCAGCGGCGTGCGCGCCAAGTGCTCGGACTGCCATGTGCCGCACAACTGGACCACCAAGATGGCGCGCAAGATGCAGGCGTCCAAGGAGGTCTGGGCCAAGATCTTCGGCACCGTCGACACCCGCGAGAAATTCCAGGCGCACCGGCTCACGCTGGCGCAGCACGAGTGGGCCCGCTTCAAGGCCAACGATTCGCTGGAATGCCGCAACTGCCACGACTACCAGTCGATGGACTTCACCCGGCAAAGCCCGCGCGCGCAGGCCATGCACTCGACCTACCTGGCCAACAAGGAGAAGACCTGCATCGACTGCCACAAGGGCATCGCCCACCATCTGCCCGACATGTCCAAGGCCGAAGTGAAATGACGCCTGCCGCCGCGCCCGTGCTCAGCGCCAGCGGCCTGGCGGTGTCGCGTGCCGGCCGCACGGTCCTGCAAGGCATCGACTTCGGCCTGGCGCCGGGCGGACTGCTGCAGGTGCTGGGGGCCAATGGCAGCGGCAAGACCACGCTGTTGCGCGTGCTGTGCGGCCTGGCCAGCGCGGATGCCGGCACGCTGCAATGGCACGGCCGTCCGCTGCGCGCTGGCGACCCCGGGTTCCAGCAGGCGCTGGCCTACCTTGGCCACGCCAACGGCATCGACATCGACCTGACCCCGGCCGAAAACCTGCACTTTGCCGCCCGCCTCGCTGGCCCCCATGCCGATGCCGGCCAGCGCGCCGCCAGCGTCGCGCGCGCCCTCGCGGCGCAAGCGCTGGAGTGCGTCGCGCAGGTGCCGGTGCGCACGCTGTCGCAAGGCCAGCGACGCCGCGTCGCGCTGGCGCGGCTGGCGCTGGCGCCACGCATCCTGTGGCTGCTGGACGAACCGGTCACCGCGCTGGATGCCGACGGTTGCGCGCGCTTCCAGCGCCAGCTCGACGCGCACCTGGCCGCGGGCGGCATGGCCGTGATCGCCACGCACCAGCTGCTGCCCGCCGGCGGCGCGGTGCTGCGCCTGGGCGGAGCTGCATGATGGGCATGCCGGGCACGCTCGCCGCCATCGTCGCGCACGATGTCTCGCTGTCGTGGCGGCGGCGCGGCAGCCTGCCTGGCGGCGTAGTGTTCTTTGTCATGGCCGCGAGCCTGTTCCCGCTGGCGATCGGGCCGGAGCCGCAGCAGCTGCGCGCGCTGGCGCCGGGCATCCTGTGGGTGACGGCGCTGCTGGCCTCGATGCTGTCGCTGTCGCGCCTGTTCGCGCAGGAGCATGCCGACGGCAGCCTGGACCAGCTGCTGCTGTCGCCGCATCCGCTGGCGCTGCTGGTGCTGGCCAAGATCGCCGCGCACTGGCTCACCAGCGGGCTGCCGCTGCTGGTGCTGACGCCGCTGCTGGCGCAGCAATACGGGTTGCCGTCCGGCGCCGCGCTATTGCTGGCGGCATCGCTGCTGGTCGGCACCCCGGCGCTGAGCCTGATCGGCGCGGTGGGTGCGGCGCTGACGCTGGGCCTGCGCGGCGGCGCGGTGCTGCTGTGCATCCTGGTGCTGCCGCTGTGCGTGCCGGTGCTGGTGTTCGGCGCCGGCGCGGCGGCCGCCGCCGATGCCGGGCTGGACGCAACGGCGCAGTTCTCGCTGCTGGGCGCGTGCCTGGCGCTGTCGCTGTTCCTGTGCCCGCTGGCCGCCGCCGCCGGGCTGCGCATCGCCATGGAGACCCCGGCATGAGCCAGCCGCTGCCATCGCTGCCATCCGCGCCGCGGCGCATCCCGCCACAGGCCCGCGCCCGCCGCGGCTGGCTGGCCTATGCCGCGCCGGTGCGCTTTTACCCGCTGGCCGGACGCATGGCGCCGTGGTGCTTCGCCGCGGCGGCGGTATTCGCGCTCGCCGGCCTGTATGTCGGCTTCGGCGTGGCACCCACCGACGCCCAGCAGGGCGAGGTCTACCGCATCATCTTCATCCATGTGCCGGCGGCATGGATGTCGATGTTCATCTACCTGGTCATGGCGGGCTACTGCGCGCTGGCGCTGGTGCTGCGCACGCGGCTGTCGTCGATGATGGCGTCGGCGCTGGCGCCGACCGGCGCGCTCTTCACCGTGCTGGCGCTGTGGACCGGCGCGCTGTGGGGCCAGCCCACCTGGGGCACGTGGTGGGTGTGGGACGCGCGGCTGACCTCCGAGCTGATCCTGCTATTCCTGTACCTGGGCTTTATCGCGCTGGAAGCCGCCATCGACGAGCCGCGCCGGGCCGAGCGCGCCTGCGCGGTGCTGGCGCTGGTCGGGGTGGTCAACATCCCGGTGATCTATTTCTCGGTGCAGTGGTGGAACACGCTGCACCAGGGCGCCTCGGTCAGCCTGACCGCGGCGCCGACGATGGCCGCCACCATGCTGGCCGGCATGCTGCTGATGACGCTGGCCTGCTGGATGTACACGGTAGCGGTGGCGCTGGTGCGCGTGCGCTGCATCCTGCGCGAACGCGGCGAGATGCCGCACGGCCCGGCCATGGCTGACGGAAGCCGCGCATGACCCTGTCCGCGCTGCTGCCCTCGCTGCTGACCGATGGACGCCACGGCATCTTCATCGCCGGCGCGTTCGGCGTGAGCGCGCTGCTGCTGGCGCTGGAACTGGCGCTGCTGGCGCGCCGCAGCCGGGCCACGCGTCGGCAAACGGATTGGGAAGCCGAGCGATGACGCCGCGCCAGCGCCGCCTCGGGCTGCTGGCCGCGGCCCTGGCCTGCTGCGGCATCGCGGCGGCGCTGGTGCTCAATGCCTTCCGCGCCAACCTGGTGTTCTTCTTCAGCCCGAGCCAGGTCGCCGCGCACGAGGCGCCGGTGGCGCGCAGCTTCCGGCTGGGCGGGCTGGTCGCGCCGGGGTCGATCCGGCGCGAGGGCGACGGCATGACGGTGCGCTTCGTCGTGACCGATACCGCGCGCGAGGTGCCGGTGCAGTATCGCGGCCTGCTGCCTGACCTGTTCCGCGAAGGCAAGGGCATGGTCGCGCGCGGCCAGCTGCGCGCGGACGGCATCTTCATCGCCAGCGAGGTGCTGGCCAAGCACGACGAGAACTACATGCCGCCCGAGGCCGCCGATGCCCTGAAGCAGGCCGACCAGGCCAACCCGCGCATGGCGGGGGCCGTGGCCGCGCAGGAGGTGCGCCGGTGATTGCCGAGCTGGGCCACTTCACGCTGATCGTCGCGCTGCTGGTGGCGCTGGTGCAGGCGGTGGTGCCGCTGGCCGGCGCGGCGCGCGGCCGGCTGGCATGGATGGCGCTGGCGCGCCCCGCCGCGCGCGTGCAATGCGGGCTGGTGGCGCTGTCATTTGCCGCGCTGACCTGGTCCTTCGTCGACCACGACTTCAGCGTGCGCTACGTCGCCGCCAATGCCAACAGCGCGCTGCCGCTGGCCTACCGCATCGCCGCGGTGTGGGGCGGGCATGAAGGGTCGATGCTGCTGTGGACGCTGATGCTGGCGCTGTGGTCGCTGGCGGTGTCGGTGTGGAGCCGGCAGCTGCCGCTGGCCGCGGTGGCCCGCGTGCTGGCGGTGATGGGCGCGATCAGCGCCGGCTTCCTGGCGTTCCTGCTGTTTGCCTCCAACCCGTTCGTGCGCTTGCTGCCGCCGGCGATGGAAGGCCGCGACCTCAACCCGCTGCTGCAGGATCCCGGCATGGTGTTCCACCCGCCGCTGCTGTACATGGGCTACGTCGGCTTCTCGGTGACCTTTGCCTTTGCCGTGGCGGCGCTGCTGGCCGGCCGTGTCGACGCGGCCTGGGCCCGCTGGTCGCGCCCGTGGACCACGGTGGCGTGGGCCTTCCTGACGCTGGGCATCATGCTCGGCAGCGCCTGGGCCTACTACGAGCTGGGCTGGGGCGGCTGGTGGTTCTGGGACCCGGTCGAGAATGCCTCGTTCATGCCCTGGCTGGCCGGCACCGCGCTGATGCATTCGCTGGCGGTGACCGAGAAGCGCGGCGCGTTTCGCGCGTGGACCGTGCTGCTGGCGATCTTCACGTTCTCGCTGAGCCTGCTCGGGACCTTCCTGGTCCGCTCGGGCGTGCTGAGCTCGGTCCACGCCTTCGCGGTGGACCCGAAGCGCGGCATCTTCATCCTGGCGCTGCTGGGGCTGGTGACCGGGCTGGCGCTGGCGCTGTATGCGTGGCGCGCGCCGGCGCTGGCGCGCCGCGTGGCGTTTGCGACGGTGTCGCGCGAGTCGATGCTGCTGGCCAACAACGTGCTGCTGGCGGTGGCCGCCGCCACGGTGCTGCTGGGCACGCTCTACCCGCTGCTGGTCGATGTGCTCGGACTGGGCAAGATCTCGGTCGGTCCCGCCTATTTCGAGCAGGTGTTCGTGCCCTTGATGGCGCCCGCGGTACTGCTGATGGGCGCCGCGCCGCTGGCGCGCTGGCGCCACGGCGACCTGCCCGGCATGGCGCACCGGCTGCGCTGGGCCGCGGTGGCCAGCGCCGCGCTCGGCGCGGGGCTGCTGCTGGTTTTGCGCAATGCCTCGGCGCTGAGCGGACTGGGGCTGCTGCTGGCGGCCTGGTGCGTGCTGAGCGCGATGGCCAGCGTGGCAGCGCGGCTGCAGCACCAGCACGGCCGCCGGCTGGCGGCGCTGCGCCAGTTCACGCCCGGCTACTGGGGCATGCTGCTGGCGCACGCGGGCGTGGGCGTCTTCATCGCCGGCGTGACGCTGGTGTCCGGCCAGGAAAGCCTGCGCGAGCTGCCGATGCGCGCCGGCGACAGCATCAGCGTGGGCGGCTATGCGTTCCGCTTTGCCGGCGTGACGCAAGCCGGCGGCCCCAACTACGACGCGCTGCGCGGCACGCTGGTGGCCTCGCGCGACGGCCGGCGCGTGGCGGTGCTCCATCCCGAGCGGCGCATCTACCGCAGCCAGGACATGCCCACCACCGAAGCGGCGATCGACAGCGGCGTGACGCGCGACCTCTACGTGGCGCTGGGCGAGCACGTCGGCAACGACGCCGACGGCAGCGCCTGGGCCGTGCGCATCCACGTCAAGCCCTTTGTCGCCTGGATCTGGGCCGGCTGCGTGCTGATGGCGCTGGGCGGCCTGCTGGCGATGTGCGACAAGCGCTACCGGCTGCGCCGCCGCGCCACCGAGCCGGTCAACGCGCCGGCCGCAGCCGATGCACCGGCGATGCCGGCACTGACCCCGGTCCGCGAGGAGACGCCCGCATGACGCGCTTCCTGGTGCCGCTGGCCGCCTTCCTCGCCCTCGCCGTGGCGCTGGCCGCGGGCTTGCGCCACGATCCGCGCGAGCTGCCGTCGCCGCTGGTGGGCAAGGCCGCGCCGGCGTTCCGCCTGCCGCTGCTGGCACCCGAGGGCCGCACGCTGGCCAGCACCGACCTGCGCGGCAAGGTCTGGCTGCTCAACGTGTGGGCCTCGTGGTGCGCGGCCTGCCGCACCGAGCATCCGCTGCTGGTGGACTTTGCCGCGCGCGCGCCGGTGCCGCTGTACGGCCTCAACTACAAGGACGAAGCCGGCGCCGCGCGCGACTGGCTGCGGCGCCTGGGCGACCCCTATGCCGCGTCGCTGGTCGACGCCGACGGCCGGGTCGGCATCGACTACGGCGTCTACGGCGTGCCGGAGACCTTCGTCATCGATCAGAACGGGGTGGTGCGCTACCGCCAGGTCGGCCCGGTCACGCGCGAGGTGCTGGAGCGCAAGCTGGTCCCGCTGATCGAGCAGCTGCAGCGGCAGGGAGATGGCCATGCATAGCCGCGCCCTCGCCGTGTGGCTTGCCGCGTGGCTTGCCGCGGCGCTGAGCGGCGTGGCGCTGCACGCGGCGGCGTTGAGCGAAGCCGAGCTCGACGCGCGCGTGCATGCGCTGTCCGGCGAGCTGCGCTGCCTGGTCTGCCAGAACCAGACCCTGGCCGACTCCAACGCCGAGCTGGCGGTGGACCTGCGCCGCCAGATCCGCGCGCAACTGCGCGACGGCGCCAGCGACGCCGCCATCAAGGATTACCTGGTGCAGCGCTACGGCGACTTCGTGCTGTACCAGCCGCCGCTGCGGCCGCTGACGTGGCTGCTGTGGTTCGGGCCGCTGTTGCTGCTGGCCGCTGCCGTGGCCGCCATCGCGCGGGCGCGCTCGCGCTCGCGCAAACCCGACGCCGGCACCCCGGCTGAAGCGCCGCTGGACGCTACCGCGCAGCGCCAGCTTGCGGACTTGCTGGATGCCTCGACCACGGAGCGCCGCCCGCCATGACCACCTTCTGGCTGCTGGCCGCGGCGCTGATCGCCGCCGCTACCACGTGCCTGCTCTGGCCGCTGTTGCGCCGCCCTGCGCCGGCCGGCCCCGCCACGCCCGAGCGCGCGCTGCTGGTCGACCTCTACCACGACCAGCTGGGCGAACTGGACCGCGACCTGCACGCCGGCACCCTGAGCGCGGCACGCCATGCCGAAGCCCGCGATGAACTGGGGCGCCGGCTGCTGGACGAGGCCGCCGGCACCAGCGCCCGCCCTGCCGGCGCGGGCCCCGCGCCGCTGCTCGCCGCGCTGTTGCTGGCGGCGCTGCCCAGCGCCGCCATCCTGCTCTACCTGCATCTGGGCAACCCGGTGGCACTGTGGCGCGCCGACGACCTGCCCGCGGCCGGCGGCAGCGAGCACCAGCTCAGCGGCGCGCAGGTCGAAGGCATGGTGAACCAGCTCGCGCAGCGCCTGCGCGAGGCACCCGGCGACGCGCAGGGCTGGGCCATGCTGGCGCGTTCGTACAGCGTGCTGGAGCGCCATGCCGATGCCGCGGCTGCCTACGCGCGCGCGGTCGAGCTGGCGCCGGAGGTGGCGGCGCTGCGCTCCGATTACGCCGATGTGCTGGCCACGCTGAACGGCGGCGTGCTGGACGGCGCGCCGATGGCGCAGGTGCGCCAGGCGCTGGCGCTCGATCCCGACGACCCCAAGGGCCTGGCGCTCGCCGCCGGCGCGGCGGCGCAGCGGGGCGACAAGCGCGCGGCCATCGGCTACTGGGAACATCTGTACCGCCTGCTGCCGGCGGATTCGCAGACGGCGGCGCGCATCGCCGCCAACCTCGCGGCCGCGCGCAGCACGCCCGCCGCGGCGCCGGCCGCGGCCATCACCGGCATGGTGACGCTGAGCGAGCAGGCCGGGCGCGCGCCGCAAGCGGGCGACACGCTGTTCGTCTATGCCCTGCCCGTCGACGGGTCGCGCATGCCGCTGGCAGTGCTGCGGCGCCAGGCACGCGACCTGCCGCTGTCGTTCACGCTGGACGATGCCATGGCGATGCGCCCCGACCATCGGCTCTCGGGACAACCGCAGGTGATGCTGGAAGCGCGGATTTCGGCCAGCGGCAGCGCCTTGCCGAAGGCAGGCGACCTGGTCGGGCGCACCGGGCCGGTGGCGGTCGGCAGCGAGGGCGTGCGCATCGCCATCGACGGCAGCATCGAAGGCAACCCGGCGCCGTAGCGGCTCAGGCCGGCAACGTCGCCCTCAGGTTGGCCAGCATGTCGGCCACCATCTCGCGCAGTCCGTACTGCGCCCGCCAGCCCCAGTCCGCGCGCGCGACCGCGTCGTCGATCGAATCCGGCCAGCCCTGCGCGATCGCCTGGCGATAGTCCGGTTCGTAGCGGATCTGGAAGCCCGGCACCTGCTCGCGGATGGCCGCGGCGATCTGCGCCGGGGTAAAGCTCATGCCGGCGATGTTGTAGCTGCCGCGCTCGTTGAGGCGGTGCGCCGGCGCTTCCATCAGTTCGATGGTGGCGCGGATGGCATCGGGCATGTACATCATCGGCAGGGCCTCGTCCTCGCGCAGGAAGCAGGTGTAGGGCTCGCCCTTCACCGCCGCATGGAAGATGTCGACGGCATAGTCGGTGGTGCCGCCGCCGGGCGGGGTCTTGTGCGAGATCAGGCCGGGATAGCGCACGCTGCGCACGTCGACGCCATGGTTGGCGTGATACCAGCGGCACCACCCCTCGCCCGCCTGCTTGGAGATGCCGTAGACCGTGGTCGGCTCCATCACGGTCTGCTGCGGCGTGTGCGCGGCCGGCGTGGTGGGGCCGAAGGCGGCGATCGAGCTGGGCCAGAACACCCGCTCCAGCCCGGTCTGCCGCGCCAGCTCCAGCACGTTGAGCAGGCTGGTCATGTTGAGGTTCCAGGCCCACTGCGGTGCCTTCTCGCCGGTGGCGGACAGCGCCGCGGCCAGCAGGTAGACCTGGGTGATGCCATGGCGCTCGACCACCGTGGCCAGCTCGCCGCGGTCGGTGGCGTTGAGCATTTCGTGGGTCAGCTGCACGTGGCGGCCGGTCGGCACCACGTCGGAGGTGATCACGTTGCCGCGGCCGTAGCGCTCGGCCAGGGCCAGCGCCAGCTCGGACCCGATCTGGCCATTGGCACCGACGATCAGGACCTTGGGGTTGCCTGCTTCCATCAGATCAACCCCAGTTCGCGGCCGGCCTGGCCGAAGGCGTCCAGCGCCGCCTGCAGCGTGGCCTCGTCATGCAGCGCGCTCATCTGCACGCGGATGCGCGCCTGCCCCTTCGGCACCACCGGATAGAAGAAGCCGACCACGTACACGCCCAGCTCCAGCAGCCGCTGCGCCAGCTGCTGCGCCTTGTCGGCGTCGTAGACCATGATCGGGACGATGGGGTGGTCGCCCGCCTTGACGTCGAAGCCAAGCTGGTCCAGCCCGGCGCGGAAGAACCTGGTGTTGCGCTCGAGCCGGTCGCGCAGCTCGGTGCTGCCTTCAAGGATATCGAGCACCGCGATCGACGCGCCCACGATCGCCGGCGCCACCGTATTCGAAAACAGATACGGCCGCGAGCGCTGGCGCAGCAGCGCCACCACTTCCTTGCGCGCGCTGGTGAAGCCGCCCGAGGCGCCGCCCAGCGCCTTGCCCAGCGTGCCGGTGATGATGTCGATCTTGCCGAACACGCCGCGCGCCTCGTGCGTGCCGCGGCCGCGCTGGCCCATGAAGCCGGTGGCATGGCATTCGTCGATGCCCAGCAGCGCGCCATACTCGTCGCACAGCGCGCGCATGGCGTCCAGGCGCGCCACGGTGCCGTCCATCGAGAACACGCCGTCGGAGAACACCAGCGTGTAGCGCGCGCCGTCCGCGCGCGCCTGTTCCAGCTGCCCGCGCAGGTCGTCCATGTCGTTGTGCTGGTAGCGGTAGCGCCGCGCCTTGGACAGACGGATGCCGTCGATGATCGAGGCATGGTTGAGCGCATCGCTGATGACCGCGTCTTCCGCGCCCAGCAGCGCTTCGAACAGCCCGCCATTGGCATCGAAGGCCGAGCCGTAGAGGATGGTGTCCTCGGTGCCGAGGAAGTTAGACAGCCGCGCCTCCAGCGTCTTGTGCAGGTCCTGGGTGCCGCAGATGAAGCGCACCGAACTGAGGCCGAAGCCATGCGTGCGCAGCGCTTCGTGCGCGGCCTCGATCACGCGCGGATGCGAAGACAAGCCCAGGTAGTTGTTGGCGCACAGGTTGATGACCTCGCGTCCGTCGCTGGTGCGCACGCGCGCGCCCTGCGGCGTGGCGATCACGCGCTCGTTCTTGTACAGCCCGGCGTCGCGGATGGATTGCAGCTCGTCGCGGATGGACGCATAGAACGCCTGGGCATTCGGCATGGCTTGGCTCCGTTAGGGTCGAGGGTGGCTGGGTGTGCTACGATCCGATCGATAAATCGAACACGTTCTGTATATCGAACGTTTTGCGCAATATAACGAACATCATTCCATGACGCAAGCCCTGGTCCAGACCCCGCAGGCCGACGGGCCGCCCGCCGTCGGCATGGCGCTGCAGGCGCTGCGCCAGCAGCAGCGGCTGTCGCTCGATGAACTGTCGCGCCGCGCCGGGGTTTCCAAGTCGATGCTGTCGCAGATCGAACGCAACCTGGCCAATCCGACCGTGGCGGTGCTGTGGCGCCTGGCCAATGCGCTCGGCGTGAGCCTGACCGACTTCCTCGCCGGCGGCGCCGCGGAGCGTCCCGGCGGCGGCATCACCGTGGTCCAGCCGCACGCGATCCCGTCGCTGAAGAGCCCCGACACGCGCTGCGACCTGCGCATCCTGGGCCCGATCGATCTGGCCGGACGTTTCGAGTGGTATGAGCTGACCATCCAGGCCGGCGGCGTGCTGTCCTCCGAGCCGCACGAGGCCGGCACCCAGGAACACCTGTCGGTGCTGAGCGGATCGATGACGGTGCGCGCGGGCGCCGATGAGAAGAAGCTGCGGCACGGCGAGACCGCGCGCTATGCGGCCGATGTCGCACATGCGATCTCCAATGGTGGCAAGACCACGGCCACCGCACTACTGGTTGTAGTGCATCCGGGCTGACACGCAAAGGCAGGCAGCCGCGCGCCTGCGCTGCGGCCCGGGCCGCTCAGCGTGCGCCGGCGGCAGCGAGGATCTGCTCGATCTGTATATACCCGCGCTGGCGCGCGTGCTGCAGCGGCGAAACCCCATCGCCGTCGGCCAGGTTCACGTTGGCGCCGGCCTTGACCAGCAGGCCCACGATCTCGGTATGGGCCGGACCGCCGTTGCCCAGGATGATGGCCTCGAGCAAGGCCGTCCACTTGAGCTTGTTCACGTGGTCCACCGCCACGCCGGCCGCGATCAGCATGCGCACGGTCTCGACGTGGCCGCGCTCGGCGGCGGGGATCAGCGCGGTGCCGCCGTAGCGGTTGGTGCTGCGCAGGTCGGCGCCGTGCGCCAGCGTCAGGCGCAGGATCTCGTTGTGGCCGCGCGCGCCGGCATACAGGTAGGGACTGTCGTGGATCGCGTCCTGCGCGTTCACGTCGGCGCCGGCATCGATCAGCACTCGCGCTGCCTGCACGCGGTTGTGGTGCGTGGCCAGCAGCAGCGCGGTGCGTCCCTGCGCATCGCGCGCGTCGATGCTCGCGCCCCGGGCCAGCAGCGCGCTGACCTGCGCGGCGTCGCCGCGCGCCGCGGCTTCGCGCAGTTGTTGCTCGGGCGTTGCGCTCGCAGCGGCAGGGATGGAAGTCAGCATGGCAATGAACAGGGACAGGGCAATGAGCAGGCGCGCCGGCAGCATGGGGAATCCTTTCAGCGAATGCACCATGGGCGCGGTGAGGGCGAGGTGCAGGGAGACATCGGCCGCATTCTGGCACGCCGCCCGCGGCACGCGAAGTTAAGGATTCGAATGCGCGCCAGTGCCAACGGCAATGGCCAGCCGGCGCCCGAATACGCTCTATAACAACGCGCGCCACCCTCCCCGCACACGCTGGCCTATAGTCGCGAGGCCCGCATCACGTCCGCCTGCGCGGGCCAGGCCTGACCGGAGACAACGCGTGTCGACAACCGAAGCCTATCTGCTGGATTCCATCCGCCTCGCCATGGAGAACGTGCGCGAGCGCAATACCTGGCCCTTTGGCGCCGTGGTGGTCAGGGACGGCACGGTGCTGGCCCGCGCGGTCAACGAGGTCGATGCCACCTGCGACCCCAGCGCGCATGCCGAGATGCAGGCGGTGCGCGCCGCCAGCCGCGCGCTGGGCAAGCCCGACCTGAGCGGCTGCACCGTGTACGCCAGCGGCTATCCCTGCCCGATGTGCCTGACCGCGATGTACCTGGCCGGGGTCGAGGCGGTCTACTACGCGTATTCCAATGAGGACGGCGCCCCTTACGACCTGTCCGCCGAGCGCGGCTACGTCGAGTTGGCCCGTCCGCTCGACCAGCGCGAGATGAAGCTGGCCTATGTACCGGCCCGCGACCAGGGCGTCGACCTGTACGAAGCCTGGCGCGCGCGCCAGGGGCAGTAACGGCGACGGCATGACGGGGAGCGGATGGCTGCCGCTCCCTTTGCCCTCGATGCCGACATGGCCATCGCCTTGTCATCGGGGCCGGCTAATATGGGAATGACGGCGCTACGACAGTGGGTCACATGTAACGGCCGGCGGCGGCACGGAACCGCGCGCGGAGGCTCCCGTCAAACCAGTGGATTGCGCGAGATACCCGGCCGGGCTGCGGTGGCTGCGCTGCGGCACTGCAGCGCAACATGCAGCGTCCGTGCCGGATCGTCCCGCAATCGTGCAACGCCCTTCCGCAGGCGCGATGTCGCCGCGCAGACTCCCAGCAAACGCCCCCCTCTAGCCAAGGAGACGAACGTGCTGAGCCCGCATGAACTTGCCACGCTGCTATTGCTGAGCGATGGCCCCGATTCCCTCGATTCCACCGATTCCCGCCAGATCGATCCCACCGACCTCAAGGCCCTGGTCGAAAAGCGATTCGTTCACCTGGAAGTGCTGCATGGCCGCCGCCAGGCGCCGCGCATCACCAGCCACGGCTATTCCATGCTCAAGGCCATGGGACGCTGAGGCCCCGGCCCCGGCCAGCGCGCGCCAAGCGCCGTCCGGCCCACTCGCAACACCACGGAGGCCACCATGACCACGGGCCCGGTCCCTGATGCCGGCGTCCCGGCAGACCCCGACGCGGCGCGCCGCCGCTTCCTGCGCGACCTGGGCCTGCTGGCCGCGGCCGGCATCGCGCCGGGCACGGCCGCGGCGGCAACGCCCGCGGCGTGCCTGCTGACCCCGGCCGCCACCGAAGGCCCGTTCTACCTGGACGATGCCCTGGTGCGCGCCGATATCCGCGACGGCCGCCCCGGCCAGCCGCTGCGCGTGCGCATCCGGGTGGTCGACGCCGGGCGCGGCTGCGCGCCGGTGCCGGGTGCCCTGGTCAGCATCTGGCACTGCGATGCGCAAGGCCACTACAGCGGCGAAGGCCGCGGTGACCGGCAGGCGCGCTTCCTGCGCGGCGTCCAGCCGGCGAACAGCGACGGCGTCGCCACCTTCACCTCGATCTATCCGGGCTGGTACCCGTCCCGCGCCATCCATATCCACTTCAAGGTGCTGCTCGGCCGCGCCGAAGCGTTGACCAGCCAGCTCTATTTCAGCGACGCGCTCAACCGGGAAGTCCTGGGCGGCCATCCGGCCTACCGTGCGCACGGCGTGCCGTCGCGCGCCACCGTGCAGGACCCCATCGCGGGGACGCGTCCCAACCTGATGGCGGTGCGGCAGGCCGCCGACGCGGCGGGGATGCTCGAGGCCAGCTTCACGGTCGGCATCGCGCGCGCCTGAGCCTGCGGCAGGCGCATCCTGCCCGAACGGAAAGTGCACCGGCGCACACCGCACGGGTAATCCCTAGATTGTGGTTCCCTGTGCCTTTCCTACCATGAAGGGAATCACGGGCCACCTGCCCGGCATCCCTGCCCGTCCGCAGGCCTGCCGCGCGTCCGCTGGCCCCGCATGCTCCAGCTTTTCCCGACTTTTCCGGTGTTCGCGTCAGTGGCGAGTGGCCTCGGTCCCCATGGCCGGCACGCTCGCGGGTAGTCCCACACTCATTAGAGGGAGACGGTCATGGCATCCAGGGCGAGGAAATCAGATGGGCGGAGCAGCGGCGAGAGCAGCGGCAAAAGCAGCAGCGTTTCCCGGCGCGGCTTCCTGGGCGGCGCTGCCGGCGCCGCCGCGGGGGCGGCCGCCATGGGCTTTCCGGCCATCGTCAAGGCGCAGGGGCCGGTCACGATGCGCTGGCAGAGTACCTGGCCGACCAAGGATATTTTCCACGAGTTCGCCGGCGACTTCGTCACCAAGGTGAACGACATGTCGGGCGGCGATCTCAAGATCGAATTGCTGCCCGCTGGCGCAGTGGTCAAGGCCTTCGACCTGATCGACGCGGTCAGCAAGGGCACGCTGGATGGCGGCCATGGCGTGATCGCGTACTGGTACGGTAAAAATTCGGCGCTGGCGCTGTGGGGCTCGGGGCCGGCCTGGGGCATGGACCCCAACATGCTGCTGGCCTGGCACAAGTACGGCGGCGGCAAGGAACTGCAGCAGGAGATCTACCGCAGCCTGAACCTGGACGTGGTCTCGTTCTTGTACGGGCCGATGCCGACCCAGCCGCTGGGCTGGTTCAAGAAGCCCATCACCAAGCCGGAAGACTTCAAGGGGCTGAAGTTCCGCACCGTCGGCCTGTCGATCGATATCTTCACCGGCCTGGGCGCCGCGGTGAACGCGCTGCCGGGCGCCGAGATCGTGCCCGCGCTGGACCGCGGCCTGCTCGATGCGGCGGAGTTCAACAACGCCAGCTCCGACCGCGCGCTGGGCTTCCAGGACGTGTCCAAGGTCTGCATGCTGCGCAGCTTCCACCAGTGCTCCGAGCAATTCGAGATCCTGTTCAACAAGAAGCGCTACGACGCGCTGCCGCCCAAGCTCAAGGCGCTGATCGCCAACGCGGTGGACGCGGCCTCGGCCGACATGTCGATGAAGGCCATCGACCGCTACTCCAAGGACTACCAGGCGCTGCAGCAGCAGGGGGTGAAGTTCTACGCCACCCCCAACTCGATACTGCAGGCGCAGTTGAAGATCTGGGACGAGATCGTGGCGCGCAAGGAAAAAGAGAATCCCATGTTCAAGAAGGTCAATGATTCGATGAAGGCCTTCGCGCAGCGCTCCACGCGCTGGCAGAACGACACCAACGTCGACTACCGGCTGGCCTCCAGCCATTACTTCTCCAAGCGCAGCTGAGCCCCCGGGACGCGCGCTGTGCAACGCCTGCTGCTGCGCATCGACTGGCTCAGCACCTTCGTCGGCCAGGCCGCCTCGTGGCTGATCATCGCGCTCACGCTGATGATCAGCTACGAGGTGTTCTCGCGCTATGCGCTGGGGGCCCCGCACGCCTGGGTGTTCGACGCCAGCAACATGCTGTACGGCACGCTGTTCATGCTGGCGGGCGCCTACACCCTGGCCAAGCGCGGCCACGTGCGCGGCGATATCCTCTACGGCTTCCTGTCGCCGCGGATGCAGGCCGGCATCGACCTGGTGCTGTACCTGGCGTTCTTCTTCCCCGGCGTGATCGCGCTGGCCTGGGCCGGCATCGACTTCTTCGAGGTCTCGCTGGCGCAGAACGAACACTCTTCGATCGCCGCTGACGGCCCGCCGATCTATCCGTTCAAGGCGGTCATCCCGGTGGCCGGCGCGCTGCTGCTGTTGCAGGGCGTGGCCGAGACCATCCGCTGCGTGCTGTGCCTGCGCACCGGTAACTGGCCGCTGCGCGAAGGCGATGTCGAAGAGGTCGACGTCGACAAGCTCAAGGAGATGGTGCAGGGCACGCCCACGGCAGAACTGGCCGAGGCGCCGCCACCGCGCGACAACCCGCCGGGAGCCGGTCGATGAGGAAGGAACTGTGGTTTGGCGTGAGCCTGATGACGCTGATCATCGGTGCCGTGGCGTGGTTCATGCCCGCTCCGGGGGACTGGACCAGCGGGCACCTGGGCCTGCTGATGCTGGCGCTGATCGTAGTGGCGATCATGCTGGGCTTTCCGACGGCGTTCACACTGATGGGCATGGGCGTGCTGTTTGCCTGGCTGGCGTACCGCGACGCCAACCCAGAGATCGCGGTGCAGCAGACGCTGGACCTGATGGTGCAGCGTGCTTATGCCGTGATGACCAACGATGTGCTGATCTCGGTTCCGCTGTTCGTGTTCATGGGCTACTTGGTCGAGCGCTCGAACCTGATCGAGAAGCTGTTCCGCAGCCTGCACCTGGCGCTGGCCTGGATCCCGGGCTCGCTGGCGGTGGCCACGCTGGTCACCTGCGCGATCTTCGCTACTGCCACCGGCATCGTCGGCGCGGTGGTCACGCTGATGGGCCTGCTGGCCTTCCCGGCCATGCTGCGCGCGGGCTACAGCACCTCGATGTCGGCCGGCGCGGTGACCGCCGGCGGCTGCCTGGGCATCCTGATCCCGCCTTCCGTTCTGCTGATCGTCTACGGCGCCACCGCGGGCGTCTCCGTGGTGCAGCTCTATGCCGGCGCCTTCTTCCCCGGCCTGATGCTGACCGGGCTCTATGTGCTCTACATCGTGCTGCTGGCCAAGCTCAAGCCCGCGCTGGCGCCGCCACTGCCCGAAGCGGAACGCGTGGTGCCGCTGCCGCCGGTGGCGCGCACGCTGCAGGCACGCGGTGCCACCCATGCCCTGCCGGCGCTGGGCGCGGGGTTGATGCGCGCGCTCAAGGGGCCGCGCAACGCCGAGGTGCCGAGTGCCGTGTTCGCGCGCCAGCTGGGCATCGTCCTGCTGCCTGCACTGGCGACGGCGCTGGTGATGGGCACGATCTACAGCGCCGTCACCTCCCCGGCGGCGAGCATCGCGGTCGAGTCGCCGCTGTCGCTGGGCGGCGCCGAGGAGAGCAGCGCGGCGGTTGATGACCTGGCGGCGCCGCCGTCAGAGGAACCCGCGGCGCCGGCCGCCGCGGCACCGTCCGCGCCCGCGACACCCGCCACGCCCGCCGCCACCGAGGCGGATGCCCGCCCCGCAGCCACGCCTGCCGCCGCCACCGTGTCGGCACCGCGCTGGTTCTGGATCACGCTGGCGGTGGTCGGGCTGCTGCTGGTGTATTTCTACTGGCGCTTCAGCTTTGCGCGGGTGGAAATCTTCAAGATGCTGCTGACGTCGTTCTTTCCGCTGGCGCTGCTGATCCTGGCGGTGCTGGGGTCGATCGTGTTCGGGCTGGCCACGCCCACCGAGGCCGCCGCGGTCGGTTCGCTCGGCGGCGCGCTGCTCGCGGCCGCCTACCGCCAGCTGAACTTCCGCGTACTCAAGGAATCGGTGCTGCTGACCGCCAAGACCAGCGCCATGGTGTGCTGGCTGTTCGTGGGCTCGTCGATCTTCTCGGCCGCGTTCGCGCTGCTGGGCGGGCAGGCGCTGGTTGAGCAGTGGGTGTTGTCGATGAACCTGTCGCCGGTGCAGTTCATGATCCTGGCGCAGCTCATCATCTTCCTGCTGGGCTGGCCGCTGGAGTGGACCGAGATCATCATCATCTTCATGCCGATCTTTATCCCGCTGCTGGACAACTTCGGCATCGATCCGCTGTTCTTCGGGCTGCTGGTGGCGCTGAACCTGCAGACCGCCTTCCTGTCGCCACCGGTGGCCATGGCCGCGTTCTACCTGAAGGGCGTGGCGCCGCCCCATGTCACGCTGAACCAGATCTTCCTCGGCATGCTGCCGTTCATGGGCATCCAGGTGATTGCGCTGGTGCTGCTCTACGTCTTCCCTGAAATCGGCCTCTGGCTGCCGACCGTGCTGTACCGCTGAGCGCCGCTGCCCTCGTTTCCTATACTGGTTGGCAATGCCAACCGAAACCGCGCTCGCCAGCCCGCCCCCCGACACCACCTTCCGCACCGATATCCCCGGGCGGCTCGACCGCCTGCCGTGGTCGCGCTGGCACTGGCGCGTCGCGATCGCGCTGGGCGTCGCGTGGGTGCTCGATGGCCTGGAGGTCACGCTGGTCGGCTCGGTCGGCGCGGTGCTGGAGCGGCCCGATACGCTGGGGCTGAGCGCAACCCAGGTGGGCTGGTCGGGCTCGCTCTACATCGCGGGCGCGGTGCTGGGTGCGCTGGTGTTCGGGCGCATGGCCGACCGGCTCGGCCGCAAGCGGCTGTTCCTGGCCACGCTCGCGGTCTACATGGTGGCGACGCTGGCAACCGCCTTCGCCCCCGACTTTGCCTTCTTTGCCGCCTGCCGCTTCTGCACCGGCCTCGGTATCGGCGGCGAGTATGCCGCCATCAATTCGGCCATCGACGAACTGATCCCCGCGCGCGTAAGGGGACGCGTGAACCTGGCCATCAACGGCAGCTTCTGGCTGGGCGCGGCGCTGGGCGCGGGGCTCAGCCTGGTGCTGCTGGATGCGCGCGTATTCGGTCCGGTGTGGGGCTGGCGCGCCTGCTTCGCGCTCGGCGCGGTGCTGGCGATCGCGATCGTGCTGGTGCGCCGGCATGTGCCGGAGAGTCCGCGCTGGCTTGCCACGCACGGCCGGCTCGACGAGGCCGAGCGCATCATCGCCGCGATCGAGGCCGAAGTGCGCGCCAGCCACGGGCCGCTGCCGCCGGTGTCGCCCGATTGCGCGGCGGTGGCGATGCGCCGGCGCGCCGCCCCGGGCGTGGGCGAGGTCATGCGCCTGCTGCTGCGGCGCTTTCGCCAGCGCAGCCTGATCACGCTGGCGCTGATGGTGGCGCAGGCCTTTTTCTATAACGCGATCTTCTTCACCTATGCGCTGGTGCTGTCGCGCTTCTATGGCGTGCCGGAAGCGCGCGTGGCGCTGTACATCTTTCCGTTCGCGCTGGGCAACGCGCTGGGTCCACTGCTGCTGGGCCCGCTGTTCGACCACGTTGGGCGCCGGCGCATGATCGCCGCCACCTACGTGCTGTCCGGCATTGGCCTCGCGTTGACCGGCGGGGCCTTCGTGCAGGGCTGGCTCGACGCGCGCACGCAAGCGCTGTGCTGGTCCGCCGTGTTCTTCCTTGCCTCCGCCGCGGCCAGTTCCGCCTACCTCACCGCAAGCGAAGTGTTCCCGTTGGAAATGCGCGCGCTGGCGATCTCGGTGTTCTATGCCGTCGGCACCGGCACCGGCGGCTTCATCGCGCCGCTGCTGCTGGGCGCATTGATCGAGAGCGGCAGCCGCGAAGCGGTGGCGGCGGGCTACGGCTTCGGCGCGGTCCTGGTGATCGTGGCGGGGCTGCTGGCCCTGCGCTTCGGCATCGATGCCGAACGCCGCCCGCTGGAGCATATCGCGCCGCCGCTCGGCAGCGACGACTAGCGCTGCTGCGGCCTCACTGCGCGGCCCCATTGCGCGGCCTCATTGCGCGGCCTCGCCTTGCAGCCGTGTTAAGCAGTGCTACAGCCTCCCCTTACACATTCTTACAGCAAGCGAAGGGGCAACTGACTAGCCTTAACTCACCTGCGGCGGCCTGAGTGCGTGAATCTTTGCTTCAGCGGGCTGCCATGTCTTGGCCATCGCCTGGCCATTGTTCAACTCTGCCTGGATGAAGCCGGGCAATTCCACGGGCTGCACGCCGCTGCATGCGGTATGTCAGTCCGATTGCAAAGTGCGCCGATACGGCCCAGCCACATCGCGCGCGCTGCAGACAACAAGCTGAATTGGGGACTTGCAAGCCGGGCCACGCGCGATAGCCCTTGCGCGACGCCACACGCTTGCCTGACGGATACGCTCGCCCGGCATCCCTGCGCGGGATACCGGCGGGGATGCTTTTTGACTTTGCTTGCCGGAGAACAACACCATGGCCGACCAGCGCAACAACCCGCCGCCGCGCCCCCACTCACTGACCCCGGCCCCGCTGCGCCAACCCCAGGGCGACGGGCTGGTGCAGCGCCCGCAGCCGGTCGCCGTGCCGCTGTGGCACATCGTGCCGCGCATGGCGGGCTACGGCGTGGTGCTGTTCATCATCTGGGCCGTGCTGACGATCATGTTTCCAAATGTGTTTACGCGCTCGTCGGAACGCGCGGTGGTGAACAGTCCCGTCAGCCTGGTGACATCGCCGGTGGAAGGCGTGGTGATGAAGCAGATGGTGGCCGCGGGCCAGCCCTTCACGGCCAACCAGGCGCTGATGGTGGTGCAGAACCCCAACATCGACCGTTCGTTGCTGGTCGACCTGACCGGCAAGAAGCTCGACAACCAGCAGCGCTATGACTCGGCCAAGGCGAGGCTGGAAAGCAACCGCAGGCTGATGGCGGCCACCGAGCAGGACCTGCAGCGCTACAACAGCGCCGCGCAACGCGAGCACGCCTCGCGCGTGCGCGCGCTGGAAGCGCGGCTGGCATCGGCCAAGGCCCAGGAAGACCAGCAGCAGGAAGTGGTCAACCGCAACCAGAGCATGCAGTGGGCCGGCGCGGTCAGCGAGGCCTACACCAATGCCTCGCGCTACCAGCTGTCGATGCTGTCCAACGCCAAGGCCGCGGCCAAGGCCGAGCTCGACAACGCCATCGGCGAAAGCCAGGCATCGCGCAACAAGGTCTATGCGTCGTCCACCGACGGCCCCAGCGCCACGCTCGCGCAGCGCCGCCAGGTGCTGGGCGCGGAAGCGGCACAGCTGACGGCGGAGCTGGAGCAGCTCGAAGCCTACGGCAAGTCGGTCGACGAAATGATCGCGACCGAGCAGGAACGCATCGACCGTCTCTCCAACCTGGAGATCCGCTCGCCCGAGCCCGGCACCATCGAAGACCTGATCGCGCAGCCGGGCATGCGCGTCGCCGCCGGCGCCACGCTGGCGCGCGCCAGCAACTGCGCGCAGACGAGCGTGGTGGCGGTATTCCCGCGCAGCCTCAGCGACAACCTGCTGCCGGGCGCGCGCCTGAACGTGCAGGTCGACGGTGTGCCCACGGCGCTGCCGGCATCGGTGGCCGAGGTGCTGCCGCGCGCGCCGGACGGCGACCAGGCGCGCTACTTCGTGCCGTTCCCGCCGATCGAGAAGAACGAGATCTACGTGATCGCCAAGCTCGACCGCCCGCTGGGCAACCTGCCGGCGAAGGCCGGCGCGGCGTCTGGCGGCGCGGCCACGCCCGGCACCGCGGGCACAGCCGCGGCGGCGGGGCCGGCGGCAGCGGCGCAGTCCGGACACTGCGGCATGGGTCGCTGGGCGCGCGTCACGCTGAACCAGAGCTGGCTGGGCCAGTTGCGGGCCTCGCTGTAAGCGTCGGTCCAAAGGAGAGCCGGATGCGACTGCCGATACCGACCGCACGCCTGCCCCGCATGGTCGCCGGCGCGCTGCTTCCCGCCCTGCTGGCGCTGTCGCCGATGGCGGCCAGCGCCGCGGATCCCGCGGATGCCGCGGATGCCGCGCAGCAGGCGTTGCTGGCCGAAGGCTGCAAGGCGCTGACCGGGCAAGTCGGCCGCGCCGGCGGCAACGGCCCGCTGTTCCTCGCCAGCTATGAGCCCGCGCCCGGCGGCGAGCCGCTGGCGCCCGCGCTGCGCAATGCCGCCTTTGTCTACGACAACGCGCTGGCCGGCATCGCGCTGGTGGCGTGCAAGCGGCCCGCCGAAGCCCGCCGCATTGCCGATGCGGTGCTGCAGGCCGCGCGCCAGGACCGACACTTCCGCGACGCGCGCCTGCGCAACGCCTACCGCGCGGGGCCATTGCCGGCGGGCCCGGCGCCGCTGCCCGGCTGGTGGGACGAACCCAGCAAGCGCTGGTTCGAAGACGCCTACCAGGCCGGCACCGCCACCGGCAACGTGGCCTGGGCCGCGCTGCTGCTGCTGGCGGTGCATCAGGCCACGCGCGATGCGCGCTATCTCGACGGCGCCGCGGCGCTGATGGGCTGGGTGCATGCCACCGTGCCGGACCCGGCCGCGCCGGCCGGCTATATCGGCGGCTTCTTCGGCCACGAGCCCAAGCAGATCCGCCAGGGCTGGAAGTCCACCGAGCACAACGTCGACACCTATGCCGCGTTCAGCTGGCTGGCCAGCCTGCGCAACGATCCGCGCTGGCGCGACGGCGCGGCGCGCTCGCGCGGCTTTGTCAGCGCCATGTGGCAGCCGCGCGAGGGCCGCTTCATCATCGGCACGCACGACGACGGCCGCGCGCCCAATGCCGGCCCGTCGGCGCTGGACGCCGTGCTGTGGCCGCTGATCGCCTTCCCCGACCCGCCGCAGGACTGGCGCCGCAACCTGGCGTGGGTCGAAGCGAAACACCGCGCCGGCGCCGGCTACGGCTTCAAGGGCAGCCCCGACGGCATCTGGACCGAAGGCACCGGACAGGCCGCGCTGGTGCTGCAGGCCGCCGGACAGTCGCAGCAGGCCGCGCCGCTGTGGCCGCTGCTGCGGGCGCAGCGCGCGCCGTCCGGCATGCTCTACGCCACCCCGCAGGCGCGCGTCAGCACCGGGCTGTCGATCGGTCCCACCTCCACCACCGAGGACTTCCACTACTTCCACCTGCCCCACCTGGGCGCCACCGCCTGGGCAGTGCTGGCCGCCGCGCGCTGGAACCCGTTCCGCCCGGGCGGCTGCCTGGAGCCGTCCTGCCCGCCGCCGGCGATTGCCGCCGCCAGCCCCACCCCCGACAAGGACTGACGATGTTCGCCCTCTTCCTGGAAAACCAGACGCTGCTGGTCATCAACGGCGGCGTGCTGCTGGCGGTGGTGCTGCTGTCGCTGCTGTGCCGGCATGACCGTGCGGCGGACCGTATCCTGTTCGGCGGCGTCACCGCGCTGCTGCTGGGCGTGTACCTGACCTGGCGCGTGCGCGAAACCCTGCCCGACTGGCAGATGAACTTCGCCAGCGTCTGGGCCCATGCCTTCTTTGCGTTCGAGTGCATGACGCTGGCCTATACGCTGCTGTCGATCGTGGTGCTGGCCCGCACCAGCAACCACACGCCGGATGCGGACGCGGGCGAAGCCGCGCTGCGCCGCGCGCAGCATGTGCCGCCGGTGGACATCTTCATCGCCACCTACAACGAAGGCCTGGAGATCCTGGAAAAAACCATCGTCTCCGCGCTGGCGATCGACTATCCGGACTTCCGCGTCTGGGTGCTGGACGACACCCGCCGCGACTGGCTGCGCGAGTTCTGCGAGCGCGTCGGCGCCAACTACGTGACGCGTCCCGATAACGCCCACGCCAAGGCGGGCAATCTCAACAATGGCCTGCGCCACAGCGCCGACGCCGGCGGCGCGCCCTACATCCTGGTGCTGGACGCCGATTTCGCGCCCCATCGCAACATCCTGCTGCGCACCGTGGGCCTGTTCGGCGACCCGCGCGTGGGCGTGGTACAGACGCCCCAGTTCTACTACAACGCCGACCCGATCCAGTACAACCTGCGCGCCACCGAATGCTGGGTCGACGAGCAGCGCGCCTTCTTCGACGTGATGCAGCCGGCCAAGGATGCCTGGGGCGCGGCGTTCTGCATCGGCACCTCGTTCGTGGTGCGGCGCGACCTGATCGAGCTGATCGGCGGCTTCCCCACCGGCACCGTGACCGAGGACATCCACCTGACCTACCGGCTGCTGCCGCACGGCTATATCACGCGCTGGCTCAACGAGCGCCTGAGCGTGGGCCTGTCCGCCGAGGGGCTGCCCGAGTACATCAGCCAGCGCAGCCGCTGGGGGCTGGGCACGATCCAGGTGGCGCTGACCGCCGACGGGCCGCTGCGCGGGCGCGGCTACACCGGGATGCAGCGCCTGCACTATGTGCACGGGCTGCTGCACTGGCTGTCGCGGCCGTTCACGCTGATGCTGCTGGCAGGTCCGCTGCTGTACTGGTACTTCGGCGTCTCCACGCTGTACGGCGAGCCGCTGCAGTTCCTGGCCTACGGCCTGCCCGCGCTGGTGGCGTACTGGGCGTACAGCATCTGGATCACCGGCCAGCGCGCGCTGCCGATCTTTACCGAGGTCACGCAGATCGTCGCGGCGCTGGCGGTGACCGCGTCGCTGGTCAGCGCCATGTTCAAGCCGTTCGGGCGGCCGTTCAAGGTGACCAACAAGGGGCTGGACCGCTCCAAGCTGGTGATCCACGGCAAGTTCGCCGCGCTGTACGCCGGCTTGCTGGGGTTCTCCGCGCTGGGGCTCGGCCGCGCGCTGATGGTCGACCCCGATGCGCAAGGGCTGGCCTTCAACACGATCTGGACCGGGGTGGCGCTGATGCTGTACCTGGCCTCCTTGCTGGTGTGCGTGGAGCTGCCGCGGCCGCGCAAGGAAGAGCGCTTTCCCCACCATGCCGCCGCGCTGCTGCGCGTCGACGGGCGCGAGTACCGCGTCACCACGAAAGACCTGTCCTGCAACGGCGTGGCCGTGATCACGCCGCTGGCGCCGGCGTTCCGCCCCGGCATGGAAGGCGCGCTGTGGCTGGCGCAGACCGGCTGGATCCCGTGCCGCGTGGTACGCCGCGACGGCCAGCTGCTGGGGATCGCGCTGCATGCCAGCATGGCCGCGCGCCACGCGCTGATCCGGCTGCTGTTCACCGATCCCGCCCACAACATTGCCCGACAGGGACAGCCCAAGCTGGCGATCTCGCGCTTCATGCGGCGCGCGCTGATGGGCTGACCCCTGCTGCTCCCAGTCTTTCTCTCTCCGGAACGATCCATGCGAAGCCTGCCCCGCCCCCGCCGCCATGCCCCCCTGCCACCGCGCCTGCTGCTGCCTGGCGCGCTGGTACTGGCGCTTGCCGCGTGCACGCTGGAGCCGCAATACCAGCGGCCCGAAGCCCCGATCCCGTCGGCGTGGCCCGAGGGCGCGGCCTACCGCACCTCGCAGGCCAAACCAGCCGGCGGCAGCGCGCAGCCTGGCCAGCCGGCGCAGCGCCCCGGCCCCTCGGCCGCCGACCTGGGCTGGCGCGATGTCTTCGTCGATCCGCAGCTGCGCCAGCTGATCGAGCTGGCGCTGGCCAACAACCGCGACCTGCGCATGGCCACGCTGGCCATCGACGAAGCGCGCGCGCTGTACCAGATCCAGCGCGCGGCGCAGTTCCCCACCGTGGAAGGCAGTGCCGGCGTGGTGTCGCAGCGGCTGCCGCAACGGCTGCGCGCGGCCGGACAGTCGCCGCAGATCACCACCTACAACGCCGGCATCGGCCTGACCGCGTTCGAGCTGGATTTCTTCGGGCGCGTGCGCAGCCTCAAGCATGCCGCGCTGGAGGAATACATGGCCACCGAAGAGGCGCGCCGCAGCGCGCAGATCAGCCTGGTGGCGGAAGTGGCCAGCGCCTACCTGACGCTGCGTGCCGACCGCGCGTTGCTGCGGCTGTCGCAGGACACGCTCAAGACCCAGCAGGACGCGGCGGAAATGGTCCGGCGCGGGCACCAGGTGGGCGCGATGGCGCAGCTGGACCAGCATCGCGCGCAAACCCAGGTGCAGACCGCGCAGGTGGGCGTGGAGCAGTACACCCGGCAGGTCGCGCAGGACGAGAACGCGCTGGCGCTGCTGATCGGCGGGCCGCTGCCCAAGTCGGTGCTGGATGCCGATGCCGCGCCCGCGAATCCGAATGCCCCCGCGCCGGATCCGCTCGACGCGCGCATGCTGATGCGCGAGTTCCCCGAAGGCCTGCCCTCCAGCGTGCTGGTGCGCCGGCCCGACATCCTCGACGCCGAGCACCGGCTCAAGGCCGCCAACGCCAATATCGGCGCGGCGCGCGCGGCGTTCTTCCCGCGCATCTCGCTGACCGGCGCGCTGGGCGTGGCCAGCAGCAGCCTGGCCGGGCTGTTCTCGGGCGGCATGGCCTGGGTTTTCGCGCCGCAGCTGACGGTGCCGATCTTCGATGCCGGCCGCAACCGCGCCGGGCTCGACGCGGCCAACGTGCGCAAGGACATCAACGTCGCCAACTACGAGAAGACCATCCAGACCGCCTTCCGCGAAGTGGCCGACAGCATGGCGGCACGCGCGACCTACGAGCGCCAGGTGCAGGCGCAGGAAGCGCTGGTGCGCGAAGGCAGCGAAACCCGGCGGCTGTCGGAGATGCGCTTCAAGAACGGCGTGGACGACTACTTCGGCGTGTTCGATGCGCAGCGCCAGCTCTACACCGCGCAGCAAGCGCTGATCACCTACAAGCTGGCCGGACTGACCAGCCGCGTGTCGCTGTACAAGGCGCTGGGCGGCGGCTGGCGTGAAGTGACCGAGGCCGCGCCGGTCGCCAACGGCGGGACCAATGCCGCGCCCGCCGCCCGCCCGCAAGCGGCGGCGCGGCCCCAGGCCGTCGCGCAGCCGCAGGCCGTCGCACAACCGCAGGCCGTCGCGCGACCTCAGGCGGTGGCGCAGCCGCAAGCCGTCGCGCAGCCTCAAGCCGTCGCGCAGCCGCAGGCCGTCGCGCAGCCGCAAGCCGTCGCACAGCCGCAAGCCGTCGCACAGCCGCAGGCCGTCGCACAGCCGCAGGCCGTCGCACAACCGCAAGCCGTCGCGCAGCCGCAAGCCGTCGCGCAGCCGCAAGCCGTCGCGCAGCAACAGCCGGTCGCGCAGCCGCAGCCCGCGGTGCAACCGCAGGCGCCGGCACCTGCTCCGGCGACGGCCCAGCCAGCCCCTGTCGCCACCACGCCGCGCTGAGGCTGCGCGCGGCGGCCCGGGGCACTGGTCAGAAGTACTTCAGCCAGCGCCAGTTCCGCCGCCTCGCCTTCAGCGCCGCGAACCAGCGCACCGCCGGCCACAGCCCCACCGCCAGCACTGCTGCCGCCAGCCAGAGCTGCCAGACATGGTCCAGGCCGAACACGCGGCCCTGGTTCAGGCCCCAGCGGTACACGCAAAGCTGGTACAGGCCCTGCAGCACATACAGGTGCAGCAGGTAGAAGAACATCGGCACCGCGCCGAACACGGCCAGGCAACGCGCGGGCCGGCCGCCCTGCGTGCGCTCCAGCCACGCCAGCAGCAGGCAGCCCGTGCCCAGCGTCAGCAGCAGGAACAGCAGCGACGGCGGGTACTTGGTCACGTTGAGAAAGCTCATCCCGGTATGCAGGGCATCCGCGCCGGGCATCCACTTCTGTTCCTGGCCGTAGCCGTTGAGCGCGCGCAGCCACGCAAACCCGGCCAGCGCCGCCACGCCGCAGCCGGCCAGGCGCAGTTGCCGCGCCCGGGCCGGCATGGCTGCCGCAAACCACGGCCCCGCCGCATAGCCCAGCGCGATCACGCCGATCCACGGCAGCACCGGATACGAGGTGCGCACCCGCAAGCCATCGGCTACGTCGATCCAGGTGCGGTCGTGCAAGATTGCCCAGGGCACGTGCCAGGCACTGTCGGCCGGGAAGTGCAACGGGCTCAGCAGGTTGTGCCCCGCCACCAGTGCAATCCCTGCCGCGACCAGCGCCGCGCGCGGCAGCCATACCAGCGCCGCCAGCGCCAGCATGCTCAGGCCGATGGCCCAGATCACCTGCAGGTAGATCACCTGCGGCGGCAGGCGCCAGGTCCAGGCAAAGCCCACCAGGGTCAGCTCCAGCAACACCAGGAACAGGCCGCGCTTGAGCAGGAAGCCGCTGACCGCGCGCCGCTCGTGCCCGGCGTTGCCGTAGAGCCAGGCCGACACCCCCGCCAGCGCGATAAACACCGGCGCGCACAGGTGGGCCAGCAGCCGCGAAAAGAACAGCGCCGGCGAGGTGGCGGCAACATCCATCGGATCGGCAACCGGCACGTGCAGGAAGAACATGTCGCGCACATGGTCCAGCAGCATGACCAGCATCACCAGGCCGCGCAGGGCGTCGATCGACAGCAGCCTGTGGGTGGCGCCGGAAACGGGCCGCGCCGCTGCGGCGGGCGCCGTCGCGGCCGGCAGGGGATGGGATGCGTCGGTACGCGCCACGGGTGTCGGCATCATCGGTCCCTCGTCAGTAGCTCAGCTGCACGCCCACCCGCACGCTGCGGCCGGCGCCCGGCGCGACCCACAGGCTGCTGTACGAGCTGGCGTAATAGGTCTTGTCGAACAGGTTGCCGAGGTTGAGCGACACGCGCACGTGGCGGCTGTATTGCCAGTAGCCGTGCAGGTCCACCACCACGTAGGCGGGCAAGGAGAAGCTGTCCTGCACGTCGCCCGGGCGTCGTCCGACATAGCGCAGGCCGGCGCCTGCGCCATAGCGCTGGCCCACCGGCGCCGCGTCCTCATACATCGCCAGCAGGCTGGCGCTGGTGCGCGGCACGTTGGACAACGGCGTGCCGGGGGCAAGGCGGGTGTCCTGCGTGATCTCGGCATCGGTCAGCGCGAAGCTGCCCGAGACGCGCCAGTGCGTGCCGAGCTGCCCGGCCACGTCGAGCTCGACGCCGCGGCTGCGTGCCTCACCGGCGGCGAGATAGAACGACGGATCGGCCGGGTCGGCGGCCAGCACATTGCGCTTGCGGATCTCGAACACGGCCAGCGTGGCGCCGGTGCGGCGGTCGTCGCTGTCGAACTTGATGCCGGCCTCCAGCGCGCGGCCGCGCTCAGGGTCGAACGGCTGGCCGGCGGCGTCGGTGCCGGCATTGGGCCGGAACGACTGGCTGGCATTGGCGAACAGCGACAGGTTGTTGCTGGCCAGGTAGCTCACGCCCACGCGCGGCGACACCGCGTTGTGGTGCTGCGTGGTGCGGGTGCCGCGCAGATGGTCGTCGAGCGACTGGCTGAAGCTGTCGAAGCGCACGCCGGCCAGCACGCGCCAGCGCTCGCCCAGGCTGAGCTGGTCCTGCGCGTACGCGCCGATATTGTGCTGGCGCTCGTAGGTATCCATGTTCCACGCCAGCGGCGGCGCCGGCTGGCCATAGACCGGGTTGTAGATGTCGATCGCATAGGGGGCCGCGGCGCTGGGGTTCTTGCGCAGGATCGCCATGGTGTTGCCGAAGCGGTAGGCGTCGACGCCCAGCAGCAGCTCGTGCCCGACCGGGCCGGTGCTGAACTTGCCTGTCACGCTGGCCTGCAGCGAGACATCGTCTGACTGGAAGTCGCGGTAGCGGTGCTGGCGCCATAGCGTGTGGCCATCGGCGGCGAGCGCGGTGGCCTCGCTGGAATGCCCCGCCAGTGCGCCGCCGCGGTACGACAGGCCGAGCCTGCCCTGCCACTGCGGCGAGAACTGGTGCTCCACGCTGAGCTGGTGCGACTGGCTGTCCACGCGCAGGCTGCCGTCGCCGGGCTCGCCCAGGAAGCGCGAGCGCGGGATGCGGCCCAGCTGGCCATTGACGGCCACCACGCCACGGTCCATCGGCGTGGCGTAGCGCTGGAATTCCGCCGCGTACTGCAGGATGGTGTCGTTGCCGAGCATCCACGTGATCGACGGCGCGACCAGGTAGCGCTGGCTGTGGATGAAGTCGCGGGTGCTGCCCTGGTGGTCGGCCACCGCGATCAGCCGGCCGGCGATGGCTTCGCCCAGCGGTCCGGTGACGTCGGCGGTGGCGCGGTAGCCGTCGCGCGTGCCCAGCTCGAAGCCATAGCGCTGCGCGGGCCGGAACTGCGGCTGGCGCGTGACCACGTTGAAGGTGCCGCCGGGCTCGCTGCTGCCGTACAGCGATGAGGTCGGGCCCTTGAGCACCTCGACGCGATCGATGGTGGCCGCGTCCATCGGCGCGGTATAGCCCCGGTTGGCGGCGAAGCCGTTGACCAGGTAGCCGGCGCCGGTGTTCTCGTTGCCGGTGAAGCCGCGCATGGCAAAGTTGTCCCACAGCCCGCCGAAGTTGTTCTGGCGCGCAACGCCGCTGACATAGTCGAAGGTCTGGTCGAAGCGGGTCGCGGCAAGGTCGTCTAGCATGGCACGCGGCACCACGCGCACTGACTGGGGGATCTCGCGCAGCGGCGTGTCGGTGCGGGTCGCGCCCGAGGCATCGGGCGGGTTGTATGATGCGGTGGCCGTACCGGTCACCGACACCGTCGGGAGCGTAATATCGGAGACCTGCGCGGGTTCCGCCGCGTCGGCTAGGCCGGACACCGCCAGCATCAGCGCGGCCAGTGGCCGCCGCGCCGGCACCGGCCGGAATACCACGCGCAGGAAGGAAAGCGGCACCGGGTGCCGGGCACGGCTGGGCTGCGCAAGCAGCATAAGGAACACCCCGAAAAAACGAGTCGCCGCGGCGGCCATCCGACTGGCAAACCGCGGCGACTTATTAATGATAATAAATTCTCACTAAGATTCTAGGCATGGAACGCATGACCCGTCAACGTGGCGCCGTGATCGACGCGCTGCGCGAAGCCGGCCGGCCGCTGAGCCCGGCCGAGATCCTGGCCGCGGCGCAGCGCCAGGTGCCGTCCCTGGGCCTGGCCACGGTCTATCGCAATCTCCGTGCCCTGCTCGACGATGCGCAGGTGCACGCGGTGGAATTGCCCGGCCAGGCGGACCGTTATGAATTGGCGGAGGAACCGGGCGCGGTGACGCATCGCCACTATTTCCAGTGCCTGACGTGCGACCGCGTGTTCCCGCTGGAGGGATGCCCCGGCCACCTGGAAGAGATCACGCCGCCCGGCTTCGTGGTGGAGCACCACGAACTGACGCTGCTGGGGCGCTGCCCGGATTGCGCCGGCAAGCCCGGCAAGCGGCGCCAGGCCGCGGCGCGCCAGCACTGAGCCGCGGCCTGCCCCTCACTGCGGCCGCATGCGGCGCAACTGTACTGAGCCGCCTGCGCGCACCTGTATATGGCGCCCGCGCCGCGCTTGCCGCATGATGCGGCAGCATTCGCACCGGCCCCCACCTCGATACAGGACCCGACCTTGCAGCACGCCACCGCCCACCGCCACTCGACCTTGTTCGCCGTACTGGCCCTGACCGGCTCGATGGCCTCGCTGTGCATCGGCACCTCGTTTGCCAAGAGCCTGTTCTCGGCGTTGGGCGCGCAGGGCACCACGGCGCTGCGGGTCAGCTTTTCCGCGCTGATCCTGCTGTGCGTCTGGCGCCCGTGGCGCATGCCGCTGACGCGCGCCAACGCGCGCGCGATCGCGCTGTACGGCGCGGCGCTGGGCGCCACCAACCTGCTGTTCTACATGTCGCTGCGGACCATTCCGCTGGGGTTGGCGATCGCGATCGAGTTCACCGGGCCGCTGGCGGTGGCGGTGCTATCGTCGCGGCGCGCGATCGATTTCCTGTGGATTGCCTTTGCCGTGACCGGCCTGCTGCTGTTGCTGCCGGTCGGCGCTGCCGCCGGCACGCTGGATCCGGTCGGCATCGGCTATGCGCTGGCCGCGGGCGTGGGCTGGGCGCTGTATATCGTGTTCGGGCAGATGGCGGGCAACGCCCACGGCGGGCAGGCGACCTCGCTGGGGCTGACCATGGCCGCACTGGTGGTGCTGCCGTTCGGCCTCGCGCACGCGGGCACCGCGATGTTCAGTCCGACGCTGCTGCTGTTCGGGCTGGCGGTGGGCATCCTGTCGAGCGCGATTCCGTATTCGCTCGAGATGGTCGCGCTCAAGCGCCTGCACCGGCGCACCTTCGGCATCCTGCTGAGCATGGAGCCGGCCATGGGCGCGCTCGCCGGGCTGGTGTTCCTGCATGAGCAGCTGAGCACGGTGCAGTGGCTGGCGATCGCCAGCATCATCACGGCCTCGGTCGGCTGCACCATGACCGCGCGCGGCAAGCGCGAAGCCGGCTGAGCTCTGGCGCGGCAGCTCAGCGCGCGCTGAACCAGTCCGCCGGCAGCCGTTGCGCGCTGCGCGCCGGCTGGGCCAGCGCCAGCGAGACCTCATGCAGGAAGCTGTCCTGCGGATTGCGGCGGCTGGCAAAGCCCAGCCCTTGCAGGATCGCCAGCATGCGCCGGTTCTCGCTGAGTACGTCGCCGCGCAGGCCGTGCAGACCGGCTGCACGCGCCAGCTCGCACAGCCTGGCGATCAGGCGCCGGCCCAGCCCCTGCCCCTGCCAGTCGTCGGCCACCACCACCGCGAACTCGGCAACCTGGCCGGACACGACATATTCGGCGCTGGCGACAATGGCCTGGTTGCCGTCTTCACCGGCAGCGACCACGACCAGCGCCACGCCACCGTCCCCGGGCGCGGCCAGGCCAGCGACGATTTCGTCCACCACGCGCCCCCCGGTCAGGAAGCGGAAGTAGCGGCTCTCCCGCGACAGCGCGTCCACCATCGCGCGCAGCGCCGCGCCATCCTGAATACGGGTGCGGCGCAGCGTCACCTGCGTGCCCCGTCCCGCCGTCCAGCTTTCTGTCACGCCGCCACGCGCCAAGCCCTGGAGATCCATGCTGCCACCCTCTGGATTCATAATCTGTAGCCAGAGTATAGGAGATAACCTGACTTTTGCAAATGAAGTCAGCATGCTATGCTTCACGGCATCATGACCACCACTGCGTCCGATCTCCGCCATTGCTCGATCGCCTCCACGCTGTCGCTGATCGGCGAAAAGTGGACGATCCTGATCCTGCGCGACGTTTTCCACGGCGTGACGCGCTTCGACGACTTCCTGCGCCGGCTGGAATGCTCGCCGGCGGTGCTGTCGACGCGGCTCAAGACGCTGACCGACGCCGGGCTGCTGCGCAAGGTCGGCTACCGCGAGCCCGGCGAACGCGAACGCTTCGAGTACCGTCCCACCCGCGCCGCGGTCGAGCTGCTGCCGGTGCTGGTCGGCCTGATGCAATGGGGCGACTGCCACCTGGCACCCGACGGCGGCCCGGTCGAAATCCGCTCGCGCGCGAACGGCAAGCTGGTGCGGGCGGCGCTGGTCGACGAGGACGGCGCCGAGGTGTCGCCGCGCGACATGCAGATCATCCCGGTGCAAAAGCCCGCCGGCGGCTGAACGCCACGGCCTTCCCTAGCGCTGATGCCGCACCGCACCAGCGCAGTCCACTGCACTGCACCATGAGCGTGCCGCGCGCCCCCGGCCCGCCCCACCACGGCGCATCCACCCTGCTTGCGCCTCCGTCACCCGGCCTGTAGCCGCCATTGCCCGTCACATCCCAGGCTGGCACACCCCTTGCGTAATCAGGTCCGGGCCCGTCAACGGCGACCGGCCCACCCCCACATACCCAGCCCCTATCCCATGTAGCGGCTGTCAGGACAACGGCGTCCCCTGAACCGGCTTCACGGCCGGTTTGCGGGACGCCATTTGTTTTTGGAGCAAGTGACGATGACCGGCAAAGCCACCCGCATCGAGCTGCTGAGCTTGAGCACTCCGCAGATGCGCGCCTTCCACCTGACCTGGATGGCGTTCTTCGTGTGTTTCTTCGCGTGGTTTGCCTGCGCGCCGCTGATGCCGGTGCTGAAGGGCGAGTTCGGCCTGAGCGCCGGCCAGATCGCCAACATCAATATCGCCGCGGTGGCGGTGACGATCCTGGTGCGCCTGGTGATCGGACCGATGTGCGACCGCTTTGGCCCGCGCAAGACCTACACCGCGCTGCTGTCGCTGGGCGCGCTGCCGGTGCTGGGTGTGGCGCTGGCGCAGAACTACGAAACCTTCCTGGTGTTCCGGCTGCTGATCGGCGCGGTCGGCGCGAGCTTCGTGATCACGCAGTACCACACCTCGGTGATGTTCGCGCCCAACGTGGTCGGCACCGCCAACGCGACCACGGCCGGCTGGGGCAATGCCGGCGGCGGCGCCGCGCAGGCGCTGATGCCGCTGGTGCTGGCCGCGGTGCTGATGATGGGCGCGGACCACGCCTTCGGCTGGCGCATCGCGCTGCTGGTGCCGGGCGTGCTGATGCTGGTGATGGCCGTCGTCTACTACCGCTTCACCCAGGACTGCCCGGAAGGCAATTACTCGGACCTGCGCGCCCGGGGCATCGAGATCAGCGGCAAGGATGGTGGCAAGGGTGGCGGTGGCTGGGCCAGCTTCCGCGCCGCCAGCGCCAACTACCGCGTGTGGCTGCTGTTCATCACCTACGGCGCCTGCTTCGGCGTGGAGATCTTCATCCACAACATCGCCGCGATGTACTACGTCGACCGCTTTGGCCTGAGCCTGAAAGCCGCCGGCATGGCCGCCGCGAGCTTCGGCCTGCTGGCGTTGTTTGCCCGCGCCCTGGGCGGCTGGCTGTCGGACAAGGCGGCGCGCCGCCGCGGCCTGGATGCGCGCGCCACGCTGCTGTTCGCGCTGATCCTGGGCGAAGGCCTGGGCCTGCTGTGGTTCGCGCAGGCCGGCAACGTGGCCATGGCGGTGGTGGCGATGCTGCTGTTCGGCCTGTTCACCCACATGGCCTGCGGCGCGACCTACGCGCTGGTGCCCTTCATCGACCGCAAGGCACTGGGCGGCGTGGCCGGGATCATCGGCGCGGGCGGCAACGTCGGCGCGGTGGCCGCGGGCTTCCTGCTCAAGGGCCTGGGCAACGTGCAGCAGACCCTGACGGTGCTGGGCGTGCTGGCCACGATCGCCGCGGTCTGCGCCATCGCCATCCGCTTCAGCGCCGAGCACAAGGCGCGCGAGCAGGCGCTGTACGACAGCGCGCTGGCCAACTGAATCCCATTTCGCCCCACCGCACTTCAAGCACCACAAGCAGCAAAGACTGACTACCGGACAAGGAAAGCATCATGAAACTGATCATCGTCGGCCACGGCATGGTAGGTCACAAGTTCCTGGAATCGCTGGCGGACGCCGGTGCGGAAAACCTGGAAGTGACCGTGCTGTGCGAAGAACCGCGTCCCGCCTACGATCGCGTGCACCTGTCCGAGTTCTTCGCCGGCAAGTCGGCGGAAGACCTGTCGCTGGTGCCGGCGGGCTTCTTCGAGCAGCACGACAACATGCTGCTGCGCCTGAACGCGCGTGCCGTCGAGATCGACCGCGGCGCGCGCACGGTCAAGGTCTCCACCGGCGAGACCCTGTCCTATGACAAGCTGATCCTTGCCACCGGCTCCTACCCGTTCGTGCCGCCGGTGCCGGGCAAGGACCGCAAGGACTGCTTCGTCTATCGGACCATCGAAGACCTCGAGGCGATGCAGGAATGCGGCGCGCGCGCGCAGACCGGCGTGGTGGTCGGCGGCGGCCTGCTCGGCCTGGAATGCGCCAAGGCGCTGCGCGACATGGGCCTGCAGACGCACGTGGTGGAGTTCGCGCCGCGGCTGATGGCGGTGCAGGTCGACGAAGGCGGCGGCCGCATGCTGCGCCAGAAGATCGCCGGCCTGGGCGTGACCGCGCATACCGGCAAGAACACCGTCGAGATCGTGGACGGCGAGGACGGCACCCATCGCATGGTGTTCGCCGACGGCACGCATCTGGACACCGACATGATCGTGTTCTCGGCCGGCATCCGCCCGCGCGACGAACTGGCGCGCGCCTGCGGCCTGGAAGTCGGTGCGCGCGGCGGCATCGTGGTCGACAACAACTGCCGCACCTCCGACCCTGACATCTACGCGATCGGCGAATGCGCGCTGTGGGACGGCAAGATCTACGGCCTGGTGGCGCCCGGCTACGACATGGCCCGCGTGGCCGCGCGCCACCTGCGCGGCGAGGCGGCCGAGTTCGGCGGCGCCGACATGAGCACCAAGCTCAAGCTGATGGGCGTGGACGTGGCCAGCATCGGCGACCCGCACGGCACCGTGCCGGGCGCGCGCATCTACCAGTTCAGCGACGACCGCAAGGAAGTCTACAAGAAGCTGGTGGTGTCCGACTGCGGCAAGTACCTGCTGGGCGGCGTGCTGATCGGCGATGCCAGCGAATACGGCACCCTGCTGCAGATGATGCTGAACCGGATCGAGCTGCCGGAATCGCCCGAGTTCCTGATCCTGCCGGACAGCAGCGGCAAGGCCAAGCCCGCGCTGGGTGCCGACGCCCTGCCCGACACCGCGCAGATCTGCTCGTGCAACAACGTCTCCAAGAGTGAGATCTGCGCCGCCGTCTGCGACGGCTCGACCAGCATCGGCGCACTCAAGACCTGCACCAAGGCCGGCACCGCCTGCGGCGGCTGCGTGCCGCTGGTGACGCAGATCATGAAGGCCGAGATGAAGAAGCAAGGGATGGCGGTCAACAACCATCTCTGCGAGCACTTTCCGTACTCGCGCCAGGAGCTGTATCACCTGGTGCGCGTGGGCCAGCACAAGACCTTCGATGCGCTGCTGCATGCGCACGGCAGCGGCCTGGGCTGCGATATCTGCAAGCCCACCGTGGGCAGCATCCTGGCCTCGTGCTGGAACGAGTTCGTGCTGAAGGAAGAGCACGCCAGCCTGCAGGACTCGAACGACTACTACCTGGCCAATATCCAGAAGGACGGCACCTATTCGGTGGTGCCGCGCATGCCGGGCGGCGAGGTCACGCCCGAAGGCCTGATCGCCGTTGGCCAGGTAGCGAAGAAGTACGGCCTCTACACCAAGATCACCGGCGGCCAGCGCGTGGACCTGTTTGGTGCGCGAGCCGAGGAACTGCCCTATATCTGGGAAGAGCTGATCGCCGCCGGCTTTGAATCGGGGCATGCCTACGGCAAGGCGCTGCGCACCGTGAAGTCATGCGTGGGCTCGACCTGGTGCCGCTATGGCGTGGGCGATTCGGTCGGCCTCGCGATCGAACTGGAAAACCGCTACAAGGGCCTGCGCGCGCCGCACAAGATCAAGTTCGGCGTGTCCGGCTGCACCCGCGAATGCGCCGAGGCGCAGGGCAAGGACGTGGGCGTGATCGCCACCGACAAGGGCTGGAACCTGTACGTGTGCGGCAACGGCGGCATGAAGCCGCGCCATGCCGAACTGCTGGCGAGCGACCTCGACCACGACACGCTGGTGCGCTACATCGACCGCTTCCTGATGTTCTACGTACGCACCGCCGACCGCCTGCAGCGCACCAGCGTCTGGCGCGACAACCTCGAAGGCGGCCTGGACTACCTGAAGGCCGTGGTGCTCGACGACAAGCTGGGCCTCGCCGCCGAGCTGGAAGCCGAGATGCAGCACGTGGTCGACACCTATGAGGACGAGTGGAAGAAGGCCGTGACCGACCCCGAGACGCGCAAGCGCTTCCGCCATTTCGTCAACAGCGACCGCCGCGACGACAACCTGGTGTTTATCGAGGAGCGCGGCCAGATTCGCCCGGCCACGCCGGAGGAACGGAACTTGCAACGTTCCCGGCTGAGCCACATCCCCGTGGTGTCCATGCCCGCGAAAGCCGCCTGACCGTGCCCGCAAACAAGGAGAACGTGATGAGCCATCCCCACCATGCCGAAACCTGGACCGCCGTCTGCACCGTACGCGATATCGTTCCCAATACTGGTGTGTGCGCGCTGGTAGACGAACGGCAGGTCGCCGTATTCCGCATCGGCCGCGGCGACGAGGTCTACGCCATCGACAACTTCGATCCCAACGCGCAGGCCGCGGTGCTGTCGCGCGGGCTGGTCGGCAACCTGGGCGAGCGCCTGGTGGTGGCCTCGCCGATCTACAAGCACCACTTCGACCTGCGCACCGGCGAATGCCTGGAGGCGCCCGAGCAGTCGGTCAACGCCTACGCCGCGCGCGTCTACGACGGCAAGGTGTGGATCGCCGCCGGCGCGGCCGTGCGCGAGGCCGAGGAAGAACTCGCCGCCTGACCCCGCGCCGTCCAAAGCTGACCTGATGTTGCCCCTGCCCAACCGCCCCGCCCACGGAGATGCCGGCATGACGCCTTCCGCCAACCCCCAAGCCCGGCCACGCCTGGTCGTCGTCGGCAACGGCATGGCCGGCATGCGCACCGTCGAGGAACTACTGCGCCTGGCGCCGGACCTGTACGACATCACGGTGTTCGGCGCCGAGCCGCACGGCAACTACAACCGCATCCTGCTGTCGCCGGTGCTGGCCGGCGAGAAGACGGTGGCGGACATCATGCTGAACACGCGCGAGTGGTACCAAGAGAACGGCATCGAGCTGCTCGCCGGCGATCCCGTGGTATCGATCGACCGGCCGCGCCGCGTGGTGCGTTCCGCCGCGGGGCGCGAGGTGCGCTATGACCGCCTGCTGCTGGCCACCGGCTCGAAGCCGTTCATCATTCCGGTGCCGGGCCACCAGCTCGACGGCGTGATCGCGTTCCGCGACATCCAGGACGTCGAGACCATGCTGCAGGCCGCGCGCAACCACCGCCACGCGGTGGTGATCGGCGGCGGCCTGCTTGGGCTGGAGGCCGCCAATGGCTTGCTGCGCCAGGGCATGGACGTGACCGTGGTGCACCTGGCCGACTGCCTGATGGAGCGCCAGCTCGACAAGCCTGCCGCCACGCTGCTCAAGGGCGCGCTGGAACGCAAGGGCCTGCGCTTCCTGCTGAGCGCGCAGACCGCAGAGATTCTCGGCAGCGAACGCGTCACCGGCGTGCGCTTCAAGGATGGCAGCGAGATCCCCGCGGACCTGGTGGTGATGACCGCCGGCGTGCGCCCCAATATCGAACTGGCGGCCAGCGCCGGCCTGCACTGCGAGCGCGCCATCGTCGTCGACGACACGCTACAGACCTACGACCCGCGCATCTATGCCGTCGGCGAATGCGTGCAGCATCGCCAGGCCACTTTCGGGCTGGTCGCGCCGATCTGGGACCAGGCGCGCGTGTGTGCCGCGCACCTGGCCGGCGCCGGCCATCGCCGCTACGTGCAGCAGGCCACCGCCACCAAGCTGAAGGTGACCGGCGTGGACCTGTACTCGGCCGGCGACTTCATCGGCGGTGAAGGCAGCGAAGACCTGGTGCTGCGCGACGCGCGCCGCGGCGTCTACAAGCGCCTGGTGCTGCAGGACGGACGCCTGGTTGGTGCCGTCCTCTACGGCGACGTGCAGGACGGTGCCTGGTATTTCGAGCTGATCCAGCAACGCACACCGGTGGCGGCGCTGCGCCAGCGCCTGCTGTTCGGCAAGGCCCAGTGCGAAGCGCTGGCTGCCTAGCTTCACCCAAAGCCATATAACGCCCCCCGCACGGAGAACGCGTGAACCTGTCCGACATCCCGGTTGTTTCCGCAACCCTGACCACTACCACCGCCACCACGTGCCCGTACTGCGGCGTCGGCTGCGGCGTGCGTGCCTCGGTACGCGCCGATGGCCAGGTCGAGATCGCGGGCGACGCGCAGCATCCGTCCAACCAGGGCCGGCTCTGCGTCAAGGGCTCGGCGCTGGGCGAAACGGTGGACCTGGAGGGCCGCCTGCTCCATCCCAAGCTGCGCGATGCCGAGGGCCGCTTGCGGCAGGTGTCATGGGACCGCGCGCTCGACACCGTGGCGCAGGGCTTCACCGACATCATCCGCCGCCATGGTCCGGATTCGGTCGCGCTCTACGTCTCGGGCCAGTTGCTGACCGAGGACTACTACGTCGCGAACAAGCTGATGAAGGGCTTTATCGGCAGCGCCAACATCGACACCAACTCGCGCCTGTGCATGTCGTCGGCCGTCGCCGGCCACAAGCGCGCCTTCGGCGAAGACCTGGTGCCGGGCAACTACGAAGACCTGGAACTCGCCGACCTGGTGGTGCTGGTGGGCTCCAACACCGCGTGGTGCCATCCGATCCTGTTCCAGCGCCTGTCCCGGGCCAAGGAAGCCCGCCCGGAGATGAAGATCGTGGCGATCGACCCGCGCCGCACCGCCACCTGCGAACTGGCCGACCTGCACCTGGCGATCCGGCCGGGCACCGATGTGTGGCTGTTCAACGGTCTGCTGAGCTACCTTGCGCGTGAAGGACACGCCAACGCCGCGTTCGTCGCCGCCAGCACCGCGGGACTGGATGAGGCCCTGCAGGCCGCTGACGCCGCCTGCGCCGATCCGGCTGCCGTGGCCCGCGCCTGCAAGCTGAACCTGCAGGACGTGCTGGACTTCTACGCATTGTTCGCACAGACCGGAAAGACCGTGACGGCCTTTTCGCAGGGCGTCAACCAGTCGTCCGCCGGGACCGACAAGGTCAACAGCATCATCAACTGCCACCTCCTCACCGGCCGTATCGGCCAGCCGGGCATGGGGCCGTTCTCGCTGACCGGCCAGCCCAACGCGATGGGCGGGCGCGAAGTCGGCGGCCTGGCTAACATGCTGGCCGCGCATATGGAGCTGGCCAACCCGCTGCATCGCGACGTGGTGCAGGGCTTCTGGCAAGCGCCGGCGATGGCCGACCGTCCTGGACTGAAGGCGGTAGAGCTGTTCGAGGCCATCGAAGCCGGCCGCGTCAAGGCGGTCTGGGTAATCGCCACCAACCCGGTGGTAAGCCTGCCCGATGCCGACCAGGTGCGCCGTGCGCTGGCCAGGTGCGAACTGGTGGTCAGCAGCGACATCATCGAGCGCACCGACACCAACGCCGCCGCGCATGTGCTGCTGCCCGCGCTGGGCTGGGGCGAGAAGGACGGCACCGTCACCAACTCGGAGCGGCGCATTTCGCGCCAGCGCGCCTTCCTGCCGGCGCCGGGCGAAGCGCGCGCCGACTGGGACATCCTGTGCGAGGTGGCACGCCGCATGGGCTTCAGCGGCTTCAGCTATGCCGGTCCGCACCAGATCTTCGACGAACACGCGCGCCTGAGCGCATGGCGCAATAATGACGCGCCGCGCGCGTTCGATATCGGCGGGCTGGCCGGCCTGGACCCGGTGCGCTATGACGCGCTGGAACCGGTGCAATGGCCCGTGCCCGCGCAAGGCGCGCAGGATGCGCGGCGGTTGTTCGGCGATGGCCGCTACGCCCACGCCGACGGCCGCGCCCGCTTTGTCGCCACGCCACCGCGCGCGCCGGCCCACGCGCCCGACGACGACTTCCCGCTGATCCTCAACACCGGCCGCGTGCGCGACCAGTGGCACACCATGACGCGCACCGGCAAGTCGGCCAAGCTGGCCGACCATCTGCCCGAGCCCTTTGTCGACATGCACCCGCAGGACGCGCTGCTGTGTGGCGTGGGCGAAGGCAAGCTCGCGCGCGTCAGCACCCGCTGGGGCGCGATGGTCGCACGCGTGCGGCATGGCGGCGGCATTCCGCGCGGCAGCGTGTTCGTGCCGATCCACTGGAACGGACAATTCAGCTCCGACGCACGCGTCGGTGCGCTGGTCAATCCGGTGGTCGATCCCGTTTCCGGCGAGCCCGAGTTCAAGCACACGCCGGTGCGGGTCGAGCCGTTCGGCGTGCACTGGCATGGCTTTATGCTGAGCCGCCGTGCGTTGCCGGCCGAAGCGCTGACCTACTGGACGCGGGTGCAGGGCCGCCAGTTCCAGCGCTATGAATTCGCCGGCCGCGATACCGTCGCCGATCGCACCGCCTGGGCACGCGCGCTGCTGGGCGTGACCGATCCGGACGCGGACTGGCTGGAATACGAGGACCGCGCCGCCGGGGTCTATCACGCAGGCCATGTCGTCGATGACCGGCTCGAAGCCTGCGTCTATGTATCGACACGTCCGGAGCTGCCGTCGCGCGCCTGGCTCGCCGGCCTGTTCGGACGCGAGCGGCTGGACGACGCCGACCGGATCGGCCTGCTGCTCGGACAGCCGATGGAGAAAGGCGCCGATACCGGCCCGACGGTGTGCTCGTGCTTCGGCGTGGGGCGCAACACCATCTGCGATGCCGTGCGCATGCACGACCTGAAAACGCCCGCCGAGATCACGGCCTGCGTCAAGGCCGGCGGCAACTGCGGCTCGTGCGTGCCGGAGCTGAAAAAGCTGCTGGTGGAGGTGCGCGTGGCCGAAGCGGCCTGATCTTTCACCAGGCATTAGGCATCCTTCACGAGAACCAGATTGCGGTTGCCGCGGCTTGCCGCCATGCTAGCCGCGCAACCCTGACAAGCCGCCCCGGACCCACGGTGCGGCACCTATCTGGAGACAGCAATGAAGGATGCGAAGTATTGGCACGCCGGGCCGCGATGGCTGGCGGGTGTGCTGGTGACGGTTTCTGCCATGGCAGGCGGCTCGGGCGCGGCAGCGGCCGATGCCTATCCGGCCAAGCCGATCACCCTGGTCGTGCCCTACTCCGCCGGCGGCCCGACCGATGTTGTCGCGCGCACGCTGGCACAAGCGATGTCGCAAGACCTTGGCCAGAGCATCGTGGTGGAAAACCGCACGGGTGCCGGCGGCACCGTGGCGGCCGCCTTCGTCGCCCGCGCCCAGGCCGACGGCTATACGCTGCTGATCCACCACAACGGCATGGCGACGGCGCCGGCGCTGTACAAAAAGCTGCCGTATGCGCCGCTGAAGGACTTCGAGTACGTCGGCCAGGTCGCGGACGTGCCGATGACGCTGATGGGCCGCAAGGACCTGCCGGCGAAGACGGTGCCTGAGCTGATCCGGTACGTGGCGCAGAACAAGGACAAGGTGTCGCTCGCCAATGCCGGGCTGGGCGCCGTGTCGCAGCTTTGCGGGCTGCTGTTCGAACAATCTGTGGACGTCAAGCTGAATGCCATTCCCTACCAGGGCGCAGGCCCCGCGCTGACGGCGCTGCTGGGCGGCCAGGTCGACCTGCTGTGCGACCAGACCACGGCCACCCTGCCCCATATCCAGGCCGATCGCGTGCGCCTGTTCGGCGTTACCACGCCGGCCCGGATCAAGGCGCTGCCGCAGGCCCCGACTCTGCAGGAAGGCGGGCTGAAAGGCTTTGACGTCAAGGTATGGCACGGCATCTACGCGCCCAAGGGCACGCCGCCGGCCGCCGTCGAACGCCTGACCAGGGCATTGCAGAAGGGGCTGAAGGATCCGGCCGTGATCAAGAAGCTGGACGGACTCGGCGCGGAAATCGTTCCGGTCGACAAGCAGACGCCTGATGGCCTGCGGACGCTGCTGAAGGCGGAAAGCGACAAGTGGCAGCCGCTGCTGAAGTCGATGAAGGTCGAGGCCGACTAAGCCCACGCTCCTTCCCGACAATACGTTAGAATCTTCCATCTTCCGGGCGGACTTCCCTGGTCCGCCCATCCCGCCTGACTGGTGCCCCCGCGCACCGCTTCTGTCTGCGCCCGACTCTGCGGCGCCGCTCAATTCCCCCGATTTAGCTGGTTTTGGCCCTCGATGCCGTCGGGTTGCGTCGTCTCGTCGCGCGCCTTGGCTGTCCGTCATCTTCACCCCGGAGTTTCCGCATGCCATCCCCGTTCCTTCTGCCCGTCCTGGCCCTTGCCGTCTGCATGGTCGGGGCAGCGGAGTTCATGCTCGCACCGATGCTGGCCCCGCTCGCCTCGGCCTTCAACACGTCCCCGGCGCATGCGTCGGGACTGGTCTCGGCCTACGCCTTGTCCTACGCCGCGGCGGCGCCGCTGATGGGTTGGCTCTCGGATCGCGCCGGACGCCGCCGGGTGCTGCTCGCTGCCATGCTACTGTTCGCTGTGGATAGCATTGCGCTGACGCTGGTGCCGACACTGCAGGCCGCCATGGCCCTGCGCATTCTGGGCGGCCTGGCCGCTGCCGCGACCATCCCGACCGTCTTCGCCCTGATCGCCGAGCGGATTCCGCAGGCGAGCCAAGCCGGCGCCATGGGTGGCGTCATGCTTGGCATGACGGCGGGGATCGCGGCCGGACCTGCCGTGGCCGGTTTGCTGACGGAGGCCTGGGGGTGGCGCGCGCCGTTTCTGATGATCGCCGTCAGCTGCCTTGCGGCCTTCGCCGCAGGCTGGCATGTGATTCCGCGCGATATGCCACACGCCTGCGCGACCGAGAAACTGTCTTCCAACAAGAAGGCACGCGCCGAGATCTTCCGGCTTCTGCTCGCAAAAGGCGCCTGGAATGGCAGCGCAGTAGCGGGCTATGTCTTTGCGGGAGAAGTGTTGCGGACGCGATATCAGTTGGAGGTGGGAGCCGTCGGCATTGCCGTTTCCGTATTCGGTCTGGGGCTGGGAATCGGCAATATGCTGGCGGGACATTTCAGCCGGCGTTACCAGCGCGAAGAGAACACCTTGGTTCTCGCTACCGTGGTTGTCGCCGCATCCATGACATTGTTCCTGACCACTGCCGTCGGGCTGCCGCTGGCGCTGGGATGTCTGCTGGTCTGGGGAGCTGCGCTGGGTATCGCGGCACCTGCCAGCACCGCCATGCTCGCGCAAAGGGCCGGCGCCAACAAAGGAAAAGTGCTGGCGGTGTCGGAAAGCGTCAATAACGTGGTGGTGCTGGCGCTATTACCGGTCGCTGCAAGCGCTTCGACCGCGTACGGTGTCACGCCAGCCGCGGCATTGCTCGGCGGAATCTGTCTGGCGGGTGCCATCGTGGGGGCCACGGTACGGCGTCGACAGTTTTAGCAAGAAAAAGGCGGGTGCTGTCGCGAGCGGCGCGCCAAAGACAAAACCCCTCGCAGCACACGCTGTCGAGGGGTTTTGCAGAATAAGAGCCTGGCGATGACCTACTTTCACACGGGAATCCGCAC